>JAXLWU010000020.1:0-94412 GCA_046328335.1 Thermomicrobiales bacterium
GAACCGGGCCGCGAGTTGTCCCTTGACGCTGTTGCCAGCGCTGTCGAGAGGCGGCGCGAAGGTGCCCATCCCGCCCTTCCCCGGCGCAACGGTGATGATCCCGCCGCCGACGCCGCTCTTGCCCGGCAGGCCGATATCGTAGAGCCAATCGCCGGAGGTTTCGTAGAGGCCAGCGGTGGCCATCACCGCCAGCACCCGCTGGCAGACCGCGCCGTCCACCACCCGCTCGCCCGTGACCGGATTGACGCCGCCGTCCGCGAGAGTCGCCGCCATCACGGCCAGATCGCGTGCGGTCACCGCCAGGGAACTCTGCCGGGTATAGAGATCGACGGCCGTCTCCGGATCGCAGCCCAGCTGGCCGTACCCTTCCAGCAGGCGGGCGATCGCCCGGTTGCGATGATTCGATGACGTGGCCGACTCGTAGACCTCCTCATCCAGCGCCAGATCGCGGCCCGCGAAGCGCGAGAGGCCAGCGTGGATGAAGCGCCAGCGCTCCTCCGCGCTCGACCCCGGCGCCAGACTGGTGGTCGCGATCGCCCCGGAGTTGACCATCGGGTTGGTCTTGCCCGCCGTATTCAGTTCGATCGCCATTACCGAATTGAAAGGGAGTCCCGTCGCGTTGACGCCGATCAACGCCCGCGCCTCCTCGATCCCCAGGGCATCGCAGACGAGGGCGAAAACGAACGGTTTGGCGACGCTCATGATGGTGAACGGGATGTCGGCGTCGCCAGCGGCGACGATGGCGCCGTCGACTCCGACGATGCAGATGCCGAAGAGATCGCGCGGCACCCGCGCCAGCGCCGGGTAGTGATCGGCGTTGCGGCCCTCGTCGTTCGCCTTGAACCGTTCATGGGCGGCATCGACCAGTGCGCGAACGCGCTCCGGGGACGGCAGGTGACCGGTGGAGATCGGTGATTCGGCGTGATGCTTGGGACTCGAGGTCATCGCCTCACTCCCGTGCCATGCTGACGAAGGAAGCATCTCGGCGGCACCCGGAGATCGCGCGCGGGGTGCCGAGATGCTTCGCCTGTGGGCTCAGCATGACGTATTGGCGTGGCAGAGAAATCGGTGTCTCATCGTCATCCTGTTGCCACCGCAAACGGCTCGTAACCACGGGGACTGCACTTATGTAGCGACAGTCCCTGCCGGATCTCAACGTGGGAGTTGCGCCAGTTCGTCGAGATAGACGATCGCCGTTTCGATTCCGCGCTGGAACATCTCGATGCTGTAGTGCTCGTTGGTGCCGTGCAGACCGTCGGTATCGAGCCCATAACCCATCATCACGACCGGAATCTTCAGCAGCGTGAAGATATCGGCGACGATCGGGATGCTGCCGCCGCCACGGGTGAAGACCGGGGTCGCGCCCCAGCCGCGCTCGTAGGCGCGGGCCGCGGCCTGCATCTCCGGCAGCGTGAAATCAATCAGCGCCGGTTCGCCCGTGGTGATCAGTTCGACACGGACGCGCACCGTCGGCGGCGTCAAGGTTTCGATATAGCGCTTCAGCAGTTCGTAGATCCGGTGCGGATCCTGATTTCCGACCAGCCGGCAACTGATCTTGGCCATCGCCGTGGCCGGGATGATGGTTTTGGGACCTGGTCCGGTCCAGCCGCTGCCAAGGCCGTTGATCTCCAGCGTTGGCCGCGCGGAGACGCGCTCGCGGATGGTGTAGGCCGCGTCACCCCACGGGGCCGGGACGCCGGTGGCCGCCAGCAGTTCCTCCTCGCTCATGTCCGTCTTGGCAATCTCGGTCCGCTCCGCCGCGGTGAGCGGCACGACCTCGTCGTAGAACCCTGGCACGGCGATGCTGTGGTCCGGATTGAAGAGTTGGGCGAGGATCTCGACCAGCGCCAGGGCGGGATTGTGGACCGCGCCGCCGTAGAAGCCGCTGTGCAGATCGTCGTGCGGCCCTTCGACGTGGACCTCGATATAGGTCATGCCGCGCAGGCTGTGGGTGATCGCCGGCCGGTCGATGGTCGGCATCGAGGAGTCGCTGATGACGCAGACGTCGGCCTGGAGGAGATCGAGATGCTCCTCCATAAAGGGGCGTAGATTTGGCGACGAGATTTCCTCTTCCCCTTCGAGCAGGAATTTCAGATTGACCGGCGGACCGTCCCCGGATTTCAGGTACGACTCCAGCGCCTTGACGTGGATGAAGAGTTGGCCCTTGTCATCAGTGGCGCCGCGGGCGAAGACCTTGCCGTCCTTGACGACCGGGTCGAACGGGTCCGTATCCCAACCATCCTCGCGCGCGGCAGGAACGACATCGTAGTGCCCGTAGACGAGGACGGTCGGCTTGTCCGGCCCCGCGCCGAGCCACTCGCCGTAGACCACCGGGTAGCCGGCGGTCGGCATCACCGCGACATTCGCCGCGCCGAGCGCGCGCAAGTGGTCGGCCAGCCAGTCGGCGGTACGCGCGATATCGTCCGCGTGCGCGGGATCGGTACTGATGCTCGGGATGCGCAGCACCTCGATCAATTCCGTCAGGAACTGCTCGCCATGGGCGCGTGAGTACTGCCGAGCCGCTTCGCTCGAAGATGACATGGGGGAGTAACTCCTTGAATTCCATACCGCAAAACGATGACGCAAGTTAGCAACACATGACTCGCGGAGCATCTTCGTCGGCGCCCCGGTGGCTGTCAAGCGACGACATTGGCAGGTGGCTACAGCACGCCGGGTAGACCTTTGCTGAGCAGATAGAGACCGAGCACTGCCAGCACCGCTGCGGTGAGGGTAGCCATATGCGTCGTCAACCAATCGCCCCATTGCTGGAGAATGGCATCGGCGCTCTCGCCGCCGAAGAGACGGACGAAGAGCGGAATCAAGATTCCGGCGGAACTGATCGCGACGAACGCCGCCGCCACGATCGCCATTTCGACCTTCACGAGACCGGCCTGACCGATCACGCTCGCCGCGGCCGCGAGCAGGGCCAGGTTGCGCAGGCTGAAGGTTGCTAGGAAGAGACCGATGGCCATCTTGTGCCAGGCTTGGCCGCCATCGATGGCGCGCAGCCAGCGCGGCGGTCCGGCTCGTTCACCCTGTTGGCGGCCGCGCCACAGCGCCAGCGCCGCCGCGAGGAGCATGAAGCCGCCGAGCGCAGTCCAGACCCAGGGGATGAAGGTCGGCGGCGTGCGATGCCGGGTGACGACCTGATCCTGGACGATCAACGTGGAGAGGACGACCAGCAGGGCGAGACCAAGAACCCAGCCGATGGCGAAGGCGATGCCATTGCGCCGCGAATCGGTGGCGCGCAGGATGAGAATGCTGACGACGATCGCCAGCGGATTGAGCGCGATACCCAACCCCAACGGGATTGTTGCCACGATCGCGCCGATCATTCGCCGTCTCCCCGCCTGGAGCGAAAGCGCTCCCATGCATGTCCCGCTCGATACGGGCGGGAGCCCACCGCGTCTGATCGAGATGAAAGACTCGCCACACGCGGCGCGGGATTCCATTATGCTGTTGCAGCCGTGAGTTCGCTATCGTCCGCGGGCGTGGGTGCCGCAGGCGGCCGGAATCTGATTGGGCACACAGTTCAGGGAAGGGGGCAACGTGGCCGAGCAAGCATTTTCCATGGCCAGCGAGCACGCGCCGTGGCGAGCGGGGACACCCTGGTGGGTGACAGGCGCCCAGGGCGTCCTGTTGGTCGCGATCGGGCTCTACCTGTTGCTGGCGCCGGCGTCCGCGGCGGGGCTGATCATCCAGTTGATCGCCCTGATCCTGCTCGTCGAGAGCGTTCTGCACATCATCGCCCAGTTGCGGGCGGAGGAAGGAGCGGGCGACCGCTACACGCTGTTGCAGGCCGGGATCGGTGCCACGGTCGGGGTGCTGCTCGTGCTGCGCGGCATGTTGCTGCCGTCGCTCGATGCGCTTTCGGCGCGGAACATGCTGGCCTTCGGATTGATCGCCTATGCCCTCGTCGGGGTGGCCGGCGCGCTGATAGGCCGGGATGACGGTGATTCCTGGTTGCGGCCGATCGTCAACGCGCTGCTGCTGGTCATCCTGGCGATCGTGCTGTTGACCTCGGGCGAGACAAACGCCGCGAACCGGCTGGGCGTCCTGGGGTGGATCGCGCTGATCGGCGGCGCGGTGTTGCTCTTCCTCGCCTGGCGCAGCCGGCAGGCGGAGCAGGCGCACTAGGCTGGACCCTGCGCATTCCGCCGTTGCGGCGGGGTGCCTAGAAACTCGGGCCGATGTTCGGAATGATGACCGACGCGTCACTCGCGCAGAATCCTCACCCCAACTCCTCTCCCGTCGAGCCCTAACGAGGGGAGGTTGGGCGCATTCGCCGCGCTGGCCCTCTCCCCAACCCATCGCAATGGGAGAGGGGCTCGCTGGTGACGCACGAGCCCCTCAACCAGCCAGAGTTAACCCAAACTCCCTGTTGAACGTCGGAAACCTATCCCAGGACGGATCGTGTTGGTTGTGGGACTTGGGAACCTATGGCTCTTCGAAGTAGTCTTCATCGAGGCGCTTGACAGCGTAGGTGACTACCTCAGTCACGCCGACGCCGTAGTCAATCATGAGATCAGTCAATTGCCGGCCGTCGATCAGGACGATGCGCTTCTCGATGCGGCGGACATAGTCGTGCGCGTCTTGGCTGAACCTCGATGTCGTGATCAGCACCCCTTTTCGCGCGCGGTGGCCTTCGAGACTGCCGGCGAATGCTTGGACAATCGGCCGACCGACGGATTCCTGCCATCGCTTTGCCTGCAAGTAAATCGAATCGAGTCCGAGTTTGTCCTCCTTAATGTACCCATCAACGCCTCCGTCACCACTTCCGCCAACAGCCCGCGCGGCGTCGGAGCGTGATCCGCCATAGCCCATGGCGACCAGAAGGTCAAGCACCAACTGCTCGAAGAACTTGGGAGAGCCGGACTTGATCCGGTCGAGGAGATCGCTCGCGAGCGCGGCACGAAGCGCTTGATACCCGGCTTCCATGGCTTCTTGTGGGGTCTGCGCAAGCGGCTGCGGCGGGGTGTCGCCAGCCGTTGTGCGTCCCGTTCCGCCAGGTTCTTGCGCCTGCGATTCGAATGCGACGAACTCCGGGAAACGCCGGAGATAACGAATGTCAATTGGGGTCCCGCGGTGACTCTCCTCCAGAGCCTCCATGCCTCGCGGCGTGATGCGCACGCGGCCGCGCGCTGGTCGATCGAGGAGCCCCGCCTTGAGAAGGTAGGTTCCCGCCCAGCCCATGCGGCTGTACAGGGTCGTTGATTTTCCACTTGGCAGGAGCTCCTCGCGCTGTGCCTCTGTCAGCTGAAAGTGATTGGCAAGCCACTCAGCCCGTTCGGCGCGACTTCTCGTTTGGCCATCACTGAGGTATTGCAGCAGGGGCAGCATGAACTTCTGGTAGTCAGGCAGGGGCATTGTGCACCTCACGATGACTGGATTCTCCGCTTGGTCGCGGCGTCCAGATGACGATCAGCCGACGCTGCTTCCAGGCAGGCGAAGGGTCGCTGCCCGCAATTGTGATGAACGACGGACTTGCTGTCATCACCCTCCAGTCACTCCTTGAAGCGTCAACGCAGGTGATCTTCTTTCAGCGCCACTTCTTCCATGTCATCACGGTTCAAGCCTCACGCCCACCGGTATCTCAACGGAAGGTGCGACGCGAATTGCGCGTTCGCTCGGCGCTGGAGCAGCCGCGACGACCACGAGCCCCTCTCCCTGCGCACAGGGAGAGGGGTTGGGGTGAGGGCTGGCGCGACGATCACGCGCCGTCCATCATCCTGTTCCGGTTCCAGTGAGTACTCGAATCGAAGTAAATGACCTCCGGGAAAGACGCCCCGGCATGTGTTCTCACCCCGAGATGACCTCGAGGAAGGCTTCCGGGAACCGCTCGTTCATGGCGACGATGACCGTGTGCCGCAACTCCTGATCGGGCGGGAACCAGACTCGCACCTCGGCGGCGGTGCCGAGGGGACCGGCACCGGTGAGACTGATTGAGGGCGGCGTGACTCTGTTACCGAGGATCGGCGCCAGGACAGCCTGGATTTCGCCCTCGATTTCCCTGGCCGGGGAATCGACGAACGAGAGCCGTAGCGCCAGGGAATAGGGCTCCCGCTCGGTGCGGTTGACGACGATCGATGAAAAAAGGATGTAGTTCGGGATCAGCATCAACTCCCGTTGTGGATTGCGGAGTTGTGTCACCCGCATGCTCACTTTTTCGACCCAGCCGTCGGGGTTGCCGCCGACGCCAGGGATGGAGAGCCGGTCGCCATCCCGGAACGGTTGCTCCACCAGCAGGTAGACGCCAGCCACAAGATTCTTGAGCACGTCCTGGAGGGCGATCGAAAGCGCGGCGACGATGATGCCGATGGCGGTGACCAGAGAGTCCGGGTAGATGCCGAGGGTGCGCAACCCGAACAGGAACGCGATCACCACGAAGGCAATCTGCAACACCTGATCGATCAGCGTCGCCCGGTTGGGCCGGTCCGGCCAGCGTTCGATCGCCCGTCTTGTCGACCAGCTGCGCACACGGCGGCCAGCCAGGACGATGGCGAGGACGACAAAGGCCAGCCACGCCACCGAGGCGAGCACGGCGCCGAGATCGATGATGAATCCCGCTGATTCCCGGGCGGCGGTGGTGACCCCCTCCTCGATCCCTTCCCGGGCGCGCTCCAGCAACTCCCCGACCGGGGGTGGTTCTGGGACCACATCCTGAAACGCGATGATCCTCATGGCATGCTGGCCCCGCGCGTGACAGCGCCGCGGCGTCGTGCGCTCCCTGACTCTCCTCCGTCAATCGTCTTTGAAGATGATACGCACGAGAGTCGACGCCGCGTTCATCATCGCGGCAGGCGTTTACCTGTGGCTGACGCTTGAAGATACAGGACGGGGAGGACGGCTCGTCCTGTGTGCAATCTTATGGAGACAATGGTGTCGTCTGGGAGGGGGTCTCGTTGTGTCATCCCGACGCAGGAAGGACCTCGGGAATCGTGCCGGCGCTAGCACCCGACGAAGATTCCTCGTCCCAGTCCGGAAGCCGCGGGCCGCTCCCGTGACCCTCCCCAAATAGGTCACTTTCTGGGTCACCCTGACCCATGTGGATCAGGTCCGCGCGGCGCATCCTGAAAGTGTGCCAGACAGACCGGCGCCGACCCCGGGAGATGCGGGTCCGACCATCACGTCGAAGGAAGGGAGTCCTCACATGACCCGGCCGTTCACCGCCACCCTCGCCACCGTTGTCCTGCCGCTGCTCCTCGATCGCCGCATCCAGGTCGTGGCCGCCCTCGTCCTCACCCTGGTTGGCAGCCTCCTCCTTGGCGTCGATACCACAGAGGCCGGGCCGGGAGTCATCGGTAGTGGTGGTCACCGCTAGCCACACTGGCACCCGCCCGACCCGCGTCATCCGCACGCCGTCAGAAAGGATCACGCCGATGCGCACCTGGCAGTTCACCGCGAATGCCGCCCTGTACGACAGCCGCCTCCTCGCCTTCGACAGCCGGCTGCTTCCCCTCGTGGTCGCCCTCGCTCTGGTCGCCGTCAGCCTCGCGCTCGGCGTCGATACCACCGAGGCCCGGGGGTCCATCATCGGAGGTGGTGGGCATCGCTAGACACACGGGGAATGCCTGCGCCCGGCATTGGCAGCGGGTCCAGTGCCGGGCGGTGGTTTTCCGGTCGAAGACCGTTCGGCGGATTGATCGCTCGCCATTATGGGAACTCAGGAAGGACAGTCACTATGCGCCGGCTCGCGTCCCTCGGTTGGATTGTCGCCCTCCTGTTCGCGCTCACCGCTGCTCCTCGTGCCGGTGCCGCCGACGTGACTCCGGCGGCCACGGCGACACACCCGGTCGTCGGCCTCTGGCGGACTGTCGTTTCGAATACCGGGGACGAACCCTTCGCCTCCTATTCCACCTTCCATGCCGACGGCACCTATTCCGAGGTGTTGCCGGATGGCATAGTGATCAGCGGGGTGTGGCAACCGATTGGCGAACGAACCGCTGAGGTGACCCTCTACGTCTACTTCTCCATCGACGACCGGCTGGTCCTGGGAGAGGGACGGCTTACCGCAGAGGTCGACGAGACCGGGAACGCCCTGGTGGAAGACGGCACCCTCGTCGGACACTATGAGGACGGCTCGCTCGCCATCGCGATCGAGTCACCCGCCACCGGCGTCCGGCTGACGGTCCTGCCAGTGGAGCCGCTGGGGACGCCGGTGCTGCCGGACGAGAGCGCCGCGGGTACGGCGACGCCGTCGGCTACCTAGCCGATGCCCACCGTTCGCTCTGCGCGGTCGAGTGATTCCGCTTCGAGATTCAATCAGGCAGCGCTGCAAGCAACACGTCCGCGGCAAGGCACTCGAGCGAATCGCGCAGTGCGAGGAACGCTGGGCCATGAACCGCTGCGGTCCCGGGGACATCGCTCAGGTCGGCGAGACGTCCGTGAGGGACATCCTGCTGATGTGCTCCTCGGAAGATTGAACCTTCTGTCGCCGGGACGCAGCGTGGGGCGCGTACCCGCAGGGAGCGTCGTCGAACGCGGTGGGTCGCTGGAATCAAGCATTGTGTGGCTGCTGCTGTGGCAGCCCGTTGAGGTAGGAAGGACGGTCATCATGCGTCGTCTCGTGTCCCTCGTGTCGGTCATCGTCGTGCTGCTCGCCCTCACGGCCGTACCTCAGGTCGTCGCGCAGGACGCGACCCCAGCTGCAGTGGAACCGATCGTGACCGGGGAATTCACCTTCCCCGATGTCGCCGACTTCGGCGTCCTGGACGCCGCGACCCTACCAGCCGCCCCCGCCAGCGTCACCCTCTTCCGGCTCGAGTTCGCGCCGGGGGCGAGTGTGACCTTCCCCCCGGGCGATCCTGGGTTGGGCCTGCATCTGGTGGAATCCGGCGCCTTGACCGTGGGCCATTTCAGCGTGGACATCAAGATCACCCGGGCCGCCAATCCGGCGACTCCGGATGCGCAGGGGACCACAGAGATCTTGCCCGCTGGTGAGGAGACCCAGGTCGGACCGGGGGATGGCTTCCTCTGGCCGCCCTATGCTGCCGGCGAGAACCGCAACGAAGGGACGGAACCGGTCGTCTTGTCGGTTGTCAATATCTACCCACCAGCGGATGACCAGTCTGCTAGCGACGCAGGCGCCGCCACGCCTTCCGCGTAGCACGCACGTCCTAACAATTCGCCAGTTCGACAGGGACGGACAAATGCCTACTTTCGGACCAACATCGTTGCGACAGAGAGTTCATCTGCTCTTGGCCCTGTGCGCTGCCCTGGTGGCTCAGTTGACATACGCAGGTACAGCTACAGCGCGGTCGTCCACGGATGGTCTTGACAACACTATCGCCATTGCGAGCAATGCCTGCCATGCCCTTGCCCTGCGCACGGATGGCACGGTCTGGGGCTGGGGATGCAACAGCGAGTGGGATCTCGGCGCCACCGCGCCTGACGGCGCCGACAGCACCACTGCTCCTATCCAAGCGACCGGACTCGATCAGGTGCGCTCCATCGCCTTCGGCAATGGGCATGGCCTGACCGCCCGGGCGGACGGCACGGTCTGGGCCTGGGGCGCCAACGACTTCGGGCAGATTGGCGTGGCGACCGATGATTGTCCCATCCACCACCTCCCCTGTAGTCAGGTCCCAGTGCCCGTACCCGGCCTGAGCGATATCAAAGCGGTGGCCGCCAGCGATCGCACCAGTTTCGCGGTCAAGGCCGATGGGACGGTGCTGGCCTGGGGGCGCGGCCAGTTCGGAGAATTGGGGACGGGATCACTGGAGAACAGCGCGACGCCGGCGGTGGTGCCGGGGATCACCGACGTGGTAATGCTGTCCGGCGGCAATCTCAGTGTCCTCGCGCTGCGGAGCGATGGCACAGTCTGGACGTGGGGCGGGCTCAAGGAACAATTCACCCCGACCCAGATTCCGGGACTGGCTCAGGTGGTGGCGATCGCCGCCGGTTCCGTGCGCAATCTGGCTCTCACGAGCGACGGCGCGGTCTGGACCTGGGGGTGGGTTGCCAATCCCAGCCCAATGCAGGTGACCGGACTGGCGCCCATGGTCGCCATCGCGACGGGATCGCAGGCCGATGCTGCCCTGGCCGCCGATGGGACGATCTGGACGTGGAACTGGGATCGCTACACGGATGCGCCGCGCAATCCGCCGGAACGCGTGGAGGGCGTGTCATCGGTGGTCGCCATCGCCATGAATGCAGATGATGAGGTGACGATGCTCAAGGCTGATGGGACCGCCTGGACCTGGCGGCCTTACAGCAAGATCCATCAGGTGCCAGCGCCCGCGTGAGATTCGTCCGGTTGGAGGCCCGGCCACGTCGCGCGTCATCGCCCGGATTGGCGTTACGCGCCGGGCCGAGCGCGGCGTGGCGGGCGGTCGCGGCGTCATTCAATGCCTGGCGCTGCGACGGCGGCGCGGCCATCACCACCGTCTACGAGGTCTAACACCGCCGCGGCAGCATGCTGCCGCGGCGGCTCTTCTGCCATCCGTCTGGCGAAACGAGGCCTGCCATCTCATTGCTACACTTTCCCAGCCGCTCACGATCATCTGGCGCGCTGCCGGCGGCGGTTCAGTCGGAATCGGAACGGGCCGCCGTGGACGCACCATCGCCAGCATCGCTTGCTACCCTGCCGATCGCTCGCACCCGGCTCATCGGCCGGGATGCCGAGATTGCCGCCGCCCGCGCCTTCATCCTCGACGAGGCCGTGCCCCTCCTGACGCTGACCGGGCCCGGTGGCGTCGGGAAAACACGGCTGGCTCTGGCCATCACGTGGGATATCGCCGACCATTTCGTTGATGGGGTCGTCTTTATCGACCTTTCTCCGCTAACAGACCCCAATCTCCTTCCGGCCGCGATCGCGTCCGCGTTGGATGTGCCACCTCGACCCGACGTGTCCGTTTTCGACGCCATCATCGCCATGTTGCGCCCGGCGCAGCGGCTGCTGGTCCTGGACAACTGTGAACATCTCCTGGCTGCTGTCGGCGAGTTCATGACCGCATTGCTGAGCAAATGCCCGGCGCTCCAGATTCTGGCCACGAGCAGAGCCCCGCTGCGCATCCGCGGCGAACAGATCCAGTCCGTCCCGCCGCTCATGGTTCCGGCAACGGGCGTCACCGCGCTCGAGGCAGTCGAAGATTCGTCGGCGGTCACGCTCTTCGTGCAGCGCGCCCGGGCCGCCAATCCGCACTTTGCCATCGCGGACCACAACGCGGGCGCGATCGCGGAGATTTGCCAGCGGTTGGACGGACTGCCCCTGGCCCTCGAGCTCGCCGCCGCTCGCTGCGCGCTCCTCTCGCCAGCGGCACTCCTGGCCCTTTTGAGCCAGCGCATGCGGGTACTCAAAGACGGCGCGCGCGACCTACCGGCCCGGCACCAGACCATCCGCGATGCGATTGCCTGGTCGTACGACCTGCTCGATGCCGATGCGCGGCAACTGTTTCGGCGTCTCGCGGTCTTCACCGGTGGTTTCGATCTGGATGCGGCCGCAGCCATTGGAGGCGGCGATGCGCTCTCGATGCTGGGCCGATTAGGCGAATTGGCCGAGCACAGCCTCATCGTGCCGCTCGTGCCGATCGACGGCAGGTCCGAAGCGGGCAGACCGCGCTTCCGGACCCTGGAGACGATTCGCGAGTACGGACTCGAGGTGTTGGCGGCAAGCCAGGAGCAGGTTGCAACGCGCAACGCGCACGCCGCGTACTTTGTGGCGCTCGCGGAGACAGCGGATGGTCAACTGTTTGGCGGTCCGGACCAGCCACGCTGGCTCGCGCTCCTCGAGGCCGATCATGACAACTTTCGCGCGGCCTTCGACTGGAGTGAAGAGCAGAGTCAGAACGAGTGCTGCCTCCGCCTTGCCTCCGCGCTCTGGGTGTTCTGGGAGGCCCGGGGGCATTGGAGCGAGGGGCGCGATCGCCTGCGCCGGGCATTGGACGAGAGTCAGCATTCCCCGGAGATCTTGCGAGTGGCGGCAATGCGCGGTCTCGCGGCGATGGAGCTCCCTCTCGGGAACAGCGCGGCAGTCACCCGGCTCCTGGAAGAAACGCTCGCGATCGACCGCCGGCTCGGCGATCAGGGCGGTATTGCCCATGCGCATTACATGCTTGGTCTCGCGGCCTGGGGGAAGGGAGAACTGGATCAGGCAGCGGCGTTGCTCGAGGAGGCACTGGCGCGATACCGCGAGATTTACGATCATGGCGGATGCTTGTGGTGCTACCGGCGGCCATGGTGCGCCCAGGCCCAGAAGGCGCTCCTGCTGGGACAGGTCGCGGCGGTTGCGGATGAACGGGGCGAGGCGGCCCGCGCCAAGCCGCTGCTCGAGGAATCGCTCCTCCTCCTGCGGCCGTTGGGCGACCAGTTTGGCATCGCTCTGGTGTTGCGTCACCTGGGGAATCTTGAACGACGGCAAGGCAATCCCGAACGCGCGTTGCCTCACGTTACCGAGGCGCTGACCCTGTTTCGGGAACTTGAATTGCCGCAGATGGTTGCTGAGACGCTTCTCGTCCTGGGCGAGACGGTCCGGCAAGGCGACCCGGCCGGAGAGGCACTAACGCGTGACCAGGCCATCGCGTGCTTTACCGAGGCGCTGACCCTGTTCCGCAAGCGGCAAGACCAGCGCGGCATCGCATCGACCCTCCTGGCGCTCGCGGCGTGCGCCCGTGACGGTGGCGAAAACCAGCAGGCGCTCGCACTGGCCGAGGAAGCACTTCGTCTTTCGCGTGGGATGCCGGACAATGAGAGGATCGCGGAGGCGCTCAACGCACTGGGCGACAGCGCCCGCCTGGCTGGCGATATGCCACGCGCACACGACCGCTATACGGAGAGTCTGCGCCTGATCCATGAGTCCGGCGAGCACGCATCTTCACTTGCCGCGCAACGCATCAACCTGGGCGCGGCGAGGAGTTTGCGCGGGCTGGCCGCGATTGCGGAAGCGGCTGGCAAGCCCGCGCAGGCGACGTGCTTCCTCGAAATGGCGGCGCTGCACGAGGCGAACCGCGGCGGATTCGTGGCAGACGGCCGCGATGCGATGGAGTGCGAGACCGCGTCCTTGCGGGCATCGCTGCATGACGCCGCGTTGCCCGTGCCCCAGACACCGCAGCAGCCACTCGGCGCCGCCAAATCCGCGGCGGGCAGCCGCGCGGCGGCAACCGATCTGGCCGCTGCAACTCTTCCGGGTTCGTCGATCGCCTTCGACCTTACCCGCCGCGAGCGGGAGATTCTGGTCCTGCTCTGCCAGCGGTTGACCAACCCCGAGATTGCAGAGCAACTGTTCATCAGTCCCGCTACCGCTCGCAACCATGTCGCGAATGTCCTGGCCAAACTCGGTGCCGCTAACCGGCGGGAGGCCGCCGCGATCGCCGTGCGACACGCCCTGGTCTGATGATCCTTTGTTGACGCCGGGCATGGAGGCGAGAATATGGCGGGCGAGAGCGCAGCGTTGCGGCGATTTCTTGACCACGGCATGCCGCCGTTCCACTCGAATTGGAGGACTGCCGGCGCGTTAGCACGATGCCGTCAGGCGGATTTGTGACCGTTTCGCGTCGATTCCCGCCGCCTCGGTCTCTCCTGAATCGGACCGCACCTTGCCCAAGACCCTCCGCTTGATTCCTCCTGATTCGGCCTATCGCGAGAGCGTCCTGGAGGGATTGCGCGAGTTTCAGACCGAACCCCGCTTCGCCCACCTCGACCTGGCCTCGGTGGCCGCCGACTTTCCCGCCTATGTTGCATCGCAGCGTGCACGCACCGATGCTGGCAAACTCCCGCCGGATCAGGCGCCGGAAACCGTGCTCTGGCTCATGGAGGGGGAGACCTTCATCGGCCGCCTGTCGATCCGGAATACGCACGACGAGGCGTTGATCCGAACCGTCGGCCACATTGGCCACATGATTCGTCCCTCCAAACGGCGGATGGGCTACGGCACGATGATCCTCGCCCTGGCCTTGCCAGAAGCCAAGGCGCTCGGGTTGGCGCGCGTACTGGTGACCTGCGACGAGGACAATATCGCCTCGCGCACGATCATCGAGCGCAATGGAGGCCATCTGGAAGGCGCCACCCCGTCCCGCACCGGACCCGGGTGCACCCTGCGCTTCTGGATCGATCTCGGCTGATCGCGCACCGATAACGATGACCAGCATGGCCCTCGTTGGCGACCGCATCTGGCTAGCCCGGATTATTCATGGCGGCGATGATAGGCGGTCAGATGGTCCCAGAGCGGTTGCCCGGGATGACTGGCCGCGAGGCGCAGGCGGACGTGATCGCGCCACTGGTAGACGCGCCCGCCGATCTTGAGCAGGCGCAGCCGCAGGGTGTCCAGTTGCAGGCGCGGGACGTGCTGGTCGCTCAGCCAGCGGCGCACGGTATCGAGCAGCCAGTACGCGGCCGCGTGCAGCAACAAGCGGAATTGGTTGGCCCAGAAACGGTGGCAACTCAAGCGATCGGCGAAGCAGGCCACTTTCAGATCCTTGATGGCGTTCTCCGCCATCGTACGCGCTCGACGTACCAATCGTAGAGCGCCTCGGGCGGATCATCCCGCGTGGTGACCACGAAGCGGGTGTTCGGTCCGCTTGGGCAGCGCCTCGGCGACGATCACCCGCCGGGGATGGTCCCAGGCTCTCGGCCTGATAGGTCACCTCGCCAAGGAGGCGGACGCCTCGCGCCGGTTGCGGCCCGCTGGCGCTGCGCTTCGGCGGCGGGGAGCAGTAGCGCCGTCAGGCGGGGATTGGTGGTCAGGCCAATGGTGTAGGCAATGCCTTCGCTCTCGCACCAGTCGTAGATCGCCCAGCACCGCCCCCGCGGTCCATCCGGATTTCGATCGTCACGTCCGGCCAGCAGGCGCGGATGGCGCGGACCACGCGCTTGAGCACGGCCTTGACCCCGGCATACCGTGGGTGTTGCCAGGGCGCAAGACCGCGGTGATGGCTGGTGCGTCTCGCCATCGAAGATCAGCAGCAGGTGGAGCATGTGCTGCCGATAATAGCCATGATAGGCGCTTCCTTCCTGCTGGCCATGGGTCGGGTCGTCCGTGCCGTCGATGTCGAGGACGATGTGGGTGGGCGCCCCGTCGCGTTCCCGCTCCCGCGGATACACGCGCCGATCGCCACCGCCGAGCGGTAACACGCCCGCCGATCGACCGCGTTCTCCAACCGGGAGAGGGTGGGCTGACTCGCAAGTCCCGTCACTCTCGGGCGGGTGGCCACAGACCGAGCTCAGCAGCGGATCAGTGCGCAGCGTGTCGGCATCGTTCTGGTCTTCGTACCCGCAGGCGATCTGGAAGACCCGCTGCCGGACCAGGCTCTCCAGGCTATGGCGCACTGGACCGCGCCGCCAGTCGGGGATCACCGCGGCGAACGCGGCGCACAGCCCGAGCGCCTGCTCGGCCTGTTCCAGCCACGGCAAGCCGCCATCACTGGTCAGCCGGCCCCCATCGAAGCGGGCCTGCAGCGGCTGGGGCGGGCCGGAAAAGCGATAGACGGGTGTGGCAGACTGCGGCATGCGGGCACCTCCTGGCGTGGGCTGGTTTCGTCACCACACCCTTACCAGAGAGGTGCCTCGCTGTCACTCATGAATAATCCGGGCTAGCACTCACCACGCCGCGCGACGAACACTATTGCCACACGCCCGATGAGCAACTGCTGCGGCGCGTCGCGCTGAGGCTATCCTTTCAGTTTGTTTGGGCCGGGGAAAGGGGCTTGATGCCGCGTTCAGAACCCGGGTATTCATCAGGATTCCGTCTGATCCGATGCGGCGGTGCGGAGGAACGACCGATCGAGACGTTTCAGGCTCGGGGTGTCTTCGAGCTGCGGATCATCAGGTAACGGTATTGAACACCTCGATGCGGTCGTTGTCGGTATCGGCGATGTAGACCCGGTTGCTGGCGTCGACGGCGATGCCCATCGGGCCGAACCCGGCCGGGGAAATGGCACGGCCGCTGAACTGGGTGAGGTATTGGCCGGTGCGGGAGAAGACCTGGACCCGGTCGTTGTCAAGATCGGTCACCAACACGCGGCCGGCGCTGTCGAGGGCCACGTCGCGCGGTCCGCTGAACGCGCCGTTCGCGCTTCCCTGCCGGCCCCATTTGCGGATGAATTCGCCATTGGCGCGGAAGACCTGCACCCTGTTGTTGGCGCCATCGACGACATAGATTCGCCCCTGGGAATCAGCGGCGATGCCGCGGGGGAAGGAAAAGCGGCCATCGATACTGCCGCGGCCTCCCCAGGCCTTGCGGAACTTTCCGCGCTTGGTGAACATCTGGATGCGGTTGTTCTCGGAATCAGCGACGTAGATGCGGCCGTTGCGCCCGATCGCCACGCCCCAGGGGTAGGCAAAGCGGCCATTGGCCGTGCCGCGCCCACCGAACGAACGGATGAAACTGCCGTTCGCCGTGAGAACCTGGATGCGGTGGTTGAGGGTGTCGGCGACATAGACGTTCCCCTTGGGATCGACCGCGACCCCGCGGGGGCGATTGAACTCCCGGTTCCGTGTGCCCAGACTGCCCCAAGCGCGGCTAAACGCCCCGGAACGGGTGAATTCCTGGATGCGGTTGTTGAAGGAGTCGGCGACATAGACGCGCTCGCCAAACACGACCACGCCGCGCGGGCCGTCGAAGCGTCCGCTGCCGCGGCCATACCCGCCCCAACCGGTGCGGTAGACATAGCGTGGGGCCTGGGCCAGGACATCCGCGGCGCCTTTCAACAGCAATGCCGCCAGCGTCATGGTGGCAGCGAGCAGCGCCCGGCGTGAACAGGTTGGCTTGATCATCAGGACTCCCGTTCGATCTGCCACGGTGCGGAAGCCGAGCGCGACGCAACTAGGTGCCACGGTCGCTATCGCCATCGCGTCGCTTCATGCTCTCATCTGTCCTGCTCGTCGTCCAGTCACCCTCGCCAAGTGCACTGATCGATTTGGTAGTCTGGGGGCGGGTGGTCGGCAGGGGAAACCAACGGCTCAGGAGTGTCTGGCATGGGACATTCGCTCGAACCGAAGCGCGGCAACCGGCGCGAATTCGTCAGCGCGGGACTGGCCACGGCGGCGCTCATGATCGGATCGAAAGGGCAAGAGGTGATGGCGCAGGAGATGACCCCGGATCAGAACACGGCCATGATCCGCCGCTATATCGAAGCAGTCTTCAACGGACACGATCTCGATGTTCTCACTACCTATCTCGCGGACGATCTCGCTTCTCACTGGTTGGGTCAGGGCGATCTGAACGGACTCGCTGCCTGGAAAGAGGGGATGGTCGGCTTCTTCACCGCCTTTCCGGACGCGACCTACACCCTGGACGATCTCTTCTGCGTGGCGGACCGTGGAGTCTGGCGGGGACGTTGGCGGGCAACGCACAAGGGCGTGTGGGAGGGGATTGCTCCCACCGGTCACGTCGTCAACTGGACGGTGATCATCATCGGGCGCTTCGTGGATGGCAAGATCGCCGAAGACTGGGTCGAGTACGACCGGCTCGGACTCTACCGGCAATTGGGCGCGATCCCGGTGGTGGAGACGACCTGAGCTGTCGCGTCCAGCAACGACGTTCATCCCGCTGCACAACGACTCGGGCGTTCGTGCCTCGCGCAACTTGTCTGACCTGACGACCGATGCCTTCCTCGCACCGAGGTGCGGCTCGGGCAGACCCAACACTCCTGAACGAGCACGCCGCCGGGCCGCCGTGCCCTTCGCAAACCAGCACTGAACGGAACCGGTCCTCGGGCCGGAGGCGCCCCGCGTGTCCGCCGGCATCTGGCCCGGCGATGCTGGCGGTTGCCCACGCAGGGGGTCACCATCGGTGGCGATCCCGCCACCACTGTCGCGAGGGTCCGGCGTGGTGGTGGGATCGCTATGGAGTTCACATAGACTCAATCGTGGTTATGGTGTCCCTTGCGCCCATCGCCACCGCTGGCGGCATCCGCGGCGTCGCCGGCAGCGACGCTGCCGCCATCGTCCATCCCGGGATCGGGCGCCATGGTGCTGGCATCGAAATTCCCGTTATCGACATTGCCGTTATCGGCGCTCACGGCGTCCATGCCTGAATCCGCGAAGTTCGGTTCCGGCGCGACGTTGCCCGCATCCGGTCCGCCAAAGCCAGCATCCGGATCGGGACTGGCCATGCCGTTGCCGGCATCGACGTAGCTTGGTTCCGGCGCGACGTAGTCCGGTTCCGGCGCCGCATCGATGGGTGCCGGGGCCACGTCGTTCGCAACGACACCCGGATCGTCGTAATTGGCTTGCGGTGCGCTGTATGCCGGTTCGCTCACCGGATCGGGCGCAACGTAGCCGGTATCGACGTTTCCAGTATCGACGGAGACAGGATCGGCATAGCTCGGTTCGACGGCAACCGGCTCTGGCGCGATATAGCCGGCATCCTCTCCGGTGTCCACGTAGGTCGGTTCCTGTTCCACGTATCCCGGATCGACGTAGCCGGGATCGATGGCGGGATCCGGGGCGACGTAGCCGGCATCGACTCCATCTGCGGGGGCGACATAGCCGGCATCGACGGTTCCGGTGTCGACAGAGCCGGAATTGACGGTGCTGGAATCGGGTGCGACCTCATTGGCACTCGGTGCACTGGCATCAGCCGCTGCCTCGCTGCCGGTGTCTACAGGCACCGCGCCGGTGCTGCCTCCTGGCGACTCGATCGTGCCCTCGCTGGATAGCGCCACATCGTCGTCGCTTGCCTCCTGATCGCCCTCGGCGGCAAATTGCACCGCGCTATTACCCGGCGACTGCACGGAGTTGGCGTCCGTGGGCGCGAGTTCGACCGCAGGTTCACCGTTGACCGTGAGGGGCGGTTGCTCACTCGTGGCGAGCGGCTCGACCTTGCTGGACGGTACGTCAGTGGCGGCGCCGCTGTCGATCGCCTGCGCTTCGGCATCGGACCGACTGGCCGGGGCGGATTCGCTCGGCATCAGCTGCGCGCCCGCGCGATCGTGGTAGCCCTGATCGTAATTGCCATGGTCGCGGTCGTCGTGGTCGTACCAGTGGTCATCGTGGTTGCGGTCGGGCGGCACGAACCAGAGACCGCTGGTAATGATGACGACGGGATTACTGACGATGGCGATATTCCCGCCAGAGCGGGCAGTGACAAGATTGCCGACGCCGATGGTTCTTGGCCAGCCCCAGACGCCCGGGCCGAAGCGATTCGGCTCGCGCCACTGGCCGTTGTTCAAGCCGTGATTCCAGAACCAGCCATCGTTGGTGATGTAACCAGACCAATGCCAGAGACCGCTGCTGATGAAGACCGGATTGCTGGCGATTGCAACGTTGCCGTTGCCGGTTCCGGCAACGGTGATGTTGCCGATATTGATGACATCTGATTGGAACCAGTCATCGTTGCCATGATGGTTCGGCCAACTCCAGAGCCCGTTGCCGATGAAAACGGGGTTGCTCGCGATCGCGACGTTGCCCTGGCCATCGCCGGAACCGGTGATCGTGACATTGCCGATATTGAACCGGTTGGGCCACAACCAATTTCCGTTGTCGAAGCGATTGCGCGGGGCCCAGTCGTCGCCATGGTTGCGATCTGGCCACGCCCAGACGCCATTACTGATGAAGATGGGGTTGCTGGCGATCGCGACGTTGCCGGAGCCGGCTCCGGCGACAGTCACGTTGCCAGTGCTAATGGTGTCCGGCAGAAATCGGACGCCCTGATCGATGTAGCGGTCTTGCCAGATCCAGTCGTCTCGGTTGAACCGGTTCGGCCAGGTCCACCGCCAGCTGACAAAGGAGACAGGGTTGCTGGCGATGGCGACATTGCCCGTGCTCGGGCGGGTGGGAGCAACATACCAAAGACCGGCCCTGTCGCGGTCACGCTGGACAACCGGGGCGTTGACACGACTGTATTCAGGAGATGGGGCCCATACACCGTTGTCCGATCGCACCGGATTGGCGGCGACGGTATTGCCGCGGGTGCGGGCGGGGGGCGCCGCGCGGCGAACGTTACCGCTGCTGTCGAGATCCACGCTGGCGACGCGGACGACGGTGCCGCCTCGCGGCGCAATCGGCTCGCAGCCAATGCCATCACGATCGGCGTCCAGTCCGCGCGGATCAGGCGCGAGGACGGTGAAGTTACGCTGGTTGGTGATCGAGCATGGCGCGGCGAGTGGCCGTCCCGGCGCGATGCACGTTCGTTTATCCGGATAGGCCGGATCGCAGCCGATCCGGTCCGGTCCGGCGTCAACCGCGAGCGCCTCTCTGGCTAGTCTGGCGGCCACCGATGCCGGAACGTTGACAAAGAGCACGGCGGCATTCGCCGTCGCCGAGTTGATTTGCACCGGGTTGGCGTATGCCACCCCATTGACCTTCTGCGTCAGGGGTTCGTACCCGGCTGGCAGCGACTGCGGATCTTCCTTGACCGCGACCGCGGCGCCCAGCCGGACCGGCACCGCCAGCGCGCCATCCGCGTCGGTGGTGAACGGACTGCCGGCAAGCGGCTGCTCGTTCTCGGTGACGGCGACACGCACCCCCTCCGCTGGCGCGCACCCACCCGGCGGCGTTCCGCTATTGAAGAACGACGTCAGCGTCTCCGCATCTGGCGCGTCGGCGCACTGCAGCGCCACTACCGCCAGATCGGTCGGCTCGCTCTCTCCAGTGACCGGGACATCCTGAGCCAGCGTGGAGGCGACGGAGCGAGGCACATTGACGAAGAGCACGGCCGCTCCGGCGGCGGCCGAATCGATCTGGACCGGGTTGGCGTAGGGGACGCCGTTGGCGACTTGAGTGAGCGGTTCATATCCGGCCGGTATCGACTTCGGGTCTTCCTGTACCTCGACCGCCGAACCCGGATTGACGGGAAGCACCACGATACCGGCGACGTCGGTCGTGAATGGGCTGTCAGGGAGGGGAGCGTCATTCTCACTGACGGAGATCGTCACGCCCGTCGCCGCGGAGCACCGGCTCGGCGCCGTCCCGGTGGTAAAGAACGAGGTCAGCGCTTCAGTCGCCGGCGCCTCGGCGCAGTTCAGCACCGCAATGGCCAAATCGGTCGTCTCGCTGGGGATAATGGTGGAAATGTCCTGCGCCAGCGCCGTGGTGCTGGATACTGTGAACCGGAGCGGTAGGGGGGCGAGCGAGACCGTCGCCACCAGGGACAGTACGGCCGCCCAGGCGAGTGCGCGCTGCCTGATCATGCAAACTCCTTGAGCGGGTGATGGTGCGGTCCGCCGAGCGCGAGTGCTCGACCGGGTCGGGCTCCGAGGCTCACCCCTGTGGCGCGATCATATGCCGGCGTCGACGCCAGCGCAGTTAAGTGCTTTACACCTCGTGCCAGGGAGCCTCGGCGCGCAGACCGGGCACCAGTGCCGCCAGGGCACGCCGATCGAGGAGGGTGACAATGTGCTGCCCATCGACGGTCAGGACGTTGTTGTGCTTCCAGGTGACCAGGATCTGATTGACGCGCACCCGGGAGGCGCCCACCAGCGCTGCCAGGTCCGCTTGGGTCAGGCGAAAAGGAATCCGGCGACCGTCGTTTGCCGTGGTCTCACCGTACTCCTCGCCCAGCGCGAGGAGTTGATCGGCCAGGCGGCCTTCGATGTCCAGCGTTGCCAGGGCGACGACGTGCGCATTGGAGAGTCGCAGCCGCCGGGAATGGATGCCGGCCAGGTTGAACGCCATCGTTGGCATCGACCGCAGGCAGTCCCAGAAGTCGGCGTTCGTGAGCCAGGCCACTCTGGTCTGCTCCATCGCCACGACCGTCGCCGAGCGGCCACAACGATCGATCAGGCTCATCTCTCCCGCAATCTCGCCCGCGCGCAGAATGGCAAGGATGACCGCGGTTCCGTCCGGGTGGTGAACCTGGACCTTGACGGTGCCGTCGAGGACGATATAGGCGGCTTCCCCTGGCTCCTCCACGGTGACGATCTGGGCGCCGGCGAGGAAGGTGCTGACCCCCAGCAGTTCATGCAGCTGGCGTTGCTCGGCCGGTTTCAGTCCGCGGAACAAGGGGATCGTCTCGAAGTCGACGGCATCGAGGAGTGATGACACGCCGGTTCTCCTGCGGATGGCGATCGGGATGCCGCGGATCGGGGATTGGTGCTCGGCGGGGCGCTCGTCACCCGAGCATAGCATTACCTTGCCTGGAGCGAGCGGGGATTGGCCGCGGAGCCGGACGCGGAACTGGTGCGGCGGCAGTTGGCATGCGAAGGCACCCCGGCCCGAGCCGCGTTCGTCGGCGCTCGCCGCTCTCATCCGGTGCGATCCCTGATCCACGCCACGCGATGTCGATCAGCCGAGGAAGAACCGCTCCAGTGCCGTCGCTGTTTCGTCCGGCGCTTCTTCCGGGAGATAGTGCCCACAGTCGAGCGCATGGCCCTGTACGTCATCCGCCCAGTCCCGCCAGATCGCCAGCACGTCGTACCAGGCAGGAAGAGCGCCGCGGCTCCCCCAAAGCGCCAGCAGCGGACAGGTGATGCGCCGCGTGCCTCGATCGACCTCGTCGAGCGCGAAGTCGTAGGTAGCCCCGGCCCGATAGTCCTCGCAGTGGGCGTGGATCGTGGCGGGATTCTCGACCGCGCGCAAATAGGCTGCCAGGGCCTCGGGATGGAACAGTGTTCGGTTGTTCGGAAAGTAATAGGCGTCCGGATTGCTGCCGATTACCCGTTCCGGAAACGGCGCTGGCTGGGGGAGAAAGAACCAATGCCAGTAGCCGAGACCGAAACTCATGTCGGCGCGGCGGTAGACCTCGCCGGTCGGCACGATATCGAGCACCGCCAGGCGCGTAACCAGGTCGGGATGATCGAGCGCCAGCCGGTACCCGACGCGCCCGCCGCGATCATGCCCAGCCACGAAGAAGCGGTCGAAGCCGAGATGACGCATGACCGCGATCTGATCGCGCCCCATGGCTCGCTTCGAGTAGGGCTCGTGATCGGGTGTGGTCGGCGGTTTGGAACTCTCGCCGTAGCCACGCAGGTCGACTGCGACCACGGTAAATGACTCCGCCAGGCGCGGCGCGATCAGGTGCCACATCACGTGCGTCTGCGGATACCCATGCAGGAGCAGGAGCGGTGGCCCGCTGCCGCCGTGGCGGACCCGGATCGAGGCCTCGCCGGTATCGATCATCGTCTCGGTGAAGCCCTCGAACATGCGGTTCTCCCGAGTGGAATGATTCAACGCGAATCTGAATTTCGCAATGGAACCACAGGGATGTCCGCGTATTGGTGCCGGCTTCCACCACTTCCCTCAATCAATCTCGGGACTTCTGGTCCTCATTTCTCGGGGACACGCAGATCCGGTAACGGCGCGAATATTCGAGTGTCATGCTGAGCCCTCCGGCGAAGCATCTCGGTAAATGGCCATATCGCGGTCTCTGTCGGCGACATGCTTCCTTGCGTAAGCATGACACTCCGTATCGCGGTGACCTCGAATTCTCAATGTCGCTGAGTTCAATCGCCTGATCCCACTTGCATGACCATTCGATCCTCGTCTCGAGATTAGTAGCCGATGAGGTGGCGACAGACACTCTTTCCTTCTCGCGCATGTAGATTCAGGACTCATCCAACGCTTTCCCAAACCATTCCAATCCCAGGTCTCGCCACTCGGGATTGTGCTCAGAAACGAGCGCGACCTTTCGGGCTCTCGTCCAACCCTTTAGCTGCTTTTCGCGAGCTATGGCATCCAGAACTTCCCCGAAGGCCTCGGCATGAATAAGAGTGTCAATGCGATAGCGTGAGGTAAAGCTGCCCATTGCACCGGTTCGGTGTTGGAAAACGCGGCGCGGAAGGTCGCTCGTCATGCCAATGGACAGCGTTCCCGAACGATTGGTCATGATGTAAACCCAATACGTGCGGTCTCCCATGATTCACCTAGTGACACCATTGATGTTGGGCAAAATCGCCAGTGTATTCCGGTGACATCCTCGCAGCGTGTTTCACGACAAGCAATCCACCGTTGATGGGAGACACGGGACGAGGCGACGTTCAAGAGCGAGATGCCTCGCCTGTAGGTACAGTAGATCCTCATGGTCATGCGCCATCCTGAGGAACGAAGCATCTCGGCGCCGCGCACCCGATCCTCTAAGGTCGCCGAGATGCTTCGCCTGCGGGCTCAGCATGACACTCGAAATTTGGCAGCAATATCTCACGATGTTTTCCTGAGTCGCGCCAGCGGAATGAGGATTACCGATCCCACATTGTCTACCAGTGGTCTCCCCTTCATTTCAACATCTCCGGCATGGGTTAGGAGAGATAGCGATCCTGGCGAGAGATCCCATCGATTGGTTCCGTTCGGTCCGACCTGACATCAATGAGTGAGGCAAGATCGCGGAGCAGTGCAGGGCGTCACGCTGTCGAGTCCTGTCATGATGCGTGTTAGGATGGCAGAGAGATGAGCCGTCGCGAAGAAATGACGTGAAATGACCACCGCGGAGTCTGTATCAGCGAGCGACGATGTTCAGCCTCCGGAGGCAGCGCTGCGCAAGCAGGTGCTGAACAATCCGCATGTCCGCGCGCTGATCTTCTCCCGCCTGGCGACGGCTCTCGGCATCTCGACCCTCTCCTATGGCGCCATGGTCTTTCTCGCCACCGTCGGCGCGACCCAACTGACCATCTCGCTCGTCGGCAGCACCCGCTACCTCGCCGCGCTCATCTTCGGCATCAGCGGCGGAATGATGGCCAATGCGATGTCCAAGCGGGGCGCGATGGTTACCGCCTATGCCCTGCAAGCGGCCGCCTGCTTCGTGATTCCGACGATCTGGGGCACCGGGATCGCCAGTCTCGTCCTGCTCGTCTTCGTCGTCGCCTCGCTCGGGCAGATCGCCATTCCCGCGCTGAAGGCGGCGACCGCGCTCGTCAGTAGTAGCGCTCAGGTGGCGATCGTGGCCGCGGTCATTTCCGTGGCCGGGGGCATCGGCGCCGCCCTGGGTTCGGGCATTCTCGCGCCGCTCCTGATCAACATCGCGGATATGCGGACGCTCCTCTATGTTTCGGGCGTCATTCTCGCGTTTGGCGCGGTGCGGGCGCTCAAGGTGCCGCAGGAGGACGATTCCGCGACGCTGCGCCAGGCGATGCGAGGCGTCGAATGGCGCAGCACGGTGCCGACCCTGCAGCGCACCGCGCACTGGCTGAACGAAAACCGCAAGGTCGCAGCGATGATCCTCGTCGGGTCGATGGTGCTCGCGCTCTTCGATGGCATGAATACGCTGATGCCGGTCTACATGCGCGATGTGCTCGGCACGAACCCGACGAACACCGTCTATGTCCTCGCTCCGGGCGGCATCGGTTTCCTCGCTGGCTCCGCGCTCGGGCCCTGGTTGATGGACCGCCGCGGCGAGCGGGCGCTGGGCGTCATGGCCCTGATGGCGCTCAGTCTCGGCTTCATTCTTTTCGGGCTGATCGATGTGGTCTGGCCGATTCTCGCGCCGTTCAGTCCGCTCCGGCTCCTGACGCTGTTCGGCGTCGAGATCAGTCCCCAGATTCAGGCCGCCGGGCTGATTTCGGTTCTCACCGCGCTCGGCTCGACGAGTGCGCTGGCGGCGGTACAGACCTACATCAACCGCTACGTGATGCTCGCCCGCCAGGCCAGCACCTTTGGCATGCAGGAAGTGCTCGACAATGCATTGACCCTGACCTCGGTGCTCGCGCTTGGCGCGTTGGTCACGTTGCTCGGCTCGCGGCTGGTCTTTATCGTCGCGCCGCCGCTGATCGTGGCTGTCGTGATCCTGCTGGTGCGGACCAGTTTCCGGGTGACGGATCAGGATCCCCCCGCGGCACGCGCCATCCTGCGCGTGCTGCTCGATCCCAAACCGGACGGAGAGGCGCCTGCAAACCAGTAGCGGCAACCAGCAATTCGCCGGATTGTAACGGCGGCGTTGGTCCGTTGTCGGATGGCATCGCACTAGCCAGAATCGTCTGTTTCGGTTCACAGACAGCGTCGCAAGCGTGCCGAACGGGTCTGTTCCCCGATCGACCACCCTCGACGCTCACCTCCTGGTAGTGCCGGATAGCCTGACGCTTCGGACCACGTTGGCCTTATTTGCCGTGAGAGGTTTCACGTCATGAACTCCGACCACCCCGCCCCTCGCGGGACGGAATCCAGCGCCCCGGTCCGTACCCGCTCGCTGTCGCCGCCGCGGCGGGCGGCGTTCATTGCGTTGTTGGCGATCGCGCTTGCGGCGCTATTCGTCACCACCTACACCCTCGCCCTCGGCAATCCGGTGCCGCACGGCATCCCTATCGCCGTCGTGGGCGATCCCGCCTCGCGGGAGGCGCTGGTGCAGCGCGTGACCCAGGTGGCGGGCGGACCGAACTTTCGCGCGTACGACTCCCTCCCCGCCGCGCTGGATGCGGTCGATTGGCAGGCGGTCTACGCGGCGCTCGATCTCACGGCGAACCCGCCTACGCTCTATGTGGCGAGTGCCGCGGGCGCTTCGGTGGCGCGGACTCTGCAGCGTCTGGCCACGCTCGATCCAGACGTGTCCATCGTCGACACCCACCCCCTCGGTGGCAACGATCCGAATGGACTCGATATCTTCTACCTGATGCTCGGCGCCACCATTCTCGGATTCGTGACCATCTTTCAGGTTCGAGCCAACGCCAAACCGCTTTCCTTGCGCCAATGGACCATATTCGTGCTGGCGCTCGCGATTGGCGGAACGCTGATCCTCACCCTTGTCGCGGGGCCACTGCTGCGCCGGCTGGAACTTCCCGTGCCTGAGGTCTGGGCCATTCTCACCCTGCAACTGGTGGCGGCGGCTTCGTTTGCGTCGCTGATGTCGGTGCTGATTGGCCCGTGGGCCATCGTCCCCACCTGGGGCTTCTTCGTCATTCTCGGCAACAGTTCGAGCGGAGGCGCGGTGGCTCCGCCGTTGCTCCCCGAACCCATCGCGTTCGTCTCCCAGTGGCTGCCGTCCGGAGCCACCGTGACGGCGCTACGGAACGCGGTCTACTTCCCCGATCACCAACACTGGCAGCCGATCGCCGTCCTCGCCACGTGGGCGATAGTGCTCTTTTTCGCCATGCTGGCCGTCTCCTGGCGGCGCGGCGCGAGCCCGGGGATGCCGTAGGCGGACGCGTTCCCAGGCTGCAGAGTAGTCTGAATCCCCGTTCGCGATGTGTCCTCGTCCACCGTCAACAGGCGCCGACTCGGCGTGCACCGCGGTCCCGGTTCGTCTTCAGTTGACTGCTCTCGCATGTTAGGATGCGCCGACGCACTGTCGCCCTCGCAACGTTGCAGGCGCGCAATGACTGCCGCGGAACCAACGCCTGAAACCTGGAACCAGCGGGAAGAATCGGAACTTCGGCAATGGGTGCTGAAGGATCCGGGCGTGCGTGCGCTGATCGTGTCGCGTCTGGCGGCCTCGCTCGGTATCACCGCCCTGTCGTACGGGACGATGGTCTACCTGGCGACGGTCGGCGCTTCCCAGTTCACGATTTCTCTCGTCGGCGGCACACAGTACCTGGCGGCGCTCCTTTTCGGCATCGGCGGCGGCGCGCTGGCCGAGGCCACCTCGAAGCGGCGGGCGATGGTGGTGCCGTACCTGCTCCAGGCCGTTGCCTGTTTCGTGGTTCCCGCGGTCTGGGGCGCCAGCGTCTCCAGCCTGATCGTCCTTGTCTTTGTCGTCGCCATGCTCGGGCAGGTCGCCACCCCGGCCCTCAAGGCGGCGACGGCGCTGGTCAGCACGCCGGCGATGGTCGCGGTCGTGGCGGCGATGATTTCCATCGCCAGCGGTATTGGCGCGGCGATCGGCTCCGCGTTTCTCGCGCCGATGCTGATCAAGGTGGCGAGTCTGGAAACACTGCTGTACGTGACCGGCGGCGTGCTGGCGCTGGGCGCGGTGCGGGCCATCGGTCTGCCGGGCGAGATGGGGACGATTCCACTGCGGAGGGCGATGCGCGAGATCGCCTGGCGAACCACGGTTCCCTCCCTGAAACGAACGGCGGCGTGGCTCTGGGAGAACCGCACCGTCGCGGCGATGATTCTCATCGGATCGATCGTGCTTGCGCTGTTCGATGGGTTGAACACCCTGATGCCGGTCTACGTGCGCGACGTTCTCGGCGCCGATCCAACCAACACGGTCTACATCCTGGCTCCGGGCGGGCTTGGCTTTCTCGCCGGCACCCTGCTCGGGCCGTGGCTCATGGATCGCCATGGCGAACGCGCGTTGGGGGTGATGGCGCTCACGATCCTGAGTCTTGGCTACGTCCTCTTTGGCCTGATCGATCTGATCTGGCCGGTTCTGGCGCCGGTCAGCCCGTTGCGGCTGCTGACCCTGGCCGGAATCGATCTCTCGCCGCGGATGCAGGCCGTCGGGTTGATCTCGATTCTCACCG
Organism: Thermomicrobiales bacterium; assembly: GCA_046328335.1. GTDB lineage: Bacteria > Chloroflexota > Chloroflexia > Thermomicrobiales > UBA6265 > JACCXM01. The sequence goes on from JAXLWU010000020.1 coordinate 28,200, forward strand.
CGCTCGGCTCGACTGGCGCCGGGGCCGCGGTGCAGACCTACATCAACCGCTACGTGATCCTCGCCCGGCAGCCGAGCACCTTCGGCATGCAGGAGGTGCTCGACAACTCGATCGCCCTGATCGCGATCCTCTCGCTCGGCGCCCTCTCCACCGCGATCGGGCCGAAGCTGGTCTTTGTCCTGGCACCGCCATTGATCATCGGCGCGGTCATTGCCCTGATCCGCGTCTGTTTCCGGGTCACCGACCGCGATCCGCCCGCCGCACGCGCTATCCTGAAGGCGTTGCTCGATCCTTCGCGTGAAGGCGATCCGCGGTTGGCGGGGCGCCCTGCTGGCGGTGACGGACCTTGACGAGATCACCCTACGTTCACTGGATTGCCCGGCTGCTGCGCTGGTTTGTCAGCGCGGTCATCATCCAGGCGGTGCTCCTTGGCATCCTGTCCTGGATCCTGCCTGATTTTCAGATCGAGGGTATTGCCGCCCTGGTGGCGTTGGCGCTCTTCATCTCGGTCTCGCAATCGCTGCTCTGGCCGTTTCTCTCGGCCTTCGCGGCGCGCTTCGGGCCGTGGCTCTATTCGATCATCGCCCTGCTGCTGACGGGTGTGGCGGTGTCGATCGCGTCCTATCTCGACGATCAGCTCGGAATCGGCCGGGTGGAGATCGATCATTTCGGCACCGGTGTCCTGATCGCCCTCGGGCTGAGTGTCGGCAATACGCTGCTCGCCGCCCTCTTTGCCATCAGTGACGACCGCGTGTACGACCGCTTCGTGACCGAGCCGTGGCGGCGCCGGTTCGACGACACGCCGCGCTCCACGATACCGGGATTCCTCTTTCTCGAAATCGACGGGCTGTCCGAACCGATCCTGCGTCAGGCGCTGGACCGCGGCGACATGCCCACGCTCAAGCGCTGGCTCGATTCCGGGAACCACAAACTGATGCGCTGGGACCCTGATCTCTCCTGCCAGACCTCCGCCAGTCAGGCGGGCATTCTCCTCGGCTCGAACGAGGGGATTCCCGCCTTTCGCTGGTGGGACAAGCCGCGCCAGGCGCTGATGGTCTCCTCCAGCCTGCACAGCGCCCGGCTGCTGGAAGACCAACTCTCGACCGGCAACGGTCTGCTGGCACACGGGGGATTTGGCCGGTGGAACGCCTTCTCCGGGAACGCCCAGGAGAACATCGGCGTCGCCAGCGTCTTTGCCGACGCCGAGAAGGGATCGGCCAATACCCTGCTCGGGTACGTGCTCTCCCCGTACATGCTGGCGCGGGTCCTGACCCTCTATATCGTCGATGTATTGCGGGAGGGGTGGGAAGGGTGGATGCAGCAGTTGCGCAACGTGCAGCCGCGCGTTCATCGCGGTCTGAAGTACGCCTTTGTTCGCGCCGCCACGACGACCGCGATGCAGGAGGCGAGCCGCTCCATCCTCACCGCCGATATGTTGCGCGGGGCGCCGGTGGTCTACAACACCTTCTTCGGTTACGACGAGGTGGCCCATCACTCCGGGATCGACCGCGAGGACAGTTTCAAGATCCTGGCGACGCTCGACAAAGTCTTCGCCCACCTCGAACGGGTGGCGCGGGAGGCGCCGCGACCGTACCACCTCGTCATCCTCTCCGATCACGGCCAGAGCCAGGGGGCGACCTTCCGCCAGCGCTACGGCAAGACCCTCGCCGACCTGACGGGCGAATTGATCGCCAGTGATGGAAAAGCCGACGTCATGGCGATGCTCGAGCACGACGAGGCGCTCGACCACGTCAACGTGGCGTTGAGCGAAGCGGTCCGCGGGGGCACCCGCTCGGCGAAGATGCTGCGCGGAGCGCTGCAACGCCGGATGGATGGCGAGGCCGTCAATCTCGAAGCGCCGAAGATCGCCGAGGCCAAGAAGGGCGACCCGGCCACCTCCGACGCGATCGTGCTCGCCTCGGGCAATCTGGGGATCATCTCCTTCCCGCGCTGGCAGGAGCGGATGAGTCTCGAACAGATCGGCGGCGCCTTTCCTCGCCTGATCCCCGGTCTGGTCAACCATCCGGGGATCAGTCTGCTTCTGCTCCACTCGGAAGCGCATGGGCCACTGGCGATGGGCAAAGGGGGCATTCACTACCTGGAAGACGGCACGGTGGAAGGGGACGACCCCCTCGCGCCATTCGGACCCGAGGCGCGGGGTCACCTGCTGCGGGAAGCGCACTTTGTCAACGTGCCCGATATCCTGGTGATCAGCCAGTACGATCCGGTGACGAAGGAAGTGGCCGCGTTCGAGGAACTGGTCGGCAATCACGGTGGTCTGGGGGGACCCCAGCGGGAACCGTTCGTGCTCTACCCCGCCGATCTCGATCCCGGTCCGGGGATGATCGTTGGCGCCGGTCACCTCCACGACGTGCTGAGAGGCTGGGTCGATGCCGCCGGGCACCCCAGTCCGAATGGCCATGCGGCCGGCAACGACAAACAGAATCAGGGGCTCTCCGAGGTGGCTTCTTCGATGAACCAGTCCTGAAATTCGTTGTCCGCGTCGTTTATGAGGTGGGTTCGCGCGGCGATGACCGAATCGTAGGGAATGGCGTAGGCGTTGGGCCGCAGACTCGGCGGGATCGGCTGTCGTTCGACGACGTAATAGTTGTAGTTGCGCGCGCCGACGAAGATGAGATCGGCGTCCCCGGCAGGGGAAGTGACCCCGGCTGCCCAGGTGAACTCGACCGCGATGCTGTTGGCCGCCAGGCCGGTCATCTCCAGTTCCGCGTCCTGGATCGCCCCGTGCGCCGTCGCGACCAGGGCGTCGAGCAGATAGAGGGTGAAGAGCAGGGCGATGGGGATGAACTTCCGCGCCCGGATCGGATCGAGGATCAGTTGGCGAGGGCCAAGACTGAGCCAGAAGACATAGATCAGGAGGGCAGTTCCAACCGTTTCCATCAATCCGGCGACTTCGCTCAAGGCTGAACTGGTCTGAAAGAATCCTTCTCGCAGACCAGCGCGGATTGCGCCGATGATCAGCGGTGAGACGATGAGCAGATTGGCGAACAGCAGGAAAAGCCTGCCGAATTGTTCCCGGACTCGCTCGTACCAGGGATGCAACCAGCCGAGCCGGGGGGCGAGCAGACGATACAAAAGGAAGAAAACGAGAATCATCCCCGGATACTCGAGCAGGCTCTGGATGGCGTGCATCGATTGCAGCGCGATGTATGACGGCGCCAGATCGAGCGAATTGACCTCGATCGACATCCGCCCGTAATACGCCTCGCTGTAGACGGACCCGACGAGGTACAGCGCGGTGGAGGCCACCACCGCGATCGTCGCCGATTCGATGAGACGCTGTGCCGCCCCGAACATGTGGGAATCGGTGATCGCGGTGGGTGAAGCGGCTGCTTGTTGCGTATTGATGACGCGTCGCGGGCGCTTCCGCCGGGTGCTCCTGGCGCCACCCGTCTCGTCAGGACGCATGACTCACTCTCGACAACGCGGCGAGAACCGGCAGATGATCGGATCCGGCGTGATCGCCGATCCAGGCATCGTGTGTCTGGAAGTGCGCGGTATGCCAGATGTAATCGACGCGCAGCAGGGGCGGGAGCGGCAGACCGCCCAGCGGGTGGCCACGATAGGCAAGATGGGAGAGGCGCGTGGGCAAGGTGAAGCCGGGGCCGCGCCCGGCCGCGCCGAAGGCATCGATCAGCCCCGAATCACGGAGTTGGCGATAGGCGGCCTGCCAGCCGACCCGATTGAAGTCGGTCAGGAGTACCGCGGGATGGCCCGCGGTGGCGGCGGCGGTGATCTGGTCGATCTGCTCGTTGGTCAGCGCCGAGGAGATGGCGCGGGTGCGGCCCAGCCGGGGCGGCGGGGGGTGCGCGACGATCACGGTAAGTTCCCCCTCCGGAGAATGGATCAATGCTCGCAGATCGGGGCGGCCCGGATGGGTGTCGAGCAGCCCGCTCTCCAGAATCGGGAACTGGGAAATGATTCCCTTGCCGGGGATGCCCGATGGGTAGAGCACCTGATGTGGATAGTCGTCGCGCAGGAACTCCGAGATGGCCTCCCCCTGCGCCGCTGCCAACTCCTGGACGCCAATGATGTCCGCGCCGGAGCGGCGCAGCATCGGGATCAGGCGCAGCGGATCGGCCAGTCCGGCGCCGACGTTGTAGGTCATGACGGTCAGCATCAAGCAGCGATCGTCCAGATTCCAGCGACACGTCTTGCGAAACAAGACGCATGTACGGATGCGCGGTGTCCGTCTCGCGATGATAATGCCTACGCAATCGGGGGAACATCGCCGCGGCGCATCGCGCGGCGTGACAATGGAGTCAGTGCCAGTGCCCGAATTGGTCGCCAGCCCGCAACTGCCGGATCCTCCGGGCAGACATGGCTCCGACGCTCCACCGCGTGATCGCTTGTGGGGCAGCCTGCAGGGATTCGGCCGCGATCTCCTCGCGGCGCTGCGGGTGGCCAATATCACCGCGCTCGCCTCCCAGGTTGCCTACAGCCTGATCTTCGCCATGCCCTCGATCCTGCTGGTGGTGGCACTGATTGCCGCTGAGATCGATCATCGCACCGGATTTGCCATCAGTACGGAAGTCCGCAACCTGATTGTGACCGCGTTGCCGGCACAGATCGAAGACACGGTCAATGGACTGGTCAACGAGGCGATCCGGCAGGCGCGGCAGCAGCCGACGACGTTCAGCGCGGTGGTCTCGATCGCGATGGCGCTCTTTGCCGCCGGCAACGGATTGGGCGAACTGGCGACCGCCTACGACCGTGCCGCCGGCATCATCGACGATCGCCCTGACTGGCAGAAACGGATGATCTTCGCCGTGTCGGCGGTGTTGATCGCCCTGCTGCTGCTCATCGCGTTCACACTGTATGTCTTTGGCGGCGATCTGATAACGGTGCTCGGCCCGCGCTTCGGCGCCGGTGAAGGCATGGCCCGCGCCTGGGAGCAGTTGCAGGCGCCGATCATCGTTCTCCTCGTCTTCATCGGCACCACGATTCTCTACATGACCAATTGCGGCTGCTACACCCTGCGCTACAACGCGCCGGGGGCGTTGATCTCGACACTGCTCTGGTTGCTGGTGATCAAGGGTTTTGCCCTCTACCTGCAGATCGCACCACCAAGCACCGCCTACGGGGCGGCGAGCAGCGTGCTCATCTTCCTCGTCTTCCTCTATTTGAGCAGCATGGCGTTGATCATCGGCTCGTTCAGCTCCGCGGTGATCGTGCGCCGCGCGCGGCAAAGCGAGGCCGCGCATCTAGCGTCCAACGTGCATCCGGTGCCGACCATGGGGTTGCGGTTGAACGAACTCGATCTGGGCCATCGTGGCTGAACGACGCGCGCCTCGCTGGCGCTCGGTGCTGGCCTGGATCTTTCTTCTCATCTTCATCGTGGCCGCGCCGGTGGCGGTCGTTGCCGGCTGGACGCGCACGACACTGCGCGATCAAACGGCTTACGTTCAGGCGGCACGGCGGGTGGCCGCCGCGCCGGAAGTGCAACAGGCGCTGTCGTCACGGGTCAACGGGGAAATCAAGAAGGCCGTGATTGGCGAGAACCCGACCGCCGGGGAGGCGATTCTCTACCGGCAGGTGGAGGGTCAGATCGCCACGGCCGTCGACGGGGTACTCGCCAGCGGCGAATTTGCCGACATCTGGGCGAAGGCGAACGGGGAGGCATATGCCTTCCTCGCGGGTGGATTGGCAGCGGGCGCCGGGCAACCGGTGGTGATCGATCTGGGGCCGCTGCAAGAGGCGATCGAAACAGAGGTCGACCGCCGGGGCATCGCGCTCCCGGCGGGCTGGGAGCGGGACGAGGAAGACTTGCGCATCCAGATTCTCGACGCCGCGACGGCGGACCGGGTGCGTGCCGCGATGCGAAACCTCGATCTCGTCTCTGGCGTCGCCGTGGCGGCGACGCTGCTCTCGCTGTTGTTGTCGGTTGGTCTCGCCCCCGATCGGCTGGCGGCGATCGCCCGTGTCGGCTTTGCCCTGACCCTCGGCATGATCGTGCTGATCGCCGCTATCGTCGTCGGTGAAGGCTGGCTGGCGAGCGCTGCCGGAAGCGACGGACCGGTGATCGCGGCCATGCTCGATGGCGTGTCTCAGGTGTTGCGTCTGGCGGTTATCGTTCTAGCGATGGCCGGATTGATCCTCGCCGCGGTGTTTGGCGGGTTGGCGGCGCTACGCCGCTCGATCGCCCGGCGGCGCGCCATTGCCGGGTAGTGGATGTGCGGCGAAACGAGGGAAAGGAATGCGGCATGCTGGAGCAGATTCGCTCCCTCTACGACTACAACACCTGGGCGAATACGCGCGTCCTCGACGCCGCGAGCCGCCTCACGCCCGAGCAGTTTCTCGAACCGCTTGCTGGGGCGGGATCGCTACGTGACATCCTCGCCCATACCGGCGGCGCGGAGTGGATCTGGTTCCAGCGCTGCCTGGGCCACTCGCCGCGATCGTTCTGGAATCCGGACGACTTTCCGGATGTGGCGACCCTGCGCCAGCGCTGGGACGAGACAATGGCGATTTCGAGCGATTTCATCGCCGGTCTTCACGAAGCCGATCTCGACCGGATCGTGGCCTACACCAATGCACGGGAAGAAGACTGGGCTTACCCCCTCTGGGAAGCCCTCCTGCACCAGGCGAATCACGCGACCCAGCACCGCTCCGAAGCGGCGATTCTGCTCACGCGCTGCGGGCAATCCCCGGGTGACCTCGATTACCTGATCTACCTCGACGGCTTGCGGGGCCGTGATAGACGGTGACATCGCGGACTTCCCGGTTCCCGTCTGGTGAGAGCGGGAACCGGGAAGCCGGCGGTCATCGCGCCCTATCCGATGCAGTTCGCGATTTCCATCCCAGCACAGTTGTTGGGATCGTTCTTCGCGACGATTGCGGTGTCGGCGAGGGTGATGGTGCTCTTGAACCCGAAGATGCCGCCACCCATGTCACCGGCATCGTTGGCAGTCACCCGGCTGCCGCTCGCCAGGGTGACGGAGCTGCCGCTGCCAGCGTAGATGCCACCGCCGACAAGACGAGCCTTGTTCTTCTCGATCAGGCTGCCAGACTCGAGCACGAGGGTGCCCCCGGCAACGTAGATACCGCCGCCCCAGACCTTGCTCTTGTTGTCGCTCACGCTGCTGCCGGCGTCCAGCGTCGCCCTGCCGCCGGCCTTGACGATGATGCCGCCACCCACGCTGAATGCGGAGTTGTCGTTGACGCTGCTCCTGACCAAGTGCAACTCGCTGCCCGGCGAGACCACGATCCCGCCGCCCTCCGCCGAGTCGTTCTTCTCGACAACGCAGTCTTCCAGGGTCAATTTGCCCTTGTCGAGGAGCAGGATGCCCGCCCCGCCGAGGCGAGGGATCTTGTCTTCTTTGCCGCCGGTGATGGTCAGTCCCCGCAGCGTTACCACGCCGCTCGGCCCGATCATGAGCACACGGACGAACCCACCGCCCTTCATCTCGGTGTCATCCGCGCCCGCGCCGACAACGGTCAGCGGTTTGTTAATGTAGATCGTCGGATTCGACTTGTATGTTCCCTCGCAAACAGTGATCGTGTCGCCAGCCTTGGCCGCGTCGATGGCCGGTTGCAACTTGTCGTAACGACAGCCGTTGTCGCAAACGTCGCACTGGTTCCCGCGCGGCGCTTTCGCACGGCCTTCGCCGCGCTTGCCAGTTTGCGCCCCGGATGCGGCCCGCGAGAGGAGGGGAGCCATTGCACCGGCCACGAACAGCGACAACGCACCGCGCCGCGAACGCGTGGCGCTGAGATGCCGGGTCAGATGATCGAAGGTTTCCTGTTTCATCCCTGCATTGCTCCTGATCGTGTCGGTCGCACTCGGTCGTCAGCCGCGGTAACTCTGTTCCACAGTATGAACGGTTTCTGCCTGTTGCAGGCGAAAGACTCGCCAACATATCGACGATAACCAACCAGCCAATTTCTGACACCAGCACGTTGTACCGGTTTTCGGGGTGGATCGCGGACAGCTGTCCGCGTCCTGTCCGAACCCTGTCCTGCTCGGTGTCATGATCGCGTAAGCATGTGCCCAAAGGCTCGCCGACCTGCTGGGATAAGGACCGCACTGCGGCGACCAAAAGGGCACTGCCACGGGAAAACTGGAAAGTTTCACCCGCGGACTCGGCATGGCGTGAGGGGATCGGCGAGTCTCGGGTCCTGACTGATTGCCCATCTCGATCGGCAACGGATTATGGATTGTTGGCGCCATCGTGGGGGAGGCGGACGAGGCAAGCCTCGCCCCTACAGCCATGCTCGTGGGGTGCGACGCTCGCGTCGCCCACGCTCCGAGTCGCCGAGTTTGAACGCTGGAAACCCGGTCAGGATGTCCTTCCTAACCGGGTGCCTAAATGGCGACCAGGACTGGGACCACCACTGGTCGCGGCAGGCGGACGCCGGGAGGCAGGACCACGAAATAGCGTGGGACGAGGTCAGCGCGGCTGGTGAGTCTGACCGTTCGCGCCCCGCCGCCGTTGCCAGACCGCGGCCAGTCCCGCGGCAGCACTGGCGAAGGCGAGGGCGGGCCAGGCGCCGGTGTGAGGTTCCGCCGCCGAGCCCTGGCCGGTGTTGGGCAGGCAGAGACCGCTCGGACAGTCGCAGACTCCCTCGAAACAGGTAAGACCGCCGGTGCAGACGTTGCCGCAGGCGCCGCAGTTGTTGTTGTCGCAGCAGGTATCGACGCAGGTCCCGTTGCAGAGCCGCTGACCGGCGGCGCACGTCGTCTGCGCCGCGACGGGTTGGACCGTTTTCGCCAGCGGGAGCGCGGCCATCATCACGAGGAGCCGCCGCCGATTCACGTTGTTCGCGACGGAACGGGCGATATCGTCAAAGGTGCGAGGGTCCATGCTCGTCCTCCTGGCAGCGTTCCTGGTCTCGTCGACCGCGAGTCTGAAATGCGGACACGCACAATTCGCGCCGAGTCCCGCGCAGACGCGGCGAATCAGTTCACGCCGCCGCTCATCATGATGCAAGCCAGGTGTTCCGATTGCCACCATGTGAGGTGTCATGCTGCACGGAACCGCCGATCGGGGGGCACGACCGCGGAACGGGAACTGGCGTGAAAATTGCAGCAATGGGTTTGGCGCACGAGCCATTGCATGTCAAATCGAAGCGCGATAGGCTACATGCTGTCCTCCAGCCATGGTGCTGGCCTCGGTTTAGAGGTCGGCGCGATCGACTCGATGAGGAGAGGAGGGAGGCCCTGGCGACAGAGACCGGGGACGGCGCCTTCCCCTCGCTGGAAGTTGTGCGCGAGAGGACACGGGTTCCGAGTGACGGCGGATCGGTAGGACGGAAACGGAGGAACCGGCAGTGAGCAGCAGAACCGTGGACGAACGCATGCGGGCGCTGGAGGCGCGGGGTATCGATCGTCGCCAGATTTTACGGCTCCTGGGAGCGGGGGCCGGAGCGGCGGCGCTCACCGGCATGCCGGTGATGTCCGGCCGTGGGGGCACCGCCGTGTTCGCGCAGGATGCCGCGCCCGGCGGCACCCTGACCTATGCCCGGGATGGCGACGCCGACTCGCTCGATCCCCACAAGACGACGACGACCCTCTCCTGGCAGGTGCAGGGTCAGATTTACGAGACGCTGACCGCATTCGACGCCGATGGCAACATCGTGCCCAACCTCGCCAAGAGTTGGGAGATTTCCGACGACGGCCTGACCTACACCTTCCACCTCCAGGAAGGGGTTACCTTCCACGATGGGACACCGCTCAACGCGGAGGCGGTGAAGTTCACCTTCGACCGCTTCATGGCGGAGGAGACCGCCAATCCTTCCAAGGCGAGCATCGGTCCGTTGACCGGGACCGAAGCGGTCGATGACCTGACGGTGACGATGACATTCGAGTCCCCGTTTGCGCCGCTGTTGAGTTTCCTCACCGATCCCTTTGCCGGCATCGTCTCCCCGGCCGGGGTGAAAGCCGCCGGTGACGATTTCGGCAACAAGCCGGTCGGCAGCGGTCCTTTCATGTTCAAGGAGTGGGTCAAGGGCGACCGCATCGTGCTCGACCGCTTCCCCGATTACAAGGGGTTCCACCCCATGTATCAGCACGAGGGGCCCGCCTATCTCGATCAGGTGATCTATCGCACCATGCCCGAGGAGCAGGCCCGGCTGGCCGCGCTGGAGACGGGCGAAGTCAACATGGCGGAGCCGCCGCTGGAGGAAGTCGCGCGGTTGCAAGGCGATGCCAGTTACACGGTCTATGTCGCCCCGAATACCGGTCAGTTGGTCTTCTTCGAGTTTGCCGTGCACCGCGCGCCATTCGATGATGCGCGGGTGCGGCAGGCCGTCGGATACGGCGTCGATACCGCGGCATTGGTCTCGATCGGGCTCAACGATCTCGTTCAGGCCACGCAGTGTACGGTCGGCCCCGGCATCCTTGGCGGCGATTCCGAGGTCTGCAAGACCTCCGGGTTCTCGCACGATCCCGAGAAGGCGAAGAGCCTCCTGGCGGAAGCCGGCTACGGCGATGCGCCGCTGGAAGTGACCCTCGCCACCTGGACCGGGGGCAACCGTGAGGACGTGGCGCAACTGATCCAGAACCAACTCAATCAGGCCGGGTTCAACGTCAAACTGGAGACCATGGACATTGGCTCGCTCAATGCCCGGGTGAAGGCGGAGAACAACACAAACGAGGGTGGCGGCTTCTTCGACATGATGGGCTGGGCGTGGTTCGACCCGGACATCCTCTACGCCCTCTTCCACTCGCCCGGTTGGGTCGATGGATTCAGCAGTCCGGAACTGGACGCCATGCTCGAAGAGCAGCGGCAGACCACCGACCGCGACGCGCGCCTGGCGAAGATCGACGAGATCCAGAAGTACATCCTGGAAAACGCGGCGATGGTTCCACTCTACTCACCGGGGTGGAACTGGATTCTCGCCTCGCCCGCCTCGGTCAAGGGGTTCCAGTTCGCGCCCTTCAACCGGGCGTTGCTCTACGACGTCTCGATCGAGGGGTAAAGCCCCGCTCCGCATATCGGTGTCGTTCCGAGGAACGAGGAATCTCGTCGTTTGGTTGCATGTGGACGAATAACGACGAGATCCCTCGTGCCTCGGGATGACACATCGTTGTCCTGGGATTCTGGAGAGCGAGAGCACCGTTGGGCGTCTATATCACCCGCCGCATCCTGAGTGGACTCTTCACCCTCTGGGTGGTAACAGTGGCGGTGAGTCTGCTGATTCACCTGGTCCCCGGCGATCCGGTGCGGATCATGTACGCGCAGTCGCAATCGACTGGGCCGGAGCAGATCGAAGCGAAGCGGCATGAACTCGGGCTCGACCGCCCGATCTACGTTCAGTACTTCACCTACATGAACAATGTGCTGCATGGCGATCTCGGCAAGACGATTCGCGGCGAACAACCGGTGCTGACGTTGCTCATGCTGCGGCTGCCGAACACGATCCTGCTCACCGCCGCCAGCCTGCTGGTCGCCATCGTCATCGGCGGTACGCTCGGCTTCTTCTCCGCCTATTTCCGGGGGAGTTGGTTCGACACCGCCGGGATGGGGCTGGCGATCGCCGGGATTGCAATGCCGAGTTTCTGGCTCGGTCTGCTCCTGATGTTCTTCTTCTCGGTGCAGTTGGGGTGGTTTCCGGTGGGGGGCACCGGGTTCGCCAGTCTGGTCCTCCCCGCGCTGACCCTCGGGCTGGTCAGCGCGGCGGTGCTGGCGCGGCTGACCCGCTCCAGCATGCTCGACGTGCTCGCCCAGGATTACATGCGCACGGCGCGGGCGAAAGGACTGAGCGAATCGGTCGTGCTGGCGCGACACGCCCTCAAGAACAGCCTCATCCCGATTATCACCCTGCTTGGATTGCAGGTCGCCTACATGCTCGGCGGGGCGGTGGTGGTGGAGAACGTCTTCGCCTGGAATGGCGTCGGCCGCCTCGCGGTGCAGGCGATTCTGCAACGGGACTTTCCCCTGATCCAGGGGTTCGTGCTCCTCTTCGCGGTGATCGTGATTGGCGTGTCGCTGCTGGTCGATATCCTCTACGCGGTGGTCGATCCGCGTATCCGCTACGAGGCCTAACCGGTGCCCGCTACCACTACCGCGAGCATCCCCGGTCAGATCGCGCTCGATGACGCCCGGGCGTCCAGCGGCGAGTTGGCGCGCGTCTGGCGCGCGCTGCGGCGCAACCGGGGGGCGATGATCGGTCTCGGCATCACCCTGCTCCTGGTCGTGGTTGCCATCCTCGCGCCCCGCATCAGCCCGTTCGACCCGACGATGATGGGGGCTGGCGGATCACTCGAACCACCGTCCCTGGCGCACCCGTTCGGCACCGACAAATTTGGCCGCGATCTCTTCAGCCGGGTCGTCGCCGGTAGCCGGCTCACCCTGTTCATCGGGGCGCTGGCGGTCGCCATTTCCTGTTCCATTGGCTCGCTGCTGGGTCTGATCTCCGGCTACAGCGGCGGCAAGATCGACAGCGTGATCATGCGCGCGGTCGATGTCATGTTCAGTTTCCCTGACATCCTGATCGCCCTCTCGGTGGTGGCCCTGCTCGGTCCGAGTCTGCGCAACGCGGTGATCGCGGTCGGCATCAGCGCCATCCCGTGGTACGCCCGGGTGGTGCGCGGCGCGGTGATGGTCGAACGCCAGAAGCAGTATTTCGAGGCGGCAGAGGCGATGGGCGCGAGCAGCCAGCGGCTGGTGCTGCGGCACATCCTGCCCAATGCCCTGCCGCCGATCCTGGTGCTGGCGACGCTCGGGTTCTCGACCGCCGTGCTTTCCGCCGCCGCGCTCTCCTTCCTCGGACTCGGCGCGCAGCCGCCCGATCCGGAATGGGGCCTGGAACTGGCGCTTGGCCGCGACCTGATGCGCAAAGCGTGGTGGATCATGACCTTTCCCGGGATCGCCATCGCGGTCAGCGTGCTCGGCTTCAACCTGTTGGGGGATGGGCTGCGTGAGGCGCTCGATCCGCGGCAGCGGCGGGTATCGTGAGGGGGTGCCGCTGCGCTCAGGGGGTGTCGCTGCGCTCAGGGAGCGTCAGCCGCGTTGCGGCTTCAGGGGGGAAGGGGGAATGGGGGACAGGGGGAATGGGGGGATGGAGGCGACGATGAAGGGTGAGGCGGGAAGCAGTACGGCGCTGGAAGCGGCGATTGCGCGGGAGGCGGCGGAGTTCCCCGGCGATTTCGGGATGTTCGCCACCAATCTGGCGACCGGGGAGAGCGTCGGATTCCGGCCGGACGCGGTGATGCCGACGGCGAGCACGATCAAGGTCTGCGTGCTGTGCGAACTCTACCGGCAGGTGGGCGAGGGGACGGCCGATCTCGCCGAGCGGCGCGAGGTCACGCCGGAGGACTGGTGGGGCGGGTCCGGCGTGCTCAAGGAGTTCGCGCCGGGATTGCGGCCGACGGTGCTCGATCTGGCGCGGATGATGATCGTCGTCAGCGACAACGTTGCTACCGGCATGCTGGTCCGGTTGCTCGGCAAGGACCGCGTCAATGCCACCATGCGGGAGTGGGGCCTGCCCGAAACCGAACTGATCTGGAAGGCTGCGCCCGGCGGTTCGATCCGCGACTACGCGGTCAGTACCCCCCGCGAGTTGGCCCGCCTGATGGCGTTGATCGCCAGTGACGCGGTGCTCACGCCGGACGCGTGCGCCGCGATCCGCGATCATCTTTCCCGCCAGCAGTATCTCGACCAGATTCCGCGCTATCTGCCGTTCAATCCCTATGCCAGTTACTTCGGGGAGACGCTGCCGGTTTCGGTGATGAACAAGACGGGGTTCTACACCGGCGTCCGGGTCGACGCCGCGATCGTCACCGCGGGCGACGTGACCTTCACCATCGCCACCATGACCGAGGGCCACCCCGACCCGCTCTTCCAACCCGAGCACGCCGGCATGGTGCTCAACGGGCGCGTGGCGAAGTTGGTCTACGACGTGTGGTGCGAAGAGGCCTGATTCGAATTTCCTGGCATCGTCACAGTGCGCCAGGGTCCATGCGATCCGATCGAGGCGAGGCGGTGTCACGTTGCTTGTGAGGATTGTGGTCTCGACCCATCATCGGCATTGACATTCCAAGGCCGGAATCTGTATTAGGCGGGATGTGCCGATGACAACTCCCGAGGATCGGATGCATGGCCCTCTATGACACCATCGGCGGCACTTATGCCCGGTTCCGGCGCCCAGATCCCCGTATCGCGGCGATCGTCGCGGAGGCGCTCGGCGATGCCGACAGTGTGGTGAATATCGGTGCGGGGACCGGGGGGTACGAACCGAGTGACCGCGTGGTGATCGCGGTCGAGCCGTCCGCGGTGATGATCCGGCAGCGCCCAGTCGGAGCCGCGCCCTGCCTGCAGGGATCGGCCGCGGCACTGCCGCTGGAGACGGCCTCGGTCGATGCCGCAATGGCGGTACTCAGTGCCCACCACTGGCCCGACCTGGAGCAGGGGTTCCGGGAGATGGCGCGGGTGGCGCGGAAGCGCGCCGTGTTACTGACTTGGGTGCCCGATGCCGATCCGTTCTGGCTGACCGAAGATTATTTCCCCGAAATTGTCGCGCACGATCGCACGATCTTTCCCAATAGCGTCGAGCTCGGCGCGATGCTGGAGCGCATCATCGGGCCGGTGCAGATGACGCCCGTTCCCGTGCCGCACGATTGCCTCGACGGGTTCCTCTGCTCCTACTGGCGGCGGCCGGACGCCTATCTCGACGCCGAAGTGCGCAGCGCCATGTCCAGTTTCGCGCGGATCGACGCGACACCAGGTCTGACTCAGTTGGGCGAAGACCTCGAAAGTGGCCGCTGGGTCGACCGGAACGGTCATCTCCTGAATCTGGATGCGCTGGATGTCGGCTACCGCATCGTGCGCAGTGAGATCGCGCGGGACAAGCTAGGTTCTCGCCTCGGCCTTCGCGGCCCGATACATCCGGATGATCCCGAAGACAACGAGCGCGGCTGACCCGAAGGTGAGCGCACTGCTCGCGATCGTGAAGGTCCCATGAACTTCCGCAGTTTGCCACAGCCTCAATTGCGACGCTGCGATTGTGCGCATGATCAACGCCTCGAGAATCGCACCGGAGACAGCGATGCGCGAATGCGGCGCGCGGTCAGCGTGCGGCGGCAAGACAGGAGGTCATGAACCGTGTTGACCTGGCGCCTGAATGGGCGCCGACGCCACCCGGTGGGCTGCTGGAGCGGGGTGCCCAAGGGGTGTCATTCCGAGCCGCCGCGAGGCATCTCGGTCGTCGGTCTGCTGCCGACGAACGCCGAGGTCCCTCGTTCCTCGGGACGACACACAGTCTGCACCCCGCTGTAGGTCACAGGTACTTGGCCTCAGGCAGCTCTTCGCGGACCCGCAATTCCGGCGGTTGGCGACGCTCAAGAGACAGGCGAGCAGAATGCCGGCAGGGGGATCGAGCGTGGCTATCCCGGTTGCACCGAAATACAACAGGCGCCGGAGAGACCCTCTCTCCGGCGCCTGTCGGTCACTCACGCCAACTGACCATCGCCTAACTGGATGGCGTCGCCTCCGGGGTCGCCACGCCCATCATCCCGGCGGGATCGGTCAGGATGAGGAGCGCGGTGGCCGGTTCCTGCCCGGTGTTGCGGACCTCACCGGCGATGTTGCCGGGAATGTAACTGACGTCGCCCGCCTGAAGTGTCGCCTCCTGTCCCGGCGCCACCTGCTCCATCACCGCGGACAGATCCGGTTCACCCGCTGTAGGACTGGCCATCGCCTGCTGCATGGCAGCGCCGCGGGAGATCAACCAGCCCTGGCCCTCGACCTGCATGGTCAGCGTCCCCGCTTCCATGATCACCAGCGCGCCTTCGGGATCGTTCACATCGAGGGGGAAGCCCGCGCCCGGGGCAAATTCCGCGCGCGCTACAGTCAGATTGGTGGCGCCGGGCAGCAGCACGCCGGGCGCCAGGCCAAGGGGCGTGAAGGCGACCCCTTCCGGGGCCATCATCTCCCCTGACGAAGGCGTTGCCTCCTGGGCGCGGGTTACCGCACCGGAGCCGCCCATGACCGCCAGACCGAGTGCGAGTACGACCAGGATCGCGAACCGTCGACCACGTTGCCACATGTGGGTGTCCTTCCTCTCACGGCTGGTCGGCGCCCTGCCGGCCCGAGTTGGCACGCATGCATATTCCGCGCCTGCCCGGTGTCACGCCACCCGTGGTCTCGCGACACAGGGCACGGCCGCGCAATCGCTCAGATCTTGCACTTGCGCCGGCAGAAACCAAAGTTCGGGCTTCCACAACACTGCGAGGCATTGACACAGACTTCTCCCGCCACGCAATCGCTGCTCTGTTCGCATTCACTGGCATCAGGACACGTCTGGTCCGGATCGTCGATGCGTGCGGCGCAGGCGAACCCGCCTTCGACCAGCGCGGAGCAGGTACATCCATCCTGCAGATCACCGCAGATCAGGACGGCATGGGAGGTATCCAGACACTGCGAGTTGCGGGTGTTGCAGACGAGAACGCATTTCCCGTTCTTGCAGTCAAGACCATCCTTGGCGCACTCTCGCTTCGCCTTCTTGTCGCATTTCTTCTTCTTTGCCGCGGTCTGTTCCGCGGTCGCGCCGCCCACCCCGAGTGCCACCACGGCACCCACGGCACGGCGCAGGAGCGCGCGGCGGCCGGAGTGGGCCCCGATCACGCGCGTCCATCCATCAAACTGTGAGGCATCCATAACCGCGGTCCTTTCTGCTTGGGCAAGATGAGGCCAGAGCTTCTCTTCGGAAGAGCATAAGGCGCGGTGAGCGCCGTGGCTATGGTGAGAATTACGTATTTCAGATCTGTCGGCAGGGGACGTCTCGTGCACCACGGCGGCCCGCGCTCTCGCGTCGTTACCCCGACGCCGCGCTGATCTCCTCTGGGGTCACCGGTTCCGCATCGTGGGCGCAGCCTTCCCCGCCCGTCAGGTAGACGATGACATCCCCGGCGCGCAGGCGGAAGCAGGGAAGTTGATAAAACGGGCATCGTTCCCGGCCGCGCGCGACGCCGAGCACCAGGAACCTCTCCAGATCAGGCAGGTCCGAAACGAACGTCCCGGCCTCGGCCGGCTGCACGATCCGCTCCGCCATCGCCATCCCCTCGCCGAAAGCGAGCAGATCCTCCAGAAATTGCGGCACCGCGTGCTGGCGGACCGCCGCCCCCATCAACCGTCCGCCCGAGACCGACGGCGCCACCACCAGATCGGCTCCCGCGCCGTAGAGGAGTTTGACGTTCTCCTCCTCCCGCGCGGAAGCGACCAGATGCACGCGCGGCGCGAGGTTGCGGACGGTGAGACTGATGAGGACCGATGCGTCGTCCCGATCGGGAGCCACCAGCACCGTGCCCGCATCTTCGATGTTCGCGGCATGGAGGAGTGCCTCGCTCGAGGCATCGCCCTGAAGCGCCACCAGTCCCTGCTGAATCGCGGCCGCAACCGCGGCTTCCCGCTCGTCGATGATCACGATCTGATCGGGCATCTGCCCGTGCGCGAGCAATTCGTCGACGATGGCCCGGCCTTTCACGCCGTAGCCGCAGACGATCACGTGCTCCGACAACCGCTCGTGCAGGTCCTTCATCTGCCGCTCCTCTCGCCAGCGCAAGCGCAGGATGGTGAGTTCATACGTGGTGCCGAGAAACAGCACCCAGAGAAAGATGCGAATGGGGGTCATCACCACGGCGTTGATCAACCGGGCGGTGTCCGTCTCCGGGGTGATATCACCGTAGCCGACCGTCGTCAGCGAGACGACCGTGAAATAGAGGACATCGATGATGCCGACGGGGCGATCCGGATGAACGTTGTCGCGCAGTCCATCGCGATCCAGCCACTGCAGCGCCGTGACCGCCAGAATGATGCCGACCGCCAGCGCGACCCGGCGCAGGAGCGCCCGTTCCGGCGCTTCCTCCGGCAGGCGCAATGGTCCCAGATGGGGGAGTTCGCGCGACGATGTCATCGTTCATGGCTCATGGCCGACAGTCCATGACGGAAGTGTGCCAGTTTCTCCGATTTTCGGAACGAAGCGCTCGCCATGACGCACCGAGGGCGGCAATTGCCGGTGCGTCTGGGCGCGGACACGCTGAAAGGAGACGTCGCCCTCTCGCCGCCTGCGTTCCGCACATTGGCATGTGGGATGGCTATGCTGCTTGCTCCGCTGCGCGCCGCAGGGCGCGGAGCATTGTTGTCATCGTGAAATCAGTTTCGGCAATGTGCCGATAGTGGAGCCGTTGATGATCACGACCCCGCTCTGCGCGTTGCTCGGTATCGAGCGCCCGATTCTCAATGCCTCGATGGCCGGAACCGCGACCGGGGCGTTGGCCGCCGCGGTCTCCGCGGCGGGCGGCTTTGGCATGATCGGGGGTACGAACCCCGAGGGGGCATCGTGGGTGCGCGGGCAGATCAGGATCGCCCGCTCGCGCACCTCACGTCCCTTCGGGGTGGGCTTCATTTCCTCCTTCCCGGATACGGCGGAGTTGGCTCAGGTGGCGCTGGAGGAAGGCGTGGCGGCGGTCAATCACTCGTTCGCCGATCCGACGCCGTTCGTCGCGGCGACGCACGCGGCGGGCGCCAGGGTCTTCGTGCAGGTGCAGACGCTCGCCCAGGCGATCCGGGCGGCGCAGGCGGGCGCTGATGTGATCATCGCTCAGGGTGGGGAAGCGGGGGGACACGCTGGCGCCCTCGGGACGTTCGCGTTACTGCCGGCCGTCGTCGATGCGGTGGCGCCGATCCCGGTGGTTGCCGCGGGCGGTATCGCGGATGGTCGCGGTCTGGCCGCGGCGCTGCTGCTGGGAGCCCAGGGCGCCTGGATGGGAACCCGGTTCGTGACCAGTCACGAGTGGGGCGGACCAAAATGGGAACAGGACGCGGTGCTCTCCGCCACAGCGGACGACACCGTCCAGACCCGCCTCTACGATCTCATCTCGGAGCGTCCCTTCCCCGCCGAAAACCCGGACCGGGTGTTGCGCAACGCCTTCATCACCCGCTGGACCGGCCGCGAGGCGGAGATTCCGGCCCAGCGCGAGGTGCTGCAAGCGGAAGTCGCAGCCGGCAACGAGCGCGCCGATCTGGCGGTAGCCGGGGTGAGCGCGGGCGTCTCCGCGGGGTTGATCGCCTCGGCGCGGCCGGCGGGCGAGATCGTCCGGGACATCGTGCATGAAGCGGAGGACCTGCTGCGGGAGCGGCCGCGGTCGCTCCTCGGCAGATGACCGCGCGGCATAGCGGATCACTCATAGGAAATCCGGGTGAAAACTACCGTTTCACCTCAGCCGATGAAGCCGAGAGCCCCTCTCCCGCGCACAGGCTAACAAGGGGAGGGATTGGCCAAGAGGAGGCGATCAGCCGTTACCGCGCCTCACACCATGAGCCCAAAAGCCCCTCTCCCGGCTCGACGGGAGAGGGGTTGGGGTGAGGGCTGGCGCCGCGATAATGCGACAGTCATCATCCGGTCTCCGAATCAGGGCCAGGCGCCGCCGATGCCGCGTTACACCTTCATCCGCGGGTCAAGGACATCGCGCAGACCATCGCCGAGGATGTTGAAGCCGAGCACGGCGACGAAGATCGCCATGCCGGGGGCGAAGGCGGTCCACGGCGCGAAGGTCATGAACCCGCGCCCGGTGCTGAGCATCGAGCCCCAACTCGGTTCCGGCGGCTGCGCCCCCAGTCCCAGGAAGGAGAGACCGGCTTCGGAGAGGATCGCGTAGGAGATCGCCAGCGTGATCTGAACCAATAGCGGCGCCATCGCGTTTGGCAACACGTGGCGCAGCATGATCCGGGCTGGTCCGGCGCCGCTGGCCCGGCTCGCCTCCACGAACTGCTCGCGCATGATCACCAGTCCGGAGGCGCGGGTGACGCGGATGAAGATCGGGATGAAGATGATCCCGATCGCCACCATCACGTTGGCCAGCGACGGCCCGAGCAGCGCCAGCACCGCGATCGCCAGCAAGAGCGAGGGGAAAGCGAAGAGAATATCGGCGAAGCGGAGGATGATCATGTCCCAGGCGCCGCCGTGATAGGCAGCGAGAAGACCGAGCACGCCCCCGACGATCACCCCGATGGCGACCGAGATCGCGGCGACCTGGATCGAAATCCGGGCGCCGAAGAGGAGCCGGCTGAAGACATCGCGCCCCAGTTCGTCCGTGCCGAGCGGATACGTCCGGCTGGGACCGACGAGTTGATCGGTGGTGAACTGCTCGTAGGGAGAGTGTGGGGCCAGCAGCGGGGCGAAGATCGCGGCGATCACGATCACCAGCACGATCGCCCCGCCGAAGACGATCAGTTTGTTCCGGGTGAAGCGGCGTGCCCACGGATTGCCGCGGGTGCGGGTCGCCCCCGTCATATCGAGCGTCGCGGTTGCTGTCGCCATGCCTCGTTTCCTCAACTCATCCGCAATCGCGGATCGAGATAGGTGTAGAGCACGTCGACCACCAGGTTGATAAGCATGAAGACGAGGGTGACCAGCAGGACCACCGTTTGCAGCACGGGGTAGTCACGCTGGTTGACCGCGAGCAGGGCATAGGTGGCCACCCCGGGGAGATAGAAGACCGCCTCCACCAGAAACGCCCCGCCAAAGATGTAGCCGAACTCCATGCCGATGACGGTCACCACCGGGATCAACGCGTTCTTGAGCATGTGTCCGCGCACGACCGCGCCCTGGCGCAAACCCTTGGCGCGCGCCGTGCGCACAAAATCCTGGCGCACCACCTCCAGCATCGACGAGCGCGTCATGCGCATGATCACCGAGGCTGAGACCAGACCCAGCGAGAAGGCCGGCAGCGCCATCGACTTCAGGTTGCCAATCGGATCGTCGCTGAATGGGATGAACCCGCCGGGCGGGAACCACTGCACCCGGATCGCGAAGAAGAAGGCGAGCAGCGTGCCCAACCAGAAGTTGGGCAGCGAGAGACCGACCATGCCGAGACTGGTCAACCCGAGATCGAGCGCGCGGTTGTGGTTGAGCGCGGCGATGATGCCAAGCGGTATGGCGATGACCACGGCGATCAGCATCGCCAGCATCGTCAGTTCCGCGGTGATCGGCAGCCGATTCAGCAACTCGGCGCGAATCTCGGTGCCGGTCGTCAGCGAGATGCCGAGATCGCCGCGGGCGACGCGGCTGACCCAGTCGAAATACTGGACGTACATCGGCTTGTCGAGTCCGACCTTCTCCCGAAACGCGGCGACCGCCTCCGGCGTCGGTTTGGTGCCGAGGAAGACGACCGCGACATCGCCGGGAATCAGCCGCATCGTCACGAAGACGAGGATCGACATCCCGATCAGCACCGGAATCATCGCCAGCAGGCGGTTGCGGATGTAGCGCCACATGAGCAAGCCCCAAACGGCTGACCGGGTGATTTCCCCCGGTCAGCCGCTGACAACGAGAGCATCGTGCCGAAGTCGTGTCGTCCCGACCGCAGGAGGGGCCTCGGCGCGGGCCGTGATGCTGACGGACGCCGAGGTTGCTCGCTGCGGCTCGGAATGACACGATTTCTGCACGCCGCTGGAGGCTACTTGTTCAGCCAGACCTCGCGGGCCCAGCGCATCATCCCGGTCGGCAGCGGCGTGAAGTCCATCACGTAGTCCTGCTGCGCCTGCACCAGCCGGTTGTTGGTGCCGGCGGCGACGGGCGACAGGGTGAAGATCTTTTCCTGAACCTTGTCGTAGACCGCCTTGCGCCCCTCCCGCTCGAAGGTGGTGCGGCCTTCTTCCAGCAGTTTGTCGACTTCCGGATCGGCAAAGAGATGGGGGTTGAACCCCTGATCGCTGTGGAACTCCGGATAGAGGAACTCGTCGGGGTCGATGAAGGGACCGCCCCAGCCACAGACCTGCATGTCGAAGTCGTTGTTGCCGAAGACGTCGTTGATGAAGGTGCCCCACTCCAGGTTGACGATCTGGGCGTTGATGCCGATCGCCTTCAGCGCTTCCTGGTCGATGGCCGCTTCACCCGCGAGATCGCTGTAAGCGGGCGAGACTTTAATCGTGGTGTCGAACCCGTCCGCGAAGCCAGCCTCGGCGAGGAGCGCCTTGGCCTTGTCGACTTCCGGCGTCGGCGAGTAGAGCTGCAGATCTTGCGCGTACGCCCAGCTCCACTGCGGGACGATGCCGCCGGTGAGCGGAATGGCGAGACCGAACATCACGTTATCGGCGATCGCCTGCCGGTTCTTGGCATAGGCCACCGCCTGCCGCACTTTCGGGTTGTCGAATGGCGGCCGGGTGCAGTTCATGCCGATGTAGGCCCAGTTGCAACTCCCGGTCTCCAGCGCGATCGCCTTCACCCCCGGCATGCCGCTCAACTGGCGGTAGTCCTTCTTGGCCAGTTCCTGCGCCAGATCGACCTGCTTGGTCAGCACCGCGTTGAGGCGGGAGGTGTTGTCGGAGATGAAGACGATCTCCAGTTCGTCGACCAGCGGCTGACCGGGCACGTAGTAGTCCGGGTTCTTCGCCAGTTTGACTGACTTGGCCGGTTCGTAGGAGACGAACTTGAACGGTCCGGTGCCGACCATGACCGTCTGCAGGTCGCCCTTCTCTTCGACAACGTGCTTCGGCACCATGCTGGCCCAGGGGGAAGCCATGAAGGCGAGGAACGGTCCCTGCACCTTGTTGAAGCGAACCTCGACCGTGGCTGGATCGACCGCCGTGACCTCGGCCACCTCGGAGTACATGTAGGCGTTGGGCGAACCGGTGGCGGGGTCCTTCTGCCGCTCCATCGAGAACTTGACGTCATCCGCGGTAAACGGCTGGCCGTCGTGCCACTTCACGCCCTGGCGCAGGTGGAAGGTGTAGAGGAGTTTGTCCTCGGAGATGTCGACCGACTCGGCGAGATCGGGGGTGACCTCGTTCAGTTCCTTGTCGTACTGCATCAGCGAACCATAGACATGCTCCGTGATCAGCGCGGTGGAGTAGGCGGAGGAGATCATCGGATCGAGTCCAACCGGATCGGTCGAGGTGGCGATCTTCAGCGTGCCACCTGGTTTTGGGGCGTCCTGACGGGCCGGCCGGCGCAGGGTCGCCGCGCTGGCGTTGCGGCCGCCGATGACGATGGCGCCGGTGGCCGCGGCGCCCTGCACGAAGCGGCGCCGGTTGATCATCACGGTTCGCGCGCGGGCGATCAGATCGCGTTCACTCGGTGTCTGGGACCGGGACATGGTGACCTCCCTCGTACTGACGGACATGGCTTCACGATTCACGTCACGGATCGGCGCTGATCGGACCGATTGTCCCCCTTTCCGGCATCGAGTCAACGGCGTCTAGGCTGCGGTGAAGCCCATGAAGCGGCGGACCACCTCCGTGAAGCGCTCCTGCTCCTCCACAAAGGGGAGGTGACCGCTCTCCTCGAAGATCACCAGTTCACTGCCGGGAATGCCGGCGGCGATGATCTCCGATTCCTTGTAGGGCGTGACCCAGTCGTGGCGGGCGCCGAGCACGAGCGTGGGCGCCGCAATCTCGCCAAGGCGCGGGCGCACGTCATAGTTGGGAATGACCTCGCGGAACATGTAGGAGGCGCACTCCCCGTTCGACCTCCCGCGCGCGGACCCTTCTTTGTACGTGTCGTCCCAGCGGTAGTAATAGAGCGGCGCCATCGTTTCCCACCAGCGGGAGAGTTCCTCCGTGCTGTTGATCTTGCCCTCGAACAGTTCCGGCACGGCGGCGATCTGCTCCGGTGTGCCCTTGCGGGACGCTTCAACCTGCGCCGCGGGATAGAAATCGCGACTCGGGGACGTGGTAATCAGCACCAGTTTGTCGAGCGATTCCGGATAGCGCAGGGCGTAGGTCAGCGCCCAGAAGCCGCCGAACGAGTTGCCCATGACGTGGACCTTGCCGAGGCCGAGATACGCGCGGAGCGCCTCGACATCGTCCGCCATCTGCTCGATCGTGCATGTTTCCAGCGGCACGCGCTGGGAGCGGCCGGTATTGCGGTGATCGACGTAGATCAACTGCATGTCATCGGCGAGCGGGGAGAGATAGGGCTTGAAGTAGGAGTGATCCATGCCCGGGCCGCCGTGGAGGACGAAGCAGACCGGCTTCTCCTTCATGCGGGGACCGTCGGGCACCAGTCCGGCGCCCTCGACGTCGAAATAGATCTCGGTTCCATTGACTCTGGCGCGCACGATCCTCTCCTGCTCTTGCTTCCCCCGCGAGCGGAGCCCGACGGCAGACCAGGGGCAGATCGCCCCGATCTGTCGGCATCGACAGCGCTCGCCTGTTTTCTCCCTGGTTAACGTGATCGTATCACCAGCGCCAGCGCATGGGAATAGCGCGGGTCGACCGGGGGCGATTTGGGAAGTGACGTAGGTGTTAGACTCCACCGATCGTCGCGGGCGCGACGATTTGCCGCGGGGGTGCAGTGCAAGGAGATCTGCCGTGGCGCAACAACCATTCGCTCGTCTGACAACCGCTATCAACGTGGTCACCGGACGTCGCCGGGCGGTTGCCGGGATGGTGGCCGGCGCGTTCGCTGCCGGCAATCTACCGCCAGGCACCACCGCCAAACGGCGCCGCAGGAAGACATGCACCGGTTGTCCTCAGCGGACCTGCTGTTCCTGCCGAAGTGTGAAGAATGGCCCAGTCACGTCTTGCTTCCTGATCGAAGGCTTAGGTCTGGCTGAGGCGCAAAGCCGCTGCATCGCAGCCTGTGGCACCGACCTCCTGGGTGTTGTCAATACACCAGTTCCGGGCGTCACCAACGTCTGCGCCGCAGACTTCACCTGCGGAGTGAAAACGTGTCCAGTGCCGCTCAAGGTCTGACGTGACGATTGCGCCCTTGAGAGGGCGCCATAGCCGCGTGACCGTGCGCGATCCCGAAACCATGGCGTGAGGGACTCGGACGGACGCCTGTCGGGCCGAGTGTGGATGAAGATCGCCACTTCCTCGCCGCGCCGGCCCTCACCCCAACCCTGGCTCCCTCCCGAGCCTCCCTCCCCCGGAGGGAGGAGTTCCCCGCCGAGCGGGAGAGGGGCTCGCGACATGAAACCAAGGTACGAGAGCTTCCAGGCACCCCGCCCTAGCGGCGCTTGCGGTTGCTCCCGCGCTGCTTCCGCTGCTTCTTCTTGCCGGACCTGCCCGAGTTCTTGTCTTCCGAACTGATTGCGGGCACTGAGGCTTGCTTCGCCTTGCCGTTGCCGGTCTCGGCGAGTTCACCGCGGCGAGCCGTGGTCGCCGGACCGTACACCTGAACTTCGCTCAGGTAGCCGAGCCGGGAATCCCGGTTCGGGTTGGCGAAGTTGAAGCGAACGTAGCGCGCCGAGACATTCGTCGTCAGCGTCTCCCAGGCGTTCACTGCCGCCGCGTTGCCGCGCGTGGCCAGTGTTTGCCATGTCGTGGCGTTGCTGGACACGTCGATCGTGAACTGGTCAGCGGAGCCAAGTTGGGAGAATTGCCAGCGAATTTCACTGATGGTCTTCGCGCTGCCGAGGTCGAATTGGACCCACGCCGATGCCGGCGGCGTGCCGACGAGCGCGGTTCGCCAGGAGGTCCCGGCGTTGTTGTCGTAGGCGCGGTAGCCGCCGTTGGAGTTGGACGACTGCTGAGAGCCAAGGATGGTCAACTGGGTCGGGGTCGGGGACGGGGTCGGGGACGGAGTCGGAGTCGGAGTGGGTGGGGGTGTGGTGCCACCACAGAGTGTCGCCGCCTGATCGGCGGCGCCGCCGAAATCGGTCGTCCAGTAGTTACGGTATTGCGCATTGGGGTTGCTGGCGCGGTCGATACCGATCACGGTGTAGTTCGCGTTGAGCATGTTGGCGTTATGCCCGGGGCTGTTCTTCCACCAGTTGAAGGCGCCCTGGGCGCTACCCAGATCGACCCCGTTCAGCACGCCATAGCCGGCGTAGATGTTCTCCCCCCACCAGGTGGTGTTGGCCGGGTAGCCGTGGGCGATCATCCGCTCCGGCGGCCCATCGCTCGAGCCCTGGGTGGTGTGGCTCAAGTAGTTGCGGTTGGCCATGTCGGTGCTGTGATGCTGGGCGGCGGCGCCGACATGCTGCACCAGAGTCAGCCGGCCGCGGCCGTTGGCGGCGCGGTAGTCGTTGATCAGCCGGAGAAACTCCTGCTCCGGCGATTCGGCGCAATAACTGGCGACGTCCGTGGCGCGGGCGATGCCATCGGGAAGGGCGGCCGCGAGCGCGGTGGCGGCGCCAACCAGACCGCGCAGCACGGAGCGCCGTGACTGGCTGCCTGAATGGGAAGCAAGGCGGTCAACGAGTGGGGTCATCATCCATCCTTTCTGACCCTTGGGGCGGTGGAGAGGGCCGTTCGGGCGAGTGCGGGCGCGCCTTCTCCGTCCATGGTTGCGAGGACCAGATGCGTCCACCCGGTCTCGCGGGGAGTCAGTGTATGACGATGAGATAAAGTCTGCCAGCGGCTTGATGTGAGAAACATAAATGCCGCTGGCTGATTGGCGTCATTTTCATCTCGTTGCCTGGCTAGATGCGAGCGTGTTGGCCGGATCATGGCGACCCACTCTCGTCGCGATTCCCGCGCATGCGAGCGTCCCATCCGTACCCGAGCGGAGTACGCTGCGGCGTGGGCGCCGGGGAGTGCGGTCGAAGCATGGTTAGGAACTGCGCGGTGGGAGGTGCTCGAAATGCGATATGCCCCGGTGACGTTGCTCATCCTGATTGGGGTCAGCGCGATGGCGATGGGATCACCGCTAGTGCGGGCGCAGGAAGCCACTCGGGTGGAGTTGGCGATGGCGAACGATGATATCGATGCCAGCATCGACATCGGCGGCCGCGCGCTGCACCTCGTCTGTCAGGGCGAGGGCGCGCCAACGGTGATTCTGGAAGCAGGCCGCTTCCCTGCCGCCGAGTGGGCGCCGGTCTTTACCGGAGTGGAGCAGGTGACCCGCGTCTGCCGCTACGACCGGGCCAATGTCGACGGGAGCGATCCCGCTCCCCTGCCGCGCACCGGCGCCGATGTGGTTGCCGATCTCCACGCGCTGCTGGAGGCGGCTGAGGTGCGCGGGCCGTATGTGCTGGTCGGCGCCGATCTGGGAGGACTCTACACCCGGCTCTATGCGGCGACCTATCCCAATGACGTGGCCGGGATGGTGCTGGTCGATGCGGTGTATGAGGAGGTCTTTACCTCGTCCGCGCTCTTCCTGACGCCCCAGGATCTGGCCGAGACGATCCGCATCGATATGACAGGCGGCGACCCCGAGGGAATCTGGACGCCGCGCGACGTTCCCAAGACTTTCGCCGAGATGCGCGCCGCGCGGCAGGCAGGGCCGATGAAGCCGATGCCGCTGCTCGTCCTCGCCGCTGGAAATCTGGCCGCCGGTGCGGACTCGCCCTATCCCCCCGCCTCCGATGCCGTCTGGCCGCCGCTCTCGCTCCTGATTCAGACCACGCTCTCGACGCTGACACCAGACGGGGAACTGGTGGTGTTGCCAGAGAGCGGGCATTTCATTCACCGCGATCAGCCACAGGCGGTGATCGATGCGGTGACCGTCGTGGTCGAGGCCGTGCGCGATCCGGACACCTGGGCTGCCGCCACCCCGGTGCCGTAGCACTCGTCTCGCCAAATTGCGGTGAGGCCAGCCTGGTGATTCCGCGTGCAACGCCTTCGCTCGCGGTTGTACGCCACCGCGGGTCGCGGTCTAGACTTCGCCGCTTCCGACATGGTTACGGTTACGGTGCGACACCGCCGATGACCTGTCGGGACCAAAACCGTCGACCTGACATGCACCCAGGAGATCAGGGAGGGCATGGCGCAACGCGGCGCGGAGCGGCACCACGGGCCGTCCTGACGTTCGGAGAAACACCAGTGGTGGAATTCGGGCAGGAGACCCGTCGGTGAGGGGCCGGGCGAATCTGGCGTCGCGCCCTACGGGATGTTGCTTGGTGGGCAAGGCATACGGAATCCCCTTGGACGGGATTCTTGCCGTTCCAGAGTGCCCGGTCAACTCGGTGAGTCTTTGATAGTGACGTCGATTGGTTGGGACGAGCGCGCAGGGGATTCGCGGATGGCCATGAGGCTGGATCGTGAGTAGTGTGACGCTTCTCGCCTCGCCCGCCACGCTCCGTGTAGAGCCCGCGGGCATCCCGGAGGAGTTGCGGGCGCTGCCGCAATTCGTGGTCTGGTCCTGGGTCCACCGCATCGACCGCTGGAAGAAGCCGCCGCTGCGCGCCGATGGCCTCGGCGATGCCGCCTCCAACGACGCCCGCACCTGGGCGAGCTGCGACGACGCGCTGATCGCCTACCAGAAATGGAACCGCGACGGCATCGGCTTCGCCGTGGCCACCGACGATCCGTTCTTTTTCGTCGATCTCGACGACTGCCGCGATCCTTTGACCGGCGAGGCCGCGTCCTGGGTCCAGCCAATCCTCGACCGTTTCCGGGGCACCTACGGGGAAGTCTCTCCGAGCGGGACCGGCTTCAAGATCTTCGGGCGCGGCACGCCACCGCGGCAGCAAATGGTGCATCACATCACCGGCGAGTGGCCGCGCGCCAAGATCGAAATCTACGACTCGATCCGCTACACCACGCTCACCGGTCATCGCCTACCGGATGCGCCGCCGGATGTTCACGACGCGCAGGATGCGCTCGATTGGCTGGCGCGGGATCTGGTTCGGGACCAGTGGGACGTTGGTGATGCCCTGGTCGCTGATGATATCGACGCCATCCTCGAACGAGCGCGTCATGCGCGGAACGGCGTCGCGTTCTGCCGCCTCTTCGACGCGGGCGATCTGGGCGAGTACGGCAACGACCCGGAGTTGGGGGCGAAGGCGCTGGTCGCGATGCTGGCGGCCTGGTTCGGCGCGGATCATTCCGGCATTGACCAGGCTGTTCGCCGTTCCGCGCTCTGGCGCCATCGGCGCGGCGCCCGGGTGATTGAATCGGCCCTGGCAATGCCGGCGAATAGCCGCGCCGAGACGACATTCCACGGTCCATGATCACACATCGGCTTCACCGTTCAGGGCGGCAGGAACATGATTACCGGACGCGGAATCCGCATGTACTTTCGTTCCTGTCGGCTGGCTGCGATGATATTCATGCTCTCGTGGTTTTTCGATCACCACTCGCGCGGGTGACTGGAGGAGATCGAGTTGGACGACAATCGCGACGATCGCCTCGGCCGTCCCGTCTTTACGCCTGCACTGGTGTCGCGTTGATCGCGCGCGGTTTCGCTCTCACCTGAACCAGCGATCCCCGGCCGGTTCGGCCCGGAGTGGTCCAGACTGATTCAGACTCGTTCCTGCTCCCCGTTGCTTCGATCATTGCTGGTCGTCTTCTGCGTTGTAGCCGAGCCGCTGTCCCGGTGCATCATGGTCGCCCGGACGGGGAACGACGGCGCGGATGATGACCGAAGGCCGGAGCGTGGGCGGCGCCGCGTCGTGGCCGGCAAGTCTGGGGCCGCTGCGGACCGATCACGCGGAGCCATCCGTATTCCGTCCGGAGGGTTTGCTGCGCGAGGCGCGGCGGCAGCGGCGCCTTCCGGAAGGCCGCGTTCCGGCCGTCTGCTTGCTCGATCCCGATGGCGACATCGTACGCTGGCTGCACCAGTCGGGCGTGGGGCGTTGGTCGGAATGCTGGGCTTGTTATCACACCCAACTCTGGCAGACCGAGGTCGAAGGGGTCCCGGTCGGAGTGGTCGGCAACGCCGTCGGCGCGCCGTTCGCCGTCCTTGTCGCCGAGGAATTGGTTGCCTCGGGTTGTGAACTCGTTGTCAGCATCACGTCGTCGGGGCAGCTCGATGCGACCCTGACGCTCCCCGCCACGATCCTCGTCGATCGCGCGCTGCGTGGCGACGGGGTCAGTTACGCCTATCTCCCGCCGGACCGATTCGTTGCTGGTGACCCGGCCTTGTTGGACTCGGTGGCGGCGGAACTGGCATGCCACGATCTGGACGTTGTGCGCGGCGCGACCTGGACCACCGATGCGCCTTTTCGTGAGACCCAGACCGCGCTCGCTGCCGCCGTCGCGGAGGGGGTCATGGCGGTCGAGATGGAAGTTGCCGGGCTTTATGCCTTCGCGCACGCCTGTCGGCGGCCGGTGGTCTGCTTCGCGCTGGTAACCAACCAGATGGCGCAACGGGAGGGCGATTTCGAGAAGGGTGCGGATGACGGCGCTCGCCACGCCCTGGCACTTACTGCCGCCGCCGCGCGCGGCTGGCATCGTCATCGTGGACGCGCGAATGGCCAATCGCATATGGGAGCCGCACCATGAATGCGTCAAACGTCGCCCGGACGGATGGGTCTCCGTTGATCGATCCGGTGCTTTTCGCCAGAGGCATGGCCGTCATCCGCATCTTCTTCGGTCTCATCCTCTTCGCCAATGGGCTGGCCAAACTGGAACCGGCCCTCGGCCGCATCGATCTCGGTCCGTACCACGCCAATCTCGTCACCCGCGATGGCGCCAAAGGGATCCTCAAGTTCGAGGTCAACGAGCGCAAGATTCGCGACGGCGCGCCGAAAGGCACCCAGGTGCCCGGACTGAAGCCGCTCGTCAACGACGTCATCCTCGCCAACTGGGGTGTCTTCCAGTGGGTCGTGATCCTGGTCGAGGTCGGGTTTGGCGGGCTGCTCCTGATCGGGCTCGCCAGCCGGGGCGCCGCCCTGATCTGTCTCGGCCAGCAACTGTTCCTGGCGCTCGTCTACTTCTCCAGCAACCGCTGGATGTTCGAGCAGCCGCACGAGTACGTGCCGCTCATCGTCCTGGCCATCGTCCCCGCCGGGCGAATGTGGGGCGTCGATGCCTGGCTGTTGCGACAGCATCCCGGTCTCCGTCGGTGGCCGTTCTGAGGCGGCAACCAACGCGCTGAACCCGGGCGCTCGCATGTGCGCCGCCCATTCCTTGGAGGTTCAACCCGTTCACCGCGCCTCGCCATGCCGTGGATTGGGTCTCGGCACGAAGGGAAGGGTGGCCACGGTCCCGTTGCTCGTCAGGCGGAAGGTGCCGGCGATCTGCGCGCCGAACATCAGGAAGCCCGCGGCGATGACGACGCCGGCTGCCAGCACGAGCGCGGACGGGCCGTGCATGTGCGCGCGCAACCCCAGGGCGGCGACGCTCAACCCGACTCCTCCGAAGATGGCGCCAAGTTGGATGGGAGCAAGCCAGGGCCAGCGCAGCGGCTGCCCCGCGAGCCGGGGCAGGAAGTAGTAGCCGACACCCGAGATCAGCAGGCCGGTGAATCCGAAGAGATTGATCTCGGCGTGGATCACCCGCAGCCAGACCCCGAGAATTGGCGCGATCGCGAACGACGCGCCAAGGAGGAGCCCGACCACGAGCAAGCCCATCGCGGCCAGCACCGCGGCCCGCGAGGGTGAGGGCAGCGCGTTGACCAGCGGCCTGATATTGACCAGAAACAACCCGATCGCGGCCGCTTCGAGCGGACCGGCGATCATGAAGAGGGCCGTCTGATCGGTCGCCAACGCGAGCAGCATCACCGGCAACCCCAGGGCGACCAGGGTGAAGTGAAGCCGGATGGCGCCGATGCCGCGCCACCGCCGGCCGGTCCAGCGGGACAGGACGTGGTAGCAGACTCCCGCGATCATCGAGAGCATGAACCCGACCAGCATGGTGTGCGCCCAGACCAGATCCCACCGACCGACCGCGGGATGCCAGAGCGCGGTAATGACGCCGACGGTGAGCCCAACCAGCAAGAAGAGTCCGGACAACCGCATGAAGCGGGTCCCGATCACATCGATAGCGGCGTGCTCGGGGTATGGCAGGGGAGGCGCTGGCCGCGGCTCCGGCTCCTGCCGGAACAGCCGTGCGAGATTGACCATGAAGACGATTCCACCGGCCAGGGCCACGACGCTGCCGGTTGCGATCAGGGCGTCCCACCGCGCGACGTGGCCGGCGAAGACGATCCATGCGCCCGCGACCGCCAGGAAGACTTGCAGCCGCAACGAATGCTCGTCCGGCCACGAGCGGCGGGAAAAGACCGGGACGATGCGGATGTTGATGGCGAAAATCATCGGAATGACGCCCCCGAGCACCGCCAGGGGCACGACCGCCGGCCAGAGCGTGGGCCGGTACGGAACCGAACCCGCCGTCAACGCCGCCACCGCGAAGGCGAGCATCGCCGCGGCCATGGCGCCGGGGGTGAGGTAGCGTCCCATCGGGGCCTCCTCGATTACAGCAACGTGCGTGCGTCATGTCGTTCCGACGCTGAAGGGACCGTGTCAGGTTCGCGCAATGCTGCGAGTGACGAGATTTCTCGCGCTGGCTCGGGTTGACATATGGTATTCGCGGCGCTGGATGCCTGGGGCTGGACAGTGGCGTCACGGGTGGTGAAATAGGCGATCAAGCGGTCGGCGGCTTGCTCCGCGGAGCGCAGGCAATCGGCCAGACCGACGCCACAGTAGGCGTTGCCGGCGATTGCCAGATTGGGGGCGTCACCCAGACAGGCGTCGATCTCGGCCAGGCGTTCCAGGTGTCCCAGGTCATACTGGGGCATGGCCCGGGGCCAGCGGAAGAGCCGAGTGAAGCACGGCGGCGCGGTAATGCCGAGGACCGTGCGCAATTCCTCCCGCGCCAGGAGGAGTAGATCCTCGCCGCTCGCCTCCACGATCGCATCTCGGCCGGCGCCGCCAAACGAAACGCGAAACAGACTCGTGTCTGCCGGGGCGCGGTTTTCCCACTTGGCGGACACCCAGGTACACGCCTTCACCGCGCGCCGTTCTGCTCGCGGCGTGAGATAGCCGCTGCCCGCTGGCAGCAACGGGATGGCCTGGCGCGCATAGGCCAGGGCCAGCGTCGCCACCGAGGCGTGCGGGATGGCGCGCAGATGGCGGGCCAGGCGGGGATCGATCCTTGCCAGCAGAGAGGCAGTAACGGGAGCCGGGGTGGCGCAGATCAAGGCGTCGGCATGTTCCGTCTCGCCGGACGCCCGCATCACCGCGAACCCCTCGCCGCTGCGGCGTACCTCACGCGCTGGACTGACGATTTCGATGTGCGCATCCGCCGCTCGTAACCGGGTCTCTAACGCGTCGATCAGGAGACCCAGTCCTTCGCGCGGCGCCTGAAACGGAGCGGGCGATGCGCTGCCCACGGGTGCGTGGGAGCGGCGACGCGCCGCGAGCGCAGACCGGATCAGACCGCCATGTTCCCGTTCCATCTCGCGCAAATGGGGGAAGGTCGCGGCCAGGCTGAGATGGCGGCCGTCGGCGGCGTAGATGCCGCTGACCAGGGGATCGACCAACCAGGCGTACGCCTCCTGACCCAGGCGGCGCGCGATGAAGTCGGCTACCGACTCGTCGCCGTCGTCGCGGCGGCGAGGCTCAACCAGATCGAGCCCCATGCGCAGTTTGCCCAACGGGGAGATCAGGGGCGAGGTGACAATTGGCCAGAGCCGGGTCGGCAGCAGGTTGCCGAGTCCTTCCGGCAGCGGCTGCAATGTGCCACCGCGCAGAATGAAACTCTGCCGCGCCTCGGCTCGGGGCCCTTGCAGGTGCGGTCCGAGGCCGAGATCCTCGCAGAGTGCACTGGCCACCGGTTTGGTCATCAGCAGCGCCTCCGGTCCGCCCTCGATCACGTACCCATCCGGCCGTTCGGTGACGATCTTGCCGCCAAGCCGGGCCTCCTGCTCCAGCAGCACGACCTCGGCCCCGCGCAATCTGGCCGTCAGCCGGTAGGCAGCGGCGAGTCCGCTGATACCTCCGCCGATGACGACGACCCGCGGCCGCGCGCCGGAAACGCTATCGCCCGCGCTCATACGCACGGTCGGTGCGCCGGCCTGCCGGCGTCATAGCCGGGCGGGAGATACGAGCAGGCGGGGTCGCTCTCCAGGTAGTCCCCCGTGTGCACGAAGGCGCGGGAACGTGAGCCGCCGCAGAGCCGCTGGTATGGACAAGCGCCGCACTTGCCCTTCAGCAACAATGGATCGCGCAGTTCCCGGAACACAGGATGGTCCCGGTAGAGCGCGACGACGGAGGCATCCCGCACGTTTCCGGTGACGATCGGCAGGAAGCCGCTGGGGCAGACATCGCCGGTGTGAGAGATGAAGCAGAAGCCGTTGCCGGCATTCACCGGTCCGGGCGCGCGGCTGCCGGCCGGACCCTCGCGCGGGGGAAGCGGGGTGCGTCCCTGCTGCGCCAGGAAGCGGCGGTAGTGATAGCCCTCGGTCAATTTGAGTGACCAGCGGGCGGTCTCGCTCCGCTCGGCCAGCCAGGCGAACGTCGCCTCGTACATCTCCGGGCCGACCTCGTCGCGGACGCCGGCACGGCCGGTGGGCACCAGGCAGAATACCGCCCAGACGACTGCTCCCAACGCTTCCACCAGATCGGCGATGGCGGGTAAATCGTCCACGGTGCGGCGGCAGAGGGTGGTGTGCACCTGGAGGGGAAGCCCCAGCTCCGCGGCGTCGCGGGCGATGTCGAGTGTCCAGCCGAACGAGCCGGCAACACGGCGAAACGCATCGTGGCGAGCGGCGGTCGCGCCGTCAAGACTGATGGCGATCCGCTGCACCCCCGCGTCGCGTACCGCCGCCAGGCGGCGAGGACTGGCCAGCGGCGTACCGGCTGGAGTCAGGGTGCAGCGTACGCCACGTGCCGTGGCGTGGCCGATCAGCGCGACGAGGTCGGCGCGGCGCATCGGGTCGCCGCCGGTCAGAATCAGCGTCGGGGGGACATCGAAGCGGGCGATGTCGTCGATGACGGCCAGCGCCTCGGCGGTGGTGAGTTCGCCTGGGTGACGTTGCAGTTGCGCCTCGGCACGACAGTGGACGCAGGCCAGGTTGCAGGCGCGGGTCAGTTCCCAGGCCAATACGAACGGCTGTCGCGTGAAGTCCGCGCCAGCCAGACCTGCGGACGTCGCCGTGGAGTCGGGAAGCGGCGGCATCCGACTACCGGCGGTCATCGGCCGCGGCCTGAGTGGCCGCCGCCACTTGCGCCAGCACCGTGTTGCGGTCGAGCCCGTGCAAGGTGAGCGCTTCTCCGAGGGGATGGCCGCCGCCGCAGCAGAGATCGATCCCCAATGGGGCGAGAACCGCCAGGGTCTGGGGATACCGCATGACGAGGTCGCGGATGAGGATATCCGCCAGGTCCTGGTCGCGGACGGTGGAGACGATGTTCTCGGCCGTGTCAGTCATGTTGTGGTTCCTTCTATCTGGCAAGGTCGTTGGCCACGGTATTGCCGAATGAGCGCAGTCCTGACGCCAGCGCTGGCTGAATCGAGACCGCCAGGGACACCGAGAACGATACAAAGGGCAACCGGTGGCGCCCTCCGTCTTCGGGGTGGTTTCGAGAGCAGCCGCGGGATAGTCGCGCGCCTACCCCGGCGGGTGGGAGGACCCCATCAGGACGGTGCCGGCGGTGAGGAGGCGGCAGCCGAATTCGGTCGCACCGCGGCCCCCTTGCTCCGATTGACCTGGATTACCTTCCCTGGCGTGTTGTCATCTGCTGATGGATAGCCCGGAAGACACCAGATTCAGGGGCGGGTGTGGCGCGTCAACGTGATAGGGTCATCCGGAACTCGCGTCACGGGTTGCGGGTTGCCATCCCGGCCCCAACCACCGCGCGACCCACTCCCGCACCCGGCGCAGCAGATCGAGTTGATGCGCTCGCTCCTTGATGCCGTGA
Source organism: Thermomicrobiales bacterium (assembly GCA_046328335.1). Lineage (GTDB taxonomy): Bacteria > Chloroflexota > Chloroflexia > Thermomicrobiales > UBA6265 > JACCXM01. Next base: position 63,631 of record JAXLWU010000020.1, read on the forward strand.
GGTTCGCGGGGATAGACGACCAGTGTGGAGGGGACGCCGTGCTCGCGCAGGGCGCGGGCGAAGAAACGGCCCTGGCTGACTGGTACCCGGGCATCCTCTTCACCATGCAGGATCAGCACCGGTGTGGTCACGCGATGGGCGAAGGAGATCGGGCTGAGCGCGTCGTGGCGGTGTGGTCCGGGTCCTTCCCAACCGGTGCTGCCGCCGAGCATTGCCTCGAAGTGCGGCAGATCGCTGGTGGCGACCATCATCCCCCAGTCGCTCACCCCGGCGCCCATGATCCCGAGTTTGAAGCGTTCGGTCTGACCCACCGCCCAGGCGGTCATGAAACCGCCCTGGCTCCATCCGCCGATCGCCAGCCGCGCCGGGTCGGCGATGCCTTGCCGCACCAGTTCGTCGATCCCTGCCTCGATGTCCCGCCAATCTTCCTGGCCCACTGCTCCGGCGACGCGATCGGCGAAATCGTGACCGCGACCCATGCCGCCGCGCGGGTTGGGCAGAAACACGGCATAGCCAATCGTTGCCAGCCATTGCCCCCAACGCGACCATTCGATCTGGCACGCATCCTCCCACCGCCCGTACGGTCCGCCATGAACCTCGGTGAATAGGGGAAACGGTCCATCCGCGCGGGTCGCGCCCGCGGGGAGGATCAGCACGCCGTCGATGGACAATCCGTCCGGCGCGGTCCAGGTCATTGCCTGCTGCGTGCCCCAGGCGATCTCAGCCAGGGCCGGATTGAGATCGGTCACCTGCCGCCATGCCTGCGTGCTGGTCTGGGTCCAGATGTTCGCCAGATCCGTCGCCAGGCTGCGGCCGACGGCACGTGTTTGCCCGTCATCGCTCGCGGCCAGCGCCCAGGCATCGCCGGGCAAATCGTGACGATCGATGAGGCGCCGCGTGGCGAGATCGAGCCGGCCGACCCAGGAATCGAGTCCTTCCGCCACGAGCACCGCGGTAGGACCATGGCGAGCGACCGCGATGTCCATTGGACAGGCGGGAATGTCAACGATGGCTTGACGCGGCGTGCCGGCGTCAGCGGTGAGGGCGAAGACGGTCTGACCGCCCTGCATGTCCGCCTGCTTGTGGGCGAGAAAGAGGATCGCGCCATCCCCGGCCCATCGCAGGCGTTGCCCCCCGCCTGGCAGCGAGCAGCGGCGGGTCGCGGCGCCGGTGGCGGTCTCGACCGTCCAGAGCGCCGCGTCGCGGCACCAATTGTCCTCCTCCGGTGTCGGCCAGACCATCGCCGCGATCCGTAAACCATCCGCGGCAGGGGCGATTTCAGCGACGTGCTGGTCGCCGATCGCCGCGATCGTGGTGACCTGACGTGTAGCGAGATCGAGCAGGCGCAAGCGCTGAAAGGGCCAGTGCTCGCCGTAGACATCGGCGTCGTCTCGCCGTTCCTTGCGCTCCTTCTCCTCATCCGTCTCGCGGTCGACCGCGAGAAACGCGATCGTGTTGTCATCCGGCAGAGGAGCCATCTGTGCGATACCCGGGTCCCAATCGGTCAGCCGCTCCGCCTCGCCGCCATGGAGCGGAATGCGGTAGATCTGGGCAGTTCCTCGTTTTTCGCGGTCGGAAAGAAAGTAGAGCGCGTCGCCGGTGGGCGCCCACGCGGGCGCGGTATCCTCGGCTGTGCCCGCGGTCAGCCGCCGCGCCGGACTGGAACCATCGGCTGGCGCGACCCAGATGGCGCTGGTCGGATGCTCTCCAGCATGGGCCGATGGCGCGACCGTAAAGGCGACGGTCCGCCCGTCCGGGCTGACGGTGGTTTCATGCGCGATCACCGCATCGACGATCATCTCGGCGGTCAGTTGGTCCATGATCTGTTCCTGATCCTGTCTGGTTAGCATGAAAGAACGTGTGGGCTCAGGGTAGCAGTGCCCAGCGGACTTGCTCCCGGTCTCGCTGCTCCCATACACTTGGCCGCGCGGTCATGGCGCTCCGCCTGTCGCACCGATGCTGACGATGTCGTTCCAGCCGAGGGGAGGATGCTATGCCGAGTGTCGCCAGGGCGCGTGGCGCGATCACCGCGTCGACCCCGGAGCGGATGGCTCGCTCGTTTTCCGTCCTCATCACGACGCACGGTTGCTCTGACTGGCGAAGGCCGGTCGTGGTGATTCGTCTGGTTCGATCCCCACACCGCGTGGTGGATTGACCGGCAGCATCGTTCCCCATACGCCATCCTCCCTCCCGTTTCAGGACGTGGTGGTCGCGCCAGTGTTTGCGGTGAGCCGCAACACGGCGTCGCTTCGTGGCGCGTCGATCGCCACCTGACTCGTCCATACGACGAAAGCTGACGTTCACCGTGACGGCTCTCCGGTCTTGCCGGTGGCGCGGGGCCGTCTCGCGCTGCTCGCCATTTGCCGGGAGGGAATCCATGAAGATGAAGCCAGCCAGTGTGTCCCGATCGTTGTTCGCTGTTCATCGACCAGCACCGATCGGAGGACATTCCCTTGCCACGTCTTACCTCAGACGAACTGGCTCGTTATCTCGACGACGAATCGCCACGTTCAGCGCGACGCGACGATCGCGCTCGCCAACCGGGCAACAAAGGGCGGGATCAGGCCGAACGGCCATTCCGGCCGCGTACCCGCGCCAACGAACGCAATCCATTCAAGTGCGGTCACTGCCGTGCCTTTATCGGACCGGTCGTCTTTGGCGGCCGCCATCGCAATCACTGCCCGCTCTGCCTTACGTCACGGCACGTCGATCACCGCAAGCCCGGGGATCGGTCCAGTCCCTGCCGCGCCCTGATGCCGGCGGTTGGGGTCGCCTATCGGGCGAATGGCGAGCAGATGGTGGTGCATCGTTGCAATGGCTGCGGCATCGAGCGGCAGAACCGGGTTGCCGCGGATGACAACCCGATCGCGCTGCTGCACCTGCCGGCGGTGGTCCTGGCACGCGGCCATTCTCATGAACAGGAGAAAGAAGCGATCGCCTGATTGACATTCGAGAAAAGCCCCTCTCCCCGCGCGGGGAGAGGGGTAGGGGTGAGGGGCGCTCTTTGGGGCGAGGGCTCTCCCCAGAATCGACTGATAGAATCGCAGCGGACGGTCGAGATCCTGTCTCGCCGCGTTGTGCGCGTCGTCAGCCACACGGAGGTTTCCCCGATGACCATTCCGCGTTCGATGCATCGACTTCTGGCGCCGCTGGCGGTTCTGGCCGCGGTCCTCTCCCTGTCGCTCGCGACCGGTCTTTCCTGGGCGCGGGCCCAGGCCGATGTCACCCCACACCCTGCCCATATTCACAATGGCAGTTGCGACAACCTCGGCGATATCGCCGCTCCCCTCCAGGACATCGCTCTGCGCACCGCGGGCGAACCGTTCGGCGCGGCGTCGGCGATCCCGGTCGAGGAGAGCGATACCGAAGTCGCGTTGCCCCTGGGTGATATCCTCAAGGGCCCGCATGCGGTCAATATCCACAAGAGCGCGGACGCGATCCAGACGTACATCGCCTGCGGCGATATCGGCGGCCGGGTCGTCGATGGCCGCTTGACCATCGGTCTGCGCGAGATCGACGGTTCGGGCTACAGCGGCGTGGCGGTGCTCGAGGACGGCGGGGCCACGACCCAGGTGACCGTCTTCCTCACTGCGCCCGGCGCGGGAGAGACGGCGGCCGCGCCTGCCAACACCCCGGCCGCGACCGAGACGCCAGCTCCCGCGGAAACCCCAGCGCCGGCCGAGACCCCGGCCGCGGCCGCCGATACCGCCGCGCCAGCCGCAGAGGAGGTGCCGGTCGATATCCGAGACTTCCTTTTCTCGCCAGATCCGATCGAGGTGGTCGCGGGCGGCACCGTCACCTGGACCAACCAGGGGAGTGTGCCTCATACCGCGACCGCGACCGAGCGCGATGTCTTGCAGTCCGGCGCCATCGCTCCCGGCGACAGTTTCAGCCAGCAGTTCCCGACTCCGGGCGAGTTCAGTTACTTCTGTGAGTTCCACCCGAACATGACCGGGACGATCATTGTGAAATAGACGGCGAGTCGGCAAGACGGCAAGACGGCAAGACGGAAAGTGGGAAAGCCGGCAAGACGATGTACCGTGCTTCGTGCAGCGTTGACCACGACCACTTTGCCATGAGACCGTGTTGCCAACCAGAGCCCCTCTCCCGCTCGGCGGGGGACTCCTCCCTCCGGGGGAGGGAGGCTCGGGAGGGAGCCAGGGTTGGGGCGAGGGTCTTGGCGCCGGCCAAGACCCTCGCCCACTCCACGATCCGCGTCACATCGACCATTTCGCCAGAACCCAGGAGGTATCTCGATGCGCCATCGCACACTGGTCACGCGGCTTGTCGCGCTGCTGACTGTCGCGCTGCTCGTTGTCCCCCTTGGTCGGTTCGCTATCGTGTCTGCCCCAGTCCACGCCCAGGAAGCCTCGCCGCCACGACCATCGCATATCCACACTGGAGATTGCGATGAGTTGGGTCCGGTCATCCAACCCCTGACGTCGCTCACGGTGCCAGTCGGGGAGGTGCTTGGCAACAGCGACGCCGTGGTCGCGGAAGCGGCGTTTACCATCATTCCCCAGACTCTGGACGAATTGGTCTCCTCCGACCACGCGCTGAAAGTGCATCTCTCGAAGGCCCAGATCCAGACCTACCTCGCCTGTGGCGATATCGGCGGCACGGTCGATGCCAACGGTGCGCTGATTGTCGGGATGAAGGAGGTCGATGGCTCGGGATATGCCGGAATCGCCTACCTGGCGCCGAATCCGGGCGGCGGCACCAGCGTTTCGGTGATGATCGCGAAGGTGATTCCGACCGCGGGCGCCGCCGCCACTCCCGCTCCGGCTGCTACCGCTGCGGCGCAAGCCGAGGCGACCGCCGCGCCGGAAACGCCGGTTCTGGTCGATGTCTCACTGACCGAATTCCTGGTCGACATGCCGGAAGAACTGCAGTCCGGCCCGACCCGCTTCAACATCACCAACAACGGGCAGGTCACCCACGCCTTCGTGCTCGAAGGACCGGGCATCGCCAAGCGCCTCGCCAATCCCCTCGCCCCGGGCGAATCAGCGCGGCTCAACGTCAACCTCGTTCCCGGCGTCTACACCATCTATTGTCCGGTCGGCGAAGGAGCCCACCGCGCGAAGGGGATGGAGTTGAAGGTGACCGTCGTGTGACGAGGGGGTGCCGCTGCGCTCAGGGGGTGCCGGTGGCTGCGCCACCTCAGGGGGTGAAGGAGAGCGGGACGGGTGCGCTTCCTCGTGCTCTCCTTCACCCCCTGAAGCCGCGTAGCGGCTGACACCCCCTTCACCCCCTAAGCGCAGCGACACCCCCTACGTCTCAGCGAGATACGCGTGGCAGAAACGCACCGCGACGGAACCTTCGCCGACCGCGGAGGCGGCGCGGCGCACCGCGCCGCTGCGGATATCGCCGACGGCGAACACGCCGGGCAGACTCGTCTCGAACAGATGGGGATCGCGCTTGGCGTGCTGCCAGGCGGGTTCCCGTTTGACGGCGGGACCGGTCTTGATGAATCCCTGCGCGTCGAGCGCCACCGTGCCTTTCAGCCAGGCCGTCGGGGCATCGGCGCCGATGAAGATGAACAGCGCGGCGATCGGTAGCGTCCGGTTATGGTCGTCGTCCGCGACATTCTTCGGCGCTACCACGATGCCGGTCAGTTCGTCCGCCCCGAGCAATTCCCGCACGACCGAGCAGAGCACCAGTTCGATATTCGGCGTCTGCTCGATCCGGTCGACGAGATAGCGGGACATGTCTTCGTTCAGGTCTTCGCAGCGCGCCACCAGATAGACCTTGCTGGCCCGCTGCGAGAGAAAAAGCGCCGCCTGGCCCGCGGAGTTGCCGCCGCCGACCACGGCTACATCCTGCCCTTCACAGACCTGCGCTTCCACTTCCGTGGCGGCGTAGTAGACGTTCGCCCCACGCAACCGCTCCTCACCTGGCACGCCAAGGGTGCGGTAGCGGGCGCCGGTGGCGAGAATGACGGCGCGGCCGGTCACCTCTTCGCCATCGGCGAGGCGGATCACATAGCCATGACGCTCCGGCCGCAGTGCCACCGCCTCACGCGGCATGGCGATCTGCGCGCCGAACTTGTTCGCCTGGATCAACGCCCGGCTCGCCAGTTCAACGCCGGAGAGTCCGGCCGGAAAGCCGAGGTAGTTCTCGATGCGGGAGGCCATCCCCGCCTGCCCACCCGTGGCGACCGCTTCCAACACCAGGGTCGATAATCCTTCCGATGCGCCGTAGACCGCCGCCGCCAGACCGGCCGGACCCGCGCCGACGACGATCAGGTCGTAGCGGTCGGCCGGCTCCAGATCGACGCTGAGTCCGAGGATATCGGCGAGGTCCGCGTTCGAGGGGTTGCGCAGCACCGTCGTGCCGCGCCAGATCACCACCGGGGTCTCGCGCGGGGCCACATGGAAATGACGGAGCAGTTTCTCGGCCTGCGGATCCTCTTCAAGATCGAGCCAGTCGTGGGGAAGCCGGTTCCGCGCCGCGAAATCGCGCAGGCGGCTGGCATCGGGTGAAAAGCGGGAACCGATGATCTTCAGCCCCGCCTCGATGCCGACCAGATGCGAGCGCAGGAGCAGGAAGGCGCGCAGCAGGAAATCGCTGAAGCCGGGATCTTCCGTGACCAACGCCAGCAGCGTGTCGCGCGGGATGGCCAGGACCTGGCCCGGATCGCGCACGACCGCAGAAAGATGCGCCGCTTCCCCGGTGAGGAGATTCAATTCCCCGACGATCTCGCGTGGACCGCGGCGGCCGATGTGGTGGAGCGCGTCGCCACGCGGTTCCGCGAGTTCGACCGCGCCTTCCAGCACGACAAAGAAATCACACGCCGGCTCGCCCTGGCAGACGAGTACCTGATCGGCCGTGGTCGCGCGGAGTTCCCCCCGGCCGCGCAAGAGCGCGATCTGGTCATCGGTCAGTTCCCAGAACGCTTCGCCAAGGACATCGCGATCGGTCGTGGCAGCCATGGGGAAGTACCTCCTGCTGGACGGACGAAGCAACACCGGACCCAATCGTGGCAAAAGCGGCGTTCCCGCGCAACCGGCGAAGGTGTGCATCGGCAAGGACGTTCGGTGCCGGGATCGCGGGGTGCGCTCCAGCGCGTCCGTTGCCGTCGTGCTGGCCAGTCGCAGCCTGGTGGGAGTGCCGCGAAGATGAAGACCAGATAACCTCCGGACAGCGTGGCCGGGTCCTGACTGTTCCCGGGAGCAAAAACCAGCAACACATGCTGGGTGCGTGTGGTCACAGGATGCGTACGATACGGAGCGTGTCCTCAGTGTTATAGGAGGCACAGGGCATCGGAAGTAGTCCAGTGAGATTCCGGCATCGCGGCTGGTTGTGGCCGGGAAAGGATCGTGTTCGTGGACGACAACAACTTTGACCGCGTCGCCCGCGTGGTCGGGGGCGCGCTCTCGCGCCGTGCCGCGCTCGGTGTGCTGCTGGCGGCTCTTGTGCCGGGTCGCGGCGATGTCGCGGCACGAGGCTCCGGCAAGAGGCCTGGGAACGCCAGGGGTCGGGGCCGGGGAAAGAACGATGCTGGCCGGGGGCGGCGCAAGACCAGGGCGGAGGCGGTCTGCTACGGCGGTTCGCCCTGCGCCGTCACGTCGAGCGCCAATCTGGCGAACTGCGATTTCGGCGGGTCCAGTGCTCTCAAGAACGCGAACTGCGCGAGTTGCAACCTCTCCGGGGCGAACCTGAAGAACGCCAACGCCGCGGGCGTCAACCTCAAGAATGCCAACCTTGCCAAAGCATGCCTGGTCGATGCCAATCTCACCGGGGCGACCATGAGCGGCAGCACCAACCTCAGCGGCGCCCTGTTCTGCCGCACGAAAATGCCGAACGGGACGATCAACAACGCCGGTTGCGGCAAGAGCGCCAGTTGCTGCCAGACCTGCGTCGCCATCGGCGGGGTCTGTGGCGCCGGTGGCGATTGCTGCGGTGGCGCGGCGTGCCAGAATGGGGTCTGCGCCTGCCCCGTCGGAACGATCAACTGCCACGGAGCCTGCAAGGAATGTTGCTCCGACGCCAACTGCTCCGGAAGCCGGTCGAAATGCTGCAAGGGAATCTGCAAGGGGTGTTGCGGCGATGGTGACTGCGGCGGCAACACGCCCCTCTGCTGCAACGGCGCCTGCCAGAGTTGCTGCACCCGCGGCGACTGCCCGAGCGTTCCCTGCCAGACGTGGGATTGTGTCGGCGGCGCCTGCGTGGAGCAGGGGACGGACCCCGATCTGACCACCTGCAACGCCTTCGCCCCGGAGGCGGGCGTCTGCTGCAGCGGCGAGTGCACCGAGGGAACGTGCTGCGCCGATGCCAATTGCCGCGGCGACAGCAACCGCTGCGTCGATCGTGATCCGGGTGCAGGAACCGCCAACACCTGCGTCTGCGGCGCCACCGGCGCGCCATGTTCCGGGGCAACTCCCACGTGCTGCGGAGCGGCCCCTGGCGGCACATGCGTCGATCTGGAGAGCGATGAGAACAATTGCGGCGCCTGCGGCAAGACCTGCGGCGCCGGGCAATCGTGCTGCAACGGATCGTGTACAGCGACGACGACCTGTCAGGCGCTGGGGCGGACGTGCGGCACCGCGCCCGACGGCGCGTGTGGCACGCTGCACTGTGGCGTCTGTTCTGGCAGCACGCCGAGTTGCAGCAATGGCGCCTGCGCCACCTGCGCCGCGACCTGCCCCGGCGCCGGCTGCGTCTTCTGCTTCAATCTGGCGGAGGGTGACACGGTGTGTGGGCGGGCGAGTGACGTCGAGTGTCGCCTCTCCTGCACCTCCAATGCCGATTGCCCGGTGGAGAGCCCGTACTGCCTTGCCTCGTTTGGAAACAGGATTACGGGAACGACGTCCCCAATAACGGCGATTTGCACGACCGTATCAATCGCGGCAGCCTGCACGGCGATCACTCCCTGCTGATCGTGAGGTCCTGGGCACGATAACAGAAGCGGCGAGGGGCACTAATCCCTCGCCGTTTCGCTGTTGTCACAAGATGGACGCTATGAACAACCGCGTCATCGCCCGTCATACTTCTCGCATGCGTTGGGGTTGATCGCGAGTGCGGAAAGAGCGGAGCGCGATGTCCAGAACAGCCGGGAATCCTGCCATAGGCGCGACCGTGCGCGAGGCGGTGTTGCAATCGCTCGATTGGCGGCCGATCGGTCCCCATCGCGGCGGGCGCGTCGTCGCCGTCGCCGGGGATGTCTCCGATCCGCGGACCTACTATTTCGGCGCGTGCGCGGGTGGGGTCTGGAAGACGACCGACGCCGGCATCACCTGGCGCACGATCTCCGATGGCTTCTTCACCACCGCCGCCATCGGCGCGTTAGCGGTCGCCACCGCCGATCCCAACGTGATCTACGCCGGAACCGGGGAAACCTCGATTCGCAATCAGGTGTCGCATGGCGACGGCGTCTACCGTTCGACCGACGCCGGGCGAACCTGGGTCAATGTCGGGCTACGCGACACGCGGCACATCGGCAAGATCCAGATTCACCCCGCCAATCCGGACCATGTCTACGTTGCCGCGCTCGGCCACGCCTTCGGTCCAAATGAGGAGCGGGGGGTGTTCCGCTCCACAGACGGCGGCGAATCCTGGGATCGGGTATTGCACATCAGTCCGAACACGGGCAGTCACGATCTGGCGATGGACCCGCGCAATCCGCGCATTCTCTACGCGCCAACCTGGCAGGTGCGACGCTACCCGCACGCGCTCGATTCGGGCGGCCCGGAATGCGGATTGTGGCGGTCGTGCGACGGTGGCGACACCTGGGAAGAGATCAGCCGCCGTCCCGGTTTGCCCACCGGCACCTTGGGCAAGATCGGGGTTGTGGCGTCTCCGGCGCGCGCGGGCCGGGTCTGGGCCGTGATCGAGGCGGAGGATGGTGCGGTCTTTCGCTCCGATGACTTCGGTGAGACCTGGACCCGGCTGAGCGAGGAACCGCTGCTGCGTACCCGGCCCTGGTACTACATGCACATTACCGCCGATTCCCAGGATGCCGATACCGTCTACGTCCAGAACTACGGCATCTGGAAATCGATCGACGGCGGTGCGGTCTTTCACCAGATGCCGACCCGTCATGGCGACGAACACGCCCTCTGGATCGCGCCCGATGACAACCAGCGGATGATCAAGGGGGATGACGGCGGCGCCTGCGTCTCGTTCAACGGCGGCGTCACCTGGTCGACGATCTACAACCAGCCGACGGCGCAGTTGTATCACGTCACCACCGATAACCAGTTTCCGTACCGGGTCTACGGCTCGCAGCAGGACAACACCGCGATCAGCGTCCCGAGCGCGACCCTCGACAGCGCCATTCACGAGCGAACGTGGTTCGTGCCGGGAGGCGGCGAGAGCGGCTACATCGCAATCAAGCCGGATGAACCCTGGCACATCGTCGCCTCCGGCCCGGTCGGCCGTCATGCCTACAACGACCTGATGACCCATTACGACCACCGCACCGGCCAGATTCGCAATGTCACCGTCTGGCCGGAATTGACCGGCTGGGGCGTCGGCGCGGAGAGCCTCAAGTACCGGCTCAACTGGACCTTCCCGATCCTCTTCTCGTGCCATCCCCCGCACGATCTCTATGTTGCTGGCAACCGCCTGTTCCGCTCCCGCGATCTCGGCGGCAGTTTCGCCCCGATCAGCCCCGATCTGACGCGCAACGATTCGGACAAACTTCGCCCCTCTGGTGGCCCGGTCACCCGCGACAACACCGGGGCGGAGGTCTACTGCACGATCTTCGCGCTTGCCGAATCGCCGCGCCAACCGGGCGTGCTCTGGGCGGGGACCGATGACGGGCGCGTCCATCTCACCGAGGATGGGGGGGAGACCTGGCGGGAGGTGACGCCGCCGGACCTGCCGGAGTGGGCGCTGATCAGCATCATCGAGGTTTCGCCGCACGAGGAGGGGCTCGCCTACCTGGCGGCCACGCGCTACAAACTCGACGACACCACGCCCTACCTCTACAAGACGGCCGACAACGGGGCGACCTGGACCCGGATCACGACTGGTATTCCGGATGGCGAGTTCACCCGCGTCATCCGCGAGGATCCGAACCAGCGCGGTCTGCTTTATGCCGGCACGGAGACCGGCATCTACGTCTCCTGCGATGACGGCGGTTACTGGGAACGGCTTGGCGGCAATTTGCCGGTGGTCCCGATCTACGATTTCGTGATCAAGGGGGTCGAACTGGTCGTCGCCACGCACGGGCGTTCCTTCTGGATCCTCGATGATCTGACGCCACTTCATCAACTCGCGGCCGATGGCGCGGATGGGCGTCGTGTTCGGTTCTTCTCGCCGCGATCTCAGGTTCGCCTGCGCGTCCAGCACGAAATCGCGGACGAGCCGAGCCCGGAGTACGTCTCGTACGGTTCGGCGAACTCCAGCCAGTTTCTCTACACCGGCGTGCGCCGCCCGGACGGGACCGCCGCCGCGTTACTCACCGCCGGCGCCAATCCTCCCGCCGGGACGGTCTTTACCTGGTATCTGCCGAAGGCGGCGGAAGGGGAGGTGACGCTGACCATCCGTGACGAAGCGGGTGATGTGGTCCGCGCTTTTCGTCGCGGTGATGCCGCCGCCAGCGATCGGCTGCCGGCCGCGGCCGGAGTCAACCGTTTCGTCTGGAACTGGCGCTATCCCGGCTCGCCCGCGATCACCGCAACCGATCTGGAACCATGGGATCGGCCGCATGGCCCGCTCGTTCTGCCGGGGACCTATCTCGCGGAACTGACCGTCAATGGCGAGACGTTGACACAGCCGTTCGCGCTCCTGTCCGACCCCCGGATCGCCACCAGCCGCGAGGATCTGGCGGCGCAACGCGATCTCCTGCTGCGAATCCGCGATCAGTTGACGCGGACGAATGACGCGGTCAACGCCATCGACGCCCTGCGCGCTCACGTTGCGCTCTGGGAGAAGCGTGGGGATGCGCCAGCGGTGCAGCAGGCGGCAGCCACGGCGCGGACCGAACTGGACGCGGTCCGCGGCATCCTGATCGATGTGCACCGTCGCGGCGCCCAACTCTGGCCCACCGGGCTGCACGAGAAGTTCAGCGCGTTGCTGGAATCGGTCGATGGCGCCGACTACGCGCCGCCGCGCCAGGCGGTGGAGGTCTTCGCTCTCCTCAGTGAGCAACTGGACGAGGCACTGACCCGGCTGCGGGCGCTGGAAGACACGGAATTGGCGACCCTCGACGCCGCGATCCGGGAGGCGGGGTTGCCGTCCGTCGCGGTCGCGACGCGAGCATCGTAGACTCGGTTTTCGTATTCAGCGGAGAGAGGGTCGTGCGCAGAAACCGGAATCAGGGTCCGATACTGCTGTTGCGCAGCGTGCGAGGGACGAGCGCGGGCGTCGCAAGCGTCGCACCCTACCCGAGTCAGCTCGTAGGGGCGAGGTCTGCCTCGCCCGCGCTCGACCGCACGACGCCATGTGAAGGAAAATCGGCTGAACACCATCGTTCGCCACAGGGAGGTATCGAGCAGGACCGCGTACCCAGATGCAATTACACTACCGCCAGCGCGACATAAAGCCCCTCTCCCCACGCACGGGGCGAGGGGTTGGGGTGAGGGGCGATGCCCACACCATAGAGATAGAAGGAAACAGGAGACGACATGCTGATCCGGGCCCCGTTCACGAACGAACCGACCGTCGATTTCTCCCAGGAGGAGAACCGGGAGGCGATGCTTGCCGCCCTCGCCGACGTCAAATCCCAACTCGGCCAGCGCTATCCCCTGATTATCGACGGCAAGCCCCGCGAGACCGGGCACTGGATTCGCTCGGTCAGCCCGAGCGACCCCTCGCTGCTGGTGGGTGAGGTCGCCAAGGCGAGCCCGGCCGATGTCGAGGATGCCATCTCCGCCGCGCAGCGGGCGTTCAAGGAGTGGCAGAACATCCCGGTGGAGGGCCGCGCCAGCGTCCTCGCCCGCACCGCCGCCATCATCCGCCGCCGCCGGCTCGAACTGTCGGCGTGGATGGTCTACGAATTGGACAAGGCGTGGGACGAAGCGGACGGCGAGGTGGCGGAGGCGATCGACTTCCTGGAATGGTACGCGCGGAAGGCGATCGAACTGGCGGAGCCGGTCGATCTGGCCCATCTGCCGGAAGAGATCAACGCCTATGACTACCGCCCGATCGGGGTCGGCGTGATCATCCCGCCGTGGAACTTCCCCTGCGCGATCCTGACCGGCATGACCATGGCGCCGGTGGTGGTCGGCAACACCGTGATCGTCAAGCCGGCGAGCAATACCCCGGTCATCGGCTACAAGATGATCGAGATCATGGCCGAGGCCGGAGTTCCCGCGGGAGTGGTCAACTTCCTGCCGGGCGATGGCGGCGAAATTGGCGACTTGCTGGTCGACGATCCGCGCGTCCGCTTCGTCGCCTTCACCGGTTCCAAGGCGGTCGGCATTCGCATCTACGAGCGGGCCGCCAAAGTCCATCCTGGTCAGCGCTGGCTGAAGCGGGTCACCGCCGAGATGGGTGGCAAGGACGCCATCGTGGTCGATGCCGAGGCCGATGTCGATGCGGCCGTGGAGGGGATCGTCACCGCGGCCTTCGGGTTCCAGGGGCAGAAATGCTCTGCCTGCTCCCGCGCCATCGTGCATGCCGATGTCTACGACGACGTGGTGAAGGGCGTCGTGGAGCGCACCCGCAAATTGGTCACCTCCGGTCCCGCCGTGGAAGGCAAGGCGACGGTCGGCGCGGTGGTCGATGACAAGCAGTTCCAGTCGATCAAGAACTACATCGAGATCGGCAAGGGGGAAAGCAACCTGGTCTACCAGGGAGAGACGCCCGACCTGCCCGGCTACTACGTGCCGCCGACCATCTTCGCCGATGTCCCGGAGCAGGCGCGGATCGCCCAGGAGGAGATTTTCGGCCCGGTGCTGGCGATCATCAAGGCCGACGATTTCGAAGACGCGATGCGGATCGCCAACGACACCGAGTACGGCCTGACCGGGTCGGTCTATTCCCGCAACCGGGCGAAACTGGAGCAGGCGCGGCGCGAGTTCGTCGTCGGCAACCTCTACCTCAACCGCAAGTGCACCGGCGCGATGGTCGGCGTTCACCCGTTCGGCGGCACCAAGTTGAGCGGCACCAATGCCAAGACCGGCAGCCCGGACTATCTGCTCAACTTTGTTGAGCCGAAGGCGGTTGGTGAACTACTCTAGTCGCCAATTCTGCGAGGTCTGAATATCGTCAGGCGAGGGATGCGGGAGCGGGCGGCGCGGGCGTCGCCCGGTCCCATGCACGCAACTTGCCTGACGAGAACGGCCTCGGCATTGCCCATCGCCGGTGGGCGGCGGTGGCAGGCGGCGGTCTCGCGCGCGGCGCGAGGGTAGGAGGGGTCAGAGTGCATCGGTTGCGCATCGTGCAACTTGCGGTCGTGGTCGCCCTGATGCTGGCCAGTGTGGGGGCGGTCGGTCGGGTGAATGCCCAGGACGCTACCCCGGCGGCCGATCAGGCGCCGGTGAGCCTGGCCTTCTTCATGGCCTCCGCCGCGAACTCCTACGCCCAGGCCCAATTGGAAGGGGTGCAGGAAGTCGCCAAGAAGATGAACGCCACGGTCGATACCTTCGACGGCAAGTTCGATTCCCAGACTCAGTACAGCCAGTTGCAGGACGCGGTCGCCTCCGGCCGCTATCAGGGTTTCATCGTTTCCCCCAATGATGGCAATGCCATCGTGCCGGTGGTCGAGGAAGCGATCGGCGCCGGAATCGTCGTCGGGTGCATCCTCGCCCCCTGCGGACCGAGTTTCGACACGCTCGAACCCCAGGTCAAGGGACAGTTGATCTACGCCGGCATCCCGTTCAAATTGAACGGCGCGGATATCGGCAAACTGGTCGTCCAGGCGTGCGAAGGCAAGGATCCCTGTGACGTCGCCTACATCCCCGGTCTGCCGCAATTGCCGCTGGAAGCGGCCCGGCTCGAGGGATTCCGCAGCGTCGTCGATCCGCACGCCAATATCAAGTTGACCGTCACCTCGGCGGGGGAATACCTGGCGGAGACGGCATTGCCGGTCGCCCAGGACGTTCTCCAGGCGAATCCCGAGATCGACGTGATCGCCTCCAGCGGCGACCAGATGATCGTCGGCGCGGAACAGGCGGTGCAGGACGCCGGGCTGGTTGGCAAGGTCGCCCTCATCGGCAACGGCGGCAGCGAGATCGCGGTGAAGGCGGTCCAGGAAGGGCGCTGGTTCGGCACCGCGGCGACCTACCCGCGCAGCGAAGGCGAAGTGGCCACCGATTACGTCATCCGCGCCATCCGCGGCGAGAAGATCGAACCGGTCGGTCTCGGCTCGCAGGATCTGAGCAAGGGCTTCGGCCCGCTCATCAACCAGGACAACGCCGCCGATTTCAAGGCGGAGTGGGCTGGCTAGTGGGGCTAACCTTACGTCTCGGTAGATCGCACCGTGAGGTGTGGTGCCGTTCGCGGTAGGGGCTGCGCCATTTCCTCGGTGCCGCGCCTCCATCAGAGAACGTGATCTCGTCCGGCCTGGGCACGGCATGCCGTGCCCCTACCGGACGCGGTGCTTCCCGAAGGAGCACGCGGACACGCTCGATCGATCCGACGAGACTAGTCGCGTGCAGGGCCAGAGAGGTGATCGCGCGGAATAGATGCATCGAAAGTGCCGAGAAATGATGCATCGCGGCGGATCGCAATCGGAAGGTGCGCGGACCGAGATGCGTCCTTCGTCAGCATGACGGGCCAATTTGAGCGGTGACTTCGATGCGTCAGGTCCTCGCAGCATCTACGCTCTGCGTCACCGGCGAGGCGGTGACCTCGAAACGCTCACGGCCAGTTTCCCCTCTCCTCGATAACGTGCCCGTGCGGGCGACCGTCTCGAAGCGAGGAACTCAGCGACGTACGCGAGCGAAATGACCTCAGGAACAGTTCCGGTTCCGGTCGAAGGACGCGGCGATCTGCCGCCGGCAGATGCCCATGTCGTCGTCTCCGGTGTTGGCAAGCACTTTCAGGGGGCGCAGGCGCTGCGCGATGTCTCGCTGACCATCGTCCGCGGTTCCATTCATGCCCTGGTCGGGGAGAACGGCGCGGGCAAATCGACTCTTGGCAAGATCATCGCCGGAGTCATCCGCCCCGATGCCGGCGAGATGTGGGTCGATGGCCGCAAGGTGACCTACCGCTCGCCGCGTGACGCCCTCGCTGACGGCATCACCGCGATCGCTCAGGAAATCGCGCTGGTGCCACAGCGCAGCGTGCTCGACAACGTCTTTCTCGGGATCGAACCGCGGCGCAGCGGCACCATCGACGATCAGGACCTGCGGCAGCGTTTCGCCGCGCTCAACGCGAGTTCCGGGTTCGCGCTCGATCCGGCCATGCGCGTCGGCGCCCTGAGTATCGCCGAGCAGCAGAAGGTCGAGATCATGCAGGCGCTGGCGCGCGAGTGCCGGCTGATCGTGATGGACGAGCCAACAGCGCGCCTCTCCCGGGTCGAGGCGGAGAAACTGCTGGCGATCATCCAGCAATTGCGCGAACGCGGCGTGACCATCGTCTACGTCTCCCACTTCCTGCGCGAGGTGCTCGCGCTCGCCGATACCGTGACCGTCCTCCGCAACGGCCGGCTGATCCAGACCACGCCCGCCGCGGCCCAGACCCCGGACACCCTGGTGACCGCCATGCTCGGGCGGGCCGCCTCGCTCACCTTTCCGCCGCATGCAGTGCCACCCGCCGATAGTCCGGTAGTGCTCTCGGTGCGCGATCTCGGCCGGCAGGGAGCCTTCGAAGCGATCTCGCTCGATGTGCGGGCGGGGGAAATCGTCGGTCTGGCGGGGTTGGTCGGGAGCGGCCGCTCGGAAGTCGCCCGCGCCATCTTCGGCGCCGACCGGGCCGACCGCGGCACAGTTACCATCGCGGGCAGACCGGCCCGTATCCGCCGGCCCAGCGATGCCATCGGCCTCGGTCTGGCGATGGTGCCGGAGAGCCGCAAGGACCAGGGGCTGGCGATGCGGATGACCATTGGTCAGAATGTGACCATGCCGCATCTCGACCGGGTCAGCACCTTCGGCGTCATCAACCGTGTGCGGGAACGGCTGGCGGTGCTCGATCTGCTGAAACGGCTGTCGGTTCATCCGGAGAAGACGACGCCCCACGTCGATCGGTTGTCCGGGGGCAATCAGCAGAAGGTGCTCTTTGCCAAGTGGTTGTTCGACCGGCCACGGGCGCTGCTGCTCGATGAACCGACGCGCGGCGTCGATGTCGGCGCCAAGCGCGCCATTTACGAGTTGATCGTCAATCTGGCCGCGGAGGGGATGGCCGTGCTGCTCATCTCGTCGGAGATCGAAGAGGTGCTCGGCCTCTGCCACCGGGTGCTGGTGATGCGCCGCGGCCTGATCGTCGCCGAGTGCTCCGGTGGCGATCTGAACGAGGAAGCGATCCTACGCGCCGCGTTCGGTTCCGCGGCGGCTGAGCCCGCGCTGGGAGCCGCCTCATGAGCACGCCGTCGATCGCCGAATCACTGCCGGTGGAGGCGCCGCGCCGGATCAACCTGCACACCCTGTGGGACTTCGGGGTGGTGCTCACGTTCATCGCCCTCTTCGTCGCTCTTAGCGTCGTCTCTCCCGCCTTTCTGACCACCCGCAACCTCGTCAATATCCTCGATCAGTCGGCGTCGGTGGGGATCATCGCCTGCGCGGCGACGCTGGTGATCATCGCCGGCGGGTTCGATCTCTCCGCTGGCGCGGTTTTCGCCCTCGCCGGGGTGATCGCCGCCAAGATCGCCAATGTCAGCAATCCCTGGCTCGGTATGGCGGTGGGATTGCTGATCGGCCTCGCCCTCGGCGTCCTGAACGGAGCGCTGATCTCCGGATTCCGCATCAATCCATTTGTCGCCACCCTCTCGACTGGGATGATGATCCGGGGACTGGCGGTGGTCATCACCAGCGGGTTCCTGGTCACCGTCGCCGATCCCGCCTACAGCGTCATTGGCCGTGGTAGCGCCCTCGGCATCAAGTACTCGGTCTGGATCTTCGCCGCGTTTATCCTCGCCTGCTGGTTCATTCTGTCCCGCACCAAACTGGGCCGGCACATCTACGCGGTCGGCGGCAACCCGGAGGCGGCCCGTCTCTCCGGTATCCGGGTCGGGCTGGTGCAGACCATCACCTTCGCCGTCAGCGGTTTCGGCGCGGCGCTGGGCGGGCTGATCGCCTCCTCCCGCGTCTCGACCGGGCAGGCGGACGCCGGCACAGGGATCGAACTGACCGCGATCGCCGCGGTGGTCATCGGCGGCACCAGCATTTCCGGCGGCGAGGGGTCGATCTGGCGGACGGTGATCGGCGTGCTTCTGCTCGCCCTGATCGGCAACGGCTTCAACATGCTCAGCGTCGAACCGTTCTACCAGGACATCGTCAAGGGCGCGATCATCGTCGTCTCCGTCGCCGCCGATGCGTGGTCGAAGCGGCGGTCGTGAAGGGGCAACAGCCCTCACCCCAACGAGGACCCTCACCCCAACCCTGGCTCCCTCCCGCTGCTCCCTCCCGTGCCGCGAGGGAGGAGTCCCCCGCCGAGCGGGAGAGGGGCTCGTGCGGGCCGACTGATGAATGGAGTTGAGCACTGTGGTCTCGTCATAGGGGCCGTGTCTCCCAGAACCGCAATGCCCCCCAAAGCCCCTCTCCCGGCCCGACGGCTGACGGGGAGGTATTTTTTGGGGAAGTACTGGATCGGCGCGGAATGCTCGCCATCGGACGCCGCGGTGCCCGCGACGCCCATCGGCGTCAGCCGACGGTCGGTTTTCGGCGCCTCCCGACCCGGCGTCGAGCCGACCGTCGGCCGCCCGTGGTCGGAGCGGCGAAAACCGGCGTGGCGACGCCAATCCGCGCCCTAGGCGCGGCGTCCGATGGCGAGCATTCCGCGCCAGATCCATTGCTTCCCAAAAAATACCTCCCCTTGTCAGGGCCCGACGGGAGAGGGGTTGGGGTGAGGGTCAGCGTCGCCAAATCACGACGTGAGAGAAGGAACATCTATGCCCGCCACACCTGATCCGATTACCACCGAAATCATCCGTAATATGTTCCTCTCCTGTGCCCAGGATATGAACGCGACCCTCTTTCGCTCCGCCTACACCCCGGTCATCTACGAGGGTCTCGATTGCGCTGTCGCGCTCCTCGACGAGAACGCCGACGTGCTCGGGCAGGCGGCCGGAGTCCCGCTCTTCGTCGGCAACCTCGAGGTCTGCGTCAAGATCACCACCGAGATGCTTGGCGTGGAGCAGTATGAACCGGGCGACATCTTCCTGATGAATGACCCGTACCTGCAGGGAACGCACCTCAACGATGCTACGGTCTTCGGGCCGATCTTCATCGAGGAAGATGGTGAATCGCGTCTCGTCGGGTTCGCCGCCACCCGCGCTCATTGGCTCGATGTCGGCGGCAAGGATCCCGGCGTCACGATGGACTCGACCGAGGTCTACCAGGAGGGGGTGCGCTGGGGACCGACGAAGATCGTTTCCCGGTATGAACCGCGGCAGGAATTGATCGACCATCTCAAGCGCAACAGCCGGTTCGGCACGTCGCTCGTCGGCGATCTCAATGCCCAGATCGCCGCCTGCCGCACCGGCGAGGCGCGGCTGCGGGCGATCATCGCCCGCTTCGGCCGGGAGGCGGTGAGCGTCGCCCGGACCGAGATCGCGCGGCAAACGGCGCAGCTCGACCGGGAGGCGATCGCCGCGATCCCGGACGGGGTTTACGAGGCGGAAGGGACGCTCGACAACGACGGGATCGGCGATGAGCCGGTGCGGGTCAAGGTGCGGGTGGAGATCGCCGGAGAGACGATGACCGTCGATCTGACCGGTTCCTCACCGGCCACCCGCGGCCCGGTCAATTGCGGCATCGCCCAAACGATCTCCGCGGTGCGAATGGCGTACAAACTGTTGATCCACCCCGATCGCCCGGTGGACGGCGGCACCTTCCCGACGCTTACCATCCATGCGCCGGCCGGGACGATTTTCCACGCCCAGGAGCCCTCCGCCTGCCAGTGGTACTTCACGCCGCTCGGTCTGATGACCGATCTCATCGTCAGCGCGCTCGCCCCGGCCATTCCGGACCGGGTGGCGGCGGCGCATTACGGCGATTCGATGGTGGTAGCCACCGCGGGGCGCGATCCCCGGCGCAACAACGCCCCATTCCTGACCATCGAGCCGACGCCCGGCGGCTGGGGCGGGTACGCGACCGGCGATGGGCAGGATGGGCTGATCAACAATGTCAATGGCGCCTTCCGCGATTTTCCGGTGGAGGTCTGGGAAACGAAATACCCGATCCAGATCGTCTCCTACGGTTTCCGCCCTGACAGCGGCGGTGCCGGGGAATGGCGGGGCGGTTGTGGGCTGGAGCGGGTCTACCGCTTCGAGACCGACGCCAGTGTCTACCTCTGGTTCGAGCGCTCGCGCACTCCGGCGTGGGGTCTGTTCGGGGGCGGCGCGGCGGCGGGACCGCACAACGAGATCCGGGGCAGCCTTGCCGTCGAGCCGTTGAAAGTCAACGCCCTGAAAGTGCAACAGGGCGACGAGATGATGCTTCGTACCGGCGGCGGCGGTGGCTTCGGCGCACCGCTGAGGCGCGATCCGCAGCGGGTGCGCGCTGACGTTCGCGCCGGATACCTCAGCCGCGCCGCGGCCGAACGCGACTACGCGGTAGTGCTGCGCGACGATCTCGCCGTCGATGCCGTGGCGACCGCGCGCCTGCGAGCTGAACGTGGGGGGCGGATGTGATGTGGACTGTGGGTGGTGAACCAGATGAAGGAACCTCGCGGGTCCTTGGCGTGGGCCCTCACCCCAACCTCTCGAAGACCCCTCACCCCCCACCCCTCGCCCCGCGCACGGGGCGAGGGGTGGGGGGCAGTGCGTCGGCAGTATGGTCAAGTCGGTTCCCCGAACCAGCGAGTGCGAGGCTGATAAGGCGTTCGATCCCAGAGCCCCTCGCCCGTCGCAGGGGAGAGGGGTGGGGGGTGAGGGGATTTGCTGGAGAGAGGGCGCTCATTGGGGATGAAGACGCTGGTCAAGACAAAGGAGCGAACCCGATGAGTGGTTACCGCGTGGCGATGGACATCGGCGGCACCTTCACCGATTTTGTCGTGCACGATCTCGATTCGGGGCGGGACGCCATCGGCAAGGTGCTCAGCACACCGCCCAATCTGGCGGAAGGCGTCGTCTCCGGTCTGCGCGCACTGGTGCCCGATCCGGCGGCGATCGAACTGATCGTCCACGGCACGACGGTTGGGTTGAACGCGTTTCTCGAACGGCGCGGCGCGCGGGTGCTGCTGATCACCACCCACGGCTTCAAGGACATCTACGCCATTGCCCGGGGAGACCGCAAACGGCTCTACGATTTGCACTATCGCAAGCCAGCCCCCCTCGTGCCGCAAACCGATATCCATACCGTGCGGGAGCGCGTGCGTTGGGATGGCACGGTGCAGGAACCGCTCCATTCCGAGGATCTGGCCCCAATCGTCGCCGCGATCCGGGCGGAAGGGATCGGCGCGGTCGCCGTCTGCCTGATCCACGCCAATGTCAATCCCGAGCATGAACTGGAGGTGCGCCGCCTGCTGCGGGCGGCCGTGCCCGAGGTCTCCATTTCACTCTCGCACGAGGTGGCGCGCGAATGGCGCGAATACGAGCGCACATCGACGGTGGCGCTCAACGCCTACATCGCCCCGCCGACACTTGGTTACTTGCAACGACTGGAAGGCGAACTCGCCAATCTCGGTGTGCCGGGCCAACTCCATGTCATGCAATCGAACGGCGGGGTGATGACCGCCACCGCCGCGCGTCGTCTCCCGATTCAGACACTTCTGTCCGGGCCGGTCGGCGGCGCGATCGGCGGCGCGGCGCTCAGCCGCGATCTGGGTAAGCCGAACCTGCTCTGCGTCGATATGGGCGGGACCTCGTTCGATCTCTCGCTCGTCATCAACGGCGCATTGACCGTCTCGCCGGAGACGAGCCTGGAAGGGCTGCCGGTGCTGATGGCGGTGGTCGATATCCACACCATCGGCGCGGGCGGCGGGTCGCTGGCCTGGCTGGAGGCAGGGGCGCTGCGGGTCGGCCCTCGCTCTGCCGGGGCCTCGCCGGGGCCGGCCTGCTACGGCCGTGGCGGCGAGCAGCCGACCGTCACCGACGCCAATCTCCTTCTCGGCCGCTTGAATCCCGACTACTTTCTGGCCGGTGGGATGCCGCTCGATCGCGTTGCCGCGGAACGCGCGCTAGCGGGGGTGGCGACGCAACTCGGACTGAGCAACGAGGCGCTGGCGGAGGGGATGCTCTCGATCATCAACGCCAAGATGGCCGATGCCATGCGCACGATTACCGTGCGGCGCGGGATCGATCCACGGGAGTTCTCCCTGGTGGCCTACGGCGGCGCGGGGCCGATGCATGCCGTGGCGCTGGCGGCGGAACTCGATATCAGCGAGGTAATCGTCCCGGTCGCGCCGGGGGCGTTCTCCGCGATGGGGATGCTCGAAACGAATATCCGCCACGATCTCAGCCGCACTTTCTACGCGCCGCTAGCGGAAACGCTTCCCGATCAGATCGATGCCCTCTTTGCCGAACTGGAGGCGCACGGTCGCGCCGTGTTGCGCGACGAGCAGATTCCGGCGGAGCGGATGCTCTTCATCTGCACCGCCGACATGCGCTACGTCGGGCAGGAGTACTTCATCAACGTGACCGTGCCGCGCGAAGGGGCGATCACGGCAGAGACGATCAGGGAACTGGACGCCAGATTCCACGGGTTGTACGAGACCCGGTACGGTCACGCCACGCTTGGCGCGCCAATCGAGATCGTCAATCTCCGCATTGCGGCAGTCGGCTTGCTCCCGGAGCGCCGCGGCGGCGCGTGGCCGGACGGCGGCGCCCATGAACCCGCGACCCGGCTGGTCCGTTTAGACGGCGTGCCGCATCAGGCCGCCATCCTGCGCCGTGACCGCCTGCCGGTCGGCGCGTTCTTCAGTGGTCCCGCGATCATCGAGGAGGAGACGGCAACGACCGTGCTCCCGCCCGGCTGGCAAGGCCGCATCGACGAACTGGGGAACCTGGTGCTCACTCTGGCGTGACGGCGATCACGGGGAGGAATGACCATGGAGGATACCAAGGGGCCGCCGATGCCGATCTCGCAGATCGCGATCGTGGTCAAGGACATCCATGCCGCGATGGAGGCGTACCAGCAGGCACCCGGTTGGGGACCGTGTCAGGTCTACGAGCACAAGCCGCCCGCATTGCACGATACCCATCTCCACGGTGAAGCGCAGCCCTACACCATGATTGGCGCCGAGACGCACGTCGGCCCGATCGTCGTCGAATTGCTGCAGCCGGTGAAAGGACCGGGCGTCGATGCGGGGACGGTTGGCAGGTGGCGCAACCGTCCCCTCCTTGCGGGCGATGGCCTCGGTGGTCCCGCGGACGGTTCGTTAGCACCGGCACGTTTGTCCGCAGGCCGACAGGATGCGAACGCGAGCCGCGTTCACACTGCCGCAACCGCCGCTCGTTCCTTGGTCCAGTACGTCGCGGCATTCGTGCTTTCTCCCGGGAGCCGATCCCATATATTGGAAGATGGATTGAGCAACGCGTCATCTGTGACGTAGACCCAGCCGGCATTGCGCTGCTTGGACAGGCGGATCGCGTTCAGCATGTCCGCCTCGGCGGTCGTGGTGTGGACGAGGTGCCAGAAGCGCTCGGCGGGATACTTCCATTCCCAGGCGTTAGACGGCAGCTGCCACGGGTTGGCCGTCCCCGTCGCATAGGAGGGAAGGGGCAGTTTGGGGGGCTCACCCGGTTTGGGAGGGTCAACGGGAGGGGCCACGTAGTAACCCTCGAAGTTGATGATGATGTCGGCCCGACGGATGTAGGACTCGGTCGTCCTCTTGCCCGGATTGATCACCACCACCCGCTGGCCTGATTTCGTCTTGACGTGGTCATAGAGCGCCTTGTAGTAGGCCAGTTTGGTTGGATCATCATCGTCCCACACTTGGTCGAAGAAGATGCCGTCGACACCGTACATGGTGTAGTGCTGGTCGACGAGGGCCTTGACGCATTCGAGGGCGGTGCCGCATTCGGGGCGAGCTTTCGTGTCTTTCCCGTAATCGGTGTCGACGTAGCCCAGGACCAGGAGACCTTTGGCTTTGCAGAGATCGACCTGGTCGACGTAGGCTGGTTCCTGCGAGTATCCCAGCTGGTCGAAGCCCGCCGGGTTGATGACCGCCAGACCGACGGGCGGGACTCCCGCCCTGAGCGTATCCCAGCGGGGACTGGGTACGAAATAGGATGGAACAGCCACGCGTTGGGCCAGACCGGTCGAGGCGAGGAACGCTGCGGTAAAGGCCGTGTCCCGGGGGGTCCCAGCGCGGGTGAAGCAGCGCACCTGCAGGCCCAGTGCCGACGACCAGGATGCCACTTTACAATGCGCCGACTTCGCGCCGAACACGCTCACGAGGACGGTACCCCGATCGAGGGTTTGCCCAGGAAAATTCACCCGATAGACGCCGGTCTTCTCGCGCGTGATCGTGTTGGTCGCCCCACTCGAGTTGAACCGATAGACGGAGCGCGGCGTGTACGACGACAGCGCGCTTGGCTGATCGGCCAAGACGTAGGCACTCGCCGTCCCTGATCCGGTGGCGCTGAAGGGAGATCCCACTAGGCTGATGCCCGACACATGTGACAGCGTGAATTTGGTATCCGCCGCGACCCCAGTCCCGTTGAAGCACCGCACCTTAACCTCTTCGGCCGTGCCGTTGCGACCCCACCCCGCCACCTGGCACCGCCCGTTCCCTGAACCGTAAGCGGTCACCTGGACGTGCACCGTGCCGTCGGTTCCTAGGTTTGGCAGCCGCGCGGTGTAGGCGCCGGTCCCGGTGCGCGTTACCGTGTTCTTCGCCTTGGTCGAATTGAACTGGTAGGTCAGACTCGGCGTGTAGGAGGCTGTCGTTGGTTTGTCGGCCCAAAGGTACGCGGTTGGCTGTGGGGTGTCCTTCAGGTTGACGTAGGTCAAGGCGAAGACCCCGTCCGTTGGCGACCCGTCGAGGGTGAAGCAGCGCACGCTGACTTCCTGAGTGGTGCCATTGGGTCGCCACGAGGCGACCTTGCACGACCCGGGCCCGCTGGCGTCGTTGCCGGCGACGAGGCTACCGACGGCGGTGACCTGCACCGTCCCTGCAGCCACCCCGAGGTTTGGCAGCCGCGCGGTGTAGGCGCCGGTGCCCGTGCGCACGACCGTGTTGATTGCCCCGGTCGAATTGAACTGGTAGGTCCGGGTTGGCGTATACGAGCCACCGACCGGCAGCGATTGGTTGGCCAGGAGGTAGGCCCAACCGAACTGGGCCGCGGCCTCCACCGACGCGGCCTCGGCCGCGAACCTCGTCTGCCTGCCCTGCGTGTCCTTGTTCTTGCCCTTGTCCTTCTTGCCGTGGTTGGGCCGGTGGCTGGGCTTCTGGTGCGTGTCTCTGCCCTTGCCCTGCTTGCCCAGGCGAGCACTTTCCACCCCAGGAGATGGCACGAGGTGGGCCACCAGATCGGTGAGGACCCCGAGGACGCCAGCAACGGTGCTGCGGCGCGACGCCGGGGCCGACAGCCTATGTACGATTTGGTTGATTCGCTCTCCCACCATCGCTTGATCCTTCATGAACGCCCTCTAAATATCGACACAGGTAAAGACGGTCGTCCCGCAGACGTTGCCGGCGGGGCAGCACCAGTCGTAGTTCGGTGACGTACAGCAGACGGTTCCCTCCTTACAGCACACCCGATTGCAGCACGTGGGGTAGTTGAGCGAGCAGCACCCGCCGTTGGGGCAGCAAACGGGCGCGAAGTCATAGCAGCAGCCGCACGCACCAGCCCGGGTGGGCACACACCGCCCGCCGCAGCATGATTGCCCGTCCTCACACCTCGTCACGGAGCCGTCGCTCGCCATGCAACAGGTGGGATCAGGCTGGCAGGTGGTGTTGCTGCACTTCAGACATGGATCACCGCAGTCCACGGCCACGCACTGTCCGTCCCGGCACTCCTCGCACGCCTCGCAGACCTTCGGCGCACAGGTGCTCGTCTCCGGGTCGGCGCACTCCTCGCACACGCCGCAACACGCCTGACCGCATGCAACCGCGGCCCGCCGCAGACCGTCTCCGCATCCGCAACGGGAACAGTCCGGATCCTTAGCCTCGAGTTTGTCGCGTGCGTTACCGCACAAGGTGGAGTCCCGTTCGATCTCGGCGCTCACCGCCGCGATGACCCTGTCGAGGTCGGTATTTAGCGCCGCCGTCGCCGCGGCAAGCGCCAAGTCGTCGTCCAGGCCATCACGCGCCACACAGGCGTAACAGGTGCGCTGCTTCCATTCGCGCGCGTACCACTCCTGGATGGCCTCGTTGTCCTGCAAATGCAGCGCCTCGTGCTCGTCGACCATGGTGAAATAGTCCCGGGCCATGGTCATGCAGTCTTCGGAAACACCCTGCGTGCCATAATTCCAATCGGGCCGGAAGACCCGCTGCTCCACGTCCGTCGCGAATTCCACGGTCACCTGCGCGCATACTCGATTCGCCGGTACCGGCCGAAGCGCGGCCCCAACCCGAACGCAGACCCCGCTCTCTCCAGGCTGCTTTGGATCGACAGGCCGCGACGGGTCAAAGCCTGCAGGCACCCGATCTGCTCGCCCCAAGCCTGTCTCACCCCGGGTCTTGAACACGAACCGGCCGATCGTCACACCGCCCACGTTGTGCTGCGGGTAGCGTTCCAGTGTCCAGTTGGTCTTGCCGTTCTCGTACCAGATGCCGCCGAGACGCAAATCCTTGATAGCGTCGCATCCGCCAACCTGGTTGTTTGGGACGGGGCGAATCGTGGCGCGCCGTCCCGGCTCAAGTGCCTGCGCGCACGGCGGCTTGCGCCGTGGCGGCGTACCGCTCTTGTCCTTGTTCTTTCGTTTCCTGGTGCCCTTCTTGCCAGCCGCTCCGAAGAGTGGCGTGGAAAGCGAGCCGCCGAGAAGAGTGCCCAGAAATCCTCGCCTGGTGCGTGGCCCGATTAGCGCGCGAGCCAAGGCGTCGAATCGCAAGGAGTCCATCCGTCCTCCGGCACACCATGGCGAATCCAGGGAAAGCAGTGCGTGAGCAAGCCGCCCGGCACACCTGGGCCTTTCATGCAGACGCATCCTATGCGAGGTGGGATTGCAATCGCATCCGTATTTCATACGGAGCTGATCTTCTGCGGACGCCTCACCATCGCTAGGTAAGGTGTGCCGCTGATCCCAAACCGACCTATACCGATGCGCTTGGGGACGATGACATCAGGGAGACGTTGACTTCACTTTGCAGGAATCTGGCGAAATCCTCCGCGGACCGCGACTCCGCATCAGCCTGCTCACACCCGATCGCAGGACAGCATCCAGTTCTGTGCCTCGATCCCGCTCGACAATCAGGCCGCTGCACGCTACTGTTCGGTGTACACATCGAGGTTATGTATTCTCGACGCAAGGAGGCGTGAGGCATGGATGGTGGGCAGTTCGATGCCCTGGCGCGTCTGGCGGGGAGCAGGCGCGGCCTGCTGGGCGCGATCGGCGTCCTGGTTGGCTCTGCCGGTTTTGATCTTGCGGAGGCGGGTCGAAAGCGGCACAAGCGCCGCCGTCGTCGCCAGCGCGATAACGACAATTCCAAGAAGAAGCGCCAGTACCCGGTCTTCACGACCTGTTACACGTCTGATGGCGGCGAGGTAGGGGAGATCCCGGACGGACCGCACCCCACCTGTCAGAGTTCCTACGACCCGGACGAATTCGTGCCGTGCAATCCCGAGGTCACCTTCGCCGCCCTCAAGGCGAAGTGCGACGAGACCTACCCGGAGTGCAACGGCGAGTGCCGGATCAAGGCGGAGCCAATCGTAGGGTTGGGTGATTGTCCGGATTTCACGGATTGCGTCGTGACGAATGGTCCACCGCAGCCCATCCCAGGCGGCCCCCATGCCTCCTGCTGGAGTTGGCCTGACTTCAAGTGCGAGACCTGCCCGAACGAAAAACCCGACTATCAGGGGCTCAAGGATCTCTGCGGCACCGCCTATCCGCCGGGTAAGCCGATTACTTGTTGGGATCGCCTCGGCCGGAACGATTGTTACCCGATCGGATGCGACGGGTGTTGACGCGGTAGAGCATTTTACCATGATACCGGGGAAATTCGTGGTCGATGAAGAGCATCTGACACAGTTGACGGGTAAAGCGTGCCACCTGCCGAAGGTGGCCCTCACCCCAGCTTTGGCTCTTTCCCCAGCCTCCCTCCGCTGGAGAGAGGCTCGCGAAGCAAGGCGGGTCGTCAGGGCTTGAGCGAGTGTTCGCCTGGTACCTAATTGATCCGGCTCGCTTGAGACTCCTGCATGATTGAATCTGGTAGGAGGCGATCAACGGATGACAAATCGCGGCGCGAGTGACCAAAGACTCGTCGAAACCGCGATGGGTGTACATCGTCTACAAGACCTCCCAGATCACCAGGTGTCTAAAAAGGACAGCGCCAAGAAGGTGGTCTATGACCGCGAGACCGATTCCCTGATCATCACCTTGCGCGAAGCACCGATCGAGGAGAGTGACGAGGTTCGTCCGGGCGTGATCGCCGATTTCGGTGCTGACGGCGGCGTGGTGCGCTTCGAAGTGCTGCGCGCCTCGCGGGTTGTCGAGGATGCCGAGTGGGTGCGGTTCGGCACGATGGGGTAGTGCCCCGACCGGACCGGCTGTTGCGGTCGGCAGTGCGGGATTGGATATTCGCTATTCGCGCCCGGAACGCGTGAATTCCCGGGAGTGCTTCCCCGCCGTCATACGGCGCTGTGCCGCAAGCGCAAACAGATAACGAGATCGGCAGAGGCTGTCATACGCGGACAGGATCGCGGACACCTGTCCGCGATCCTGTCCGGGCCCGCGGGAGAAACCGGTATAAGTTGCTGGGTTCACTCATTTGCCGTCCTCGTATTATGCAGAGTAGATGAGGACAGGCGGTCATGGCCTGCCCCGGGCAGAGACGAGTAAGGGCACGCAGTTTGACTCCAGGGGACGATCTCGCCGCGGGCGAATCGAACGTCACAACAGCGAACCGGCGCGCCATGCTGCGCGGGATGGCCGCCGGATTTGTCCTGACCGCGAGCGGTCTCATTCTTTCGTTGGGAGAGGATGAGGCGGCGGCGCGGGAGGGCGCGAACGGGGGCGAACTCGGCGGGCGGCATGGCAACAACCGCCGTGGCCGCAACCAGCGCCAGCATCGCCGCCATGACAACGAGGACAACGGCAAGGCGTCGCGGGCAGGCGATCAGTGGCGGAATGTCGCCGTCTTCGTCCACAACTATCGCGCCAGCGCCGTTTCCGTCCGCCAGTGGAAGACCATCGGGGCGGATGAAATCATCCGCTGGGGACCGATGACGGACTGGCAGACGATCGAGGCCAAACCGGCGACGGGGCGAGAGCACTTCATCGATTTCGTCGAGGATCTGAAGGGATTTGCTCTCGCGTTCAATACCGGTCATGTTCTGGAGGTCGGCAATCCCCTGCTCGGCTTCCCGTGGGTCATGCTCGGCAGCGGAGGCTGGAGCAGGAATGGGTGGGACCCGCAAGGGACGACCCTGATCGACGCCAAACTCTCCGAGTGGGAGGTGATCTCGACCCCCGGCTTCACGGTGCAGCGCCTGGGTGACACCGACACCCACAAGCGGTTTCTCGTCAATCTGGTCTAGAGCACGACACGAAGGTTGGAGAGCGAAAGAATCTGATGAACAAGGAAGAGATGACACAGCCCGCCGCGCCACCTGACTCCTCGCTGAGTCGGCGTCGGCTGCTCAGGGCCGCCACCGGAGCGTTCGTCCTGTCGGCGAGTGGGCTCTACCTGCCCGCCACCGTGGAGGAGGCCGACGCGCGAAGCGGCGCACTGGACGGCCGGCTTGGTGGCCGTCACGGCCGGGACCGGCGGGGACAGGATCGCCGCCGCACACACGGTGACAAGAAGGACAACCGCAAAAACGACGCGCCGCGTGGTTCGGGGCAAGATGGGACACCGTTCGGCGTCCGCATCTACGTGCTCAACTACCGTACCACCGCCATCCAGGTTCAGGGTTGGGTGGCTCCGTTCGACGACATCAGGGTCTGGTCGCAGCCCGACACCAGTTGGACCTGGTCGACCGTCGGTGCCCTGCCAAACAACGGTGATCCCCAGTACAAGGTGTACCGTACCGATCTGGCGAACCTGGCGGTGCAGATTGGCACGGACCGGGTGATCTACGTCGAGGGCAGCAATACGCCCGATCCGCGCTGGACGGCGGTGCTGGCGGGTCTGTGGGACGCGACCGGGTGGGACACGAATCCCCAGACGCTGAAACTCCAGGATCTGAAGCCTTCCGAATCCCTCGAAGTGGAAGGGTTCCGCTTGCAGCGCCTGGAGAACAGCTATCCAATTGCCTCGAATCCCGAGTACGAGTTCTACCTCTATGTGATCTAACGCCAGGCAGGATTCTGGCAGGTCCGAGAGGGCGAACAGCGGGTTTTCAACTCGCCGTGTTCTACTGCGCGGACTCCGGCACCGAATTACTGGTGAACCTGAGTGGGGAACCAACACCCACTCAGGTTCACTGCCGTTTCCGCCGCGGACATCACGATTGTCGTGATCGGGGAAGCCACCCTTTCTGTCGGTGATGACATGGCAGCGACCGATGGGTACATGGCGGTTGGTCGCGCTCCGATCATGCCGCTGGCAGATTGTGGCGCACCACTGCTCGCCTTGAACGCGACGAGCCGCCACCCTCTATCGAAAACTGCAACGGTTTTGCAACGAAATGCGATCGATCTATGGCGCGATTGTTGTGGCCGATCGCGCAGCGTGTGATCAGTCAT
>JAXLWU010000021.1:0-84963 GCA_046328335.1 Thermomicrobiales bacterium
CCGAACACACCCGCTCCCGCGTGTCCCCACATTTTCTCCGCCATGGGCGCATTGGGGTTCGAGTTTTCACAGAGCGAGTACATCTGCTTCTGACAGGCGAAGCAGACGCCGCAACTGATCGTGAAGGGCACGACGACCCGATCGCCGGTCTGCAACCGGGTCACGCCGGGCCCGGTCTCCACGACTTCGCCCATGAACTCATGACCCAGGATATCGCCGCGCATCATCGTCGGCACGTACCCATCGACGAGGTGGAGATCAGAGCCGCAGATGGCGGTGGATGTGACCTTGACAATGACGTCCTGGCTATTCAGGATGCGTGGATCGGGGACGTTCCGCACCTCAACGTTATTCCGACCAACAAAACAGGTTGCCTTCACGTTGCACTCCTCAGAATTTTCGTAGACGAACTGGATGTCGCGTTCGCGTTACGCCGCCGGTTCCATGGCGATGGGTTGGGCGGGATTGGGCCCCGGTTGCAGGCTGTCGTCGGAAAGGACGATCTCTCCCAGTTCGATGATCTGTTTCATCCGTAGCAGATCGGATTGCATCTTCATGCTGAGCGCCGGTCCAAGCAGACCAGCAATCTGGGCGCCAAGTGGTCCCCCTGGTGGGGAAAACCGCGTGTTCGTGATGACCTGTGTGCCCCGGTCTCCGGGAGCGGGCCGGAACAGCACTTCACCTGAAGCCGCGATCGGGGCGCGCTCCATCGCTCGCCATGCAATACGCTCGTTGCGCGTCGCGTCAACGATCTCGGTGTCGAATGCCACTTCGATGCCGGCGGGGCCAGACATGATCCACTTCATGCCGCCGTCCGGGTTTGGCCGCACGTTCGCCAGCGCGCTCATGAACCTGGGCAGATTTCTGAGGTCTTCCCAATACGCGTAGACCTGGTCGATCGGCGCGTTGACGGTCACTGCCGCCTTGACCGGAGCGTCGCCGACGGATGTGGAACCGGGAACCGGCTGTTCCTCGCGGCCGTCGGATTTGGACGCGGCCAGTGCGTCGAGCGCCGCGATGCCGGCCACCGCGGCTTTCGCCAAGGCGATCCGCTCCGGTCTTGCCGCCCGACCATCGTTGGCAGCGTTGAGGATCGCGAGATCCATAATGTCTCCGCCAATGCGGAGCCAGAACCAGGCGGGATGATTCGACTTGATGAGAATTCCGGCGCCAGCCGCAATTTCGCGCAACCCGATCAGTCGCATGCCATTGCCACCGTCCTCCAGACCAATCAGATTGGCGACTCGCTGTGGTGCGAAGAGTTGGGCCAGACCCAGGCCGAGGCTGAAGAAACCAATCGACCGGAGCAGGGTGTCCGGAACCTGCGTTGCACTACTCGGAACGGGCTGATTGACATGTCCATTTGTGCTGTCGTCTTCATAGCGAAATGTTGCTATTGACTGAGTTCGAGCAGTCTCCATATTCACTGTCTCCGTTGCACTGGCTGACGCGCCATATTGACTTGACGGCGGGCCGGCATGAGGTGCGTTGCCGGAAACCCAGGTCCCGGCGCCCGCGGTACGAAAGGGGCGCGGAGGCTCGCGAACCCACATCGATGCAGGCGCAAGTTGGGTGCCACGGCCGCGGGGCGTCCACAGAGAGCCATCGCGGACGACGGCCGAGACCTGGGTCAGGATGGGTGCACGGAATCGACGGCGCGATCAGTTTGGGTGCCGAGCAGCGGTGGTGGGAGGCAACTCGCCGCGGTTCGCGCCAGAGGCTCCCAGGGAGTTGTCCCAACCTGCGGACTCATTGTTTGAAGGAGATTTTCTGCCTCACGTCCCGAGACCGACTTGCGGTCCTCTCCAAAACTCCATCCTTGTCTCGCGGCCGATTCGTCAGGCAACGCCGCGTACGCGATCCTCGATCGGGATGTAGGTTGCGTCATAGCCGAAGTACCCGGGTCCCACGACCTGGAGGCCCTTCGGTGAGCGCCAGCGCGGATCGCACGGGATGGCCAGCACCGACACGCGAAATCCGTAACGCAGCGCCTCGGTGGTGATCGGTTCGCCTGTTTCGTCGTCGAGAATGGTGATCAGGTCGGGGGTCGTCGCCAGGACGTGATCTCCGTCACGGGCGATAAGGAATTCGTTCTGGAACGCGATCCGCAGTGATCGGCCGTCGAACTCGTCGCTCCCGGTAATGAAAGCTTCGCCGCGGGCGAAGCCGGTCGCGGTGCGCCGTGCGATGTCGCCCACCTTGCCCCGCCAAATGACGTAGCCACCGGTGGCATCGCGCACGGCCGCGATGGGATCGACATGCTGCCCACGCGCCTCGCGGATCGTGCGCCCGATCCGTTCCAGCAAGGAAATCGTGTGCAGGATGCAGCTCTCCTTCACCTGCTTGCCAGTCATGGGGTAGATCGCGATCATCGCCGAGCAGCCCATGTCGATCGTCAGGGTGCGGGCGAGCGTCTCTGTCCAGCGATTGTCGACGGTATTGATGACGGCCGAGTTGCCCTTTTCGTCGGCAATCGCCATGGGAGTCGCGGTGATGCCGTACAGGTTGGGCATGCACATCTGCAATTCGGGAAACGCCCGGCCCATCATGTCGCCATCGACGAGCGGGATGCCGAGCTCGGCGGCGACGGTAAACGGAGTCGTCGAATTGAGACCGCCAGCCTCACACGACATCGTGGCCCGCACGGGCCGGCCGATATAGGTCTCGAGGGTCTTGAACGCGGTGATGATCTCCTCGCCCCGAGGCAGTTTTTCGACCATGACCGTCGGCGCTCCCATCATTGCCGACGGCACGACGATATCGTCATCCGCGAGAGCGAGCGGATCGAGCAGTGCGACGTCACCGCAGCGGCGGAGGGTGGCCTGGGCCATGAGTTTGCCAATGTAGGGGTCGCCACCGCCGCCGGTGCCGAGTACGGCCGCGCCCCGCGCGATGTCGTCCAATGCGTCGACGGTGACCATTCGCATCGATCCGCTCCTGATTCGTGTCAAGACGTGCGTAGCCGCTTTCGCCGTTACCGCACATGGCGCCGGTGGGATTTAGCAAGAACGCGCCGGGAGAAGAGCGCGGCGATCATATCACGCGAACGAAGCCGGGATCGTGCGATCCTTGTCCCGGACGAGAGGACAGGCCGGGGAGGAAGTGTACGGGCGATGTGGGATGTAACAGAAGAGACACTCGAAGCCCTTGCCATCGGCGCGGGCATTCTCGGCACGGGCGGTGGCGGCAATCCCTATCTCGGCAAACTCGAAGCGCGTCAGCAACTCCGGGCCGGGCGGACGATCCAGATCGTGTCGATCGACGAACTGGCCGATGACGCCTTTGTCACGACCGTCGGGGGAATGGGTTCACCCACGGTCGGTATCGAGCGCATCGACCGCGGCAACGAGGCGTTGCGCGCCCTGCGCGCACTGGAGCAGCACCTCGGACGCCTCTTCACGCACGTCATTCCCGGCGAAATTGGCGGCTCCAACGCGATGCGCCCGATGGTGGTCGCGGCGCAGGCGGGGGTGCCGGTGGTCGATGGCGACGGCATGGGGCGGGCCTTTCCCGAATTGCAGATGGATACGTTCAGCATCTACGGGGTGCCCCCCACGCCCGGTACCCTCTCCGATCCGCGTGGGCACGTGGTGATCTTCGACAAGGTCAGCGATCCGCTGACCCTCGAGCGCTATGCGCGAGCGGTCACGATCCAGATGGGCGGCGCGGCGGGCTACGCGTTTCCACCGATGACCGGCGCCGAAGTGAGGCGCACCGCCATCCCCGGCACCGTCACACTAGCGATCGCCATCGGCGATGCGGTCCGGACCGCGCGGAATCAGCTCAAGAACCCGGTCGACGCGGCGTTGGCCGTAACCGGGGGACGCCGCCTTTTCCAAGGCAAGATCATCGATGTCGAACGGCGGTTGCTCGGTGGATTTGCCCGCGGCCTGGTTCGCATTGAAGGTAGTGGCGAGGATGCGGGGAAGGCTGTCCGCATCGATTTCCAGAACGAGAACCTGATCGTGCGCTCGACCGACGGCCAGATCCTGGCCGTCGTGCCGGATCTGATTTGTCTCGTCGACGAAGACACTGCCGAGCCGATCACGACCGAAATCCTGCGCTACGGCTTGCGCGTGGTCGTCCTCGGCATTCCCGCGCCGGAGATGCTCAAGACGCCGGAGGCGCTGGTGGTCGTCGGGCCGGCGGCATTTGGCTACGCGGATGTGCCGTACGTGCCGATGCCGGGCCTGTTTGGCGGGGGGCGGAACGATGGATGACCTTCAATCTCGCGCCAGCACGTGCAGACCTGGGTTGGCTTGGGTTGCTCGTTTGTTCGCCAACCAGGTCTCACATCTGGTCGTGGATTCGCCATTCGATGATGCGGCGGGAAGCGCCTTCAGGCCGGGTCGCCGATGGCGGGTGGCTAGGTAGATGGTCGTTGGATGCTGGAGCGTTGGTGGTCAGGGAACGCGGGCGACGCAAGCGTCGCACCCTACGGAAGCCGAGTCGTAGGGTGCGACGCTTGCGTCGCCCGCGTTCCTCCCCACAACAGACCTCAAGAGCGCGAGGTCTACCCACATAGAGCAGCATGCAAAAGACGTGTCATTGCGACGCAGGAGGAATCTCGTCGTCCGTTCTGCCCGCTGCCCAACGACGAGGTCCCTCGTCCCTCGGGACGACACATCTCTTGCGTGTCGCTGTAGGCGACAGTGACCGTTCAGCGATTCCGTCCGTCCCATGGGCAGAGGTTTCGTGAGTCGACGCCGCGCTGGAGCGACAGGATATCGACCACTAACAAGATGACGACAAACGCGAAGAGGTAACTGAATTCCATAATGTCCTTCCTATACGATTGGTTGATCTACCCGAGTGACAGTCGTGACTGCCCCTGGTTATCAGAGCGGCGGCTGGCCGCACGGCACGACCTGTCCGCTTGTAGGTCCGATTCGCCGCGACGGCGTGGACCGGCCTTCCCGGGAGTTCATTGCCGCAAGGAGGTGCTGGATTCTCCCGGCGGCTGCGATGGCCACGCTCATCGGGTTGACCGGCGGTGAAGCCGCCTCGTTCGCGAGGCGTGTCTTCTCCAGGTTCCGGTCCAGTAGCGCGCGCTCCTTGGCGCGGATCATCGTTTCGAGTTCGAGATTGTTCATCGATATGTTCCCCTATCAACGTTCTCAGCCTTACCGGACATCGTTCCCAGTCGGCCATTGGTCCGGCGCGCACCGCGCCGGTGTTCTGTCCTCATCATGCGCTTCAGCGGGTGTTGGGGCATCCATCGAACTATGTAGCCAACATATGTATTTCAGGCATGCATAGGTTGAGGACGCGGTGCGGTGGCGCGCAGTCGATCCAAACCGTGTCAATGGACAGGGAGCGCGATGCGGCAGCAAGGCAGGAACCAGCCGCGATGCGGCGCCGGTGAGCGGCTGATTCGGCGAACGCCGGAAGGCGAAGGAGTTAGTCGAGGAGTCCGAGTTCCTTCGCGGTGGTGATGGTCTTGACGCGGGAATCGACGCCGAGTTTGTTGAAGATGTTGGCAACGTGGCGGGAGGCCGTGGCCCGGCTGATGAAGAGTGCTTCCCCGATCTCGCGGTCGGACGCACCGGCCGCGAGCAAGCGCAGAACGTCCATCTCGCGCGTCGTCAGCCCGTGCGCGCCTTGGGAGCGGCCGTGGGCTGTAGGAGCGTTGACGGCAACCGCCGATGCGGCCGCGATAGCCTCGGATCTGGTCAGTGCCCGGCCCGCGGCCATGGCCTCGGCTTCTCGTTTTGGGCCAATAGCAGCGTGGATCGAGGTGATGACCGGTTCGATCGATGCGAGTTCGGTTGGGGATAACGGCATGTCGATCTCGACGCGGACGGCCCCCGCCGCCCCGATCAGCCGGGCCGCTTCGGTCATCTGACCGGTAGCCGCGGCGATGCGGGCGACTCCCTCCAGGCCATCGACGATATCGGCGACGTTGCCGCGCTGCTCGGCCAGATGGAGTGCCTCCTGGTGGAGCGAGAGCGCCTGGGATGGATCGCCGAGGTCGAGCAACGTGGCGGCGAGACCGTTCAGCGTCGTTGATTGGATCCAGGTGATTTCGAACTGACGCGCCAGCGAGAGCGCCTCCTCGAAGCGAGTGACGGCGAGTTCTGGTTCCTCGCGAAGCGCTGTGACGTGGGCTAGATTGTGCAGCGCCAGCACGGTTGCGGTTGGTTCGCCCGATTCCCGCGCGATGGCAAGACTTGCTTCGTAGCTGGCAACCGCTCGGTCGTAATCCCCGACTTCTGTTGCCTGCGCTCCGAGGTTGCTCAGGGAGAGTGATTCCACCTCCCGATCCCCTGTCTCGCGCGCCAGCGCCAGCGCCTGCTCGTGCCAGCGGACGGCCTCCGCGACATCGGTCTGGTACCAGGCAAGTGATCCCGCGCCGCTCATCGCCCGCATCCGCGCCCCGGCCGGCGCATCGGGACTCATTGCTAACGCGCTTTCGAGCCAGCGGCGCCCCTCGCTGTAATACGCTCGATCCTGCCAGAAGAGCATCAATTTGACCGCCAGCCGCAGGAACTGCGCCCCGTGGCCGTTGTCCCGGAGCCACGTGAGCGCCGAGCGCAGATTGGCATACTCCCGCTCGAACGCATCCAGCCAGATCTCCGCCTCCGGGCCATCGATCTTCTGCCCGGATTCGATCGCCAGGGCGAGACACCAGTCCGCATGGCGGGAACGGGTTGCTGGCTCATTGCCGCTTTCATTCAGCCGATGAAGTCCGAACTCACGGATCGTCGCGAGCATCGAATAGCGCGGCTCGCCACCGGGATCGCCGTCGTAGCGAACCAGGCTCTTGGCGACCAGTGAGGCGATGCCGTCGAGCGTATCGTCTTCGCTGCGACCGGTGACAGCTTCCGCGGCGTCCAGGGTGAAGCCGCCGGTGAACGAGGACAGGCCTTCGAACAGCTCCCGCTCGCCTGGTGTGAGCAGGTCGTAACTCCAGGCGATCGCGTTGCGCATCGTCT
Source organism: Thermomicrobiales bacterium (assembly GCA_046328335.1). Classification (GTDB taxonomy): domain Bacteria; phylum Chloroflexota; class Chloroflexia; order Thermomicrobiales; family UBA6265; genus JACCXM01. The sequence goes on from JAXLWU010000021.1 coordinate 6,936, forward strand.
GCTGCCGTTCCGGCAGATCGCGTGCGCCGCCGGTCAGCAACCGCAAGCGTCCAACTTCGTGGAGATCGATTCGGTGCAGCAGCGCCTGCGGTGAGAGATGGGTCATCCGCGCCGCCGCGAGTTCGATCGCCAGGGGTAGACCGTCAAGGCGCTGACAGGTTTCCGCGATCGTCTGCAGGTCTTCAGGCGTCGGCGCGAACTCGGCGAAGACGGCGTGCGCCCGGCTGACAAAGAGTGAGACCGCTTCGGAGACCAGGGAATCGTCTGCGCGGACTGGCGCTGGGGTGACCTCTACCGGCAACGGTGGCACCGAGAGCTCGTACTCGCCCGTCAATTCCAGTGAAACGCGGCTAGTCACCAGAATCTTGAGGTGGGGTCCGGCATCGAGCAGGGCGCGCACGATCGATGCGCCCTGCACCACCTGCTCGAAGTTGTCGAGCACGAGAAGCAGATCGGCATGGGCGACGAGTTGCTCGAGGCGCCGCGGAGAATAGTCCCGCCCTCCAGCGCGCCCGCCGAGCGCCTGGAAAATGGCTTCTCCCACCATCATCGGATCGGAAATGGTGGAAAGCTCGACGAAAGCGACCTGCTTGGTGGATGAAGACGCCGCTCTGGTTGCCGTCTCGATGGCGAGTCGTGTCTTGCCAACTCCGCCCGGGCCGGTTAGGGTGACCAGTTGCACGTCGCGGCTGGCGAGCAGCGAGAGGCACGTTTCCAGTTCCCGCGACCGCCCGATGAGTGGGGTGCGCGGCGTGGGCAACGACGCAGCCGACAGGTCGAGCGCTTGGAAACGAGCGCCAGTAGACGCGGCGATGGTTGGGCTGGAGTCGACAGCGTGCGATGCCATGACTGGATTCTCATAGCATCGCGGAGTGCATTCAGGCAATGGGCAGGAGGAGATTCTCCAGTCCCGACTGGGCCTACGCGGCGTTCATCTGTATGGAAATGAGAACTCCAGCTCCTCCTTGACATCAGCAGAGATGCTCAGCGATGAAGGGGGTGAGGAGGGTAGTGAGCTGGTCCCACTCCTTGAGGAAGGCGTCATGGCCATGGGGGGAATCGAGTTCGGCGTAGTGGGCGTCCGTGCCGAGGCGGCGGAGCTGGGTGGCGAGGGCCTGGACCTGGTCGGGGGGGAAGAGCCAGTCGGAGCGGATGCCGAGGAGGAGGGCGGGGGCGGTGACCTGGGCCAGCCAGTGGTCGAGCCCGCCCTGGCGACCGACGTCATACAGATCCATCGCCCGCGTCAGATAGAGATAACTGTTGGCATCGAAGCGCGTGACGAGGGCATCGCCGTGATAGTGGAGATAGCCCTCGACATCGAAGGTGGGGCCGAAGGAGGGGTAGAGGACGGGCCGGGTGGCGGGCTGGCGGCCGAAGCGGGTGGCCATGCTCTCCTTGGAGTGATAGGTGACCATCCCCACCATGCGGGCGATGGCCAGGCCGCGCTGGGGAAAGACCCCCGCCGCCAGATAGTCGCCCCCCCGCCAGTCGGGATCGGCCATGATCGCGCGCCGCCCGATCTCGTTGAGGGCGATCCCTTGCGGATCGAGGGCGGCGGCGGCGGCGATGGGGACCACCGCGCCGACCCGCTCGGGATGGCGGGTGGCCCACTCCAGCGCCTGGAAGCCGCCGATGGAGCCGCCGATGGCGAGAAGGCGGGTGATGCCGAGGTGATCCACCAACCGGCGTTGGGCGGCGACCAGATCGCCGATGGTCAGCAACGGAAAGCGCATGGCGTAGGGCCGGCCGGTGCGCGGATCGGGACTGGCCGGTCCGGTCGAGCCCTGGCAGCCGCCGAGGACATTGGCGCAGACGATGAAGGCGTGCGTCGGATCGAGGGGACGACCGGGACCGATGAGCGGTTCCCACCAGCCGCCACTCCCCCCCGCCGCGCTATCCCCGGTCAGCGCATGCAGCACCAGAATGGCGTTCGTGCCGGCGGCGTTGCGCCGCCCCCAGGTGCGGTAGGCCAGCTGCACCTGCTCCAGCCGCCCCCCCAGTTCCAACTCCAGCGGCCCCAACTCCACCCGCAGCCGCGGCGATTCCAGGGACTGAACACCATCCTCGCGAGGATTCATGGTGACGACGGAGGGTGTGCACTCTCGCGACGCGATCGGATGTACCGGCTTCATCTCCGCATCGTGGCAAACGGGACGCGATTGGCGAGCGGTAGGTCTGGCCAGGCCAACCCGAGCGTGTAACCGCAAGACAGGTGAAAACATCGCCGCTCACTCCCGATCGTGGATGCAGGTCAGGCCCATCGCGGTCATGGTGCACGTCGCGAATTTCTGGCAGCAGGGGAGGTCGAGAGTCTGGCGGGATTGAGGATCAGTCCGCATCGAACAGTGGGAGCGAACGGATTCCCGGCCCGGTTTGCGATACGAATTGCAGCGCTCTTCGCGCCGTTTGCCGGTGCCTACGGCGGCAGCGGAAGATGGGCCGGAGATCAACCCGGTCAGGTCTGGCGACACGAATCCTGTGGATGCTCGCCGACGCGACTCCAATAAGAGGGGATTGCGGGCCATCCGATGCGTTACCGAGATCATCGTTGAAGACCCTCCGCCACCGCCGATTTCGTCGTGGGATGACCCTTGCTTCCATGGCGCTATCTTGGCGTTCGGCAGCGTTGGAGACATCAGCAGAATTGTGTAGACGACGTATGTAATTCAGAAGGCGTGGAGCGGATGCGATCGTTGGTGTGACGTTCAAATGAGCCCGTGTTGAATCGCAATAACCGTCGCCTTCGCACGGGAATCGACATCGAGCTTGGTGAAGATATTGGCGACATGCCGCGCTGCCGTGGCGGTGCTGATGAACAAACGATCGGCAATCTCCGGATTTGTGAGCCCGGCAGCAACCAGTTGCAGGACTTCGACCTCGCGCTCCGTGAGACCAAATGGGCGCGAGGGTTTCGTTGATGCACCCGGCACGGGAGCGCCAAGGTGCATGTCCATGGCGGTCTCGATGGCGGACTCGGGGGAGAACTCGCGGCCCTGGCTCCAGAGTGCGGCGAATCTGAAATCACCAAGGTCAGTCCTGAGACGTCCCAGGACGGGCTCCGTGTAGCCCGCATCGGACGGGGTACGTGGATAGCCGAGCTGTTGGCGCCGCGCGTCCGCGGCGGCATAGAGGCGGGTCGCCAGTTCTCGTTGCCCGGTCAACGCCGCGAGCCGAGCGAAGCTCTCCAGACCCTCCGTGACGTAGCCCTTGTTATTGTTGGCGACCGCCTGGGCGAAGCTTGCCCGCAGGAGCGGCAGGGCCCGAGCGAAGTCGCCGACATCGGCGGCCGCCAATGCGAGTCCATCCTGCACGATCGGGATCATCCAGTGCGAGCGGGACTCCTGGGCCAGCGCCAGTGCTTCTTCCATGGTGCGAAGGGATGTCTCGCTATCGAATTGCATGCGCTGCACGTGGCCGAGATTGTGGAGCGCCCGGATCAACTGGATCGAGGAGTTGGACTCGCGGGCCACCACGGCGCATGCGGCGAAATGCTCGCGCGCCGTCTCCCAGTCCCCTTGTTCCCCGGCCTGGGCGCCGAGGTTGTTCAACGCGAACGCTTCGGCGTCCCGGTCGCCGATTTCGCGGGCCAAATCAAGCGCCTGCTGGTGGTGCGCCACAGCCGCCGGAAAATCCGAGTGGCGCCAGGCCATCGTTCCCGCGCCACTGTGTGCCCGGAGACGATCCGGGATCGGTGCGCTCCTCCCGGTCGCAAGCGCGGTTTCCAGCCAGTGACGGCCTTCGCTGAAATAGGCCCGCTGCTCCCAGAACGGCCAGAGTGAACCGGCGAGGCGGATAATCTGGTCTCCCGCGCTGCGCTCGGCGAGCCAGGCAAGGGCGGCACGGACGTTGTCGAGTTCCAATTCGAGCACAGGATTCCAGTCAAATGCGTCTGATCCCTCGCTCTCGGTCCAGGCCCGTTCGGCGAGCGCCAGAACCCATGATGCGTGGCGGTCCCGGACGTTGGCGTCGCGGCCACTACTGGCCAGTTGTTCGAGGCCAAACTCCCTGATCGTCTCCAGCATCACGTATCGTGGTTCGACACCAGCGAAAGCGTCGTGCCGGATCAGACTGCTCGCGACCAATTCCCCGATCTGATCGAGGGCGGCATTTTCGTCCTGGTCGGTAAGAACGGCCGCTGCCGCAAGGGTGAATCCTCCGCTGAATACGCTGAGGGTGGTGAACACTGATCGTTCGTCGCCGCTGAGGAGCGCGTAACTCCAGGCAATGGCGTCGCGCATCGTCTGTTGCCGCGTCGGCAAGTCGCGGGGACCGCTGGAGAGGATCTGCAACCGCCCGGCGCCGGTTCGATCCATCCGATCCAGCAAACCATGTGGTGAGATGTGGGCAACTCGGGCCGCGGCCAGTTCGATCGCCAGCGGCAACCCATCCAGCCGCTGGCAGATGTCACCGATGACGGAAACGGTACTGGCGCTGGCCGAAAAATCTGAGCGTGCCGCGGCCGCGCGGAGGATGAAGAGTTGAACTGCTGGAGAGATCTCCTCCGGTTTTCCCCCCGGTGATCGCCCCGATGCCTGGACCGGGAGGGGAGCGATCGGGAATTCGTGCTCGCCAGATATGCGAAGCGATTCTCGACTGGTCACCAGAATTTTGAGACGGGGCGCGTCCGCAAGAAGATCCGGAATCAGCGGAGCGGCATCCAACAGGTGTTCGAAGTTGTCGAGGACGAGGAGCAATGGTCGGATCGAGAGGAGATGCTTGAGGCGGTCGAGGGAGTACCCACCGGACACTGCGGGATCGACCAATTCGCGAAACACGGTCGATCCGACAAGCTGCGGATTGGTCAAGGCATTGAGCGGCACGATGACCACTTCCCAGGAGGTTGATCTCTGAAGTTCCTCGAAAACGCCGACGGCGAGGCGGGTCTTGCCGACCCCACCCGGTCCGGTCAGGGTCACCAGCCGAACATCGTCTCGCCCCAGCAGTTCGCAAACGGCTTTCACCTCGCGGTCCCGTCCCACCATCGGTGTTGTCGGCAGACGAACGCCTGTTGTTGACGGATTCGCCGAGTGGAGGGCGTCCGTGGCAACGAGCCGCGCTGCCGTTTCTGGTGGATCTTGAATCATGCTCGCCACCTGACAGTTTCCGTCCATGTGGCCGACACGCAGCGGATCAGATCGGCAGGAGCGACCTTCGGACCAGGGCGTGGAGCCGCCCAACCGCCAATCCTGGGCATCCTCTTTGCCGGGCAGGAATTCATGACAGTCTATCGACTAACCGCAACGTTGCGAAGATCGTGCGCCGCCGAAGTCGTGGCAATCAACACTATCAGACCTTGACAGAGGTGGTGAAGCGCGAGCCGCGGGAATCGACATCGCGCCAGCAGAGTTTGGCGGCCGGAAGGTCAAACGAGGTTGTGCTGGAGGGCGAAGGCGGTCACTTTTGCGCGCGAATCGAGATCAAGTTTGTTGTAGATATTGGCGATGTGGCGCGCTGCCGTCGCCGGGCTGATAAAAAGCCGGTCTCCGATCTCCCGGTTGCTGAGTCCCGCGGCAACCAGGCGCAAAATCTCCAGTTCGCGCTCGGTCAGATCGCGCGCTGGTCCCCGGGCCCCGCTGCTGTGAGGATCCGAATGAGTGTGGACGGACATCGCTTCGGCCAGGGCTTCCTCACGGTCCAGGGCGCTCCCCGCCTGCCACGCCATCCGAAATCCCTCGGCGCCGAGCGACGCGCGCAACTGTTGCTTCACCGGATCGGCATACGAGATTTCGGTTGGCGACAGCGGAAAACTGAGCGCTTCGCGAAGCGATTCACCGGCAGCATAAAGTCTCACGGAGCGCTCGAACTGGCCGAGCGAGGCTGCGACCCGCGCCAGACCCTCGATCCCGTCGATGAGACTGCCCCAGTTGCCTTTGGCGCGATCCAGGGCGATGCTTTCGTGAAAGAGAGCGATCGCCCGCTGATGGTTGCCACGGTCGGTTTCGGCGAGGGCAAGTCCACCGATGATGCTCGGCAGGAGCCAGTCCTGCCGGTGCTGTTGGGCGAGTCCGAGCACTGCTTCCAGGCTTTTGGCGGCGGCGTCGCTCTGCAATTCTGCGCGCTCCATCTGGCCGAGGCAATTGAGAACCCGGATCAGTTGCGAGGTGGTGCCCGCGTCGCGAGCGATTTCCAGGCTTTCCTCCAGCAGGGAGCGGGCGCGTTCGAATTCGCCGAGATCCATCGCCTGCGCGCCGAGGTGGAGAAGAGATTCCGCTTCCGCCTCGCGATCACCGAGGTGGCGCGCCAGTTCCAGGGCGCGCTCATGCAACACGACGCCACGGTGAAAGTGCGCCTGATGGCGCGCCATCTTCCCGGCGCCAATGAGTACCCACAAGCGGTCGCGCGGGGAAGCCATATCGCCAAGCGCAATCGCTTCTTCCAGCCACTTGCGGCCCTCGGCGAAATAGGCGCGCTCCTCCCAGAACGACCAAAGAGCGCCCGCCAGGCGCGAAAGTCTCACACCGTCTCGCTCTGATCTGGCCCAGTTGAGGGCCGTGAGAAAACTGGGATGCTCGCGCTCGAGATGATCGAGCCAGACCGCGGCGTCAGGGTCCTTCGCGCGCGGACCAATCGCTTCCGCGACGGAGAGCGCCCAATCGGCGTGACGTTGGCGGATGACGCCTTCCTGACCGCTCTCCGCAAGTCGCTCCAGGGCGAACTCGCGGATCGTTTCGAGCATGCCGTACCGGGAATCTTCGCTGCCCGCGCTCTCGAACCGAATCAGGCTGTTTTCCACGAGAGACGCAACGAGATCGAGTACGGGTAGCGCCGGTTCTCCATGGAATGGGTCAGGCAATGCCGCCAGTGGGGGAGGCGGTGTCCAGGCCCGGGAGTATTCTCTGTCGCCCCAGTGCGGGGTGTGGCCTTCGACATTGCGGCGCGATTGAGGCAACGGTGCAAGAGCGCCCGTAACAACCGCCTCCGCCGCGTCCAGAGTGAAACTGCCCGGGAAGACAGCCAGACTCTGGAGCACCGTTTTCGCCTCGGGATCGAGCAGGTCGTAACTCCAACTGATGGCATCGCGCATGGTCTGGAGACGGGCCGGTTGGTCCCTCGCCCCACCGGTCAGGAACGAGAGCCGCGGGGTCGCCGATTGCTCGATTCGTTTCAGCATCGCCGCTGGTGAGAGATGACGCACGCGGGCGGCGGCGAGTTCGATGGCGAGCGGGAGGCCGTCCAGATGGCGACAAATGCCAACCGTGGCGTCAAGTCCCGGATCTGCCTGGGGGAAGTCAGGCTGGATCGCTCGCGCCCGCTGGACGAAGAGACGTACCGCGTCCGAGGTCAGCGCGGTGTCAGCGGCTCCCGCATGATGAGCAGAAGGCAACGGCAAGGGGGGCACCAGCTGCACGTGCTCGCCAGAAATTCGGAGTGCGGCGCGACTACTGACCAGGATCTTCAGGCGCGGCGCCGCGGCCAGCAGTTGGCCAATGACGAGCGCGGCCGGTTCGACATGCTCGAAATTGTCGAGAACCAGCAGGATCTCGTGCGGGGCGAGCAATTGATAGAGTCGGTCCAACGAGAAGTCGGCCCCCGCGTCGCGGCCGCCGAGGCTCTGATAGATGGCGGGACCGACAAATGCGGGGTCAGAAACCGGCGCCAGGCCGACATAGGCGACACCACTGGCAAAGGCGGGCGCAAGTTGCTCCGCGGCGCGAACGGATAGCCGGGTCTTGCCAACGCCGCCGGGACCGGTGAGGGTGACCAGCCGCACATCGGGGCGTCCCAACAATGCGGTGATCGCGGTGAGTTCGGCTTCACGGCCGATCAGCGGGGTGTGCGCAACTGGCAAGCGTGCCGCGGCGAGATTCAGCGCGGGCGCGCGAGTAGCAGCGACGGGCGCAGGAATCGCCGTCGCCTCGTCTGCCATCTCCGCTCTCTCCTCAATCGGCCCGGTCGGCGAACTTCCTGCTCAGGTATTCGGGAATCCGCCGTGCCCACGCCGACTCTGGATACCGCCGGGTCAATTCCGCCCAGACCAGATCTCGTCTCTCGCCGTCGTGGCCACCGCGAACGTATCCCGCGATGGCGAGCCAATAGAGCAGGTCGGGATGGAGGGGCCCAGTTTCTCTCCGATCCAGCGCGCGGCGGAGAACGGATTCCGCGCGAACATGTGATTCCGCGCGGGCGTCCTTGAGACGGGCATGGGCTTCTCCGAGTGCCAACACATCGAGGAAGTCCGCGGCCGGCGCGGCGTTGACGTGCCGGGCGTGTTCCTTGCCACGATGATCGAGGATGACTACCGTCGGCAACCAGACGATATTCAGGTCACGCACATGCCGGTCGGTCACGTCAATGCGCAGCGGAACGAACGCCTCCGCCACAACCGCGACGACCTCTGGGTCTGGATACACCACGGCATCCAGTAATTCGCAGCCGATTCAGTGGTCCTTTTCGACATCGACCAGGAGCAGGCGCCGTTCCCGCTTTGCGCGGTCGAAGGCGGCGTCCCAATCGCGTTCCCAATCGATTCGAGGACGATCCAGTTCCTTCACTCCCCACTCCGCACCGGAAAATCGTTCGTGGGTGTCACGCAGGTACAACAAGAATCGGGGACGTTCGAACAGCAGGAGTATACTGCCGGTACTTCACGCGGGAAGACGGAATGTGTCCTTGTCAAGGCAATGGCCGCGCCGTTCGTTGAACGATTGGTGCGGGAACTGTGGTCGAGGAGGGTCTGGACGTGGCGATGTATCGTGGGCAGGACCGACATCTCGCGAATTTGCAGGAGGCGCTGCGCACCGAGAGTATCGACCGACGGACGTTTCTGAAGGTTGCTGGCGCGGCCGCGATCGCGACGGGTTTGAGCCATGACGCCATCGTGCCGTCCGGGGCGGCCAGCCGGCGCCCGCGAGCGGTGCGCGCCCAGGTCGATGCCAATGTCCTCGTGTATGGCAGTGGCCAGGACATCAGCAATCTCGATCCTCACACTGGCCACGACTATTCGATCACCTGGGGCCAACGCGCGGTCTACGACAGCCTGCTCCGCTATGAAGGCAATCCGGCGGAGCTGAAGCCGCTGCTCGCGACAGAGGTGGTCGGCAGTCCAGATGCCACGACCTGGACGATCAAGTTGGCTGATGGCGCGACATTCCACGATGGCTCGCAGGTCGATGCCGAGGCGGTCAAGTACAACTTCCAGCGGATGTTGCGGAAAAACCTCGGCGTGGCCTGGATGTTTGCCACGGTCATGGACCAGGACTCGATCAAGGTGGTCGACCCGTTGACCGTCCAGATCGACCTGCTCAAACCGTTCGCGCCATATGACGCGGTGCTGCCCTGGCTCTTCGTGGCCAACCCCAAGATCGTGCAGGAGCACGACGTCAACGGCGACGAGGGTGAAGCCTGGCTGAAGGAGAACGAGGCCGGCGGCGGACCGTTCACCATCAAGCGGTGGGAGATCGGCAACATTTACGAGTTCGAGCGCTATCCGGACTATTGGTTCACCGCCCAGGAGAGCGTCAAGCCGCTGGATGGGTTTGTCTGGAAGATCATCCGCGAGTCGTCGACCAAGCGGATCGCGATGGAAACGGGTGAACTCCAGTATGGTGACCGCTTCACCCCGGAGGATACGGCCGGATTGGCCGCGGATGCCCGTTTCGTGGTCAACAACGCGCCGTCTCTGACGCCGTTTGCGATCAAACTCAATAATCAGGTTGGTCCGACGTCGGATATCAATGTCCGGCGCGCGCTTTCGCACGCGTTCGACTACGACGCCGCGATCGAAGCGATCTCGGGACGCGGCACGATCATGGAGGGCCCCCTTGCCAGCGCCCTCGAACCGTGGCACAAGAAGGATCTGCCGGTGCTACGGCACGACATGGACGCCGCCAAGGCCGCACTTGCGGAGAGCAAATACGCCGATGGGTTCGAGATGGAGTACGTCTACGTCACCGGGTTGACCGAGGAAGAGTTGTTCGGGCTGATTCTCCTGGAGAAAGCCGCAGAACTTGGCATCACCGTCAACATGATGCCCATGGTTTGGCCCGACATGGTGGCCCGCGCGGCAAATCAGGATACGGCCCCGAATTCGATGGCGGTCTATTCCGGCACCGATTATCTCGACCCGGACAACTTCCTCTGGCAGGCATACCACTCCTCGCAGGCCGGGTTCTGGGCGGCAGCCTCTCACTACAAGAATCCGGAATTCGACAAATTGCTGGAAGAGGCCCGGGCCGATACCAACAAGGACAACCGCAAGAAACTCTACGACGATGCCCAGGTGACGCTCGTCAATGACGCGGTCGAAATCTTCGTGTACACGGAGATCGAGAGCGAAATCTGGGTCAAGGAACTCGGCAATCCCTACGACCCGATCATGGGTGGCGACCTGCGGGCGATCGGGTATCAGTAGGACTCTCAACCCGCAACCCCTCTCCTCATTCCGGGGGGAGGGGTCGTGGTAGTGGCATCGTGACTTCAAACACCTTCCACCTTGCCAAGCAATCACCGCGGCCTCGCGCCGTGACCGAGATGTTTTCAGGCGTCTCGCGCTCGTTCACATGAATCTGCTCAGCTACGTCCTGCGCCGTATTCTCTTGATCGTGCCGACTCTGGTCGGGGTATCAGTGCTGACATTCGCCCTGTCGCGGATGGTCCCTGGAGATCCGGCGCGATTGGCCGCCGGAGCGCAAGCGACGCCTGAAATGTACGAGCAGATCCGGCAGGAGTTCGGCCTCGATCAGCCGCTTCACATCCAGTACTGGAACTACCTGACGGGGCTCTTGCAGGGGGATTGGGGGCGCTCCATCCTCTCTCGCCGGCCGGTGATCGACGATCTTCGCGTCTACTGGCCTGCCACTCTGGAACTGGTGCTGGTGGCGATGTTCATCGCGGTCGCCGTCGGCGTCCCACTTGGCGTTCTGGCCGCCATCCGCGCTGACCGCCCCGCCGACCAGATTTCTCGCGTGGTGGCATTGATCGGCGTGAGCCTGCCCGCGTTCTGGCTGGCGATTCTCTTGCAGTTGTTCTTTGGCCTGCGCTTGGGCTGGCTGCCTGTGAGTGGCCGCCTCGGCACCCTGGCCGATCCGCCGACGGCACATACCGGTCTCTACATCATCGACAGTCTCATCAGTGGTCAATGGGCCACGCTGCGCGACTCACTGCGGCAGATCCTCCTGCCGGCGGTGACGCTCAGTTTTCCAGCGATGGCGACGATCATGCGGTTTACCCGGGCCACCTTGCTGGAGGTTCTTGGCCAGGATTACGTGCGCACCGCGCGCGCCAAAGGCGCCGCCGAGCAGAGCGTGGTGCTACGACACGCCTTGCGCAACGCCATGATCCCAACCATCACCATGATCGGCTTGTCCTTTGGCTGGTCCATGGGCGGTTCGGTTCTGGTCGAGACGGTCTTTGACTGGCCCGGGATCGGGCTATACGCGACCAAGTCGGCGCTGACTCTCGATTTCATGCCGATCATGGGGATCGCGCTCCTCTACGGCGTGGTGTTCAGTTTGGTCAACATTCTGGTGGATGTCACGTACGGCGCGCTCGATCCGCGGATCAGCCAGTCATGAGCGTGGAAGGAGCAGTATCGACGGCATTAGCGCCGGACCTGGCGCGGGAGCACACCCGCCTGCCGGGAATGAGCGAGCGGCGGCGGCGAGCGATCCGGCGGTTCCAGCAGAGCCCGTTGTCGATGATTGGCCTTGGCATCATCGTCGTCTTGTTGGTCATCGCGGTTTTCGGCCCGTTGGTCGTCCCGTATCCGGAGCACGCCTCGGGAGCCCTGAACATCAAGGAGAAACTCGATCCGCCGACACGCGAGCACCTGTTTGGAACCGACCAGGTTGGCCGCGACATCTTCACGCGCCTCATCATCGGGGCGCGGGTGTCGCTGGTCGCCGGACTGGTCGTGATCCTGTTGGCGCTAACCATCGGCACCCTGCTCGGGGCGGTCGCCGGTTTCTTCGGGGGCCGCGTCGGTGAATTCATCATGCGCGTCACCGATATCTTCCTGACGATCCCGGACCTGATCCTGGCGATGGCATTCGCCGCCGCGCTTGGGCCGGGACTCTTCAATGTAATGATCGCGGTCTCTCTGGTCTGGTGGCCTGGTTATTGCCGTCTGGCGCGGGCGAACGTCATTGCGCTCAAGGACGCGCAGTTCGCCGAGGCGGCAACCTCGATCGGCGCGAGCCGTGGCCGCGTGCTCTTTACGCACGTTCTTCCCAATGCCTTCCCGACAATTCTGGTGAAGGCCTCGATGGACATCGGCTTCGCGGTGCTGACGACCGCGGCACTCGGTTTCATCGGTCTCGGCACGCAACCACCGACTCCCGATTGGGGAGTGATGATCGCGGACGGCCGCAAATACCTGCGCGAGGCGTGGTGGTTTTCGACGTTTCCCGGAATCGCAATTCTGCTGACCGTGCTGGCCTTCAACCTGCTGGGTGACGGCCTGCGGGATGTGCTCGATCCCCGCGCCCGACGCAAGTAGCCAATTCCTTTTTGCTTTCTCTCGACGCTCTGGTGCTGGTCGATCCGTTTTGAGTTCGCGGCGGTATGCTCCTGACACCGGGACTGAGATGCCGTCCCGCGGATAGCCGATCGTGCCCTTGCGCCAGATGAGGAAAGAGAGAGCATGATGGTCGATATTCTTGAAAAGAATCGAATCTTGCCCGAGGTACGTTGCACGGGATCGCCGCGAGCGCGTGGTGAGGCGCATGGCGAGGCGCTACGTGGGCAGATCGCGCTTGGGTTGGCGCGATGGTCGGAATCGATTGCCTCCGCGCATTCCGTCGATCCGGACCAATACATCGCGGAGTTTGTCGCCGGGACCGATTTTCTGCCCGCCATCCAGCAATGGACGCCAGACCTGCTGGAGGAAATGGAAGGGATCGCCGCGGGCGCCAACCAGCCGTGGCACTGGATCTACGCCTACAACCTGCTCGATGAAGAATGGACCTGGGCGCGGCGGTACCGCTCCCACGGCGCTCCGGGCTGCACCGCGGTCGGCGTGGTTGGAGCGAATGGCACGCCGGTTCTCGGGCAAACAATGGACATTCCAAGCGTGCATGACGGGACCCAGGCGGTGCTGCATCTGGAAGGCGCGACCGGTCCTGACGTCGTGTTATTTACCCATGCCGGAATAATCGGCTTGACCGGCTGCAATTCCCACGGGCTGGCGCTGGTGGTCAACAACCTCGAGGTGCTCCCGGCTTCGGAGCGCGGCTTGCCTGTCACCTTTGTCATGCGCGGCATTCTCGACAGGGTCAATCTGGCGGACGCGGTTGACTTTGTTGCAGCGGCGCCTCATGCCACCGGACAGCACTACGGCATGGCGAGTCCCGCTGGGTTTGCCAGCGTCGAAGGATGGGGGACCGGAACGGCCATCGCGGCGCGGCTGGATTCGTGCCTCCTTCACACCAATCACCCGCTCTATACCGAGGAGACCGAGGGGGATGTCGAGATTCCCTACCGCCGCTCACGGACCCGCGAGCGGCTCGACTACATCGGGGGTGCGGTGGAGGCGAACCAGGGCGTCGCCGGAGTGAAAGCGCTCCTGTCGGATCGCAGCGTGCCGGTGAGCCTTGCCGCCGACCGGCCGGTGATGACGTTCGGCGCGGTGGTGTACGAGTGCACGAGCCCGCCCCGGATGTGGGTCGCACCCGGCCCGCCACACGAGACGCCGTTTCGCGAAGTGGCGTGGTGAATGGATTTTCCATTGTCCGGCTCCATCCTGTGGAACGAAGCCTCCGTTCAGGCCGCAAAGAGCGATCACCAGGAACCGAGATAATTCGCCAGCAGGTTCACAATGTCACTTCGTGGCGGGCATTGGAAGGGCTCGGGCCAAGAACCCTGAAGGACTGACGGAGGCTCCTTCCGCCATTTGCGCCCGCATTGATCCGGGAATCGCGCTTCGATCCGATCATGGACAATTCGGACGGAGTTCACAGTCCCGGCCGATCAATACAGGCCGAGGGCCATGGCGGGGTAATAGGGATTGGCGCCGCCGCGCAAGGTATCGCCGTCGACCTGGATGCCGACCGGGCTACCGAAGTCGAAACCGATCACGTCTTCCTCGATCGATTCGACTTGATGGCCCATCGCCATCATCGCGGCGACGGTCTTTTCCGGAATGCGGTCACTGGTGAGCATGATTCCGGTCGAGTAGTCGATTCTGGGCGCGGTGATCGCGGCCTGCATGCTCATACCGTAGTCGATCACATTCGCCATGATCTGGGGCAAAGCGTTGAGGATGAAGCGTCCACCCATCGCGCCGAGTGTCAGCAACGGCTGATTTCCACTCAGCACGATCACTGGCGCCATGTTGGCCAACGGCTTCTTGCCGCCGGCAATCGAGTTGGGCCGTCCCGGAACGGGATCGAACCACATCATGCCGTTGTTGAGCAAGATCCCTGTTTCGGGAACCGTGACGCCACAGCCCCAGCCACCAAGCAGGGTGGTCGTAAGGGAGACGCTGTTCCCGGCGCGGTCGATGGCAGAGACGTGCGTGGTGGTCATGCGCGGCGCACGACCACCCGGTTCAGATGGGGCCGGGCCAGCGGATTTCCCAGACGCCGCAAAATCACCAGGGGAGACGGAGAGCCGGGCGCGATCTGGAGAAAAGGTCGCCCGCTGTCTGGCCGCGTACGACTTCCCGATCATCGCATCCAGCGGTACGTCAACGAATTCGGGATCGGCCAGCCAGGCGAGACGGTCAGCCATCGCCTGGCGGCACGATTCGGCGATCTGGTGCAGCGCGCCGGGTGCGTTGTGTCCCATGGCCGCGAGATCGGCGCCTTCCATCAGGTTCAGCGTTTCCAGCACGGTCGGTCCGCCGGAGGCGGTCCGGGCGGTCAGCACCGTGCGACCGCGGTATGTTCCCATGAGCGGGGTGCTGACCGAGGGCTCATAACTGGCGAGATCGTGTTCGTCGATCAGTCCGCCATGCGCGCGCATTTCGGCCGCGATCTTTGTCGCGATGGCGCCCTCATAGAAGGCCCGGCCACCTTCCGCTGCAATCGTGCGCAGGGTCCGCGCGAGGTCGATCTGCCGGAGCGGCTTGCGGATGCCGCGATATGGATTGGGTGGATTGCCTTGGTCGGTAAAAATGGCGCGGGTGGCGGGAAACCGGTTGAGCGTGGCCAGATCGGTGGCGATGTTGAGCGTGGTGTGCCAGGAGACCGGAAACCCCTCCTCCGCGTAGTGGATCGCCGGAGCCAGGGCGCGAGCCAGTGGCACCGTGCCGAATCGCTCGAGGGTGAGCGAGAGACCCGCGACCGCTCCCGGCACCGCCGCGGCGCGGTGTCCGATGATGTTGGTGCTGTCGACCACGGACGGCCAGCCGAAAAGACTCGAATCGGAACCGCTCGCGAGCGGGTACATATCCGCGATGGCGGCCCTCGGCGCCACCATCCCATGATCGATCAGGATTCGCTTCCCGCTCGCGGGGAAGTGGGCGACAAGGAATCCGCCACCGCCGATGCCGCTCATGAATGGCTCGACCACGCCGGCGCAGAACGCCGCCGTAACGGCCGCATCGACTGCATTGCCGCCTTCGCGCAGAACCTCCACACCAGCCGCGGCCGCTAACGGATGCTTCGCCGCGACCATGCCGGAGCGCGAAATCGCCTCGTCGCGATCGAATCGCCAGGTGGTACAGGAGGTCTTCACTCCGCAGCGCGGGGATGCGCGGCGCGAAAGTCCGCGGCGGCGGCGCCAAGCGTGTTGAAGCGCGTGCCCGGGTGCTCTTTCATGAATGCGATCAGCCGCTCGAGCATTAGCAGGCGATGACCGCGGCCGATGACCTGCGGATGCATGGTCAGCGTGAAGACGCCATTCGGCACGTCCCGGTACATGAACCTGAATTCATCGCGCCAGATTTCTTCGACTTTCGACGCGGCGGAGAGACCGGTACGATTGATTCCCGCGGATCGCAGCGACACATATTCGAAGTGAGGGAAATCGTCCAGCACCCAACTGACCGGCATTTCCACCAGATCGGCGGGTTTGCCAAACAGGTACGGCCCGTCGTCCTGGGTGACGTCGCCGACGCGGCACCAGTACGGCGTGAAATCATCGCCCATCAGTGAACTCTCGTACTGGAATCCCGCTTCCAGCAGCAGCTCGATGGTCCAGGGACTGTTGTCCCAGGATGGCGACCGGTACCCCAGAGGGCGCACGCCGGTGATCGTGTCGAGCACGTCCAGTCCCCGC
The DNA here is from genome assembly GCA_046328335.1 of Thermomicrobiales bacterium. Taxonomy (GTDB): domain Bacteria; phylum Chloroflexota; class Chloroflexia; order Thermomicrobiales; family UBA6265; genus JACCXM01. Next base: position 23,094 of record JAXLWU010000021.1, read on the forward strand.
AACAGGACCTCGCGTTCCCGCTCCGCGGTCTCTAACGCCAGAGGATTCTCATGGAGATAGCCGTGGTGACCGATTTCGTGACCCGCGGCGACGATCGCGCGGGTGATGTCCGGGTACGTCTCCGCGGTGTGTCCGGTAACGAAGAACGTTGCGGGAATGCCCTCGCGGTCTAGGAGCTGGAGGATGCGCTGGCATCCGACCGCGCCGAATTCGCCGCGTGAGATCATGCTCGGCGAGCGGGCTGCGAACGGCCCGATCCAGAGCGAGATCGCATCGAAATCGAAGGTCAGGCAAACCGTGGCGCGAGATGATTCAGTGGTCATGCGTCGTTCCGATAGGTAATCCGGCCATCAACCATCGTCATCCGGATCGGTAGGTTCACAAGCGAGTCGCCGTCTGTCTCTACCGGATCCGCGGCGAACCCGGTGAGGTCGGCGCGGTAGCCTGGCTTGATCTGCCCGGAGCGATCTTCCTCGGAAACGACCGTCGCGGCGCCGGTCGTGTAACCGGCGAGCGCCTCCAGCGCGGTCAGGGCCTGATTTGCCGCTCGCGGTGGCATATCGAGACTGCCCGGCGTGCGTCGCAACCGCGCCCAGGCCAACCCCAGCCGCGGGTCGAACGGAGCGACCATCCAGTCCGAGCCCAGAGCGAGATTCACCCCGGCGGCGAGGAACGATTTCGCGGGGAAGGCGCGAGCGGTGCGTTCCGGGCCGACCCGCGCGGCCCACTCATCGCTGCCGTCGGCGCGGGCCGCTCCCATGTGCAGCGGTTGCATTGACGCGGTGACGCCAAGCCGGGCGAAGCGAAGGACGTCCTCAGGTTCCACCAGTTCGATATGTTCGATGCGGTGGTGGATGCCGGGCGCGGCGCCGGACGCCTCGTAGGCGTCGAGCGCTGTCTGCACGCCGCGGTCGCCAACGGCGTGGGTGATGCATTGAAAGCCCGCCCTGGCGAAGATCGCCACCGCTGCGGCGTATCGCTCGGGACTCGGCCAGAAGGGGTGAAGACCCTGCCCATTGCTGTCCGGCTCGATCAGCCAAGCGGTTCCGGTCTCGATGACCCCATCGATGAAGAACTTGGCGGCGCCGCATCGCCAGAGACGGCCATGATCGTCCCGAAACGGCAATTGGTCCCGCATCTCGCCATCGGTGACATCTGGTTGTTGCCAGAGCGGGACAACGACGCGGCAGGTGAGATCGCCGTTTGCTTCCAGTTTGCGATAGATCTCCAGTTCGGCCGGCGATCCGTCCATGGCGTGGAGTGCCGTCAGGCCCATTTCGCTGAACCGGCGGAATGACTCCTTGAACCAGCCGTAGCGGGTGGCGTCATCCGCCTCGGGGACGACATCGGTCACCAGACGCATCGCCGCCCATTCCTGGAGTTCGCCGGTCGGCGTGCCATCGACGCAGACGATGTTCGCTTCCTCGTTGAATTCGCGTGGCCCGTCGATTCCGGCGGCGTCGAGTGCGGCCCTGTTAGCGAGACCGGTATGGCCATCGAAGAATTCGAGCAGCAGCGGCTGGCCGGCGGTTACTTCTTCAAAGAGGTCACCGCGAATGCCGGTCTCCTCGAATGGTTCGTAGTGAAGACCCCACCCCTGGAGCCAGCCACCTGCACCAGCGCGCTCGCGATGCCGGCGCAGACGGTTTCGAATGTCGTCCATGCTGACCGCGTCGAACAGATCGGCGCCCTGGGTGCGCAGGGTGCCCATCAGCGGATGGATGTGCGAGTCGGTGAGACCGGGCACGAAGGCGATGCCACGGCCATCGATCATCGCCGTGCCTGGCCCGCGCATCGCCTTGACCTGATCGTCGTCCCCGGCGGCGATGATCGTTCCGTCCGTGATGGCAATAGCCGTGCAGAACGGCTGCACCGGATCGAGGGTGCGGATTCGTGCCCCCCAGAGAATCGTTTCAATCTGACCCGGCATGATGAGTTTCGCCCCCGAATTCCGGCGCTCTTGGCGCCCCAACGTCATCGGCGCCACGCCGGACCGAGATTGGCGAACAGGATCGGCGGGCCGTTTCACGGCATCGTACCGCGTCCGCGAATTTCCCGGACCAATGGACGCGAAACCTGCATCCATGTTCGGGCGTCTCAGGGAGCGAGACAAACGCTTACGAAGGCGGTGACACCGGGACACATCTGTTGTGACGTCACATCGCTGGGTAGGCTAAGGCTCGAAACCACGAGGGGGAGGATTGCGAAATGTCTGAACAGGCGAATGCCCCGCGCGTCTGGTTGCGATGGGCGCTGGCGCTGACGTTGGCCACGGGAACAATGGCCGGATCGCTGGTGCCGGTTTTTGCCCAGGACGATCAGGGCGCGACGGATGAACAGGTCGCGAGCGAGACGACGAGTGACGGCGGTCAGGCCACGGACGACGCCTTTGTCGATGCGGTCAACGCGGCGCTCAACGAAGAACTGGCGCCGCAGGACGCCCCTGCCGAAGAGGCCCCGGTCGAGCAGACGCAGGCGGATGATGCCGCCCCGGCGGAAGACGTACAGGTCGACGAGAGCGCTCCTGTGGAGGAGACGGCGCCGGTCGAGAGCGAACCGGTGGATGCCGCCCCGGCTGACGATCAGACCACGCAGGAGTCGCCGTACTTCGAGCCGGCCGCGCCAGCCGTGACCGATCCGGTCGGCACCAACAACAACCCGATCCTGCAGTCTGATGCGGCGCAGGATGTCCTGACCGAAGTCGCCGCGGACGAAGGCGACGGCGGCGATGGCACGAGTGATGACAGTGGGGGCAACGGCGGCGCCAGTGAGGACACCGGCGGAAGCGGCGGTGACCAGAATGGCGGAAGCAATGAAAACAGCGACAACGGCGGGAATGGTGGCGGCCAGACCGACGATGTGGCGGTAGACGAGTCATCTGAGCAGGGCAACGGCGCGGCCGAAGACGATGCGCCCCAGATGGGCGACCCCGACTGGAATATCTTCGAAGATCCGACCTTCAATCCGATGCTCGAGGACGCACAGGATCCTGTGGTCGAGGAATCGTCAGACAACAACGACAGCGGCAACACCGAGAACGAGTCCACCGACGATTCCTCCGGCGACCATCAGAACAACCATGATGGCGGTAACGGCGGCGGCAATGCCAACTCCGATGGCCAGAGCAATTCCAATGACGGGAACGACAACAGTGGCGCGGGAAGCGGTGGGAGCGGCGCTGACTCCAACGGTCAGAGCGACGCCAGTGATAGCAAGGACGAGAACGTTGATTCTTCCGACAGCAGTTCTGCTGACGGCGGCAAGAGCGACGAGCAGACTGACGGCGACACGTCAGAAGACAACTCAGACGATGCCACCAAGGATGACGGTGATCAAACTGACGCGGAGGCGGATGCCGACATCGACGGCGACGGCGAGGTAACCGTCATCGAGCAGAAGAAGACCGACCGCCAGCAAGCCAAGAAAGAAGACCGCAAGAATAACAATAACAACAATAACAACGACAAGAACAACAACAACGGTGGTGGCAACGGCGGTCACAACAACAACAACAATAACAACAAGAACAAGAACAACAACAACGGCAAGAACAACAACCATCACATGGGTCTTGCCGCCAGTCGCGTGGCGGCGCTCAATGGGCGCGGCACCGGCGATAGCGCTTCGGCCGGCAACGGCGGCCGGGCGAACGCCAGCGCCGACGGCGGCATCGTGGTCATCGGGGAGATCAACTCCGGCGGCAACAAGGGCAACACGATCACCGTTGGCGATATCGGCGGTAGCGGCGGTGGCAGCGGAAACGGCGAGTGCCTGGCCGGACCGATCTACATCGATGGCGGCACGGTCGACAACAGCACGAATATCGATATCGACGCCAGCGGCGGCACCGCCATCGCCGACGCTTCCGGCGGCAGCGGCAACGTGGCGACGCTGAGCGATGATGGCAACGACAAGGGGGGCCGGGGCGGACCGATTCGCAGCCGCTATGGTCTTGGCGGTGGACGCGGCGGGTATGGCGGCGACACGGCCGCGGCTGGAAACGGTGGCGTCGCGGGATCGAGCGCGGACGGCGGCATCGTCGTCATCGACGAGATCAACTCCGGCGGCAACCAGGGCAACACCATCGATGTCGGCAACATCTGCGCCGGTGAGGCTCCGGTCTACGCGCCGCCGGCCGCTCCGGAGAAGCCGGCCAAGCCTGGCAAGCCGAGCAGCCCGGGCAAGACGGTGACCGCACCGGTGACGCGCGGCGGTGGCAAGGTGGTTGTCACCAAGGTTCCCTCCACGGGTTCAGGTCACGTTCCAACCGTTCCGACCAGCACGAATGCGGTGCAGATCGCTGACCTGCCGAAGCGACGGAAGGACGAGGACGAGGAGACGACGCAGACCGCGTAAATCTCTTCTTACCTCACACGAAGAACGGCCGCGCAATCGCGCGGCCGTTCTTCGTTTTTGCGGGACTATTGCTCCGATTCACGCACCCCGGCCAACTCTTCCATGAGCAGCGCCACGGCGGAGAAGTCGAGGGCGCGCTTGCCGGTGGCGTTGGCGGCCAGCACCATGTCGTGGGCGATAGCGGTGGCCGGCATCGGCACCGCCAGTTCGTTGGCGAGACTGCGCACGAGCCAGAGGTCTTTCTGCATCAGGGCGAGGGTGAAGGCGGCGGGGGCGTAATTTCGCTCGCTGACCGTGACCGCCTTGGCATTGATGACCGGCGCCGCGGCGGATGAAGCGGCAAGCACCGCAAAGATGTCACTCGCCGCAATGCCCGCCTTTTCTCCCAGCGCGACCCCCTCCGCCAGCGCCTGGACCATGGTCGCGAGAATGGCGTTGCTGACCAATTTCATGGTCGCGCCATTGCCGCTCTGACCGAGGTAGAACGAGGCCTTGCTGATCACTTCGAAGACGGGCTGGCAGCGTTCGAACGCGGCGAAATTGCCGCCGACCATCACCCCAATCTGACCCTCGGCGGCGGCCTTGATCGACCCCGCCACTGGGGCGTCGAGGAATGCGGCGCCGCGCTCATTCGCGGCGGAGGCGAGCCGTCGCGAAAGATCGGGGGCAACGGTCGAGAGATCGGCGAGAACGGTCCCCGGCCGGGTGCCGGCGAGGAGACCATTGTCCCCGAGATAGACCGATTCCACCGCGGCTGGATCGGCAAGACTAGTCAGGACGATGTCGCAGCGCGCCGCGAGATCCCGCGGAGTGGGCGCGATCTCGGCCCCGAGCGCGATGAGTGGTTCGGCGCGTTCCCGGGTGCGGTTCCAGACCATCGTCGCCAACCCGGCCCGGGCGATATTGGCCGCGATCGGTTGGCCCATCCGGCCAAGTCCGGCGATGCCGACGGTAAGTGGAGCGCTCATGCAAACGTCTCCGGTACGGTGGTCAGACCCGCCAGCGGTCGCGGACGCGGTCGATGACCACGGCGACGATCAGGATGATGCCGACCGCGATTTCCTGTACGTAGGACTCGATGCGGATCAGGTTCATGCCATTGGTGAGGAGGGTGATGAAGATCGCGCCAAGCACGGCATTGATGACCCGGCCTTCGCCGCCCCGCAGCGACACGCCTCCCACGACGGCAGCCGTGATCGACTCGAGGGCGAAAGTCGCGCCGAGGTTTGGCTCGCCCGACGAGACGCGGGCGGTCAGCAAGACGCCCGCCAGCGCGGCGAGCAGACTGCAAACGACATAAACGGATGCCGTAATGCGGCCGACCGGGATGCCGGAGAGAAATGCGGCCTTGGTGTTGCCCCCAATCGCGTAGAGGTAGCGTCCCCAGGTGGTCGAATTGACCAGAAAGGCGACCACAATCGTCGCGGCGATGGCGAAAAAGATCGGTATTGGAATCTCGAAGATGCGCCCGGTGCCGATTGTCTTGGTGAAGAGCGGCGGCATGCCGCTGACGGGGGAACCCCCGGTGTAGTAGAGCGCGAAACCGCTGCCGACGGACGCCATACCGAGCGTCATGATGAACGGCGAAACCTTGAACCGCGCGACGCCGACGCCGTTGACCAGTCCGAACACCAGTCCGACCATCATCCCCGCGATGACGCCGACAATCACCGACATCAATTCGCTTTCGGGATGACCGGCGTAGTAGTTCGACATATATCGCGCCGAAACCACGCTGGTGACGGCGATGACCGCGCCGACCGAAAGATCGAAACCCGCGCTGATCAATACCAGCGCCTGACCCAGCGTCACGATGATCAGATACGTCGCCTGCCGGGAGACATTGAGGACGTTTTGGGGCTGGATGAACCGCGGTTCGCGCAGGGCAAAGTAGACGATGATCACGACAAGCAGAATCGGCAAGATGCCGACCGAGGTGAAGATCGACCGCGCCAGCGCGCCGGCACCGGCTGAAGGCGTCGATTCCTGCTCCAGTGGCGCGGTGGTCATCCGCGTGTGGCCCCCACTCTGATTACCGGCGACTCACTCGCCTACCAACAACCCGCGAATCCGGGATTGAAACGAACTTCCCGGTTTCTGGCGCAACCCGATCATGCCGCAGTCTCGTCCCGATCGAAGAAATTGGCGAGCACCGCCGATTCGGTGAGATCCGGTCCACGCAGTTCGGCGCGGACTTCGCCGCGGTGCATGACGTAGGCGCGGTGGGCGAGATGGAGCAATTCCGGCAGATCGGAAGAGATGAGCAGCACGGCCGCGCCGCGCTCACACAATTCTTTCATGAAGCCGTAGATCTCGACTTTTGCCCCGACATCGACGCCCGTGGTTGGCTCATCGAAGATGAAGAGTTTGACATCGCGGGCCAGACCGCGCCCGAGAACAACCTTTTGCTGATTCCCGCCGGAGAAAAAGGCAACCTGGCGCTCGACGTTGAGCGGCCGCAGGTTCAGGCGCTGCGCGATCTCGCGCACGAGCCGTCCCTCCCGGCCCCGTCGCAGCACGCCCAACCGCGCAAAGGCGGGAAGGTCGAGCGCGGCGAGCGACATGTTCTCGCGTACCGGCCGCGTCGCGACCAATCCTTCCTCGCGGCGATCGGGGGGGATGTAGGCGACGCCGAGATCGATCATCGTGCTTGGGCTGGGATAGGCTATCGCCTGCCCGTCGATCTCGACCGTGCCGCGGGCAATCGGCTCGATCCCGAATACCGCGCGGCCGACTTCCGACTTGCCGGAACCGACCAGACCCGCGAGTCCAACCACCTCTCCGGCGCGGACCTCGATCGAGACATCATGGACCCGGTTACCGACCGCGAGGCCTACGGTTCGTAGCATGACGGGGCCAGGCTGATAGGCGATCGCGGGGTAGAGGGCCTCGATGGTGCGCCCGGTCATCAATTCAACCAGTCGCTGCTCCGAGACCTCGTTGGCGGCGACGGTGGCCACCTTTTGCCCGTCGCGCAAGACGGTAACCCGATCCGCGACCTGTCGGATTTCCTGCATGCGATGCGTGATGTAGATAATGCCGAGTCCCTGCTGTTTCAGCCGCCCGATCAGGGCGAAGAGATGGTTTGCTTCATTCTCGGTGAGTGAGGCGGTCGGTTCGTCGAGAATCAGGATCGTGGGTTGCCCCTGGATCGCCTTGGCAATCTCGACCATCTGCTGCTCGGCCCGCGAAAGACTTCCCACGCGTGATTTCGGATCGAGGTGGAATTGCAGGAGATCGAGCGTGGCCGCCGCCCCACGCGAAATGGCGCGCTTGTCGAGAATCCCGCCGCGGCGATGCTCGCGCCCCAGGTAGAGATTGTCTTGGACCGAAAGCGTCGGAACGAGCGAGAACTCCTGGAACACGGCGTTGATGCCGAGTTGCCGGGCATGGTGCGGCGACGTGATCGTCACCGGCTGCCCGCGGAGGATCACCGTTCCCTCGTCTGGCGGAAACGACCCGGCGATGATGTTGATCAGCGTGCTCTTGCCGGCGCCGTTCTCACCGAACAGGACGTGGACTTCGCCAGCGCGGAGTTCGAAATCGACGTTGCGCAGGGCCTGCACGCCAGGGAACCGCTTGCTGATTCCCTCCAAACGCAACAGTTCCTGGCGATCAGGGGCGTCTGGCGGCGCCGCGGTTGGTTGCATCGTCTCGCTGGTGGATGTCACCTGGATGCTCAAACAGAGAAGGGGCCGGGCCAACGACCCGGCCCCTCGCTGGTGACGTCAGTCGCCGATGGTGAATTCGGGCTGGTAATCCTTCGGGGCGAAGGTCGATTCCCAGACGAACTCGGTCTTGAGGTTGTCCGGAGTCATCATGGTGATCACCGGTCCGGCCCGGTTGCTCGGCTCCAGCGTCTGCCCTTCCAGCAGGCGGATCGCCATGTCGACGGCCATCCGGCCCTGGATCACGGTGTGATCGTTGGCGGAACCGGTAAGGTCGCCGGCGGCCAGCCCGTCATAGACCGGTGGGTTCTGGTGGAAGGCGAGGATCTTGACCGAATCTTCCAGACCGGCTTCGCGCACCGCCTGGACCGCGGAGACGGCCGCCTGGGCGTTGCCGACGATGAAATCGATGTCCGGATTGGCCTGGAGTTCGTCCTCGACCAGCGCCAACTGGATGTCGCGCCCGGTATCGCCCCACTTGGTGGCGACCACCTCGATGTTGGTGTCCTTGGTCGCGTCGAGGAAGCCCTGATAGGCGGTATCGGTCCAACCGGCCCCTTGGGGACCGGGGAAGAAGGCGACCTGGACCGGTTCGTCACCGCTGACCAGATTCTCCTTCATGTAGGTGCCGGTGACGTAGCCCATGTCGTAGAAACTGACCAGGGCGTGGGCGGAGACCTCCGGGGAGTTCACGCCGTTGACGAAGTCGATCACCGGGATACCGCTGGCCACGATCTCCTCGACCTTGGCGTTGACGCCATCGGCGCTGATCGCGCCGAGGATGATCGCCTGCGCGCCCTGGGCGACGCAGTCGTCCATCTGGCTCAATTGCTTGTCGAGTTCGGTATAGCCACCCGCCTCGAAGAGCTGCATCTTGGCGCCGTCACGACGGATTTCTTCCGCGATGCCGTAGTTCGCGCCGAGCCAGTAGGGATCCTTGAGGTGCGGGAACGAAACGCAGATATTCCACGGCTTGGTGATCGCGGCCGGATCGATCGGCTCGTACATCGCCGGTTGCTTTTCGCCGTCGACCACCCACTCCACGGGCCAGGTCCAGGCCGTGTTGGCAAGGTCTTCGGCGGTGCCCTTGTTCTCCTGGGCGAGACCGACTGTTCCCGCGCCACCGAACGCGACGGTGGTGCCGAATGCCGCGATGACCGCGAGACTGCCGAATCGCGTGAGATGGGACCGAAGTGACATCGGATTCCTCCCGTTCGTCTCGGACACGGAAACTTGTGAGTGGCTACCAGCGGAGATGATGCCGGTACCAACCGTTGCTGTCAAGCACATCTTTGCCGTGCGGGCGCGCGTCGCGGTTTTGTAGGAAGGGTTATGAGGAGGATGGCGGAATGCCGTAGCCGCGCCGCCGGTGGCTAAAGACCACCGGCTACCCCGCCGAAAGCCCCATCAATGGGGCTCGGGACGGCGCAGGGATTCCACCTCGCAGAACTGTGACGCCCACCCATAGAGTGCCGGGGGAGAAAAAGACGCCTCGCATCACTCGAAGCGATGACCGCCGACAGCGCAATTACTTCCTTGAATCAGTCCGCGGCGCTGGCGGGTACCCGTTGCGGTTGGACCGGGACGGTGCGAGGACGGGCGACTCGCTCCTTGCCGGTAAAGGGGACCAGGATAATGCCGGCTGCCGCGACCAAGCCAAGGGCGACATTGATCAGGAGCGCCGCGGTGTAGCCGCCGGACCACTCGTAGATGACGCCATCGAGGAATGCCCCGACCCCAAACCCAAGATTCATGAAGGTGAACATGCAGCCAAAGATCACGCCGAGGTTTCGTGGACCATAGCGGTCAGCGGCGATGGCGGCGGTAATCGGGGTCGTCGCGGTCCAGGAAATGCCGAGGACCACGCCATAGATGTAGATGAGGTTGCCCATCGGCAGCAAGAGCAGCAGGAGAAACGCCAGACCGCGAAGCGCATAGGTGAGCGCGAGCACCCAGGTGCGTGGATAACGATCGGCGGCGACCCCCAGCAGCACGCTGCCGACAATGCTGAACACCGCCGTCACCGAGACCGTGTGCGCGGCATGGAGGAGCGACATTCCCATATCGTCGGCGTAGGCGAGGAAATGGGTGTTGGGAAAGGCCATCGTCCAGCCACAGACGGCGAACCCGAGCGCCAGCAACCAGAACGCCGGATGGAGCAGCGCTTCCCGCAACGTGGCGCCATCGTCTTCCAGCCAGCCGCCCGCGTGCATGCCATCGACCGGCTTTGGCGCATTTTGCAAGAAGGCGATGCTCAGCGGCACGGCGACGACGAGGACGGCCACGGCCATGACCCGGTAGGTCATTTGCCACGACGACATCGTCAAAATCCACGTCGCGACCGGCACGATCACCAGTTGACCAAACGCGGAGCCAGAGGTGGCAAGGGACATGGCGAGTCCCCGCTTCGCCTGGAACCAGCGGCCGATCAGCGCGGTCGCGGTCACGGGGGAGGCCGCGGCGAGGCCAAGGGATGTGAATACTCCGTAGAACAGGTAGATCTGCCAGAGCTGCGTGGCATACGACAGTGGGACAAGGGCAAGACCCAGGAGCAGCACCCCGGTGACCAGGATCCGTTTCGGACCGTAGCGGTCGACGAGGATGCCGATGAACGGTTGACAGACCGAGAGGATGATCATCGCGATCAGGACCGCGGCGGTCAGTTCGGCCCGGTTCCAGCCGAACTCCTCGGTCAGTGGTTTGAGCACGACCCCAAACAGGAACCGCGCGCCGTTGGCGATGGTCATCGTCGTGGCGATGACGATCACCATGACCCAGGCCGTGCGCGAGACAGGATTCGCCGGGGGGACTTCCGATTGCTCCGACTCGCGAATCAGCGCGGTTGAGCTCTCTTCTCTCTGGGTCATGCCGTTGTGCCCTTTGCATGGCGAACAGCCCTTACGACGTTCGCCGATCAAGGCATGATACCTGCCATTCGCGTGCCGTTTCGATATCAGTTTGGCCACGCCATGGGTCGCCGCCAATTCACCTCCTTTGCGCGGCATGCGTCTATCGTGTCGTTCCGAGCCGTCGCGAGGAATCTCGTTCGTCGCCGTTTCGGGTACAAGCGCCGAGGTCCCTCGTTCCTCGGGACGACACGACGTCTGCGCGTCACAAACCTCTCGGGCTGAGTGGCGAGTGCGCTCTGGATGGTTGACAGCGTGCACGCGCGTTGATAGTGTCCGGCAGCTTGCTGATGCAGACACGAACTGCCAGGGTGGCGGATTCCCCGGGCGCGACGAAGTGAGGACTACGATGCGAATCGGTCTCATCGGGTGTGGCAACATCGGCGTCAATGCCCACATTCCGGCGGTGCAAGCCAACGAGGGGATGACGATCGTGGCCGCCGCGGACCCGACGCCGGAGCGGCTCGCGCTCGCCGCGGAAAAGGCGGGTCTCGATGCGGCCAATCTCTACGCCGACTGGCGCGATCTGCTCGCGCGCGACGATGTCGACGCGGTGATCGTGGCAACGCCGCAGCGCTACCGGCCGGAAATCGTCATTGCCGCGGCGAACGCGGGCAAGCACATCCTGGCCGAAAAGCCGCTGGCGCTGACTCCTGCCGACGTGCAGGCCATGGTCGATGCGGCGCAACGCGGTGGCGTCGTGCTCGCCACGGTCCACAATTACCACTTCATGCCGGTCTATCAGGATATCAAGGCGGTGCTCGATTCCGGGGAAATCGGCCTGCCGGAAGTGGCTGAATTGAACTACCTCGGCGTGGAAGACCGCCCGGGGGCCGCCGCCTACATCCCACGCTGGCGCCATGATGCCGCGCAAGCCGGCGGCGGGGTGTTGATGGACATGCTGCACATCGTCTATCTCGCCAACTGGTTCATGGGGGGACCGCCGACAGGGGTCGCGGCCTGGATCGATCGCCGCCTCGACGCCGATGGCGATGTCGAGGATGTCGCTCTCGTTCGCTACGACTATCCGGGCGGGCACGCTCTGGTGAACATGGCCTGGGGCGCCGGTCCGGGCGGGGTCGAGATCGGCGGCGAAACGGGCCGCATCATCGTCAAGAATCAGAGGTTTGGCACGCACCCGTTCGTACCGGCGGAGCGTATTGCTGTTGTCAGCGCAACGGGTGAGCGCGACTGGGCGCCGAACGAGGCGAACGCCTACGGCATGACCGGCATCGTCGGGGACTTTCGCGATGCGGTCGAGCAGGGGAGAACGCCGATCGCCAGTGGCGAAGCGGGACTGCGCGTGCTCGATGCCGTACTCGGCGCCTATGTCGCCGGCGCCCTCGGCCAGACGATCCCGTTGCCGCTGCCAGCCGATCATCCCGTCTACCAGAAGGGCTCGGCTGGAATTGCCGATCTCGAGCTGCCGGAGCACTCGCCAGTCAAGCAGAGGGGACTCTACGGAGTCGCGAAATCCGGTTAGGATTGGGGTACTCGTGGGGAAAGGAGGTGGTCTCACGCAACGGGACCGACTCGTCACGGTGATGGTGACGAGGGAAACACTGCGCTTTCACCCGGATGGAGGAGAACATGAAGCAGGACACGAACGTCTCCACTCCGTTGCCCGATTCTCGCCTCAACCGGCGATCGCTGCTGAAAGGGGCAGCCGCGGGGGCTGCGGCCACGAGTCTTGGCGCCGTTTCGAAGCGATCCACCTTCGCCGCGCCGGCGTTTCTGCAGGGCACCAATATCATCTTTGCCCTGACAGACGGTGATGCGCCGAAGATTCAGCCATTGGTGGACGATTACGCCAAGGCCAACAATGTCACGATCGAAGTTCAGCCGAACCCGTACGCCAACCTGCTCGAAAAGCTGACCCTGAACCTGACGCAGGCGACCGGCGCCTATGACGTGGTCAGCCTGGACGACCCCTGGATGCCGCAGTTCGCCGGCGGGCAGTTCCTGATGAATCTCCAGGAGCTGATGGACAAGAAAGGAATGAAGACCGACGAGGACTTCATCCCCGAACTGCTGGCCCTCGGCGACTTCCCGCCCGGCACCGGCCTGCGCGGTATCCCCTGGGTCGGCAACGTCCAGGTCTTCGCCTGGCGGACCGATGTCTTCGAGGACATGGGAATCGAGGTCCCCAAGACCTGGGATGAGGTTCTCACCGCGGCGCAGACGATTACGGACGCCAAGGGCGCCGAGGGGCTGTACGGCATCGGCCTGCGCGGGCAGGCGGGCAACCCGGCGGCGACCAGTTTCCTGCCGGTCCTGCGTGGCTACGGCAAGGATCTCTTCGACGAGAACTGGGAGCCGCAGCTGGAGACGCCGGAAGCCCTGGCGGCGATCACCACCCAGCTCGCGCTGGCGAAACTGGCGCCTCCAGGGGTCGAGAACGTCGGCCACGAAGAGAATGGCCGCAATATGTACGAGGGCGTGACCGCGCAATCTGGCGACATCTGGCCCGACCAGTTGCTGGCGATCTACGATCCGGAGGTCTCCAAGGTCGTGGGCATGGTCGATATCGGCGGCGAACCGGCGCAGGAAGGGGTCAGCCCGGCCAACATGACCGGCAACTGGCTGCTCGGTATACCGGAGGGGAGCCAGAACGCCGACGCGGCCCTCGATTTCATCACCTGGTTCACCGCGCCGGAGCAGCAATTGCGGCTGCTGATGGACCAGAACGTGCCCGCCACCCGCTTCAGCGTCATGCAGAATGCGGATGCGGTCGAGAAGTTCCCGTTCCTGCCTGGTCTGCTGGCGGCGGGACGGAATGCGCTGCCGCGGCCACGGACGCCGTACTACAACGCGGTGGAAGCGATCTACGGCCGCTACGTGGCGGAGGCGATCGCCGGCCAGACGAGCGGGGAGGAAGCGCTCGCCAACGCCAACAAGGAGATTCGCGAACTGATGGTTCGCGAAGGCGTCCTCAAGAGCTAGTTGCCTGGGCGCGGGATCGGCGTTTAGCCGGTCCCGCGCTCCCGAGCATTCACCATGGCTCTCGATTCGGCTGTTGAACTCAAGGAGCCGCGGGTCAGCGCGGGCACGCCGTGGTGGGAACGCAACCTGCCATGGCTGCTGGTTGCGCCGACGATCGTCTTCCTGATCGTTTTCTCGATCATCCCGGCCCTGACCACCATCTCCTACGCCTTCTCGCGAGTCCGCATGGCGCGCGGCGGTGTGCAGCGCGATTTCATCGGGTTCGAGAACTTCGTTCGCGCGTTCCAGGATCCGCTGGTCGCGCAATCGGCGTGGACCACGATCCGCTGGATGTCTATCGTCACCGCGGTGGAGATCACGCTCGGTCTCCTCCTCGCGCTGCTGCTTTCCGGCAATCTGCGGGGACGCGGGGTTTTCACCTCGTTGCTGATCATCCCGATCATCATGCCCCCTGTTGCCGTCTCGGTGGCCTGGCTCTTCATGTACGACTACGGTTTTGGCATCTTCAACTATCTGCTCAACCAGATCGGTATGCCCTCCGTTCGCTGGCTGTCCGACCCATCGATCGCGCTCTACGCGATGATGGCCGTCGACGTCTGGCAGGCGACGCCGTTCGCCTTTCTCCTTTTGTACGCCGCGTTGCTGTCACTTCCGAAGGAGCCATACGAGGCCGCGGCGATCGACGGCGCCAAGCGCTGGCATGTCTTCCGCACGATCACCCTGCCGTTGCTGAAACCGGTGCTGATGGTGGTCATCCTCTTGCGTCTGATCGACGCCGCGCGCATCTTCGACAAGATCTTCATCATGACGCGGGGAGGTCCCGGATCTTCCGCCTACACGATGACGCTGACGATCTACGTCGAGGGCTTCACCAAGTTCGACTTTGGCTACGCCTCGGCGCTGTCGTTTCTCTTCCAGATCGCCCTGATCGCGGCGGCGACGTTCTACGTCCGGCGCGTCCTCAGCGACTACGCCCAACCGGCAGAATGACGATGGAGTTTGCGGCGTGGTAGGCGAGTCAACAGCGGACAAAATCGGCAAGTACATCCTGGTGGTGATCGTATCGCTTCTGGTCCTGCTCCCCGTCTACTGGATGATCAACATGTCATTCAAGTCGAAGGCCGAGTTTGTCGCCCGGCCGCCGACCATCGTTGTCCAGAACCCGACGACCGAGAACTATTATGATCTCCTGGTGACCCAGCGTTTCTACCGCTACGGCATCAACTCCCTGGTCACGGCGCTGATCGCGGCGACGCTCTCCGTTGGTATTGGAACGCTAGCCGCTTACGCGCTGTCGCGTTACCGACTCCCGAAAAATTTCAATTACCACCTCCTCTTCACGATGTTGACTGTTCGGATGTTCCCACCGATCGTGACGGTAATTCCCATTTTCGTGATCTACAACCGGCAGTTCTTCGGATTTCGCTTGCTCGATACTCAGATCGGTCTCGGCCTGGTCCACGCCTTCGCCGAGTTGCCATTCGTGTTGTGGATGATGATTGGTTTCTTTCGCGATATCCCGCGCGATATGGAGGAGGCCGGTCTCGTCGACGGCGACAGTCGTTTCGGGGTGCTCCGGAAGATCGCCATCCCGCTGGCGGCGCCCGGTTTGGCGGCGACCTTCATCCTCGTCTTCATCGCCTCCTGGAACGAGTTCCTCCTGGCGCTGATCCTCACCCAAACTCGGGCGCAGACCTTACCGATCGCGGTGGCTGGACAGATCACCCAGTACGACATCAAGTACGGCAACATGATGGCGGCGGGCGTCATCACCACCGTGCCGGTGCTGATCCTAGCCCTCCTCGCGCAGCGGCACCTGACGCGCGGTCTGGCCCTCGGTGGAGTGACAGGATGATGAACTTGCTCGGCGCGAGGGACGAGGGGCGATCGGCCCCGGTATCGTTCGAGCACGTCTGGAAGCGGTTCGGCAACGTGACCGCGGTCAATGACCTCAATCTCGATGTCCCGAATGGCGAAATGCTCGTCTTGCTCGGTCCTTCCGGGTGCGGCAAGACGACGTCGCTGCGCATGCTCGCCGGGCTCGAATCGATCTCGGACGGCACGATTCGCATTGGTGACACGGTGGTGAACACGCTTCCGCCGCGCGCGCGGGACATCGCCATGGTTTTCCAGAGTTATGCGCTGTACGCCCACCTCTCGGTGTACGAGAACCTGGCGTACCCCCTGCGCGTGCGCAAACTCTCGAAGTCCGAGATCGATCGCCGCGTACGCGAGGTGGCGGATGTCGTCCAGATCGGCGAATTGCTCGACCGCAAACCACGGGCGCTCTCCGGTGGTCAACGGCAGCGGGTGGCGTTGGGCCGGGCGATCATTCGCCGCCCTGCCGTCTTCCTCATGGACGAGCCGCTCTCGAACCTGGATGCCAAGTTGCGCCAGCATACGCGGGGCGAATTGAAGCGGTTCCAGCGGGAGTTGGCGACCACGACGATCTACGTCACGCATGATCAGGCCGAAGCGATGACCCTGGCGGACCGGCTGGCGATCATGGACCGGGGGGTGTTGCAGCAGGTCGGTCCGCCGAAAGTCGTTTATGCCAATCCAGCCAACATGTTTGTCGCCGGGTTCCTCGGCAGTCCGCCGATGAACCTGCTCGAGGTCGAGCGGACCAGTTTCGCCGGGGGCGCTGCCCTGGCGATCGGCGCTACAAATGTGCCTGCCGAGGGACGATTGGCGCGCCTCCTGGGAAGTCTGCTCGCGGACCAGTCGCACTTGATCCTGGGTGTTCGTCCCGAAGAGGTCATCCTGCACCGGCAACCTGAAGCCGGTGTCGTCCCGGGCGAGGTTTTCGTGGTCGAGGACCTCGGAAACGAGCGGCTGGTCACACTCGATGCCGGTGGGCAATTCCTGGTGGCAAGAGCGCCAGCCGACTACCCGGCGGAGATGGGCCAGCGGCTCTGGTTCGGTATCGACCACAACCGGGCGCATCTCTTCGACCCCCACACCCAGCGGCGGCTCGAGTAGCCGCTGGCGCGTAGACGGCCAAAGGGGATGTTCGAGCAGCCCTCTGCTTACAAAAACTCATCCATCATGACAGCGTAGATCCCGCACCCGCGGCATGTCGATCCGTATACCAGGGGCAAGGCACGGTCTCAGACTTGGTTCTGTTGATCCGCCCAGCGGACGATGTTATCCAGTTCTTCCTCATACACCGGCCGCAACAGCCGCGGAATGAGCAAACCCTCGATCCATCCACGAGGCCCGCGCCGAGGTCTGATCGTCGTGGTGATCTGCAGCAGCGACGCGTGGTGGTGAGGCGTGACAACAAACAAGGTCAGAATCCCTGATTCAGGATCGGATTCACTGAGAACTCGTCCGGGCTCCGGTTCGGCGACCCGCATTGTCGCCACCTGGGATCGCCCCCCGAGCGTCATCCTGATCCGGAATACCGTTCCCTCGCCGGTTCCTCCGCTGAGCACCGTCAAATCTCTGAACGCGGGCGGAAGGATGCTGGGATGGTCGTGGTGATAGTCGGCCAGGAGGCTGTAAACCGCCTCGGCAGGCGCCGGGATTGCTCGTTGCGTGGCGATGGTGATTTCAGCCATGGTCTGGGTGCCTATGTGCGGCGGAACTGCTTTTCGAGATCGTTCTCGGAGAGATGGAGCATCGTCGGGCGGCCATGACCGCAGGCGCGCGGCTGCGACGTCCGCTCCAGGGCGACCACCAGTTCCCGCATCTCGCCCAGCGAGAGGGCCTGACCGGCACGAATCGAGGTGTGGCAGGCGGTGCTGACCGCCACGGCATCGAGCCAGGATGACCCCTGTCCACCCTCCGCAAGTTCGCGCAGGATGAGCCGCAAGCGCTCCCGGATGTCGACGCCCTTGGCGAGCGCCGGAATCGCGCGCACCGCAACGGCGCCGCCGTCCCACGGCTCGATATCGAACCCGATTTCGCTCAGTTCCGCCTGAGATTTCTCCAGAACCGCCAGTTCTTCCGGGGTGAGATCGATCACCAGGGGATCGAGCAGTGGTTGCTTGTCGACGGACCGGTCGCGCAGTTGGGCGTGGATTCGTTCGTAGAGCACCCGCTCGTGCGCGGCATGCTGATCGATCAGGTACATGCCATCCGGCCCCTCGGCAATGATGTAGCTGGCCGCGATCTGACCAAGCACCCGCAGCAGCGGCACCCCGGACGGATGACTTGGCGCGGTTCGCTGATGTTGAGGCTCTGTGACAGCCGCGGGCGCGGCAAGAGAGCCGAGCGCGCCAAACCGGGGGGGAGCAAACGGGATCGGCCGCTGGTTCACCGCGGGCGCCGCGGGGATCGGGGCAAACCGGATCGCCGGCAGTTCGTCATGCGCGCGAAGTGCCAGGGCGGAGTGGACGGCCCGCTGCAGGGCGCGGCAGGCGGCGCGCTCGTCGACGAATTTCACTTCCGCCTTGGTCGGATGGACGTTGACATCGACCGCAGCCGGATCGAGACGAAGATGGACCGCGGCAACCGGGTGGCGGCCGACGAGCAGGAGCGAGTGGTACGCCTCCTCCAGCGCGAAGCCGAGGGCGCGATTCTGCACCCAGCGGCCATTGACGAACAGAATGATCCCTTGTCGGTGGGAGCGGGAGAGTTCCGGCGCGGTGATCCAGCCGCTAACCGCCACGCCGGGAACGGCCGCGCTTTCATCGAGTGGCGCGAGCGGAATGGCAGCCTGCGCGACATCCGCCCCAAGCGCGGCGGCGGCGGCCGCGATGACGTCACCCGAACCATCCGTCACGAAGACGCGGCGGCCATCGACATTGAGGTCGAAGGCGACCGCTGGATAGGAGACCGCGTAGGCAGCGACGGCGCGCGTGATGTACCCCGTCTCGGTGGCGGGCTGACGCAGGAACTTGCGGCGGGCCGGAACGTTGGCGAAAAGGTCACGGACGGTCACCGCGGTTCCCGCCGCCGCGCCAGCCGGGAGCGGCGGGCCGACCTCGCCGAATTCGACGTGGATCAGGCTGGCATGGGCCGCATCTGCCGGTCGCGAGCGAATCGAAAGCGATGCAACGGCGCCGATGCTCGGCAGCGCCTCGCCGCGAAACCCGAGCGTCGCCAGTCGATCGAGATCTTCGAACGCCGAGAGTTTGGATGTGGCGTGGCGCTGGACCGCCAGGGGTAGATCGGCGGCGGCAATGCCAGCGCCGTCATCGACCACCTCGATCAAGTCCGTGCCGCCGCCGCGGACTATGACGCGGATTCGGTCGGCATTCGCGTCGAGCGCGTTTTCGATCAGTTCCTTGACGACCGAAACCGGCCGTTCCACGACCTCGCCAGCGGCGATCTTGCCGATGGTCCGTTCATCGAGAAGGCGAAGGGTCATCGATCGTCCGGGCAATACCTGGGCCAGCGCACGGGGCCGGAGGGGAAGGTACCACGCGCTTCGCGGTCGACTTCACTCGGTCAACGGCACCCCGCGCCGGTGGGCCGAGACGTAGGGGCTGCCGGACTGCCAGTAGCGCCAATCGTGTTCGACGCCACGGCTGATGCCGACGCGCCCGGACACCGAGACGGAGGTGACGGGGTTGCCGGGAGCGATCCAGAGCCGCTCACTGGTGACCAGGTCGGTGCGGTGGAGGTCGAGCGTGATCGCCAGGGCCTGACAGAGTTTGCCCGGGCCGGAGCAGAGGAGGAGGTCGTCAGCGGTGCCCCGCCGGGAGCGCATCAGGTCGAGACCGACGATCGGTTCCAGCGCCCGGACCAGCACCGCGCCGGCTTCACCTTCCCGCTCGGCGACGATGTTGAGCATCGCGTGGATGCCGTAGGAGCGGTAGACGTAAGCGATTCCGGGCAATCCCCACATCGATTCGACTCGGCCGCGGCGCTGCCGTGCCGCGTGCGATGCCGGGTCGTCCGCTCCCAGGTAGGCCTCGGTCTCGACGATGCGGCCCGCCGCCAGACCATCCGGGGCCGCGGAGACGACGATGCTCCCCAGCAGGTCTCGGGCTACCTCCCGCGTGGGACGGGTGTAGAACTCGCGGTCGTGCCGCCGAGAAAAACCAACGGTGTGGTCGAGATCGTCACCCTGGGGCGCCAAGGACTTGGTCAATCCTCCCATGTCGAGTGAAACGAGGAGAAGTGGGCGATGTGGCTACAACCGTCAAACTGGAGTCGGGAGCGCGGGCGACGCAAGCGTCGCGCCCTACGGAGAGTCCATCGCAGGGTGCGACGCTCGCGTCGCCCTTTCCCCAACAATCCGGGCCAAGATTCCTACTCGGGGTTGCCACCTGTCCCGTGGTGGCGTCACGCATCCAATTCCGCGATGCGCCGTTGCAGCAGATCGATCTGCTCGTCGGCGGTGGCCAGCCGTTTCCGCTGAACTTCGACCACCTGCTCCGGGGCGCGAGCGATGAAGCCCTCGTTCGAGAGTTGCGCTCGCGCCCGGTCTCGTTCCGCTTCCGCGGCGGCAATCTCTCTGCGGAGCCGCTCCCGCTCCGCGTCGAGATCGACCATCCCGGCGAGGGGCAACATGGCCACGACATCGCCCGCGACAGCAGTCAGGGCGCCCGTGCCGCCACGCGGGACGCCAGCGTGAATCGCGAGGTCGCCGTCGGCGATGCGGGCCAGGGCACCGATCTCACGGCGCGCGGACTCAAAGGCGCCTGCCAATGGCCCCGCGAACACGTCCGCCGCGATCCAGCGGCCAGGTTCGACCCCGCTCTCGGTGCGAGCGTTGCGAATGGCGCGGACGATCTCGATCAACGCGCCGAATTCCACCTCCGCCTGTTCGTCCCGGCCGGTTGTTTCCGGCCAGGCGGCGATCATCACGCTGTCCCCGCTATGTGGCACCGATTGCCAGAGCGCCTCGGTGACAAACGGCATGAACGGATGCAGGAGCCGCAGCGAGCGCTCCAGGGTGTAGGCGAGCGTTGCGGCCACTGCCTGCTGTTCCGCCTCGCTGCCACGCAGGCGGACCTTGGCCGCCTCGATGTACCAGTCACACAATTCGGACCAGACGAATTCGCGGATCGCCTTGCCGGCTTCGCCGTAGAGATGCTGTTGCATCAGCCGGTTAGCGCCGTCGATGGTGGCGTCGAGGCGGCTCAGGATCCAGCGGTCGGCCAGCGCCAGATCGTCCGTGGGCCGCACCGGACCATTGCGGTCGAGGGCAATCTCGCTGGCCCCGATCGGCCGCAAGGCGAAGCGGGTGGCATTCCAGAGTTTGTTGGCGAAGTTGCGCGCATCCTCGACTTTCTGGATGTCGAGTTTGAGATCGTTGCCGGGCGAACTCTGCGTGACGAGGGCGAAGCGAAGCGCGTCCGCGCCATATTCAGCCGTCACTAGGGTGGGATCGATCACGTTCCCCTTGGTCTTGCTCATCTTGGCGCCTTCCACGTCACGCACGGTGCCGTGGAGATAGACCGTGTGGAAGGGAAGTTCGCCCATCACTTCCAGTCCGAAGAAGACCATGCGCGCCACCCAGAAAAAGAGGATTTCGTATCCCGTCTCCATCACGGAGGAGGGGTAGTAGCGCTCCAGGTCTTCCGTCTCGTCCGGCCAACCGAGGGTCGAGAACGGCCAGAGACCGGACGAGAACCAGGTGTCGAGGACATCGGGATCCTGCTCGACCGCGCCGCCGCAAGCCGGGCAAGCGGCGAGCGTCTCTTCTTCGGTCACGATCGTCTCGCCGCACTGGCGGCAGTACCAGACCGGGATGCGGTGCCCCCACCAGAGTTGGCGCGAGACCGTCCAGTCGTGAATGTTTTCGAGCCAGTTGAGATAGACGCCGCGGAAGTGATCCGGCACGAAGCGAAGCGATCCGTCATACGCCGCCGCGATGGCGGGCCGAGCCAGTTGTTCCATCCGGACGAACCACTGGGTCGAGATCAGCGGTTCGACGACGGTATTGCAGCGTTCGCAATGGCCGACCGCGTGGGTATGCGGCACGGTGCTGATGAGGTTCCTGTCCGCTTCGAGCCGCGCCACCACCCCTTTTCGTGCCGCGGCGATCGGTTCGCCGGCAAATGGTCCCGCGTTCGCGTTCAACGTACCATCGGGGTTCAGGATGTTGATCGCCGCCAGGTGATGCCGTTGCCCGATCGCGAAGTCGTTGGGGTCGTGAGCCGGGGTCACTTTCACCGCGCCGGAACCGAACGCGGGATCGACCGCGTCGTCGGCGACGATCGGAATGAGCCGGTCCATGATCGGCAGGCGCACCTGCCGTCCTATCAGGTGCTGATACCGGGCATCGTCCGGGTGAACGGCGACCGCGGTGTCGCCAAGCATCGTCTCCGGCCGGGTCGTTGCCACCGCGATGATATCGCCGCTGCCCTCGACCGGATAGCCGATGGTCCAGAGAAAACCCGGGTCGTCGCGGTGGACCACCTCCAGATCGGAGAGCGCGGTCATGCAGCGCGGGCACCAGGAGATGAGGCGCTCGCTGCGATAGATGTACCCCTTGTCGTAAAGCAGTTTGAACACGCGCCGCACCGCGCGCGACGGCGCGGGGTCCATGGTAAAGACGAACCGCGACCAGTCACACGAGGCGCCGAGGATCTTCAACTGCTCGCGAATGCGGCCGCGGAACTGGTTCATGAAGAGCCAGACGCGCTCGAGAAATTTCTCGCGACCGAGGTCGTGCCGGGTGAGACCTTCCCTGGCAAGTTCTCTTTCGACCACCCACTGCCCGGCGATTCCGGCGTGATCGGCGCCGGGTATCCAGAGGGTCGGATCGCCCAGCATGCGGTGCCAGCGGATCATGATGTCTTCGACGGTCGTGAAGAGGGCGTGCCCGACGTGCAGTTCGCCGGTCACATTCGGCGGCGGCATGACGATCACGAACGGCTGTCGGTCGTCGCGCCACACCGGCGCAAAGTAGCCGGCGCGGTCCCAACGGTCATAGACGCCCGATTCGACCAGCCGCGGATCGTAGGCTTTGGCGAGCCGCGTCGTCTCCTCGGCGGCAGGCGCGTGGTCGATCGTTTCGGTCATCTGTGAAGTACCCCTGAGGACCGGCCACGATCACCGATCGGCCGGCCGGAAGTGCCAATGGCCTGTCTGAATCCACGGACGGCGCGGGTGTGCTCGCGCGCCAATCCGCGATTCTGACGCGAGGACGGGGCGCATGTCAAATTTGGGTTGGTATCGGGCGTGCCAAACGCCGGAAGCCCCGTCGGTTTGGCCCGACCGACGGCGTGGCTTCACGGCGTGAGTCCTCGCGGCGCCCGCTGCCATCGTTCGCGATGGCAGCGGGCCAGCCTGTACGAGATTTCCTCAGGCGGGCGGCGTCGCCGTTACCGGGAGTGAGGGAGGATTTGGCCAGACGTTTTCCGGGCTGATGATCCGGGTGATCGCCTGCATCACGTCCACACTTTCCAGGATGTCGACGCTCGAATTGAGCAGCACGACCAGCGTCATCTTCTGCGCGGGGAGGTAGACGGGATAGGCCACGTATCCGAGGACGTTGCCGACGTGGCAGCGCCAGCCGTTGTTGTCGGACATGCCGAACCCATAGACCACGCCCTCGCCTTCCTCTGGGGCGGGGAGGAATTGCTCGCGCTCCCGCTGGGTTGCCGGGGTCAGCAGTGTGCCGGTGGCTAGGCTACGGGCCCAGACGCTCAGATCGTCGAGCGTCGAGATCATCTGACCCGCGGCCCCGCCCCACGAGGTATTCCAGTCGCTCGTTTCGACGATCTCGCCCTCGGGCGTGCGCCAGTAGCCGTGCGGGTGGGGTGCGGGGAACTCTGCCCCGAGCGGAAAACTGGTGTGGGTCAACCCCTCGGGCTCAAGGATCTGTTCGCGGATGTAGTCGCGAATCGGCTGACCGGTGGCCTGCTCAACCACCACGCCGAGGAGCACGGTATTGGTGTTGCTGTAGTCGAACCGGGCACCCGGCGCGAAGATCGGTGCATGATTGAAGGAGATGGCAAGCAGTTCCTCGGCCGTCCACTGGCGCTGCGGCTCACTCGGCCACTGCGGGATGGTGATTTCAGCATAGTTAAGGAGCCCGCTGCGCATCATGCCCAACTGGCGAATGGTGATCTGATCGCCGTTGGGCACGCCCGGGACATAGGTCTCAACCGGGTCGTCCAGGCCGATGCGTCCCTGGTCCACCAGCTGCAGAATGGCGGTCGTGGTGAAACTCTTGGTGTTGCTGCCGATACGCATATGGAGGTCGGGAGTCATCGGCTCATTGGTTTTCAGGTCCTGGACGCCGAACGCTTGCACGTAGTCGGGCTGCCCCTCCTGCCACACCCCGACGATGGCGCCGGGAATGGTGGTCTGGGGCAGCAGCACGGAGATCGTGGCGGTGAGTTCCGCCTCCCAGAGGGCAGGTTCGGGACTTGCCTGAGCGGCTACGCGCCTGCTGCGTGTGATGAGGCCGCCCACCGCGCCGGCGGTCGTCATCTTCAGCGCTTGGCGACGGGTGAGCCGGGCTCGGCCGGACCGTTGAAGAGGACGCTCGATGTCCATGCTGGTTATCTCCTCGTCCAAAGGGATGCTCATGGAACGGATCCTGCCGCGGCATGGTGTTTCAGTCGCGATGCCCCACGTACGTCGACCGTGGGGCGCGTGCGCCTGCCAGCGACATCGCACCGGAGTCTGCCCAGTGCCGCGTGCCGGACGTGCCTAACCGCGAGGTCTAACGATCGAACAGGCCGTGGTTCAGCCTAGTCCCTCCTCCCGCTGGTGACCGCGCAATTTTGCCGTTCTCTACCCCGGGGCAACGAGACCTCTGCGCCGATCTCCAGATCTCGCGCGAGAAACTTGGAGGCAATGTATCACCTCTTCGCGCAACGTCGACATTGCCTCAGGGCTGGGCGGGTTCTTCCGGTGACTTCAAGCCATCGTTGGTCACGCCCTGATGGATGAACAGCGGCAGGTCGCACGGACTTACGTGAAGTGAATGTCGAAGACGACGTAGTCATCGATGTCCTTGAGCCGCTTGATGGTGAAGCGACGGCCGTCCATGGTTTTCTCGACTTGCTTAGACTCCGAAATGAAGGCGGAATCGACGATCACGTTGCCCCCTGCGTACCCCTCGGCACCCATCGTGCCGCCATAGGCAAAGGTGAAGCTGGGCGGCGTGAACAGCAATGAGTTGTCCGCTTCCACGTAGAAGCGGTCGTCGATGACGATCGCTCCCCCGGTGTACTCGAAGTACTCGAACTCACCGGAGGCCGCGCCATTGGCAAGCGTGATGAGCGGGAGCCGCTCCCACGGGTCCTCGGGGACGGAGGGGCTTGCCCATCCCCGAATGGCCGCCGATCCGTTCGGGTTGGTCACCGGGCGATCGTTGTAGACAAAGAACTTGATCCAGCGCAGGTGGACGGAACCGCGACTGTCCGGTTGCCTGCTTCGGTTCCGTCGCCGGCGGCGCGTGTCGCGTATGGACTCACGGCGGGATGAGAGACGATGATTACGACGCATGCGGCGGCGGTCTTGCCGACCGCGCAGGCGATCCAAGGGTCGTGCGGCTGCCACCTGCCCAGCGTTCCCCGACCTCGCGAGGGCACTCAGGATTGACTGCGCGGCCAACAAACCGAGGAGCCGTCGTCGACTTTGGTGAGCGCAACCATCCTGGCTGGCCGCATTGCCTTGGAGCCCATTCATGCCGCCGATCCTTTCGCACGGGCGAGCAGCGCGAGCGCCCGTCCTACGTGAAGTGGACATCGAATTCGATATAGTCGCCGCTGTCGGGGATCCGGGTGACGCGGAGCGTGTGGCCGCCAACGGTGCGGGTGATCTGCTCTCCTTCTGTGAGGCTCTCGACGATCGTTCGCCCGTCCGCGTTCTGATATCCATTCGGAGTCATCGTGCCGTCGCGAGCCAGGACGATCTGGGGTGTCCCGACCGCGAAATTGATGCCGCTCACGTACAACCGGCCGTCGACTATCACCGCCGATTCGGTGGCCCCCGGCAATCGGAACGTCGCGGCCTGGCCGTTGGGAAGGAGACCGTCGGGATACTTCCGCCAGTCGGCAAACCGCGCCCACGGCACGATGGTGGCGGATGGGTTTGGTGTCGCCCTCGGGCGGTCGTTGTACAGGTTGAACGTGATCCAGCGCACATGCGTGCCCGACTCGGGCCGACCGCCATTGCTGGCGCCTCGCGGCGCGCCGTTCTGGTCACGTTGGCGTTTCTTGGTATCGCGACCCCGCCGGTTTGGACCGTGGCGGCCACCGAGTTGACCGCTGTAGGAGCCCTCACGGGCCGCGGCCTCCTCGCGCCAATCGGGCAGTAGCCATCCGCCCGCCGCCAGCATTAGGCTGCCGGCCGCGGCGATGAGTCCACGCCGCGTCAGCCCGGTTGGCTCGTCTCGATTGCTTCGATCCATCTGGCTAACCTCCATTTCGCTGGCTCCCGGCATCGGACGTGGCCGGTCCGCGGGGCGAACCGATACACCTAGCTGCCGCTTCCTGTCCGCCGCGCTCGGGTCCGGGCACGGAAGCGCGTTCGCCGTGACGTCCCTACGTGAAGTGGATGTCGAAGACCTTGAAATCGCTGGTGTCGTAGAGGCGGTGGATGTCGAAGCTGTGTCCTTCCACCTCCACCCCGGTCGACTCATTCTCATCGAGGTCGACGAGGAGGGCTTTCGTACCCCCATCATTGCCGTACTTCGTCATCTTCCCGCCGTAGTCGATCCGGACAAAGGGCGTGGCGATTTCCGGATTGACGGCCTGGATCATGTAGCGGCCGTCGACGATCGACGTCAGGCCAATGTTGAGGTAGTTCTCAGAGGTCACGTCACCGTTGGCCAGCGTGCGCTCACTGGCTTTCTCCCAACGGTATTCCGGGAAGAGACTGCTCGCGTTGTGGCCGCCCCAGAACTCGAGCGAAGCCGATTGGTTCGGGTTGGTGATTTGCCGGCTGTTGTAGATGTAAAGGAAGACCCCGCGGAAGCCCTCTGGCCTCTTGTCATGCTTCCGATCGCGATTCCTTGAGCCGTGATCGCGGCGCGTGTTCTTGTCCCGGCCACGGTGATCCGGCCCGCGGCGGCCGCCGAGCTCGCCCCCGAATGCTCCTTCGCGTGCTGCGGTGTCTTCCAGCCAATCCGGCAGGTAGAGCCCGCCCACCGCCATCAGAATGCCGCCGCCCACCGAGCGCACCCAGGAGCGGCGCGTGGTGATAGGGCCTTGCTCCCCGATGAGGCTCTCGACCGATCGTTTGCCGTTGTGGTGCGTCGCGTCTTCTACCATGCGTGCTGCGCTCCTTTCGCGTCTTGCTGCCCGCGCTCAATACACAAAGAACTCGAACCTGACCCGGTTCTTGCCGTCATCGAGCCGGGAGAGCTTGAAGACGAGGATGTCGTTGACGCCGTCGTCGTCTCGAACGTTCACGTGCGCCCGAAAGTAGGCGCCCCCAAGGTATGACCTCTGGGGAAGGACTTCGTTCCCGATCTTGTTTTGCGGCGGGTCGAGGTTCTTGCCTTGCAGCACGCGTCCCTGCGGGAACCAGAGGGCGAGATCCCAGACTTCGACGTAGAGGTCGCCGTCGACCAGGAAGGGATGTTGAATGAGGGCGCCGCAGCGGTGAAAGTCGGGGGTGACCGTGACCTCCGGGACATGGTCGAGGTCGACGGTCACGGTGTCCTGGATGAGGAAGGGAGGGTCGTATTTGTCGAAACCGAGATATCTCTGGGCGAAAAACGTGACGTTGAAACTCTCGAGGAAGAAGTCCCAGTCGGATGGCCTGGAGTCGCGGCCAGCGTTTCGCACCGTCAGTCCGGCGTTGTTGAACCCACCCGTCCCCGGGGCCTTTCCGTGGCCATCGTCGTTCTTCTTTCTGTCGTTACCGGCGCTGCGGTCGCGGCGCTTGGCCTGATTCCGGCCACGGTGGTTCGGACCGCGGCGGCCGCCGAGCCGGCGGCCGAAGGAGCCTTCCCGGGCCGCCGCTTCCTGCAGCCCTGCGGGCAGTAGCAATCCGCCGGCTGCCAGCACCAGGCCGCCGCCGGCTGCGATGATCCACTCCCGGCGTGATACCCCCGCGCGGACTTCCGTATCCGAGTGGGATTGCGCGATGAATGCTTCGTCGTCCAAGGCTCCGGCGCTCCTTCATCAAAGCGGGCGTCATGCGCGATCAGAAGACGCCTCGGCACGAGGATATGCGGCAAACGGGGGAGCAGGGACCGGCAGAATCTACCGGGTTTGCTGCGGGGATCACGATGGCCAGGCCCGGTCGTGGCCGGGACATGGCCGGGTGCGGTGCGTGTTGGTGCGCGCCGCATATCCGCGGCCCGCTGGCGATACTCAATGCATTTGATATATTTATTGAAAAGCGAGTGCTAGAGCGGTGTGCGAAAAACGTGTCATTCCAACGAAGAAGGAATTTCATCGTCGGGCGCATGGTTGCCGGCGAACGAGATTCCTCGCCGCGGCTCGGAATGACACGCATTCTGCACGGCGGTCTAGACACGGCCCGATCCGACCAGGGCGGTGGGTGGGTTTGGCCACGATCGGCTGGTGGCGCCGCGTCGGGGCACGAGGCGAGCGCGAGTGGACGTAAGCGACAATCGCGCGCAGGACGAGTTCGGCGAGGTTTGCACTGGCGAGCGGTGGTCGAAGTCAGGCGCCGCGCCAGTGGACGGATTCGTCTCGACGCGCGAAGCGGCCGTGGCACTCGGAATGTCCGAGCGAACCGTTCGCCGTGCCATCCGCGACGGCAAACTCGCGGCGACGAAGGACGGCTGGTCCTACCGCATCGACCGCGCGGCGCTGGAGCAGTTCGCGCCGCTGCTTCGGCCACCGGCCGCGCCGCGCCCGCTCGCCCGCGTGGTGACCTTTCCGGGGCAGGATCTTGCGCCGCTGCCCACGCCGCTGTCGTCGTTCGTCGGTCGGGACGCCGAGGTCGCTGCCGTCGTTGCCGCCCTGAAGGAGCCCACAATCCGCTTGCTAACTTTGACTGGCGCCGGTGGCATCGGCAAGACCCGTCTGGCGCTGGTCGCGGCCGGTGCCACCGATGCGTTCGCCGATGGCGCGGTCCTCGTGTCCCTCGCCGACGTGCCACGTCCCGAGTTGGTGATGACGGCCATTGCTCAGGCGCTGGGGCTGCGCGAGCGGCCGTGGCAGCAGCGCACGCACCAGCTTATGACGTTCCTTGGCCGCAAGCAGATCCTCCTCGTGCTCGACAATTTCGAGCACCTGCTGGATGCTGGTTCTGAGGTGGCTGCGATGCTGGCCGGAGTGCCGGGGGTCAAGGCGTTGATCACCAGCCGTGCGCCGCTGCGGGTGATGGGAGAGCGCGAGCTGCCGGTGCCGCCGATGACGCTGGCGGGCTCCGCGGCAACGCCCGCCGAGCTCCTCGCATCCGAAGCGGGCCGGCTGTTTGCAGAACGGGCCCGCGAGCACGACCCTTCCTTTTCGGTCGACGCGGCGTCTGCTCCGCTGATCGCGCAGATCTGCGCCGAGCTGGACGGACTGCCTCTCGCCATCGAACTGGCAGCGGTCAGGGTCAAGGTTTTGCCGCCCGATCGCCTCCACGCTCGGCTTGAGCAGCGGCTGCAGGTGCTGACGCGCAGTCCCCGCGACGCCCCGACTCGTCATGCCACGATGCGCGGCGCCATTGCCTGGAGCTACGATCTTTTGTCGCCGCCCGAGCAGCAGTTCTTTCAGCGGCTGGCTGTTTTTCCTGGCGGTGCAACACTGGACGCGGCCGCGGCGGTCAGTGGCGTAAGCGTAGACTTGGGTGAGGAGCCTGCGCGCGACATCGTCGTCGACAGGATGACCAGTCTGATCGAGCAAAGCATGATTGGCGTTGAGCCGGGCCTCGACGGCGAGCGCCGGTATCGCATGCTGGAGACCATCCGTCAGTTCGGCCTGGAACGGCTGGCGGCTGCCGGCGAGGCAGATGCGGCGCGAGCTGCGCTCGCGGGCTACATGCTGGCGTTGGCGGCATCGCTCACGGCGACCGAGCTGGTATCCACGAACAAAGGCGCTCTCGATCGCCTCGAGGCCAGCCGGTCCGAATTGCATGCCTCACTGGTATGGATGGAAGATCGCGACGCGGACGCCTTCGTGCGACTTGTCGCCATGTTGCCAGGTTACTGGTATGGCCGAGGCCACTACCAAGAGGCGCAGAGTTGGCTGGAGCGAGCGCTGGCACGCGCGGACAAAGCAACGGCGCTGGACGTAGCGCGGCTGCAGGTCGGGCTGTCGCGCTTTCAGGTGCTGCGTGGCAAATATGACGCGGCCGCTGCTGGCTTTGACCGCGGCATTCGCGTCTTGCGGGAGCAGGGGAGCAAGGCGGAAACGGCCGTGGCGCTGAATTGGCGCGCCGGATCAGCCATGTACTTGGGCGACCACACGGCAGCGGACGCAATATTCTTCGATGCCTGTCAGGTCGCGGAACAGGTAGAAGATCCGCGCAAGCGAACCCTGCTTCTGGGGATCCTGAT
The DNA here is from genome assembly GCA_046328335.1 of Thermomicrobiales bacterium. Taxonomy (GTDB): domain Bacteria; phylum Chloroflexota; class Chloroflexia; order Thermomicrobiales; family UBA6265; genus JACCXM01. The sequence goes on from JAXLWU010000021.1 coordinate 53,294, forward strand.
GGCCAATCTCGGCGTCTGCGCTCGCGCCCGCAGGGAGTTCGACCTTGCGGAATCGCGCTTTGAGCGTGCAGTGGAACATTTCCAGGCGCACGACACCATGTTGGATCGAGGCGAATCGTCCCTGAAAGTAGGCCATTTCGCCTTCGATGAATTGGGCCATCTCGCCATCGACCGCGGCGACTACGCGCTCGCTCGCTTTCATTATCACGCTTACCTGGAAAAGGTAGGAGCGGACGACGACATGCAGAATATCGAGGCGGTGCTGGTAGGGGCCGCGCGCGTGGCAACCAGCTGGGGACAATTCGCCTCGGCCGCGCGACTCTTTGCCATGGCCGACACACTGCAGCGTCGGCTCGGATTGGGCATGATCCTACCGAGTGAACGTGACGGCCGTGAGCGGGACCTGGCGGTTGTCCGCGCCCAGCTCGGGGATTCGGACTTCGCCGCCGCATGGAGCGAGGGCCAGGGGTTTAGTCTGGCCACCGCGCGGGGTGCGATTGCAGCCCTTGCTTCCCCGGCTGCCTCCGACGTTGCGTTCACCACGGACGAGGTGCCCGCGGCTGACGCTCTGACACGCCGGGAGCGCGATGTTCTCCGGCAGTTGGCCGAACACAAGACGGACCGCGAGATTGCCGATGCTCTCTACCTTAGTCTACGCACGGTGAACTGGCACGTAGGATCTGTTCTGAGCAAACTCGGCGTCGCCACACGTCGCGACGCGGTGGTGAAAGCGCGGGCCGAGGGTTTGGTGTAGGTGGGGCATCGACACCTGATTCCCGCCACCTGCCGTCGTCTGTATGGAATTGATTCCCTCGAGGGACGAGGAAAATGGCGACACCGTCGGATGAACGTGCGACAGCCACGAGTCATCCGAATTTCCGGTTCGACGTTCCCGAGGCGTGCTGGCACCCTGCCCAAGTTGGTGAGACCGGCACCCCCGCGGAAGCAAGCAGTTCGGCCACCGCGCACAAAGGCAGGCCGACGATGTTGGTGAAGCAGCCTTCGTAGCCATCGACGAGCGCGCCGCCCAGCCCCTGGATACCGTACGCTCCGGCCTTGTCGCGTGGTTCACCGGTCGCGACGTAGCCGTCGATGTCGACCTGGTCGGCCGATTTCATGTGGACAGTGCTGGTCACCGCGGTCTCGCGAGTATAGCCGGTTTCAGTGTCGAGAAGCACGACTCCGGTAATCACCTGGTGACCGCGCCCGGCGAGTCGCCGCAGCATTGATTTCGCGTCGTCGCCGCCGGTGGGTTTACCGAGAATCTCGCCGTCGAGAACCACGATCGTGTCGGCGCCGAGAATGAGACCGCGTGCCCCACGGTTGGCGATGGCGCGCGCTTTCCGCCCGGCGATGAGCAGAGCCTGCTTGTCCGCTAAGACATCGGCATCCCGGTCTTCCGGGGCGTCGCTGACGGAGACGGTGAACGGCACGCCAAGTAGGGATAGCAACTCGCGGCGCCGGGGTGACTGCGAGGCGAGAATGAGCGGAAGAGACGAAGCGAAATCGATCTGAAATGAAGCCATGGAGATTGTGACCTGTCCGTCGAGTCAGTCCGGTCTGTCGCATCATTGCCGCGTGCAACACGACAAATGGTACCTTATGGTAATGAGCATCTCTGACCATGTCCCGGAATCGGGTCGAACCAGGGCGCGGAAACCCGAGTTGCGATTTGCCAGCCGGCGGACCGTACTCGGTGGGATCGCCGCCGGATTGGCCGCGCCGCTCATGTTACGCCACCCGATTGGCGCCGCGGCGGAGCGGGTGATCGTCGTCGGCGCCGGCATCTCGGGCCTCGCTGCGGCCCGCATGCTCGCCGAACGCGGTCTGGACGTCACCGTTCTGGAGGGGCGCGACCGAGTCGGGGGGCGCACCTGGACGGACGAGTCGCTCGGCGTACCCCTCGATCTTGGCGCTTCCTGGATTCATGGCGCGGCGGAGCCGAACCCGGTCTGGCGCCTGCGCCAACAGTATGGGTGGCGGGTGGTCCCCACCGACTACCGCGATATCGCCATCTACGACCGCGACGGCAGCCGCGTGTCGGAACGGCAGGCGGCGCGGGACGAAGCTCTCTATTTCGATCTCTACCGGCGGGCCCGCCATTGGAGCAACCATCGCACCCGCGACTGTTCATTGCTGAAGGCGTTGCGGCATGTCAGTCAGCCGCGCCGCCTCGACGAGTACCAGCGTCGGGCCCTCGACTTTCAACTCAGTTTCAATGTGGAGCAGGACTATGGCGGAGGGGCGGGCAATCTCTCGGCCTGGTGGTTCGACCAGGACTCCTGGCTCGGCGGACGTCACGATGTGATCGTGCAGGACGGGTATCGGCAACTCGTCGACCTGTTCGCGGCCGGTCTCGACATCCGGACCAACCAGGTCGTGAGGTCAATCGATTTCAGCGACGCGACCGTGCGGATACGCACGACCTCGGCCGAATTCACCGGGGCCTGCGCGATCGTGACCGTGCCGCTCGGGGTGCTGAAGGCGGAGGGAATCGAATTTCGGCCACGGCTCCCGGAGTGGAAACGTGCCGCGATCCGCCGTCTCCAGATGGGCACGTTGAACAAACTCTATCTGCGGTTCCCGGAGCGGTTTTGGGATGACGAACAACAACTCGGCTTCATGGCCCACGTGCGCGGACTCTGGTCGTACTGGGTCGACTACACGCGCGTCGTCGACGAGCCGATGCTGATCGGGTTCAATGCGGCGCGGACCGGCGCGGCGATCGAAGCGAAAAGCGATGCCGAGACCATCGCATCGGCGATGACGGTGTTGCGAACCATCTACGGTGTCACCGTTCCCGAACCGGAATCACACCTGATCACCCGCTGGAATCACGACCCCTTCGCCCTCGGTTCGTATTCTCATATTCCACCCGGCGCCACCGGCGCCGATTACGACGAACTGGGCCGGTCGATCGATCACCGGCTCTTCTTCGCGGGCGAAGCGACGACCCGGCAGTATCCCCAGACCGTGGCAGGCGCCCTGCTCACCGGGGAGCGAGCGGCCCAGGAGGTGCTGTCCCGATAAGCACCCCACGTGTCCGTACGGTGTGCAAAGGGCTTCCCCAGGTGTGCTAGACTGTCACATTGCGATCGTTTGTTCGGATGGCTCCCCGCCCGTTCCGAGCGCCCGCAAGAGGGTTGCCCATTCATGGCTCAGCACGACCGGATCAGCGTTCGCGGTGCGCGGGAGCATAATCTCAAGAACATCGACGTCGATCTTCCCAGGGACAGACTGGTGGTCCTGACCGGTCTCTCCGGTTCCGGCAAGAGTTCGCTCGCCTTCGATACCATCTTCGCCGAGGGACAGCGCCGCTACGTAGAGTCGCTCTCCGCGTACGCTCGGCAGTTTCTCGGGCAGATGGAGAAACCAGACGTCGATCACATCGATGGTCTCTCGCCGGCGATTTCGATCGACCAGAAGGGGACCAGCCGCAACCCGCGTTCGACGGTCGGCACGGTCACCGAAATTTACGACTACATGCGTTTGCTCTTCGCGCGTATTGGCCAGCCACACTGCCCGATCTGCGGGCGGCCGATCGTGGCCCAGTCCGTGCAGCAAATGGCGCGGCAACTGCTGGAACTGCCAGACAGTACGCGATTGATGATCCTCGCACCGGTGATCCGGGATCGCAAGGGCGAACATCAGGGCGTCCTGGAGGAGATTCGCCGGCAGGGATTCGTTCGCGTTCGCGTCGATGGCAACGTGCTCGATGTCGACGAGGCGCTCGGTCTTTCCCTGCAGAAGTACAAGAAGCACACCATCGAGGTGGTCGTCGACCGCCTTGTCGTTCGTCATGAGCCGGGGGTCACCGCGGACGAGCATCCAGACCGTATTCGGGTGATCGAATCGCTGGAAACCGCGCTACGCATCGCGGGCGGGATCGCCGAAGCCCAGATCGTCGATGGCGAATTGCTGACCTTCTCCGAAAAGTTTGCCTGTCCGGAGCATGGCGTGGTCGGTCTGACCGAGATCGAACCCCGAAACTTCTCGTTCAACTCACCGCACGGGGCGTGCCCAACCTGCACCGGTCTCGGCACGACCCGGGAGTTCGATCGCGACCTGATTATTCCCAACCGGGCGCTGAGTTTGGCACAAGGCGCGATCGTGCCATGGTTGCGCGCCACCGGGGAGGGGAGCGCCTGGTATTCGGCGCTCCTCGAAGGCGTCGCCGCGAAATACGACTTCAGTCTCGCCACCCCGGTCAAGGATCTTCCCGCCGAGGGGCTCGATTTGGTGATGAACGGATCGAAGGGGCAGAAGGTTACCGTCCGCTACCAGTCGCGGACCGGCCGGCCCCGCTCCTATGACGTCGAATACGAAGGCGTCATTCCCAACCTCAAGCGCCGCTACGAGGCGACCTCCTCCGACTATGTCAGGGAGGAGTTGGAGCGATACATGGCCGAGCGGCCATGCCCGACCTGCCATGGCGCGCGGTTGAAGCCGGAAGTGCTGGCGGTGACGATCGAGGGCCGCTCCATCGTCGAAGTGACGCGGATGCCGATCCGCGAGGCGCGGGACTGGTTTACCACGTTGGCCCGCGATCCGGCCGACAGCCCCGGCGCGCCGTTGACCGAGCGGGAGTTTCTCATCGCCCGGCAGATTTTCAAGGAGATTCGCGAGCGGCTTGGATTCCTGGTCGATGTCGGTCTCGATTACCTCACGCTGGAACGATCCGCGAATACCCTCTCGGGTGGGGAGGCTCAGCGAATCCGCCTGGCGACCCAGATCGGATCGTCGTTGATGGGGGTGCTGTACATCCTCGACGAGCCGAGCATCGGTCTCCACCAGCGCGACAACGCTCGGCTGATCCGGACGCTGGAGCGGTTGCGCGATATCGGGAACACCCTGATCGTCGTCGAACATGACGAAGAGACCATGCGTGCCGCCGACTGGATCGTGGACATCGGTCCGGGTGCGGGGCAACATGGCGGCCGGGTCGTCGCCGAAGGCACCATGGACGACATCATGGCGGCGCCGGAGTCGATTACCGGGCAATTCCTGTCCGGAGAGCGCCACATTCCGCTGCCTGACACGCGGCGCCAGGGAAACGGCAAGTCGCTCATCCTGCGCGGCGCAAGGGAGAACAACCTCAAGAACATTACGGTTCGCTTTCCTTTGGGAACGTTCATTTGCGTGACGGGGGTATCGGGATCGGGCAAGAGTTCGCTGGTCACCGACACCCTCTATCCCCGGTTGGCCATGGAGTTGAACCTGGCGCGGCAGCGCCCAGGAACGCATGACGAACTCGAGGGCGTGCGGCTGCTCGACAAAGTGATCGATATCGATCAGAGTCCGATCGGGCGCACCCCGCGCAGCAACCCGGCGACCTATACCGGCCTCTTTACCCCGATCCGGGAACTCTACGCCTCGATGACCGAAGCCAAGGCACGTGGTTATTTGCCGGGACGCTTCTCCTTCAACGTCAAGGGTGGCCGCTGCGAGGCGTGCAAGGGCGAGGGGATCATCCAGATCGAGATGAACTTCCTGCCGGACGTGTTTGTCCCGTGCGAGGTCTGTCACGGCAAGCGCTACAACCGAGAGGCGCTGGAGATCACCTACAAGGGGAAGTCGATCGCCGACGTGCTCGATATGACCGTCGCAGAGGCGTGCGAGTTCTTCCAGAACGTGCCGTCGATCTACAACAAACTGAAAACGCTTTACGATGTCGGGCTCGGCTACATCAAGTTGGGTCAGCCCGCGACACAACTCTCCGGCGGCGAGGCGCAGCGGGTCAAACTGGCCAGCGAGCTTTCGCGGCGAGCGACCGGACGCACGCTGTACATCCTGGATGAGCCGACCACCGGTCTCCATTTCGCGGATATCGAGAAATTGCTCGGCATCCTGCAACGGTTGGTCGACGGCGGGAACACGGTGATCGTGATCGAGCACAATCTCGACGTGGTCAAGTCGGCCGACTGGGTGATCGATATGGGGCCCGAAGGAGGCAGCGGGGGCGGGTTCGTGATCGCCGAGGGCACGCCAGAGATGGTGGCTGCGACGCCGGGTTCGTTCACTGGGGATTTTCTGAGGCCGGTTCTCGGTGTGACTGCTCTCGCGGCAGATTAGAGCGGGCTGCAACAGACGAATCATCCGGAGCCGCGGCGAGGAATCTCGTTCCTTGGTCTTCTACACGCGAATGACGAGGTCTCTCGTTTCTCGGGATGACACCATAGCGGCACGCCGCTGCAAACCGGGCTTCTTCTGGGCGCATTACCGACGGCGCGACCAACAGCAGGGAGGCGTGGCAATCGACGTTTCCCGTCCTCTATGGCGACTTTCAGAGTGAAATACCCAATCGAATAGCCAGAGAAAACGCGAGTCAAAGCTGCCATTCCGTAGGGTCGTCCGGAGTGGCGGCGCCGCCACGATGCAGGATGCGGTGGCCGAACACCGGGAGTGAGAGGGGGACATTCGTTTCCTCCCGGTCGGTCGTCCAGCGCGATCCGTGAGGCGGATTCTTGAGGCGAATCAACGCCATCAGCGAGCACTCGTACTTGACCCGCAGGTTTGCGAAGTCCCTCCAGGCCGCGTCGCGGTCCGGTTTCATCGGAAGACCGGCCTGCTTGAAGTGGTCGAATGCCTGATTGAATTCGTCCTGGGTGATGTTTGTCGGTGTGGAAGGCCAGCTGGGACGATCAGGGCAGTGCAGCCGAAGCGGTTCGAGCACCTCGGTAAGGGTGTGTGTGCCCGTCCTAACCAAGCGATCCGCGGCGGGATCGGTCGTGAGATCGAGCGACGAATCGGCAATGGCGGCGGCGTCGAGCATCGCCCCCGCCGCCGAAATCCAGGAGCGATCCCAGCGCGACGAACGCAGATAGAGTTCACCGGACAACGTTGACCGGGCACTGGCGAGGCCACCGAACCAGTCAATCCACGTTTGCCACAACTCTCCCAGTTTCCCCACGCCAAACGTCTCGATGAACGCGTCGATGACTTTGATGCCATCCGGGCTCTGGCCGGTCAGATTGTTCAGACTGGCGACCGCCTGTTCCCGCTGCTGGTAGGAGGAATAGATCCCCGGCAGGTATCCGATCAGGAGAGCGACGATCGTGGCCACGGTTAGCGCTTCGATCGCCGAAAGCATGATCACCCAGAAATTGTTGCCGGGCGATTCGAACCCCATGGTGGAGAGCGCGGACGCGCTGAACAGGAACGCGCGGATGAACGGGGTGATGCCAAGGCCAAAAAAGGCCAGGGTGTAGCCCAGCCCGATCATGAAGAGGATGCTGCCGAGGACGACGAGCAGGGACACGGGGCATACGGGCTGAGGATGTGCTGCCGGCGCTCTTCCGACCGCGCCACCCGTGTGAGGATGTCAAAAATGGCCTGGGTGAGACGGAAAACGAACCGGTTGATCAGTGGCGGGGCGCCGGTTGGGATCATGAAGGTGCGAATGGCAAGGCCGGATGCCACGACAATGAGGAGCAGTCCGCAGACGACAAGGATCGCGCTGATGAACTGACCTTCCATCCTCACCTTGCTCGGCGCGGCTCCAGTGCCGCCGACCCGCGGACGATGCTGGAGAGAACGGACGCGATCGGGCAACCGTAACACAGTCACGGTTGCCCGATCGTGTCGAATTCCCACCCTCGTGACCACCCGGTCAGCGAGGACCACTGAGGTGCCGCGCCGCGCCTGTAGCGGTGATGATCTCCCGCTACGCCGCCCCCGATTGGCGGATCAACCCGGACCGCGGCGGTGATCGGGGTCGTCCTGGTCTGTCGCCCCGAATCTACGCCGGGGCCGGCGTTGTGCAGGTGCTTGGGTCGGTCACGATCCCGCGGAAGCAAGCTTACCTGCTGCGCTGGATCGGTCACGTTGATGCAGCGCTGGATGCACTCGCAGTTCCGGACGCAGATCGTCTGTCGCTGGCGCGAAAATGGGAAGATCAGCGCACACAGACGAGGACAGGAGAGCGACAACGCGTCGGCGCTGACACGGTTGATGTGATCCTTCTTGCGCCCCGCCGCTTCGATTTGGCCTCGATGGAACCGACGCCGACCATTCCTGTTAGACCAGCCAGCGCCCCGAACGCACCGCGCCGCGAGGCCCGCTTGCTCAGAATCCTGCTCAGATCATCGAACCGCTTGCTGTCCAACCCCTGCTCCTTTCGTCGCAGATTCCCGGGACCCGCCGCCCCTACTGCTTGGTGACCGATCAATTCCGCCGATCGCGACAATGAGCGATAAACCGCCTCAGGGACGGCGGCCAGCAGATCGCGCCCGGGGAGGAACACTCCGCCGTGGGCGATCGGTGCCTTTATCGAACGATCATAATGAGCCCCTGATCTACCCTCAGTATATCAGAAAAATTCAAGAAATCAATGTCTGTTGTGAGCAAGATATTACGAAGCAAAGAGAACTCGCGTCTTGTTGATCGTCATCGCAGTAGGTGATGCTCCGCCCGAGGTGGCTCGCCGGAAGTGAGCGGCTACAGGGGAGGCGTAGCGCCCGCGGGGCTGAGGAGCCCCTTTTCGAGAACAATCGGAATGGATAAGGTGCGATACCCAACCGAATCGAACAGGACGACCATACTCTCCCCGGCGTAGCGCATGATCACTCCGTCGCCCCAGGCATCGTGAACAACCGCGGCGCCAAGCGGAAATGGTAGCTGGTCGAGAGCCCCATCCTCGTCAGGCAGTCCGGCGTCGCAGCGATCGCAATCTCCGCACGGTGGCTCGAACGTCTCCCCGAAGTAGTTGAGGATGTACTGCCGCCGGCAGCCGCGCATGTCCGCGTAGCCGCGCATCATTTCCAACCGGGAGCGGGTGAACTTGCGGCGCTGCTCCTGCTCGGTCATCGCCAGCGCGGCGGCCTGCCCGGGGTCGATCTCGTTCGCCGCGATCACCTCGCCGGAGGGACGAACCTCGACCGCACCGATGTCTTCCAGGCGCTGAATTGCCGCCATGGTCCTGGTTTGCGAGAGATCGACGGTCTCTTGAATGGTCGCCGCGTCGATCGGCCCTCCGGCGCTCGAGACCAACTCCGCGATCCGCTCCAGATCTTCCGGGTCAACGTTGCCGCTGCCAGCGAAGAACCGTCGCAGATTCAGATCTTCCAAGCGAAAGAAGAGGATCGCCGACGCCGGTTCGCCGTCGCGGCCGGCTCGCCCGATCTCCTGGTAGTAGGCGTCGACCGATTCACTGACATCATGGTGGAAGACAAAGCGGACATTCGGCTTGTCAATACCCATGCCAAACGCGGTGGTGGCGACAATGACCTCGATCTCGTCGTTCATGAACCCATCTTGCGCCTGCTCTCGGGCGCCGGCGCTCATGCCGGCATGGTAGGCGGCGGCCCCAATACCCCGATCGACGAGAGCCGCGGCGATGGCTTCGGTGCGACCGCGGGTTGCCGCGTAGACGATGCCAGGCTTGGCGGCGACGACGACCCGGTCGAGCAGTGCGTCCGTCTTCTCTTCCCCGTCGGCGAACCCTTCCACGGCGAGGTGAATATTGGGCCGGTCGAAACCGTGGACGATGACGCGCGGATCACGCATCCCAAGCCGTGCGGCGATTTCCTCCCGCACCGGAGGCGAAGCGGTTGCCGTGAGCGCCAGGATTCGCGGCTGCCCGAGCGTGGCCGCGACCGCTCCGAGCCGCAGGTACTCCGGTCGAAAATCGTGCCCCCACTCGCTAACGCAATGCGCTTCGTCCACGACGAGGAGGGACGGCGCGATGTCGCGCAACTGCGCCAAGGTCTCTTCGTTGGCGAGTTGTTCCGGAGCGAGAAAGAGAAACTCGCGCTCGCCTCCCGCGACTTCGGCGAGCGCGTCCTTGCGCTCTGTCGAACGCAAGGTGGAGTTGACCAGAGCAGCGTCGCCGATATCCTGGTTCGAGATCGCTTCCACCTGATCGCGTTGGAGCGCAATCAGCGGGGAAACGACCAGTGTTGCGCCGGGGAGAAGCGCCCCGGCGATCTGGTAGATCGCTGACTTGCCGAAACCGGTCGGAAGCACGGCAAGAGTATCGCTTCCTTCCAACACCGCGATGATCGCCTCTTCCTGGCCGGGTCGGAGCTCGTCCAACCCGAGTCGATCCCTGGCGACGCGTCGTACCTGGTGGGCAAGATTGGCGGGCAACGGGATGTCGTGGGGCACCAAACTACTGGCCCTGGGCAAGGGACTCGCTCACCTCGGCCGGCGATTGGAACTCCCGGTCGGGTAGCGATTCGAGGGCGCGGCGGACTTCCTCATCCGCGCCTTCCTGCTCCGCCCGGCCGAGGAGATCGGTCTTGCCGGCGGGATAATCGACCCCTTTCAGGTATGTCTGGATCTGGATCGGATTGACCATCGCGTCCCCCGTTCTCTGACTGTGAAGATCGCTGGCAGGCGTCGCTGTCGCACCGGAGAGTCTCGGTCCATACGTACGCTCAGCGGGCGGATCATCCGCAGAGCACGTGCCACGGGTGGCCGGCAGACTCAAGGTGAGGCTTCATCGCGATCGCTCCCGGATTGGACCGTGGCGTTGCGCCAATATCAGCCTCCACTGACGCAACTGCAAGTCCCGGTTTGCTGTTGATGTCTTGAACGGCGAAAAACATGCGTGCTACAGTCCTGCCGGACTCGATCCGGAATATGAATCCGGTCGCCAGCGGCGGTCCATTCGCCGTGAGAGTCCAGCAGCGGCAACACGTGAGGTTGCGCTGGAGCCTGGTGCGAGGGTAACCGCGACAACCCTGATCCCGGTGGAGCATCGGCAGGGTGAATGGCGCCGTCCTGGTTCTCAACCAGAATTACGAACCCCTGAACGTCTGCAACGTGCGTCGCGCGATCGTTCTTGTCTTTGACGGCAAGGCCGAAGTGCTCGAGAGCAATGGCGCCTCGATGCGCACGTCAACGCGCGAGTTTCCCGCGCCGTCGGTCATCCGGATGGTCTATCTCATTCACCGGCCGCGGCCCCGGGTCAAACTGACGCGGAAGGAAGTCTTTATCCGTGACGGATACGCCTGCCAGTACTGCGGCAGGCAGTCCGGTGATCTCACCATCGATCACGTGGTGCCGCGCTCTCGCGGCGGCGGCCATTCGTGGGACAATCTCGTCTCGGCATGCAAGACATGCAATCATCGCAAGGGAGGAAAACTCCTGAACGAGGTACGCATGACCCTGCGCAGCGTGCCGCAGGAGCCGCGGGCTGGACGGTATTACACGATCGAGCGACGGATCGAGGGCGCGTTGACCAACGAGTGGTCGAAATTCCTTCCCGGATTCACGCCGATTGGAATGCCGCGCTCATCCGAGCGAGGAGCAAGTCGCGCGGCGCGCTGAGCGTGCTGATCCGCAGGTGTGGATCGTCCCAGCGCCCCGCGCCCGCGCGGGGCGTTTTGCTGTCCTCTGCCTGGATGTCATTGCAATGAGAGTTGAAGGGGAGAAGTCGGTCATGCTCGATCTGCGGTTGATCCGGGAGAATCCGGATGGAGTCAAGGCGGCGCTGGCGACCACGTACACCGAAGCGCCGATCGACGAGATCCTGACGCTGGATGTGCGGCGCCGCGCGCTCCTGACCGAGGTCGAGGCTCTCAAGGCGGAACTCAACGCCGGATCGAAGACGGTCGGCCGAACGCGGGACGCGACGGAGCGCGAGGAACTCATTGCGCGGCTGCGCGATCTCGGTGATCGGATTTCGACGCTCGACGAAGAGGCGAAGGGGGTCGAGCGGCAACTCGACGGACTGATGCTGCATGTGCCGAACATGCCGCTGCCGCATGTCCCGGTGGCGCCGGACGAATCCGGTAACGAAGTGATCGCCGAATTTGGCGAGCAGCGCCGGTTTCCGTTTCCACCGAAGCCCCACTGGGAACTGGCCGAGGCGCTCGGCATCATCGACTTCGAACGCGGTGTCAAGGTGGCCGGATCGCGCTTCTATGTGCTGCGCGGCGATGGCGCGCGGCTGCAGCGGGCATTGATCGCCTGGATGCTCGATCTCCACATCAACCAGCACGGGTACCAGGAGGTCTATCCCCCCTATCTGGTGCTCGGCGAGACCCTGGTAGGAACGGGAAATCTGCCGAAGTTCGCGGAGAACCTCTTCCGCGACGCCGAAGAAGACAAGTGGATGATCCCCACCGCCGAGGTGCCGGTGACCAATCTCTACCGCGACGAGATTCTCGATGGTAGCCAGTTGCCGATCTATCACGTGGCCTATACCCCCTGCTTTCGCCGGGAGCAGATTTCGGCGGGACGCGATGTCCGGGGCATCAAGCGGGGCTACCAGTTCGACAAGGTCGAGATGGTCAAGTTCGTCCATCCCGACGAATCGGAAGCCGAACACAAGCGGCTGATCGAGGAAGCCGCGGATACCTTGCGGGCGCTCGATCTGCCCTACCGGTTGGTGCAACTCTGCACGGGAGATCTTGGCTTTGCCGCCGCCGACAAGGTCGATCTCGAAGCGTGGGCGCCGGGGTCGGGCGAGTGGCTGGAAGTGTCCTCGTGCGGCCGTTTTCTCGATTTCCAGGCGCGGCGGGCGAACATCCGCTTCCGGCCAGGTGAGGGCGAGCGCCCCCGCTTCGTCCACACCCTCAACGGTTCCGGCCTGGCGCTGCCGCGCACGATGATCGCGATCATGGAGCACTACCAGCAGGAGGACGGCACAATCGAGGTGCCGATGGTCCTCCGCCCGTACATGGGGGGCAAAGCAGTGATCGGGCCGCAGCCTCCAATCGGTCCCGCGCATCCGGTCTGACGGCCCGCGCATGGCGATTACAACCCATGACGGCAAGATTGTGCCGCGGCCATCACCGCGCCTTCATTGGTTCGCGAGACTACGGTCCTCAGGCGTCAGGGAAAACATTAGCGTATCGGAGATGCCGCCGGACGGAGTAAGGCGGGCATTGCGCATTCGCGCTTCGAGCACGAAACCGGCACGCTCTGCGACCCTTCGGCTCGCGGTGTTGCGCACGTCGCAGGTGAGCTGTACCCGTCGTGCGCCGAGCACGGAAAACACCTTGTCGACCAGCAACCTGGTCGCCTCGGTGGCGTAGCCGTGACCGGTCGCGCCCACTCGCAGCCAGTAGCCGACCGCGAACGACCGCAGCGTGCGGTCGATTTCCTCACACCCGATGCCGCCCAGGAAGCGATCCGAGGTACGGTCGAAAATCGAGTAGCCAAGCGTGGAGCGAAGCAGCCAGTCCGCGGCGCTCGCGACGCAGAAGGCACGGGTATCATCGACGGAGCGGTGATCGTCGACCCAGTCCATCCATGGCCGGAGATGCTGGCGCGATTCCGCGATCGCCGCATACATCTCCATTGCGAACTGGGGGCGATGGGCGCGGAGGATCACGCGCGCACCCATAATCTCGGCCGGAACCGTGGTCAGCACGGGAATTTCACTTTCAATCATGATGGAGTTGCGGCAAGTCGTCGTGATTTGCTGCCCGATCGTCAGGCGTCAGCGAAAAGACCAGATAGTCCGCCGCCTGTCCCTGGGGATCGAGAAAGACATTTCGCAATCGCCCCTCCAGGACGAAGCCGACCCGCTCCGCGACCCGCTGGCTCGGGGCATTGCGGGGATCGCAGCGCAATTGGAGTCGGTTGGCCTGAAGGGTCGCAAACGCCAGGTTCGCGAGCAGCGACGCCGCTTCAGTTGCGTAACCCCGACCCGTGGCTGCGGCGCGCAACCAGTAACCGACGGAGAATGAACGCAATTGCCAGTCCGGATTGTGGAGACCAGCGCCCCCGAGATACCCTCCGCCTTCCAGCGAAAAGATGCCGAAGGTGAGGTCGTTGCGCAGCAGCCAGTTCGCGGCGCAGCGAACGCAGTAGTCGCGGGTCTGATCGAGCGTGCTCTGGCGATCGAGCCAGGAAACCCAGGGTGCGAGGTGCGCTTGCGATTCCGCGATGGCGGCGTGCATCGGTTCGGCGTCTGATGCTTCAAGTGGCCGGAGGAGAATCTGCTTCCCTTTCAACGTCGATGGAATCTCGATGAGCGTCGGGTACAACGCTGGCTTCATGATGGTGAAATCCCGTTCTCGTTTCGCAACCGCGACGCGGAATCGCCGAGGGAATGCTACGAAACACTGGGGTACCATTGGCATGGACCACGGAGAGGTGGCCGAGCGGTTGAAGGCAGCTGTCTTGAAAACAGCCGAACGTAAGTTCCGTGGGTTCGAATCCCACCCTCTCCGCCCCGACAATCATTGCAAACACCTGAACGAATGGGTGCTGGTGCGCCGTAAGCGCGGGCGCCGTACCAGAGATCGTGTCTAGAACGTCGAATCGCGCCGCTTTTCGTTCGCCGTCATCCGGTTCCCATCGGGCCTGCACAAGCTGCTCTTACCACGCACTGACGTTCGATTTGTCCGGAATGTGGGGCGGCAATTCATTAGCGGAATGCACCTTCCAGCGCTTGCTATGATCAACGGTCGATCGTCTTCTCCGCACGTGTGCCGGTGCCCCAACTGACGCTGGTGGGCCGACACCGCCCGATGAATCAATGCGAACCTGATAGACTCCCGTCCGCGCGATAACAGAACACCCGGACCGAAGACGGGCCGCGGGTTGCGGCGGCCGAGGAGGAACCATGGACGCCGATCGCTTCGACGCGCTTTCCCGGCGCGTCGCCGTGCCGACCACCCGCCGTGCCACGCTGAGCGCGTTGACTGCCAGTGGGTTGCTGACCGCGCTCGGCCTCGGGCGCGCTGCGCCGGCGGCACGCGCCGCCCAGGCGCAGGTCTGCCGCATGTCGTTCATGGCCACGGTCCGCGTCGGTCCAAGCCTGAACCAGACGCTCGCTCCTGGCGCGACCCAGCCCGGCCAACTGCAAGGCGAGCTCAGTTTCGCGCTGTCAGAGACCGGTAATCTCGAGCAGGCCGCGCTGAAGCTCTTGGATGGCACGCGCCTGCCGGTGGTGGGCCAGGCCACCGGCCATGCCCTGCAACTCCGCATCACCATCGATCAACGTGCCGCTCTCGTCGCCCTCGGGGTCGGCGCGGAGGAGATCGCCGCCTGCAAGGGAGCCGTCGATGGCACGACCGCAGGACCGCGGGTCGGGGACCTCGGAGATTGGCATGCGGCCGCGGTGGGCTCGGGCGGGGGTACCGGCGCAGCCGAGGGTGGGAAGAAGAAACGCAACCGAACCGGTGCTGGCGGCGCATCCGGCGCGGCCACTGCCCCGCAAGGGGGACAGGGCGGAGGCGCGCGCGCGGCGCAGGGGCCGACGGATCAAAACCAAGGTGGTGGCCGCACCGGGCGCCAGGGCCGTGGCGGGGCGACTGGACCCGCCGCCACGGCCGGGGCGGGCGGTCCCACCGGACCAGCGAGCGGCGGCGCCATGGGTGCGACAGGCACGGCGGGAGCAACCGGAGCGACCGCGGCGCAGGCTGCCTGCGCCGCCGGGCTCACCCGCTGCGGCAAAGCCTGTGTCAACCTGGTGGGCGACCCGAGTCACTGCGGTGCCTGTGGCGTCGCCTGCGCCGCGGGCCAAACCTGCCGGGAAGGTGCCTGTGCCGCCGGCAGCGGCAATTGCCAGCCGTTTGAAACCGACTGCGGCGGCGTCTGCGCCGATATTTCGAGCGATCCGCGCAATTGCGGCGCGTGTGGACAGTCGTGCTTGATTGCCGAAACATGCGCCGCCGGTCTCTGCATCCCAGCAGGAGATGCGGCAGCCAATGTCTGCGATGTGCAGGGGCTGACCGATTGTGGCGGTGTCTGCGTCAACACGCGAACCGATGCCGCGAACTGTGGCGCTTGTGGAACCGTCTGTCCCGTGGCCGCGACCTGCATCGAGGGTTTCTGCATGACGCCGGAACAGGAGCCGACCGACTGCGCTGCCCAAGGGTTGACCGATTGTGGCGGCGTGTGCGTGAACGCGGCGACCGATTTCGCCAATTGCGGGGGGTGTGGCATCGTCTGCCCGGGGGAGGCCACCTGCATCGAAGGCTTCTGCATGACGCCGGAGCAGGAATTTCCCGACTGCGCGGCGCAAGGATTGATCGACTGCGGGGGGACCTGCGTCGACACCTTGACCGACCCTGCCAATTGCGGCGGTTGCGGCGCGGCCTGTTTCGTCGGCGAGTTCTGCACCGCAGGCTTTTGCACGCCGCCGGAACAGGAGTTCACTGACTGCGCCGCCATCGGCCTGACCGACTGCGGCGGTTTTTGTGCTGACCTGACCACCGACACCTTCAACTGTGGCGGCTGCGGCATCGGCTGTCCCGCCGGCGCCTCGTGCATCGGCGGCGGTTGCTTCTAGCGAGCCGCGACTGCGGCGATGGTGGCCGTACCAGTCGTCCGTGTCGGCGACCGCGAGCGGCAAGCATTGGCGTGCGGGTGATATTGCGCGTGTTGTCAGCACAGCCGGGTTGGTCGGCCACGGGAAGAGCAGCTGCTGTCCCATCTGCGCCGCTGCGCGCCATATTCGCATCCCGTCCTATCTGGCAGTAGCCTTTCCCACGGTCATTCCCGCTGGCGCCCCGGCAAGATCGAGGGAAGGATGTCGGTGTCGCGGTACAACCGGCGTGACGTGCTGCGGGCGGGTGTTGGTGGGCTCGCTGGCGCAGTGCTTGGGCTGAACCGACTACCGGTGCATGGTGAGCCTGTCGCATCGCCGCCACCTTGGCGTCCGCTCGATTTTCGCCCATTCGCCGATCGCCTCACGCTCTTCACCCCGGCGGAGCGCTGCCGCCTCGACGGGTTGATCCTCGAGGCCACCGCATTCGATCTGCAATTCGATCTCGAGGCCGGACGCTACAGCAGCGTCGATCTCGTCACCTACTACGTCGACCGCATCCGGCGCTATGACGCCAACCGGCTCCGCTCTGTCATCGATCTCAACGCGGACGCGCTTGCAGTCGCGGCGCGGTACGACGCCGAGCGGGCGGCCGGCATGCGTCGCGGTCCACTGCACGGGATTCCCGTCCTGCTCAAGGACAACATCGGAACCGGCGACCTGCTCCGCACGACCGCCGGCGCGGCGGCCCTCAGCACGGCGCGAAGCGACCGGGACGCGCACCTGGTGACAGGAATCCGCGCGGCGGGAGCGATCCTTCTCGGCAAGACGAACATGTCCGAGTGGGCATACTGGATGTCCTATATCGCCCCGAGTGGCTACAGCGCGCTCGGTGGTCAGGCCCTCAGTCCCTACGGGCAAGGGCTCGATCCGTTCGGATCGAGCACTGGCTCGGCGGTGGCGGTCACCGCCAATCTCGCGGCGATTGCCGTGGGGACTGAAACCGCCGGTTCGATCATCGCCCCCTCGGCGCGGGCCTCGGTGGTCGGGATGCGTCCGACACTTGGTCTCGTCAGCCGCGACCGCGTCCTCCCGATCACCGACGAATGCGACATGGCGGGCCCGATCGGTCGCACGGTAACCGACGTCGCCGTTCTCCTCACCGCGATGGCCAGCCAACCCGATCCGCGCGATCGCCAGAATCACCGCGCCGAGGGTGTTCATGGCACGAACTTTGTTGCGGCGCTCGGCGGCGATCGACTGCGTGGCAAGCGGATCGGATTGATGGGGATTCCGCTGATCGGGTCAGCCTCCGACGACTGGATCATCGCCAACTCTGGGATGACCGATACGGTCAATGCCATGGAGTCCGCGGGCGCGAAGGTCGTCGTACTCCGACCGGAGCCGTTCGATTTCAGCGGTCCCGGCTTCGTCCCGGAGTTCAACTGGGGACTCCGGCACGGAGTCGATGCTTATCTGAGCGCCACCGATGCTCCGGCAAGATCGCTTGCGGACGTGATCGCTTTCAATGACGAGAATATCGGGCGCTATGCACCATGGGGACAGGATCGCCTGCGCGATTGCCTCTGGAATCCCCTCGGCGAGGCGGAGGCGCGCGGGATTGCGCGAGATAACCGGGCCCAGGCGCGCGCCTATCTCCTTGCGCTACTCGATGGAAACGACCTCGACGCCCTGGCAGGCATCGATTCCTTGCAGTCGCTGATCTACCCGTTTGCCGGGTTCCCGGCGATCGCGGTACCGGCGGGGATCTCGCCTTGGGACGTGCCGTTCGCAGTGACGCTCATCGGCCGGCCCCGCGCCGACGCCGAACTGCTTGGCATGGCCTATGCCTTCGAGCAGGCCTCACGCTTGCGGGTCCCGCCCGCTCTGCCGGATGCCGTGGGTCGGTGTCTACTCGCGAGAGTGCGCTTACCGATTCGCCGGCGGTACCGCGGCGCTGGCCTGGGATCGCCATAGGACCTCGATCGGAAAGAGATTGTTCCGTGCGAGCAGGACCGGTTACACTTGCCGGGCTGGATGTCGTTCGTCTCCGATCTGGCCGCGTGCGGCCGCGGTGAAGTACGGCGCCGCCTGGGGAGGTGCCAGAGTGGTCGAATGGGGCCGCCTGCTAAGCGGTTGAGGGCAGTAGATGTCCTCCGAGGGTTCGAATCCCTCCCTTCCCGCCCAGAGGAACCGGCCGCGACGCGATGCCGGTGAAGCCCTCCCATCGTGTACAATGCGTGGAGCGCGCCTGTAGCTCAGGGGATAGAGCGTTGGGTTGCGGACCCAAAGGCCGCAGGTTCGAATCCTGCCAGGCGTACCCAGGATGCCGCCCGGTTCATCACCGGGCGGCGTTTTATTTTCGATGCGGCGCCAGGATGAGTCCGCTCTTGGAGCGCGCTGCAGTCGGAGCGCAAGCCCTTACCGCAACCCCTCGCCCTGTGCGCAGGGCGAGGGGCATTGAGCGTGTGTAACTGAATTCAATGCGAAAGTCTTCATCCAAACTCTGAATGGCATGGTGACTTGCGGCACGAAGGACGCAATTGCCGGGCGCGAGATTGACCCTGCCCCGGCGAAAGGGCCCTCGCCCATCGCAATGGGAGAGAGGTTGGGGTGAGGGCCGATGCGGCGAGACCGCTTTTCAGTTTACTCAGGGAGAGGGACTCTTAGCTGTCTCGTCGTGCCAAGGTATTGCGAATGCCTGACCCGGACTTGATCTGGCAGAGCCGCGTTCATCCTTCTGTGGGGCCTGATCCCGTTGCCGAGAGGGCGTCCCGGTAAGACCGCATCGCTTCCTCGCCACGCAGAGCGAAGACCACTCGCTGCCACTCCGGTGAGCGGCGGAGGTGATCGGTGACTTCCCGCACGGCAATCCTGGACGCCCGCGTGATGGGAAAACCATAGGCGCCGGTGCTGATGGCGGGAAAGGCGATGCTCCGCACTCCGTGCTCTCGCGCCAGGGCGAGACTGGCACGGTAGCAGGCGGCCAGCAGCGCGTCCTCCCCGGCGTCGCCGCCCTGCCAGACCGGGCCGACGGTGTGAATGATCCACGTTGCCGGCAGGTCGAAACCGGGGGTGATCCGCGCCTCGCCGGTCGGGCAGCCACCCACTTTCCGCGTTGCCGCGAGCAGCCGCGGCCCAGCCGCGCGGTGGATGGCGCCATCGACGCCGCCCCCGCCGAGGAGCGAAGTGTTGGCGGCGTTGACGATCGCGTCGACGCGCAACGTCGTGATATCCGCCTGGAGGAGTTCGATCCGAGACGACACCGGTACGTTCCCTAGAGCCCGCTCGTACCCTCGTAGACGAGATCGCGGGTGCGCAGTTCCACCTTCCGCGGATCGATCGGATTGCGCGCCAGACCACCGGCAATGGCCGCCGCCGCGACCGCTGCCGCGACCCGCGGCGGGACACGGAGGTCGAGACTGTCGGGAATAAGAAAATCGGCCGAGATCTCCGAATCGTCGACCAGTTCGGCAATTGCCTCGGCGGCCGCGATCTTCATGGCGTCGTCGATCGCGCGCGCCTTGACATCGAGCGCGCCGCGGAAGACGCCGGGAAAGGCGAGCGAATTGTTGACCTGATTCGGATAATCGGAGCGGCCAGTGGCGACCGCGAGCGCCCCTGCCTCGCGGGCCTGGTCGGGGTTGATCTCCGGCACCGGGTTGGCCAAGGCGAAGACCAGAGGATTCGGGGCCATGCTCTGCACCATGCGCGGCGTGAGCACACCTCCCGCTGAAAGGCCGATGAAGACATCCGCGCCAGTGATGACATCGCCAAGCGAACCCTGACGCTTCTCGCGATTGGTCAACCGCGCGATCTCGTTCTTCGAGACATCCATGTGCTCGGTGCGACCCTCGTAGATTGCGCCGGCCCGGTCGCAAAGGACGACATCGCCGATACCGAGACCAAGCAGCAATTTTGTCACGGCAATGCCCGCGGCGCCCGCGCCATTGATCGTCACGCGCAAGTCAGGCATCCGGCAACCGCGAATCTTGCAGCCATTGATGAGCGCCGCCGCAACCACGATCGCCGTGCCGTGCTGGTCGTCGTGGAAGACCGGCATGTCGAGGGTCTCGCGCAGTTTGCGCTCGATTTCGAAGCAGCGCGGCGCGCTGATGTCTTCCAGGTTGATGCCGCCAAAGTTCGGCGCGATGTCCTGGACGATCGCGACGATCTCATCGACATCACGGGCGGCGAGGCAGATCGGGAAGGCCTCGACCCCGGCCAGGGTCTGCAGCAGAACCGCCTTCCCCTCCATGACCGGGAGGGCGGCCTGGGGTCCGATATCGCCAAGCCCGAGCACGGCGGAGCCGTCGGTCACGATGGCGACCAGATTCCCCTTGGCGGTGATCTCGTCGACTTTCGCCGGGTCGTCCTTGATGACGTGCGCCGGTGAGAGCGCCGCCGGGGGAACGTAGAGCATGTTGAGAATGTGGTGATCCCGGATCGGGATCTTGGAGCGGATTTCGAGCACGCCGCCATGTCGCAGGCGAAGATCGATCGCTTCTTCGCGGAAGGTCTTGTGCTCATCGCGCGTCGGCGGATTCGGCGGCGTGAGGCGACCCTCGTAAACGAAGCGGCGCGTCCGCTCGCTGACCAGTTCTGGCGCGATCTCGCGGCCCGCCTCCCCTGCTTCCTGGGTGGCGCGAACCACCGCGGCGGCAATCGCCGGAGCGACGCGGAAATCGAAGATGCGCGGCACGATGTAATCGGCGTGAAGTTCGTCGGGCTGGATAATCCCGGCCAGCGCTTCCGCGGCGTAGATGAGCGTGCGCAGGCGAATGTTGCGGGCGCGGCTGTCGAGCAAACCACGGAAAACGCCCGGGAAGACGAGCGAGATGTCCATCGTGTTCGGATAGTCGGAGCGGCCGGTGGCAATCACCTTCGCGCCCGCCGCGCGCGCCGCCGCCGGCGCGATTTCCGGATCGGGGACGGCGAGAGCAAAGACGACCGGATTCGGCGCCATCGCGCGAATCATCGTTTCGTCGACGATGCCGCCGGTCGAGAGACCGACGAACACATCGGCGCCGACGAGCATGTCCGCCAACGCTCCGCGCCGTCCGCCGAGATTGGTCTCCTTGGCGAGATAGGCCTTGGCCCAGTTCATTCGCTCCGGGCGGTAGGCGTAGAGCGCACCGGCGCGGTCGCAAACAACGACATCCCGCACGCCGGCCCGGGTCAGCAACCGGGCAACCCCGATGCCAGCCACCCCAGCGCCGGAGATCACCACTTTCGCCTCGGCAAGGTCCTTGCCGACGACCTTGAGCGCGTTGATCAACCCACCAAGCACCAGGATCGCCGTGCCATGGTGCTGGTTGGAAAA
Organism: Thermomicrobiales bacterium; assembly: GCA_046328335.1. Lineage (GTDB taxonomy): Bacteria > Chloroflexota > Chloroflexia > Thermomicrobiales > UBA6265 > JACCXM01. The sequence goes on from JAXLWU010000021.1 coordinate 74,785, forward strand.
GACCGGGATTTCCGCGCCATTCTCCAGGTTGTCCGCAATGGTGAAGGCACGCGGCGCCGAGATATCGTCGAGGCAGATCGCGCCAAAGGTCGCCGACAACGCCAGTCCGGCTTGGACGATCTGTTCCGGATTGGTCGTGGCCAGCGAGAGTGGGAAGGCATCGACCCCGGCGAAGGTCTTGAAGATGACGCTCTTGGCCTCTTCGATCGGAATCGCTGCTTCCGGCGGTCCCGTCTGCCGCCCGAAAAGGTCCGATCCGTCGGTGAGGATCGCGACGGTGTTGCCGCGGCAGGTGAGATCGAACGACGAAAGAGGATCCTTGTTGATGGCGAGACAGGCTTCAGCGACGCCGGGGGTGTAGACGAGGGAGAGGATGGCGCGGTCGCGGATGGAAATCTTCGAGCCGACGCCGATCAGGCCCTGATAGCGGCGGCGATAGTCGAGTCCCTCCAGTTCCAGTTCGGTCAGCGCCGGCCGTGCTGGCGCTGGCGCATTCGCTCGCGAGGCTTCACGGCCGTTGGTAGTTTCTGTCGTTTCGGACTTGCGCGATTGTCGCGTGGTGGTCATCACACCATTCTACGCCGAATCGAAATGCGTGCAGGCGCCACCGGGTCCCAATCTGGAGGCAACTGTTGTCGAAAAGTCGGTGACGGCCGCAGTGGACCGCATCAGGGGGCGACATCGAGGACGAGCATCAGACCGCCCCCGCCGTCGACTTCAACGTTGTCGTTCGTGGTGTGGTGGCTGATGTGGCAGTGCAGCAGCCATTTCCCCGGTTCGCGCGCTTCCCAGAGTACGTCGTAGCGCTCTCCCGGCGCGACGTTGACGGTGTCCTTGAGCCACTGGCCATCAGGAGGAACGGGATTTCCATCTGTCTCGACGATGCGGAATGGACCGCCGTGGATGTGCATGGGATGGATGAAGCCGCTATTCGTGCCGATGAAGCGCACGAGAAGCGTTTCGCCGACGCGAAGATGAACCGTCTGCGTCTCTGGATAGGCCTTGCCGTTGATGGTGAAGTAGTTGGGCATCGCTCCTTCCATCGGCATGGCGGGGAAGGAATAACCCTCGCGCTGCAGCAGCTCCTGGAGCTGGATGACCACTTCCTGTTCGTAGTCGTAGGGGTAATCGGCGGGATCTTTCGGATCGATGATCAGCGCGCCGTAGAGGCCGAGCGTCTGCTGGCGGTCGATGTGATCGTGCGAGTGATAGAAGTAGGTGCCGCGCTGCCCGACCGTGAATTCGTAGGTGAAGGTCTGACCCGGCGGGATCGGCTGCTGGGTGATGTCGGCCGCGCCATCCATGGCGTTTGGCACGACGAGACCGTGCCAATGCACCGTGGTCGATTCCGGGAGCTGGTTGGTGACATTGAAGCGAACGCGGTCGCCCTCGGTGAGATGGATGCGCGGTCCGGGCACCTGATGATTGAAGGCGTACGCCAGGACTGGAACGTTATCGAGGATGTTCCACTGGATGACCGACGTCTCCAGGTCGAACACCTTGACGCCGTTTTCAATGCGTGGTTCCAGCGGCTGATCGCCCCTGGCATCGGGTGGGGCGACGTAACTGACCAGGTTCGGGGCGATGGCCGCCATGTCGCGCATCGCTTGCGCCGATGTGTCGCGGGTCATGATCATGCCCGGCGGCATGATGGCGCCGTTGACATCATGGGACCCGATGGTCAGGTTCACATGCGCGGCGGACCAGACGATTCCGGCGATCAAGGCGAGGGTGGTGAGCACCGTGACGGCGGCGATTTCGAGCCGGGTGACATTGCCGCCCATGGCGTGACTCATAGGTGACAAACGTTGCTCCTCATGCGCGATCAATTCCTCCCGCTGGTCGCCGCCATGGTGCTCGTGAATCGTCATGTCCATCGTTCAGATTCCGCCGCCGGTGGCGTGCGCGGCGTGCCCGTGCCCCGCCGCGACCTCGACGGAGGAATCGCGATCGACAGGTGCGCCGTGCTGGCCAGCATGGCCCGCGGGAGGACGAACCGTCATGAGTCCATGTTTCAGACCGTGGCCAACCAGCCACCAGTTGGCGGGATAGGCGGTCAGGAAACCGACGCCGATCGCGAGCGACATGACCCCCCAGTAAAGGGGCTGATGAGGATCCATTGCCCGCATGTCCCGGCCCATCATGAACGTCACCATCACCGGGAACATGCCAGCCATCATGGCGTTCATCGAGAGCCACTCCGGGACCACCGTCTGCCGGAGGGCCTCGGTGTAGGTGAGACCCATAGCCCCTTTCATGAACAGAGCCTGGAAGATGAAGAGCCCAAAGACGAAGCCGAAGACGTATTCGGCGGTCATGTCGAACCACATCGGAAGACCGAGCAGACCGGTCAAGGTCGCGGCAATGATCACACCGGTGGCATCACCGGCGACACAATGAAGCGTCGAACCGAGGGTCTGCTTCCACATTGGCGCGGTAAAGCGCTCGTGTTCACCTGGGCGCGGTTCCTTGTCTGCCAGCACGTAGAATGCGGCCGCGATCGGCCCGAGATAGAACGTCGTGAGCACCCAGGCCCACTTGATCACGCCTGGCTCAGGCAAATGGGCGAAGGCGTCTCGCGCCACGAATATGACCGAAACAAGGACCAGAGCGAACCAGGCAAGGAGGACGATATCGATCCAGGCGAGCCTGCCCAGGATCGGTACGGCATAGGGCGACATGACCTTGTGCGCTCCAGTTCCTCATCTCATCGTTTTCCGGGTGTTCTCGCAACAATTGAGATCGTAACGCAAAACTGAGCGAAATCGGAAACGACCTGCGACACGTAGAGTGGAGGACGTCCGGCGCGGCGAACTAGCCGACGCTGCGGCCGAAGCGATCGATGGCGCCGATCAGTTCGACGAGGAGTTCTTCGCGATCGTGCTCTTCGTCGCCATGGTCGCCAAGAACGCAGCCGCGCACGTGGTCTTCGAGGACCAGGAGTCCCGTCTGGCGCGCCGCGGCGATGATCGCCGAAAGTTGCGTGAGCACGTCGAGGCAGTACTCATCGCCCTCGACCATCCGCTGCACGCCGCGAACCTGTCCTTCCATCCGACGCAGGCGGGCGAGGATCTTGGCCTTGTCGTGCGCGTACGACGTGGACGTCCGCCGCACCGCGGCTGGCGCCGCGGACCGGTCCCCCTCCACGATGGTGAGGCTGGGGGACGTGGTGATCTGATCGGTTGCTGGTGGTCGCTCGCTCATAGCGGGCAACATACCCCGTCCTGGTACGTATTGTCAAGATGCCAGCACAGGCTGCATCTTCTGATTCCAAGCGAGGACCCGATCTACCGGGAAGAAGGGTAGATCTTGACGATCGTTCCCCCTTGACAACGATGGTACGATAGTGCCTGAAGATCATAATACCTGTGGGGGGTATGAACCGCCTCACACACGAGCATCAGGAGCAAATCGTAGTGGCGACGACGATCCCCACCACCGGAACCAGCAACGTCGAAGTCAGTTTTCCGGTCACGGGTATGACCTGCGCCTCGTGCGTCAATCGGATCGAGAAGGCGATCGCCAAGGTCCCCGGGGTGGAGTCGGCCGCGGTCAACCTGGCGACAGAAAAGGCGACGGTTGCTTTCGATCCCGGACAAACCAGCATCGAAGAGATCGCCAGCGCGGTAGAGCGGGTCGGTTACGGCGTCGGCGAGCTGCCGCCAGAACTTACCGACGCAGGCATGAATGAGCAAACCCTTGCCGCCCAGGTAAACGGCCACGGCTCGGAAGTGGAGGCCTTTCTGCCGATCGAGGGTATGACATGTGCCTCGTGCGTGCGTCGCGTGGAAAAGGGGCTGACCAAGGTGCCTGGCGTCCATGCCGCCACCGTCAACCTCGCCACCGAACGCGCGACCGTTTCGTACGACCCGGCGCTCGCGGACATGGCGGCCCTGAAGGGCGCCGTCGAGCGAGCAGGGTATCGCATCGGGGAGAGCGTGACGCCCCCTTCCGCTGTCGCTGCGCCGGCGGCTCCTCTGGTGAGCGCAGAAGTCGATCCGCGCGAACGGCAGCGCGATCGGGAACTTGCTGACCTGAAGCGAAAGTGGGTGGTAAGTCTCGTCATCGGTCTGGTCATGATGGCGGAGATGTACATTCCGTTCGGCTGGGACCCGCTGATCGTGGCGCCCCTGCTGCTCATTCAGGCCACATTCGTCCAGGTGTGGGCCGGAGGCGTCTTCTATCGCACCGCCTGGAACGCGGCCAGGCACGGCGGCACCAACATGAGCACCTTGGTCGCGGTGGGCACCAGCGCGGCCTTCGGTTACAGCGCGTTCATTACGCTCTGGCCGCAACTCGCCGCCAAATGGGGATTTCCCTACCACCTCTACTACGAAGTCGCGGTGATCGTCATCGCGCTCGTGCTTCTCGGCCGGTGGCTCGAGGCGCGGGCGAAGAAGCAGACCGGCGCCGCCATCAAGGCGTTGATGGGACTGCAGGCGCGCACGGCGCGTGTGATCCGGGCCGGCGTCGAGCAGGATGTGCCGATCGAGCAGGTGGTGGTTGGCGATCTGGTGCGAGTGCGTCCCGGCGAAAAAGTGCCGGTCGATGGCATCGTGACCGAGGGACACTCGGCGCTCGACGAGAGCATGTTGACGGGCGAAAGTCTGCCGGTCGAAAAGGGGCCGGGCGACACCGTAATCGGCGCCACGCTGAACAAGACCGGGGGATTCGTCTTCCGGGCCACGAAGGTCGGGCGAGACACCACGCTTTCCCAGATCGTGCGATTGGTGGAAGAGGCGCAAGGTTCGAAAGCGCCGATGCAGCGGCTGGTCGACACCATTTCGAGCTATTTCGTGCCGATCGTGCTGGGCCTGGCGGCCCTCACCTTCGTCGTCTGGCTGATCTTCGGTCCGTCTCCGGTCTTCGCCCTGACGGCGATGATTTCGGTCCTCATCATCGCCTGCCCCTGCGCGTTGGGTCTCGCCACACCGACCGCGATCATGGTCGGGACGGGGAAGGCCGCGGAGTACGGCATTCTCGTGCGTGGCGGAGAAGCGCTGGAGATGACCCGCAAGATCGACGCTATCGTGCTCGACAAGACAGGCACGCTCACGCGGGGTAAACCGGCGGTGACCGCGGTCGTCGCGCTGCCGGGAACGTCAGAACAGGACGTGCTGCTGTTCGCCGCGGCGGCGGAAGTGGGCTCCGAGCATCCGCTTGGCGAGGCGATCGTCGCGCGGGCGCGCGAACAGGGCCTCGCTTTGCCGAAGGTCGCCAATTTCCGCTCCATGACCGGCAAGGGTATCGAAGCCACCATCGACGGTCGGATCGTCACGGTCGGCAATCGCGCCTTGATGGACGACCAGCAAGTGCCGCTTCGCGACCTTGGGCCGAGAGCAGACGAGTTGGCGCGAGAGGGCGTCACCCCGATGTTTGTCGCCATCGACGGCTCGGCCACGGGGCTCATCGCCGTGGCTGACACGCTCAAACCGGAATCGCGGGAGGCGGTGGCGGAACTGTCCGCCCTGGGGCTGGAGGTCTGGATGCTGACCGGCGACAACCGGGCGACAGCGGAGGCCATCGCGCGGCGCGTCGGGATTCCCGCCAGCAATGTGATGGCGGAGGTCCTGCCGGACCAGAAGGCGGCCCAAGTAATCGCGCTCCAGGCGCAGGGACGCACGGTGGCCATGGTTGGCGACGGCATCAACGATGGGCCGGCCCTCGCCCAGGCGGACCTGGGTATCGCCATTGGCACTGGGACCGACGTGGCGATGGCAGCGTCGGACATCACGCTCATCGGCGGCGACTTGCGGACCATCGTGACCGCGATTGCGCTTTCCCGCAAGACCGTCGGCACCATCAAGCAGGGACTCGCCTGGGCGTTCGGCTACAACGTGGTGCTGATTCCGGTCGCCATGGGGATTCTCTGGCCCGTCTTCGGCATCTTGCTGAGCCCGGTGCTCGCCGCCGCGGCGATGGCGATGAGCAGCGTCAGCGTGGTAACCAACGCGCTGCGCCTGCGAGGATTTCGTCCTCCCGCGAATGCGGACGAAATCCTGCATCCGCCGTTGCGGACCCGGATTGCCGACTGGGGATATCTGGTGGCCATCGCTCTCCTCGCGATCGCGATCGGTGCGGGAGCGCTATGGTTGAGCGACCGCGCCGGGATGGGCGCCAGCGACATGGAGAACCCCGGGAACTCACCGGCGCCGCGGATGGAGATGTCCCGCATTGAGAACGCGGCAGACGCCGCCGTGATCGCATTGTGGTAGCGGGATTTGCCCAAGACTATCGTTTATCGGAGGTCGAGAATGAATTCCAATTCAGTTAGCGAGGTGACCATGCACGCACCTGATATCTCATGTGCACACTGTGTCATGACGATCGAGCGGACGCTTGGCGAGATGCCGGGAGTGTCCAGGGTGGCGGTCGATCCCGGCGACAAGGTGGTTCAGGTCTCGTTCGATCCAGACCGGGTGTCTCTCGCGCAACTCGAAGCGGCGATGGATGATGCCGGATATCCGGTGGATCAGCGCGGCGAATAGCACGGGCGGACGTGACAGATGCTTGTCGAGACGACGACCTCGGCGCCCCGTCCTGGTCAGCACTGGTTGATCTGGGACGGGCACTGAGGATTCTGACGACGAATCGTTGCCTGGTTCAGGCAACATGACCAGCAGGAACAGTTCTTCCCGATCCCGTTTCAGGAGTGCCCGGACCCCCCGTTGACTCCGAAGCGGCGGCAGAGGGCCGAGCGGGCGATCATGGTCATCGCCGCTGACGGCCGCGTCTACGCCGCTGGGCGGGCGGTGCTGTTCGCTCTCGAGGAAATCGACTGGCATCCGGTCCTGGCGCGAATCGGACGGCGTCGCCCCTTCATCTGGTTCGTCGAACTCGGCTACTGGATCGTGGCCCGGAACCGGCCCTTTTTCAGCAATCTGATCTTTCGCGACCCGTGATCAGAACGCGGATGAGGACGTACGCATTGACCGCGGGTCGTCATGCGCCGAGCCCCTCTCCCGGCTCGACGGGGGACTCCTCCCTCCAGGGAGGGAGACCCCTCCCTCCGGCGGAGGGAGGCTTGGGAGGGAGTCAGGGGAGGGAGCCTCTCTCCCGGACAGTTTGCCGAAAGGAGGCCGACACGGACTCCGGTGCGACACTGATGGGTGCGTATCGTCCATCAGGTCGGATCGGAGGTGCCCCGTGTCGAGCCGGCTGCGAGTGTTGCACGAGTGGGTGCGTCAGGTCGAAGGGTTGCTGCCGGAGGCGCGGGTGACGCGCTCCCGGGTGCTGGCGCTGTTCGCGGCGGGGGTGCTGTGGGCCAACAGCGTGACGCTGCTGAAGGTGGCCGCCAAGTTGCCGCTGGCGGTGACCGACCCGAGCACCGAGCGGCGGCTGCGCCGCTTTTTGGCCAACCCGGCCGTCACGGTGGCCGAGCTGTGGGACCCGCTGCTGCCGGCGCTGCTGCGCGGACTGGGGCCGCGCGAGGTGGTGCTGGTCTTCGACCCCACCCCCTACCGCGGCGACGCCACGGTGCTGGTCGTCGGGGTGGTGGTCCGGCACCGCGTCTTGCCGCTGCGGTGGCAGGTGATGCCGCAGCAGACATCCTGGCCGGAGCGGTTGGCGCCGGTGCTGAGCGCGATGCTGCAGGCGGTCGTCGCCGCTCTGCCGCCGGACACCACGGCGACGCTGCTGGCCGATCGCGGCTTGATCGGCGCCGGCATCGTCGATGCCGCACGCGCGGCGGGAATCCCGCTCGTGCTGCGCCTGCGCGCCGGGGCCGCGGAGGAGACCCGCGTGCGTCTGGACGGCGGTCCGGACCAGCGCCTGGCCGAGCTGCCCACCCGGCCGGGGCAGCGTCTGGCGGTCCCCGCCGCCATCTTCAAGGAGGCGGGCTGGCGCGAGGGTTTCCTGACCATCCACTGGGACCGCGCCGAACCCGAGCCGTGGGTGCTCTTCTCCGACCGCCCCGCTGGCGCGGCGCGCGTGCGTGAGTACCGCAAGCGCACCCGCGCCGAAGCCACCTACCAGGACGAGAAATCGCGCGGCTTCGCCTTGGAGGCGAGCAAGGTCACCGCCCTGGACCGTATCGAGCGGCTCTTGCTTCCCGTCCACCTCGCGCTGTGGTGGGCCTACGGGCTCGGCCTGCAGGCCGTCCGCGCCGGGCAGCGCCGCCGCTACGACCGCCCCGACCGCCGCGACCTGAGTCTGGTGCGCCTCGGCCAGACCGCCTGCACCGACGCGCTCGACCGCGGTCATCGGCCGCCCTTACCGTTCCGTTCCACGCCCATCGGGTGGACCTTTCGATGGCTCACCTGAAACTGTCCGGGAGAGAGGGGGAGGGAGCCAGGGATGGGGTGAGGGTCGGCTCCAGGAGTAGGTCCTACGGGCCGGCCTGGCATACCAGGTATTGGGTCCCGAGTCCCTGATGCTGAAACCACCAGCGAGGATCGACGATCATCATCTGGTCGCCGGGCTGACAGGTCCGCGCGAAGTACATCTCGAACAGGCGATGCTCGGGCGGTAACGGCACGTTGAACGAGTACCAGGTATTGAGCGGGTCCTGTTTGTTCTGGCATTCAACTGGGCACTTCACCCGGGCTTGCGCCACGCTTGCCGAATAGAGATTGTGGGACAGGTAGGCGTCGATTTTTCCGGCATAGAATCCAAACGGTGAAAGCAGCAATACCACCACCACCGCCCGCGTCCAGATTGGCAACAGCCGCCAGGCCGCGAGCGGTGCGCCTTGCCAGGGAGCGATGTAGGCGAATCCGGCGAGCGCCAGCGCCACATTCCAGGGCCAGACCGAGGAATTGTGGTCGTGACCGAGCGGACTCAGCGTAATCAGGATCCCGGTGTGCAGCGCCAGGGCCAGCCAGGCCGCGATCCGGCGAGTCTTCGGGATCAGGGAGAGGATTCCGAGCGACATCTCCGTCGTCGCGAGGGCGAGCCCGAACGCTCGGCCCTGGATCTCCGAGGGCTTGGGTACAAACGCGCTCAGGAGAAACGGGGCGACCTGCGCGAAGAACGCGGGACTGAGGAGCTTGTTGAATCCGGAAAAGAACCACAGCGCCACCAGATGGGCCCGGGCAATGGCGCGTAACGACATGGACGGCAGCGTTCCCCACACCAGAATCAGGAGGGAAATGACCTCCGGTTGCAATCTGGTCTGATCGACCACGATCGCGTAGAGCAGAAGCAGGGAATAGGTGATCAGACCGGCGCGGGGCGCCAGAACAATCGCGATCGAGGCGGCGACCAGGGGCAGGCCGATTTCGACGGCGGGCAATGGAATCGCCGGTAGCATCGGCGGCGACTCGTGGTTGGTCCAGAGCGGCCAGGTGAAGATGATTGTCGCGATCTGACAGCCGACGGCCAGCCAGCGGAACAGCAGCATTCGGCGGTCGCTGGCCGCTCCTGCCAGCAACGTGAGGCGTGGCGTCCGTTCCAGATCCGCACTGGCCGCGATAGCCGACATGATCGTGAACTATAGGACGCGGCCACCGCGGAACGTGCCCGGGAGCGGGTCCCGATGGATCCGCTCCCGGGCGCGTACACGGGGAACGGCTATTCGTGGATGATGGCGAGGACGCGGTCCTCGAGGAGCGACGTGTCGGCCACCCCATTTTCAGAGGCAAGCGGCAACTCTCGCTGTGTTCCTTCGGGTAGTGTCGCCTTGGCCGTGGCAACGAAATCGCGGAAGAGCGGATGGGGATTGGTCGGACGAGAGCGAAACTCCGGATGGAACTGCACGCCGATGAAGAATGGATGATCCTTGAGTTCCATTGTCTCCGCGAGTTTGCCGTCTGGTGACGCGCCTGAGACGATCAGGCCCGCCTCGGCGAGGCGTGGCCGGAACGAATTGTTCACCTCGAAGCGGTGTCGATGCCGCTCGGATACCTCGGAGACGCCGTAGGCCGCCGCCGTCTTCGTTCCGGGTTCGAGCCGGCAGGGCCAGAGCCCCAACCGCATGGTCCCGCCCATATCGACGCCTTTCTGGTCGGGCATGAGGTCGATCACGGGGTAGGGGGTGTGGGGATCGATCTCGGTCGAGTTGGCGCCAGTCAGTCCGAGGACGTTGCGTGCGACATCGATCACCGCCATGTGTAACCCATAACAGAGTCCGAGATAGGGGATGCGGTTCTCGCGCGCCCAGCGTGAGGCCGCGATTTTTCCTTCGGTCCCACGCGGACCGAAGCCGCCTGGCACGACGATCCCGGAAACGGTGCGCAGCGT
>JAXLWU010000022.1:0-84721 GCA_046328335.1 Thermomicrobiales bacterium
ATGACGCCGCGCTCGCCATGCGCCAGTCGCTGGCGATTGGCCTGCCCCATGGCTTCGTACGCACCTATCTCGATCTGGTGCCAAACTTCGCGGGCGCCCTGCGCGAGCTGGACACGGTCATCGAACTACCGCAACCGCTGTGTATCGCCCTGGCAGCCGCGGACGACATCCCGAAATCGGGCTCAGCCGCGTCTTTGCCGCCGTTGGTTGCCCAATTGACCGAGCGGGAGCGGGATGTCTTGCTGGGCCTTTCCGAGCGGCTGTCGTACAAAGAGATCGCCGCGCAACTCTACATCTCACCCCTCACGGTAAAGCGACATGCCTCCAATATCTACGGCAAGTTGGGCGTCGCCAGCCGCCACGAGGCGGCGCGTGTCGCGGCGGGTGGTGCCGAGAAGCCCTGAGGGCGCACGGGTGCCCTGTGCCGCCTGACGCCTGACGATCACCACGAAAGGTGAAACAGGACCATCAATGTTCCGACTCCAGACGCCCGCTTTCGCGCATTAGACGTACAGTTACCTGAACACTCGATAGCGTGGCGCAGTGGCGACGGGCAAAACGCCCTCGATGGAGGAGAGACCTTGAATAGCGGTGTGCCTCAGGATGCGGACGAGCAGATCGTGCGGGTGGGTCAGGACGAGAACGAGGCGAGGAGCGACGGATTCTCCCGGCGTGGGGTGGTGCGCACCTTCGCCGCGGGGGCGCTGGCAGGGTCCCTTGGCGCGCTGACGCGGCGGGAGGCGTTCCCCGTGGCGGCGCAGGAAACCGGCGAGGCGACGCCGGTCGTCGCGGCCCAGGAGGGTCCCTCCGCGCCGTGGTGGCAGGCCAATTCTCCCTTCCTCAAGGGCGTGATGACCGCGCCCAATCTGGAACCGGCCATTCCCCATCCCGATTGGGAGGATCAGGCGAATACCAAGCTCTCGGCCTTGGCTACAAAGGCGGGCCGTAAGCCAAACATCATCATTTTTCTCGTCGATGATATGGGGTGGGGTGATCCCGGCTGCTTTGGCGGCGGCGCCGCGGTTGGGGCGCCGACTCCCAACATCGACCGGCTCGCAGCGTCAGGACTGCGGCTGACCTCCGCCTACTCGCAACCGTCCTGTACGCCGACCCGCGCCGCGATGCTTACTGGCCGTCTGCCGCAGCGGAGCGGCCTGACTCGTCCAACAGCAACAGGGGAGGCAAGCGCTGGTATGGCAGGCGAGGTCACCATTGCTCGCCTCCTCAGCGACGCCGGCTACGTAACGGGGATGGTCGGCAAATGGCACCTCGGCGAAGACGAAGGACAATGGCCCAGTGACGTCGGATTTGACGAATATTTCGGGAACCTGAGCGCAAATACTTCCTACCACGATTTCCGCGATCCGGAGATCAGCCCCGAACTCTTCTACAACCCGGAGCGGGCGGCGGCGATGGATCGGGTGCATTTCATACGGACCACGGTCAAAGGGTGGAAGGACGGCCGCCGCGAATTCGGCGAGGAGATCAACCTCGAGACGGAGCCGCAGCTCGAAATGGAGTACCTGTCCTGGTCACAGGACTTCATGCGGCGCGCGGTGGAGGGAGATCAGCCCTTCTATCTGTATCACGCGATGAACCGCACCCACTTCAAGAATTACCCCAATCCCGAGTTTCGCGGAAAGTCACCGGCCGCCGTTCCGTATAAGGACAGCGTTGTCGAGGTGGACTACGTCCTCGGTGAGATTGTGAAAACCATCCGCGAGCTGGGGCAGGAGGATAACACCCTCATCGTTTTCAGCCACGACAACGGGCCGGAAGAAGATGCGTTCGCTGGCGGCACCTCCACCCCAGATACAGGTCACACCCCGTTCCGGGGAGCGAAAGGCACGACCTGGGAGGGAGGGGTGCGGGTGGCCACCATTGCCTCCTGGCCGGGCACCATCACCGCAGGCCGTGTCTCGGACGGACTCTTCGATCTCATGGACACCTACAACACCTTCGCCCGTCTTGGTGGTGTGGAACGATTGCCGACCGACCGCTATATCGATGGGATTGATCAAACCTCCTGGTTGCTCACAGACGACGACGACCGGCAGGAGTCGAACCGCGAGGCGATCTTCTATTGGTACGGGCAGGAGTTCTATGCCGCTCGCTGGCGGGAAATCAAGCGCTTCGAGCAGATCATGACGATTGGCATGAATCCCGGGCCGAGTACGTATGGAGGGCTCGCCAATGCCACGCGCAGCATGACGTCAGACCCCACGATTGGTTGGGTCTTCAACGTGTGGACTGATCCCAAGGAACGCGCCCCGCTCTTTAGGCAATGGGTGGCAGGTCCGATCATCGAATTGACCAACCGCAGCAAGCTGACGTTTCTGCTGTACCCGCAGGCGCCACGCGGCGTCGTGCTCAATGGGTACATCGTCGGTGGACCCGCCGGCGGAACGCTGCCCAAGGCGTTCATCTCGGCCCTCCAGGCCGAGATGACCCGGTCGGTGGGGAACCAGCCTGACTGAAAACGAATGGCGCGGGGAGCGATCGCTCCCTGCGCCAAGTTCGTGTCGCCCTTCGATTCTGGCGCCGCGTTGCTGACGCGACTTACATGAGCGCCGAGCGCAGCAGTTGCTGCAGCAACTGGATCAGCAGAATGGCGACGATGAACGAGATATCGATCATGCCGATCGGCGGAATTACCCGCCGCAGCGGCATGATGATCGGATCGGTGATTTCCGCCAGGATACGGCTGACGGTCCACTCCATCCGGGGATCGAACCAGGATAGCAGAGCACGGCCAATCAGGGCGAACGTCAATAGTTGCAAGATCCATAAAAGCAAACTGACGATTTGCACCGCCATGGGTGTGGAGTCCTTGTCGCGTCGTGCGCCGCTCCGTGCGGCGCTTGGTCCATTCGATTGGTGAGTATAGAACCGCCTCTATCCGCGCGGAGAAGGGTTCGCTACCCATCGAGCAAACGATTTCCGGGCGTGGTCGGTTCCCGCCTCAGCCGTCGCTGGGATCTTCCGGGGAGACCGCGGCGAGCGTCGCCAGGCGCCGCACGTAGGGCGGCGGCAACTCCCAATAGCGCGCCGCGGCCAGCATCGCCGCCGGATCGGTGTCATCCGCGGCGGGGACCGTGGCGGCAAAGGCGCGGCCATCATCGGTGACCACGCCGCGGTGCTCACCCGCCAGCCCGTCGTCGGGAATGGCGATCAGGATGCCCCACATCTCGTATTGCGCTCCCAGGGGAGCAACGGTCGCGCCAAGGGGGCGCGGCTCCAGTCTCGCCCGCGCCACGAACCGGGCGCGTGGCCACCTGGCCTTCACCCTTTCCGGCACCATCTCCGCGCCATGCAAAAAGACGTACACCCTTCCTCTCCTGCTGATCGATCCTCCGGCACCGATCGTTGCGCCGCGTTGCCTTCGGCTATGGACGCTACCACGCGATCGAGACGAACGCGATTGGTCGGCCGACAACGAACGGAATAGTGGGAAGCGGCCCAGGTTCTGATCCGGCGGCACGATCGCTTCTCACGATGCCATTTTCACTTCCAGATGCTATTAGAATCATGGGCGCGACTTTAGGGTCAGTTCATCAACGAAGAGGATGCGGTCCTCGACTGCTGGAGGGGGAGAGGCGAGTCAGTGGCAACTGTCGCGCCAGCGCGGTAGTGAGGCAAGCCATTGTCTGAGGTCGCGCGGACCGTGGCGCGACGCGGCACTGGGACTGCCTGACACCCAGCGCCAGAAATCGGAAGGAAAGTGCGATGGAAACGAGTGAATTCGATCGCGTGGCGAGAATTGCCGCTGGACCGTCGGGCAGGCGCGCAGCGCTCAAGGCGCTGCTGGGTCTTGCCTTCATCGGCAGCTCCGGTGAGGTAGGTGGTGCGGAACGTCGCGGCGGAGAACGCCACCATCGAGGCCGGTCGTCCAGTGCGATCTGGGCGGAGCGCAAGAAGCGGAAATCGAAAAAGCACCACTGCAAGCCTAGATGCGCCGGGCGGGTGTGTGGTCCCGACAATTGCGGAGGAACCTGTGGCTCCTGCGGCGGGATTACGGCGTGTGACAGCCAGGGCCAGTGCGTCGGCTGCTTTTCCGCTACCGATTGTGCCGCACTGCCATGCAAGGAGGCCACCTGTGCCGCCGGTGTCTGCCGTTACCGTGACGCGGCGAACGGGACCGGGTGTGGCGGCGGGAGAATCTGCTGTACCGGCGACTGCATCAACACCCGCACCGACCCGAGCAACTGTGGAGGCTGCGGCGCCATCTGTGCCGCCGACCAGGCCTGCTTCGCGAGCGTGTGCGTGGCCGGATGCGATGTGTGCGCGACTGGCTGCGAATTCACCAGCATCCAGGCAGCGGTCGATGCCGTCGCGCCGGGGCGGACGGTGCGAATTTGCGCCGGGATCTATCCCGGACGGGTCGTCATCTCCAGGGACCTGACCCTGGCCGGAACGGGAGCGGATGCCGACGATACTGTCCTAACGCATTCGGCAGGACCGATCGTCACCGTCGAGGCCGGGACGACTGTCGCCATCCGCAACCTGGGCGTCTCCGGCGCTATCGCTGGGGACCCTGGGGGCATCCTCAACCTGGGGACCCTCACCTTGGAAGGGGTAGCGATTACCAACAACGTCGGCGACGATGGTGCAGGCAGCCGGACCCAGGGTGAAACCGCGTCACTCCTCGCCATCGACTGCATCGTCTCGGGCAATCAGGGGAGAATCGGCGGCGGACTTGCGGTCACCAATGGTGGTCAGATCACGCTGAAGCGTACTCGGATCGAGAACAACAAGGCGGCCAACGGCGGCGGTGTCTATAACGCCGGCACACTTATCTTGCAGGACAACGCCAGGATTACTTCCAATGAAGCAACAGGGAGCAATGGATTCTATGCTGGGGGCATTGCCAACAGTGGCAAGATCGTCATCCAGGGCAATGTTTCTGTGACCGGCAACATCCCGGACGATTGCTTCAACTACGGTGGAACAGGATGTCCGTTTTGAACCAGGCTGCATCAGAACGACAACGGAGGAACCGTAAGCCCCCGGAGCGGCGGTGAAACGGGCGCGTCTCGGGCCATGATCAGCACGCCGAAGCGGCCCATCCCGCCAGGGTCGATCAGGCGCAGCGTGGCGGCCTGCGCCGCGAGGTAATCGGGAAGCGTCGTCTCCGGATCCGCGCCGAAGGCGACGAGCAGGTTGCCCATGTCCAGACTGGCGAGAAAGGCGCCCTGGGTGGTCTGCCCGGCGAAGGTGAGACCGGCCCGCTCCCCTGCCGCCCGCACCGCGCTGAAATCGACGTGCGCGGTCAGGTCCTGCGCGCCGACGTGCGCGAAGGGATCGTCAGAGACGGTGTGCTGGTAGTAGGCGCGCAAGGTCCCGCCCAGGCGATGCCCGCGATAGAGTTCCGGCGCGGGATAGCCATAGTCGATCACGATCGCATAGCCGCGTTCCAGACCACGCGCCGCCGCGATGAACCAGGCCGCGGCCGCCGGACTGATCTCGATGCGGTCTCCTTCGGCAAGAGCGAGACCATGGGCGCGGAGCATGTTGGCCGGATCGGCCGCCGCCGCCGCGGGCGAGAGGTCGCCTTCTTCGCCAGCGAAGTGGTCATCGCGCCAGTCGACCCACTCCTCGCGCAATTCGCCACCGCGCCAGATCAGACGATGGACCGGAAAGGCATCGGCGACCTCGTTGGCGAGGACGACGCCGGTGATCGGCGTGAGCGGTTCTCCGCGTGGTGACGGTTCCCCGCGGACGAGATGCCCGAGTCCGCCCTCGGTCATCGCCGTCAGCGCTTCCTCCAGCCGGTAGGGGTTGGATTCGACCATCCGGTAGTCGAGCGCGGCCAGGGATTCGGGTGCTTCCGCGGAAAGTCCGGCGATGATGTCCCAGGCCAGACCGCCGATGCCCGATCCGTATTCACGCACCACGAACGGCGCGGGTCGGCCCAGGCGCTCCCAGCACTCGGCGATTTGCCGGGCGAGGGTGATGCCGAAAAAGGGATGCGTTTCCGGGGCGGTCAGAAAATCGCCGGGGCGGCCGGGGCGGCGTTGGGGCGAGCGATAGTAGCCCCACTCCGGGTGGTAGAGGGCCAAATCCATGAACTCGGCGAAGGTGATACGGCCGTGGTTCGCGTCGATCGCGGCGCGGATTGCGGCGACGAGGGCGGGGTTGTCAGACGGTGTCGGGGACTCGGCAGCAGCGGAATCGAGGGGCGGGCCGGCGATCATGACCCCGATTGTAGTGCGATGGGCGAATCGGGGGCGGTAACAAGGACGTTGCCCTCGGTCTGACCATCAGAACCGAGGGCAACTGAACTGATTCTCGCGGGTACGGGGCGACCCGCCCACTAGCGGACCCAACCATAGCGGCTCACCGCGTGGTCGAGCTGGCGCATGTCCTTGCGGGCCTCGTCCGCGGTCGGGTACCCGACGCCGGAGCGGGCGACATCGCTGTAGTAGCGATCGAAGCGCGCCGACGCGCCCCCACCCACACGCTGAATCAGGTTGCGAAGCATCGACATTTCTGGCCTCCTTCTTGGCTCCTCACTTCCAACCTCCTAGAGTATATCACAATATCGCGATGAAGGCATAACGTGCAACCTTGGTCGATTGATGCTCTGCGCCGCGATCGGAGAAGGACGGTCGCCGTCGGCCGCTCAAGGCCAGGATGGACTGTCACTACAAGCTGGTACAGGTGGTCGGACACTGCCTGTCTATCGGATTGCCAGGCTTGAAGCACCAGCTGCCCCCGATTCCACCGTTGCAGTAGCACCAGTTCGCGCCAACCCCACACGGGTAGCAGATCTCTGCTCCGGACGCTGGGTGCCTCGTCCGCCCGTTGCAGCAACATCCCGCCCTGCTCCCATCGGGACGGTAGAAGATGTCGGTGCAGCATCGTGAAGAGCCCCCGTCATTACAGGTCACGGCCGAGCCGCAGACGCAGTTGCCGTTCGCGCAGTCCGGCGCCTTGGGGTCTTTCTCCGCGCTGCACTTGGCTTCGGGTTTGCCGGTGTCCGGGTTGCAGGGGTTGCAGGGGTCAGGTTCCGGCTTGATGCACTCGCCGCCGACACACGTCTCACACGCCTTTTTGTCACACGTCTTGCCGCAGGCGCCGCAGTTCGCCATGTCGTTGCTGGTATCGATGCACTGCTCGTTGCAGGCGGTCTTCCCAGTGAGGCAACAGCGCCCGTTCGAGCATTCCTCTCCCTCCGCGCATCGGTCGATGCACGTGCCGCCGCAGGCGATCTTGCCAGCCGGGCAGCAGACGCTCTGACACTGCCCGTCTTTGGCGCAACATTGCTGTCCGGACGGACACTGATCCACGCATGATCCGTCGATGCACTTCTGGCACTTGCGGCAGACGAGAGACGCACCCTCGCTCCCGCAGACCTCTTCGCACTCGCACGTCTCCGGGTTCTGAGAGAGGGGGATCGGGCACGGCGTCGGGCACTGGCACTGGCAGCTAACCGGGTTCTGGGGCTTCCCGGCCGGACACTGCGAAGGCGAGCACTCGCACTGGCAGGTCGTCGCATTCTGCGTCTTCCCGCTGGGGCAGGTGATCGGCGGGCAGCCGCAGGCGCAGGTCCCCGCATCTTGAACCTGGCCATCGGGGCACGCGACCGGCGGACATCCGCCCCCATCTCCGTCGCCGTCGCCTCCACCACCGCCTCCACCACCGCCTCCGTCCCCGTCGCCGGGATTCGAGTTGTCCTGGCAGCCGCAAGTGGAGGGATCGAAGACCTGACCTTGCGGGCAGTCGGCGTTCACGCAGGCGCCGTTGCAGAGGGTGGTGGCCGGCAGGCACTCGCACTGGCAGGTCTCGGGGTCGCGTCGCTGCCCACCCGCGCAAGGCGGATCATTTGAGCATACGCATTCGCCGCTTTCGCACACTCGTCCGTTCGCGCAGCAGGCGGCACCGCACGGGGACTCCCCGAGTTGGCAACACGACTCCGTCTCCGGCACGCACGCTCCATTGCAATTCTTGCGGCCGGCAGGGCAACAAACAAAGTTCGAGCAGCGTTCTCCGGGCGCGCAGCACCCGGCGCCACAGGGCCGTTCACAGCAGCTCTCGACCGCGCTTGTGCGCAGGGCGATGCGTTTGCTCGTTGGACATTTCCGATCCTGAGGAACGCACCGTCCCGTTTGGGCACAACACTTCTTTTTATTGCCGCAGTCCTTGGGAACACACCGCGTGTTTGACGAGTTGCAGACCGAACAGGCACTCGTGCACAAGTCCTTTGCCGGGCATTTCGCGGAACACGATGGCATGCGCGGATTTCCGACATGCGGCAATCCATCGACGGTCAACGCCCCATTGTGGAGAAGATCGCTGCGCCGCTTGCTGAAATCTGCCTGCGATGCCGACGGGTGAATTCCGCACCCGTACACCACTTGCCCATCCGACCATCGTTGGTTGAGCGCTGCGAGCTGGCGCTCGGAGTTCTTGATGTGCTCTTCCTCATGCGCCCATACGCCTTTGCTGTGCTCATCCCAAGCGCTTTGGCACTTGCCATTAGGACACGCACCTCGAATCGTGATCAGGAGGGCTGTCGGAAACGGGGCGAGATCCCACGCAAACTTCGCGCGCACCTTTGCCTTGGTGCAGTACCGATAGCCAAGTTGCCAGCAAACGTCACAGTTTTCGCCCTTGGCGTCCGCTTCCTCTCTGTCGGCACCATCGAGGAGAAGATCATTCGACAAGATTTCAGGTTGGTCGAGTTGACCAAGGGTAATACCGCGAACCCCGACGCAACCTGGAGATGGCGGCGTGCAATCCTTCGTCTCGTCCGTTTCCTGTACGCCATGCCGTTTTCCATCTGCGCCAATGACGCCACAGGTCTTGATGTAGGTTTCTGCATCTTTGCAGTCCACGACGGCGCAGTTAGACGGCTGGCATTCGACTTGGGTCTTCTCGGCAGCGACGTGACGCGTGTCTTGTCTCGCACCTCGAGCGCTGGCTTGCGTGCGACTGTGAGCGCGATTAGCTCTTCGTCCTGCCCTCTCCCGACCTTTCGCCGCGTCACGATGTTGCCGCGACGTATTCTCGTGGTCCTTGCCTGCTCCGTTCGACTTGCCATGAAGCGATTGCGGAAGAAGTGATGACGCAGCGCCAGTGAGTACTGCAACGATGACACCGCGACGGGTCGTGCGGCGCGCGAGTGATCGAGCCAAGGCATCAAATCGGTTGGCTTTCATCAACTACTCCGAGAGCGCCGGTCTCAAGCGAAGGCATCTCTATCGATGTGCCATGCGAAGTGGAGTGTGCTGCGCGATCAGCACGGCAAGTGCAGTGAGGCCGATAATCAACCGGTCGCCCAGAAGCACAGGCATTGCGTTGACCTCGATGTTTAGCGCCTGCGGCGCTCCCTAGGCGCGCGGGTGCGGTCTGGTGCGGGATGCCGATGCCCCTGGTTTGTTGCCGTGGAACGGGCCGGACGCTTCGCGGTCGATCGATCAGGTCCGCGCCCCGCATGACGTGTTGCCGCTGCTCCGGAGGCGTCAGGGCAGAGCCGTGGTTCAAAGACCAACCGTAGTGACTGCTCCTGAAACTCGTCGTTGTCCTGCTCCTCCAGCTCCACCCTCTGGGCCGTGGCCGGCAGGTCGAACGAGACATACTGGAACGCCGAATACTCGGCACAGCCACCGTCCTGGCAGTGGGCATTGCCCTCGCTGCAGGGTACAAACCACGAGGCACTGAGACTCCACGGGTCGTAATCGTCGATTTCCAGATCCACGTAGGCGCGCCCCTGTCCCCGGGACCGCAGCTCACACCCCGCCTCGTCTTCGCAGTCGACCGCGACGCGCTCGTAGGTCGCGTTGCCGCTCACCTCCGTGCAGCGCAGGGTATCGAAGTCCATCTGGCAATCCAGCTCGGAGGTAATGCTGACTGTCTCCCGCGCCAACTCCCGCTCCGGCTCGTCCTCGCATGCGCCGTGTTCGACGCGCGAGCCGGTGATCGTCAGCGTTCCGCCGATCACCCCGTTCCAGCCGGTGTTCTCGACGCACACCCCGTTGCAGCGGGCGCGGCCCGGTGGGCACTCGGCGCAGAGGATGCCTGCCTCGCAGGTCTGGCAGCAGCCGTTCGCTGGATTGCACCACGTGTCGTGGCTCGACGCGGGCACGCCACCGCAGTCGGCGGCGCTGCAGCATTCGCGGCACTCGTGATAGGCAGCGCAGTAGTGCAAGCCAGCAGGGCAGGGCACGCACTTGCCGGCCTTCGGTTTGCGCGCGTTGGCCTTGCGCGATGTCGCAGCGCGTGAGGTCGTGCACCGGCCCGAGCAACAACTCGTTGGCTCAGTGCAGCGCCCGCCGGGGGCAATGCAGGTGCCGGCTGCCGCCGCCGGCTGGGACGTGACGCCAGCGAGGCGCATTAGCCCCGCAACGAGCCCTCCAGCCATCGCCCGGCGCGCTCCGCATCTGGAGACGGTGCGGGTCCTGGCCGATGCCCTGGCGCTCACGGCGGCCGACCGCGCCGCGCTCCTCGCCGCTGCTCGTCCCACCGGCCGCGGCAATGACCCCACTCCACCACCATCTACGGCGCGCGTGACCGGACTGCCCCGTCCCCTGACCCCGCTCGTCGGCCGCGAGCGCGAAGCCGCGACCCTTCGCGCGCTCCTGGCGGACGGCGCCGGCCGGATGGTGACCGTAACGGGACCGGGCGGCAGTGGCAAGACGCGCCTGGCCATCGAGGTCGCGGCGGCGCTGGCGTCCGTCTTTCCTGATGGGATCGTCTACCTGGATTTCACCCCGCGGACCGACGCCTCCATGGTCATTCCCACCATCGCCAACGCCTTCGGGATCTACGAGACCCGGGGGCCGCACCTCCTCCAGTCTCTGGTCGAGACCCTGGCGGACACGCGCGTGCTGCTCGTGCTCGACAACTGCGAGCGGATCCTTGGCGCCGCGCCCGACATCGTTACCCTCCTGATGTCGTGTCGGCAGGTGTCGGTCCTCGCCACGAGTCATGAGGCGTTTCGGCTCCGCGGTGAGCGGGACTACCCTCTCGCGCCACTCCCCTTGCCGGACCTCGACCCATTGCCCTCCTTGAATGAACTGACAACAACTCCCTCGGTGGCACTTTTCACCCTTTGCGCGGAGGCGAGCGATCCGACCTTCGTGCTGACGGACCAGAACGCCGCTGCCGTCGCCGCCATCTGCCACCGCCTCGAAGGCCTGCCGCTGGCGATCGAACTCGCCGCGGCGCGAGTGAGGATGCTGCCACCAGAAGCTCTGCTGTCCCGCCTCTCGAGCCGACTGCCTTTGCTCGTTGGCGGCCGCCGCGATGCGCCCGCCCGACAGCAGACGACGCGGGATACGATAGCCTGGGGGTATGACCTGCTTGCACCGATCGAGCAGACCCTGTTCCGGCGGCTCGGTATCCTCGTCGGTGGGTGGACGCTGGAGACCGCCGAGGCCGTGGCGAATTTCGACGGCGGCATCGATGTCCCCCATGGCGTGTCTTCGCTCATCGACAAGAGTCTGGTGCGGCTCCTGGCGAGTGGCGCGCAACCCCGCTACGGAATGCTGGAGACGATCCGCGAATTCGCCATGGAGCAATTGACCGGGTCGCCAGATGAAATCAGGGTGCGCGAGGGCCACGTTCGCACCATGATGGCGCTCGCCGCGCGTACCTGGTGGGCATTTCCGGAGCGGGCGAACGCGCAGGACGCGCGCGAGTGGCTGGATCTCGCCCTCGCGCAACCGGAACACGCCTCGCCAGAGGCGCGCGCGCTCGCGCTCGCCAGCGCTGCCCTCTCGGCGTTCAACCAACACGACTTTCCCACGGCGATCCAGTTGGCCGAGGCGAGTTTGGAGCTCGGTCGTGCCGGGGGTTTCGACTATCAGACCGGATTGGCTCTCTATGTGCTGCTTGTCGTGCGTCAGGAGGAGGGCGACTACGCCCGCTCCATAGCCGTGGGCGAGCAGGCGATTTGCCATTTCCGGCGCTACGGCGATGACCGTTGGCTGAGTCAGGCGCTGCTCGACACCGGCACGAGTGCGCTGCTGCATGGAGACATCGCGCGGGCCGCCATCCTGCGCGAAGAAGGGTTCGCGCTCTGTCGAGCGGCGGGCAACCTGATCAGTTTGGCGCAGGCGATCAATGACCTGGGCATTGAGGCCATGGAACGTGGTGAGGCTCAATGCGCCATTGCCCACTTTTGCGAGAGCTTGCGCATGATGATCGACCTCGACGAGCGGGTCTACATCGCCCATCCCCTGGCGAGCATGGCCAGCGTGCTCCTGGCCGCGGGACAGCCCGAGATCGCCGCCCGCCTGCTGGGCGCCGTGGCCACGGCGCACGAGACCAATCGCACCTTCCCCTGGAACACGGAGCGAAACCGGGATGAGATGACGGCGTCGCTTGCCCAAGCGGCCCTCGGTGACGCTGACTTCGCCGCCGCGTTTGCCGCCGGTCGCCGCCTGTCAGTGACGGCCGCGGCGCGGCTTGCTCTGGCAGCAGCTGAAACCATCGCGCCGGACATCGAGCCGATTGCAGGCGAGGGTCAGGATCGTGGCAATGAGTGTGGCAATGATCGGTGAGGCACGTCGGTCCGCTGTGGGTGCGAGAATGGCGTATTGATGGGTCGTTCGGCAAGCGAAGGGAGCCTCGTGACCACCCACCATATCGACCCTACCGTCGTCTACAACACCTTCGGCGCGCACCCGCCGGCGTTGCGGGTGGCGCCGGGTGACACGGTCGTGCTGCAGACGCTCGATGCGCTCGGGTTCGACAGGAAGAACAAGGAGCGAGGGGAGCGGCCAAACCCGCAGACGGGACCGGTTTGGGTCGAGGGGGCGGAACCGGGCGATGCTCTGGAAGTCCGCATCGTCCGCCTCAGCCCATCCCGCCCCGGTGGCTGGACCTACGGACCGCTGGCGGTCAACGTGCTCGATCCGGATCGTGTCCGTACCTTGCCGGCGCGAGACCGCTTCGAGTGGCTGATCGACGCCGAGGCCGGGGACGTGCGGCTCGCGGCGCCGCCGCCATCACTCGCGGCCATGACCCTGCCGTTCGAGCCGATGGTCGGCTGTTTCGGCGTGGCGCCGGCCGCTGGCGAGGCGATCGCCACCTCGACTTCTGCCCGTCACGGCGGCAATATGGACTGGCGCGGCTTCTGCCCTGGAACCACCGTCTGGTTCCCGGTTGGCGTTCCCGGCGCGCTCTTCTCCGCCGGCGACGGCCACGCCCGGCAGGGAGACGGGGAAATTGGCGGGACGGGGGTCGAAACGTCGATGGAGATGGAGTTCCGGCTCGATCTGCGCAAGGACTGGCCGATCCGCTGGCCGCGGGGAATCACCGCCGACGGCCGGGATCTCTTCACCGTCGGCAATGCGCGTCCGCTCGATCAGGCGCTCCAGCATGCCACCACCGAGATGCTGGCCTGGTTGGAGACGGGCTTCGGTTATGACGTCTACGCCGCCGGCCATCTCATCTCGCAGGCGGTGACCTTCGACATCGGCAACGTCTTCAATCCCGCCTACACGGTTGTTTGCCGCATGCCGCGGGATGTCGTCGAGCGAGAATAGCGCGCGATGGGAGCAGGGAGGGCGGCGAGAAGAGGATCTGGACAGCCCCGGTCTATGCCTCTTCCGCCCCGACTCTAACCTGAACCGCCCCATCCGCGGCGCGAATAATGAAGATATCGCCTTCGCGCGCGAGGATCGTCCCTGGCGCGGCGGTCGGCGCCTTTCCTGGAAGCGCGCGCACGTCGACAACGATCTGCGCGACGCCGTCGATGATGCCTCGCGCAATCGGTCCTAGCATGTTCAGTGCCGCACCGCGCCGCTGGATGGTGCGCGCCGGTTCGTCCCAGCGGAGCACCAGATCCTCATCCGTAAATGGGCCCGGATAACTTGCCAACGATTCATCCTGGACGTCACCATACTCGCCAGCAACGGCGCGCGCGACGCCTTCGTCCAGCGCGGCGAAAAGGAGTTCGCCGAGGATCGGCATCAGCATTTCGGCGGTGAAATCGTCCGACAGCTGCCGCGTCTGGAGGCTGAGAATGGCGCCCGCGTCAAAACCGGGTTCGATGCGGTGGAGTGCGGCGCTGACGGATGTATCGCCCTCGTAGACAAGCCGCAGGGGATTGGGTCCACGTCCCCGCGGGAGCGGGGCGGGATGGAGATTGACCGCGCCATAGCGGGGAATGGCGACCAGACTGGGCGGGATGCGCAGCGGGATAGTCGCGGAAATGATGAGATCGGGCTGGAGCGCGGCCACAACCGGCGTCGCGGTCTTGCGCAGCCGGGTCGTCACCAGCACATCGTGGGTCGGCGGAACCACGTTCACCAGCGGCCGAAAGGTCGGTCCATAGCGTCCATCCGGCGCGGACGGCGTCGTCACCAGCAGCACGATGCGGTGCCCGCGTGCTTCCGCCCAATCGGCCACAAGCTGATAGGCTTGCGGCAGCACGTTAAACGTTACGATGCGCAGCGGATCAGCCATCGGACCGACCTCTTGAATGGGGAGACCAGACGACCCGACGGCGAGACACCAACCGCACAAGGTGAATCACTTGCAACTCCTGAATGCCGCCAGTCATTACGCCGTCAACCGGTAAAACCGCCAGAAGTCATTTTCGATGGGGAGTTCGTCGATCTGGGTGAACCCGGCCTCTTCGGCGTAGCGATAGAAGATCGGCCGGCGCATGATCGTGCCGGTGGCAACGGATGGTTCGTCGGCACGTCCCACCGGCAGGCAATGGAGCACGCTGGCGGTATAAAGCATGCGCTCGATCGCATCGCCATGGGGAGCGAAGGTATCGGGGACCCGCTCGTCGACGATCAATACCGTGCCGCCCGATCCGACGAGTTGCCGCATCGCCGCCAGCGCTCCGACCGGATTGGCCATGTCGTGGATGCATTCGATCGCCAGGGCGAGATCGTACTGCCCTGCCAGGTTCGGATCACCCGCGTCGCGAACATGGAACTGCACCCGATCGGCGACGCCCGCGGCACGGGCGTTCTCCTCCGCCACCGCGATCGATCCGTCGTCGAGATCGAGTCCATCGACACGAGCATTCGGGTAGGCACGCGCAAGTGCGATGCTGGACCACCCTTGGCCGATACCGATGTCGGCAATCCGGGCGGGAGGATTGGCCCGGAGGCGCGCATCGATGTCTGGCATGGCTGGCACCCATTCCTGCGCCAGTTGCTGGGTCAGCATCGGACGATTGGCCCGGGCGATGCCGTCGTGCATGTCGCGCCCGTAGTGAGCATATGGCACCCCAGCGCCGCTGCGATAGGCCTGAAGCAACTCGGCAAGCGGCGCGGCGGTCCCCACCACGAACTGCGCGTACGGCGCCATGCACATCAGATTGTCGGGCTCGACCAGCACCGATGCATAGCCGTCCGGGAGCCGGTAGCACCGGGAACCTGCATCGGCGTCCGGATTGTCGCAGCCGAGATATCCGGCGACTGCTTGCTGCTCGAGCCATTCCCGGGTGTAGCGCTCGTCCGTGCCGGAGCGGGCAGCGAGTTCCGGCGCGGTTGCCGGACCTCCCTCCGCTAGCGCACCGTAGAAACCGAGTTGGTCGCCGACGTAGACGCAGAGAAGTTCGAGCGCGCCGAGCACCGCGTCAGACATGCGCTCGACGAGGGCTTCCGGGGTTGTCGAGGTGCTAGGGGAACTCTCGCTGGCCATGATGTCGTGCTCCTTCGCGTACCCTTGCCCACCGCGAGTCTTCGCGCCAGTGATTGCGCATGCGGCAGGAGGCTCACCGGGTCAGTTCGACGACTTGCAGCATACATTTGGATGATGAGAAGTCAATCGCGTGAGAGGGGGCAACCATGACCGATGTTTCGCCACGAACCGTGGGCATTCTGATCTTCGACGACGTCGAAATTCTCGATTTTTGCGGACCGTTCGAGGTATTCGCCACGGCCTCGCTCCCGGCGGCAGCCGGGGAGGATGCGGCGCGGTTGTTCAATGTCTTCACCCTGGCCGAGAAGGCGGAATTGGTGACCTGCCGGGGTGGCCTCCTGGTGCAACCCAATCACACCCTGGCGGACCATCCGGCGCTCGATCTGGTCGTGGTGCCGGGTGGATACGGCACCGATCAGGTGCAGCGGAACCCGGTCGTGATCGAGTGGTTGCAGAAGCAGCGGACGAACGGCGCGCTGACGACGAGCGTCTGCACTGGTGCGTTCGTGCTTGGTGCGGCTGGTCTGCTCGATGGCCTGCGCGCCACCACCCACTGGTCGACGATCGACCGTCTGCGGTCGGAACAGCCCCGAGTGAACGTGCTAGCCGACGCGCGCGTGGTCGATGAAGGCGGGATCGTCACTTCCGCCGGAGTCTCTGCCGGGATCGACATGGCGCTGCATGTCGTCCGCCGTTTGCACGGCGACGATGTTGCGCGGCATACCGCGCGGGACATGGAGTACGACTGGTCGGCTGGGTGAACGTCGCGGGGAGGGCTCGCATTTCGGCACGATGACCGAATCGCAGCGGCGGCTTCCGTCGTCGCTGCTCTACCCTTCAAATACGGCCCGCACGGTGTCGGGCGCGGCGGCGATGACGCGGAGATAGGCCTTGGCGGCACTATCGGGACGTCACGCACCCTGTTCCCAATCCCGCAGCGTGCCCAAGGCGATCTGGAACTGGTGGGCGAACTCCCGTTGCGACAATCCCAGTTGCGCCCGAATTTCGGCTGGATTCGGTACACGCCTGAGCCGGGCCAGTTGGGCATCGGTCAAAGGCAGGTTGTCCAGATCTTCGAGAGCATTGCGATGTATTTCTTCGTCGGTCATTGCTGCGAGGCGAGCCCAATCGGTACCTGATCCATTTGAATTTGATGCTTCGGGCTGTACCATCGTGCCGCTACTATCCAAGGACGTGCTCAGCGTTGTGCGCATAATATTCCAGTTCCTCTTTCCTCGTAGTTGGCCTGGCCGAGATGATCCGCTCGATCCTGTTGCGATCGGTGTAGACAACCACAAGCACCGGGTTTCCTACTCTGCCGACGACAACCCAGCGATCTTCGTCATAGTCTCCATCGTCGATTTCTTCAATGCGACATGGATCCTCGAATATGCAACAGGCGTCATCGAAGGAGATACCGTGCTTGCGTTGATTCTCGATGTTCTTGCGAGGATCCCGGTCACAACCCAAGCAGCCCATAGGTTACTACTGCTCCTCAGTACAATTCAACAGCCGCCAAGAGGGTGTCTGGAAAGGGAGACTGGGCAAGGAGACCCCAGTGTACCGCGTGAAAGGACGCCCGGCCGTGGCGCCGCGCCGCCGCTATCCGACCGACCTGACCGATGCCCAGCGGGCGATCCTGGAGCCGTTCGGGCCCGCCGCCAAACCCGGGGGCGCCCGGCGAAGCACGCCTTGCTCTTTTCGGTACCTTGTTGACCGTTTGCTCTGAAATGCGGGACGATGTGAACCAAGTTCTCGATCGCGATCATGTGCCTTGGATCAGTGTGGAGAAGGCCACTCATCTGTCATCGGTTCGTCGCCTGGGGTTCCTCATCCCGCCGCAGTTGTCACCGCAAGGGATCCGCATGCCGCGACCGACCCCGTTCGTGGCCATACCTGGACTTCGGGCGCTTTTTCGAACAGCGACCGCGCTGGCACCGCTGGTTTTTGGCGCAACACGTCTTGCCGCAGGCCGTGTGTCCCGTCGGACACGGTGAGCAGGTCTCGGGACCGACGCAAATTTCGTTTGCTTGGCAGCAGGTAAAGCCACATTGATGCCCTCTGCCGGGACAGGTATCGAGACAACGCCCGCCCGACAGACAAATGCGTCCCAGTGCGCAGCAGATGCCGCCGCAACACATGGCCTCAGCCGCATCACAGCACGTGGCTCCCGCCGGTCCGGTGCAGCAGGTCTTCCCACTGCCACAGCAGACCGCGCTATCGCCGCCCCCGCAGCACGTCGCGGTTAAGGGGCAACACTGGTTACCACAGGGCTGCTCGGTCGCGGGGTTGCAGCAGACGGCTTCCGCCCGCGTGTGGAGATCCTGCCCCCGCGCCGCCGCGCAGCTCGCCACACAGGCGCCATCGACACACTGCTCCGTGGCGGCACAACAGCGGCCATCACAGCAAATCGGCGTCTCCCCGGAACAGCAGCGGCGCGTGCCATCTGAGCCGGCGCATGACGCTCCCGCACACCCGCATACTCCGTCTCGACAGGTCTCGCCGGGCTGGCAACAGATGAGACCGCAAGGTTCCTGCGGCGTGCAGGTCGGGCTGCAGCAACAGAAGGTGCCGTCTGGAAAGTACCCACAGTAGTCAGGGGCGCAAACAAACGTAGTGCCAGGGCAGAATGTTGTCTGGGCAGAGGTTTGGCGGCCTGGCAGACCAGCAACGAGGAGCGCCCCCAGCCCGAGGAACGCGCGCCGGGAGCGGCCGCGAGCGAATCCACGCACGAGGTGGTCGAATCGAGACGCATGCATCGGAGCCTCCTTGCGGGTTGCCACGGACGGCGCGGCTTGGAGAGAACGAGCGAGACGCGCCGTCGCATCGCCAAGCATTGCAGGATCGCCGTCTCCAGTCTGTGTTGCCCCGCACGCGAATGCTGTATCCAGGAACGCCTTCGGATGGGCAAAGGTGTCTCTCTGATTGTGCAATTGCCGATTCGGAATGGGGGTGGGTCAGCGCTCGTGTAGTGCCAACGAGGAACACCGGGGGCGGAGGCAGATCGAGATTGCAGGCGGCGAATACGATTGCGTGCCCGACTGCCAAAAATCCAACGGGGCCATGACCTTGTGCTTCCTTGGTCGGTGATCCATCACTATCAGGCGGCGACGCTTTGCGGGATTCGGATACGTGTGGACCCCCAGGGTTCCTTGGGGGCAGTAGCTCTCATCGAACCGATCGCCCTCTGCATGGTTGGACTCAGGACACGCCGTGATCAGGCACTCTATCGCACGTACCCCTACGCGGCGCATCCAGCCGTGTGATCGCTGGTGAACGTCCAGGACTGGAGGGGATGACTCTTGACGGCTCAATGTGATCTTGGACGGTGCCTATCAACATAATGATGTTGGTGGCGCGGTCAAGTACTTCGGACTTCTTCACCCTGAACCCTCCCCACGTTCTCCGTTGCGCTGACCGATGGCTGGGCCGGGTCAGCGTCGTCAAGAACGGCTTTCATAGCGGAAGAGAACCTCTCCGGCGCAGAGCAGGCGGAGGATAGTGGTGAAGGCCAAACATCGGAGGCCGCACTACTGCGACCAACGCACTCGTTATCCCCGCCGCGTCAGCAACGCACCGAGGGCCAGCATGTCGCCGGTCATGCCGGCGGCGGTGACGGCGGCGCCGGCGCCGGGGCCGACGATGGTGAGCGGATTCGTGGCGTAGCGACGGGTGCGCATCACGATCACGTTCTCCGGTCCCTGCAGCGCTCCGAGCAGACTGCTGGTCGGCACCTCGCGCACGCCAACGGCGATCGGACCGCCCGCGGGAACGGTGGCCACGTACTTGAGCGTGGCGTCACCCTGTCGGGCGGCCTCGGCGCGCCGCGCCCAGACCTCGTCCAGGTCGGCGACGCGGTCGAGAAATTGGGCGGCGCTGCCGTCCCGCAGCCGTTCCGGCACCAGGTTCTCGACCGCGATGTCGGCGAGATCGACGCGCCGTCCGATGGTGCGCGCCAGGATCAGCGCCTTGCGCGCCACGTCCAGCCCGCTCAGATCGTCCCGTGGATCGGGTTCAGTGAAGCCGTTCGCCTTCGCCGCGCGTACCGACTCGGAAAACGTCGCCCCATTGCCGAGATCGGTGAAGATCGCGCCGAGCGTTCCAGACAGCGCGCCGACGATTTCGATCGGTTCGTCGCCGGTATCGAGCAGCGTCCGCAGCGTCGAAATGACCGGCAAACCGGCGCCGCAGGTCGCCTCGTAGCGAAGATGGCCGCGCGGACCTGCCATGCCCCACAGTTCCGCGCCGAGCGGATTCCCGAGCGAAAGCGCCAGGGGCGCCTTGTTGGAGAGGACGACACCCGCGCCGGAGGCAAGCGCCCGCGCGAGGAGTGGGGCGGTCTGCTCGCCAGCGGCGGCGTCGAGCACGATCACCGGTCCCTGGTTGATGAGGAGGGCGATCGCCTCCGTGGGATCGACTAGTTCGTGCCCGGATGCTCCCTGCCGCAGCGCCTGCCCAGCGCGTCTCGAATGGACGATGCCACGCAGGAGATCGTCCGGCAGGCCGTCGGGAGCGGCGGAGAGCAGCGCGCCGCCAAGACCGATCACCGCCCCGATGCGGACATCGAGCCCGCGGGTCTTCCACCAGAGGCCGCGATTGACGATCACCTGCTCGATCGTCTCGCCGCCGACCGTGCCCATGCCGACCAGAACCAGCGTTACCCGTGACACCGTTGTCATCCCTTCGTGACGTCGTCAGCGACGCACTCGCGTACCGCAGACCTCGAAATCGGACCGCTCCAGGCGATCAGCCAGTTCGCCGCGGCCTACCCGGGCCGGCGCTGGTGGTGGTGCCGTGATCCCTTGGCGTGTTGCCGTGGGATCGCATATCGTGGTCGCCCCCCAGGATGCCTCTCCTTGGCCGTGGGACGCCACGGCACGATCAACGTCATACTGAATGATGCCACGTTCTCGCGGTGTGTCTTGCCCGAATCTCAATCGCCAGCGATGGTCAAGGGTTGCGGAGCAGGCCTGAGCCAGGCATCAGGACGCGCCCCGCGTTCCTTGGCGATGTGCGACGCCATGGCGGCGGGCGCGTGGAGCGCGTCGTACCAGAGGGGAATGCGCATCCGCAGGTAGTCCTTGACCCGCACCAGCGGCACGGCGCCGGATTCCGCGCCGGTATCGATGCTCAGCGTGGCGGCGCCCTCGCCATCACCGGCAACCAGCGCTTCCTGCCGCGCCTCGTTTTCCCAGACGGCGGCGAAGATGCCGCTCCAGCCGAGATACGGCGCGGCGCCGTTGGCGAAGAGGACGTGAGTATTGTTTTCGCGTTCCCGCTCCCGCCAGAGGTGAAAATGGCTCGCGGTCGGACCCCGGTCTACGTATGAGGGCAGGGGAACCGCGGTGGCGCCGTACGGCATCACCGCCGGCCAGGTGACCAGCGATGGGCAAGCGATGATGTCCACGCCATCGAGCGCGAGCACCCGCGCCGCTTCCGGAAACATGGCGTCATAGCCGATCAGCATTCCGACCCGGCCCGCGGGAATATCAAATGTCTCCACTCCGCGGTCACCAGGAGCTGCCCACGCCCGATCCTCATCCGCGAGATGACGTTTGCGGTAGGAACCGACGAGACCCTCCGGCCCGACCAGCACGGCGGTGTTGAACAACCTGCCGCCGGTATCGTCCCGCTCGATCATTCCGGCAACCATCCAGCACCCATTGGCGGCGGCGATTTCGACCAGGCGATCGGTGCTCCTGCCCGGCACGGATTCCGCCAGATCCCTGGCGCTGGCGCGATCGGCCACCTGGCCCGTCACGGTCAGCTCGGGGAAGACGATGAGGTCGCAGTCGGCTAACGCCGTGGTCTCGCGAGTGATACGCGCGAGGTTGGACTCCGGTTTGCCTCGATCGGGGGTGAATTGGACCACGCCAACCCGCGATTGCGTGCCCGCCGGCTGCGGACGGATGCCGTACAGTCCGTGGAAGTCATGCGGCTGCCAGAGATAGGTGTTGAGGGTGGTCTCGCCATACGCATCGGGCCGGCGATCCGCCAGGCGATCCTCTCGCCGGGTGGCGTGGATGCGCTTTTCCCGGGCACGGAGGGGATCGATCCAGCCCCAGACGATACCGTCGCCGGTATCGAGTACCCCTTGCAGGCTCCCGTCCGGATCGATCACCGCCGAGCCGCCGGAGAATTGCACGCCACGTTCCTGTCCATAGCGGTTGGCGGCGATGAAATAGACCCCGTTCTCGGCGGCGCGGGCCATCCACGTGGGCGAAGGGCTCTTCTCGTAGACCCAATTGGTCGGAAAGCAGATCACCTCCGCGCCGGCGAGGGCTGGAACGCGGGCCGTCTCCGGATAACAGGCATCCATGCAAATGGACAGCGCGATCCGGCCGAGCGGCGTCTCGAACACTGGCAGGCCGAGATCACCGTCTTTCGCCCACTTTGGCTCGGAGATGAAGGCGTGCGTCTTGCGGTAGCGGCCGATCACGCCCTCGGGGCCGATGAGCGCGGCGCTGTTGTAGAAGGCCCCGGTCTCGGGGTCGCTCTCGGGCATACCAACCACGATCCAGCAGGCGTGGCGCGCCGCTATCGCGGTAAACGCGTCGGTCGTGGGGCCCGGAATCGGCTCGACCTCTGGCGCTATTTCGGCCCGATTGGCCCAGCAATAGCCGGTGGTCGCCATCTCCGGGGTGACGATCAGGCGCGCGCCCGCGGTGGCGGCCTCTTCGCAAAGCGCCAGCAGCGCGGCCAGATTTTGCTCCCGGGCGAACATGGTCGGTTCGAACTGGATCGCCGCTGCCCGGTAGGGCGCGATGATGTCGCACCCGGTGAGCGTCATGAGGACGCTCCATCGCTGTTGTCGGACGGGACGGAGACGAGGTCCGCTCCCGTGTCCGCCCCCCGCCGTCGGGCCGCCAGCCGCGCCGCTCGTTCGACCAGTTCGCTGCGGGCCCGCTCGACGGTCGGCAGGGAAGGAGGCTCCAGCGGCAAGGACAGCCGGGGCCGTGCGGGGAGTGTTGGCAGTTGCAGACCTCGCGGCAGGCCCCGTTCTTCGAGCATCCCGCGCAGATCACCGAGGGAGCGGGCCACGGTGCGCTGCAATTCCTGCAACTCACCGACCTCGCGACGAGCCGCTTCGCGTCCCTCCGCGGTCGTTTGTCCCAGCGAGCGCAGTTTCGCGGTGCGGTCGTCCAGCAGGCGGCGCGGTCCCGTACCGGCGAGTTCGTCGAGCGCGGCGGCGATGGCGGCGCCGAGAGCGCGGGCCGCGGCGTCGGGATCGGCGTGGGCTGCCGGCTGCGGCTCTGGAATGACCGCGTCGATCACCCCCAGCCGCAACGATTCGGCCGCAGTGAGTGTGCGCGAGGCGGCCAGGGGCTCGGCGGCGCGTCGATCCGCGCCCTCAGCGCCGCCAACGGTGTAGACCGCGTGTTCTTGCATCAGGATGCGGTCGCCGATGCCGAGGGTCACCCCCGCCGCGCCTGCTGCCTCGCCGATCACGACCGAGACCACCGGCACCGGGAGCAAGCCGGACAGTCCGGTGACCGCGGCCATTGCCGCCGCTGCCTGAGCTGGATCGCTGTCGGGTCCGCTGTCGAGCCCTGGTGTATCGACCAGCGCGACCACCGGCAATTCGAGATGGCCGGCCAGGCGCAGCAGGCGCGCCGCCTTGCGAAACGCGCTCGCGCCGGTCGCCTGGCCACGCGCGCCAGCGATGATCGCCACCGGGATACCGGCGATGCGGCCCAGGCCGGCGATCATCCCCGGATCGTCCATTCCCGCGCGGTCGCCACGAAGCGGAACCCATTCCGTGACCATGCGTGAGAGGTAGTCTCCGGCGGTGGGGCGCTCGGGATGTCGCGCCAGGTGCGCTTCTTCCCAACCCGTGCCTCGCCGGCGGGCCGCGATCGGCTCCCCACTGTCGTTGCTGGCAACGTGCTGCCTGGTGGCCGCGAGCCGGTTTTCGCTGGTGATCGGACGGTACTCGCCGCGGTCGGCAAAGATCCCGAGCAGACAGGTGAGACGGGTGCGCAGATCGAGACGATCGACGATGCTGTCGACCAGGCCGTGCGCCAGCAGCGCTTCCGCGGTTTGCGTCGTTTCGCCCGCCTGGCGACCGCCGAAGCCGATCCGCGCCCCTGGCTCGGCGAAGATGAAATCGGCCTGCGTCGCCAGGGCGGCCCAAGCCGCCCCGGTCGCCGGATGGGCGAGGAGACTGACGAACGGCACGCCGGCGCGGTGCAATTGCGCGGCCGCGGCGGCGATTTTGGGTCCCTGGATGAGGCCCAGCAGACCCTCCTGGGTGCGTGCCCCGCCGGCGGTGCAGAGCGCGATCAACGGACGGCGGCGGGCGGCGGCGGTTTCCATGGCGAGGAGAATCTTCTCGCCCGCAACCGGGCCGATGCTCGCGCCGAGATAGGCGTGATCGAGCGCGATGACCACCACCTCGTGGCCGCCGATCGCCCCGATACCGGTCAGCACGGCTTCACTGACGCCGCCGGTACCTCCCGTCCGCCGCTCCGCCGCGTCCACCAGGCGATCGGGGACCGGCAGCAGATCGTGAAAGACGAGGGGATCGAGTGAGACCAGGGCCGCGTTCGTCTCCCGGAAACTCCCCGGATCGAGGAGCAGGCGCAAGCGCTCCCGGGCCGGAAGCGGGAAGTGGCGGTGACAGGATGGGCAGACGCCGAAGGTCTCGAACGTTTCGCTGTCCGAGAGCGACGTGCCACAGGTGGGACAGGCGAGCGCCTCGTGGAAGGACGATGGTTCTGCATGACTGACGGCATCGTCCGCGATTTGCGGATCGCGAGGGGCCGGTTCGTTCAC
Source organism: Thermomicrobiales bacterium (assembly GCA_046328335.1). GTDB lineage: Bacteria > Chloroflexota > Chloroflexia > Thermomicrobiales > UBA6265 > JACCXM01. The sequence goes on from JAXLWU010000022.1 coordinate 24,388, forward strand.
CATGGGGCTCCCCAGGCGTGCCGCCGCGCCGCGGCGGTCAGGTAGTCGACAGAACATCGTACCTGAATGGTGTGCCAATGTGCGGCGGGGCAGGGAAGGCGATTGTTTATCCAGCGCGGGTGCGCAATGCGACCGCCGCCGCCGCGGTGCGCGATTCGACCCCGAGTTTGCTCAGAATCGCCGAGACGTGCGCGGACGCGGTGCGCGGGCTGATGAACAGGGTGTCGGCAATCTCCTTGTCCGACCGGCCTTCGGCAATGAGTCCGAGGACATCCCGCTCCCGCCGGGTCAATCCGGGAATTTCCATGGCGGGCGCCGCCCGCGTGGCAGTGATCGCCGTGTCTGCCAGCGCCAGCGCCTCGCTGACAGCTTGCGCGAACGGCAGCGTGCGGCCAGCCTCCCAGTGCGCGGCATACGTTTCGTCGCCGAGTTCCTTGCGCACCGCGGCGAAGCGCATGGCCAGGTTGGCGTCTTCCTCGGCGAAGAGGGTATCGCCGATCGCCTCGCGGAGCGCGGCGGCGGCGCCGAAGAGGCGTGCCGCCGGGCGCGGCGTGCCGGTCAGGTGGAGAGCGACGCCGACGCGCTCGAGCGTGCGTGAGGCGAGGTGCCGCTCGCCCAGGTCTCGCGTGTGCGCGAGCGATTCGCGATAGCGCACCAGCCCCACGCGGGGATCGCCAAGCTGGACGGCGCAGTTGCCAAGGTTGTGGAGGTTGACCGCGACGCCAAAGGTATCGCCGAGCGAGCGGGAGAGCGCGAGCGCTTCCTCGCTCAGGGCCTCACCTCTGGCATAGTCGCCGTTGTCGTAATAGGCGCCGCCGAGATTGCCGAGAATGATGCAGACCTGCCAGTCGTCACCGGTGGTCCGGGCAATCGGCAGCGCCGCTTCCTGGAATTCGATCGCCCGGGCATGATCGCCCTGGCGCTCCGCCACCAGTCCGAGGTCGTTGAGCGAGCGCGCGATGCCCGGCAAATCTTCCAGGGCGCGAAACCGTGTCAGCGCATCCTGGAAGAGTGTTTCCGCCCGCGCGAAATCACTCTGGTTGCTTGCCAGGATGCCGAGTCCGCGCGCCGCGCGGGCCGCGTACTGTTCTGCCCCCAGCGCGATTGCCAACGCGAGACTCTCCTCGAGGAGGTGCCGAGCCGTCGTGAAATCGCCCTGATCCCCGGCGATGGCGCCGGTGCGGCCGAGCGCGGCGGCGCGATGGGCTGAAGGCGCGCCGGAATCGGCCGCCAGTGCGCGCTCAAGCCATGCTCGCCCCTCGATCCAGTAGGCCCGCCGCGTCCAGAATGGTCCGAGCCCACTCGCCAACCGCAGGGCCATCTCGGGCTCGTTGGCAATCGTCCAGGCGAGCGCCGCCCGCAGGTTGTCATGCTCCAACTCGATGCGGTCGAGCAGCGTTTCCGAAGAAGCCGCCCAGAGTTCGTGCTCCGCGGTCTCGACGAACTCCAGGCAGAAGGCGGCATGCGCGGCGCGCGCCGCGCGTTCTTCCCCGGCCGTGACCAGTCGCTCGCAGACGAACTCGCGCACCGTTTCCAGCATCATGAACCGCGGTTCGGCTTCGGGAGCGTTCACCGTCTGCAACAGGCTGTTGCTGGTGAGGACGCTCAAGGTATCGAGGATCGAGGCAGAGGTGGACTCGGCGGCGCAGACCGACTCCGCGGCAGCCAGACTGAAGCCGCCACTGAAGACGGCGAGGCGGCGCAGGTGGGCCTTGACCGGCGCGTCGAGCAGGTCGTAACTCCAGGCAATGGCATCGCGCATGGTGCGCAGCCGGTCTGGACGGTCGCGGGGACCGCCGGTCAGCAGCGGCAGCCGCTGTTGCAGCCGGGCGAGGAGCGCCGCCGGAGGGAGGATCGCGCAGCGGGCGGCAGCAAGTTCGATGGCGAGCGGTAATCCATCGAGGCGTTCGCAAATCGCCGTCACTGTCGCGGCGTTGGCGGGCGTCAGGGCAAACCCCGGCGCGGCGGTCAGGGCCCGCTCGGTGAAGAGCCGGATGGCATCCGCCGCTGCTACCTCGCTGAATGCCGGCGGCGTCATGTGCTGCTGCGAGGGGCGGTTCGGCAGTGTCAGCGGAGGCACCGCGACGAGATGCTCGCCGGAGGTGCCGAGGGGAACGCGACTGGTGGTGAGGATTGTCAGCCGGGGGGACGCTTCGAGCAGGCTGACGAGGAAGGGGCCGGCGGCAGTGAGATGTTCGAGATTGTCGAGCAAGAGCAGCGCCGAGCGGCCGTGTAGCAATCGGACGAGGCGATCCTGGGGGGAACTGTCGCTCCCATCGTGAACCCCCAGCGCCAGGGCGATGGCCGCGGGCGCCATGTCGGCGGAACGGACCGCGGCGAGTGGGACAAAGGCGATACCGCCAGGAAAGCGCTCGCCAAGCGTGGAGGCGGTCTGCAATGCCAGGCGCGTCTTGCCCACACCACCGGGTCCCGTAAGTGTCACCAGACGGACGCTGTCGCGCGTGAGCAATGCGGTGAGCCTGGCGATCTCGTCCTCCCGCCCGACAAAGCCGGTCATGGCCGAGGGCAGGGAGGCGCTCCATTCGGGAGAGGGTTCCGGCTTATCGGCAGGGACTGGTGCTTCCTGGGCGGCAACCAGTGTGAGGTGCGGTCGTTCGTCTTGCTCCAGATCGTCTGGATCCAGGGAAATATCGCGCAGCGCGGTCGCCGGGATCTGACGGTCCCGGCCGATCTGGATCGTGGTCAGTTCACCACGGCGAATCGCCTGTTGGATCGCGCGTTCGCTGACCCCAAGGGCCGCCGCGGCGGCGGCGACGGTCAGCGTTTCCGGCCAGGAGGAAGGACTGGCGGTGCCGGCCAGATCGGGAATAGATTGGTTCAGGGCGCGGTCACGTTCCATATGGAAAGGATGCGCCTGAATCACGACGACGACAAGCCCGAATTTCGTACTCCGATCACGCGGGGGCGTCCTGACTGATAGACACTGGCGTCAATCCGATTGTCGCGAAATGACGTATCTCCCATGAACGGGTCTCACGCGATGTCTTCCGCGGCGTTCATTCCAGGAATCGGCATGATCGAGCCGCGGTTGGCACGGTGATTGCGAATTCAGCGGCAGGACGGGACATCGCACCAGAGCTCGCTCGATGAACCCAACTGCCGAAATCAGAAAATTCGTTCGCAAAATGCTTGACAGGGGGGCACCGAGATAGTACATTCGTTCTAGGCACGGCGGACCCCGCCGGATCACCGGAAAGCGACCCAGCCACCGCCTCCCGGACCCGGTCCGCCACTGCCAGTCCTCACTCCCCCTGAGGACAGATGAACCCCGCACCACTACCCGCTGAAACGGTTCCGCAACCGTTTCGACCCGCACCGAGGAGGCACGCCGCGTGGCCGAGAGATTCCGCTCTTGTTCACGACGATTTCGAGCCGCCGGTGGGCCTCATCGGAGCGGATAGAAGGTTTCGTTCCTCGTTCCTGCCGTCAACCAACCGGCGATCTGGCAGACGAGCGATTGCAAGGAAAAGGGGTTCGCCATGTATCTTCACCAACCAGCGCCGAGTTGGATTGCCAGACTCGTTACATCAGCCCGAACGTTGCTCGCTTTAGGGTTGATCGCCATCCTCGCCTCCGCGGTCAGCGTACACTGGAGCAGCCAGGTCTCCGCCACCGGCTCCTCGAACCCTGGGGACATTGTCGTTCCACTCAACGCCATCCCCGTGGCGATCGATGGCACCCTTGTCGGCGTCAACCCGAACACCATCGCTGTCCAGGAGAGCGGCAGCGATGCCCCGGTTGCCTTCCTGCTCTCCGCCGATACCCGCGTTGTGCGGGAGGGCCAGCCGGTGTCCCTCTCCAGTCTCGCCAACGGCGACGCGGTCCGGATGACCGTTGACGGCCGCACCGGTTCGATTCTCCGCCTCCATGCGACGCCGGCCACTCCACCCTTCCAGGTTCCTGGCATCGTCGCCTTGCTCGCCTCACTCGGACTCATCGCGGGTGCCGCTGCCCTCGTCTTCCTCAACCGGGAATGCTTCGCCGGACTTCCCGCCCGACGCCTGCTCCCGGGTCTGACCGTCGCAAGCGCTACCAATTGATCCAGAGCACTTCCCGCCGCGAGAACCGCTAACCTCCACTCCCTCCCCCTTCTTTCCGTCCAAGGATCCTGGCGATCAGCCTGGGTCCTTGGGCGTTTTGCTGTCCGCGAAGGTGTCAGTCATAGAACTCGAGATCGCGAGTCAGCGCCGTGGCGCAGGGACCGAGACCAATTCCGGCTATTGCCAACGTGCCGCGTTCGCCCGTACAGTTAGGATCAAACGATCATTCGGAGGGTCCAACCTCGTGGCGCGAGGACGATTTGCGGTCGCGGTTCACGCGCTCGTGATTCTGGCGCATTCGCCGGGGTCGACAACGAGCAGTTTCCTCGCGGGGAGCGTCAACACCCACGCGACCTGCGTTCGTCGCGTGCTTGCCACCTTGACCCGTTCCGGGATCATCGAAGCGGCGGAAGGTCGGGAAGGTGGCTACCGCTTGGCGCGGCCCGCCACCGAGATCACCCTCGCCGAGATTTACCACGCTGTCGGTGATGACCCCCTCCTCAGGCCAAACTCCGCGGCTACGAATCCGCACTGTCCCATCAGCGTCGCCATGGGGTGCGCGTTCGCGGAAATCGCTGAGGACGCGGAGAAGCAGTTCCGGGAAGCGCTCTCCCGGCGCACGTTGGCTGATGTCGCAACCAGGGTCGTCGCGCCCGTCATCCATCCCCATTTGACAGACCTGCTTCACCCTTGAAGAACTCTCCACATCGCGTGGCACAGTTCAATTTTCAGACAGAGATCACATCGAAACGAAAACAGATGCGATGTTGCCACCCCGCCCGGAATGGACGTGCGGAGATCGATCCTTCGTTGCGGCGGTACCCGGACCCGGCGCTGCACATTGTGGATTCGATCGGTGGACCGTCACACTGTTCCAGATGAGCCGATGGCACTGCCCGGGAGGTTTCCCATGTCCATTCCGATCACTCGCCGCCGACTGACCCATCTCGTGGCCGTTTCAGCGGTGGGCGCGCTTCTTCCCGCGCCACAAACCCGCGCCTTGACCAGGAGCCAGGACCTCACGCCGATTACCGTTGCGCTCGACTGGTATCCCAATGCCAATCATGCCGGGCTCTATCTGGCGCTCGATCGGGGATATTACGCCGACGAAGGACTCGCTCCGGAGTTCTACACCCCCTCCGATCCGACCAGCGTGCTCCAGACGGTCGGCGCCGGGCGGGACGCATTCGGCATTTCGTACCAAACCGACGTGCTCCTGGCCCGCGCGGCGGGCGTCCCGGTCGTCTCGGTGATAGCGCTCGTGCAGCAACCGCTGCAGGGGATCATGGTCCTTGCCGATCGCGGCATCTCCCGACCGGCCGATCTCGCTGGCAAGACCATCGGGTATCCCGGCATTCCCAGCCAGGAAGCGTTCCTGAAGACGATGCTGGCGACTGATGGCTTGACCCTCGACGATGTCGAGTTGGTCAATATCGGCTTCAACTTGGTGCCAGCCGTCATCTCGGGACAGGTCGACGCCGCCCTCGGCGCATTCTGGACGCACGAGCCGATCCTGGCCGACCAGGAAGGGCATCCCACGGCGATGCTCAAGGTCGATGACTGGGGGGTACCGTCGTACTACGAACTCGTCATCGCCGCCAGCGAGCAGACCGCTGACAACGATCCGGACCTCATCACGCGCTTTCTCCGGGCCACGCGCCACGGCTACGAGGATGCCATTGCCGATCCCGCCGCCGCGATCGCCACGTTGCAGGCCGCGAGTCCCGATCTGGATGTTCCGGTCGAGGAGAAGGGGATCGCGCTCCTCATCCCGGTCTGGCAGACGCCGGACACTCCATTCGGCACGCAAACCGCCCAGCGCTGGAACGACTATGGACGGTGGATGGCGGAGAACGGCCTGATTCCAAAAGCCCTCGACGTGTCCGCCGCCTGGCGCGATGGACTGGCGGTGGCAGCCACGCCGGTGTCGTAGTCCCCTAGAATGCCGCACAGGAACCGGAACATGGCACGGTGGAGCAATCGCCATGGTCGGCAGTGCGCCGCAGGGCGCTGAGAAACATGCCCCAACGGAAATGAGCGCGGCGATATCGGGCGCGCAGCACCGGTATACGGCCGCGTTCGCGTTGACGATGCTCGTCGTCATCTCGGTCTTCGCGATGCTGCCAGTTGCGCTGAGCAGCATGGCTGATGCCCTGATCGTGCAGGGCGCGGACCGTGTCTATGACATGTTCACCGGCAAGGAGATCGAAGCCAGCGATGTTCCCAAGGGGGACGCCGCGTTCATCAACATCACCGCCGCGAACCTCGATGAATCGTCCGGGCAAATCACGCTGGTGCTGGCGGGAAACCGCATCTGCACCACGATTTGCCCCGCCGTGACCGCCACGTTCTATTCGCTCGGCGCCGTCGACGCCCGCCGCCACGGCATGCCTCCCTCGGCGTCGGTGAACGTCCCCGGAACATCAGGTTCGTACACCTACTCCATTCAACTCCCGATCATGGGCACTCCCCAGCGCTATCCGTTCGATGATTACACCCTGCGGCTCGGTCTGATCATCCTCGCTACCATGCCGAACGGACTTCAGCAAGTGGTCGATGATCCCGCATTCGTGCGCGGGATGACGTCGATGACGTTTGAGAACCGCGTCTCGCGCCTCGTGATGTCGCCTCCCGTGCCAATCGACCCCGCCACCGTGCGGGCGCCGGGGGATCCCACCGACTTCCTGATGGTCAACTCCATCCAGTGGGAGCGGCCGCGTTACTTGCGCATCCTGACCGCAATTCTGGTCGTGCTGATCTCGGCTTCGGGCATCTTCGCCCTCGGCATGCGGACGCTGAACGAACTGGTGCTTGGTATCGGCGGCATCATTCTTGGTATCTGGGGTGTGCGTTCGGTGGTGGTCCAGACGCCCCTGCCAGATGTGACCCTGATCGACCTGATCCTCGGTCTCGTGATCCTGATCATGCTGCTGGCGCTATCGATCAGGGCGGCGATCTACTTCTACCGGCGCAGTGGACTCCGTTTCCGGCGAGGAACATGATGTATCTTCCTGGCGCATTTCAGACGTGACAGCAAGCAACGCGAAATGTCGTGTCGTTCAGACGGACGCAGGATTTCGGTGTTTGATTGTCATTGACCGGCAGGGACGATCCCTCCCACGACTCGACATGACCCGAGATGAACTCCTCGATCTGGCCTGGCGACGCTGCTTCGCAAGGACAACACCCTGATGCATGATGTTGAACTGTTTGGCGTACCCAGACTTCTCACCGGGATACGGGTCGTCGCTGCCGCGGGCGAGACGCTCGGCGACGTGGCACGCGATCTCTGCGCGCGCCAGCCGGCGCTCGCGGGCGCGGTCTTCGATGCGGAACACTGGTTGTTGCCGGGGTACGCCTTCGTCGTCGCCGATTCCTTTACCCGCGATCCCGCGCTCGTAGTTCCATCCGGAACGTCTGTGCTGTTGGTGGCGACGGCAGCGGGTGGATGAACCGGTGACGGTCGGTGGCATGCATGGGCGCTACGCGCGAACCGATGTTGCCACTGGCGACGTGACCGTCGATGCAATTCCGGAGCATGTCTACCAAGACGTCATCGGCGGTATTGGCCTCGCCAGCTGGCTGCTCCTCCATCTCTGTCCACCGCACGTCGATCCGTTAGGTCCGGAGAATCCGTTGATCTTTGCGGCGTCCCCGTTCGCGGGGACCGGCATCACTACCGCCAGCAAGATCGCGCTCGCTACCCGATCCCCGCAAACCGGGATGATCGGCGACTCCCTCTCCTCCTCGTACCTGGCGTTGGCGCTGAAGCGAACCGGATTCGACGCGCTGGCCATCACCGGCATCGCGCCGAAATGGAGCATCCTGATCGTCGATGGCGAGGAAATCACGATTCACCCGGCTGAGACCTTGCGCGGACTCTCTCCCCGCGAGACCGCCGACCGGTTGCGCGCGTCGCTCGGTTCCGGCTATCGGGTGGCGGCGATCGGCATCGCCGGGGAACGAGGCGTGCGGTACGCTGCGATCGCGAATGACGGCCGTCTTGCCGGCCGCACCGGAGCGGGCGCGGTGATGGGCGCCAAGCGCCTCAAGGCGATCGCGGTGCGGGGCAGCCGCCCGCCGGAAGTCGCCTCTCCGGCGCTGGTGGCCGCGCTGGCGCGCGATCTGGCCGCGCGCAGTATCGGTTCGACCACCGCCAAGTACCGCGAGGTTGGCACGGTCGCCAATGTGGCTTTCTTCAACCGGATCGGTCTCCTGCCGTCACGGAACTTCGCTTCCGCGTCATTCGCGGCGGCGGAGGCGATTGCGGGAGAGACCTTGCAGACCGAACACGCCGCCGACCGTCATGCCTGCGCGGCCTGCACGGTCGGCTGCGAGCATCACTTCCGCACCAGGGATCAGGGACCAGAGGTAACCGGCCGGCTGGAATACGAATCGCTCTACGCGCTCGGTCCGCTCTGCGGCGTCAGCGATCCCAACGTCCTGATTCGCGCTGCCGCGCTTTGCGATGATCTCGGCATCGACGCGATTTCCGCCGGCGGCACGATCGCCTGGGCCATGGAGTGCCGGGAGCGAGGCGTCGACCTCGGGGTCGACAGGGAGCAGATCCCGCGGTGGGGCGATGGCGAGGCGCTCCTCCGCGTGTTGGGAGAGATCGGCACGCGCCAGGGATTGGGCGACCTCCTGGCGGAAGGTTCCCGCGAGGCCGCTGCCCAGATCGGGCAGGGGAGCGCCGATTGGGCGATGCACGTGAAGGGGCTGGAGATGCCGGGATACGATCCACAGCGCGTGCCGACCCTGGCGCTCGGGCTCGCGGTCGCCGCGCGCGGCGCCTGTCACAACCGGTCGTCCGCTTACGAGGCCGACCTCTCGGAGAAACCGCGCGCCGCGCTGTCCAACGGTGATCGCGCGGCAGCAGCAGCGCGGGCGGAAGATCAGGCGGCGGTACTCGATTCGCTGACGCTCTGCAAATTCCTCCGGCACGCTCTGGGCGATGTCTTTGCCGAGGGCGCCTCGCTGCACCGGGCGGTGACCGGTTTCGATACCACCGCCGATGACCTGCGCGCGGCAGGGGCGCGGATCATCGACGTCAAGAAGCGGTTCAATCTCTCCCAGGGCTGGACCCGCGATCTCGACACCTTGCCGCCGCGCCTGCTGCATGGCGACGGAAGTGACGCAACCATCGATGCCGACTGGCTCGACGGCCAAATCGCCGCCTACTACGCAGTGCGCGGCTGGGACTCTACAGGGCACCCACGGGACCGGTCCTGACCCCACAGAACCTCGCTCGCTATTCCTCTCTGTCGGTCCGTGTTCACCCCAATCTGAGTAATCACCTGAGTAGGTTCAACTCATGTTGGCGGCGCGGCACCGGCGCATGCTGGCTCGTGTCAGGAGCGACCGGCGACTGTACCTCCTGACGAAGTCCCCGTTGGGACGGACCGCGAAAACGCCGCTCCAGCCGCTGGCGCCAGGCTTCGAACGGCAACGCGCATCGAGCAGTCGCGACATGTCATGAACCGAGGAGCGAGAAATGAACGATGTTTTCTCCGCACGGAAATCGGTTGCCACACTGGTCGCCCTGTTCGCGATTAGCCTGATCGCGCCGGTTGGAGCGCAGGTGGTGGATCAGGACAACGCGGCGGTCGAAGCGCCCGCATTGCCCTCCTGGGATGAATACTCCGGCTATGGCGCGGTCGAAGGCTACCGCGCATCGCTGGCGACAGCGTCTGCTTCATGGGACGCGAGCAGCGGCTACGGGGTCGTGGAACGCACTCGCGCGCTGCGTGCCCCGGCGGTGGGCGCGGATTTCGGATTGCCGCGCAATTCGCGGATCAACGATCTGGGAAGTCTGCAGGAGGAGTACCTGGCGGCTCGCGCCGCCGCGGACGAGCTGAACGATTTCCCGTACAAGTAGGTAATGTCGTCCGATGGCGACGTAATCCAACGACGACAAGGGCGGAGCCAGGTCTGGCTCTGCCCTTGTCATATGACTACAGCGGCGTGCCGAAATTGTGTCGTCCCGAGGAACGAGGGACCGCGTCACGCGTGTGCAGGAGGCCGCAGAACGAGATGCCGTCGCCTCGCCTCGGCATGAAACATATCTTGACCTCCGCTCTAACGTGCGTAGTTCGTGTCATTTCACGCCACGGTGAAGCATTTCGTCGTTCGGCCGAACTGGCAACCCCTCGCATATCCTCAACTGGCCGGGATGACAAGATTAGCTCATGTTTGCTCGCTACGCCTTCTGCACTTCGCCGTTAGCGCAACAGAGCACCCATGCTGTAGACCGTGAGACTTTGCCGCCAGTATCTCCAGTGTGGATGAGAATCGAATCAACCCAGGCGCTGCAATTCCATGACCGCTCGCGCGGCGATGAGCATCCCGGAGGAGGTGACCGCCAGGGCCGCGACCGCCGGGGCATAGCGGAGCGCGCCCGACCAGGGACCGGCGACGGCGCGCCGCTCCAGGAAGCGCCCGGCGTAGAGGAAGAGGAGGCCGATCCCAGTCAGCGTCGCCGCGAGGCCGAGACTGAAAGCGATCACGACCGCGAGTCCAAACCCGGCGCGGCCAACCGCAATCGCGCCGAGGAGGGCCAGGAGGGCTGACGGGCAGGGGAGGATGCCTCCCGAGATACCCAATGCCAGCAGATTCCGCCAGGTGACGCGCTCGCCGGCTGCTCCGGGCGGGAGATGACTGTGGCTGTGCCCGCCGTGCGAGTGGACGATGCCCAGCGCGTGCATCTGCGCGTGGTCGTGGTCGTGAGCGTGGTCGTGGTCGTGAGCGTGGTCGTGATCGTGGTCGTGGTCGTGCTGGTGGACGGAATGGTGATGGTGTTGACCGAAGATCGGCAGACCGAGCACCCGCTGGCGAAGAATCGTCAAACCGATCGCCGCCACCATCAGGCCGGAGATCAGCGTCAGCCACGGGTAGAGCCGCTCCGGGACGATCGACCGGGACGCGAAGAGGATGATCAGACCGAGGGCGAGGACGCCAGCGGTGTGGGTGATGGTCACGGTCAGCCCGAGAAAGAGGGCGTGCCGCGGCGTGCCGCGACTGCCGACGAGGTAGGCGCCGACCACGGTCTTGCCGTGTCCGGGGGAGAGGGCATGGACCGCACCCCAGGCGGCAGCCGCGAGGAGGGCGATGATCAAGCCGGTGGTTGACGTGGTCGCTCCGTTGACGATCGCCGCCAGCCGCTCGCTGATTCCCAGTGGTGACGTGCTGGCCGTGACTGATGCGCCTTGTGAGGCGGGAACTCCGGGAACGAACTGGAAGTCCACGGTCGCCTTCCGCTCGTCGAGCGGACTGGCGAGCAGATCGCTCGGGTAGACGCGGAGCGCCTGCGACGTATCCTGCGCAAGCGCGGTGCCGTCCTCGACGCGAATGTCCGCCCCATTGTTGACGACGATCTCGCGCCAACCCAGGCGATCGGTCGCGTAGTCGTTGCGGTAGGAGAGTTGCCCCTTGTTCACCGCCGGCAGGGCGGCGGTGAAGTTCGCCTCGATCCGCGTCGTCTCGAGACCTGCCTGACCGGTCAGGAACTGCAGCGTGCTGTCGTTCAACCGCAGCGGCAGTTCGTCAGCGCCGATCGCCATGTGCAGGAAAGGGGTGATTTCCGTAAGTTTCGCCGCGAGATAGGCATCCCGTTCCGCGGCCGAAACGGTGCCATCATGGTTCGGGTCGCTCAGATCGCGGTCGGCCACCGTCGGCAACTCCGCCAGATCGAGCACGTAGAAGAGATGGACATCCTGCGCTGCGATCTCGATCCGGCTGTACTGATTGACGGTGAAGTTCCCCAGAGGATGCGCCGCGGCCCGCAGCGGCAGCAGCGCGCACAGCATCATGGCCGCGATGAGCACCATCAGCCCTCGCGCCAGCCGGGCGGCAGCGGCGGATCGATCTGTCCGACGAAAGATGTCGATCACGAGCGCTCCTCCTGTCCCGTCGCTGTCAATTGCTCCAGGGTTTGTCGCGCTTCCGGCGCGTAGCGGATCGAAAAGTGGGGATTGAGGTCGAGCGCGCTGGAAAGGAGCGTGATCGCTCGGCCGCGCTCGCCGCGGGCAGCCGCGATCATCCCTGCGTGAAAGTCCATCAACGCGCTGCGCGTGCCGAGGCGCAACGCCTGCTCGCTCGCGGCCGCCGCGCCGTCGAGATCTCCGCCGCGGTAGAGCACCCAGGAGAGCGCGTCATAGGCGACGACGCTCTTGCGGGTGGCGACCGCTTTTTCCGCCTGTGCGATCGCCCGCGGCAGGTCCTGGGGATCGCCGTAGTCCGCCGTGAAGAGGGCCAGTTCGAGATCGGTATCGACCCCGCTCGCGGCGTAGAGTTGCTGGATGGCGGCGACCAGCGCAAACTGCGTCTTCGCCTCGTCGGTACTGCCGAGCGCGTTCAGCACGTCACCGTAGGCGATCAGAAACTCCGGCAGGGGAATGGCACGCACCGCTTGGCCGTAAAGATCGGCGGCTCGGTCGAGACTTCCTTCGGCCGCCGCTACCTTCGCCTGGCCCGCAAGGGCGGAGGCGTAGCCCGGCATAGCGGCCAGCGCGGCGGCGTAATCGTGGTCCGCGCCCGCCAGGTCACCGCCATCGAAGCGGAGATTGCCGAGTTGCACCTGCACCCAGGCGATGTTCTCGGCATAACTCGATCCCGCGGCGACCGCTTCCTCCATCGCCGCGATGGCGCCGTCCCGGTCGCCCATCAGCTCGCGTAGATAGGAGACGCGAGCGAAGGAACGCTGATCGGGGCGGTGATCGACCATCGCCTGGATGGTGGTTACGGCTTCATCATAACGTCCAAGTTCGATCTGGGCATCGCCGACCACGCCATACGCGGCTACGGAAGACGGCTCGGCCGCGAGCGCGCGCTCGCCCCAGGTGAGCGCATCGGCAAACTGGTGTCGGGCCAGGGCTAATGTGCCGAGCCCAACCAGGGCGTCGACATTGTCCGGATTGGCGTTCAGCCCCTGTTGAAACAGCGTCTCCGCCTTGGGGTAGTAGGAGGGATCGCCGGTCTCACGCACCTTCTGCAGGTAAGCCTGAGCGAGCATCGTCTCCGCCGGAACCGCGGCGCGTGCATCGCCACCGCGCAGGGTGCTCTGGAGCGATGCGATATTGGCGTCCAACCGTGTCATGGGGCGATCCCCGACGCCAACCAGGGCATCGACCGCCGAGGGCGGCGCGGGCGCGATGGCGCCGCTTGTCGCATCGAACAACGGCCGCAGGTTGAGGGCGCCGCTCAGCAACGCGCCGGCCGCGACGGCCACGAGGGCGATTCTTGGCAGTGGTCCCAGCGCGCGAAGCGAAGCGTGTGTCACCTGCGCCATCGACATCAATCCTCCACTTGGCGGCCGGGCGGGGAAGTCATCCCCGCCCGGCCCACCCGACGCCCGCCCGGCGCCGGGCTGACAGCATTAGCCGGTGATATTTCCGCAAGCAATGTATGTGGTGATGTCGTCAGCGGACATGTGCGCGTTGATCGCGTACTGGCCGCTGGTCAACTGGTCGATCGTCAACGGCACGGTCGTTTCGCTCTTGCCATCGGCATCGATGTCGGTGAGCGCCGCGGCGACTTCGCCGAGGACCGCGCAGTTGCCGTTGTGGATATGCACCGGGTGACCGCCGGTGGCGCCATCGAGCATGATCTCGACCTTGGTGCCATCCGGAACTTCGGTCAGGGTGGCGTTGCCGCTCATGCCGGAGTCGTTCAGTTCATCGAGCGTGATGGAGAGGGACCGTGGCTCCGGAGTAGCGGCCGCATCCGCGCTGGCCGTGCTCGTCGCGCCGGTTGGGCTGTGATGGACATGCTCGAAACCCTGATGCGGCGTGGCGACATACGGGAAGGCGCTCAGGAAGGGCACGTCATTCGTATCAACGCCGTCGCCGAGTTGACCGTTGACGCCATTCTGGAACTCCTCACCGAGGAGGAAGCCCGCGGCCACGCGCAGTTCGACATCGACGACTTCGTCTTCGAGCCGGCGGCCGTTCGGGAATCCGGCGTTGTCGCCGCCGATGACGCCCAGCGGGTTGACGGTGGCGGACGGCGGGATGGCGACGTTGAGGCGCAGCATCTCGCTGGGAGTGACGTTGGCGGGTTGGTTGAGACCCGGCACGCCGGTCAGGAAGACCGTGACCAGATCCTGCCGGTCAGACTCCGGCACCTTCACCAGGGCGTCCCCGTAGAGGAGGTTGAGCAGTTTGGCGATCTCCGGATCGGTGACCGCGCCGAGGAACTGGGCGTCGTCACCGGGATGGGAGGCGTTGAAGAGATCCTTCGCCGCCAGCGGCGCCACAACCTCATTCACCAACGGCATGCCGAGGCGGGAGACCTGGACCAGGGGCCCAGAAGAACTGCTGGCGCCCGGCGAGAGCACCTTGGTTGAGTTGCGCAGGGCGGTCGTCCAAACGCCGATCACCGCATTGTCGGCGTCGGCTGCGGCTGGAACCTGACCGTCGCGAGTCAGCTGATCGATCGGAACCTGGAGGACGAGCGACTCGACGTTCAGCCCGGCCAGATCATCCACCCCGCCGCCAGCATTGCCGGGGATCTGGCGAATGGTCAACAGATCACCGATGGCGCCGAGATCGACCCAGAACGGATCGTCACGCTGGCCGGCGAAGACCTTCATCCCGTCGCCAACGTCGAAGATCGCCGCATCGGCGAGTTTCTCGTAGTCCGGGGTCGATTTGGGACCGATGTTGACCGGCGGGGTCATCAGGCCGCTGGCGATTTCGGTGAGGACGCCGCCGCGCCCCTCGGAGAGGGTGTAGGTCTGCCGCACGTTCAGGTTCGGGCTATCGAGCGAATCGATCGGCCCTGACTGATACAGAAACGAGTTCGGATTGACGATTTCGGTCTTGAAATTCCACTGATAGAGAATGTCCTCGATCGCATCGCCGTTGTTGTCGATGTTGATGCGATAGGTGACATCGTCACCGAAACGGTAGAAGTTCGGGAATCCCGCCGGATCTTGCATCGGGTAGTAGTTCGCGATGAAGGTCACGGTGTCCGGGGCGTCCGGACTGACGAACGCATAGAGATCGGTGGCATCGGCCACGGGGTCCTGACTGATCATCGGGGCTTCGCGGTGGCTGGAGGCGTCCACAAGGGGAGCACCGATATTCGCCACCGTCGAGAGCGCCACGAGTGAGGTCAGCACCGCGCCGAGAGGCACTGCTTTCCTGAACTGCATGACTGCGTTCTCCTCTTCGAGCATCGCGCCCACCCGGTCGTGGACGCCTAGCCGCGGCCCGCGCCTTGGCTCTCAACGCGCCGGACCATTGCTGCTGGGTCCGCTCTTCCGGTCATCCGACGCGATGTCCGGGAAGCAGATAGGCCCCAGCCGTCTCCATCTGTGGCGCGGTTCCTCCTTTCATCATGCGCGGCCGACATGAGCGCGCGAGCAAGTGACGACTGGTTATCGACAGGTTCCTGGCGGTGAATCGATCCGCCTCCGGAATGTGTCCAACCGCGATTCGGAAGGTCATACGGGGCGAGTGAGAGGTTTGGATCAATGCCAGACCGGAACGCTTTCGGGAGCGAGGTCTTGCAGATCGTGGCGGAGGCGGCGCATGCCAAGGCGAAGGCGCCCCTTGACGGTGCCGAGGGGAAGTCCGGTGCGCGCGGCGATCTCACCGTGCGTCAACCCGGAAAAGAAGGCCAGTTCGACCGCGTCCCGCTGCGCGGCGGGAAGCGCCTGGACCGCGCGATGCAACCGGGTTGCCGCGATGGTCGCCTCGACGGTCGCCGGTACATCCTCGGTGACATGCTCGCGGCGTTCGTAAAGATCGAGGTCCAGGGTCGGTTGCACCAGCAGTTTCCGCGCCCGCAAGTAGTCGATCGCCGCGTTGCGGGTGATCGTCATCAGCCAGGACCGAAGGGAGCCGCGCTCGGGCCGGTACGAGGCGGCGCTGCGCCAGACACTGAGAAACGTCTCGTGCAGGATGTCTTCCGCCGTCGCCGCATCGCGCAGGACGCTGTAGGCGGCGGCCAATGCCGCCGGGCGATAGCGCACATAGAGCTGATCGAGCGCGGCGGAATCCCCAGCGGCGATCGCGGTGATCAGGGTCAGATCGTCAGGTTCGCGGCGCTCCGTAACGTTCGGGGCAGGAGTACCAGCGTGGATGCCGGCGATCGGCATGTCCGCTCTGGTTTCAGTTCGCGGCAGGGCGGTGAGCATTGGCGGTCTCTCCAGCGTGCTTCAGGGCGTCGATTGGTTTCGATCGTCACCATCGAGCCTAACGGCCGCGCCACTGGATCGCGTCCGGATTGGTGCCGGGAGCAAACCCAGGAAAATTCCCAGGTTTCATAGTGAAGATTGGGTCATTGCTGTCTGCTCAGCCGGTCGCGCCCGTTCAGGTTTCTGGTTGATCCAACAGCGGGGGTCATCCGTACGGGATGAGAACCGGCGTGGGCGGTGTCTAGCAGTCGGTGACGACTCCAGAGTGGCGACGGGAGGAGAGCAGGCAGGTGAAAGCGCGAACGAAACCAGCAGTTCCCGAAAAGCGGATGCGAGTGAAGCGCACCCTGATGGGACGCGTCGCGGTCGCCGTGGTCCTGGCCGCGTTGACGTTACCAGGCGTTGCGGCGACCAGCGGCAGTCACGTTTCCGCCGCCGGATGCCAGACTCCTTTTCTGGTCTACACCGATCCGGACAACCCGGGAACGGTCCAGGAGACCGGCGCCTTCCAGAGAGTAACCGGCAGCGGGTTGCTCGGGCGCTATGACGGCGACGGCCGGTTCGCCGGATACTCCATCAATGGCTTGCAGGACGCCGAGGTCAACACCGCCACCGGAATGGCAAACGTGCGGGGCATCTTTACCGCCACCAGCCCGGACGGGGGATCGTCGATCGAGGTGCATTACACCGGTCAGGTCGATTTCGGGGCCGGGATGGCGAAGGGGGTTTTCACGGCATCGGGTGAACGTGGCAACGACGCCGGCTACAACGCCAGCGGCGCGATCGAGGGAACGGTGGTCGGCCCGGCCACGCTCGATGGCGCCGATGTCGGGCTCTGCTAACGGGGACCGGCGATGAGCAGGGAGGCGCCGGGCGCGAGGCTGTCAACCCTAGCCAGCAGCGAGGCCATGTCCGGGCACATTCCTCGCTTCATTTCCAGAATTCGACGTACATCCGAGGCATTTGATCCAACGCTGGCCTGGACAACGAGCATCCAATCATCATCGAGACCGACTTCAAGTTGGCGAACGGCGCCGAGCGTACCGCCGGCGATGCCCTGAGCATCGAGAAGTTCACGACATACCCTGTTCTGGCAGAGTGAGACGGTGAGTGGCCCCAGGCCAGCGATGGTGAGCGAGTTCGTCACCGCGTCGATGCGTGCCACGAACAGGGGTGTTTCGGTCACAGCATCCGAACTACGGAGAATTCGCTCGACCGTCCGCGCTGGATCGAGCCGCGGCTCACGCGCCAACTCCTCGATCATCGTGGTCCCGCGATTGGCACGGATCGAGCCGTGATGCGACCGACCGATCAACGCCACCCGGCAATGTGTTTCACTCCAGGCGAGTTGCCAAATGTCGACCGGAACCGACTCTCCAGCGGCGGGACGCGAAGCGATTCCGATTGAAATCCAGGCCTGGTTCACTGCGTTCATCTCTCGTGCTGTTATGACCCAAGCTGGCGTCGCCCGTTGGTGAGCGACGAAGCGATCTCGCACCGCACCCACGCCTCTGGTGCGAAGCATTTGATGCAAGCTTTGGGCCATGAACGTGGTCCGCTCGCAGATCCCGATCTGGCGCGGGCTCACGCTCACACATGGTCGATCCTCAAGAGCGCTGAGCGAACCACCAATACGGTTGCGTCGTCCGTCTCGCGGGACCACTCCGCCAGAACCGATCGCGCGACGGACTGCGCATTCAGAGATGATTCAATGTGCGCGGTCAGATCAAAGCGGTTCCGAACACCATCGGAGTGGAGCACCAGCAGCCAGTCCGTGTCGATCGCAATGGTTTGCGGCCGCGTCCGGAGATGTGGACCACCGACGATACCGCGATCAGTTCCTACGAACTGGCACCTGTCATTGCTCCAGAGCCGCCCTTCGACGTTTCCCATGCCGGCGATGCTGATGCTCCTGGCGGTAACATCGATCTCGGCGACGAGCATGGCCGCCCCGCGCGTACCGATCAGGGCCTCGTGACATCTCGCCACGGCTGCCGCCGCGGGAAGGACGGGATCACGCTCCAACGCCGCGACCGCGACAGCCGCTGCGTGCGCTGCGGCAGAACCGTGCCCGAGACCGTCGATGAGCGCCACGCGACAACCATTTTCCAACCACGCGATATGCCAGCTGTCGCCGCTCACCGCTTCACCCGGATAGGGGAGTGATGCTACGCCGACGGTGATGCGTTGCTGGCCGAAATCCACTTGCATGCCCTGATGATTGAACCGGCTGGACTCGTCTCGATCGTGAACTCGTCCATGAGACGGCGTACCGCGGGCAAGCCGCTGCCAAGTCCGCCCACGGTGCTAAATCCGTCCTGAATTGCGAGCGAAACATCGGCAATTCCTGGGCCGCAGTCCCAAGTTTCGACGGCAACTCCATTTCTCGATGCGGCGGCGACTTCCGCGACGACGATCCTGCCATTGGAGGCATGCCGCATCAGGTTGCTCGCCAGTTCGGTGCTGGCGAGAGCGATCGCCTCCGCCTCTTGACGGTTGAACCCTGCCTGCCGCGCGATATCTCGCGCCGCGCGCCGCGCTCGTTCGATATCGATTTGAGAGTTGATGACAGTCTCGAATCGGGTATTTCCAGTCATTGCGGAGTTGGCTTGGCGAGTCCACCAAGGCGGGAGGTCAACGGCCGCCATTTGCGCATCGTCACCGTCGTTCCCTCGCCGCGGATCGAATCTATTAGCAGTTCATCCATCAGGCGGCGAGCACCTGACAACCCCATCCCGAGGCTGCCCCCGGTGCTGAACCCGTCTCGCAGCGCTTCTTCAATGTCGGCGATGCCGGGGCCACCGTCGCGCACCACGATCTCGATTCCGTGCTGCTGATCAGATGACACGAGTTCGCGGACTTCCATTTCGCCTGTACTGTCAGTGGCGTACTTCACTACGTTGCGGGTGATCTCCGAGACGGCGGTCGCGATCCGGCTCTGATCGAGAGCGCCAAAGCCGAGCGTCTTCGCGATTTCCCGAGCATACTGGCGTGCCGCGACAATATCTCCTTCGCTCTTGATCGCGATTGGCAACTCAGGGACCATGCCCGCGCCCCCATCCACGTTCCTCCGCGAGGAGCAGGTCGAGGAGCGCTAGTCCTTTCTCCACGTCGAGGGCAGTGCGCACTCCGGGGAGATGGAGTCCGAACTCGACGAGCGTGACCGCGACCGCAGGCTGGATGCCGACGACGACTGTGTTGGCTCCGAGCAGTCGAGACATGCTCGCGATGTTTCCGATCAAACGAGCGAGAAAGGAATCAAGTGTGGCAACAGCGGAAAGATCAAGGATGACGCCGCTCGCCCGCCCAGTTTCCAGAAGACGGCCCAGATCTTCCTGCAATTGGAGCGCGTCTCGATCGTACAACTCCTCCTGAACGGTCGCGATCAAGGTGTCACGCAGGCGGATGACGGGCACGACCGCCATCAGGAAGTGGATCCAGGCGAGACTGCGGCTGGATGCGGCACGACCGCCAGTCCGAGGCGGGTAAACGCAAGTTCCAGTCCTTTCGCCATGGTTGCACGTGTTGTGACATGGGAGAGGTCGAGCCCGAGCTGCACCAGGGTCATCGCAGTGCGGGATGAAAGCCCGACGATGTAGACCTCGGCACCGAGGAGGCGCGCCGCAGAGACAGTTTCGAGAAGGTGTCGCGCCACGGCGGTATCGACCAGTGGCACTCCAGTAATGTCGAGCAGGACGATTTCCGATCCGGTGGCGACGATGCGCTCCAGCAGCGACTCATTCATCTCCTGCGCCCGCGACGTATCGATTCCGCCAACGATCGGCAGCGCCAGGATGCCTGCCCAGACTTCGATCACGGGAGTCTGCAACTCGTCGATCGTGGCCCGTTGCGCCGCCATTTGCTCTCGCAAGCCCGCTTCCCGTGCCATTGCCGCATCACGCTCTGTGGAATCCATCCTCTCCCTCCACACCCTGTCCATCGCGGGGCAAATAGACGCAAAACGTGCTTCCTCGACCGACTTCAGATCGAACTTCCACCCGGCCGCCATGGGCATCCACGAATTCCCGAACCAGCGCCAAGCCCAGCCCGAGCCCCTGTGCCTCGATGTCACGCGCTTCGCGAGCACGATAGAACTTGTCGAAGATGCGGACCATCACCTCCGAAGACATGCCTATGCCGGTGTCGGCCACAGCGACCCACGCCTCTCCATCCGCGGTGCCACAGGTGACGCGAATCTCCCCGCCGGGTGGCGTATACCGAATCGCGTTCGAAAGAAGATTGCCGAATATGCTGAGGATCGCGTCACCATCGCCGATGATCGGAATCGACCCCAAATGCTCAGGCGGGATCAAGGCGATCTGGCGCGCTTCCGCCGCAGGGCTCGCCCAAGTGCACGCTTCGTCGAGCAGCGCGGCAAGATCGTAAGGATTGCGATGCAATTCGGGCAGTTCGCCTTGCGTAGCTCGGGCGAGGTCGGCAGTGAGGCGAGACATGCGATTGAGCGCTGTCCGAGCCGTTTCGAGCAGGGTCGGCACCCGTTCGGTCCGACCTTGGGAGAGATTGCGCCTGGCGAGATCAATTGTGCCCAGCGCGGCAGAGATCGGATTGCGCATCTCGTGCGCTACGGTCGCCAGGAGTTCCGTTCGCTCTGTGTCAGCGAGGGCCGCGGCGGTGTCGCGCTCCTTGATCTTCATTTCCAGATATTCGCGGTACGTGACACCGTACGCAATCATGACTTCGAGCAGGAACTGATGGGCCAACCCAACGTATCGGGACTGCTCCCGTGGGGTGAACCCCTCAAACGATGCCTCCAACGCCTCGACGTGGAGTGCAATGATCTCCTCCGGACCAACCCCAAGATGGACGAGATCGCGGCTGAGCAGCGACGCATCGTACAACGCTTGTTCACCGGGGTTATTCAGATAGCCCGACAAGACGACACCGTATCGTTCGATAGGGGATGCGCTAGCCATAGAATCCGACTGCCTGTCCATCGAGCTTCACTCAGGTGATGAGGTCGGAAGCCCTTGTCCCGCACACTCGCCGTCCAAACCAGGTCATGCGCGTGACGTCACGGGCGCACGAAGATACCGCTCTCGGCAATTTCCAACGCATCATCTCACATTCCAGAGAACATGGACGTTGCTGTGTCGCGGCACCTCATGCAAGTTACGTGCCAAAACGTCACTTCGAGTGCGACGTTGTTGCAAGGCGCGGCGGATCATGAGCCGAAGATGAATCCTGTCGCGATTTGAGTTAGTTTTGTCCGTAGCGGCGCAAGCGGGCTGCCGATAGGCGAGCCGGTTTCAGCTGCGACCTGCTTGGCCACTGCCGCCAGTGACAGTTGGCCGACGGCCAATGTCTGGAAGCCACCGGACCGGGCGAGTTCGCGCAACCGGCCGGCGACCGCGGCCGAGTAATCGTCGGTCTTGCCGGCCATCAGCAGTTCGAACGTCCCCGGAATGACCTCGACCTCGACGTCCGCATCGAGGTCATGGGCGGTGGCAAAGGCGCGCAATCGGCGCATCGTGCCATCCACCGTCGCCGGATTGGTGAAAATCAGCAACCGTGGCGTGGACTGGGCGAGCAGCCAGGCAAAGAACGGCTCGTCGATCATCACCACGGGGATGGCAAGATCGAGCGGCTCGTCTGGCAGCATAGCGATGTAGTTGGTGCAGGTGATGAGAATGGCGTCCACCCCGCATTCCGCCATCCAGCCCAGCTGGCGGCGAACCTGGGTGCGCGCATCGCCAGGGTCGATCGGCGGCGCGGCGGAGAGGCGGCGCATCAGACCGGGATCGACGAAGTGCAATGTCTCGACTCGCTCGCCGGGCACGATGGTATCGATGTAGGCGATATTCGAGTGGTGCATGTGCAGGCAGCCTAGCCGCATGCGGGATGATGCCTGACTCATCTGCTTCCCTCGCCATCGCTATCGATCGCCGCCAAATCAGACCTCGATCAGTCCCCGCGCGTAGGCGATGCGGACGGCGTCGGTGCGGTTCTGGGCGCCGAGTTTGCCGATCAGATTCGCGACGTGATACTGCGCGGTCTTGGCACTCGTGCCGAGTTCGACGGCGATCTCCTTGTCGGCCAGACCCTGCCCGATCAGATTCAGCACCTGCCGCTCGCGGGGTCAACCGCTCCTGTTGCACCAGCGACGTGGCGATCTTGCCGACCACCGCTGGCGCGAGATACGTTCCCCCATCCCCCACCGTGCGCAGCGCGGCGACCAGTTCATGCGCGCTGGCGTCCTTGAGCAGATACCCCTGCGCGCCAGCGCGCAAGGCCTGGAGGACCAGTTCGTCCTGGGCGAAGCTGGTCACGACGATGGCCCGAGTTGGCGCTCGCAACCGGCTGAGCCGGGTGATCGTTTCTACGCCACCGATGCTCGGCAGCCTCAGATCGACGAGCGCCACGTCGGGCTGTAGCGCGGCGACGAGCCGCACGCCCTCCTCACCGTCTCCCGCCTGGCCGACGACGGTGATCTCCGGCTGCGCTTCCAGGAGCGACACCAGTCCCGCCCGGATCGCGGGATGGTCATCGATGATCACCACCCGGTAGCGGGTCTGGTCGGTGGCGGGCCGCGGCTGCGTGGTGGATACCGGTGGTTGCTCCGATTTCTCGCGCGGTGCCGGATAGGGAATGGCGGCGGTCACCGTCACGCCGGGGCCAGGTTCGAGCCCCGGCGCGATCTCCAACGTTCCCTGGAGCCGTTGCAGCCGCGCTCTCATGCCAGAGAGCCCGAATCCGCCGGCTGGGTTCGGGCCGGTCGCCAGCGCGTCCGCCGAGAGACCGCGGCCGTCATCAGCGATCGCCAGCGCGACCCCGGCATCGTGGAAATCGAGCCGGACTTCGATCCGGCTGGCGTCCGCGTGTTTGCGGGCGTTGGTCAGCGCCTCCTGGGCGACGCGCAGGAGCGCGAGTTGGGTATCGGCATCGAGCGGCCGGGGCGTGCCGGAGACGATGAGGCGGCACGGCATCTTGATTCGCCGCGGATCGGTCTCGCCTTGCAGCGCTTCCACCAGCGATCCCGTTTCCAGCGCCGCTGGGCCAAGATTCCAGACCGAGCGCCGGGCTTCATCGAGCGCGGCGCGGGCAGTTCCTTCCGCCTCGTGGAGTTCGGCTTCCGCCCGCGCTGGATCGCTACGCAACATGCCGCGCGTGGCGCGCAGATGGAAGGTCAGGGTCAGAAGCGACTGCGCCAGAGTATCGTGGATTTCCCGCGCCAGCCGGTTGCGTTCCTCGGCCATGCCCAGGTGGCGGCTGGCCGCGAAGAGCCGCGCGTTCTCGATCCCGATCGCCGCGTGCCTGGCGAGGTTCGCCAGCAGATCGACATCCCGACCGCCGAAGGCGCGCTCGGGATCGTTAGCAGCCACCCCGAACGTGCCGATGATTTCGCCCTGCCACCAGATCGGCACGGCGATCCAGGGCGCAAGGCGGTGAAAGGCGGAATCGGGCAGTGGGTTGTCGATATTCCCGTACCGCTCCAGGATCACCGGACCACGACGGGCGATCACTTCGCCCATGAGACCGGCGCGAGCCGGGACGCCGCGTGTATCGAGTCCCGGGGCATCGAGGTTGTAGGTCGCCACGAGGCGTCGTGGCGCATCGAGACTTTCGCCGACGAGACTGATCGCGCCAGCATAGGCGCCGAGGAGGGAGACCGCGCTGGCCACGACCTGTCGCAGCAACGCCTCCAAGTCGAGTTCCGACGAGATCGATTCCACGACTTCCCGCAAGGCATCGAGTTGCCGCAGGGCGCCACTCAGTTCTTCATTCTGCATCGCCAGATCGCGGGCGATGTCCGCTTCGCGCTGAAGCGCCTCATCGCGTTCGATCTGGGAGGCGATACTGCGGGCGAGGATGCGCATGGCGTCGATTTCGGGTTGGCCGAGATCGAGAACCCGTCGGTCATGGGCGCAGAGGGTGCCGTAGACCCGGCCGTCACTGAGCAGAATCGGCGCCGAGATGTAGGAACGGGTGCCGACCAGCATCTTGCCCGGCAGATTTCGCCAGCGTGGATCCGCATCCGCATCATGGACGATCAGTGGCTCCAGCGATTCGAGCACGGCGTCGCAGAAGGTGTCGCTGCGGTGGACGGCGACGGGTGGCCGAATCCCCAATCCCATGCGGTCGCAGGCGTGGGACACGATGAGGTGATCCCCCTCCAGGCGGTGAATCATGGTCAGGCTGAGTCCAATCAGATCGGAAAGGAGGGCCAGGGTTTCGTCGATTGCCTCATCGAGGGAAACGAACGGAATCGCCGCATGCGCCGCGAGGGCGGCAAGCCGCGATTCGGCAACCGCGGAACCTGGTATAGAGAGCGACTCGCCAGGAGGCGTCATCAGACCTGCCCGGACTACGCGGGGACAAGGCGCGCGAATATGTGCAACGTCGGGTGAAGTGTAGCGAAATCATGTCGGTCGGCGGGATTCGCTTCTGGAGATACTTGCCAATTCGCGCGATGTCCTTCACGATGGTCGGACCACCGGAACGGACGATGCGCGTCCTCGGTTCATCCTCGCTCGGCATGACGCCTGGTCCCCTCGCCGAATGACAAGGTGGCAGGAAGGGAACACCACATGGACAGTGAGCGCTTCGACGACTTCATTCGCGCCTTCGCCATGTCCCCATCACGACGAACGATCCTGCGTTCCCTCGGCGGTGGCGTCTCGGCGGCGCTGATTGGCACGCTCGGCTACCGGCAAACCGCCGCCGCCTGCAAGAAGGACGGCAAGAAATGCGACAAGGACAAGGATTGCTGTTCCGGCACATGCAAAGGGAAAAAAGGGAAGCGCAAGTGCAGGAGCGAGCCGCTCGCCTTCGGTTGTACGACTGACGATGCCTGCAACCAGCGACCGTGCCCGGACGATCCAGATGGCGATTGCGCGGTCACGATCACCGGCAAGCCGTTCTGCTTCCGCGATGGCCAGTGTTTCGACTGCAGTTCCAACCAGGACTGCGTCGATGCAGGTCAGGCCGGTGGCCACTGCGTGAAGTGCCCTGAGGAGTGCGTCGCCGCGACCAATTTCCGGGCCTGCGTCACCCGCGAGGATGCAATCGAGGCAATCCCGTAAACCCGCTCTTACCAGCGGCACGCTGTACTCGAATGCCCGGAACCAGAGCGGTGAGTGTGAGGACTGCCATGCGCCTCGCCGCGCGCGACGGGAGCGGCATGACGAGGCGCGAATGCGATCGTCTCGGATGAGGGAACCGACGAGATCCAGTCCTGCCTCGTGACCTTCGGCGACCATCTGGGACCGCGATGCTTTGCATCCAACAATGACCGAAGGTAAGGCTCCCGCCTCCGGAGTGGGGGTGGCTGAGGTGGTTCAGCGTAGATCGCCTTGACCTCGCTGAGCGCACGCTCACCGCTCCGCCAGGAGTGGTCGACCACATGGCGATGACGTGTTACGTCGCGCGTGAGCGTGCCCGAATGCCTCCCGGCCGTGTATCACTCCAATTGCGATAGGTGGAATTGTCCGCGGGCGAGGTGTCCAAACCATTGGCGATGAACTAGAATTATGGTAGGTGCTCTCGCGGTCCCGGACGGTGCGTCAGTGTACCGTGCTGGCGGGACGAGTTCGCAGAAGGGAGTCGGATTGGATCCTGCCGCCTTTGATTTGCTGGCCCGCTCGTTCGCAAGAGGAAGCACTCGCCGCCGTCTGGTCGCGGCGCTGGCGGCGCTACCCCTTGCGGGTGTCCTGAAGGCTGTCGTCGCCGACGAGGCCGGGGCGGAGCGCCCTGTCGACAGGATGCAACGGCGGACGAAGAGGCGTAACCACAAGCAGCGCAACCGGCGTCGGCACAATGACACGGCCAACAAGACGAATGACCGGAATGATGGTGGTCTCGGTGGCGGGCCCAACTGCAGCAGTTGCGGCGAAGCATGCTGCACTGCCAGCCAGCAATGCTGCTATTCCGGTCTGGGCGGGTGCTGCGACCGCGTCAAAGAGCAATGCTGCCAAACGGAATATGGCCCCTACTGCTGCCCCACGGGTCAGGTCTGCTGTGGAGGCCATTGCTGCCCCGCCGGCACGACATGCTGTAGTTCCTCTGACGACCCGAATGTCCGCAGTGCAGAATATGCATGCTGTAGTGCCGGGCAGTTCTGCATCAACCAGGATGGCCCCCAGAATGTCCATTGCCAGTCGTAAGGGGAGAGCCTGAAGCGCCCGATCGCCAGTCGATCGTAGTGGGCCGCTGAGATTCTGGCCGCTTCAGCCACACGCCGCGGTCATGGCATGCAGAAAAGAGCCACCGGTGTCGTCCTGATGAAGGAGGGACCGGGGCGTGGTCGCCAGATGCGCCGACCGACGAGATTTCTTGCTGTGGCTACAGTGCCGTGCAGAAGTCACGTCATCCTGGCGGGGTCCATGGTGTCGTCCCGACCGCAGGAGGGACCTCGGTGTGAGTGCGCACCAGGTGGAACGACGAGATTCCTCGCGGCGGCTCGGAACGACACTATTTCTGCACGGCGCTGTAGGAATGACACCCGTCTTGAACATCGCGAGAGTCCAGTTGGTCAGGGGCGGCCCGTTCCCTGACTGGAGTGTTTCAGATCTCGAGCCTCGTCTCTGCCCGATCAGAGCGGCGCGGAGACGAGGATATCGCCCGTGGGACCCGGACTCCCGAGCGGTCCGGGTTCGTTGGTAATTGCGACGGTCTGGTACCGATTGCGGTCGGCGATGACGGCATACCGATCGGTGGGACTCGAAAAGACGCCAACCGGTACCGGACCGGCATCCCCGATCAACCAGACCTGGTAGACCTCGCCCGCTGGCAATGCCGGCAGATCGTGCACATCGAGCATGAAGAGCCGGGCGGTGGGGTCGTAGCGGACCTCGCCCCCGGCATTGGGCGCGGCATCGCTCGGCGCCAGGGCGATCACCTCCGGCGTTGGCAACGCCGCAATTTGCCGCCGCAATTGCAGATTCCAGGCGAGCAAGCCGAGACTGACCAGGAGCAGAATGGCCGCCACTGCTGCCCAGGGTTTACCCCGTGACCAGAATGACGGAGGCGGGGTGATCACATTCGTCGGGGTCGCGGGCCGTTGCGGCAGCGGTACCGGCGCTGGTGAACCTGCCGCGGTGGGAGGTTCAGCGAGGATCGCGGCTTCGACCCGCGAGCGGAGTGCCGGAGGCGGCTCGAGCGGCGCAGTCAGGAGGGGGAGCGCGCCGACCGCCGCGCGGAGTTCGCTCAGTTCGGCCCGACATTCGGTACACGTGGGCAGATGCGCTTCGATCGCGGCGGTCTCATCCGCATCCGTCAAGTCGAGCGCGTAGACCCCCAAGAGTTCCCGCAGTCCATTGTGGCGCAACATCGTCATATTAGGTTCCACGATGACGCTCCGTAGCGTGTTCCGGTTCCCTCAATTCGTCATAAAGCCGCCGCAATCCCAGTCGTACCCGGCCTTTCACCGTGCCCAGCGGGAGTCCGTCCCGCTCCGCGATCTCACGATGGGAGAGGCCGTCAAAGTAGGCCATCTCGATGGCGCGGCGCTGCTCCACGGGTAGGGTAGTCACCGCTGCCCGCACCCGCTCCTGATCGAGCCGTTCCGTGACTTCGCCCCAGGCGTCTGGCGTCGCCTGGCGATCGATGATTTCGTCGAGCCCGGCGACGATCGGCGGCGCACCCGCACGCCGCCGGTGCAGATCGATAGCGCAGTGATGGACGATCGTCAGCAGCCACGATCGGGCCCCGCCGCGCGCGGGATCGAAGGTGCTTGCCCGACGCCAGATCCGCAGGAAGGCATCCTGCACGGCCTCCTCGGCGGCGCCGGCATCGCTCAGGATGCGATACGCGAGACCATAGGCGATCCGGCTATGCCGGTCATAGAGACCGAGCAACGCCGCGTGATCGCCGCCCGCGACGGCGGCGAGAAGTTCGTTATCCGAAACGTCAGGTGCGGTCATCGCGCCTTCTGGTTGACCATACGCGCGTTCTTGTCGGTATGGATCATACCGTCAGTCGCGAGTTTCGGATCAACTCTTGAGAATCAAATGGTGGCAGCCGTGACAATTGCTCTGCCCTGACATTGCCCACCGTGGAGATGCCCAGCATCCAGGTGCAGCTGTGTCGTCCCGACGAAGGAGGGACGACACGAGGGCGGCGCGCTGCTCATGGCTGCCGGAGATTCGCGTCGTCTTGGCGTGACACCTGGCCACCGCGCCGTTACTGGGCTGCCTCACTGCGTGGCCAGAATTGCCTCGCGGACGGCGGCGAGCACGAGCGGCGGCTGATCGGGCATCAGGAGTTGCGGGTTGAGGCCGATCGCGCGTTCGCCTTCGGGGAGGACCGCAACCCGCGGGTTCATCTCCCAGAGCGCTGCGCGGACCGCGTCCCGCCGTTCCGGTGCAGCAAACGTGACGATGGCACGGGGAATTGGTTGCCCGCTGTGGCTACGGGGAGTGTGCGCCACCTCGACGCCGGGGAAACCACGCAGACCCTCCAGCCAACGCGCGACCACCGCCTCGTAGCCGGCGGTGACGTCGGATTCGCGGTGAGCGAAGGACCATTCGATGGCGGCGAGCAGCCCGAGCATCTCCTCCTTGCCCACCTTGGCGGGACGGCCGATGCTGTGCTGGGGACCGGAATTGGCGCGGCAGGCGCGGATCAGATCAGGCCGCCCAACGATCAGACCGCTCGCCTGGGGACCGCGCAACCCCTTGCCGCCGGAAAAGATAGCCAGGTCCGCTTCTTCATCCCGGGTGTACTCCCAGAGGTTGGCGAGCGGGGGAATCTGATCGGCGGCATCGACGATCACCGGCACGCCCTGTTCGTGGGCGATGGTGATCGTTTCCGGCAACGGCAGGGCGTTGTCACCCCAGAAGTCGCCGGCGAACCAGAGGACGGCGGCGGTGCGTGGCGTCAGTGCCGTGCGAAGCGCCTCCTCATTGCCATCGATGAGGACAACTTCCGCGCCACTCTCCGTCACCGAGGAGAGAAACCCGTTGTCATGGGCGCGAAAGACGACCACCTCGCGGCGCTCGATCGCGTCGGCGGCGGGTAAAGCTTCGGCCCGCGTCACGTCCTCGCCGGTCATGCAGGCCGCGACTGCCACCAGTATTCCGGCCGCCGCGCCGCAGCAGACGCACGCCGCCTCGTTATGAGTGAGGTGTGCCAGCCGCTCGCCGACGCGGTCGTGCAGTTCGGGTAAGTAGACCGACCCTCCCGCCGCTTCCTGCATCGCCGCCAAAACCGGTTCCGGCATCAACGCTCCGCCGAGCATCGTCTGCGCCGCCGCCGCATTGATCACCCGGCGCACACCGAGGTCTTCGTAGGTGGTGGTCATGGCCTCTCCCTGATTGAGTCGACAAGTCGGCAAGACGGCGAGTCGGCAAGAACGAAGACGGCAAGACGGCGAGTCGGCGAGTCGGCAAGACGGCGAGTCGGCAAGACGGCGAGTCGGCAAGTCATCAGAATATCAAGACGGCAAGACGGCTGTACGGAACGTGGGGAAGTCAGGAACTCGAAGGCGCTTCCGACTATCTCTTTTCTCGCCGACTTGCCGTCTTGCCGTCTTCGATCTCGCCAACTTCGTCATCATCGTCTCATCTGCGGGTCCAGCGCGTCGCGCAAGCCATCGCCAACGAAGTTGATCGCCAGCACGGCGAGGGCGATCATCGCGCCCGGCGGCAGCCAGAGCCAGACCATTTCTTCCAGCACGGTGAAGGATTGCGCGTCGGTGAGCATGTTGCCCCAACTGGGGGTCGGGGGCTGGACGCCGAGACCGAGAAAACTGAGACCTGCCTCCAGCAGGATCGCCTGCGCCATGCCGAAACTAGCCGCCACGATCACCGGCGCCAGCGCGTTCGGCAGGATGTGCCGGAAGAGGGTGCGGCCACCACTCGAGCCGCACGCACGCGCCGCCAGGGTGAAATCGCGTTCGCGCAGGGACAGGACATTGCCGCGCACCAGCCGCGCCACCGGTGGCCAGCCGAGACAGCCGATCACGATCATCACGTTATACACGCTGGGACCGACTAGAGCGACAACCGTGATGATGATGATCAGCGAGGGGAAGGCGAGAATCATGTCCGCCAGACGCATGATCGCCCCGTCGATCCAGCCGCCGTAGAATCCCGCGATCCCTCCCAACACCACGCCGATGACGATGTAGATCGAGACCGCGACGAGTCCGACCGAAAGCGAGATCCGGCCCGCCAGCAAGACGCGGCTGAGGACATCCCGGCCGGAGGAGTCGGTTCCCAGGAGATGATTTGCGCTGGGTGGCTTGCGGTAGGCGCGGAGGTCGATGGAGTACGGATCGTGGCGAGCGATGACCGGCGCGGCGATGGCAAGGACGACGAGGATCAGCAGCATCGCCGCGCCGACCATGGCCAGCCGGTGGCGGCGAAAGCGTTGCCAGACGGTCGTGCCGGTGCGCGGCGTGGAGGTGTCGCCGTGCCGCGCGAGGGATGGGGTGGAGGCGGCAGCACCGGCCGAGGCGAGCGCGGTCATTTGACGGCGGAAGCAGACGCGGCGACGTCGAGAGGCCCCTCGCCCCAACCCCGAGACTCCTCACCCCGACCCCGAGACCCCTCACCCCAACCCCTTGCCCCGTGCGCGGGGCGAGGGGCTCGTGCCGGTCGCACACCGACAAAACCGGACCGCCTCCTAGCCAGCGTAGGCGTGGCGAAACTTGGCAAGGCGCTGCCCACAAGAGCCCCGCGCCTCGCGCCCGGGGAGACTCCTCCCTCCCCGGAGGGAGGCTCGGGAGGGAGCCAGGGTTGGGGTGAGGGGCGGCGCGGCGCGACCGCACTCTTCCCATTCGGCCGCAACTGAGTCGAGACAGTGGACGCCCCGCCGGTCTTGGTGCTCCAGTTCCTGCCACTCATATCCGCCTTGACGATGCCAGACTCCACGCCATCCCTCTCAACTGTACCGAATGCGCGGATCGATGACCGCGTAGAGGACATCGGCGAGCAAATTGCTGATCACGATCATCACCGCGCCGATCAGGGTGATGCCCATGATCACCGGGTAATCGCGGTCGAACACCGAATTGATCGTCAGCGTACCCATCCCCGGCCAGGAGAAGATCTGCTCGATGATCACGGTCCCGCCGAAAAGCCCGGGCAGTTCGATCGCGACGATCGTCACCAGCGGGATGAGCACGTTGCGCAGCGCGTGTCCGAAGATGACCGTGCGCTCGCGCAGGCCCTTGGCGCGGGCGACGTTGACGTAATCCTGGGCGATGCTCTCCAGCATTCCCGAGCGGACGTAGCGGATCAGCGGCGCCGCCTGAGCGATGCCGAGCGCCAGGGCCGGCAGGATGATATGGCGCAGGCTGTCGCCGAATTCCGGCGTGCTGCCGACGGTATACATCCCCGCCGCCGGCAACCAGCGCAACTTCAGGGCGAAGATGTAGATTAGCCCCAGCGCCAGGAAGAACGAGGGAACCGAGACGGCGGCGAACCCGAGGACGGTCACCAGGTAGTCGATCCACGAATAGTGTTTCAGTGCCGAGAGCACGCCGAGAGGGACGCCGACCGCCAGGGCGAACACGAGCACGACCGACATCAGGCGCAGGGTGGGTCCGATTCGCTCCGCGATCAACGCCGTGACCGGCTGCCCACCGCGATAGGAATAGCCGAGATTGCCTCGCGCCACCTCCGCCAGCCAGTGCCCGTATTGCACCGGAAAGGGATCGTTCAAACCCATCGCCTCGCGCCGCTCCTCGACCCAATCCGGGCCGAGGGTGGCGACCTGCTGCGGGTTGAGCATCGCGGTCAGCGGATCGCCCGGGGCAAGGTAAAGAAAGAGATAGGTCACGACACTGATGCCGAACAGCACCGGAATCGAGATCGCGAAGCGGCGGAGGATGAATCTGGTCATGGGGTTGGCTGGCAAACGGCGCCAGCCGCGATGAGTCGAGCAGAAGGAGTGACCTGATTCACTCCCTCGCCGTCAGGCCGTCGCTCGTGATTGCCGCCTCGTTCGGTCGTCACGTCGTGCTGGAACTGGGAGCAAACCGGTTGGGGACGCAGGCGACGCAAGCGTCGCACCCTACGCGGCGCGTGCCGTTGGGGTGATGCTGGCATCGCCCGTCTTCCCGATAGGGCAGGTCGAAGGTTGAGGCGGCCCTCCACAGTTATCCCAATTCTGGCTGATCATGGCCGCAGACTCGCCGCGCAAGCCCTCACGCCAACCCCTCTCCTGACGAGTCCTGACAAGGGGAGGAATGGCGTAATCGCCGCGCCTACCCTCACCCCGACCCCTCTCCCGTCGAGCCGGGAGAGGGGCTTTCCGTATTCCTTGTCCGACTTGCCGACCCACCGGCTTAGCCTGTCACCGTCCAGTCCTCGGCATTCCAGAGCCGGTTGTCGACGTAGCCCGGGCCCTTGAACCCCTGGACGCGGTCATTGACCGCGAAGAAGGAGTTCGGCGACCAGAGGAAAATGGCGGGAACGTCGTCATTCAGGATCTTGGCCGCCTTGGTGTAGATCTCCTTGCGCTTGGCAAGATCGTTGGTGGCGCGCCCCTCGACATAGAGTTGGTCGAGATCCGAATTGCTGTAGCGGCAGAAGTTGCCTCCCGCCGGGGCGAATTGCGAGGTCGAGTAGAAGAGGGACGAGATGTTCGGATCGGCGCGGTAGGTATCGCCGCCGTTGAGGAAACTGTCGAAGTCCGCATTCTCGGCCAGGATCGCGTCGATCAGTTGACTCACTTCGACCTGCTGAATCTCGAACTTGATCCCGACGTCGTTGATTTGCTGGGCAACAATTTCGCCCCACCACTCGCCCGGAGTGACGGTCATGGAGACGATCTTCTGGTTGGCGTCCCAACCCATCTCCTGCAACAGGGCGCGCGCCTGGTCGGGGTTGTAATCGTAGGTGTTGAGACCTTCGGGAATGCCCATCCAGTCCGGGCCGAAGATCGGGGAGTTCACGACCTCGCCGCGACCTTGCAGCAATTCCTCGACGATCGTCTTGCGGTCGATGGCGTACATCATCGCCTGCCGCAGCCGCTTGTCCTGGAGGAAGGGGCGCTGGTGGTTGAGGATGATGTGATCCATGCTCGGGCTCTGCACGGCGACGAGCGAGACGCCCGCCATCCCGTCGACGCTGTCGACCTCGGCCAGCGGCAGGTTCATGATGTCGAGATCGCCGGTTTCCATCTCGCCGAGCGCGACCTCGGGAGTGCGGATCGGGAGCAGGATGCGCTCCAGCGCCGGCTGCATCGGGGAGTAGGTCTCGCTCCGCTGCAATTCGATGAACTGGTCCGGCTCGTAGCGGACCAGATTGAACGCCCCCGCGGTGACTTCCGGCTCCAGATAGGTCTTGGTCTGCATCTGGTCCGGCGGCAGGTCCTTGAGCGCGTGCTCCGGCATGATGCCGAGCCCGGAGTAATCGGCGAGGGTGAGCAGGAAGGTGCCGTCTGGTGCGGCGAGGGTGAGTTTGATCGTCAGGTCGTCCGGGGTCTCCACGCCGCTGATGGTATCGGCCTTGCCATCCGCGTAGTCCTGCGCCCCGGCGAGGGCGAGCAGACGTCCCTGCCAGACGCTGCCAGTCTTCTTGTCCACCGCCCGCTCGATCGTGAAGGCGACGTCACGCGAGGTGAGCGGTTCGCCGTCATTGAAGACCAACCCCGGCCGCAGTTTGAAGGTGTAGGTCAGCGCGTCCTCGCTCCCCTCGAACGATTCAGCGAGGTCCGCCACCGGTTGCAGTTTGTCGTCGGACTTGACCAGCGCGCCCATCACCAGGCGCTCGATCTGCTGTTCGTTCCCAGAGGTGGAGAAGAACGGATTGAGGGTGTCCGGCTTGCGCACCAGCATTCGGACTTCGTTGGCGGGGGCGTCCTGAGCGAGGGCTGGCCGGATGGCCACGGGGCCGAGACCGCCGAAGGCGGCGAGGGCAGATGCTCCCTGCAACAGGCGGCGGCGTGTCGTAGCGGCGGCAAATCGTTTCTTGACCGCGTCGTTCACCGAGTCCTCCTCATAGGGCTGGCGCCCACATACCCGAAACGGATCGAACTGGCCTGGACAGCGATGTCCTGATTCCGGCGCGGCGGCGCGGCCGTGGCTATCCGTGGTGGTTGGCCCTCCTCACTCGTCGGTGCATCCGACAACCGCATCGACTTCGATCTCGACCAGGGAATCGGGGTGGATGAAGCGGGAAACTTCGACCAGTGTCGCCGCTGGCCGCGCGGTGCCGAAGACGCGGGCCAGTTCGGCGACGATCGCCGGCGCATCACTGGCATCCGTCGCGAAGACGCGCCAGCGGACCACATCGTTGGCGGTCGCGCCGACCTGCTCCAGCGCGCGGACGATGATGCCCAGCACGTGCCGCGTTTGCGCCCCCGCGTCACCGGGATAGACCGCCTGACCATCCTGCATTGCGGTGGTGCCGGCGACGAAGACCATGTCTCCGACACGGACCGCGCGCGAGTATCCCGCCTCGGCTTCATACGGATGACCGGAACTGGCTCGAGTGCGGCGTGCCATGATCTGGAGGGTCTCCTTCTTTGACATGACGATACCAATGTATCAGTTCTTTGCGAGCCGACTGCTGCGCCACCTTCGTTTCGGCTGTCAATCCTCGATCGAGGGCTGTCACGGCGAATTCGTTTACAGCGACGTGCAAGAGATGTGTCATCCCGAAGAACGAGGGACCTCGTCGTGGTCCTCCGGAATGAGACACGTCTTGCAGGCCGCTGAAGTCCGTACGAACTCCATGCTAGCGGCGAGCCGAGGGCCTCTCGGCTCGCGATCGGGCCACGACGTTCGCTCCGTTTAGCCGTTGCAGCCCGCCACCGGGACGGGACCGGCGCAGTTGTCCGGGGTGTTCCCGCTGACCGTCGCACCGTTGAGGAAGACTTGGGAGTCGATGTTGAAGATGCCCCCACCAGGCAGGAACGACGAGTTGCCGGTGATGCTGCTCGTGCGGTCGAAGGTCACCCCTCCCCCCGACCGGTTGTAGAGACCGCCGCCGCGTCGGGAATCGTTTCCGGTGATGACGCTGTCCTTGATCGCCGCGGCACTGAAGACCGCGATGCCTCCCCCGATTTCGTCGCCGGTGTTTCGGGAAATCGTGCTGCCCGTGATCGTGAGCGGTCCACTACTGAGAA
Source organism: Thermomicrobiales bacterium (assembly GCA_046328335.1). Classification (GTDB taxonomy): domain Bacteria; phylum Chloroflexota; class Chloroflexia; order Thermomicrobiales; family UBA6265; genus JACCXM01. Next base: position 59,623 of record JAXLWU010000022.1, read on the forward strand.
TGCCGCCCCCGCTGTTGCCTCTGTTCCGAGTGACAGTGCTGCGAGTGATGGTGAGGCGACCATCGTTCTGGATGCCGCCGCCGGCGCTAATGCCGGTTGAGGTGTTGTTGACCACGGTGGAGTCCGAGAGGTCGAGGGTGCCTCGATTGAGAATGCCGCTGCCTTCGCCGGAAAGGCCATTGGCGATGCGCACCCGTTGCAAGGTCAGTTTGTCCTCCCCGGTGAGCAGCAGGACGCGGCCGTTGAAATTGGCGTCCAGAATGGTGCTAGTGGCCGGATTGTCGCCGTCGCCAGCGCCGATCATCACCAGTGGTGGTCGGGGGCCAAAGATCCGGAAGTTGCCGATGTAGCGGCCCGGACAGATATAGATCGGATCCTGATCCAGCGCCATGTGCCGAATCAGCTCATTGCCGCAGGCAACACCGTCACCGCTGGGGCAGCTCACCGTGCACGGTTGGCAGCCGCCCAGCTCACAGACCGATCCTGGGGGACATTCGACGGGGCAGGCGCAGTTCGTTGCCGGCTTGCCGTTCGGCAGAATCGTGGTGCAGGCCACCGTCGCGCAGGCGAGTTGCGCGGTGGTGATGTTGGAGCCGCGGAAATCAGCGCCCGTGAGGTCCGCGCCGCAGAAGCACGCGCCGGAGACATTGGTGGAACGCAGATCGGCGCCGCGCAGGCTCGCGTCCGCAAAACACGCTTTGGACAGGTTGGCGCTCCGCAGGTTGACGCCATCCAGATCGCGCTCGTCGAAATTACACGCCGAGAGATTGGCCCCGCCCTGAAGCTTCTTGGTGCTGCAGTTCTGATTGCAGGTGTTGGGACAGGTGGCATTCTGCTGCGCACGCACCCTGGTCGGCTGGCGTTCGTGCCGCTTGTTCCTGGCGGAAGCGCCCTCGATGCTGGCAGCGGCACTGACGGCTGCTCCCCCAAGCAACAGGCGTAACGCATCGCGCCGTGTGCCGCCAGCGGCTACGAGTCGACTGAGCCGATCGAAACGATCCCGATCCATCCTCGTGACTCCTCCACCCGATGGCCGCGGCGCGGCGCGACCGGGACACCGCTGCCCCGACATGGCGTCGCGCCTCCGTACGCTGCGGTGCGCGACGCATCTCTGCGCCATAGACCACGGCTTTTTGCTCTAACCAGCGCGGATTGTACGCATCGAGCAAACTTTATGGTAGAGGAGTATGACCCTCCGCGAGGGTGATTGCGTCGATGAATCGAAATCTCGGCAAAACGGCAAACGACAAGGCGGCGCCCATGACTGTGGGCGCTGCCTTGTCCAGGTTGCGGAGTCTCGGGGGAGCAAGAGGAGAACCGACAACTCCCCCTCAGGTGATTCTCTCCACGGCAGCATGCGGGCGTGGTTTCATCCCGGCGGGGGAACCCGGTGTCGTTCCGGGCCGCAGCGAGGAATCTCGTCGTTCGTGACGATCCGCACGATCACCGAGGTCCCTCCCGCGGTCGGGACGACACAGCGTTTGGAACGTCGCTCTAGTCTGCCGCCAGCGAGGTCTGGCGCGCTTCGTTGATCGCGGCCCAGACCTTCTCCGGCGTGAACGGAATATCGAGGTGCGTGATCCCGAACGGTTCGAGCGCGTCGATGACCGCGTTGGCGATCGTCGGGGTCGCGCCGATGGTGGCCGCCTCACCGATGCCCTTGGCGCCGAGCGGATTGATCGGCGTCGTGGTCGTGGTGTGATGCGTCTCGAAGTTCGGCAGATTGTGCGCCTTCGGAATCGCGTAGTCGTTGAGCGTGCCGGTCATCAGTTCGCCGCTAGTGTCGTAGACCAACTCCTCCCACAGACTGAGACTGATCCCCTGCGCCAGACCACCATGGACCTGACCGGTGACGAGCATCGGACTGATGATGTTGCCGCAGTCATCAACCGAGACGTAGCGCTGCAGTTCGATTTCGCCCGTTTCGGGGAAGACTTCGACGACCGCGATGTGCGTACCGAAGGGGAAGGTCTCGTCTTCCGGCTTGAAGAACTCGGTCGCTTCCAGGCCCGCGCCGAGGTCCATCGGCAAACTGGAGCCGTAGGCGAGCGCCGCGATTTCGGCCAGGGAAAGGCCGCCTCCCGGCACACCCTTGACGCGGTACTTGCCGTCGACCAGTTCCATGTCCTCGGCCGCGGCTTCGAGCGCGTTCGCGGCGATCTTCATCGCCTTGTCCTTGACCGTATTCAGCGCCATCACCAGCGCCGCGCCGCCCACCGCCAGACCGCGGCTGCCACCCGTACCGTTGCCGTGCGGGGTGTTGCCAGTATCGCCATGGTGGACGACGACCTTGTCGAAATCGGCGCCGATCCAATCGGCGGCAAGTTGCGCGAAGGTCGTCTCCTGGCCCTGGCCGTGGGGCGAGATGCCGGTGAAGATCGTCACTTCGCCGCCCGGTTCTACGCGCACCGTGCCGCTCTCCCACGGTCCGAAACCGCAAATTTCGACGTAGGACGCGAGCCCGATGCCGAGATAGCGGCCCTGTTTCCGGAGCTCGGCCTGCTGCTGGCGCAGGGCCGCGTAATCGGAGACCTTCAGCGCGTGATCGAGCGGCTTTTCGTACTCGCCGGTGTCGTAGCGCTCGCCGGAGAGGGTGTGGTAAGGGAACTTGTCTGGCGTGATGAAATTGACCCGCCGCACCGCTGACGGCTCGAGCCCCGCTTCGTCAGCGACGAGGTCCATCAGCCGCTCGAGGTAGAACGTCGCCTCCGGCCGCCCCGCGCCGCGGTAGGCGCCGTTCGCCATGGTGTTGGTGTAGACGCCCTCGACCATGTAGTCGAGATTCGGGATTTCGTAGGGACCGGTCGACATTACCCAGGTGCACCAGGCGAGATCGAGCGCCTTGGGGTACGCGCCGGAATCGAGGGTGACGCGCGCCTTGAGCGCCTGAATGCGGCCGTTCTCGTCAGCGCCGACCTCGAATTCACCGATCTGGTTGCGGCCGTGGTTGGTCGCGATGAAGTGCTCGCTGCGGGTCTCGATCCATTTCACGGGCCGCTTCAACAGCAGCGCCGCGGCCGCGGCGACGAAGTCCTCCGGATAGGCGCCGAACTTGGAGCCAAACCCGCCTCCCACTTCCGGCGCGATGGCGCGGACCTGGTTCTGGGCCAGACCGAAGGCGGCGGCGATTTCGTTGCGGAACCCGTGCGGGCCCTGGTTGGAGACCCAGATCGTCAGCCCCCGGGTGATCGGATCGGGCGCGGCAACGGTGCCGCGTGGTTCCATCGGCACCGGGTGGCAGCGGGTGGCGCGAATCTTGGCGCTGACCTTGACCGGAGCGTTGGCAAGCGCGGCGGCCGCGTCGCCATGGTCGGTGTGGAAGCGGACACTGATGTTGTTGCGGACGTTTGGATAGAGTTGCGGCGCACCCGGCTGCCGCGCCTCGTAGGGATCGACCACCGCCGGCAGTGGCTCGTAATCGACGTTCACCGCCGCGGCGCCATCGACCGCCTGCTCGCGGGTCTCGGCGATGACCGCCGCCACCGGTTCTCCGACGTAGCGGACCGTGCCCATCGCCAGTGGTTCGACGTGTGGCACCGGGATATCGGCGTCCTGTTCTTCGTGGTCCTTGTCATACGCCTGGTCTTCCGGGCGCTCGCCGGGGCCCTCGTAGGCGGTGACGGGATACTTGTCCTTCAGCAAGGGCGCCAGATCCTCGGCGGTGAGGACCGCGACGACGCCCGGCATGGTGCGCGCCTCGCTGGTGTCGATGTCCTTGATCCGGGCATGAGCCAGGGGGCTGCGGACGATGACCACGTGCACCATATCCGCCAGACGGAGATCGTCGACATAGACCGATGAACCGGTGATCAGCCGGGGATCTTCCCGCCGCTTCACCGACGCGCCGCGATAGTTTCTCAGTACCACCGTGCTGCTCCTCGTGCGAACCTGGGTGACCGCGGCAGGACCGCCAGCCACCGCTGCAACAACTCCAGGCAAATGGGACGATCTTCGGAATCGGAAATGGCGCGAATCAGCCCGTCAGACGATGTCTGGATGACCGAGCGCACCCCTTTTCGGAATTCCGTGTCCATCACCTCACCTATCTAGTATCCGACGAATTGCGATTGATTGCTCGTCGTCTTGACGACGATCGTCCCAGCGTCAATGCGGTGAGCACCGCGTGTGGAATCTCCAGGCATGGTGATAGGGGACGCGGGCGACGCTTGCCTCGCACCCTACGGAACGTCGTCGGAGGGGCGAGGCTCGCCTCGCCCGCGCACACATTCACAAAGTCACGAATCCAGAATGCGACCCCGCCCCTTCACATCACCCCGCCAGTTCCTCGCGCAGGCGCCGCGCGACGCTTTGCGCTTCCTGCGCGGTGATCCCCATCGGCGTGATGGCGACGCGGCCATGTTCGGCGTAGGACTGATCGACGGCGATCGCGGGATCACCGGTGAGGAGCCGGTTGACCAGATCGTAGGCGCAGCGACCAGAGTCTTTGCCATCGAGATCGATTCGCAGCGACGGCACCGGCTTCCGCGCCGGGACATGGCGGCTGACGCTGATGCCGTCGATCCCGCGCAGGGCCTCCTCGATCGGGTCGAGCAGGCGATGGAAGCGGGCCAGATCGTCCTCGTCGCTTCCGGCAACAAAGCGCTGCAGCGCGACGAGCAACCCGGCGATTTCCTCCCGGCCCACTTTCATCGAGCGCCCGAAGCCCTGGTGAGGAATTCCACCGAGGCGGCCGTTGGCGAGCCAATCGCGCCGCGACCACGTTTCCGGACGGACATCCATGTCCTGGTGTTGCAACGCAACCGACCCGATCAGATCGGCACGGCCGGCCAGGATGCCGCTCGCCTGTGGTCCGCCGATCGCCTTGCCCCCGGAAAAGACAACCAGATCGGCGCCCTCGGCGAGAAAGCGCTGCAGGTTCGCACGTGGAGGAAGTTCCGCCGCGGCATCGACGATCACCGGCACGCCGCGGGCATGGGCGATCTCACAGACCTCCCGCAACGGCACCGTGCCGGGGGTCTCGAGGACCGGGCAGGCGACCGCGGCCGTGCGCTCGGTGATGGCTTCCGCGATCTGCCAGGGCCAGGTGCCCCCAGCGCCGGGGTAGCCAAGGTAACCGACCTCGACGAAGCGCACGCCAACGGCGCGAATGGCGTGGTCGTAGGCGTTGCGATGACCGCGCTGCACGACGACCTCGTCCTTGAGTCCGATGGTGTCTGGCAGCCGGTCCATCGCCGCGACATCAAGACCGGCGACACAGGCCGCGGTGCCGAGGCTCAAGCCAGCGGCGGCGCCGGTCACGACGTAGGCGGCTTCGGCGCCCATGATCCTGGCGATTTCGGCGCCCGCTTTCGCCTGCAATTCGTCGATGTGGACGAACGACGCGGCGGCATCGGCCATTGCCGCCAGCACCTCCGGCGCCATGCGGCTGCCGCCGAGACGAGTCAACGTGCCGCTGGCATTGATGACCGGGCGGATGCCGAGATCTGCGTAGAGTCCCATGATGTGTTTCCTTCCTTTCATTTCATTTGCACCGCCGAGTCATCGGACACAGATCGGCGAAGCCGGCCCTCACCCCAACCCCTCTCCCATCGCAATGGGAGAGGGGCTTTTCTCGGGAGCCGCTGACTGAAATCTTGAGCTGTGTTTCAGTTGACGCCTGGTCAACTCCTGTTGCGGCATGGCCAGAATGAGCCCCTCTCCCGGCTCGACGGGAGAGGGGTTGGGGTGAGGGCGGATTGCGCTGGCAGCCAGTTTCCCACTCAATGTCTTATCCAGCCACCGCGTACTTCTCTACGACCTCCTCATCGATCTCGATGCCGAGTCCCGGCCGCTCCGGGAGCGCCACCATTCCGTTCACGACCGGGAAGCGCTCGACGGTCAGCAGTTGGTTGAGCGCGGTCTCCTGAACGCAGTACTCGAGAAACGTCGCGTTCGGCATCGCGCCGATGACATGCAGCGAGGCTGCCTTGATGATCCCCGTACTCCAGGAGTGTGGCACCATCGTCACCCCGCGCAAATCGGCGAGTTGCGCGATGCGCACGCATTCGGAGATGCCACCGGCGCGCGTCACATCGGGCTGGATGACATCGACGCCGGTCTGATCCATCAACGTGGTGAAACCCCAGCGGGTCACATCCTCCTCACCGCAAGCGATGCGGGTTTCGACCGTCGCCGCCAGTTTGCGGTAGGCCGCTGTTTCGTCTGGCCAGAGCGGTTCTTCCACCCAATACGGGCGATACTCCTCGAAGCGGCGGACCTGGCGAATGGCGTGATCGGCGTTGGGCCAGCCGAGACCGATATCGAACATCAGGTCGATGTCATCGCCCGCCGCCAGACGCGCGGCGCGCACCAGCGCCACATCGAGATCGGCATCGCGGCCGAACGGTCCCCATCCGAGTTTGATGGCGGTGAAACCGCGCTCGACCAGCCCGGAAACGACCGCGGCAGTCTCCTCCGGGGTGTCCGGCATCAGGGTGCTGGCGTAGGCGCGGATTTCCTGCCGGTGCGGCCCGCCGAGCAGACGGTGAATGGGCTGGCCGAGTGTCTTGCCCTTGATATCCCAGAGAGCGATGTCGATGCCGCTGATGGCGTGGACCGCCGGTCCCTGCCGACCGTAGTAGATCGAACCCCGGTACATCTTGTGCCAGAGCCGGTCGATTTCGAGCGGGTTCTCCCCGACCAGGAGATGCTTCAATCCGGTGGCGATGGCGTGCGAGGGCGGCGCATCGACGATTGCCTTGATTACCGGTGGCAGGGAGTCGACCTCGCCGATGCCGGTAATCCCCTCATCCGTGCTGATGCGGATCAGCAAGGCATCCTGACTGCCGTCCGCCTTGGCGACATCCATGACCGGCTGCCGCAGCACGATCGCTTCCACATCGGTGATCTTCAATCCTGGCTCCATTTCTTTACGTTGTTCGCATCGCTACGTGATCCCAATGGTGTTGGCTCCTGGTCACTCGGCGTGCCCGGACCGGAGTGATCGGGGGTGGCAATCCGAACCTTTGCTCAAGTTCACGAACGCGGGCGAGGCAGGCCTCGCCCCTACGACACGCATTCCGTAGGGTGGGACGCTTGCCTCTCCTGCGATCCCGATACAGCGGGCTGCTTCCTTTCACCTCAACCCCCGCCTCTCGACAGCGGATCGACCACATCGCGGATGGCATCGCCCAGCAGATTGAGGCTGATGATCGTCGCCGAGAGGGTGATGCCGACGACCATCGTGTACCACGGATCGTCGAACATGTAACTCTTGGCGGCGGAGAGCATCGTTCCCCAGGAGGGTTGCGGCGGCTGCGCGCCGAGCCCGAGGAAACTCAGTCCCGATTCGTAGAGGATCGCGTTGGCGATGCTGAAGGAGAAGAGGACGATCAGGGCGGGAAGGCAACTTGGCAGAATCGCCCGCCAGAGGGTGCGCGCGTGGCCGGCGCCCATCACCCGCGAGGCTTCGACGAATTGTTGCTCTTTTGTCGGCAGCACCACGCCGCGGGTAATCCGCGCAAAGTCGGGGATCGTGGCGATGCCGATGGCGATCATCGCGTTCCGGATCGAAGGCCCGAGGATCGCGGTGATCACGATCGCGAGCAACACGACCGGAAAGGCCTGCATCCCCTCGACCAGTCGTGATAACGCATAGTCGACGCGGCCCCCGAAATAGCCGGCAACAAGGCCAACGAACACCCCGCCGACCATGGCGATGCCGACCGCGACCAGTCCGGCCTGGACGGCAATGCGAGCGCCGAACAGGAGCCGGCTGAGCAGATCGCGCCCGAACTCGTCGGTGCCGAGCAGATAGGTGCGGCTCGGTCCCTGCAGGCGATCCGGCATGTGCGGCAGCGCCGGGTTGAACGGGGCCAGGACCGGGGCGAACAGCCCCCCGAGCAGCACCAGCAGCACGACGGCGGAGGCGACCGGCCGGCGACGGACGATGATGATGGCGGTCCTGGCCCAGCCAGGCATGGTCCAAGCGGCCAGGGCGCTCGCCTGACTGGTGGCGCCCAACGCGGCGCTCCCGCTCATCGTCGCCACCTCATCCGCGGGACTCACCGAACGTGATGCGGGGATCGAGCAGGACGTAGAGGAAATCGATGGCGATATTGATCACCACGTAGCCGCAGGCGACGACCAGCACCACCCCTTGCACCACGGGAAAATCTCGGTTGAGAATGCCGCTCAATGCGAGCGTGCCGGTTCCCGGCAGACTGAAGACCACCTCGGTCACGATCGCGCCGCCGAGCAACCCGCCGATTTGCAGTCCGGCGAAGGTCACCGTCGGGATCAGGGCGTTGCGCAACGCGTGACCGCGCATCACCGCGTGCTCCGGCAATCCCTTGGCACGGGCGGTGGTGACGAATTGCGTCTGATAGACCTCGATCAGGCTGGAGCGGATGAAGCGCGCCAGCGGGCCGGCGAGATAGACGCCAAGAGCGAAGGCGGGCATGATCATCGACTTCAGGTTCGCCACCGGGTCCTCCGTGAACGGCACGAACCCGGATGGTGGCAGGATGCGCCAGCGTACGGCGAACAGGTAGATCAGCAGGAGACCCAGCCAGAAGGTCGGCACGGAGGTGCCGACCAGGGCGCATCCCATGAGCAGGCTATCGAGCCAGGTGCCGCGAAACGTCGCGGCGGTGATCCCGACGATTGCGGCGATGGCGGCGGCAATGACCATCGCCATCACGATTTGCTGGAGTGTCACGCGCAGCGCACCGCCGACCAATGTCGTCACGGGTTGCTTGTTGAGGATGGAGTTCCCGAGATCACCTTGGAGGACCTGTCCGATCCATTTCACATAGCGAATGGGCAGTGGCTGATCGAGTCCGAACCGTTTTTGCACCTCCGCCATTCGCTCCGGCGTCGCCGTCGGACCGAGCAGGACCGAGGCCGCGTCGCCTCGAATGAGCGCGGTGGAGAGAAATGTGACCAGGGTGATGATGAAGAGCACCGGAATCAGTCCGGCGGCTCGTTGCAGGAGATACGCGCCTATGGCCCACCTCCTCGCCGCCAAGTGCCGCGGTCCGGTTCACCCACTGGCACCCCGAGCGTCGTCCAGACGAAGGAGGGAACTCGTCGTTCGTTGGAGGCAGCGAAAACGACGAGGTTCCTCGTTCCTCGGAACGACACCGATTCGCGGTTTCGTGCGGGGAAGTAGGGCAGCGCATACCAAAGCTGAGTTTCGGTGGTGGGCGATGCGGGCGACGCCTGCGTCGCCCCTACGAAACCGCGCGGGTAAGGGCACCGCCTGCGTCGCCAGGGTTCCTCACCACGGTGCACAAGGTCTCTCATGCAGAAACCGGCTGCTTCGTGTTGTCGAACATGCACGCCTGCCCGCGTGCGGTGCCCAAGATGTGTGGCTCGCCGAGGAGCCCCTCTCCCGGCTCGACGGGAGAGGGGTTGGGGTGAGGGCCGGCAGCACCGCTGCGCCGAACGAATCGTGCCTTTCTCCGGTCTTACTTGATCCACGTCTTCTCGTAATGATGCCGGATCAGCGGACCCGGGTTGAAGCCGACCACGTTCGCTTTCGCCGCGAACAGATCCTGCTTGTGCGCGATCAGGAAACCGGGCATCTCGTCCATCAGAATCTGCTGGATCTTGGCGTAGATCTCCTTGCGCTTCTCCTGATCGACCGTGGAGGCGCCTTCCTGGACGAGTTTGGCGTACTCCTCGTTCTTGAACTGGTGGATATTGGTGTCCGGGTTGAGATTGTCGCGGGTGAAGAAGGTCGAGGGATCGACATCTCCGTAGCCGTAGGTGTCGGTCGTCATCACGTAGTCGGGCTTGGTGGCGATGCGATCGACCCAGGCGGCGATTTCCAGTTCGCTGACGGTGGCATTGATGCCGAGCGCCGCCAGGTTGGCCTGGAGCAGGACCGCGGCGGCCTTGATCTCCGGGTAGCCGAGCGGCGTGAGAATTTCGATGCCTTCCAGGCCCTGGCCGCCGGCATGGCCGGCTTCTTCGAGCAATTTACCCGCCTTCTCCAGGTCGAAGACGAGGAACGGCTCGATGATGGTGGCGTCGTAGGCCCAGTTGCTGGTCGGGAACGGACCGACCGCCGGTGTGCCGAAGCCGTAGAGAATGTCGCGGACGTACGACTCGCGGTCGAAGGCGAAACTCATCGCCTGGCGGACTTTGGCATCGGACATCAGCGGATTCTGCGTATTGATCTGGATGTTGTCGTACTTGGATGTCGGCGGCGTAACAATGAGTTGCAGCGCCGCATCCGCCTTGATCCGCTCCGCGTCCTTCGCCGCCGGCTGCTCGACCAGATCGAGACTCCCCGCCTGGAGGTTGGTCAGGCGGGTGTCGGCATCGAGAATCGGGCGGAAGACGATTTCATCCAGGTAGGGCAAGCCCTCGACCCGGTAATCCGCGAACTTCTTGACCGTGATGTGATCGTTCAGGACCCACTCCGAGAATTCGAAGGGGCCGGTGCCGATCGGCTTCTCGCCGATGCCTTCGATATCCTGCTGGGTGACGATCTGAACGTTTAGCAGGTAGTCGAGGATCGCCGGAGTCGGCGCCGAGAACTTCAGTACCACGGTGTGATCGTCGACCGCTTCCACGTCGCTGACGTTTTGCACCTGCGGCGCGAACTGGGAAGAGAGCGCCGGGTCCTTGATGCGGTTGATGGTGAAGATCACATCATCCGCCGTGAAATCCTTGCCGTTGTGGAACGTGGCGTTCTGGGCCAGGTTAAGCGTCAGCGACAGTCCATCCTCGGCCAGTTCCCAGGAGTCGGCCAGGGACGGGATGTAGGTTCCGGTTTCGTCGACCTCGACCAGGGTCTCGAAGATCGTGAAGCGCAGGGTCGTGGCGTAGGCGGCCAACGTCGTGATGTGAGGATCGAGCACCTTCAATTCGGCGGCCACGCCGACATTGAGCGTGCCGCCCGGCTTCGGCTCGTCCTGGAACGCTGCCGCGGTGCGCGCCAGCGGCCCGGTGAACGAAACCAGACCGGCGCCCGCGCCGGCCAGCGCGACGAACTTGAGCATATCGCGGCGAGTCGGGGTCAAGGAACCGGATATGCGATCGGTAGTCTTCATCGTTCCGCCTTTCCTGTGAGCGCTGTCGAACACGAACGAGCGATACGGGGGCGATTCGCGGTCGTGGGTCAACGCTGCACCATCGGCGCCTCCTTCAGACGATCATCCGCCAACGCCAGTGCGAGGGCGATCGTGGTCTGGCGCAGACTGGAGAGGTCGATGAATTCATCGACCCCGTGCGCCTGCGCCACGTTTCCGGGGCCGAAGATCACGCCGGGGATGCCGCGCCGGGTGTACCAGGGAAGGAGCGAGGCGCCCTGCATCGAGGTCGCCTGCGCCGCCGGCGAGACGCGCCGCGCGGCCGAGAGCAGCGCCGCGGCGAGCGGATGGTCGAGGTCCGTTTCCGCTGGCGGATTGGTCAGGCCGCGCAGCGCCCAGGTGAAGCGCGGTGGATGATCCCGCAACCACCAGTCTTTCTCGCACGCGGCCAGGATGCCAGTCTCGAATTCGGCGCGAAGATCGTCGAGGCGCTGATTCGGGTAGTACCAGATGTTGTATTCCAGCGCGCAGCCATCGGGCACACTGCCTGGCCCCGCTTCCGGGTTGATGGCGCCGCCCGCGCCGGTCTTGCCGCCGACGATCGCGCCGAGATTGATCGTGTTGAATCCGTGCGGCAGGAGATCGTAGTGCCGCTCGCGGGTCCAACGTCGTTCCAGATCGCGCACCGCGGCCATCACCAGCGCGGCCTTATCGATGGCGTTGACGCCGCCCTTCTCGGAGCCGGGCGCATCCGGCAGCGCCCGCCAGCGGTTGAGCGCGTGAGTGGCAATGCCATCGATCTCGACCCGAACCTGCTCGAGTCCCGGTTCCGCGATCCAGACATCGAGATCGCTCGGTTCGCCGATGATCGCGGCGTCGGGCCGGCCGCGGTCGAGGCAAGAATCGGTGCAGTCCCCGGCGACCTCTTCGTCGGTGACGATGTGCAGCAGGAGGTCGGTCGCGGGTGCGGCTCCCGCCGCGCGCAGCAGCCGCAGGGCGCCGATCATCGCCACCACCGGGCCCTTGGCATCGCAGGAGCCGCGGCCGTAGAGGATGCCGTCGCGGACCGCGCCGCCCCAGGGGTTGTCCCGCCATTTGGCGGGATCTTCGATCGGCACCACATCGAGATGCCCGTTGAAGCCGATTACCGGTCCGTCCCCCGTGTTACGGCGGGCGGCAAGCGTAGGAAACCCGGTCGGCGTCTGCCAGTGCTCGCAGTCGAGACCGAGATCGGTCAACGCCTGTTCGACGAGGATGATGGCGCGTTGCGCCTCGTGGACGAAGCGCGGCGCCGGTACGGGCGAACTGACCGTCTCGCAGCCGATCAGCGCGCGGAGCAGCGCGATCTGATCGACGAGCACATCATCCGCGCACGCTTCCAGCCGCGGGAGGAGATCGCAATGCCCAGTTTGGATGTCGCTGGTGTGCGCCGCCATGCCGCCTGCCCTCAGTGCCGGTCGATGCGCGTCAGCGCCGGATCGGGGCGCCCGCGCAACTCGCGCACCAGCTCTACCAGGTTGTCCGCCGCGCGCTCGAACATGAGACGGCCTTTTTCCGCGGTTCCCTTGCTTGCCTCCCCGGCGACGCCGCTGGGCGAGAAACTGCTCCACCAGTGCTCGCCGAGATGGACCCCGGTCGCCGTCGCCAGATCCATCTGGAGGAAGCGGCCCTGGACGAAGTTCATCTCGTCGATGACCTGATCCTCCCGCACCCGGGCCGGATCGAGGTAGCGCATCACCGCCGTTTCCAGTTCGCAAGCGTGGGCCATGCCGCCGGGAACGACCGAGTCCCGGATCTCCGGGACGTTGTCCGCGAGGGCGGTCCAGAGGAGCGAGGCGCAGAGGGCGCCGGTGCGGGTGTTGACCTCGTTGCCGGCTACCGCCAGATACGGGGGATTGCAACCGTGGCCGCTGATGAAGATGAAGCGATCGAACCCGTGTCGGGTGACGCTGAGGACGATATCGATCAGGTAATTGATGACGTGATCCCACTGGATGGCAATGACGCCGGGGAAATCCATATGGTGGGCGTTGAAGGCAAAGGGAACCGCCGGCAGGATCAGCATCTCGTCAGGGGCGCGCCGCCCCGCGGCATCACACAGCCGGGTGACGATGAAGTTATCGGTATTCAGCGGCAGGTGATAGCCGTGCTGTTCGGTGGCGCCGATCGGCTGGATAACCACCGGCTTGCGCGCCGCCGCCATTCGCAACTCATCCCAGGTGAGGTTGCCCCAGTAGAACGGGGCCCGGTCGGCAAACTCCATCGACGGCACCCTTTCCAAACGCTGCCCGCTTACGGGCAACTGTGTACCTCGCGCCGCGAGCCCTCACCCCCCAGCCCCTGGCTCCCTCCCGAGCCTCCCTCCGGGGAGGGAGGAGTCTCCCGTCGAGCCGGGAGAGGGGGAGGTCTGCGCGTGCACGGCGCCGTATTTCGGCAACCAGTAGGTGCGGTACAGCCCCTCGCATTCCTCGTTGCAGAAGGGCAATTCCTGGCCGTTGAACTCGACCATCCAGGCGCGGCGCGGTACGAGACGGCCGCAGAGCGTGCAGTTGGTCAGCGCCGTGTCGTGCCAGGTGCGTTCGATTTCGACCCACCGACCCATCTCAGCCGCTCCGTTCTGGGACGGGCGACGCTAGCGTCGCCCCTACGAAAATCCCGTTGCAGGGGCGACGCCAGCGTCGCCCGTCATTCGAAACCCGCGGAATCGGATGAAGGCTGGGATATCCCGCGGTCCATGCCACCAGCCGATTTATGCCGCGGACCGCGCCGCGCGCAGTTCCGCTGTGGCCGCCGCATCGATCGCGAAGTCGTCGTCCCGCTCCTCGATCACCACGCCGTAATCGCGCGTGGCGGCCGCGGGCGAGACCCAGCCGTTGCGGACATCGGCCAGGACCAATTCGGGATCACGTCGCAGGGGATTGCCATAGCCGCCGCCGCCAGGCGTGACATAGCGGACGATATCACCACGCTTGAGGAGGACATTTGTGAACTTCGTCGGTGAAACGGTGTGGAACGCCTCGACGAAGGTGCGGAACGTATCGTCGCCCGCTCGTTTCACCAGCAGTTGGCTCTTGCCACCGGCATGCCCGCCAAAGACGCCCCACCCCGGAATCTTGGCGCGGTCGAAGAGACAACTGAGGGTAATTTCGTCGGCGACTACCTCGAGCGTGCGCGTTGTCGAAAGTCCGCCGCGATGCTCTCCCGGTCCCCCGGAGTCCTGCTTCAGCCGGTACTCGAGATTGCGGAAGGGATACCGGCCTTCGAAGACTTCGATCGGGGTGTTGCGGCAGTTGGAGTGGCGAGTGATCTCGCCGTCGTTGCCATCCTTCAGCATCGTGCCGCCCGTGCCGTGACCATCGAAGTGGTAGTTGGTGTAGTAGGACTTGGTCACCGGATGGACACCGCCAAACAGGAAATTGCTGGAGGAACCGCCACTGGCCGCCGCCGCCCGCTCCGGCACCGCCTCGCTGAACGCCTTGAGCAGCAGATCGATCAGTTTCGGCTGGAGATCGGTGTTGCCGCCGACGCAGGGACCGGGGTGCACGACGTTCACCACCGATCCCGCGGGAGCGATGAATTTCACCGGCCGATAGCAGCCGGAATTGCGGGGGATCGTGGTGTGCGGGTCGGTGATCGAAAAGACCGCGTTGTAGATCGCGGAGGCGACGACCACCACCGTACAGTTCATCGGTCCGCGCACCTGGGGGCTGGTGCCGGTGAAGTCGGCGATGATCTCGTCGCCGTCGATGACGATGGTGACCTTGATCTCGAACGGATCGGCGGTGACGCCGTCATCCTCGACGAGCATGCTCGCCGAATACTCGCCGTCCGGCAGTTCGCGGATTTCGGCCCGCAGCCGCCGTTCCGAGTAGTCCATCAACTCGGCCGTGGCCTGGGTGATCAGGTCCGCATCGTACCGTTCGGCGAGTTCGCGGATTCGCCGCTCCGCCGTCTCCAGCGAACCGATCATGGCGTGGAAATCGCCCCAGGTGTTGTGGGGGGTGCGGTGGTTGGCGAGGACGATCCGCCAGACATCCTCGACGTAGGCGCCGCGGTCGATCAGTTTCACCGGCGGCAGACGGAGACCCTCTTGGTAGACATCGGTGGCGTCCGCCGCGAAGGAACCGGGCGCCTTGCCGCCGATCTCGGCCACATGGCCGATGTTTCCGGCGAATCCGAAGAGTTGATCGCCGACGAACATCGGCCGCATCATCATGTGTTCGGGCAGGTGACAACCACCACGATAGCAGTCGTTGTGGACCAGCACGTCGCCGGGGCGGAAGTGGTCGATGCCCTTTTCCTCGACTGCCCATTTCACGGTGTGCGGAATGGCGCCCATCATCGAGGGGGTGTAGTTCTTCTCGGCGATGAGATCGCCGTTGCGGTCGAGGAGCACGGTCGTGAAATCGAGGCCCTCGTTGAAGATCGTAGAATAGGAGGTCTTCAACATTACCAGCGCCATTTCCGACGCGATGTTGGTCAGGGCGTTGTGGATGATGTTCAGGGTTACGGTATCGATCGCCATTCCGCGCGTTCTCCTGTTTCGCCTGCCGGATCGCCCCGCATTAGCCGATTGCCACGTCGAGGAGGCCGTCCGGCCGGACGGTCACCGTATCGCCCGGATGGATCACCGTGGTGGAATCGACCTCCTCGATGATCGCCGGCCCGCTCAGGGTGAACCCGGCGGGCAGCGTTTCGCGGCGATAGATCGGCGTCTCCACGAATCCGGTCTCGCGGAAGGAGACGCGGCGATGGGCAATCGGCGCGGCAGTCTCGCCCGCGGCCGCGGGCGCCGTCGTGGCGGTCAGTGCCGAGGGACCGATCGCGCTCACGCGCAGATTGACGAATTCGACCGGTTCCCCTTCCAATGAAAACCCGTAGAACTCGTCGTGGGCGCGGCCGAAGCGGGCCACCATCTCTCGTGCCGCCTCCTCGGTGAAAGGTCCCGGCGGCAGTGGAATCTCCCGTTCGTAGTTCTGCCCGGCATAACGCATATCGATGCCGCGCAGCACGATTGGCTCGCCGCCAAAGCCGTCTTCCCGCAGTTCGTGCAGGGCGGAATCGGTCAACGCATCGAGCCGTTCGGCGATGGCGGCGACGTTGAGATGGGTCGAGCGGCCGAAAATGGTCCAGACGCGATCGACCCGCCAGTTCGCCGCCAGGGCGCCGAAGGCCGAACTGAGCCCGGGATGCGGCGGCACCAGCAGGCGGCTGATCCCGAGCAGCCGGGCGCAGGCGCTGGCATGCACCGGACCGGCGCCGCCGAAGGGAATCAGCACGAATTGGCGGGGATCGAGTCCGCGGTCGACCGAGATCAGTTTGATCTGGTTTGCCATGTTTTCATTGGCGGTCTCCACGATCGCGTGCGCCGCGGTCTCGACGGCGCAGTCTGGCTTGGCGCCTAGCGCCTCGCCGATCGCGGTCAGCGCGGCGACTGGCGCGCTCGGATCGAGCGCGATCTGGCCGCCCAGGAAGTACGCCGGATTGAGCCGGCCGAGCACCAGATTGGCATCGGTGGTGGCCGGTTCCGTACCGCCGCGGCCGTAGCACATCGGCCCCGGCTCGGCGCCCGCGCTGCGCGGCCCGACCTGGAGCAAGCCGCCCTTGTCGATCCAGGAGATGGAGCCGCCGCCCGCGCCGAGGGTGGCGACATCGACGCAGGTCACCGAGATCGGAATGCCGAACCCGACCTGGAACTCGCTCAGGTAGCGCTCCTGCCCACCCTGGATGGTGCCGATATCGGCGCTGGTGCCCCCCATGTCGAGCGAGAAGGCGTGATCGATCCCCGCCAGCCGGGCGTAATGCCGGGCGGCGACGATCCCTCCGGCCAGGCCGGAGATGAGAAACTGCGACGGTTGGCCATCGACCGCATCGATGCGGAGATGACCGCCGTTCGACTTCAGCATGCTGGTCGGCGCGGTAATGCCGAGATTGTCCAGCGTCTCCCGCACACCGGCGACATACGAGCGCAGCACCGGTTTGATGTAGGCATCGCCAATGGTGGTGCTGGCCCGCTCGTATTCCCGCCAGGTCGGCGAGACCTCATGCGAAACGGAGACCGACAGATCGGGAAAGCACTCCTGTAGCCGGATCTTGATCCGCTCCTCGTGCCCCGGGGCGAGGTAGGAATAGAGGAGGCAGACGGCAACCGCGAGCGGTGCATCCGGTTGCCGGCGGCGCGCGACGAACGCGACCAGATCATCGAGCGCCGCCTCCGTCAGCGGCGTCAGCACCGTGCCGTCGTGATCGACGCGTTCGGCGATGCCGAAGCAATCCTGCCGCTTGACGAGGGGCTCCGGTTTGCGCCAGTGGAGGTTGTACAACTCTTCCTTGTCGAGTCGTCCAATGAACGGGACATCCTCGAACCCGGCGGTGGTGACGAAGAGGACGCGCGCCCCGCGGCGCTGCAGGATGGCGTTGGTCGCGACCGTGGTGCCGACGACCAGGCTGCGGGTCGGTTCGGTGCCGGCGGAGACCTCGTGCAACACCGCTGCCAGCGCCCGCGCGGGGTCGTCCGGCGTCGAGGCCTGCTTGCGGTAGACATATGCCGCCGATTCGTCGTCAAATCCGACGAGGTCGGTGAAGGTGCCTCCGGTGTCGATTCCGATCCGCAGTGCCATTCGTTCAGTCCTCGGGAGAGGGCGTCGCGCTACAACACCCCAAATCGGTCATACACGTCGCGCAGCAAATATCCCTGTTCCAGCATGGTGCGGCTGGCATTCTCGCCCTCGACCTTGGCCATCGCCTCTTCCACGGTGGCGGCGAGGCGGTCGCGCGGGATGACCACGACGCCGTCGATGTCTCCGAAGATGATGTCGCCGGGATAGACCATGACATCGCCGCAGAGGACGGGAATGCCGTAATCGATGACGATCGAGCGGGAGGAGGAATCGACCGGGCGGAAGCCGGTGCAGAAGACGGGGAATTCCATCTCCAGAATGCGGCGGACGTCGCGGGTATGGCCATCGATCAGGCAGCCGGTAGCGCCGCGGGCGCGGGCGGCAGTGGAGAGAAGTTCACCCCAGAGACAGGTTCGCTGCGATCCGTTGGTCGCCGCCACAGTGACGTCCCCCGGCTTGAGCGCATCGACGGCCGCGATCTCCTTGATGTAGGGATTCTCTGGACGGGCGTAGATATCGGCGGAGAGGACGGTGTGAGCCCGCCCGACCAGCCGCATCCGGGGCTCGATGGGACGAATCCGGGCCGCCATGGCCTGCCCGAGCAGGCCCTGCCGGTCGAGCACATCCGAAACAACCGCCGTATAGAGCGTTGTGCGGAGAAGATCGAGCAGTTGATCCTCGGAAGCGGTGTCGTGGCCCATCGGTCGTCCTCCACAGGCGTGTTATGCCGGCTGACTTCATAAGCGCAAGCCGACTCCGCCGTGGTAGGCAAATGTCCCGGCGAGGGTGCGGACGGCCACCGGTTTCGCCAGGCGCTGACAGCATGCGCTGTCCATGATACGAACAGCGACTGAGAAAATGTCCCGATGTCGGACACGATAGGAGGGGGCAGCAAAGATGTCAAGTGGCTGGACCGTTGACCATCCGTGCGTTCAGTTTTCGCGGTCCGCGGGATTCCCACTGGCGTTCATCTCGCGCACTTGACGCAAAAATCTGTCACAATGGCGAACATCGGAACGAGGTCCCAGGGTGCCCAACGATCTGGCCAGACCCAACGCGAGTCGGCGGCTGGCGTGCGCGTGATGAGGTGTTCAGTGCCGCGATCTGGTGACGTTTGCGGATGAGAGAGGCAACGAAATCACCGGGTCATGCTGACAAAGGACGCATCTCGGCAACCCGCGTTCAACTGGCAACGAAGCGCCGAGATGTTTCGCCTGAGGGCTCAACATGACACCTGAGTGAGTCGGTGACATCGAAGGTCCGTCTTCGCTCGATCACTGCACCCGGTTTGGGCACCGGGGCAACCGGATCATCACAGATGGAGGCAATTCCACGATGGACGAACGAGCCGAGCGCATCTTGGCCGAGATCGACGCCGACAAGATCGTGGCGTTGGCCTCGGACCTGATTCGTATTCCCAGTTTCAAGACAGAGGAGACGCCGCTCGCCCGCTGGAGCGGCGACTGGTTCCGCGAGCGCGGGTACGAGGTCGAGTTGCAGGAGGTGCAACCGGGACGCTTTCAGACGATCGCGCGGCTGAAGGGGACCGGCGGCGGCAAGTCGATCATGTTCAACGGTCACCTCGATATCGATCCCCTCTCGCTTGGCTGGAAACACGATCCCTGGGAACCTGTCGTCGAGGGTGACCGCCTCTACGGGTCCGGGGTGATGAACATGAAGGGCGGCGACGCGGCGATGATTTCCGCCGCGGAAGCGATCCGCACCTCAGGGGTCGAAATCCCGGGTGATATCGTCATAACGTTAGTGGTGGGCGAATTGCAGGGAGGGGTCGGCACGGTTCACCTGCTGGAGCAGGGTCTGCGCACCGACGCCGCGATCGTGCCTGAGCCATTTGGCGCCGACGCGGTGGTCACCACCCATGCAGGCGTCACCGAGATGGCGATTTCGACCATCGGCTACTCCCGGCACATCACCGACCGCACCGGCATCGTCGACGCGATCGAGCAGATGATGAAGGCGATCCCGGTGATCAAGGCCACGCGATTCCGCCCGAGCGAGTTCCCCGCGCTGCCGGCGCTGCCGCTGATCAATGTCGGCGCCATCATTGGTGGCCGCGGCCGCGAACACGATCTGAAGGGGCCGAACTTCACCAGCGACTACTGCACGGTCATTGTCGACGTCCGGTTCCCGCCAGGGCAGACCGCGGCGACTGTCGAGGAGGACATTCGGTCCGGACTCGACGCGCTGGCCGCCACCGATCCGACCTTCAAGTACGAAATCGCTCACCCGCTGCCAGCCAGTTACGGCGCACTGACGGTGACGATGCACCCGACGGATATTCCGCGCGAAGAGCCGCTGGTGCAGACGCTGCTGACCCGCTATCGCGAGGTGGTCGGACGCGACCCGAAGAATGTCGGCGTTTCCCTGCCGATGTCCTACGCCGGGAACGACACCGCGCACCTCTGGAAGGCGGGGATCCCCTGCGTACTCTTCGGTCCCGGCGGCGGCTGGGATCTCAGTCCCGACGAGCCCGATCAGTTCATCTCGATTTCGGAAATGGAGACGGTTGCCAAGGTCATGGCGCTTACCGCGCTGGATATTTGCAGCCAGCCCGCCGGCGCATGAGAAAGGAGGAGGACGCTCTGCCTTTCGGTCTTTCGGTTCTGATGGCATCTACCGCGGCACGCGGTTCTGGTATCCGAGGAGGAGAAGCACATGAGTGAGCGTGAGAGCAAGACACCGTTGACATCGCTGCTGGACCGGCGCGATCTGCTGAAGGCACTGGCGGCGCTCGGTGTCGCGCCAGCCGTCGCGCAGAAGATCGCGCTTGGTCCGGCGCGAGCGCAGGAGGCGCGCGGCAATCCGGGCGGCGCAGTCGTTGTCGGTATCTACCAGGAACCTAACAGCCTGAACTTCCTGCTGACCGGCGGCCCGATCTCCTTCGCCAGCATGGTGTTGACCCCGCTGTTCGAGCCCATGATCCGCTATGACGACAAGGGCGAGATGGAGCCCCGGCTCCTCACCGAGATTCCCAGCGTGGAAAATGGCGGCGTCTCCGAGGATGGACTGACCTACACCCTGCACTTCACTCCCGGCGTCACCTGGCACGATGGCACCCCGTTCACGGCCAATGACTTTCGCTTCACCTGGGAATTCCTGATGAACCCCGAAAATCAGGCGCAGGCGACGGCGGGTTGGTCCGAGATCGAAAAGGTCGATGTCCCGGATGATCTAACCGCGGTGGTCACCCTGAAGGGGATGTACCTCCCGTTCGTCAGCGAGGCGCTGGGCTGGAATCCGCTGCTGCCGGAGCATGTCCAGAGCACGATGTCCACCGAGGAATTCGGCCGCGCCCCGGTCGGCAACGGCCCATTCAAGTTCGTGGAGTGGGTGCCGGGCGACCACCTGACCTTCGAGCGAAACGAGAACTACTTCCGCGATGAGAAGGCGCTGCTCGACAAACTGATCTGGAAGGTCCTCCCGGATCGCAACACCGTGATTGCCCAGGCCAAGACGGGCGATATCCAGGTCGGCGTCGACTACACCGAAGCGCAGATTCCGGAAATGGAAAACGTTCCGGGCGTGTCGTTGATCATCAGCCCCTCGCAGATCTACGAGCGGTACCACTTCACGATGGTCACCCACGATGACGCCACCGTGCCCCACCCGCTCTTTGGCGACAAGAACGTCCGCCTGGCAATTGCCCACGCCATCGACCGGCAGACGATCATCGACCAGATTCTTTACGGGCGGACCAAGATTGCCAAGAACGAACTGGACAACACCCCGTTCGAGAATACCGATATCACTCCGTTGGCCTTCGATCCCGATAAGGCAAAGAGCATTCTCGACGAGGCAGGGTGGGCTCCCGGGGCGGACGGCATTCGGGAGAAGGACGGCAAGCGGCTCTCCTTCACCCACGGCACCACCTCCGGCAACCAGACCCGGGAGACGATCCAGGCGCTTGTCCAGGCGAACCTCAAGGACATCGGCGTGGAGATGACCATCGCCAACCAGCCGGCCTCGAAGTTCTTCGGCGGGTTCAATGACGGCGGCGGCTGGCTCGACCGCACGCTCGACATGGTCGGGTTCACCAACGGCCTCTCCAGTGGCGATCCCAACCTGCGGCCGTTCTGGCACACCGAGTCGATCCCGACGAAGGACAAGCCGAACGGGTTCAACCACAGCGGGTTGTCCAATCCCGATCTCGATGCCCTGCTCGACGCCCAGTTGACCGAACTCGATCCGGCGAAGCGGACCGACCTGCTCAAGCAGGCGCAGCAGATCATCCACGATGAGGTGCCGATGGTGCCGATGTACGACCGGGTCGCCATCAACTCGATCAGCGACCAGCTCAAGGGGGTCAACATGAGCCCCTTCGGTTCGATCACCGGTCTCGTCTGGAACGTGCAGGACTGGTCTATCGCGTAGACATCGAGAGTCCGGGCGTCGCATGACGGCCCGAGCGTTCGCGAGGAATCTTGGCGTCTGGTGCGGCAAACACGAACGCCGAGGTCCCTCCTGCGGTCGGGACGACACGACGGACGATGCTGGAACGGCGCCCGAACCCATTGCAGCCCCATCGACGGGGCTTGCGTGGCGGTAGCCCGCGGTCTTTAGCCGCGGGCGCCGTCGCCCCTTGGCCAAACGAGCCGAAACCAGCCTCAGACCCGCTACCATTCCCGCCACGCGAACCTTTCCAGCGAGGAATCTGACCGTGGGCCAATACATCGCGCGACGACTGTTGCAGGCCATCCCGCTCCTCTTCCTTATCTCCCTGCTCGCCTTCATGATGATCCGTCTCAGTGGCGACCCGATGTCGATGTACGGGCAGAGTTCGGCCTTGACCGCCGCGGACCGCGACCGGATCATGAAGCAGCATGGCTGGGACAAACCGAAACCGGTGCAATATCTCTACTGGCTGCGCGACGTCGCCCAAGGCGATCTCGGGAGTTCGCTCTACACCTACCAGCCGGTCACCCAGATGATCTGGGAGCGGTTGCCGAACACGCTGATCCTGATGGGGACGGTGTTCATCGTCACGATCGCGGTCTCGATTCCGCTGGCAATCCTGTCCGCCTTACGGCAATACTCCAAACTCGATTACCTGATCACGGGGGCCTCGTTTCTCGCGTTTGCCTTGCCCACCTTCTGGCTCGGGCTGGTCTGCATCATGGTCTTCGCGGTGAAGTTCAAGGAGTGGGGCCTGCCCTATCTGCCTGCCGGCGGCATGTACGATCTGGTTGAAGGGCCATCGCTCCTCGGGCTGCTCAAGCACCTGATTCTCCCCGCGTTCGTGCTCTCGATCGTCTCCACCGCGTCGTACATCCGCTACCTACGCGCCAGCATGATCGAGGTCCTCCACGACGATTACATCCGAACCGCCCGCGCCAAAGGCCTGCCGGAGGCGGCGGTGACCTGGCGCCATGCCTTCCGCAACGCGATGATCCCGCTGGTCACGTTGATCACGATGAACATTCCGCTTGTCTTCTCGGGGGCGCTTGTTACCGAGCAGGTCTTCGCCTGGCCCGGTATGGGAAGACTCTTCGTCGATCACGCCAATCGCGGCGACTACCCGGTGCTGATGGGGTTGGTCCTGACCGTATCGGTGCTGGTGATCTTCTTCAATCTCGTCGCCGACGTGCTCTACGCCTGGATCGACCCGCGGATTCGGTATCGATAGGGGTGGAGACGATGACGCGAGGAGTGTCCTCATACGAACGATCTCCCTCACCCCAGCGAGCCCCCTCACCCCAACCCTGGCTCCCTCCCGCTGCTCCCTCCCGTGCCTCCCTCCGCCGGAGGGAGGGGTCCCCCTCCGGGGAGGGAGGAGTCTCCCCGTGCGCGAGGCGAGGGGCTATGGTGTGGAACGTCCTGTCTGGAGTTGAACCGGCACATGGCGAAGCCTTGATTCCCGTTTCACTAGCGATATTGCCTGGCCGAGCCCCTCTCCCTGCGCACAGGGAGAGGGGTTCGGGTGAGGGCGCATCATGACCCAGGGATCGGCCGCGCTGGCGCCAACGCCGACACTCGGGGCGCAACTCGACCGCGCCGCGAACAAGGATGCGCCCGGCATCTGGCAACTCGCCTGGCGCCGGTTCCTGCGGCACAAGGCGGGTGTCGTCGCGCTGATCGTGGTGGCGATCGAGGTACTCGTCGCCATCGCCGCCCCGGTGCTGATTCCGCCATCGCTCGCGATCGACCCGGCGCCGCTGAATATCCTCGCCCGTCCCTCCGCCGAACATTGGTTGGGTACGGATGAGGTGGGTCGCGACATCTTCGCCCGCCTGATCTACGCCAGCCGCATTTCGCTGTCAATCGGTTTTCTTGCCGCGGCGGTCGCGATCATCGTCGGCACGACGGTCGGGTCCCTTGCCGGCTACTTTGGCGGGTGGCTTGACAACACGCTGATGCGCGTGACCGACACGATGCTGAGCATCCCGACCCTCTTTTTCCTGATCGTGCTCAGCGTGACACTCGGGCCGAGCGTGCGGACCATGATCGTGGTGATCGGCTTGCTGAGTTGGATGGAACTGGCGCGCATCATTCGCGCCAACGTGCTCTCACTGCGTCGGCGGGAATTCGTGGAGGCGGCGCAGACCATCGGGGCGCGGGGACCATCGATTATCGCCCGCCATATCCTGCCGAATACGCTCGCTCCCATCGTCGTCGCGGCGACGCTGGGGGTCGGCAACGCGCTGCTCACCGAAGCCTCGGTCTCCTACCTCGGACTCGGCGTGCAGCCGCCCGCGCCCAGTTGGGGCAACATGCTCTACAACGCGCAGAGTTACTTCTTCAACGCGCCCTGGATCACCCTCTATCCGGGGTTCATGATCTTGATTACCGTCCTCTGCATCAACTTCATCGGCGACGGACTTCGCGATGCCCTCGATCCCCGGGCGAGTCGGTAAGTACGGAGTCGAGGAGTCGAGGCGTCGAGAAGAGGAGACGGCCAGACGGCGAGAAGAGAAGACTGCCAGACGGGGAGGAGGGGAGACGGCAAGTTCGAACCAGTGAGGTGGGAGCGGAACGCCCAAGCTCGCGCTCATTTCTGATTCTCTACACGCCGATCCAGAAGGATCAGCGCCGTCTGCTTGGGAGGAGCGCCCTCACCCCACCCCCTCTCCCTGTGCGCAGGGAGAGGGGCTTCTGGCCGCCCATCGGCCAGAGATAGCCGGAGCAACAAGCCGATGTCATCCATACCTCCCCCTGCAGGTGTACGCAGGGAGAGGGGCTCCCTGCCGCGGTTTCGTCGCCCGGTTGGTGCAGAACCAACGGGGGTACGCTTCTTGCCGACTTGCCGACTTGCCGACTCAGTGTCTGGCCGCCTCCCCTTCTCGCCTTCTCGACTCCTCGACTTCTCGCCTACCGTCCTATCTGCCCCTGGTGCGCCATTTCACCGATGAGGTTGAGGGTCAGGCGGGCGCAGACGTGGCTGGTGACGTTGGCGACATCGAGGGAGGGAACGACCTCGACGATGTCGTAGCCGACGATCCTCCCCTTGCGCGCCAGACCGCGCAGCAGGTTCGAGGCCTC
>JAXLWU010000023.1:0-84098 GCA_046328335.1 Thermomicrobiales bacterium
TGGCTGCCCGGTTTCGGCTGGGAGCGGCCGCAACTCGACGATCGCTTCGCCGCGACGTTGGCCGATCTGTTCATCGATGGAATCGGCCGGGAGGGGTGGGGACAAGCGCCCTCCGACACGCCGGAGAGGTAAGCGGCCGGTCATCCTGTCCCGATCATTCGATCCGCGACACGTGAGCGTGGGCGACGCCAGCGTGGCCCGTTCCATCGTCCATCACCATGCGGTAACTACGGTTCAGGGTACGATGACGCATCTGAATCAGGCAGCATCACCATCCGTGCGGGTCGATCCGGGATGACCGTGGTCACCGGGAGGGGCGAGGGATGAGCGAGGAGTCCGCGGCGAAGACGGTGGTCTTTTTCCCTGAAGGTGCCTTCGGCCCGACGAACAACTGCGTCGGCATCGGCAATGTGCTGCGGCAGCGAGGTCACCGGGTCATCTTCGTCGTCGAGGAATCGTTTGCCGGAACGCTGGCGGCGAAGGGGTTCGAGGAGCGGCTGATGCGGCTGCAGGCTCCGCCCGACGTGCCGGAGGAGCCGGGTCAGTTCTGGAAGGACTTCATCCGTGACACCGCGCCGCACTTTCGGGAGTCGACGCAGGAGCAACTGGCGACCCTGATTCTGCCGATCTGGGAGCAGTTGATTGCCGGCGCGACGTATGCCGAGAAGCGGCTCACCGAGATTTTCGCCGAGGTGCAGCCGGACGTCATCGTCGAGGACAACGTGATCGCCTTTCCGGCGGTGCTTGCGGCGGGCACGCCGTGGGTGCGGATCGTCTCCTGCAATCCGCTCGAGATGGCCGATCCGGGGTTGCCGCCCACCTTCTCCGGTTTGCCGGCCAACGACCCTTCCGCCTGGGGCGCCTTCAACGACGAGTACTGGCGGCTGCACGCCGAGCTCCACCGATCGTTCGATGCCTTCTGCCAGGATCGGGGCGGACCGGCCCTGCCCCCCAGGGCGTTCATGTACGAATCGCCCTATCTGAATCTCTACGTCTATCCCGAGGAAGCGGACTACGTGCGGATCAGGCCGCTCCCCTCCACCTGGCACCGCCTCGATTCGTCGGTGCGGACCACCGATCCGGATTTCACGCTGCCGCCACGGCTGCATGGCGAAGGGAAACTCATTTACGTCAGCCTGGGGAGTCTTGGCTCCGCCGAACCGGAGTTGATGGGCCGCCTCGTCGCTCTCCTGGGGCGCACACCGCACCGGATCATCATCAGTCTGGGGCCGCAGGCGGGACAACTCGTGTTGCCAGACAACGTCTATGGTGAGGAGTTCCTGCCGCAACCGTCGATCTTGCCGCTGGTCGACGCGGTGATCACCCACGGCGGCAACAACACCGTCACCGAGTCGTTCTATTTCGGCAAACCGATGATCGTGTTGCCGCTCTTCTGGGATCAGCACGACAACGCGCAACGGGTTGATGAACTCGATTTCGGCCACCGATTGGCGCCGTACGGATTTACCGATGCCGAGTTTTTCGCCGCGCTGGATGATGTCTTGACCGATACCGGGCGGCGGGAGCGGCTGGGCGCGATCTCGCGCCGGTTGCAGGCCAATCCGGGACCGGCGCGGGCGGCAGACCTGATCGAGCGGCTGGCGATCGAGGGTACGCCGGTGATGCGCGCGAATTGAGGCTCGATCATGAAAGAGCGATTGGCGTTCTGACGCGGGTCGCGAGGATTGGGGAGCCGTGCGACGCAAAGAACGCGCCTGCCGAAAGGTGTGTCGCCGAGAATGAGACCTGCGTCGCCGGCATCACGGTCATCCAAATCGACGATCCGGGGTTCAGGTCGTCACGTACCGACACAACTATCCGCGGCGGCGCAACCGGTCGGCGAGCAAGGCCAGGAGCAGCGTGCCGACCATCACCATCGACGCCAGCGCGATCAGCATCGGCAGGCGGCTGGCGAAGCGCAGTTGGCCGTAGATGAAGACTGGCAGGGTCGGGTCGGGACCGGTGAGGAAGAGCGCCAGGGCAAATTCGTCGAACGAGGCGGTGAAGGCCACCAGCCACGCGGCGACGATCGACGGCGCGATGATCGGCAGTAACACGCGCCGCAGCGTGGTCGGATAGTCCGCGCCGAGGTCCGCCGAAGCCTCTTCCAGGAAAGGACTGATGCCCCCCAGCCGCGCGACGACGATCAGGAATGCGTAGGGCAGGGCGATGACGGTGTGGGCAATGCCGACTGTCACAAGCGACCGGTCAACGCCGATCGCGGCGAAGAGCAACAGCAACGCGATCCCGAGCACGATGTAGGGAACGATCAGCGGCAGCAGCGATAGCGACAGCAGCAATTGCTTGCCACGGAAGGTGAAGCGCGCGGTCAGCACGGCGACCATAGTTGCCAACGCCGTGGCGATGAAACTGCTGCTGGTGGCGACCATGATGCTGTTTCGCGCGGCCGCAAGCGCGGAAGGCGTCGCCAGGGCCTTGGCGTACCAATCCCAGGTAAACCCTTGTAGCGGGAACGCAAGCGCGGTGTTCGCGTTCAGCGAAAAGAGAATCAGAATCGCGATCGGCAGATAGAGGAGGAAGATGAGCAGGGCGTAGTACCCGCCCAGGAGTGGACTCGGTCCCGGGCGGCGCTGAAATGGCAGGCTGCGGCTGCTCATCGTGTCACGGCGTCAACCGGCGCGGGTTGATCAGGCGCAAGGCGACGGCGACCGTCAGGAGCGTTCCCGCCAGCATCAGCAACGACATTGCAGCGCCGAGTGGCCAGTTCGCCGCCTTGGTGAAGAAGTCCTGAACGAGATTGCCGTACATCAGACCGCCGCTGCCACCGACGAGGAGCGGCGTTACGTACTCCCCGACGGTCGGGATGAAGCACATGAAAAACCCGGCCAGTACGCCCGGCATGCTCAGTGGCAACGTCACTCGCCAGAAGCGCTGGACCGGGGTCGAACCGAGATCGGCCGCGGCCTCGAACAGCGCCCGATCGATGCGCTGCAGGCCGGCGAGGATCGGGAGTGACACAAACGGAATCCAGACGTAGACCAGGGTGACGATCACCGAACCGCGGTTGTAGAGCAGAAACTCCAGCGGGTCACGCGTGAGACCGACGTATTGCAGAAAACTGTTGATCACCCCGTTCGAGCCGAGCATGACCTTCCAGGCCATCACCCGCAACAGGAAACTGGTCCAGAACGGGATGAGCAACAGGACGAGCAGAAGTCCGGCGTGCCGCCCGGCGCGAAACGCGAGGAAGTAGGCGATGGGGAACGCGAGTACCGTCGCCAGCAGCGCCACCACGAGCGCGATCAGCGCCGAGGTGGCGAAGAGCCGAAGATAGGCGGGTTTGGCGGCCAGGGTGCGAAATTGATCGAGCGTCGGGGTAAATGACGACATCAGCCCGCCGCGAATATCGGGGCGAAGACTGATCACCACGATCAAGACCAATGGCAGCAGGAAGAAGAGCCCCAGCCAGAGCGAAGGCGGCGTCAGCAGGCCCCAGAACGCCGCATCGCGACTGATGGTCAACCGGCGCGGTGGCGCCGGTCCGGCCCCGGCGGCAGGCACCGCGGGACCGGACTTGGACGCGCAGGAAGTCGCTGTCGTCACGCCGGGTGAAAGAAACGCGTCAGCCGGCTTTGACGTCGACCCACATTTCCGCCCAGGCGTCGCGTTGCTCAGCCGTGAGATTCGGCGAGAAGTGGGTGCGGTCGAGGACGGACGGATCGTTGATCGCCAGCACCTCGATCAGTTCCGGATCGGTGATCGACTTCATCACCTCTTCATTGGCGGTGCCGTAATAGAAGAGTTCGACCACGTTGCGTGCGGTTTCGTCAGCCAGTTTCCCGTCCAGGAAGGCCAGGGCGAGATCGTAGTTCGGCGTTCCCTTGCGGATACCGTAGTAGCCGACCCAGGAGTTGCGGCCTTCCTTCGGATTCGCGTAGGCCACCGGGACATCCTGGGCGCGAAGCAGCGCGTAGGCGCCCTGCCAGGCGTAGGCGAGCCAGACATCGCCCGAGGCCATCGCCTCGACCAGTTCCGGCTCTCCCGTCCAGTAGAAGAGGTTGTGCTCGCGCTGGGCGACCCAGTCCTGCTTGATCTGGTCGAGTTGGTCCGGGGTCAGGTTGAGTTCATCCCAACCGTGGGCGAAGGCGGCGACATCGACCGCGGCGACGCCATCATCCCACATGGAGATATGGCCCGAGTACGCCGGATCGAACATCGCGTTCCACGATTCTCCGGCTTCCGGGGCCAGGTCGGTGCGGTAGAGGATCGAACTGTAGCCCCAGTCATACGGAACGAAATACTGTTTGCCATCGAATTGACCGAGGGCGCGGAACCGCTCCGGAATCTTGTCCCAATTGGTCAACTTGGACGTGTCGATCGCTTCGACCAGACCCTCATCGACGTAGAACTTGAGCCAACCGGTGTAGGGGTGAAACACGTCCGCCTGATCCCCAGCCATCATCTTGGCCAGGATATCGGCGTCGGAGGCGCCCATCTCGAAGGTGACGTTTACATCGGGGTGGGCGTTCTTGAAATCGATCCAGAAATCCTCGGCATCGAACCCGGCCCAGTCGAGGACGGTCAGGCTGCCGCCTTCTCGGGCGGAGGCGCCGATCGCTCGTGCCGCCTGCGCGGTGAGCACCGCGCCCGGGACCACCCTGGTCAGAAAACCACGCCGTGTTGGCCTCACTTGGTGTTCCTCCCGCTTCACTGCATCGTGACGCATCAATGTCGCGTCGGTCCCACCGTTCCACCCACACGCGTCGTGTCGCGACACGCCCCGACAGGTGCAACCAGATTATCGAACGGATTCAGGACGCGCAGATCGTAGCGGAGGCCGCGGAAGTGGTCAACCTTATGGAATCAATCCAGGGCGATTGCGTTTCGTGGAACAGGGATGTACGCTATCGAACGAGTCGAGTAGACAGCGCGTGGAGCGAACCGAGGTGACGGCGATGCGCGTCAATCGGAAGAACCAGCAGCAGGGAGCGCAGACCGGGAGGTCTGGCTAGCCCCGCCTGCTCGCGTTACGGCGCACGGCGACCCGCCAGACCTCAGCGGTCGGGCGGGTTTTGTTGTGCCCCGGCGCGTGGTCTCCGGGGCATCCGGGAGGGACGGTCTCAGGTGGATGTCTCGTATTTCACGCGGGGGTTGATCATCGGATTCGCGATCGCGGCGCCGGTCGGCGCGATCGGATTGCTCTGCATCCGGCGAACGCTGGCGGATGGGCGTCTGACCGGGTTCGTCTCTGGTCTCGGCGCCGCAAGCGCGGACGCCGTCTATGGCGCGATCGCCGCGCTCGGGTTGACCGCGATCTCCTCGGTCCTCGTCGCGCATCAGGACGTTATCCGGCTCATCGGCGGACTGTTCCTGTGTTTCCTCGGGGTGCGGACGGTGCTGGCGGCTCCGGCGGTCGAGGCCGGCCGGGCGTCATCCCGGGGATTGCTTGGGGCGTACAGTTCGACCTTTGCCCTGACTCTGACCAACCCGACAACGATCCTCTCCTTTGCCGCGGTCTTTGCCGGTCTGGGATTGGCGAGCAGAGCCTCTGACCGCCTTTCGGCGGTGCTGATGGTCACCGGAGTCTTCGCCGGATCGGCGCTCTGGTGGCTGGTCCTGAGCGGGGTGGTTGGCGCGTTTCGGCGCGCGCTGACGGCGGAGCGGATGCGCTGGGTCAACCGCGTCTCCGGGGTGGTCCTGATCGGGTTTGGTGTGGTGGCGTTGCTCAGTTTGCGAGGATGACGGCGAGTCATCGAACGGGATTCGGGAAAGTGAACGTGGCGTTCATGCCGCAGCAGCCTTTATTCCAACGAGAGCCCTCACCCCATCCCCTCTCCCTGTGCGCAGGCTGACAAGGGTAGGTACGGCGGTCTCGCCGCACTGACCCTCACCCGAAACCCCTCTCCCAGCTCGCCGGGAGAGGGGCTTATTGCTCGTTGTGGCGGCGGTCAGGCGCCGCCGACGGAGATGATGAGACCGTCCTTCGGCATGGCGGGGGCGCTGGTGATGAACAGGACGACGCCGTCATGTGGGGCGGCGATTTCGGCCAGAGTGTCGCCGTAGAGGTTGCCGATGCGGCCGATGTTCTGGCCAGCGCTGACCGTTTCACCGATCCGCACCGACGGGTACCACATTCCCTCGTCCGGTGAGCGCAGCCAGGTGAATTGGGCGATTTCGACCGGGGCATGTTGGGTGACCGCGCCGTCGAGCATGCCGAGATGGCGAAGCGAATTCTCCAGACCATCGACCAGCATCCGCGTTTCTGGCTCGGTGAGCAGGCCGGAACTGCCGGCCTCGGCAATCAGTCCGGGGATGCCCATCGCGGACGCGGCATGGACGGTGGTACCGGCGAGACCCGGCTGTGGCCGCGAGGCGACGAGGTAGGGGAGCCCGAAGGCGCGGCAGAGGGCGATCGAGCGCGCATCGACATCCGCGTTGCCACTGACGCCATAGATCGAGAAGGGTTCCAATGCCTCGACCATGTCGCCGCCGTGGAGGTCGATCAAGACGGACGACGGGGCGATGACGGCGCGGAAGATGGCGTCATCCAGAACATCCGTGAAGGTGCCGTCGGCGTTGCCGGGGAAGAAGCGGTTCGGATTCTTGCCGTCGATGGGGCAGACGAAGGGCGTGCGCGGCAGGAACGCCGGTATGTCGATGACCGGCAGCGAGACGACGGTGCCGCGCAGTCTGCTTGGATCGAGACTCCGGGTAAAGCGGATGTTGGCCTCGATCGCTGGATACTCCGCCGGGTGGACACCGGAGATCAGCGCCAGGCGGGGGCCGTCCTGCTTGCCGCGGACGACGGTGTACGGCCAGGACCAATCCGCCAGGTCGGGGTGCGAGAAGCGTAGCGAACCGCGCCGCACGGTGCCCGCAGGCGGCATGGAGATCTCGTCGAGGGAATCGGCATCATCGCGGGGAAACGTCACGTCCTGAACCATGTTCGGAAACTCCCTCCCAGCCAGTGCAATCGGCACGTTGCGACGCCCGATCGCGCACTGATACCATCGTTGATGCGCCCAGTTTCGCACACTGCTTGCGCGGGGGTCCTCGGTTGGGTTCAAGCCTGGTTCCGTGCTTCGCGCGCTCTCCCAACCTCGCGACCCGCAATTTCGACGACCCATCGGTTGGAGACCAAATGGAGAGCACGATCTCGGCGACCTATCTCGCGAAGAACCTGTCCGACGTGCTGAGCCGGGTCAGGGACCGCGGGGAGCGCTTCGTCATTCAACGGGACGGCCAAACGATCGCGACGATAATCCCTCCGAGGGGGCCAAACGGCATCACCGTGGCCGAGCTCGTGGCCAGGATCGGCGATCTTCCGATTCCGGACGCCGGCTTCGCCGACGATTTGGAGCGCATCCAAGCGGAACAAGGGCCAGCAGAGGTTTTCGAATGGCCCGGCTAGTCGATACTAGCGTGTTCGTCGACCTGGAGCGGCGCGGCGGTTCGCTGATCGATCTGGATCGGGTGTTGCGAGGCGAACCGTTTGCTCTCGCGAGTATCACCGTGTCCGAGCTCCTGGTTGGGGATTTGCGTTCCTCCATTCTAGAGCGACGAAAACAGCGCCTCGATTTTGTGGAGAATGTCGTGCAGCACGTTCCTGTTATCCCATTCGAGACCGAAGCGGCGCACATACATGCGCGCCTGATCGTCGATTTGAGCGCCGAGGGCCTTTCCATCGGTCATAACGACGCGATCATTGCGGCAACAGCCCTCGCTCACGGCTACGTCCTCGTGACCCACAACCTCCGCCATTTCGGCCGGGTCTCCGGCCTTATGCTCGAAGAGGCCTCGTTGTGACCCACGCCGGAACCCCAGAAGGTTCCAACCAGGCTGAAGGCATGACCGAGACAGGTCGAATCAACGCAGCCGGGGGTCGAGGGCGTCGCGGATGCCGTCGCCGAAGAGGTTGAACGCCAGCACCGTGATCAGGATGGCGAGACCAGGGAAGAAGCCGAGCCATGGTCCGTCCCGCAAGTATTGGCGGCCGGAGGCGAGCATCACCCCCCAGTCCGAATTCGGCGGTTGCGTGCCGAGACCGATGAAACTCAGTCCCGCGGCGTAGATGATCGCCTGCCCGATGGAGAGCGTCGCCAGGACGATGATCGGGGCGATGGCATTGGGCAGGACGTGGCGGAACATGACCTGCGGATTCGGTTGGCCGATGGCGCGCGCCGCCTCGATGAATTCCTTCTCCTTGATCGACAGAACGGAGCCGCGCACGATGCGGGCAAACGCCGGGATGTAGACAATTGCCACGGCGATGATCACATTGTTGATGCCGGGGCCGAGCACCGCCATGATGCCGATTGCCAACAGCAACCAGGGAAAGGCCAGCATGATATCGATCAGGCGCATGACGACATGATCGATGCCGTGGCCGTAGAAGCCCGCGATTAGACCGAGCGTCACCCCGACCAGCATGGCGAGCACCACTGGCATGATGCCGACCCAGAGGGCGACGCGCGTCCCGATCAGCACCCGACTGAAGATGTCTCTCCCGAACTCGTCGGTGCCAAACCAGTTCGTCTCGCTTGGCGGTTCGAGTTTGTGGATGAACGATTGGTCGTTCGGATCGTGCGGCACGATGGCGGGCGCCGCGATCGCGATGACGATCAGCAGCAGGATGACGATCAGCCCAGCGACGGCAGCGTGATCCCGCATCAGTCGAGTGCGCGCGTCCCGCCAGAGGCCGCGCGGCTGGCGCTGGAACTGGATCAGTTCCTGGCTGGACGCAAAAGTTCCCTCACCCACGGCGAGATGAGCGTCAGCGCCCGCTTGGGTTGGTCCAGGCCGGACTTCGATATCAATCGCCATGGGCTGGTGACCTCCTCGTCACGCGCCGGAGTCGGCCGGTTGGCCCGCGCATCATCCGTATTGAATCCGGGGGTCGATCGCGGCGTAGACCAGATCGACGAGGAGATTGATCACGACGAAGGCGACCGCCATCACCAGGACCGTGCCCTGGATGGCTGGATAGTCCCGGGCGCCGATGGCGGCAACCACATAGCGGCCGATGCCGGGGCGGCCGAACACGGTCTCGGTGAGAAACGCCCCGGAGAGCAAGCCGCCAAACTGGAGGCCGATCGCGGTCACGATCGGAATCAGGGCGTTTCGTAGCGCGTGGCGGATGACGATGAACTGTTCCGTGAGCCCCTTGGCCCGCGCGGTGCGCAGGTAATCCTGGCCGAGAATTTCGAGCATCGAGGACCGCGTCAGGCGGGCGATGATCGCCATCGGGATCGTCGAGAGGACGATGGCCGGCAGCAGCAGATGGTGGAGGCTGGAGCGGAACGCCGCACCGTTCAGGGTCAGAATGCTGTCGAGCACGTAGGCGTAGGTAATGTGATCGAGTTCGATGCCAGTGCCGATGATGCCGCCGATTGGAAACAGGCCAAGGCGAAAACTGAGCAGGTAGATGAGCACAATACCGGCCCAGAAGACGGGAGTGCTGATCCCGATCAGGGCGAAAATCATCGTTCCGTAATCGAGGGGTGATCCGCGCCGCGTGGCGGCGATGACGCCGATCGGGATGCCGAACAGCAGTGCGATGACGAGCGCCGCCATGCTCAATTCGATCGTGGCGCCGAAGAACTGCCGCAATTCGCCGACGACTGGTTGATGGGTGCGCAACGAGTCGCCGAAATCGAGCGTAAACGCCGCCTTCAGGAAATAGGCGTACTGCACCCAGATCGGGCGATTGAGGCCGAATTCCTCGCGGACCCGCGCGACCTGTTCGACGCTTGCCTTCTCGCCAGCGAGGGCGATAGCTGGGTCGCCGGGGATCAACTGGAGCAGGATGAAGACCGCGGTCATGATCCCGATCAGAACCGGGACCAGGAGCACGAGCCGGCGGAGGATGTAGGCGGTCATGATGTCTTTGTCATGGAGCGATGCTGATCACGTGTGGAAACCATGACCGGGCGAGGGCGCGGAGACCAGGAGCAGTTCCCGCGATCGCCGGTCGCGAATCCCATGGTGTGTGCCGGAGCCGCACGGTCCGCGCCTCTCGAGCGCAGACCGTGCGGCATGCACACCTGACAGTGCCTGATTCCGGATCAGGGCGTCGTTACGCTTTGCCGACGCCGGAGAAATAGTAGATATAGGTCGGCTGCAAGACGAAGTCGGTGATGTTGGCCCGGGTGACGACCTGGTGCTTCTGGTAGCCCAGGAAGGCCCACGGCGCGTCATCGACGATGGTCTGCTCCGCCTGATGATAGAGCTTCTTCCGCTCTTCCTGATCGGACGTGACCTGAGCTTCGGCAAGGAGCTTGTTCACGTCCGGATTGTCGTAGTACGCGGTGTTGCCCGCGCCCTTGCTCTCCCCGGCCAGCAACGAGAAGAGGAAGTTGTCCGGGTCGCCGTTGTCCCCCATCCAGCCGGAGAGGGAGACCTGGAACATGTCGGCGCGGCGATCGGCGCGGTACTGGGTCCATTCCTCGGTCTGGATCTGGGCATCGACGCCGACTTCCGACCAGTACTCCTGGATCGCAGTCGCCAGGCGGTCTCCCGCCGGGTTGTAGCCGCGCGGCACGGTGTACGACATGAAGGTGAACGAGAGCGGCTTGCTTTCGTCATACCCGGCCTGGGCGAGCAACTCGCGCGCCTTGTCGGGATCGTACTCGTAACTCTTCAGGTCCGGGTTGAAGGCCCAGTCGACCGGGGGCAGTACCCCACCCGCGGGAACCATATTTCCGTTGTACAGACCGTCGGAGAGTTCCTGCTTGTTGATCGCGTAGTTGAGCGCCTGCCGGACTTCCTTCGAGGTAAACGGCTCCTTGGTGGTGTTGAACTCGACGCAGTTGGTGTTCAGCCCAGCGTCTTCGACCACGACGAGATCCGGGTTCTCTCGGGTGCGCTCGACATCTTCCGGCGCGAGCGCCCAGGCGATATCGAGTTCGCCGGTCTCGACCTGCTGCAACCGCGTCGCGCTCTCCGGCACGATGCGGAAGATCAGTTGCTGGACCTTCGGCGCGCCACCCCAGTAATCGGGATTGGCGGTCAGCACCATCTGGCTGTCCCGCGTCCAGTCGTCCTTCTTGGCCAGCATGAAGGCGCCGGTCCCGGAAGGATTGACGGCGATCTCATCGAGCCCCTTGGCGATCGCGGTAGGACTGGGGATGCCGGCGATGGGAATAGCGAGGTTTGCCAGAAGCGGTGCGTACGGCTTCGGCAGGGTCATGACCGCCGTGTACTCGTCCTTGGCCTCGACCTTGTCGATCCAGACGGTCAGGAAGTCCTGCATGTAGACCATCTTGGTGGCATCGAACTGGGAACCCGGGGCGCCTTCCTTGATCGAGTTGAACCAGGTCACGACCGCGTCGGCGTTGAACGGAGCGCCGTCGTGGAACTTCACGCCCTGGCGCAGGGTGAAGGTGTAGGTGAGACCGTCATCCGAGATTTCCCAGGACTCGGCGAGACCGGGGCGGATGGTGGTGGCGCCCAAATCGTAGAGCACCAGGCAGTCATAGACATTGGCGCAGGCGATGTACCCTTCCTGGGTGTCGATCTGGCGTGGGTCGAGTTCGTCGATGTCGGTGCCAACGCCGAAAACAAGGGTGCTGGCCGCATCCTGGCGCGCGGGCGCCGCCAACGCCGACTGAGATGGAATTGCCGCGCTTCCCTGCAAGCCCAGAGCGGACAACGCGGCCGCGGTCCCAGTGAGTTTCAGGAGATCGCGGCGGTCCAGTCGAGTCGGGCGTTGTTCGTCGCGGGTCATCTAGGCATCCTCCTCACATGCTGATCGCCAGCGGCTGTCCGGCTCCGCTGCACGGCTCTGCGTCTGGCGCAACGGTAGGGTGCGCCGATCGCGAGCAGAAGTCAAGCCGGACAGCCGGCATCAATCCAATCGCGCAAGGTCTGAATCGAGGCGTCGTCCCAGGTCACGTCGCACGGCATCGTGCCGTCCTCGATCCGCTCGAGGATCAATTCGGCGTTGGACTTGACGTCATCGTACGACCACAGGTCAAAGACGAAGTCCATCGCGTCGCGGTCTTCCTCGCGAAAGAGCGGCTGAATGTCCGCGGCGAACCCCATCGCTTGCTCTCCTGCACGGTCTGCGAACCGGTGCCGGAGTGTACCAAGTGCGGCGGTTGGGAGTTTCGGCGATGATGGCCTCGGCTCGTTCACGCTTCCGGTGCCAGATGGCAAGGGGAGGCGCGGCGAGATTGCCGTGCTGGCCCTCACCCCACACCCCTCTCCCGTCGAGCCGGGAGAGGGGCTTACCGTAATCGTCAGGTTCGAGGCGGTGTGAACTGTCCGGAACAGCAGCTGCTACGCCGTCGGGGTCGCCCCCGCTTCAGACCAGATGCGAAGCAAACCCTCGATGTTGAGCGGCAGCCACTCCTCGAAGTTCGCCCAGGACGAGTACTCCGGGGCCAGCGCGGCGCGGACGGACTCGATCATCTCCGGCGAGTTGTCAGCGAGTCCCTGATCCTGCGCGGCGTGGACGGCGGCGATGAGATCCTCCAGGTACGTCCGGACCTGCCCAACGTTCTCCTTCGTACCGGAGACCGGTGGGTGCCCGATCACCAAGGTATCGAAGTCGAGCTTGTCTTCCACCCACTGCAACGAGGCGATCCACTCGTCGGGATAGGCATCCGGCAGATTCTGATAGGGGAGCGAGTTGACCGGGATGAAATCGACCGCGTAGAGCAGCCGTCGCTCCGGGTAGAGGAGCACAATGCTGTTGTCGGAGTGATTGCGGCCAGTGAAATAGAGTTCGATCTGTTTGCCGCCGACGTTCAGCGCCAGCTCGTCGCTGAACGTGATCTGGGGCGCCGGGGTGCGCGGATCGTCCAGCGCGGCGATCTTTGCCGCGGCGTCGCGGTGGGAAATGAAGGTGGCGGTATCGGCGAAGACGGCGCCGCCCGTGGCGTGGTCGGCGTGGTCGTGGCTGTAGATCACGTAACGTACCGGTGCATCAGTGACCGAGCCAATCGCCGCTTTCAGCGCATCCGCGCGGGTCGGGTCGACGAGGCTGCTGG
The DNA here is from genome assembly GCA_046328335.1 of Thermomicrobiales bacterium. Taxonomy (GTDB): domain Bacteria; phylum Chloroflexota; class Chloroflexia; order Thermomicrobiales; family UBA6265; genus JACCXM01. The sequence goes on from JAXLWU010000023.1 coordinate 12,954, forward strand.
GGTCGGTGACGATCACTCCCTCGTCGGTGACGATGAACAGGGAGACGTAGCCGCCGCTGACGAAAGCGTAGGTGTCCTCGGCAAACTGCTGGACTTCGCCGGCCGCGGCCGGAGTACCGTCCTGGGCCCGCGTGGTGGCGGACCCGGCGAAGAGCACCACGAGGGCCACGAGCAGCGGGGCGATGATTCGGGACATGGTGATGGCCTCCTCTCGTCTCGGTCAATGCGATGACCCTGAATTGTGACCCCCCTCGGACCGGACGAACGTAGCATCGCCTACATCTTTCGCAACTGATGAACCAGAAGGGACGATCAGGCGTCGGCGATAGCGGCATCGACCGCGGCAATGGGGTCGAGACGGCGACCCGCTTCCCAGGCGGACCGGAATGGTTCATCGCCGAGGTGTTCGCGGACGAAGCTGGCGTCAGCGGCGAACGATTCATCGCCCGTGGAGGAGGCGGGATCGCCTGCTTCGAACAGGGCCGAGGCCGCGCCGAGAACCTGCGCCGCGGCGGCGAACCGCCCGTCGTTCACCAGAAAGTGGCCAAGACCGGTAAGGCTCTCGATCATCCCCGAGCGATTCTCGACGCTCTCGAACCGGGAGAGGGCTTCCCGATAGTATCCGGCGGCATGTCTGCGATGGGGACCGTCCGGGGCCACGTCGGCGAGATGGAGGAGCACGACGGCGATGCTGTGCGAATCACCCGTCTCCCGAAAGAGTTGCAGACTCTCTTCCAGCAGCGGCACGGCGCCGGCGGCATCACCCGCGCCGGAGTTCGCCAACGCCAGTCCAAAGAGCACGCCGGCCGTCCCCCAGCGATCGCCGGTCTCCCGGTACCGTTGCAGGGCCTCGGCGAAGAGATCGCGCGCGTGGGTGAATTCGTCCTTTTCCAGGGCGACGGCACCGAGGTTGTGCAGCGAGCGCGCGATTTCAGTCTGGTTGCCGCGTTGCCGGCGAAGCGCCAGGCTCTCGTTGAAGAGCGCTTCCGCCCGCGCCAAATCTGATTGTTCGATCGCGATGCGTCCCAGTTCATTCAGGGCTGTCGCCTCCGCCTGGTGGTCGGGGACCTGACGGGCGAGGGTGAGACTCTCCTCCAGGAATGTCGCGGCCCGGGCATAGTCGCCGCGGTCGAAGGCGACGACGCCGAGGTTGGCCAGGGAGCGGGCGGTCCCCGCCGCGTCGGCGAGCGAGCGCCAGATGGCGAGCGCTTCCGCGTGAAGGGCCTCGGCCCGGCCGTAGTCCCCTTGTGCCTCGGCGAGCACGCCACTTCCGTCCAGTACCGCCGCTCGCGCTGCGCCGGCGGTTGATGGATCGGGAATAGCGAGGACGGCGTCGAGAATGACGCGGCCTTCCCCGAAATGTCCGCGCAGCCACCAGAAGGGCCAGATCGCCGCCGCCATGGGCAACGCGCTGGCGGCGTCCGCCAGATTGCGGTAGCGGCGCAACGCGGCGCGGATGTTTTCGTGTTCGCTTTCCAAGCGATCCAGCCAGGAGACTGCCTCGGCACCAGTCAAGTGCGGACCCGCGGCAAGGGCAAGGTGGTGAAAGAATGCGCCGTGCGCGTTCAGGACGGTATCTGCTTCGCCACTGGCGTCCAATTGCTCGCGGGCGAACTCGCGGATCGTCTGTAACATGGAGAAACGCGGATCGTAGGCTCGCGTGTCTCCCTGGTCGGCGTGTTGACGCACCAGGCTGTTCTCGCTGAGGGTGGCGAGCCCGTCGAGGACATCGATCGGCGGCGCGGGGACCGCACCGCCGACGGCCTCGGCGGCCTCGATGGTCCAACCGCCGGAGAAGACCGCGAGGCGCCGGAACAGCGCCTGCTCGGCGGTGTCGAGCAGATCGTGACTCCAGGCGATCGCGGCACGCAGGGTCTGCTGCCGCTCGGGCAAATCGCGCGCTCCTCCGGTGAGGAAGGAGAGGCGGCTATCGAGCCGGGCCAGGATCGCCTCCGGCGGGAGCAGTCGCAGCCGGGCCGCGGCGAGTTCGATCGCGAGCGGCAGACCGTCAAGTCGCTGGCAGATCGCCACGACAGCGGCGACATTTTCCTCAGTCAGCGTGAAATCAGGCCGGATCGACCGTGCCCTGCTGATGAAGAGTTGGACCGCCTCCGATGCATTGGCGGTGTCGAGCGTGAGCGGCTGCCGTGCGTCTGGCAATCCAAGCGGCGGCACCGGAAACTCCTGTTCGCCGGAAACGCGGAGCGGGGCGCGGCTCGTCACCAGAACCCTGATGCCTGGGGCGCTGGTGAGGAGCAGTGAAACGAGCGGCGCGGCATCGATGACGTGTTCGAAGTTGTCGAGGACGAGCAACAGTTGCTTATCACGAAGGTAGTTGCGAAGCGTCTGTTCGATGCGCTCGCCGGGCGATTCCCGCAAGCCAATTGCTTCCGCGATGGCAAAAGCCACAAGTTCGGGATCGGAAACTGGCGCGAGTGGAACGAACCATGCACCATCCTCGTAGGTTCGGGCGAGATCGGTGGCGGCCTGCATGGCGAGTCGCGTCTTGCCGGTGCCTCCCGTCCCGGTCAGGGTGAGCAAGCGGACGTCGGGTTGCTCTAGCAGACCGCACAATGCGGTCATCACCTCGTCTCTGGGGACGAAGGAGGTCAGTGGCGCGGGGATATTGATCGATGGGAGATCACCGGATTTAAGCGGAGGAAACGTTGCCGGAAGATCGTCCGCAACGATCTGGAAGATGTGATCAGGCTCACGCAAGTCGCGCAGCCGGTGCTCGCCGAGATCGAGGAGGTGAACGTCGGGAGGGAGTTGATCGCGGACGAGGAGCCGGCTTCCTTCAGAGATGAGCATCTGCCCACCGTGCCCGACGCCGAGCAGACGCGCCAGACGATTGAGATCGGGTGAAAAATAGTCGCCGTTCTCGGGAACGGCAGAACCGGTGTGAATCGCCATCCGTACCTTGATTGATGGCAAGGGAGACCAGTCCGCGGCGGCGAAGGCGCGTTGCGCGGCGACGGCGGCATTGACAGCGTCGGCGACCGTGGAAAACGCCGCCTGGATGGCATCGCCGATCGTCTTGAAGCGCACTCCGTGGTGGGCGGCAATCGCGGCATCGAGCATGGCGAAATGGCGATTGACCGCTGTCAGCATCGCCGGTGAATTGTTCTCCCAGCCGCGGGTACTTCCCTCGACATCGGTGAAGAGAAAGGTCACCGTGCCACTTGGCAGCCGCATCACACCTGGTACATCGGTGGGTTGAGAGTTCGAGGCCATCTTGAGTCGTTCCCGGACTTGATCCCATGCTACAGCGTGGATGCCGCGAGGACGAACCCGGATGCGCCAGATGGTGCTGCTTTTGGGCGGAGCGAGTCGTCGTGAATTGATGAGGGGGGATGATGGACATGACCGATGCGATGCGTAACCGCCGTCAGGTTGTTGTGGCGAGCGCGATCACGGCGGCGCTCGCGATGCCATTGCGGGCGGCCGCCGCGCCAACCCGAGGCCGGGCCATCACCCAGCGGGGAATCGTCGGTGGTGGAACGCTGCCACTCCCGGAAGGCCAGGCGGTCTTTTCCTTTTTCGCATCGCGGTTGATCGTTGCCGGGGAAGAGCCGGAGATTGTGCTTGGCAGCGTCCGCTGGGTCGATTTCCCCTCGGGTCTGACCCTGAGCAGCGTGGCGATCACGGATTACGAGGTGATTCCCGCGGATCAGGCGCAGGTGCGACGAATCGTCGGGACCATGAGTGTGAATGGTGAAGGTGAGTACCCATTCACCCTGGAAGTGACCGATGCTGGCGATCCGGGCAACGGCCAGGACGCGGTAGCGCTGACGGTGGGGGTGAGCGCCGGTGGCACCCCAACCGCTACGCCGCAAGCAGGTTCTCTCTTCGATTACCAGGCTGCCGGCCTGATCACCGGGGATATTCACGACGCCGATTTCGCCATCGATCTGGACGCCGGCACCGGCACGCTGGTCGAAGGGGAGAAGTGAGGAGGTGATGCCAGAGGGGCGGTGTCGCTCGCTTGCGGTGGTACCCCTCGCCCCGACTCTCGCCTTGGACTCGTGATCACACAGGGTCGAATCGCGGTCTCGCCGCGCGCACCCTCACCCCAACCCCTGACTCCCTCCCCTGGCTCCCTCCCAAGCCTCCCTCCGCCGGAGGGAGGGGTCTCCCTCCCTGGAGGGAGGAGTCCCCCGTCGAGCCGGGAGAGGGGCTTCTGGCCGCCCGTTGGCCAGAGAGAGCCGGAGCAACAGGCCGATGTTATCCATACCTCCCTCTGTGAGTGTGCGCAGGCAGAGAATCTCTTTCCGCCGTTACCCCCCAGCACCGCGGACGTCGTCAACCGGATGCCGTGTTACAGGTACTTGAGGATGTGGGTGGCGACGGCGACGATCTCGCCATGCTGGTTGGTGGCGGTGACGGCGGCTTCGGTGCGCTGTTGCGCCGGGTCAGATGCGGTGATCTCGTAGAGTACGGTGATCGTATCGCCGACGCGGACCGGTTTCACGAAGCGCACGCGATCGTAACCGTAGGAGACGACCGCGCGGCCGAGGTTGGCCTGTTCCAGTATTTTCGTGGAGCAGGTCGACATCAGACCGATCACCAGCACCCCATGGGCGATGATCCCGCCATACGGGGTCGCGCGCATGTACTCGGCGTTGACATGATTGGGGCTGAAGTCGCCGGTGATGCCGGCGAACAGGTAGATATCGGTCTCGCTGACGGTTTTCGCGAACGTCACTCGCGTGCCGAGGGGAATCAGTTCGTCTGACATCGTGGGTCGCCGTCCGCTTCAGGAGACGCGATAGCGCGCCACGACCGCGGGATCGAGCGTCACGCCCAAACCCGGCGCTGTTGGTGTCTGCACGTAGCCGTTGACGAGCGGCGGCGCGGGTGTGACCAGGGAGGTGTTGAGCGGAGACCCTTCCATCGACCATTCGAGAATGCGGGGCGCGGGTTGGTTGGCGAGGAGATGAAGCGATGCGGTGGAGACGATGCCGGTGCTGAAACAGTGGGGCACGCACCAGGCGCCTTCGATCGCCGCCGCGTCCGCGATCCGCTTCCACTGACCGATACCGCCGACGGTCGAGACGTCCGGCAGCAGGACCTGCAAGCGACCGTCACGGAGCATGTGCAGACTCTCCCAGAACCCGCCGGAACTCTCGCACGAGATGCGGATCGGGCTGCGGGCGCAGAGTTCGGCGTAGGCGCCGATCGGCTCGTGCGGCATCGGGGCTTCCAACCAAAAGAGATCGAACTCCGCTAGCGCCTCGGCGCGCTCGAGCGCGGTGGAGAGGTCCCAGCAGAGTCCGACATCGATCAGGAGCAGCGCATCGTCGCCAACGCTCTGCCGTGCCGCGCGCACCAGGGCGATGTCCTGCTTGCGGTCGCGCCCAAACCCTCCCCAGCCGAACTTGAGCGCGCGAAAACCCTGCGCGCGGAGCCGTTCACCGGTCCGCCGCACGTCGTCCAGATCGTTGGGATCCTCGGGGAAGAGGACACTGGCGTAGGCGAGCAACGATGCGTGAAAGACGCCGCCGAGCAGTACGGAGATTGGTTGGCCGGTCGCTTTGCCGGCGATGTCCCAGAGGGCGATTTCAGCGGCGCTGATGGCGGTGAGCCGGGCGCCAGCGAGACCGAGGTAGAGCGTGCCGTCCATCATCCGCTGGAACAGCGGTTCGATCTGCAAGGGATCCTGGCCGATCAGCAATTCACGCAGGCCGTAGCCGATGGAGTTGGACATCGGCGCGTCGTAGATCGCCTGGAGGACCGAGGGGATGGAATCGCCTTCACCGATGCCGTCGATCCCTTCGTCGGTGACGATCCGCACGACAAAGGCATCCTGCGTACCGTCACAGACCGCGCCGACATTCGGCACGCGCAGCGCGTAGGTTTCGACTTCGGTGATGCGCATGGTTTCCTGGTCCTTCCTCCATCAATGCCGGATCACCGCGTCGACGAACGCCTTGGTGCGGGAACTGGCCGGGGCGGTGAAGAAGCGCACGGGATCCGCCTCCTCGATGATCTGACCGTCGTCCATCATCACGATGCGGTCGGCGACCTCGCGCGCGAACCCCATTTCATGGGTGACCACGACCATGGTCATGCCGTCCGCCGCCAGTTGCCGCATGACTCGCAGCACTTCACCGACCAGTTCGGGATCGAGCGCGGAGGTCACCTCGTCAAAGAGCATCGCCTCCGGTTTCATGGCGAGGGCGCGGGCGATCGCGACGCGCTGCTGCTGCCCGCCCGAGAGTTGCCCCGGATAGGCGGTCATCTTGTCGGCGAGGCCGACCCGGTGCAGGAGCGCCCTGGCCCGCTCCTCGGCGGAATCGCGCGGTTCCTTGAGCACGTTCATCGGCCCGGTGATCACGTTTTCGAGCGCGGACATGTGCGGGAAGAGATTGAAGCGTTGCGACACCATGCCGATGCGGGCGCGGAGTTGGCGAATCTCCCGCTCCGGGTCGCGGACGATCCGGCCGTTGCGGTACTGCTGGTAAATCGGCTTGCCTTCCAGCCAGATCGTTCCTTCCTGGTAGGGTTCGAGATAGTTCATGACCCGCAGCAAGGTGCTCTTGCCCGAACCGCTCGGGCCAATCACCACGACGACCTCACCCCGGCTGACCTCCAGGCTGACGCCGCGCAGGACCTCGAAATCACCGAACCACTTGCGGATATTCTCCAGCCGGATCACGCCATCGTCTCCGGCGTCGCGGTCTGGCCGATCGGCCAACCGCGCTGCTGATTCCCACCCTGTTTGTCGGTTGGCGAGGCTTTGAGCTTCTTTTCCAGACGATCGATGATCGCGGCGCTCGGCCAGCAGACGGCGAGATAGAGAACGGCGATCACGGTGAAGATCGTGATGTGGCGGAAATTGGTCGCCGCCAGGAGTTGCCCCTGGAACATCAATTCGCGGATCGTCAGGATCGACAGGAGCGAGGTGTCCTTGAACAGCCCGACGAACATGTTGCCGATCGGCGGAATGACGATCCGGAATGCCTGCGGCAGCACCACGATGCGCATCACCTGCGCCCGTGACATGCCGAGCGAAAGCGCCGCTTCCGTCTGGCCGCGATCGATCGCTTCGATCCCGGCGCGGTAGATCTCGGAGAGATAGGCCGAGTAGGCGGCAGTCATGCCGGTGATACCGGCGACCCACGGATTGAGGGCGATACCGGCGAATGGGAGGACGTAGTAGAGGTAGAACAACTGGAGAAGGACGGGAGTGCCGCGCAGGACCTGCACGTAGATCGTGGCGGGAATGCGGATCACCCGGTGTTGGGACATCCGCGCCAGCGCAATCGGCAGGGCCACGACTAACGAGATCGCCATGATGACGAGGGTCGCCGTCACGGTCACCCGCAATCCCGACAACAGCGTCGGCATCATTTCCGGGATGGCCGCCCAGTCGAACTTCATCAGGCTCTCTCCCCTTGCGCTGGGCGGCCGCCCGCTCGCTGGCTCACCGGGTCATTGGCCGAGACCGCCGCGCGGCGGTCTCGGCGCGCAATTACACTGCTCCCGGTCTGCGACCGGTTTACATCCCCGGAATGGCGGTCAGGTTGCGCATGCCCAGACCGTACTTCTGGAGAATTTCCAGCGTCTCGCCGTTGATCATCATCTCCATCAGCGCCCGGCTGAAAACGTTGTTGAAGTCGTTCTCGCCGATCCTGATACCGAACCGCGTCCAGTCCGAGAGGTCCGACTGCGGCACGTAATCGGGCACGTTCTCGATCGGCAGATCGGGATTCTGGCCAAGGTAGGCGGTGAAGTTGGTGTCTTCCGCGATCACCGCATCGACCCGGCCCGCGACCAGATCGGCCGCCATCTGCTGGGTGTCCTTGTAGGTGTTCAGTCCCTTGAGATCGGTGCGGGCTTGTAGCCACTCCGCGTAGTTGACGCCGAGTCCGACGCCGACGGTCTTGCCGGCGAGATCTTCCCAGGAATGGACATTGGCCGGGTTGCCCTTGGGAACGAAGAGCGCATCGCCGTACCAGAAGGCGGGGGCGCTGAAGTCGATGATCTCGATCCGCTCGGGCGTGACGTGGACGTCGCTCGCCAGCAGATCGAAGCGGCCGCTCTGCAGACCGGGGACCATCGATTCCCACGGCCCCTCGACGAATTCGATCTTGGTGATGCCGGCATGCTCCAGAGCGCGGAGGACGATGTCGGTATTCCAGCCAGTGCGATTCCCGTTCTCGTCGGTGAAATTGACCGGAAAGGCTTCGATCAGACCGAGCCGCACCCCTTCGTCGCGGTATTTCGCATACGAACCGTCGCCACCGACGTACTTCGAGGCATCGATGCCGTTTGGGAAGGCGACGGCGGCATCCTCCTGGCGGGCCGCGGCGGCCGCTAACCGCCGATGGCCGATGATCGGGAGGGCGCTGACCGCGGACGCCATGCCGACAAAACGGCGCCGGGACACCGCGTTGGTTCCTTCGCTCATGCTCGTTTCCTCTCTGCCTGCGCTCCAGGCGCATTTTCGCGCGAGATTCCCCAGGTCCGATTCACCGGCTCCGCCATCGGCCTCCTGTTCTACACCGCGAAGCGGGAGGTGAGCGCCGGCCAGAGCCTGTCGAGTTCCGCCAGGTCCCCGGCATCAGCCGCGGGAAACTCCGGATCACGCATGAGCGTGGTGGCGAAGACGCCGCGCCGGACGAGCACTTGCTTCGAAATCGCCATCAGCCCGGACATCTCCAGGGTCAGCAACGGCAGCGCCTGTCCGTGGATCGCCCGCGCCACGTCCCGATCGCCGTCACGATGTGCCCGGTAGACCGCGGCGAGAATATCGGGTATCGCCGCCGAAGGCATGCAGCCGGTGCCCCCGCGGTCCAGTTCCGAGGGCAGGTACAGGCCCGCCGTGCCGCCAAAGACACCGCGCAGGCCTTCGGGCGCACAAGCAAGGACGTCGCTGATGTGATGACCAGGAGGAAGCCGCTCTTCCTTGATGTAAGCGATGCGCGGGATTTCGGCGATCAAACGGTGGAGAAATGGTGTCGGCAGGTTGACCCCGAAGGGCGGCGGCGCATTCTGGATGACGACCGGCAACGTCGTCGCCGCCGCGATGGCCGCGTAGTACGTGAATACCCCATCGAGACCGGGGCGGCGCAGGTATGGCGGGAGGGCCATGACCGCCGCCGCGCCCTGTTCCTCGGCATGCCGGGTGAACGCGAGCGCGCCGTTCGTGCTCGTCGCCGCCACATTGGCGACCACGGGAACTCGTCCCTTCGCCTGCTGAATCACGACTTCGACAACCAGACGGCGTTCGTCGTCGGTCAGGACCATGAACTCGCTGGCCAGGGCGGGGATGACCAAACCGTCCGCACCGCAGGCGATGCAGAACTCGACCTCGCGGCGCAACGATGTTTCGTCGACGGCATTGACCGGGTTCCCAGGAAGAAACGGAATCTGGAGAACGGGAAGAATGCCCTGGAGATCGGACGCCATGCTTCCTGCCTCGTGAGGCGCGAGATCCGGAGACGCGCCAGCCTGTCGCGAGCTGAACCTTCGCCCGCTCGCGACGAGAAGTGATCGATGCAAAGCCGGGCTAGTCTATCATCGGTCCGCGGTGCGGGCTTGGGCGGGTCCGCGGTTCCCGTGACGAACAACGCATCGCCACTTCCAAGTCTTCGAGGGTTTGCGGTGACCGAGCAGCAGGTCGAAGTGTTGGGTCAGTTGCGCCGCCCGGTTCACGGCTGGGACCAGACGATCGCGGTCGAACTGAACGACCTGGTCCGGCGGTCGATCGCGACGTTCGGTTGGCAACGTCTGGTGGTGATGATGCACGACTCGGCCTGGCGGCAGGTCCATCAGCACCTGAATTACAACGTCGGCATCCCCCGCCCGGGCATTCCGATGGGCGGCCCCTACGACGACGATCTCGACACGATCGTGGTGGTGCTGAAACCGGAGTAGGCGATCCCGTTTGCGGATGATGACTGCCGCATTCAGGCGACCAGCGGCCTCAGCCCTACCTCTTCTTTCACGATGCTGCCAAAGGGAGGCAAAGCGGTCTCGCCGCGCTGGCCCTCACCCCAACCCCTCTCCCTGTGCGCAGGGAGTGGGGCGCGCTCTGCAAAGTGAGGCGCCAGAGTTCGAGCAAGTATTCATCCGAAATCCCTACAAGAGTGCGGGAACGCGTGTCCGATGGTGTTTTCGCGACCGTAGGAGGGTCCTGGGTGGCAGTGCTGGCCCTCGCGAACGACGAGATTCCTCGCTGCGGTTCGGAACGACACCTATTGTGTGCGGCGCTGCGTTGCGCGATCAGGCCGCGCGTCGGTTCCTACGCGCCGGCGGCGGCTTTCTGCGCGGCCCACTGCTTGTAGCGTTCGAGAAGGAGCCGGTTGGACTGCCGCCACTTCTCGGCAACACCCTGGGTGAAGGCGGCGGCATCCTCCGGCGTCGTGATCTGGCCAGTCACCATCTGGACCTGCGCCGTGTTGAACCCGTTGAAGGCGATATCGAACGGCACGTAGTTCTCGATCTCGGGCGCCGGGTTCTGCGTCGCCCAATCGAATACCTGCCGCACGAGCGGGTTCTTGATCGCCTCGGGATCGAAGCGGTCGTCAGCCGGGGGGACGCCGGTCGTCTCGTAGTAGGCGGTCAACTGCTCCGGGGTGTGGAGGAAACGGATGAAATCGGCGGCGACCGCCTTCTGGTCGTCGCTGGCCCAGGAGGTTACCGCCAGCGTCTGCGACGTCGAACCGAGTTGGTCCTTGAACGGCCCGTCACCCGTTGCCGGCAGTTTCATCACGCCCGCGTTGTCGGCGCCAATCGAATCGACGTAGGAGGCGAGTTCGGAGCCGGTGATAAAGGTCAGGCCGGCCTTGCCCTGTGGCACCAGTTGTTGACCGGTGTACATGTCGAGCGAGGCGACGTCATCCGGGAAGCACTTGCGATCGACCATCTCCTGCCAGCGGGCGAAGAAATCGACGTACGGCTTCTCGGTGAAACCGGTGTCGCCGGAGACGGTGGCCAGCACCTGACCGACGCCGTCGATCTGCTGGACGAGACTGTTCATCCAGAAGCGGCCGGTACCCCAGGTGTCCTTCACCCCGAGACCGACGAGCGGCATACCTTTCGCCTGGAAGGCGTCGCAGGCCGCCAGGAAGTCATCCCAGGTCGCCGGCGGCGATTCCGGATCGAGCCCGGCAGCGGTGAAGGCTTCCTTGTTGTAGACCAGCGGATAGGAAGGCTGCAGGTACCACGCGGCAGACCAGATCTTGCCGTCCCAGGTCGCTTCCTGATTGTTGATGTAATGGGCGGCTTCATCCATCCCGACATAGTCGGAGATGGGGACGATCCAGTCCTTCCAGACGGCGTCCATCGTGTAGATGCCGCCCCAGAGGTACATGATGGTCGGCCCTTCCTTGGCCTGACCCGCGGCTTCATACGAGGGGAGCAGGGCATCGACCGAGAGGAGGTTGTTGGTGAAGGTGACGTTGGGGTGCTCCTTGCTGTAGGCCTCCTGCGCGGCCTTGAGCCACTTCTCGGAGCCAGGGGCCTCGGTCTCACCCCACCACCAGACCTCGATGTCCACGGGGCCGGTCGGCACGTCCTGGGCGAGAACGGGATCTGGCGAACCGAATTTCGCCGAGACCGGTAGGATGCTTAGAACCAGAATCACCAGGGTCGCGATGCGAACCCAACCGGACCGATTGTTCATGAGTCCCTCCCGCTGCTTCGTGGAGTGGGCCATTACGGCGCGATCATACATCGTCCGCACCGGTGATCGCCGCCCTGACAGTTCACTCCTTGACGGCGCCGGCGAGCAGACCGCGCATGAAGACGCGCTGCCCGAAGAGATAGAGGAGCAGGAGCGGTATCGCCGAGATGGTCGCGCCGGCCATCACCAGTGGGATATCCATCGTGTTCTTTCCCTTGAGCAGCGCCAGCCCGGCCTGCAATGTGCGCGATTCCTCCCGTTGGAGCATGACCACGGCGATCAGGAGTTCGTTCCAGGCCCAGAGCGCGTTGACGATGCCGAGCGTCAGCAAGGCCGGAGCGACCAGAGGCACGACGATCGTCCAGAGGATGCGCAGATGGGAGGCGCCTTCGACGAACGCCGCCTCGTAGAGGTCCTGCGGGATGGTCTCGATGTAGCGGACCATCATGAAGACCGAGAACGGAAACATCAATCCGGCGTAGGCGATGATCACCGAGTCGTAGTGATTGACCCGGCCGAGGGCGGTCATCAAGCCGAAGAGCGGCAGCAGCATCACGATCGGCGGGATTACCATCAGGAAGACGAACAACCGCAGAAGCAGCGCCGAGCCGCGGAAGGGAAGCCGAACAAACGCGTACGCGGCGGGAACCGCGACCAGCGTGACCAAGAGCACCGAGCCCGCGGTGACGATCGTCGAGTTGACAACCCAGCGGCCGATATTCTGCTCGAACGCGTGCCGGAAATTCTCGAGATCGAAGGCGCGCGGCCAGCCAAGCGGTGAGGAAAAATAGTCCTCCCGCGTCCGCAACGCCGTCCAGACCATGAACCAGAGCGGGAAGAGCGCGACAAGGGAGGCGATCAGCAGGGCGGCCTGCTGCACGATGCCGCCAAGTCGGCGCGTCCCGCGAGATTGGCCGACAGGGGGATTCATTCCGCCTCGCCTCGTCGCAAGCGTGAAATCAGACCGGAAATCGCAACGATGGCGATGGCGGCGGCGAGCACGATCGAAGCGGCGGCCGCGGCCAGGTTCATCTGCGCGACGGCAAAGGCATTCTGATAGATGTAAAGATCGGCGGTCATCGTCGCGTTGCCCGGGCCGCCGTTGGTCATGACGAAGACATAGGCGAAGGTCCAGACCGCGATGGTAATGACCGAGGTAATGGCGAAGAAGCCGATGATCCCGCGCATCTGGGGCAGTGTCACCGACCAGTGCGCCTGCCAGCGCGAGGCGCCATCGACGAGCGCTGCCTCCAGTGGCTCGGTAGGCAGGGAGAGGAGTCTCGCCACGAAGAGCACGATGCCGAGCACGCTCTCGCGCCAGACGATGACCGCGCCGACGGAAAAGAGGGCGATGCCGGGGTCGCCGAGCCAGTCCCGCTGGAGAAGCCCGAGACCCGACGCATCGAGCATCTGGTTGAGCGCGCCGTTCTTGGTCAGCATCGCGCTGAACGCGATGCCACTGACGGTGATCGAGATCAGATACGGCGTAAAGAGGATGAAGCGATAGAGCGGCGCCGCGCGGCGTTGCTCGTACAGAAGCAGCGACAGCACGAGCGCCACGCCGACCATGACGGGAACGCAGCCCATCAATACGAGATTGTTGCGAATGCTGGTGCGAAACAGGGGATCGGTGAGCACCAGCATGTAGTTGTCAGAACCGACGTAGAGCGAGAGGTCGCCCAGGCTCTGGATCGTGCTCATGCGGAAGAGGCTGTACAGCGGGTAGAGAAAGGTGAGCGCCACCAGCGCGAGGGCGGGCAGCAGGAAGAGCAGCGCCATACCGCCGTTTCCGCTTCGGCGGGCACGTCGACGCTGCGCCCCGGTTCCGGCGTCGGGGGTGAAACCAGGGCGCGGCGGCAACCGATTCGCGCTGAACGTTGTGGATTGCTCTCTTGTGGTCACCCCGAAATCTTACTCCGGTACGGAGAGCCGAGCGGCCAAGTCGGGTAGCCTGTACCTGCGCGAAGACCGCGGTTACCCCTCTGTGCCGGGCATCCCTGGTCTGACTGGTGCGTGCCAGGCGCCACCACAGGTGGGTCGAAAAGAGTCTCAACCGGCCGGGGAAACGATCCCCTCACTTCATCCGTTGACGTAGATGCCATGCGCGGTCGAACGGCGCGGGCGTATCCGTGGGCATCGAGTTGGAGAAGTCGTCCATGAAGCGGATCGTTATCGTGGCAATCGGTCTCTGCGCGGCATTGGCGGGACCAGGCGGCGCCGTCCCGGTCCGGGCCCAGGGCCCGGTGATCTACGACGATGCCAGCGGCACCAGCGGCACCTGCAACGTCTCTGGTCCCCCAGGCGATCAGATGGTCGTTTGTAGCGATTTGCGGCCTGGGCACGGAATGACGATCACCGCACCGCCGAAGACCTCCTCCGGTGGCAATGGCGGAGCGGCCGCTCCCGCGCCGGAACCGGATGCCGCGCCCGCCCCGGACGCCGCGCCCGCCCCGGAGACGAGCGATCGAGCCGTCCCCACCGCCAACGACCAGGATGCCGACAATGCTCCCGATGACACGGAGCCAGGTCTCGGTCTCGATCCCACCAACCCGGATACCGACGCCGATGGCGTCGCCGACGGCGACGAAATGAACATCTACGGCACCGATCCTCTCGCCTATGACACGGATGGCGATGGAATCGGCGATGGCGAGGAACTCTTCGGGATCTACACCGATCCGCTGGTCCCGAACGATACGAGCACCCAGGGCGGATAAGCGTCGCGGCGGTCACCCTGACAAAGTGACAGACATTCGCGTGGCCAGGCGACTCCGGCGAACGGCCACGCGCTCATTGTGCTCAGACAGATCGAACCGGCACCGGGATCGCGCCAGGACTGAGAGGTCGTGGGAGCGGCGAGTTCCCTGAGGTCCGGGGCGATCCGACCACCAGCGGCGGCAACCTGCGCCGTGAATCCCGTTTGTCGCGCCCAGTTGCAAGTCTGCCTCCTCGATTCAGACTGCCACGACATCGGAATCGTGCCCCTTGCGCTGCTCTCTCTGTCCCACTCTCCCCAAGCACGAGAAGGAGTCACACCGGCTCAGGATGTTGTGACATCTCACCATCGATCCGAAGGTGACTCCGTGTCAATGATGATCTACGTAATGCCATAGCATAAATAACAAGCGTCAAGAAAACCGAATGACCATCTCAGGCGTATCACTGCCCAAGGACGCCCCACGATCCCCGCGGGAGAGGGTCGCATGGGGAAGGAACAGTTTGCGGGGGATTTCTGCCGCCGCCGCAGCATCTGCCGGCTGTGCTGGTTGATCGTCGCCATCTCGGTCTGTCTCATCGGCTTTCCGGTCGCAGCGCTCGCTGACGGCATTGCCGTCGTCTCCGTACCGCAACTCAATCTACGGTCCGAGCCCGGTCTGGCGGCGCCCGTCGTCGGTCAGGTCTGGCAGGGAGAGGAACTGGCGCTCCTGACCGGGCCAACCGACGACGACTGGTTCCAGGTGCAGTCCGGTGACCAGACTGGCTGGGCCTTCGGCGGCGGATTGGCAATCGGTGGCGCGGTCGAAGCAGCCGAACAGGGAAAACTGGCCGCGTCCGCCGAGGAACGGTGGGTCGATGTCGACCGCACGACGCAAATGGTCACACTGTTCGAGGGGGAGAACCCGGTGGCGTCGTTCTGGGCGGCGATGGGGAGCGATGCGTCCGATGACGGCTTTTTCGCCACCGCGGTCGGCACGTACTACGTCTACGAAAAGGTCGGCGGTCTGAGTTGGAGCGACTGGGGCGGGGCGTGGATCGGGGACTGGGTAGGATTTGACTCCCAGCGCCTCAACGGCTTCCACACCTATTCGATGGATGCCGCCGGCGACGTGCTGCCGCATGGTGATGGTCCGACGGGCGGCTGCGTCGCGCTATCGCCGCCAGCGGCGGACCAACTCTTCGCCTTCGTCTCGGTCGGCACCCGGGTCGAGGTCCACCGCTGAGGCTCATCGGAGTTTCCTGCCAGCGGCGAAACCGAGGAAGGGCCGCAATAGTACGCATTGGAGAATCGATTTGCCTGCGCCATGCGCGTGGCGCCGCCGACGCTTCAGTGTGCCGGGAATGGCAGGCACCGCGAAGTGAAACCGGAGGACAAATGCCATGAGCCAACACTTGCATCAAAGGTCGTCACTCGTTGCCGGAGGTACCACACGACGTGGGGCGCTGAGCAGTTTGCTGAGCGGAACAGTCGCGGGTGCCGCTGGAGCGCTTGGACTGCCTTTTGCCCTCACTGCCAAGCACGGTGGGCACCATGGACACCACAAACATCAATGCAAAGAGAAGAAATGCCGAGGCGGAAAGCTGGGAGCGTTCTGCGAGAAAGCCATCGAGTGTTGCAGCAACGAAACGAATCTCCTGTGCAGTGTCCCAAACTTCGGATCGTTCACCATCTGCTGTTCCGGGTTCAACGGTGACTGCGCGGACGATACCGACTGCTGCCAGGGTTTCATTTGCGAGCCGCCAGGACTGTGCGTCGTCGGGAGTCCGGGCTGAACAGCTATCCGGTCGAAATCGATGTCGCTGACCGCGGTCAGATCGCGAATTTCACGCGAGTTCGGTATCCGATCTCAGAAATTGCAGCACCTCGGTCATGAAGAGGTCTGGCGCGGAGTCCATGGCGACGTGACCCTGCCCGGGAAGGACGACGGTCTGTGCGTTCGGCAGCGCCGCGGCGACGGCGTGGGTGGCCGCGGCCACGTTCGCGGGACTGGCGCCGCCGAGAAGCAGCAGTGTCGGCGTCGTCAGGTCGCGGAATCGCTCCGGGTGGAAGCGGTATTCGAGAACAGCCCGCAATTCGCGCGGAATCGTCGGCGCGGCACCGAGGCGGGCCTGCCAGACCGGGAGCGTCCGCATATGGGCGAGATCGGCTTCCGGGACCTGAACCAGATCGCGCATGAGGGTGGAGACGACTTCCTCGCGATCTCCCGCCGCGAGGATCGCTTCCATGCGCGCGATCACCTCCGGCGAGGCGAGCGGCACGTCGGTCACGTTCATGGGTGATTCGTAGAGGACCATGCTGCGAATGCGTCCCTCGAGTCGGGGCGCGGCCTCGAGGGTGATCAGGCCTCCGTAGGAATGGCCGATGATGTCGATCGGGACAGCGAACGATTCGACCATCGCGACCACGTCGTCGTACTCGTGTTCGAGCCGATAGTCAGGGGCATCACCGCTGCCGCCGCGTCCCCGCCGGTCGACGTTGTAGACGGTGAAATGCGTGGCGAGCGCATCGAGGACCGGCTGCCAGCGGCGGTGATCGGCGGACGTGCCGTGCAGCAGCAACAATGGCCATCCCGCCCCGCTGCGCCAGTAAGCGAGCGGGATACCTTCTGGTCCCGAGAAGAATCCGGGAGTCCACTGGCGCGCGGGTTCTGCGGCCTGCAGCGTCGTGTAGACGATGGGTTCTTCACCTGAGGGAACCGGGTGTCGTCCCGACGCAGGAGGGACCTCGGCGTTGGCGCGGGTGCTTGCCAATGACGAGATTCCTCGCTTCGGCTCGGAATGACACATGTTTCGCACGCTGCTCTGGGTCAAGATTTCCCCCTCTGGTGCTCATCGAAGAATCTGAGTCGGGGCTGCCATCGCGTCAGAAAGCGCGATAGGGCGCCAGGTATCATACCGGCTCATCTTGTTGGCTGAACCAGGACAGGGGAGCGGAAGCGCTCCGCGTGATTTCGGGCGATCGCGAGCGAAACGGCGGGGAAGTGATGTCGCTGCGCAACCGCAACGCGCTGGTTACCGGGGGAACGCACGGCATCGGCCGCGCGATCGTGCGCCGGCTTTTGGATGAAGGGGCACGGGTGGTGACGATCGCGCGCGAGGCGACCTGTGAGTTGCCGGAGCGATCCGAGTTCATCGCCTACGATCTGGCGAATCACGCTGGAATCGCCGCGCTCGTCGCAGAGATCGAAGATCGGCACGGGCCGCTCGATATCCTGGTCAACAACGCGGGCATCTGGCGGGAAACGCCGACGCTCGGGCTCGATCCCGCCGTCTGGAACGAGGTCCTGGCGGTCAATCTCACCGCGCCGGTGCTGTTGGCGACGGCGGCCGCGCGAGGAATGGCCGCGCGCGGCTACGGTTGGATCGTCAATGTCACGTCTATCCACGGTCACCTCGCCGCCGAGGCAGCGCTTGCGTACGCCGTGGCGAAGGCGGGTCTCGATCAGGCGACCCGCAACATGGCGGTCGATCTGGCGCCGCACAGCATTCTTGTCAACGCGGTCGCGCCCGGGTTCATCTCGACCCGGTTGAGCGTGGTCGATGGTGTCCACGAGCGCGATACCGAATGGTTTCGCCGCATCTACGTCGAGCAGGGGAAGATTCCGCTTCGCCGCCACGCCGAACCGGACGAGGTAGCGGGTCTGGTCGCGTGGTTGGTCAGCACCGACAACAGTTACGTGACGGGTCAGATCATCGGCGTGGACGGCGGCCTCAGCGTGACCTTTTGAGACGTGGGCGAGGGATCACGCCGATTCCCGGCACGCTTCCAACCATTGTGAACCCCGCACCTGGGCATGGCGCCGATGCAGGATGAAGCTCCCCGTGCTCACCGCTTCGAGGCGGCGCGATGATTGCTCTGTCCGCAGACGGTCGCCGACGCGGGTGGTAAGGACGGTCATGAGTGTGGCCGTGTGTGGCCACGCATCGCGAGTCGCGGTTGCCAAGAACATTGGCCGCAGCGATGAGGAGACGGTCGGCGCGGGTGCTAAACCGCGCACGGCAACGCGCTCACCCTCGTGCCCGCAGTAGCGGGTGTGGGAAATGGAAACGACAGCATCAACCATGGCGACGTGGCGTCCCAGCGGGCGTTTCAGGCGGGGTGATTCCCGCGGCAAAACGGCTGATGCGTTGCCCTAGCCCTCGATCTGGCGACCGAGGTCGTGGGGGTCAAAGTAGGCCCAAAACCGGGCGATCTGATCGTCGCCGAATTCGAGGATGCTCACTCCCGAGTAGGTGAATGGTTCGCCGTCGGCGCCGGTCCCCACCGATGTCCATTCGAGGGCAGCGCGCCCGTCGCTGACGATCACGTTACGGAATTTCGACGCAACCTCGCCGAAGTTGGCGCGGTAGCTCCGCCAGAACTCACGGGCGCCGTCTGGACCGGCGAAGGTCCGCGGCGAGACGAGGTTGCCAATCTCGCTTTCCGCCGCGAAGAGGGCCACGAGCGGATCGAGCGCGTGATCGCGTTCCAACGCATGGAGCGCGGCGATGAAGCGTTCGGTGATTTCGGTCTCGGTCATCCCACGCTCCTGGTACTAACGATTTCCTCGAATCGGTTGCGGATCTCTCCCAACCTGCACGTGCCGCGTCTGCGCCGCAAGTGTTCACGGCGGTTCGGCTACCCTGGGATAACACAAAGTTCAAGGCGCCGCCAAAGACGAACGACGACCGAGACTACACCACGCCCCTCTGTCGCGTGCGTCGGCGAGAAAGAGAAAGGATCCGCGTCGGCTTCGCGCTCGTCGCGCGGGCGCCGGGCCTCCGCACTCTTGTCGTCGGCGGGGCGCATCCGTTCGACGGCCACCCGCGGCCGCCCCGTCGAGGACGAGTTGCTCGCGTCGTGCGATTGGATGGCGGCGCCGGTTGACGCCTGGGAAGCCACGTCCGCCGAATACTCGCAATCACCAGGAAGGCTGGAGCGGGTGTCGGCTGAAGACGCCGTCGTGTTCGTGGCCGCACGCCAGCAGCAGGTGACGGAGCCGGACCTCACCGCAGAGGCGATAACCTCCATCGCCGTTCCCGCCCTCCTTTACGCCGGTACCCGTGACGAGATGGAGGAGATGGCGCGCATGGCGCGCTCGAGGCCTGATGCCGCGTTCGTCGCCCTCGACAGGCGCGATCACTGGCAGGCCTATACCCGCGGCAGGTGCTGGCGTTCTTGCCCCAGGCAGAAGCCAGGCAAGCCGGGAGGTCATCGGCACAGCAGGATGGCGGCGGATGACCAACACCGCGAAATCGTTGCCCGCCTGTTTCCCGAAGACGGTGTGATCGACGAAGTGCAGACGTCGGTCCTGATTGCATGCCGCATCCGCCGCCGCAATGCGGAGAGACTCGAGTCCCGAACGCCCTCGCGGGACCACCGACCGAAGCAACTCGCGCCCATCTTCCAGGTGTCATAGCGCTCGTGCGGTGAACGTCGGCGGAACGACCAGTGCGGGACTTCCGCGGCGAGAGCGACGGCTTCAGCTGATTCCACCGCGCATTCGCCAGCCCAGATTGGCACCCCTGGATGGTTACTCGATCGGCGTTTGGTACTACGATGTCCGCGCCTTGATCGGACTGGTTCGGGAGAAAGGGACGGGAATGCCGACACTCCTCGCGAAGAACGCGGATGTTCTGGTCACAATGGATGGTCAGCGGCGGGAATTGACCAACGCCGGTCTCTTTGCCCGTGACGGATTCATCGAGCAGGTCGGACCGACCAGCGAATTGCCGGAGACCGCGGACGTCGTGCTCGATCTGACCGGGCACATCCTGTTGCCGGGCATGATCAACTGCCACCATCACCTCGATCAAGTGCTTACCCGCAATCTCCCGGCGGCGCAGAACACCAACCTCTTCCCCTGGCTGCGGGCGCTGTATCGCGTCTGGGGCAGCCGCACCCCGGAGGACACCCGGACCGCGGCGATCATCGGCTGCGCGGAATTGGCCCTCTCCGGCTGCACCACCGTGTTCGACCACATGTACGTCTTTCAGAACGGCTGCACGGTCGATGACGAGATCGCGGCGGCGGCAGAAGTCGGCGTCCGCTTCGTCGCGTCGCGGGGGAGCATGTCGCTCGGAGAGTCGGCCGGCGGTCTTCCCCCCGACGACTGCGTCGAAACCGAAGAGGCGATCCTGGCCGATTCCATCCGCGTCATCCAGCGCTATCACGATCCCAATCCTGGCTCGATGCTGCAAATCGTGCTGGCTCCCTGCTCGCCCTTCTCGGTGACGCCGGAACTGATGCGTGAATCGGCCAAACTCGCCCGTGAGTACGGAGTGCGCCTGCACACCCACCTCTGCGAAACCCTTGATGAGGAGCGGTATACCCTGGAGCACAAAGGGTTGCGCCCGGTGGCGTATATGGAAACGCTCGACTGGGTTGGCGACGACGTCTGGTACGCGCACGCGATCCACGTCAACGATGACGAAATCCGACTGTTCGCGAAGAAGGGGGCTGGCGTCTGCCATTGCCCGTCGTCCAACATGCGGCTCGCGTCTGGCATCGCCCCGGTGAAGAAGTACCTCGATGCGGGCGTGAAGACTGGGCTGGGCGTCGATGGTTCGGCCAGCAACGACGGCTCGAATCTCCTGGTCGAAGTGCGCGAGGCGATGCTGCTGGCGCGCCTGAAGATCGGCCTGTTGCCGCCCGAGGGACCGCGGACCGTGCTCTCGACCTCCGATCCCCTTCGTGCCAGCGAATGGATGACGGCGCGCGAGGCGCTTGAGATCGCGACCATCGGAGGCGCGGCGCTGCTCGGCCGGAACGATATCGGCTCCCTGGAGCCGGGCAAGTGCGCGGACTTCTTCACGCTCGATCTGAACAACATCACCTATGCCGGCGCCCTGAGCGATCCGGTCGCCGCCGTCGTGTTCTGCGCTCCCACCGGGGCCCGGCATACCGTGGTCGGTGGCCGCGTGATCGTCGACAACGGCCAGGTGGTGTCGCTCGATCTGGCCCCGGTGATCCAGGAGCATCATCGCAACACCATGCGGCTGGCGGCGCTCTCGGCGTAACGGGCGCCAAGAAGGATGCGAAGATGCGGAGCGCCTGGATTCAAGGCGCGGGCGCCAGATCATCGAGACTCTGATACAGAATCCGGATGATGACTGCCGTGGCGACGACGCGCCCACCTTCACCCCAACCCTGACTCCCTCCCAAGCCTCCCTCCGGCGGAGGGAGGAGTCCCCCGCCGGGCGGGAGAGGGGCTCGCTCCCGGGCTCACAACGCGAGGCTTCAATAGGATTTCCTTTAGGGCTTTCTGGCGTGGCCCGATGGTTCGGCATCGCGCCACGTGGGGTGGTTGCTACTGAACCGAGACTCCGGTCAGGCGAGTCGCGAGAAGATCGCGATGAAGACGAGATAGAGCACCGCGATCACGGCGGCGCCGAGCAGGTCAATGCGGTTCGGATTTGACCCTGTCGGATTGAGCCACCAGTTGAATCGGGTGCTGACCCAGGGCACGAGTTTGCTGAGGACGAGCACGCCGACGGCATTGCCGATGAACAGGGCAACGTAGAATGGCAACCCCATCTGCTTCATCAGGATAGGGTTCTGCACGAGCAACCCGAACAGAAAGACAACCGGGTAGAGCGCTAGCAGAACCAGCATGTTCTGTTTCCATGCTGCGGGCGGAACGGTGATGCCCTTGGTCGCGAACCAGGCATCGAAGCCGGTGCGTACCTTTCGCACCCGGACATCGTCGGTGAACGTCGCGGATTCATCGAGCAGTTGTTTGCGCTCGGGTGAGTCGAGCCAGTGGGTGAGATTGTTGTCGTTGTCGAATTCTACGATCGTCAGCCAGTCCTCCTGAACTCCAGGAATGGGCGGAACCAGTTTTGTTCCCAGATAGCCAGGAAAACGCGCTTCGGCTATCGAGATTCGGCGTTGCCAGGCACGGAGCGTCTCTTCCTGACCGGGTTTGACGCGGGTCGAAATGACCGCGGAAACCCGGTTCGGTGCGGCGCCGCGGTCGTCGCTGACCATGTGGATGTCGTCCGGGCCGACCAGCCACGGCTGCACCTGAGTCAGCAACTTGGCTCGTTCGGGCGAACTGAGCCAAACCCGCGCCGAAGCGATGTCCTGGAAACGCTGGATAATGACCCAGTCGACCTGCGACGGCGGATTCGGCGGGATGACCTGGTGATCGAGGTAGCCGGGAAATGGCGCGATGGCGTCGTTGACCTGTTGCTGCCATTTGGCGAATTCGGCGTCGCGTTCTGGAATGACCCGTGTCTGGGTGACGAGATTGACCGGAGCGCTGGCCACAGCGGACCCGCTCAGAGGCGTCGACACCGTTGCATCCCTTCCCTATGCGCGTTTGCCAGTCGACGGGATTCGTGAAGATCGCGGTAGAGAGAAGCGTACACTACACGGTAATCTTCTATTGTCAACTTCGTTCGGATGGTTCTGACATACGTGCAGACAGATGCAGATATTGCTCGAGTGGCGAGCGAACGCAACGTTATGTGACCAGTTGGGGAAGAAAGCGCTTGCGTTTCGATTCCTTGAGTTGTAGCGTACGCACCGTTCACTCGACGGAATGTAGTGCTGACCGGGGCTGTCCCGGTTGGTTTTCGGCTCCGGGGCGGCTGTTTCTGGTTCGGTTTGCGAGGCAGCGCGCCGGACTCTTTCTGCTGCCCTGGTCAAGGAAAGGCGCACGCGGTGAATCTCAATACCGTCGAAGAGATCCAGAGCGCCGCCGCCATCACCGGCGGCGGATCAGTCTGGCGCGAAGGCGACAGTTGGCTGGCGGGAGGCACCTGGCTCTACTCCGAACCCCAACCGGCCGTGCGCCGCTTGCTCGATCTGCGGCACCTGGACTGGCCGCCTTTGGAAGCCGGCGACAGCGGTCTGCGCATCGCCGCCACCTGCACCATCTCCGAGTTGTACGCTTTCTCGGCGCCAGACACCTGGCACGCGGCGCCGATGATCGGCGAATGCTGCCGAGCGTTTCTCGCTTCGTTCAAGATCTGGAACTTCGCGACCGTTGGCGGCAACATCTGCATGTCGCTCCCGGCTGGTCCGATGATCTCGCTTGCCGCCAGCCTCGAAGGCTCGTTGCACCTGATTGCCCTCGGTGGCTCCGAACGCCGGGTGCCGGTGGTCGAATTCGTCACTGGTCCGCACCAGAACCTGCTGCAACCGGGTGAACTGATCCGCGCGATCGAGATTCCCGCCTCGGCCCTGGTCAAGCGGGCCGCGTTCCGGCGCATCGCGTTGACGCATATGGGGCGCTCGACCGGGCTCCTGATCGGGACGGCAGCCGATCCCGGTTCACCATTTACCCTGACCGTCACCGCGGCGACGCCGCGGCCGGTGCAACTGGTCTTTCCGCACGTGCCGGAGGCCGGCGCGCTGCGCGAGCGCCTGCTCGCGGAGATACCGGACGGGGCCTATTTCTCGGATGTTCATGGTTCTCCGGAGTATCGCAAGCACATGACGCTTCATTTTGCGGAAGAGATTCGGTCCGAACTGGCCAGCGCGGCAGCCCAGGGGAGGGTGCAGTGAGCTATCACGTCAACGGCAAGACCTTCGCCGAGCAGCCGGCGCCCGGTCAGTGCCTGCGCACCTTTCTGCGCGATCTCGGTTGGTACGGGGTCAAGAAGGGCTGCGATGCGGGCGACTGCGGCGCCTGCACGGTGCTGATGGATGGTACGCCGGTTCATAGTTGCCTCGTTCCCGCGGTCAGGGCGGAAGGCGTGGAAGTCACCACGGTGGAAGGCCTCGCCGCTCCGGACGGCGCGCTGCACCCGATGCAGCGACAGTTCCTGGAGGCACAGGGATTTCAATGCGGGTTTTGCACCGCCGGGATGATCCTCACCGCATCGACCTTCAGCGCGGAGGAACTCGCCGATCTCCCCCGCCATCTCAAGGGCAATCTCTGCCGCTGCACCGGGTATCACGCCATCGAGGACGCCGTGCGCGGGGTGCGGACGGTGGAGACCGATCAACCCGGTTCTTCCGCCGGCACCGGCGTTGGCGCGCCGGCGGGGCCACTGGTGGTCACCGGCAAGGCCCGCTACACCCTCGACACCGTCATGGAGGGGATGCTCTATCTGAAGGTGGCGCGCTCACCGCATGCGCACGCGGAAATCGTCTCGATCGACACGACCGAAGCGCTGAAGGTGCCGGGAGTGCACGCGGTCTACACCTGGCAGGACGTTCCGCGCAAACTCTACACAACCTCGATCCATGAGGATTTCCGCGTCGACCCCAACGACACCTATATGCTCGACAACATCGTCCGCTTCGTCGGGCAGCGGGTGGCGGCGGTGGTCGCCGAGAGCGAAGCCGCCGCCGAAGAAGGGGTGCGCCACATCAAGGTCGAGTACAACATCCTGCCCGCCGTGTTCGACCCCGAAGAGGCGATGCGCGCCGGCGCGCCGCAGATTCACGAGCGGGGTGAGGACACCTTCTTTCGGCGGCCCGAGCGCAACGTCCTGCTCGATGTGCATGGCGGCGTAGGTGATGTCGCGGTGGGCTTCGCCGCGGCGGACGTGGTCCACGAGGGCACCTACACCACCCACCGGGGGCAACACGCCCACCTCGAGACGCATTGCTCGATTGCCTGGGTCGACGACCACGGCAAACTGAATGTGCGGACGACCTCGCAATCGCCATTCATTGCGCGTGACAAACTCGCCTATCTCTTCGGCATGAATCCGCCGGATGTCCGCGTCTTCTGCGAGCGGATGGGCGGCGGTTTCGGCGGCAAACAGGAAGTCCTGACCGAGGATCTCACCGCGCTCGCGGCGATGCGCACGGGCCGTCCGGTGCAGTGGGAGTTCACCCGGGAAGAACAGTTCGTCGCCAGCAGTTACCGTCACCCGATGAAGGTGACCGTCAAACTGGGCGCCCGGAAGGACGGCACCCTGACCGCGATGCAACTCCGCATCGTGTCGAATACCGGCGCCTACGGCAACCACGGCGGCGAGACGCTCTATCACGCTTGCAGCGAATCGGTGGCGCTCTACCGCTGTTCGAACAAGAAGATCGATGCCTTCACCGTCTACACCAACACGGTACCTTCCGGTGCGATCCGCGGCTACGGACTGACACAGACGGTCTATGCCGTCGAATGCGCGATGGACGAACTGGCGCGGGCGCTCGAGATGGACCCCTTCACGCTACGGGAGAAGAACGTCATCGTCCCCGGAGATGCGATGATCTCCCTGGGCGAGGAAGTGAGCGACGCTGAGATCGGGAGTTACGGCCTCGACCAGTGCGTGGCGCTGGTCAGGGACGCGCTGGCTCGCGGCAATGGCGAGCCAGCGCCCGCGGGCGGTGACTGGTTGACCGGCAAGGGCATCGCGTACGCGATGCATGACACCGCGCCACCGACCGAGCATCGCTCCGAAGCGCGGATTCACCTGCGTGAAGACGGAACCTACGAGTTGGCTATCGGCACGGCCGAGTTTGGCAACGGCACGACCACGCAGCACATCCAGATCGCGGCCACGCTCCTCGGCACCACCGCCTCACGCATCCACGTCATCCAGTCGGACACGGCGGGGACCGGCTACGACACCGGGGCGTTTGCCAGCACCGGCACCTCAGTCGCGGGCAGAGCGGTCGAATTGACGGCCGCCGCGCTGCGCGACCGCATCCTCGAGTTCGCGGCGGCGCACACCGGGGTCGATCTTGCCGTCTGCCGAATGGACAACGACGCGGTGATCGCCGGCGAGGTGCGGATACCACTCACCGATCTCTGGCAGGTTTCCCGCGATCAGGGGCACGTGCTCGGACTCTCCCGCAAGGCCTACGGGTCCCCACGCAGCGTCGCGTTCAACGTCCACGGCTTCCGCATCGCGGTCAATCGGGTGAGCGGAGAGATCCTGATCCTGCAAAGTGTCCACGCTGCCGACGCGGGCACGGTGATCAATCCCATGCAATTGCGCGGGCAGGTCGAGGGCGCGATTTCGCAGGGATTGGGATGGGCGCTGTACGAGCGGATCGTGCTGGACGAGACGGGCAAGGTCGTCAATCCGCAGTTCCGCAACTATCGCATCCCCGCGTTCGCCGACATCCCGCGCACCGAGATCCATTTCGCGGAAACGCGCGATGCCTTTGGACCGCTCGGCGCGAAGGGGATGGGCGAATGCCCGATCAATCCGGTCGCGCCGGCCCTGGCCAATGCGCTGGCGGACGCGACGGGGATCCGCTTCCCTGATTTGCCGTTCCGCCCGGACCTCATCTTCAAGCCGATCTACGACAAGCACGTGATCCAGGCAGGGTAGGAACGTTCAGGGTTCACAGCGACAGGCTGACGTTGTGTCGCTCTGACGAGCGTCACCGGTGTCGTCCCGACGAAGGAGGGACCTCGGCGGCGGCGGTGATGGGCACCGCCGCCGAGATTCCTCCTCCGTCGGAATGACACCTTTTCCGCAACCCGCACGAGATCACTCAAGAGCGTCGCGTGTCCTCGTACTTGCCCGCGCCGCGAGGCTTGCCCGGGGCCTGCTGCCCGTGCTTCCTCCCCGCAAGGAATCCCGCATAGAAGGGCGAGGATGCCAATTCCGTCATGACGGCAACAGGAACAGCGGAACTTCGCTAACTCGCGAGCGCCGGGGTGGTGGCGCCGGCGAGATCGTAGACCCGGGCCAGTTCTTCCAGAGTGCGGCGGCGGTCGTGATGCTCGGGCAGAAACATCGTCACCATCAGTTCGTCCGCTCCGCCGCGATCGGCGAGATCGTCGATCTGGTGTCGCACCGATTCGGCGGTGCCGGCGATAAAGCGCATACCCATCGAGGCGATTACCTCGCGCTCCATGGCGGAGAAGTGGTGCACCTTGGCGTCGGCCAGTGTCGGGTACTGCCCGAATTGCCCGGAGCGAAGCCGGAGCAGAAGCAGATCGCCGACGAGCGAGAGTTCCCGCGCGTGCTCTTCGGATTCACCAATGGCCACGGAGACGGTGAGAATGGACTGCGGCTCCGGGTAGCGCGGCGAGGGAACGAACTGCGCCCGGTACGCGCGGAGTGCGCTGATCGCGCTGCGGGCATTGATGTGCGCGGCGAAGGCGAACCCGAGACCAGCCTGAGCCGCCAGTTGGGCGCTGAAGTCGCTGGAGCCGAGGAGCCAGATGGGGGGCAATCGCGATTCGACCGGAACTGCCTGGATCGACCGGAATGGGTGGTCCAGCGGAAAGGCGTTGTCGTCGAAGGCGAGGAGTTCGGCGAGCTGCTCGGGATAGTCATCCGCCGTCAGGGCTTCGCGGGAGCGGCGCATGGCGAAGGCGGTGAGCGTGTCCGTGCCGGGCGCGCGTCCGAGGCCGAGATCGATCCTCCCGGGATAGAGCGTTTCCAGCAAGCGAAATGCCTCGGCGATGCGGAGCGGGGCGTGATTGGGAAGCATGACGCCACCCGCCCCCAACCGCAGATGGCGGGTGTGGGCGGCGGCGTAGGCGATCATGATTTCGGGTGAACCGCTGGCAAGTCCCGCCGTGTTGTGATGCTCGGCAAACCAGTAGCGGTGATAACCAAGCGAATCGGCGAGTTTGGCCAATGCGAGCGATTCGTCGATGGCGCGTCGCGCGTTCGAGCCGGTCGCGATGGGCGTGAGATCGAGAACCGATAAGGGTCGTATCACGTTCGTTCCTTCTGGATTCGGATTGGAATCGGGACCGGCGCCGCGAGCGGCAGCAATTGTCCCAAATCGAAACTTGTATTACTTCGCCTGGGTGAGACTGCCGACGCCGCTGATCTGTTGCGTAATCTCCGGGTCGCCCCGGTAGACGACGCTGCCCGCTCCCGCGATCTGGACATCCAGCGTGTCGCTGACCTGGATGGTCGCCTGACCGGCGCCGGAAACATTCACCGTCGCGTTTGCGCTCGCCAGGTCCCCGGCGAGATAGCGTCCCGATCCACTCAGCACCACGCTCTGAGCCGTGGTCGTCCCTACCAACGAGAGGGTGCTGTTGCCTGAGGCGTTGACGTCGAGCGACTCGACCTCGAGATTGTCGATGGTCGCCGTGCTCGATCCGCTCAGGGACAGCCGCAACGATGTGGTCTTCAGCGCGGCGATCTCTGCTTCGACGGCCCCCGAGAGATCGATTGCGCCGAGATCGATGATCTGCAACTCGTAAACGATCGGTTCGCGGGTGCGCAGCGAGCGGGCTGGCCGGATCGAGAGCACGCCGTCGCGGACGTCAGTCTCGATCTTTCGCAGCGCTTTCGGTTCGGCTTTGATCACCAGGGACTCGGTGTCGCCCTGCGTCACGCGAAGCGTGCCGATACCCTCCACCTGGACCGCGTTCACGTCGGCGATCTCGATCTGCTGCCCGCCTTCGGTAGCCACCGGTTGGTTTGCGGTGGTTTCGGCTGGCGCCGCGATGCCGAACTGCTCGGCGAAATCGTCATAGTCCCAACTCTCGGAGACCAGTCCGTCCTTGACATGCACGATCACGACGCCACTCGCGGTCACGGGATAGTCCGTTTGTTCCCCGGAATCGGCATTAGTCACTCCCGCGGTGCCACGAAAGGTGAGCCGCGCCGCGGCGCTGTCCCCATTGGCGATGATCTCCTCGACGACCAGGACTGGCCCGCGCGTCGCGGAGCGGAGATCGGTCAGTGCCGACTTCAGCCCCGCCAGATCGGGGGAATAGGTTGTTCCGTCGGACGGCCGGCGATGCGGGGTGTGGTTGACGTAGGTGGTTGCGAGCAATGGGTCGAGCGCGGCGACATCGCCACCCGCGAGGATCGCGTTGATGGCTTCGATCGTCTGACGGACCGTGGCCTCGGTCGCCCCGGTATCGTCCGTGGTCTGGGCGCGAGTCGCGCCAAGCCCGACTCCCACGACGGCGACACCGGCGATCCCACCCCCAAGCCGTGGTAGCGCGGCGCGCCGCGACACCATGGCGTGGATGTGCTGCTTTAGATTTCGTTCAGCATTGGGGTTCACGATTTGCTCCCTGGAATGATTTGCGATTCAGTCGTGCCCGGTATGAAAGATGATCAGCAAGGCCGGCATCGCGACTCCGGGTCCACGTTCAGACCATAGCCTACCCGCAGCGCGCGCTTTCGCCACCCAAGCGCACCTGGTGTCATCCATGTTCACGGTTCAGTTGTGACGTCGGTTTCGCCGGGGACCGTGGTTCAGAGCGTCGCGCGCGCATTACCAGGGCATTGCCCTTTGCCGCATGCTCGCAGCTTGCGGCGGTGCTTTCTCCCGAGGCTCCAAGTCTGCCTCTCCCTGCATCTAGATCGAAGGCGGCTCCACGGAAGAGGATCGCGGCAAATCATCGATAAAGGCGATCGCGATGTGCAATGCGTCGACGTCGCCGAAACTCCCGGCCTTGGTGACGATTGGCAACCCGGGAAGCGCGCCGCCCTCCAGGGTGCCCCACGGGATTCCGGGCAGCACATCGCCGCCGAGGCGGATCGCGGCCGATCCGAGCGCCGCGCAGACGGCAGCCGCGGTGTCGCCGCCGGTCATGACGAGGCCGCCGAACAGGCGCGCGAGGCGCGGATCCGTTGCGATCGCCGCGAGGATACCGGCGACCTCCCGTTGGGCGAGCGGCGAGAGGGCCTGTCCGGCGGTCGTCACCACGGCGGGTTGGCCTGAGGCGAGCGCGCGTTCCACCTCGGTGACGATGCATTCCAGCGAAACCGCGGAGTCATCGATCATCTCCTGGTGGAGCGCGATTACCGGCACGCCGGATGCGGTGACGGCCTGGACCTGGCGGAGCGTGGCGTCGTGCTGGCTGCCAGCAACGACGAGGACCGGCTGGCGCGGATAGCGACAGGGACCGGGGTGCGAAACTTTGGCGGTGAGCGGCAAAGCGACGGCGAGGTGGCGAGCCAACCCCGCCGCGCCGCACAGGATCAACCTGTGCTGGGTTGCGGCGGCGCGTGCCAGGATCGCCAAGTCCTCGTCGGTCGCGGCATCGGCGACAACGATGCCGCGCTCGATCTTGTCGAGCGCATTGCCGACCCCGAATTCGCCAGCGCGAACCTGATCCAATGCGAGGTGATGAACAGGCAGATCACGGTCGTTGGCGAAAACGGCCCGCAGGTCGGAGGTGAGGCCGGGGCGGCCGAAGCGGCTGGTTTCCAGCGGCTCGTTCCCGAAATACTGGCGCCCGCCGAGCGTGGTGCGCCCTTCGCGGGGAAACGCGGGTGCGACGAGAGCCCGGTTGACGCCGACCGTCTCCATGACGGCCAGCAATTCATCTCGTGGCTGACCGCGCAGCACGGAGTCGATTTTCTTGTACCACCAGAGAACCGGTTCGTCATCGGCCCGCCGCATCACGGCCTGGACCGCTCCCGCGACCGCCTTGCTGGCGGCGTCGACCGTGAGATCGCGGCTCTCGGTGGAGAGCGCCAATACATCGGCCGCGGGGAGAGACGATGTGTGGAACGGGACCAGGGTCGCGAGTCCAGCCTGCGCGAAACAGGACGACGTGTCTGCCGCGCCGGTCAGATCGTCCGCGATAATCGCGAGTTGGACCATGGCGGCTACTCCCGATTGGCGGTCTGCCTGGCCGCGACCATTTGCAGGGCGACATCGATCGCGGCCAACAGACTCGAATCGCTGGCGATCCCTTTGCCGGCGATATCGAAGGCCGTCCCATGGTCAACCGACGTGCGCACGATTGGCAACCCGTAGCTGACGTTGACGCCGGAATCGAACGCCAGCAGTTTCATCGGAATGTGACCCTGATCGTGATACTGGGCGACCACGATATCGAACTCACCCTTCGTCGCGCGCAGGAAGACGGTATCAGGCGGCTGGGGATCGCTGACATCGAGTCCGCGCTCCCGCGCGGCGACGATTGCCGGCACGATGCGGGACGCTTCCTCGTTGCCGAACAGTCCACCCTCGCTGGCGTGGGGATTGAGCCCGGCTACCGCGATACGCGGATTGGCGATGCCAAGGGCGGCACAGGCTTCGTGGGCGATCTGGATCACCTCGCCAACCCGCTCCGGGGTCACCCGCGCGATCGCCTCGGTCAGTGCCACATGCGTGCTGACATGGACGACGCGCAAATTGGGGCCGATGAGGAGCATGCTGACCCGTTGCGCGCGGGTACGCTCGGTCAATAACTCAGTATGCCCGGCATAGGTATAGCCGGCGCGTTGCATAGCCGCCTTATTCAGGGGAGCAGTGACGACCGCATCGACCGTCCCAGCGAGCGCGAGATCGCAGGCGCGGAAGACGTAATCGACCGCGGCGCCGCCGCTCACCGCGCTGATTTCGCCGAGCGGGCATTCCTCCGGCGGCGCGTTCTGCAAATCAAGCAGCGTGATTGCGCCGGGTGCGTAGGCGCCGGCCGCGGGATCGGCGACGATGTCGAGGGCCATGGGTTGGGAGAGTGCAGTGGCGGCGCGCTCGATGATGCGCCGGTCTCCGATCACCAGCGGCCGGCAGCGGGCCAGCACGTCTGCCCGGCCGAGGGCGCGCACGATGATCTCCGGACCAATACCCGAGGGGTCACCAAGCGTAATCGCGAGTAGCGGTCGCGGATCGCCGGGCACCTGAAGCCTCCTTGTCGGGCGGGAACTGGGCGCGAGACGCTCATCCGCTCCGACCGAATTTTCTCCTGCCATCGTCGCATGGGGGGCGAAATCTCGCTGCGCGTGCTGTCGCCGAATTGACAGGATTGCTGCCACCCGGATGGCGGTTGCGCGTTCTCCTGTGACCCATCATGAGATGCAGATAGCCGACAGGGGCTGCGACGAGAGGATGAGGTCGAGGGAGGAATCGAGATGTTTGCCGCAGTGGCTCGGGTTTCGCGGAGCGCAGTGGTTGCCGGTCTCGCGCTGACGATGCTGGCCTCCGGTGGCGCATCACTGTTGGGTGGCGACCATGTAGAAGCGGCCAAGAAGGTGACGGCGCCGAATATCGCCATCCAGTCGATCACGCTGGCACCGAATCCCGATCCGGGGCACAAGACGGTTGTCGTTCTTGTCGCGAACGTCGGGACGCGCAACGCGGCGGGATTCAGTATCGGCATGGTCGCCGAGCGGGCGGATCACACCAAGCGCGTGGAGGAGTTCTCGCAACCGCTGAGCATTGCCAAGGGAACCAGCGTCGAGGTGGAGTTCCGGCTCGGCTGCAATTGGATCAACGGCGGCACCGTGACGGCTCGGACCAATCCGAGCCCGGTGCCTGGGGAATTGCCGACCAAGACCGCGAACAACATCGAGACCCAGAGTTTCGGCAACGAATGCGCGTAGGAGCAGAAAGGGCGAACGATCCTGGCTGCTGACGATGAGCGCGCGTCGCGACAATGCGACGCGCTCTCAGCGTCCGTACGAGGCAGGGTCGTTGCCGCCGGGCATCAAGCCAGATACGCCTCCAGCGCGGGGCGATCGAGGAGGGTGATGCGGTGCTGGCCGTCGACGGCGATGTGCTTGCGGCGGGTAAAGCCGACGAGGACTTCGTTGACGCGAACCCGCGTCGCTCCGACGAGCGCCGCCAGTTCGGACTGAGTGATGCGGAGCGGAATGCGCACCGCGCCGTTCGGCAGCGGTTCACCGAGGGCATCGGCCAGCGCCAGCAGTTGTCTCGCCACACGACCGTGGACATCCAGCGTCGCCATCGCTTCCAGTTGACCGTTGGCCAGGCGCAGGCGGCGGGCCATGAGCCGGATCAGGTTTTCCGTGATCAGTGGAATCTCGCGACGAATGCGCTCGAAGGTGGAGCGGTCGATCCAGACCAGCGTCGCCTGTTCGAGGGCAACGACATCGGCGGAGCGGCCGGAGCGGTCAGCCAGCGAGAGTTCGCCGACGATCTCGCCTGGTCCGAGGAGGGCGAGGGTCAACTCGCGCCCGTTCGGCTGGATCACAGAGACCTTCAAGGTGCCGGTCAACACGATGTAGGCGATTTCGCCCGGCTGCGATGCGGTGAAAATCATCGCCCCGGGAGCGAAGGTCGTCTTGCCAAGGAGATCGTTGACGCGCACGAGTTCCGCGGCGGAGAGCCCGCGAAAGAGTTCGAGATGGCCCAAATCGGCCGGGTTGGACACGCCTGCCATCGCCGCTTTCCCTTTCCGTTCGTCCGGTCATCTCGCCGTATCATGATCGGTGCGCCGGATTCGTCAACTCACGCCACGCCATGTCGCGCCTTACGGTTGACACGAGGACTGTACTGGCGTTGACAGCATCACGCACAATCACGTGGTCCAATCAACGAAGATTCGCTCCGGCCGCGGAGGCCGCGGCAAGCGCAGAGGAGTTCGTCGTGACACAGCAGTCATCGTTCGCGATCGGCCGGCGCGGCGTTCTGGCCGCCGGGATCGGCGCCCTGGCCTTTGCCATCCCCGCCCGCGCCCAGATTGAAACGCGATTGATCCTGCAGCGCGGAATGAGCGGTGGGGGTCTCGCGCAACTGGAGGGAAGCGATGACCCGCGGCTCGCCAATTTCGGGCTCTTTGCCTCCTCACTCCAGTTGCCGGAGGGGAAGACCCTCGTGCTCGGCGCGATCCAGTGGCTGGAGGCAGGATCTGACTTGCAACTGCAGAGTATCGAGGTTGTCAGCTGCATTCCCATTCCCGAACGCTCCGATGGCGCCCAGGTGCGCGGCCGGATGCAGGTGAACGGCGAAGGCGATTACCCGTTCCTGATCCGTGCCTATGACGGCGGCCGTCCAGGTTCGGCGCTCGACCGGATCGAAATCGCGGTGAATACGCCAGAGGCGCTGGACGGGGCGGCGAGTCAGCCGAGCGACACCGAGTTCACCTACGAGGCAACCGGCATCCTCGTTGCCGGCGATCTGCAGTGGGTGATTTCCGACATCGACGTCAGTGACTGAGTGCGCTCGCATCCCGGATCGGACCGACCGGTGGATACCAGTGGTTGCGGCGACGGTGCGATCGAGGTACTCGGCTGCTACCGGACAGGACGCATGAGACGCGGTAGGGGCACGGCATGTGGTGCCCATGTTCGGGGGCTCGCCGTTGTAGGAGTTCAACGCGATGGCCCCCTCCTGGGCACGGCATGCCGTGCCCCCTGGACTTTGGCCCTTTCGCGCGGGGGCTTGGAGATGGGGGTGGGCGTTGGTAGGCTGGACGGTGGTTGTGTCGCGCCGAACCTCCCGCAAGGCCACCCCCAATGGTCGAGTCTACCCCGTCCGCCGCCGCCCGTCCCCTGCTGCCGGAACTGTGGGCGTTGCTCGCCGCGAGTCGTCCCGCGTTCCGCCAGGAGCGCACGCATCAGCGCAGTGTGGCCTTGGTGCTGGGCTGGCTGAGCGCCTTTGGTCGGCACACGGTGACCGGGGTGCTGCTGGTCCTGGGGATGGGGGCGGTGGACTGGACGGCCTGGCACCGCCTCTTCAGCCGGGGGCGGATCGACTACGACCAGCTGACCACCTGCGTGCTTGGGCAGACGCTGGACCTGAGTGCACCGACCGATCCCTATCTGGTGGGGGTGGACGCCACCCAGATCGCGCGGCACAGCCGCACCATGCCGGGGACGACCTGGCTGCGCCACCTGGGGACCGCCATCTTCCGTCCGGGGCTGCACCGCGCCCAGCGCTTCGTGCACCTGGCCTGGCTGCCGCTCCCCTCGCCGACCGGGTACAGCCGGGCGGTGCCGCTGCGCTTCGTGCCGGCCTTTCCCCCCAAGGCGGTCCCCGTGCCGGATCACCCGCCGCGAAAAGAATGGGAAGCGGGAGTGGCGGCGTTGCGGTGGCGGCGGGTGGCCCTGGATGGGGCGGGACGGACCACGCAGCGGGTCCTCGCTCTCGGCGACGGCGCCTACAGCACCGCGTCGCTGTGGGCGGCGCTGCCGGACCGGGTCACGGTGCTGGCCCGCTGCGCGAAGAACCGGGCGCTGTTTGCCCTGCCGCCGGCTCCCGCTCCCGGCGCCACGGGCCGGCCCCGCCGCTATGGCGAGCGGCAGCCCCGCCCCGACGCCGTCTTGGCGCTGCGCAGCGGCTGGCGGCGGGTCACCCTGACCGTGCGGGGGCGGCAGATCCCGATCCAGTTTCGCGTCGCCGGCCCCCTGCTGGTGCACGGGGCACCCGACCAGCCGCTCTTCCTGCTGGTGGTCAAGGGCAGCGATCCCGCGCGCGGCAAGCGCAAACGGGTGGCCCGCTTCTTTCTGGTCTCGGCCGTGGCCGATGGGACGGGGGACTGGACGCTGCCCTGGCCCGCCGCCGACCTGCTGGCCTGGGCCTGGCAACGCTGGGAACTGGAGGTCGCCCACCGCGAGTTGAAAACCACCTTCGGCCTCGGCGAGCCGCAGGCGTGGAGTCCCGTGGCCGCCGTGCTCACCGTGCAATGGGCGGCCTGGGTCTACGCCATCCTGGTCCTGGCAGGGGTGCGCGCCTGGGGGCTGGGACCGGGACCGGTGTCCGCCCCAGGACGGTGGTGGGGCGGCAGCGGCCGCTGGTCGCTCGCCCGGTTGTGGCACGGGCTGCGCCAGGAGCTGTGGCAGGAAACGGGATTTCACCGGGTTTGCTCCCGAACCGGGGACGACTGGGGCAAAATGGCCGACTGGGTGGGGCTCAAAACCAATGCCGCCCTCACGGCCAGCCACACCTGACGCCGTCCCGCGCCTCGTCCCGCCAGGAAAAGAGCCAAAGTCCAGGGGGCACGGCATGCCGTGCCCCTACCAATGGACGAGGTTGCCCTCCAGCGACGCGCAGACGGTGTGTCCTTCCGACGATCGCCACCGGTGTCGTCTCGACGCAGGAGGGACCGCGGCGCGTGGGCGAGTGGTCCTGCCTGCCGCGATGCCTCGCGCTGGCGCGGCATGACCCAACGTTGGCGCGCCCCTCATATCATCTCCTGTATGGGCACGAGACCCTACCAGCGCACGGGAAGATACAAGGCTAACCCGTTGCTCCGATCGAGACTCGGCGTCAGCCCGGGACGAGGAGCAGGGGATCTTCGCCTGACACCAGGGCGAGGAGTTCATCGACGGACATCTCCTGACCGCGTTGCCAGTTGGCCGTGAACTCCAGTTCTCCCAGGGCTTCCCGCGCCCGGCGCGCGGCGTCTTCGTGATCTGGGATCGCCAGTTCCGGATGGTGAGTCTGATACCGGAAGATCGCGCCGAGCAGGGTCGCGGCCTCGGCATGCCGCTCCGCGGCGAGGGCGAACTCGACCAGATGGCGGCAGCAGGAGCAGAGGCCCTGGATGTCGCCAAGACCGCGATAGAGGCGCATCGCCTCGCGGAACGAATACTCTGCAGCCGCGTCTTCGCCCATGCGGCGACTGACGCTGGCGAGCGTCTCGATGGCGATGGCCGCGTAGAGTTGATTTCCGCTCTCAAACGCCAAAATCTGGCTCTCGCGGCAGAAGATGGCCGCGGCTTCGAGATCGCCCTGGGCGAGCGCGATGCCGCCGAGATTGTTGAGGGTGCCGGCCATTCCCTGCCGATCGCCGACGCTGCGGTGATAGCGCAGGCTTTCGGTGAACAGCGTACGCGCCCGCTCCAGGTCGCCATCATACGCCGCAACATACCCGAGATTGTTGAGCGACCGCGCCAAATGGGACTCGTCGCCCAGGGCGCGGAAGGAGGCAAGACTGCGCGCCCAGAGCGCGGCGGCGCGCTGGCGGTCTCCTTCGTGATTGGCGATCTGACCGAGGTCCATCAGCGCGGTGGCGATGCCTGCCTCGTCGCCGGCTGCCTGCGCGACGGCAAGCGCCTCTTCCAGCAACATCCTGGCACGCGTCAAATCGCCCTGGTTGATGGCGACGACGCCGAGATTGTTCAGTGACCACGCGACGCCATGGGGATCGGCGCGGTCGCGGTAGATGGCGAGGCTGCGCTCGTGATGATGAACGGCGGCTTCCCAATCACCCTGGCTCTCGGCCAGGACCCCGGCTCCGTTGAGGGCTTTCGCCAGCACATCCGCCGGCGCCGCACCAGCCTCCGCAATCAACGATTCGAGTTGCTGGCGACCTTCGCCAACATCGCCGCGCAACCACCAGAAGCGCCAGAGGGAAGCACCAAGTCGCAGGGCATCGGCGATCTGACCCGTGTCACGCAACCATGCCAAGGCGACGCGAATGTTCGGTTGGTCTCGCTCCAGTTGGTCGAGCGATTGCTTCTGTCCGGTGGCGGCGAGTTGTGGTTCGTGCTTCTCCGCCAACTGGCGGAAATAGGCCGCGTGGCAGGATTGGATGCTCACCGCGGTGGGCGATGCCGCCAGCCGTTCAAGCGCAAATTCGCGAATCGTCTGCAGCATCTCGAAGCGAAGTTGATCGCCATCGTCGCGGAGCCGGAGCAGGCTCTTGTCGGCGAGCGACTCGAGCAAATCGAAGACATCGCACGTGTCGATTGCGGCTTCCTCGGCGATTGACTCGACCGCCGCAAGCGCCGCGCCACCGGCGAAGACCGAAATCAGGGTGAAGAGCGACTGTTCGGCCGGTTCCAACAGATCGAAACTCCAGGCGATCGTATCCCGCATCGTCTGCTGCCGGGCCGGGAGGTCGCGTGAGCCTCGGCTGAGGAGATCGAGCCGCCGCTCCAACCGAGACAACAACGCCTGCGGGGGGAGCGAGCGCGATCGCGCTGCGGCCAGTTCAATCGCCAGCGGGAGGCCATCCAGGCGTCGCGCCAATTCGGCGACGGCCTCCGCGTTTTCCGAGGTGATGGCAAAGTCGGCCTTGACGGCCTGCGCCCGTTGCACGAACAACTGGACGGCCTCGGAGCGGGAGATGCGATCCAGATCGAGGGGCTTCGGGTCCGCCCCGGAGCGAGGGATGAATGCGGACGATTCCGGCGTCGAAAGGGGCGGCAGCGGCATCTCGTGTTCGCCACGAAGATGGAGGCGCTCCCGGCTGGTGACGATCACCCGCAGGCGCGGACATCGTTCGATCAGTTCCGAGACAAAAGTCGCCGCGCCCATGACCTGTTCGAAGTTGTCGAGCACGAGGAGCAATTCGCGGTCCCGGAGACGATTGAGCACGAGTTCCCGCGGCGATTCGCCGCCGCTATCACCGAGATCGAGCGTCGCCGCGATCGTCGCGGGCACCTGGCTTGGCTGGGCGACTTCGGCGAGGGAGACAAAGAGCGAGCCGTCTTCAAAGGAGACGCCGATATCCGCCGCGAGGTGAAGGGCGAGCCGCGTCTTGCCCGCGCCGCCGGGACCAGTCAAGGTCAGCAGCGAAACCGGCGCGGGTGCCGGTTCGTCCATCGCGTTGCGCTGGTCGGCCCGCCGTTTTGGATCGAGCAGCGCGCGGGCAGCCGCTACTTCCCCTTCGCGGCCAATGAGCGGCGTCGCCGGGCGTGGCACGTTGCGCAGGAGTTGCTCCGGCGCGCGCAGTGGCGGGAACGCGGCAATCAGCCCGGGACCGATCAGTTGGAAGACCCGCTCCGGGTTCTGGAGATCGCGCAGGGTGTATTCCCCGAGATCGCGGAGGGCCAGTTCCGCGGAGAGCGCCTCTCGGGCGAGATCGGCCGCGGCCCGCGAGACGACCACCTGACCGCCGTGCGCGATGGAAAGGAGACGCGCGACCCGATTGAGCGGCGGGCCAAAGAAGTCTCCGTCACGCGCCTCGGCGTGGCCGGAATGGATCGCCATCCTGACCTTGAGGCGAAGTTCCGCTTCGTCTGATGCGATCGTCAGCAGGCGTTGCGCTTCCGCTGCGGCGTGGATCGCCTGCGGCGCGGCGGAAAAGACCGCATAGAACGCGTCGCCGCCGGTCTTGAAGACACTGCCACCGGCGGTGGAAATCGCGTCGGTCAGGACCGCGTCGTGGTGGGACAGCGCGGCGGACATGGCGCGCGTGTCGGCCTCCCAGAGGCGGGTGCTCCCTTCTACGTCGGTGAAGAGAAACGTCAGGATTCCCGAAGGTGACGCGGTCACGATACCCTCTTGATCTCTGCTTGAGTACGTGTACATCGTACCCGCCGGGGTCGGGCCAGGGATCGGGAAAGACTGCTCACGGGTCCGAAGCGAGCGGTCACTCTGCTAGGATGTCGGTTCCCGGGCGAGGGCGGTGAAAGCCGCGGGGAGAGGCGATGATTCGACTCCACACGGTTCTGCTCCAGGTGGCGATCCTGCTGACAGCCACGGCGCTCTGGTCGCCGTGGTTCGGAACCAACGCGGCCGCGGCGCGCCAGGAGAACTTGCCGCCGGTCGAAGTAGGCGCCGGTCCGATCGGGGAACCCTCCCTGCGCCTGATAGGAAGACTCGCTTACCTGCCCGACCGGGTCGAAATGTACGGTTTCCTCACTGCCGCGACGAATCTCGACGTAACAGCCCTGTTCACCGACGCGCAACCGAGTGTGGTCTCCGCTCGCTTCACGTTTCGGGCGGAATTGACCGTGGACAACCGCGAGACGCGAGCGGACGTCCGCATGCTCGAAAGCACGGGGACACTGGAGATCTACCAGAACGAAGGCGGCGCTACCTGGGAGAATTTGGAATCGTTTGCGAGCGGTCAATCGGTTGCGCGGTACTCGATGTCGCTGCGCGAAACGCTGCAGCGGCAGGATCCGACGATCGGTGTTGTCGTTGGCGATGCCGCGCTAACGCAAGAGGATGCGGCGCCGTTCGTCGCTGGCGGAGGAGACCTCCGCTTCGGGGATGCCGGCATCGTATCGCGCCTGCGCTACACCGGTGCGCTGCTCGCGGGGCAGGACAGCAATACCAGCGAAGCGACCGTGGTCGGATTTACCTACGTGACCGAACGCGAGGCCGTTCCGGTCCAGATGGGCGCCACCACTACGCCGTGACCGGTTGCCGGCGCGAGAGAGGAGCATTGGAGATGCGGTTCACAAGTCGTCCTCTCGGCCTGCTGCGATCCCTGGTTGTCGTGATGCTCTTGATCGGCATGGCCGGGTTTGCGGCCGGCGACGCGCTGTCGCGTCAAGTCGCCAGCGACTTCGCCCCGACGAGTGGAAACGCCCAGGTCATCGCCCAGGGGGTTGCCACCCTGCCGGCGGGTGACGTCGTCTGGCGAACGGTGCGGACGCGGGCGATGTCGCCGCAAGAATCGTTGTTCGAGGCGCGGCCGCTCGGCTTCGTGCTCGCGACGGACGGCCCACTCCTGCTCACCGATCAGGAGCAGGGCGAGCAGACGCGGCTGGGCCGTGGCGAGGCGGCGTTCGTGCCCGCCGGGGTGGTGCAGCGGCGGGCCAGCCTGACGGAAGGAGCAGTGAGCTACCTCTCGATCGAGCTGGTCCCGGCCGATGCCCCCGCTCCCCCTGATGACGCGATCGTGCTCCAGCCCGGACAGCCATTTGCGGCCCCGGCCGGGCTGCGCGATCTCGATCTGGTCAGTGACACCGTGCGGGGGGATGATGTCTACGCCGTGCCCGATTCGGGGGCGAAGAATGTCGTGCTGATTACTGATGGCGCGGCGAATGTCGGGCGGCCCGGCGGGAACCCGGTGGTCCTGCTCGCGGGCGAGGCGGCGAGTTTCACCGGGGAACTGGCGGTGGGAGCAGCGCCGGGTGACGGCGAACCGGTCGCCACCTTTGTCGTTGCCATGATCGGTCCCGAGGTTCCCGCGCCGCCAGGACTGGAGGCGGCGCCCACCGCGGCAGCGGTAACGGCGACGGAGGCAACTCCGAGCACGATCGGCGAACCGACGACCCAGCAGAGTGCCGGGCAGGGCGAAGTCACCGTTCAGGTTTTCACCTGTCCACCCGGCATGACCGCGGAAAGTCTGGCCGCGGCCGTGTGCGAACCGGTCGCGGACGGATTCGATCTTGCGCTTGCCGGGGAGGCTCTCGCCGAGCCATTGACCGTGCAGGACGCGGACATGAGAGGAAACGCGGTGACGTGGAGCGGGTTGCCGCCCGGCGACTACGTGATCAGCGAGCCGCAGTTGCCAGCCGGGGCGACGACCTATGTGCTCTCGGCGCGCAAGGTCACGGGCGATGCCGCATCAGGCTATACCCTGAAGGTCAGCGCTGACGCACCCGTAAAACTGCGCATCTACAACCTCGCGCCGTAAATCCAGTCCCCTGATTCCACGAAGAACGAAGAGCGGCGGCCAAGTGGCCGCCGCTCTTCATGGTGTTTCCGGCGTTTCTTCCTGTTCCGTGTTTGACAGCGGCTCAGCCAACGCGGTGGCCGCCCGCGGCGACTACCGCTGATGAAATAGATGCATAGCCGTGATGACACGGAACGAATCGAGACGAAGCAACTAGGAGCAGGACGATGAACACGATCAACGGTCAGGTGAACGAGTTCGGTGGGTCGATCGACGGTGAAACAGGGGAGCGCCGGGGAGCGGCCCGGTTCATTCTCCAGGCGCGGCCACGGCTGCTGGCCGGACTTCGCATCGTCCCCGCCGCGTTGCTGCTGATGGGCGTTGTCACCATGGCGCCGAGTGCTTCGGCCACCGGTTGCGCGCCATCCAATATCTCGGTCAACGGCGGCACCGTCAGCAACGACACGACCCTCCGCTTGAGTGCTGACGGCGGCACAGCGGTCTCGAATGCCAACGGCGGCGACGACAACGTGGCGGTCGGCGGCAACGGTGGCCAGAACGGTGACGGTGGCAATGCGGCGGCCGGCAACGGCGGAATTGCCCTGGCGGATGCCAGTGGCGGGATGATCGACCTCGACGATATCAATTCCGGTAACAACTCCGGCAATACCGTCGCCCTCGGCGGCAACCGCTCCGGATGCGGATTCGGCGGCAATCTTTCCGCCAATGGCGGTAACGTTTCGAACCAGACCACGATCGCCATCAGCGCGGACGGTGGCACGGCGCGCTCCAACGCGAACGGCGGCGACGACAATGTCGCGGTCGGTGGCAATGGGGGGCAGAATGGGGACGG
Organism: Thermomicrobiales bacterium; assembly: GCA_046328335.1. Classification (GTDB taxonomy): domain Bacteria; phylum Chloroflexota; class Chloroflexia; order Thermomicrobiales; family UBA6265; genus JACCXM01. Next base: position 54,976 of record JAXLWU010000023.1, read on the forward strand.
TGGCAACGCCGCCGCGGGTAACGGAGGCATTGCCCTCGCTGACGCCAGCGGTGGCGCGGTGACCATCGGCAACATCAATTCCGGCAACAACCGGGGCAATACGGTCATCGCCGGGTTGGGCGGCAGCTTTTTCGGCAGTGGCGGCAATGCGCGGATCGATGGGGGCCAGGTTTCCAATTCCACGACGCTGCGCATCAGCGCCGATGGCGGGACGGCTCGGTCGAATGCCAACGGCGGCGATGACAATGTCGCGGTCGGGGGCAATGGTGGACAGAACGGTGATGGTGGCAACGCCGCGGCCGGCAACGGCGGAATCGCGCTGGCCGATGCCAGTGGCGGGTCGGTGACCATCGGCAATATCAACTCTGGCGGCAATCGGGGCAACACCGTCGCCGTGAGCGGCAATCTCCACGGCAATGTCGCGGTCAGCGGCGGGACGGTGACCAACGACACGACCATCGACATCAGTGCTGACGGTGGGACCGCGACCGCCAATGCCAATGGCGGTGACGACAATGTCGCCGTGGGGGGCAACGGTGGGCAGAACGGGGATGGTGGGGACGCTGCCGCGGGTAATGGCGGGGTCGCGGCGGCCGACGCCAGTGGCGGTTCGGTGACTACTGGCGACATCAATTCCGGCAACAATGCCGGCAACACGGTGGTGGTCGACGGCAACGTGAGCGGCAATGTCGCGGTCAGCGGGGGCACGGTCAGCAACGAGACCACGATCGACATCAGCGCCGACGGCGGCACGGCGACGGCAAACGCCAACGGTGGCGATGACAACGTGGCGGTCGGCGGCACTGGCGGGCAGAATGGCGACGGCGGCGATGCGGCGGCTGGCAATGGCGGCGTCGCGGTGGCCGACGCGAGTGGTGGCGACATCACGATCGGTGATGTGAACTCCGGCGACAACACCGGGAACACGGTGGTGATCGGAGGGTAGACCTGATCCGGGGAGATAGCCCTCATCCCGGCTCCTCTCCCGCTTGACGGGAGAGGGGTCTTCTCTTGCCTGGGGTGTAGTTGAAGCAAAGCCGGAACGCCTCTCTGACAATCAGAGAGGCGTTCCGGCCTGCCAGGTTCTTGCCGTTGATGATTACTGGGCCAGCGTCAGCCCGCGCAGCAGCGCCTCGCGCAGGGGGACCTGATCGTTGTAATCGGCGGTCGGCACGTTCTGGACGACGGCGAGCACCGCCTCGTTCGGGATCAGCGGAATGCAGCCGACGAAGAGAGTGTACGGCTCGGTGCGATCGGGGAAGGTGTAGTCGTGGTTGTAGATCGCGTAGGCGCCGGTAGCCGCGGTCTCGCCTTGCAAGGGCTTTCCGGTTTCGTCCGTTGCCAAGCCAAGATTGCTGACGTTGGGATCGGCGGTGAGTTGTTCGACAAACGTATCGACACATTTCCTGGGATCGCCGCCGAACGCCGATTCACCAGTGAAGGTGATGTAACTCGCGCCGTTGAAGAGCACGAAGCGGTCGCGGCCGTTGGTGGAGACGTTCTCCGACTCTTGCCAGGTCGGGCCGTAACCGATGGTGTAACCGAAGGTTGGGCTCTTGTAGGTGGTGCTCGGCGGGGGAGCAGGCCGCTCCGCGGCGGCCGCGGTGGAGGCGGTCGACGCGGCGAGGGAGACCGTTACCGTGGTGCCACCATCCGGCGATGGACGAAGGATCGTCACTCCGCTGTAGCCCGAATCGTTCTGCTCCCGGGCCGCGAGCACGAGGCCGTCGCTCGGTGTCCATGGCGCGGGAGGACGGCTGCCGATATCCGAACAGGCGAGATAGGTCTGCTTGTTCTGGGGGCTGGCGTGGACGTGGACCGAGAACGGTTCGCCGAAAAGATTCTCGAGCGGGACCTTGGTGGTGCCGGTCACCACTTCCACCGCGCCGACTCCCTCCTGCTGGCCCTCGTCGATACGAAAACTGCGCAGATCGGGGAAGGAGTAGACGACGATCCCGAGTTCGTCGCAGGTCCCGGCATGAATGTGGGCGAGGCGCGAGGGATCGACGGGAGCGAGATTCTGCACCGGTCCCGCGGCACCAGAATCCGTTGTCTGGCCAGACGCGACGGGCTCGTTGGCCGTCGCGGTCGCAACCTCGATACCGTCGGTTCCGCCCGAGGCAGCCTCCTCAACTACGACCTTGCCCTGCATTTCGGGATGGAACCCGCAGAAATAGGCATAGGTCCCCGGAGCGTCAAAGGTGAAACTGAACGTTTCGCCCGGATCGAGGCGGCCGGAATCGAATGAACCGTCCTGTGCCGTGACCGTGTGCGGCCGACCGGTGGCATTGGTCCAGGTCACCTTTGTTCCGGGTGCGACCGTCACTTCCGCCGGGTCGAACGCGAAATCGACGACCGAGATCTTGACATCGGCGCCTTGACGCGCGGCGGCGCGATCGGCCGGCACGGTCGGCAGGACGGCGATGGCAACGACGAAAACGAACGCGAGAATGGTCTTCAACCAGGTTGTGCCGAGTCTGAACATGGTGCTGCTCCTTCTGCTGGACAGCGCCATTCTCGCATTTGCGGTCGGCGACCGTCATTGTCACGGTACGCCGGGAGAGCATCCGGTTCCTCACGCACGAATCGAATTCCGCTCTACCGAGATTGGTCCGCACCGCACCATTCGGCGATGGTAAGTGCCAGGGCAATAGTCGCCGCGAGCAGATCGTCCTCGGAAATGTGCTCGTCCGGCTGGTGCGCGACGCTCGGCGCGCCGGGACCGAAATTGACCGTCGGGATGCCGGCGTTCACGAGCAACCCCATGTCGGTGTGGCTGCACATCCCTTCCACATGGGTCGTGGCGCCGGCCGCGCGGGTCGCGGACTCGAGCAGGACGGGCAGCGGGTGATCGGCCGGAGTCTCGCCGCAATCGGCGTCGACTAGCCACTCGATGCGCGGTGGATGTTGCTGGAGCCACTCGCTGCGGCTTGCCTGGTCCGCAAAGAATTCCTCGAGTTCCGCCTTGACATGCCCGCCGAGTCCCCGCTCGTCCTTTTCGGCGGGGAGATACTGAGCATCGAACGTGATGCGCATTTCGCCCGCAAAGGCGGTAGGAAACTCCCCGGCATCGAGCATCGACACGCTGACCTGGCAAGGCAGTGGCAGCAGGGGGTGTTGCTTCCGCGGGTCCGCGGCCCAGCATGCGTTCAGTTTGTCGATTTCATCGAGAATCGCCCGGCCAAGCACGATGGCATCGACCGCGCCGCCGTCGCGCCAGTGCGGCTGCGGCATTTCGATGTGACTAGCGCGGCCGGGAATCGTCACCCGTCCCCAGAGAATGCCCCGGCAGAGCGGCGCAACGACGAGATCGGTCGGTTCTGGAATGATCGCGCCATCGGCGCGGTAGCCGCGGTCGACCATCGCCAGCGTGCCCATGCCCCCCGCTTCCTCGTCGACCACGGAGGCGAAGATGACATCGCCCCGCAATCGCAGTCCGAGATCTGCCAGGATCTCGATCGCTGATAGCGCGGCAGCCCAGCCGCCCTTCATGTCCGCGGCGCCGCGCCCGACGATCGTGCCGTCGCGCCGGACAGCTGCGAAGGGATCGACGCTCCAGCCCTCCCCCGGACTGACGACATCGACGTGGCCGAGCAGCAACAGGGAGCGCCCACCGCCGCTTCCTGGCAGGGTTGCAGCCAGATTGGGGCGCCCGCGGAAATCGCGTCCTGGGTAATAGCCGGGGCCACCCGCGTGTTTCGCCAGGTCGTCGGCATTGGGTTCCCAGCGGTCGATTTGGGCATCCAGCGCGGCGAGCCGGGCAGCAAGAACGTCCTGCACCTCGCCTTCGCGCGAGGGAACCGTGTAACCGCTGAAAAAGGGATTGACACTGGGTACGCGGACCAGCGCCTGGAGCAGAGAGATGGTTTCGTCCTGGCGCGTTCGCGCCGCCGCCGTGATCCTGGAGACCAACTCGGGAGCGAGGGTGGTCATGCCGATTCTCCGGTGAAGACGCGGCGGGGATTGCCGATCAGGAGCATGTCGATCTCGTGCTCGGTGAAGCCATGGCGGCGCAAGCGCGGTACGAAATGCTCGAGGATGTGGGCATAGCCCGTTCCGCCATAGCGAACCAACTGGATCTTGATGAAGACGTCCTGGGAGACAAGCACCTTCCCCAGCAGTCCGTGGTCGCGCAGGCGCCGGATGGCGAAAGCGTTGTCGTCATCGCTCGGTGATTGGGCGGACTGGTCGGCATAGAAGAAGTCCATGCCGATCATATCGAACTCGAGCCAGGCGCCGCGTTGGGCGAGGGCGACCTGGTAGTCGGTATCCAGGCCGCTGGGATTCATGTGGCAGAGCACCGTGCTCTGAAGATCGGCCCCTTCGTCCGCGATGACATCGAGGACGCGGCCGCCGTGCCGTTCCCAGCCTGGCAAATGCACCTCGAGCGGCACACCGGTGATCCGCTGTGCTCGCGCCGCGCCTCGCAGAACCTTTTCCTCCTCGGTGGTGAAGTCCTTGGAGATGCCGATCTCGCCGATGATGCCAGAGCGCACCCCGAACTCGCCCTCGCTGACATCGTGCTCGATTTCCGCCGCGATCGATTCGACGGTCATCTCCTTGACGTGCGGGGGATGGGCCGGATGCAGGTAGTAGCCGGTGCCCATCACGATGTGCAGACCGGTGGCGCGGGCAATGCGCTGTAAGGCGCGCGGATCGCGGCCGATGCCGCGGCAGGTGGGATCGATCACGCTCTGGCCCCCGGCGAGGCGAAAGTGCATCACCTCCGCAATCGCCGTGGCCTCGTCGAACAGTTTGCAGTTGTCAAGGTTCATGAAGGGGTCGTTGCGCAGTTGCCCGAGGATTTCGATGGAGACGGGTTGATAGGCCGTCGCCTTGCGCGAGGCTTCCGGCGGTTCCTGGAACCAGGGCGTGGCATCGAGCAGCAGATGCTCGTGCATCAGCGTCACCCCGAGTTGCTCGGCGTCGATCGGACCGAGCACCGTCATGACCTGCTTCACGCGGGACCTCCCTCCTGCGCCTGGAACGAACGAGCCCGATCGGGGGCACTGATCCAGCGCCGCATCGTTTGACCACCATCGATCAAGAGCGAAGCGCCGGTAATGTGCCTGGCCTGATCGGACGCGAGAAAGGCGACGGTCGCCGCCACGTCCTCCGGCTGCCCGACGCGGCCAAGTGGAATGCGCTCGGCAAACTCGGCGAAGAACGCCTCCTGCTCACCGCGCTGTTGCTGACGGAAACTGAGCGATGTTGCGATGATGCCGGGGCAGATGGTGTTGGCCCGAATCCCGTCGCGGGCGACCTGCAAGGCGAGCGATTTCGTCATCGCCTCGACGGCGGCTTTGCTCGCCATATACGCGGCGCCGCCGGTGATGGTGTCATGGCGGCCGGTGGACGACCCCATGTTGACGATCGTCCCTCCCCCGGCGCGCCGGAGCGCCGGGACCGCGTGCTTGCTGCCGAGAAACAGGCCGCGCAGATTGATTTCGATCATTTCGTCCCACCGCGCGACCGGCATTTCCGCAATCGGCACGTCGAGTCCGCCAATTCCGGCGTTGTTGAAGACCACGTCCAACCGTCCGAAATGCTGATCCGCGCGGGCAAAGGCAGTCGCAATCGCTGCTTCGTCCGAGACGTCGGCGCTGAGCGGCAGCACATCGGTCCCACCGGTGGTGATTCTTCCGGCGAGTTCGTTGACGACCATGGCGTCCCGGTCGAGCAGAGCCAGGCGCGCGCCCTCGGCGGCAAAGCGTAGGGCTGTGGCGCTGCCCAGCCCGCCCCCAGCGCCGGTGATCAGGACGACGCGATCCGCGAACCGCGCGGGCGGCATCAGTGACGGCTTCCGCGTCACGGGGGCATACCCGCCCTGGCGAGGCGCGTTGCTCCAACTCTGCAGTGACTGTCCGCCATCGACGACCAGGTCACTGCCTGAGATGTGCCGGGCGTCGTCAGAAAGAAGGAACAACACCGCGTTGGCCACGTCATCAGGAGTGGCGGGCACCCCGAGTGGAATGCGCTCACTGTGGTCGTCAGGTACGTGGCCTTCGTGGACCGTACCCATGCACACGGCATTCGCGCGCGCGCCGTAGACCGCGCCATCGAGGGCCAGACCACGGGTGAGACCGAGAAGGCCCGCCTGGGCGGCCTGGAAGAGCGCGTAGCCGACGCGGCTGTCCCAACTGGCGAGGACCGAGGCGAGAAGAACGATTGCGCCGCTGCCGCGGGGCATCAACGGCAGGAGCGCGTGGCTTCCATACTCCGCACTGAGCAGCGTTCGTTCCGCGGCTTCGGACGTGGTTGCTCCCCCGAGACCGGGGGTGCTGACAAAGCCGCTGAGGGCATGGACGAAGTAATGGACCGGCCAGCCGGTCCTCCGCAGTTCGTCGTGCACGTCGGTCCAGAACGATTCGGACCAGATCTCGCCTGAGAACGAGCGAGATGCAGCGGGGTTCGGCTGCGCTCCCGGCGCCTCGACCGCGACTATCAGCAACCCGCCGTTTTGCAACTGGACGCTGATTGCACTTCCGACGGGCGTGCCACTTCCGCAGACCACCGCCAGCGGACTTCCTGACGCGGCGTCGTTCACGCTGATTCCTCCTGCGACATCCGACGTGAGAGGATGAGTTGCCGCAGCGCGACGGTCTGCAACGTGGCCATGGCCGAGAAAAAGACGAAGAGGATCGGGCCAAGAAGGGCGCCCGCGGCGATGGCGAGGATGAGGCTGGTGACGAGGAGGGCGAGGGTGAACGGCGGAAACGCGATGGCCGTCAGCAACGCCTCACGCAGGACCTGCAAGGGCGATTGCTCCGTGCGCTCGAGGAGCAGGGGGTAGAGATAGATCTGGGCGCCCGCCCAGACCACGCCGATCAGGGCGAAAGGACCGAGCAACCATCGCAACGGCTCGGCGGGACTCTGGCTGTAGAAGAGGATCGCCACGGCAATGGCGATGACGGCGGCAGCATCGATGGCGGTGAGGATGGTGGAGCGAATGCCGTGCTCGCGAAATCCGATCCAGAAGTCCCCCAACCGGGTTTCTCGCGGCGCGCCATCGAGTTCTTCCTGGACCACCAATCGCACCAGGCCGAAGAGCCCCGCCGTCGCGGCCGGCCAGGTGACGATCGGCACGCTCAGCGCGAACCAGACGATGTTGGCCATGATCAGCAATGGCAGGCGGCGCCAATAGAGGCGAGCGGCGAGCGACGTGCACTCCCAGGCGATTGGATTCTCCTCCCTCGCGATCAGGCGATGACCGCCCGGTGCGCCTTGACCCAGGCCAACCTCGTCTCCGCTTCCGCGAATAGACGCTCGTCGAACGTCGGGACGCCAAACTGCTCGATGGCGAAACTCGCGCTGACCGCGGCTTTCGCCCCCGCGTCGGCAACGCTGTCGCCGTCCGCCAGCGCGACGAGCAAGCCGCCCAGATACGCGTTGCCGCCACCGGTGGTATCGACCACACTGGCGGGCGCCGCCGGGATGGAGATGGTCTCGCCTTCCGGTGTGTAGAGGCGGGAGCCGCGAGCGCCCATCCGCAAGGCGACGATTTTCGCGCCCCAGTCGAGCAGGGTGTGGATCGCCGCCTCGGTCTCGGACTGGCCGGTAATCGCGAGACTCTCACTGACATCCGGCGAGAAGGCATCGACCTGGGCGAAGATGGCGCGAAACGAGACCGCATCATTGACGTGCTGGAGCGGCGTCGGCTCCCAGACCACGACGGCGTTCTGATTCACCGCCCGTAGATTGGCCATCAGTTCGACCATGTCGGCGAGGGTGCCGTGGCCGATGTGGTAGCCGCGCGCACGCCGATAGGCGTCGCTCATTTCCGGGAAACGGACCTCCAGGTTGTAGAAGTCGTCGATGTCGGTGCGGAAGACCTCGATCCGTCGCTCGTCCGGTTCGAAGAGTTGCCACGCGCGCGCCGTTGGTTGCCCTCGCGAACCACCAATCCGTCGAGGTTGACGTTCATCGCCTCCAGTTGCCGCCGGTGCGCAGGCGAGAAATCGGAGCCGACAGCGGCGAAATAGCCGAGGAATCGGACCAGACCGCATCCGGCCAGGGCGTGAGTCGCTCCTCCGCCGAGCGTGTTGAAGTACGTCTGCCCGTCGGGCAGGACGATATCGTCGATGATCAGACCCGAGTAACGACAAAGTCAGAGGCATCAGGCATTCTCGTTAGCGAGACGGCAAGACGAGAGACGGCAAGACGGCCAGATGAGAGATGGCAAAGATTGGTGATGGCAGGAACTTCGGTGGAATTGGTGCTGGATGATCGCGGCGCTCTGCTTCTGATCGAAGTCGGTATCGCACGTGTCGTTTTCCCGTCTTTCTTCTTGCCGTCTCGTCTCTTGCCGACTGGCCGTCTACTCGACTAGATGACCGCATCCTCCATGACCGCGCTGTTGCGGATCGTGATGCCCTGTGGCACGTACGCGCCGCTGAACTGGCGGAAGGGCGGCTCGCCGATCGCTTCCGAGAGATAGGCGGAGAAGAGTTCGCCCGCGACGGGGTAGACCATCGGGCTGAACATCTCGGAGACGCCGCCGACCACGGGCAGGACCCAGTCGGAGATCTTTGTAATCTCCTCTTCCCCTGCCGGAACGACGCCGACGACCGTCCGACCGACCTGCTTCATCATCGCCGCCAGTTCGACCGCGCGGGAGTGCCCGCGCTCGCCGGGGAGATCATGAAGGTCGGGGTCGAGGGGTCGGTATTGACGAAGTACTGGAGGTGGGCCCACTCCTCAGTGTCCTGGCCCATGGCGTGCCGTCCGGCCGACTCGATGACCTTCGCCGCCGAGAAGAGCGCGGTCGCGTAGTTGGGGCCGTCACCGACGAAAACGAAGTTCTTCTCATTGGCGACCGCCGCGGCAAGGTCCCGCGCCGGCTTGCGGATCGCCTCGATGGTGGCGGCAATCGATTCGGCGGTGCCCCGCAGTTCCTGCCGCAGTTCGTTGGCGCGGTCCTGGGTGATGCGGCCGTTGACCTCGGCCAGATGGATTGCCAGCAGATAGAGCATCATCAGCGAGACACGGTAGGAGCGGACACCGGGGGCCGGCATCGATTCCGGCACGGTGCAGTCGAGCACGTACTCGGCGACCCCGGCGAGGGGAGTCAGGGTTGGCGGTCATCGCCACGGTCAGCGCGCCCTGCTTGCGCGCCAGGATGAGCGCTTCCCGCGTGCGCGCCACCGAGCCCGAAACCGAAATGGCGATAGTCAACGGGTTCCGGGGGAACATCGAGTCGAAATAGGGCGAGGCATAGCGCCCAGCCTGCATGCCGGTCATCGGCTCGACCGGGATGCCGGCGAGGCGCTCGAACGCCAGTTCAGCGGCCAGACCGGCCATATGCGAGTCACCAGAACCGGTAATCACGACCCGCTTCACCGACAGGCACTCGTTGTGGTTGAGCAACCGGCGGACGCGGAGATCGAGCGTCTCCAGTTCGTCCCGAATGAGGGTTGGCAGACTCTCGACCTGGGTGATGATGTGCCGGAAATCCTGATCCACGCTTTCGTTCCTTTCCCGTGTCACGTGTTCGTCCTCCCGAACGAAATCGCTCTCAATGCGCGCTCCCGCGCTCGTGCAGAAACCGCGCGACCTCCTCCCGGTCTGGCAGGTGGCCACGGGCACCGAACCCCGTGACGGCCAGAGCCGCCGCGGCGTTGGCAAACCGCAACCCTTCTACCAGGGATGCTCCGTCGAACATGGCGCGGACGAACGCCGCGTTGAAGGTGTCGCTGGCGCCGGTGGTATCGACAACCTCGATGGCGAAGCCGGGGCTCTCGGCGATGTCATCCCGCGACACGGCGAGCGCACCACGGGCCCCAAGCGTGACGACAACCAGTCTCGGGCCATGGGCGAGCAGTTTGCGCGCGGCGGCGAGGGACGGCTCGTCGCCGGTCGCCACCGTGAAACTGGCCTGATTGAAACTGGCGATATCAACACCAGCCAGAAAGTTCACCATGTCCGGTGGGTCAGGCACGACCGTCGCCTCGACATCGATCATGACCTCGGTGCCGCTCGCGTGCGCGACTGCAATCAGTTTGCCGAACTCCTCGCGGTCGTTCGGCATACCGAAAAGGAGCCGCGATTGGGGCAGCACGCGCTCCACGACATCATGCGGCAACGCCTCGTCGAGCATCGGCACGACAACGACGGCCTTCTCACCTGAGGGATCGATCATGCAGATCGTGAAGTTCGATGCCTGACCGGGGATGACCTGGATGTTGGATGTATCGACGCCGAACTGTGCGAATCCCTTGACGATCAATCGGCCCGCATCGTCATTTCCGACCTTCCCCAGTGTGGTGGCGCGCAGCCCCAGGCGGCTGGCGGCGCAGGCGAAATTGGAGGCCGGACCGCCGCCGACATAGCCGACAAACGCGCCCAGCACCTTCTCGTCATGCGCCGGTAGGCGATCGAGGGTGATGACGGTATCGAGACCGGCGCCGCCGACGCTGACCACATCGAACCGGCGCGTTGCCGCCGCGTCAGACATCGCGCACCGAGGCGAGAGCGCCAGGGCAAAGGGGTGTCGTTCCGAGCGGAGGCGAGGAATCTCGGTAATCGTTACGGCTGGCGCGAGCGACGAGGTCCCTCGTTCCTCGGGACGACACCTCTCGTCCGCGCGGAACAGGTTCACCGCGGAATTCAGATGACCAGTAGACCGATCCTGAACGTGAGGCGGACGATGTGATCACGGATACGTCGCCAGAACGTCGAGGAACAACTCCCAGAAGCGATCGGCGTTGACAGCAACACCGACCTCGGCATTCGCGGCTTCGCCGCGAGGGCCGCGCACCGCAACCGGTGTATCGGCGCGAAGATGACGCGCGTCGCAGACAGTCATGCCATAGGTGTGGGTTCCCCGCAATTCAACGGCGACGTGCATCGGTTCGAAGCGGACGATCTCCGGATCGATCAGCGCCGCTACCGCGAGCGGGTCATGCATGGCGCCGCCGGGGAGCCCCGAGACGACGCGATAGCGCTCGCCATAGAAGTCGAGCATGTCGGCGACGTGCCGGCTCGTCGTGCTGCCCATGCTGCGGATCTGGGCCCGCCGCTCGGGCGTGGCCATGACCTGCCGGGTGACGTTGAGACCGAGCATCTTGATCGGGATGCCGCTGGTGAAGACGACATGCGCCGCTTCCGGATCGCACCAGATGTTGAACTCCGCGGTCGGCGTCGCGTTGCCGGAGGTGAGCGAGCCCCCCATCAGGCTGATCTGCTTGATCCGGTTGGCCAGCGAGGGATCGAGCCGGAGCGCGGTGGCGACATTGGTCAGCGGCCCGATCGGAAGCAGATTCAGATCGGTGATCTCGCGCGACTGCTGGAGGATGAAGTCGGTTGCTGTCCCCTCCCGAATCGGAAGAGTCGGCGGGTCGAGTTTGGGACCGTCCAGACCACTCTCGCCGTGGACGTGAGCGCCATGTACCAGATCGCGCACGAGCGGATGCGATATCCCCCTCACGATCGGGATGGTGGTCAGCCCCGAGAACTCCAGCGTCTGCCTGGCGTTGCGCGTCGTCTGCTCGACGTCGACATTGCCGAAGACGGTGGTGATGCCGCGAATGTCGAGGGTACGGCCGGCAAGGAGGATGGCCATGACATCGTCATGCCCCGGATCGCAGTCGATGATGGCGATTGGCTTCATGCGCTGGCTCCGGTCAGGCGACGACGATACAGGTCGAGGAAGCGCGCGTTGTCGACGTCGATAGCGACATTGACGTTGGGATCGACGCCACGCTGCCCACGCCAGTCAGCAACGGTCTGGCCATGATGATGCGGGCTGAGGTGATCGACATCGACGTAGGCGTGGCGGGTGGTGAAGAGCGTCGGGTCGATGACGTAGGCGATCGCGGAGGAATCGTGCACCGGGATGCCCTCTGTAAAGCCGACCTCGCGGTAGAAGTTCAGGTAGTGCCGTGAAATCTTGTAGATGAACTCGGTGATCGGTGAACCGGACGCACGCAGAGCGTTGAGGTAGTCCTCGGTCATGATGGTTTTCATCGTGACGTCCAGGCCGATCATTGTGACCGGCCACCCGGCGTGGAAGACGATGTGCGCCGCTTCCGGATCGTTGCGGATGTTCGCCTCGGCCACTGGTGAGGCATTGCCCGGCACCGTCGCGGCGCCGCCCATCAGGACCACTTCCTTGACGTTTTCGGCGATACGCGGTTCGGTCGCTACCGCTAGCGCCACGTTGGTGAGCGGTCCGAGCGGCACCAGGGTGATCTCGCCGGGATTTGCCATCACCGTGTCGATGATGAACTGCGCGGCGCGCCGCTGGTCCGGTTTGCCTTGCGGCTCGGGCATTTCGGTTTCGCCCAGCCCATTCTTGCCATGCACGCGCCAGCCGGTGCTGGTGTTCGGGCGCATCAATGGCTTCGCCGCTCCGGCCGCGACGGGCACCTCTGGACGCCCGGCGAGTTCGACCAGGCGGAGCGCGTTGCCGGTCGTCACCTCGACGCCGGTATTGCCGAAGACCGTGGTCAGCCCTTCAACGGAGATGTCCGGTGAGGCGAAGGCGAGCATGATCGCCATCGAGTCGTCGACACCGGGATCGGTGTCGATCAGAATGCGCTTCCGTTGCGAATCGGTCACGAACCTATCCTCCCGTCAGGCGCGGGCCAAACCATTGCAGCGCCGCACCGTGCTATCCCTTGATGCCGGTCGAGGCCACCCCACGGACGTAGTAGCGCTGGAGTGCCAGGAAAATCAGGATGACGGGGATGGACGCGAGCGCCGAACCGGCAAAGGTGCGGCCCCAATAGGTCTGCTCCTGGGTGGTCTGCGAACTGATCACCACCTGGAGCACCTGAATGTCCTTGCTCTGCACCGCGATCAGTGGCCAGTAGAACAGGTTCCAGATGAACTGGAACTCAAGGAGCGAGACGGTCACCAGGCCCGGAATCGCCAGTGGAACGATGATGGTGCGCATGATGTGGAAGTAACTGGCGCCGTCGAGCAGTGCCGCTTCGTCCAGTTCATAGGGGATATCGCGGAAATACTGGATCAGGGCGAAGATGACGAAGGGACTGGCGAACCAGGGGAGGATCATTGCCCAGTAGGTGTTCTGCAGATTGAGATGACGCACCACGATGTAGAGGGGAATCATGGTCACTTCGAACGGTACGAAGAGCGTGACAAGCACGTAGGCCAGGAGCCAGTTCTTCTTGGGAAATTTCAGCCGGGCGAAGAAATACGCGCCCATGGTGTTGAATACCAGACTGGAGACCACGACACCGGTCGAAACGATGAACGAGTTGAGCAGGTTGCGGCCGAAATTGAGACCGGCGCGCTTACCTGCTTCGGTCATACCAAAGATGTCGCCATAGTGCTCGAGCGTCCACTCGACGGGAAAGAACGTGTGCCACTGTAATGGGAAGAGATACTGAAAAATTTCCGTCTCGCGCCGCAGGCTGCCGAAGAACATCCATACAAACGGAATCAGGAAGACGATGCTGATGAACGCGAACAGGATGCCGCGCAGGAGGGTGATGACCACGCGTTTGACTGTCTTTACGGTCTCGCTTTCTGTGGTCGGTATCGAAACGGCAACCGTTTGCTCTGCTACCGCCATGGGTGACGCTCCCGCGAAGTCGAGGAGTGGAGGAGTTGAGGAGTCGAGCAGCAAGCTGCGATAGCCGCATGTGTCAGATCGCACGCTCGGGTCAACGACGTGTCCATCGCCCTACTCCTCGCTTCCTCGCCTCCTCGCCTCATGTCTGCGGCTTCAGCCAGTTCATCAGTCCGTAACTGATGATGACCAGAATCACGATCGAAACCACGGACATGGCACTGGCGTACCCCATGTCCTGGAATCGGAAGCCCTGCTGGTAGATGTAGTAGACGAGGACCTTGGTGGAATCGAGCGGCCCGCCCTGGGTCATCTGGTAGACCGGAACGAAGACCTGGAACGAGAACACCGCTTGGGTAACGATGACAAACATCAGGACCGGCATCAACAACGGAATCGTCACCCGGCGAAATGCTTCCCAACTATTGGCGCCGTCCACCAGGGCCGCCTCGTAATAGGTCTGAGGTATCGCCTTTAGCCCTGCTAACAAGATAATCAGACTGAACCCGAGATCTTTCCAGATCATCATCACCGTGACGGCGGGAAGGGCGCGGCTGGCGTCCGAGAGGAAGGCCTGCCGCGGAATGCCGAATGCGCCGAGAATGCTCTGAATCAGACCGAGTTGGGAGTGGTACATCATCGCCCAAATGATGGAGCCGACGATGACCGAGGTGACCATCGGGGTGAGAATCGCGGAGCGCACGACACCGGCGCCAAACGTCTCCCGCTGCAAGAGCACCGCCAGGGCGAGCGAGAGCACGATCTGGATCGGCACCTTGTAGAGGACGAAGAGACCGGTCACCTTCAGCGATTGCCAAAAGGTCTCGTCCGTAAGCATCCGTTGGTAGTGCTCGAGCCCGATGAAATCGCGCAGCCCGCGCAGCAGGCTGTATTCATAGAAACTGGCCCGGACTGACGCCGCGATCGGGATGTAGCGAAACACCGTGAAATTGATCAGCGCGGGCAAGATGAACAGAAAGGCGATCAGCATCTGGCGATGCCGCCAGGAGAGGATCCCTTTCTTGGGGACGATGAACTGCTCAGTTGGCGCCGTCGCGGTTATCGTGGCCATCGTGAACTGCCTATCGGGTGACGGATGACGGATGACGGGTGACGGGTGACGGGTGGCAGGTGACGGGCAGCAGAACGCTCGTTGTCTGCCGCCCGCCACCGGCGATTCCTAGCCCTGGATCTAGCGCTTTTCGTCCTGCCAACCCTCGTATTTGGCGAGGGCGCCTTCCATCTCGATCGCGGTCTGGTGCACCAGCGACGCGACGTCGACGTTCTCGGCCTGCGCGATATCCTGGGCCATCTCGCCGAAGTACTGCTGGTACTCGGTGTAGCCCGGAGTCTGGATGCGCGGAAGACCGATGGTCTGGAGGCCCTCATTGAACAACTGCTGCGGGTACTCGTTGTACTCCGGCAGCGTGTTCAAGAGATCGATGCGGGCTGGCAACTGGCGCACCGTGTCGTACCAGATCTTCGAGCCCTCGGGGCCGGCGAAGAACTTGGCCAGCGCCACCGACAATTCGACGTTCTTGGTCTGCGGCGAGACACCGAAGTGCCAGGAACCGGTATGGCAGACCTGGGCTCCATCCGCGTAGTAGGGGATGCCGGTCACGCCGTAGTTGAAATCGCCATTCGGGTAAAGGCGATTGATCGTGCCGACAGCATTGTCAGGGCTGACGTAGAACGCGGCGCCCTTGGAGAAAAAGATGTTGTCGATCGGCTCTTGCGGGGTGACCGCACGGTCGCCCTGGTGCCAGCCGCGGTAATCCTCGAACGACTTGATCGCTTCCGGCGTATCGAGATACCCCTGGAACGTGATGCCGTCCGGGCCGATGCCCATGTAGGACGGGCTGCCCTTCTTGCCGGCGGAGCGGCGCATGATGCCGTGCTCGTAGTCGCCCTGGTAGGTGCCCTGGCCCCAGCGCAGGCCCCAGGTGTCGGGAACGCCGTCACCGGAGGTATCGACGGTGGTCTTCAGCCAGGCGTCCCAGGCCTCGTCCATCGTCCAGCCCTGGACCTTCTGCGGCGGCTCGAGACCGGCGGCATCGGTCATGTCCTTGTTGTAGAACATGAGCGAGCAGCTCTGCATGATCGGCGGCGCCATGAAGGTGCCGTTGAAGGACCCTTCTTCCACCGACTGCGGCACCCACTGGGCCAGCTCTTCCTCGGTGTAGTAGTCCTTGAGCGGGATGATCGCCTCGTTGTAGGCGTAGTGCTTGATGTCCGGGCCGTCGGCCAGGAAGACGTCCAGTTCAGCGCCCGCCGCCACCGCGGTCTCGATGGTCGGGAAGAGCTGCTCGAACGGAACGCTGGTGATCTGCACGTCGACGTTGGCGTATTTCGGTTCGCTCAGTTTGAACGCCTCGATCATCGCCTGCGTCGCGATCAACATGTCTTCGTCGTCGATCGTCAGGAACTGGATCGTTTGCGTGTCCTGCGCCTTGCTGACGTCGGTCGTCGCGACGTCACTCGGTGCCGTGGACGACGCCTCGACCGGCGTCCTGCCGTCATAGGCGGCGAGGAGCAAAATCGCGATGACCAGTAGCGAAAAACCGAATCGCTTCATGGTCGCTCTCCTCCTTCGACAGATCCATCGCCGTTCGCCACCGTGGCGAACGTTCGTCCGTGTGGGTGTCAACCAGCCGCGCTAACCGTACCGCCCCCTCCCTTCGGGTGTCACCCCGCGATGATCTTGACCATGACCCGGCGCTTTCGCGGGCCGTCGAAATCGAAAAACAGCAAAGACTGGGAATGGCCGAACACGAGATCGCCATCTTCGATGAGCACGGTCTCGCTGTTGCCGATCAGACTGGCCTTGATGTGTGCGGCGGCATCGGATGGCGTATCGACAATATGGCGGAAATCGGTTCGGGTCGGCACCAGCCGCCGCACATCGTCGACGATGTCGGCGACGGTGTTCGGATCCATGCCGCTGTTGATGGTGACCGCCGCCGTGGTGTGCGGGACCACCAGAAAGCAGACGCCGCTTTGCACGCCACTCGCCTTGACGATCGACCGCACCTGATCGGTGATATCGGTCATGGAATCGCCGACGCCGGTCGATAGCGAGACCGTTTCGTACACTAGACCTCCCCTATGCCAAATCCGAGGGTGGAGGCGCGTGCCACCACCCGCGCGGGAAACGTCCGCACCCGCGCCTCGCCGAGAGCACTGTCTCCAATTCGCTCCAGCAGCATCGAAATCGCCGCGGCGCCCATTTCGGGAACTGGCTGGACCACCGTCGAGAGGGGCGGAAAGAGATCGGCGGTGAGCGGCAGGCCGTCGAAACCGATGATGGCGAGATCGTCGGGGATGCGGCGGCCGCGCTCCTGCGCGATACGCATCGCTCCCAGCGCCATCAAATCGTTGAACGCGAAAATCGCCGTCGGCGGCTTTTCGAGCGCGAGCATCGCGCCGGTTTCTCGCATCCCGGAGGCGGTGGTGTAGTCCCCCTCGCGGATCATTTCGGGGTCGGCCGCCAGCCCGGCGCTCTCCAGCGCCTGGCGGAACGCCCGCAATCGAGTTTCGTTCAGGATCGAATTCGGCAGGCCGGTGATGCAGCCGATCCGCCGGTGCCCAAGCGCGACAAGGTGGGCCGTGGCGTCGTATGCCCCCTGGAAGTTGTCGATTTCGACGGCGTCGATCTCCAGACCCGGCATCGATCGCTCGAACTGGACGACGGGTACGCCCCGGCGCAGGAACGCCGCCAGATGACCGGCGGTCATGCCGAGGCTGATGCAGAGGAGCCCATCGACGCGCCGCGCCAGCAGCAACCTGAGGTGGTGCAGCTCGCGCTCGAGCGCCCAACCAGAACTGCACAGGATGATGCTGTAACCGGCGGTGTCCGCCGCCTCCTGGACGCTCTCGGCGACACTGGCGTAGAACGGAATCTCGACACTGGGCAGCACCAGCCCGATGGTCAGCGTTTCGCGACGTCGGAGACTGCGCGCGACCACGTCCGGCTGATAATCGAGTTGCTCCATGGCGTCGAGCACACGCGCCATCAGCGGCGGGCTGACGGCCCGCGTCTCGTTGATTACGTGACTTACCGTAGCGGTTGAAACACCCGCGAGGTCCGCGACCGCCCGCATCGTCGCCACCGGCCGGATTCCTGCCTCTCCGCCCACCGCAATCGTTTACGTGGAATTGTCGCGGCATCGTAACAGTGGCGGTAGACGGTGTCAAATCGAAGGCGGCGAGACGGCGAGACGGCGAGACGGCGAGACGGCAAGAAATGAGTCAGGAGTCAGGAGTCAGGAGTCAGGAGTCAGGAGTCAGGAGAACGACGATCCTCTTCCTTGCCGACTTGCCGACTTGCCGGCGTGTGTGGTGAATGGTCTTGTCAATCGACGGTCAATCCTGAACCGCGCGGTGAAGCATGTCGAGGAATCGTTCCCGCGATGCCTCGAGCACCACATCCACGTTCGGCTTGTGCTCCATGACAGGGCAGGCCACGTGCGTTGAGTGAGCCGTCCGATCAAGCGCCGTCGATCAAGGCCGCATCGGTTTGCCCCCCGGTGCTTGCGACAGTCGGAAGGCTGAATGTCGATTACGGAGGGGGACCTTGTGTGGACCGAAGGAGCTCGACTCCAATCCTTGCCAATTGAGGACGCTAGTCCTGACCGTTACCATTCTCGCGACCGTTGCAGAATTGGTGCGGGAGGCGCAGTGGCCAGCGGCGGCCGCGAACGTGGACGAGCTTTAATGGCGAGGAGGAGATAGCATGATCGAAGCAAAAGAATCGGCTTCGCCCCCATCGCCAGTCCGGGCTTCCCATCGCGGACGCTGAGTACCCATCCCGCCTTGCCCGTGCGCTCGGGCCGAAGTGGATCGCCGTTGAGAGGCGACGCACCCTGCCGAGAGCCGCCGTTCCTTGGCCCGGTAGCCGGTGGATCGACGGATACGAGGTCCGTCCAAGGGCGTCGACAGGCTGCTCGGCGCGTTCGGAGGATCGGGCGGGATGGCCGAGCGTCGGAATAGGCTAAAGGCGATCCCCTCCCCGCTCGGATCAACGATGGTCGAGTTGCACTTCGCGGGGTGGCTCGAAGCCAACGGATTTCCTTTCGAGTTGCCGAAGGTCGGCCCGGACTTGCTGTGTTCGCTGAGGATTCCTACCTACCGATCGAAGTGACAACGCCCTGGCAAGACGTGGTTCTCCGATCTTCGACCGGCCCGCTGTACATCAAGGCGAGTCGGGGTTGTCCCTCCGGTTCGGGTTCACCGCAAGGACCTCCCGAATGACAGCCGACGTGAATCGGCTCGATTTGGCCCTCACCGCGAGAGATCGTAATGCAGTCGTAGGCGAAGCCCGACCCAGCACCTGCCGTGACCGTCGCGGCCTGAGTATCCGACGCTCGTGCAGCGCCGCCCAGAGATCGGCCTCCGGGGCAACGTGGTGGAACGACGGCATCCAGTACATGTCCGGGGATTCGGGACCATCCACCGCACCCGTGGAGCATCTGGGGTATTCGATCGCGGCGTGCCAGAAGGCTGAAAAGCAACTCCCCCCGACCGACCGTATGCGTTGCTCGTCGGTGCCGATCAAATCAACTTCATGGATCGTGGGAAATTGGGCCGAGTGGGTCAAAGGGCAACCTGACGAGCATATTCCGATTCGATGGGCCGACATCCCCCCGCAGATCAAGTTAATGTCATCTTCTACAAGGTTTCGTGGGGCGAAGAACCCAATTGCGCCTTTCTGCTTGTCAACGACGAGACTCCCTTCCCCAACGTCGTGGGGTTCGAGGAGTTCGGAAAGAGGCTGTTTCCGATCGCCTATCGAAAGATTCCTTCCCGATTGTCAGTTTGGGCTTCAACGGAACGGTGCAATGATAGACGATGGCTTTAGACTCCGCAGAGACCGAGAGCCCCGAGTGCGTTCCGTATCTAGACGATTCGGGACTAGTTCTCGAATCTCATTCCTTGTTGATGCCAAGCGTCTTGTTCAAGTGACCCGTGATGATCGCGCGGTAACTTCTAGAATGTATGTCATCGCCTCTCTCGTCAGTCTGGTATGCATCGGACTTGCATTGAGAGTGGCGCTTGAACCGATCTATTATCACCGACGCTTTCTGAACCGCGTTCCCTGACATCGGGTTGGGACGCCTCATATGGCATGATCTGTCGAAATAGTCTCGCCTGAGCAGAACCCACTCATTTCGGTTCAGTCGCATTTGCTGGACTGCTTTGAGGTTGATCCAACACCCGCTGATGAACGCGAACGAAAGTTGTTGTCTCTTGTAGCGTTCCGCTCGCGCTCGGTGTCCTTCTTCAATCCTTCACCGCGCGGTGGAGCATCTCCAGGAAGCGCTCCCGCGATGCTTCGAGGACGACGTCAACGTTTGGCTCACGCCCGGTTACGCCCCGATGATCGACGACGGTCTGGCCGCGGCACCACTCGCCGCCGGTCTCAACGGCGACGAAGAGGCGGCGGGTATCAATCGCGACGGCGGGGTCGATGGCGACCGCCATGGTGATCGGATCGGGCAGATCGAAACCCTCGAGTCCCATCTTGCCGACGGCGAACTCGACCAGGGTCCGCTGGATATCGATGCAGAACTCCGCGAGCCGGGTGCCGACGTTGCGCAAGCGATTCGATTCGTGCTGGTCGAACGTGGCGTGCTTGTAGGAGATGTCCCAGCCGACCATCGTCAACGGCATGCCTGACTCGAAGACGATCTTGGCCGCGTCGGGATCGACCCAGATGTTGTACTCAGCGACCGGGGTGACGTTGCCGTGACCCTGGCCGGTGCCCCCCATCACCGTGCACTGCTTGACCTTCGCCGCAATAGAGGGGTCGTGCAGTACCGCCATCGCCACGTTGGTGAGCGGTCCGAGCGTGACCAGTTCGATCTCGCCTGGGTGGCGGTTGATGATGTCGATCAGGACATCGACCGCGTGACCCGGCGCCGCCTCGCGGCCGTGCAGCGGGAGGCCGATGTCTCCCATGCCGTCCTGGCCATGGACGCTCTGCGCGCTCTCATGGGGGCGCAGCAGCGGCGTCGCCATGCCGCGATAGACGGGAACTGGTGAACCGCACAGTTCGGCGGTGTAGAGCGCGTTCTGCAGACCAAGTTCCAACGGCACGTTCCCGGCAACCACGGTTAGCGCATCCACCTGGATGCGGGGGTCGCGAAGTGCCATCACGAGCGCAACCGCGTCGTCGGAGCCGGTGTCGGTATCGATCACAAACCGTCGCATTAGAGGTCCTTTCCGGGCGCCGATCGTCCGGGAGCGCGTGACTATGCGGAAAGCCGCCGCCAGGCAATGGCGGTGAGGCCTTCGGCCAGACCCTCGATGTCCTCCGTGTTGACCGCTTTCACCGTCTCGTACATCCGCGGTGGAACGGCGGCGATGCCGCGCAGCGCGCCCGCGAGCGATCCCGCCATCGCGGCGATGGTGTCGGTATCGTTCCCGATGTTGGTGCCGCCCGCGACCGTTTCGAGTGGATCGCCGCCCGCGGCGACAAAGATGCCGACGGCGGCCGGGGTCGATTCGACCATCATCACCGAATTGCCGACACTCGCCTCGATCCGGCGTAACGCGTCCTCGAAATCGGAGGCGCGTCCCGCTTCCTCGATGGCGATCTCGATCCGCCGCGCCACATTCGGTCCCGCCACGCGCCGGCCCTCGCGAGCGCCGAGTTCTTCGCCGAAGCGGGCGCCCCAGAGGCAGGCCTCGGCGACCGCATCGACATCGGCGTCGACTTCGAGGGCACGCGCGACCCCGGCGGCGATGGCCCCGGCGCCGGCGGCGGCGATCTGGGTGTCGTGAGTCGGGCGGGAGGTCAGCCATGCCAACCGGACCGCGCCTTCGAGATCGCCGGGATAGACGAGGCCCGCCGGCGCGATGCGCATCGACGCGCCGTTCGTCGCGCCAAAACTCGTCAGGCGACGCTTGGAGAATCCGGACCGGCCGATGGCGGAAGGGTCCTCTCCCTTGGCAATGGCTTCCAGGAGTGGCCGCGTCGTCGGTCCCATCATTCGCGCCATCGGCGACGTCTGCGACCAGACCAGGAGTTTCTGGATCCAGGCGTCCTCGGTCAGATCGCCGTCAGTCTCGATCAGCGATTCGGCGAGGGCGAACATCTGGCTCGCGTCGTCGGTGATCTGCCCAGGGAGATTTCCGGCGGAAAAGGTCTCTTCGTTGGGCGCGACCAGTTCTCGCAGCAACCCGCCGTGGATGGCGATGATTTCGGAGATTTCGTGTTGCTCGGTGGCGGCGCCCATGGCGTCGCCAAGCGCGGCGGTCGCCAGGCTGCCCAGGATATGGTCGTAGAGGCGCTGCCGATCTCCCACGTTGGGCATGAATCCGTCTCCCCCTGTTAATCGATTTACCGATCTCCGGATTACGGATCATACCCGGGAAGCGAGCGCCTCCGCTTCCTCGCGCGAGGGAAGAGCGGTACGGACGCCCCAGTCGCGACAGACAAGGGCGGCCGCGGCGGCGGCGAAGCGCGCCGCGGCCCGGGCGGGCCGGCCGGCGAGCAGCCATTCCGCGATCAGCGCGGCGTGCAGCACATCTCCCGCGCCGGTGGTATCGACCGCTTCGATCGCGAACGCGGGCATGGAATGGATGTCGTCGCTGCCGTTCCGGCAATCGAGGAGATGCAACCCGCGCTTGCCGTCGCTCACGACCGCCCGTGAGACGCCTTTGTCCCGGAGCACCCGCAGACCAGCAATCGGGTCTTCTTCCCCGGTGTAGGAGCGGAGACTGGCCCGGTCGGCCAGGAAGAGATCGATATCCGGCACGATCGCGTCGAGGTGCTCCGGCCGAAGACCGCGCCGGGAGAGATCGGCAAAGGTGCCGGGGAGATCGAAGGCGAAGAGCGGACCATTCTCGTCACGACAGCACTGTGCTACGCGCGAGAGATGCGGCCAGGGCAGATAGCCGGAGGCGAAGCAGCAGCGGGCATGTCCGACGAAGCGGAGATCGTCGTCGTCGAGTGTCAGTCCGCGCACACCCCGGCCACCCGACATGATGAAGCGCGCGCCGTCGTCATCGACAAAGACGAGGGAGTAGGCGGTATCGCCATCGCCGCCGATTTGCATCCGGCTGACATCGACGCCGCGCTCCTGGAAATCGGCGAGGATCATGCGGCCCGGCTCGTCTGTACCGATGTGCGCGATCATGCCCGCGCCCAGGCCGAGCGCCGCCGCGGCGACCGCGACATTGCCCTCGACGCCACCAGGACTCACGCGCCGTTCGAGGATGAAGACCCCTTCGTCCGGTCGCGGCAGGACGGTGACATGGTGGATGTAATCGATGACCGCGCTGCCGATCGCGACCAGATCGAGCGCCGGAGCGGCCACGGGGCGATCAGAGATCGAGTTCCGCGGCGGCGCGGCGTGCCTCGGAGACGAACGCGCGGACGCGATCCGAATCTTTGCGGCGACGATCGTGCGGCGTATTGGTCAGGGTGAAGGAATCGACCCCGGCCGGCCGCACATGCCGAATCGAATCGGCAACGTTGTCCGGCCCAATGCCGCCGGCGAGAATCACCGGCGTCTCTTTGCCGACGCGCTCGACGATGCGGGCGCTGATGTCCCAGTCGTGAAGGATGCCGGCGGCGCCGATGCCGGGAATCTGCGGCGTCGCGCTGTCGAGCAGGAGAAAATCGCTGACGGGCGCAAAACGCTCGGCGGCGGAAATCGCCGCGTCGGCCGTTTCCGGTCCACCGACCTCGATCGCCTTCATGACCAGCGTCCCCTCGGGCAATTGCTTGGTCAATTCCACCTGATCGGCAACACTGAGTTCCTCCGTTTCGCAGCAGATGTGCAGGATCGCCGGTTTGACGATGTCGACCATCGCCAGGATCCAGTCGAAATCGGTCCGCACGGTCAGCGCCGAGCCAAGCATCCCCGCCGGCAGAAGATCGAACAGTTTGCGGCCGTCTTCCGGGGTGACGCCCGCGGGAAGTCCCTGCTCCTTGGGCGCGATGCCAACGTTGTCGACCCCCGCTTCGATCAGCATGCGGACATCGTCGGCATTGGAGAGGGAATAGATCTGCACGATCATGTGTGCGCTTTCCTCCAGACTCGATCCGTTCCGTCGCGTTTGCCTGGCCCTGCCCCCCGGCAATGCACCACGGCAGTGACCCTAACCCGTCATCGTGCCTCAGTCAATTGTCTTCCGGGCGAGGGCCTCCGCCGCGGCGCGGGAGGGAAGGGCCGATTGCACGCCCCAGCCCTGGCAGGTCAGCGCCGCCGCCGCGGCGGCGAACCGGCCGGCATCGATCATGGAGCGACCTTCGATCAACCAAGCGGTCATCAACGCCGCGTGGAGCACGTCCCCAGCGCCCGTGGTGTCGACGACGGCCACACGAGGCGCGGGAACGTGAAACGTGCGTGCGTCGCTTCCGGACTGGTCCGGTTCGAAGAGAGTGAGACCATGCTTGCCATCGCTGACCGAACCGCGTCTCACGCCGCGCCGCCAGAGAGCCTCGATGCCGTCGGCGATGGTATCGGTTCCGGTGTAGGAGCGCAGACTCTCGCGGTTCGCCGTGAACAGCGTGACATGGGGGAGGAGCGCGTCGATGTCCGGGCGGTCGACGCCGCGGGGGATGAGGTCTTCGAGTTCGGCGGGAAGATCGAACACCAACGCGGGGCCGCCTGGCTCGGACGCGACGCTGGACAGCGCCCGCAACACCGGCAGCGACGCGTAAGCCGAGGCGAACAGCACGCGTGCCTGCCGCAAGTAGGCGAGTTGGGCGTCACCCAGCGTGAGGCCAAACACGCCACGGCCACCGGTCATGATCACGCGCTCGCCCTCGGGATCGACAAAGACGAGCGAATAGCCGGTTTCTTCGTGCGGGAGCACCTGGATGTGGCGGGTATCGACCCCATGCTCCCGGAAGGAGCGGAGGACCAGGTCGCCGCCGGGGTCGCCGCCAATCGAGGCGATCACGCCGACGCGCAGACCGAGACGCGCGGCCGCGGAGGCGACGTTCCCTTCCACCCCGCCCGCGCTGACGCGGCGGTCGAGGACCAGGGCCGAACCATCGCAGCGCGGCAACATCGCCACCCGGTGGACGGTGTCGACCAGTGCATTACCGGTGGTGATCAGGTCAAACCGGCCCTCGCTCGTCATGCCAGGGCCAGGGCGGTGGGATGATCGGCAAGCATGGCGAGCAGCCGCTCCCGGGGTGGGATGCGGGTGCCCGCGCCGCGCTGGGTCGCCACGAGCGCTCCCATCGCGTTGGCGAGCACAGCGCACTCGGCGGGCGATCCGCCGCGCAACCAGCCAGCGATGAACGCGGCGGCAAAGGAGTCGCCCGCGCCGACCGTGTCGACGACCTGAACCGGAAAACCGGGCACCGTGATCGCCCCGTTGCGATCGATCAGCTGACAACCGCGGTCACCGCGTTTGAGGACGATCAGGGAAACACCCAGCGCGAGGAGCGACTGGGCGGCTTCCAGCGCATCGCCCTCCGGCATGAGGAGATGCAATTCCGGCTCGGCAAGGAGGAGAACGTCGGCGGCAGCGATCGCCAGATCGAGCGTCTGTCGCGGGATGTACTCGGCGCTCGGCCCGGGGTCGAAAAAGATCGGAACCCGTGCATTGCGCGCGGCAGCCAGCGCGGAGAAAACATCTTCCGGCGCGAGGATGTCGCGCAGGGTGTAGCCATCGGTGTAGAGGGCGTTCGCATCGCGGATCACATCGAGCCACGTGGGGGGCATCGGCCAGAGACCCTTGTTGTCCTTGACACCAAGGTAGACGTGCTGACCGATGCGGTCGGCGAGGACGATGCAGAGCACGGTGGCGCGATCATCGCAGACGGTGGAGTAGCGCATCGTGACGCCCTCCTGTTCCAGCAACTGCCGTAACTCCGTGCCGTAGCGGTCAGGACCGAGGTGGCCGAGGGCGACCGTATCCAGCCCAACCCGGCGCGCGGCGACGAGGACATTCCCGGCGCCTCCCGGTTCGACGAAGATCCCCTCCGCCCACCCGTGACGTTCGTGTTCGAGCGGAAGGCGCTCGATGGGAATGATGATATCGGCGACGAGATCACCGAAGACGACCAGATCGTGTGCCACGCCGAATCCCTAACCCGCCAGTTCGCGCGGGATCGCCGCCCGGCGTCCGAAACGACCCACGGCTACCGCGCCAATCAGGAGGGGGACAACCGGCAGGAGAAAGAGGCGATTGACCGGCACGCTCTCGGCGGCGCGGATCTGGCGCGTGCTCCCCGCCATGATCTCGCCCTGCGATGAACGCAGGCGAATGTCGAATAGCTCGCCCGCGTTCGCCAGGGTGACCGGAAATGCCTCGAAATCAGGAGCATCCGGCGCATCAGCCGCCGTGGGATCGAACGGGGACACGTCGTACCCGAGTTGCTTTCCGGGAGTCTGCTTGACCCGGTACGGCGTCAGGTTCTGCTCCGCCTGCACCCGATCACCGGAGACGATTTCGAGTGTGCCGTCGCGCAGGCGTTCGCCATTCACCCATTGCCAGCCACCAGCGCTCTCCGCCGGCTGCTGCGGATTTTGCAACAGCGACCACTCCCGCGCCGGGTATTCCCGCGAAAGGTGGGGTTCGAGAAAGATGTTCGTCCCCGTTGCGCCGAAAACCACGTCCCCGGGCGCGGGGGATTCGAGCGGGGTCGTCCACCGCGTCTCCGGTACGACGGTGTATCCAATGCCGGCGCGTCGCGCCTGAAACACGGTCAACTGGCGTTCGCTGCCGGGGACGGTCTTGCCATCATCGCCACGAAGGCGGATCGCATACGCGCCCGGATCGAGGTCGATCGCCATCCCCGTATTGAGCCCATTGCTGAAGAGGCCGATCGGGGCGGGCGGCTCCGGCGGGGGCGGGATGGAGACCTCTTCCCCGGCCTTGATCTTCTGGTTCGCGTCCTCCGCGGCGGCAAGCCACGCGTTCTCGGCCGTGTTATAGGCGGTGGTGGCGTCCTGAAACTCCTTTTGCCTGGCGCGGAAGCGGGCCTCGGCGTCGACCGCGTCCTGACCGAGAAAGAGTTCGGCCGTGGTCTCGTCTTCGTTCCGGGTGAACTGGATCGTGTATTGCACCGGAGGCAGTTCGGCCACGATTGTGCCGCCCGAGAGGACTTCGAGCGTGCCCGGCACGAGTTCGTTGTGAGTCGACCAGTTGGCGCGATATTCGTTGGTAATCGGCCAGAAATAGATCTCGGTCATGCGTGGCGAAATCACGCTGGTTTCACCGGCGAGGAGGTAGATCGCGTCGTTACCGGGCGCGAAGGTGCCGACGAAATTGTCGGGGATCGCGGCGTTGATGCCGTAGACAAACGCGGGGGTCGCCTGCGTCGCCTGGGCGGCTACGTCGACCGAGGCGCCCGGGCCGACCGCGCCGAAAAGCAGCAGGACCAGGATGACCGGCACTCCCAAGAGTTGCTTCATGGCAGGACTCCACGTCGGCCGAGCGCCGTGACCGCAAGCGTCAGCCAGACCAGTCCTCCCACCAGGCCAGCGAGGGCGTTGGCCGCCAGTTCGCCCCAGTCGGCGCGGGTGGCGGCGTCAAGGCCGTTGTTGACCAGCGCCAGGGGCGAGACCCATTGCAGCGCGAGACGAACCAGACGCAAGGCTTCGCGCAGGAAGAGCAGCGCGTCGTAGTAGCGGCTGCTCGGGGGCACCTGGAGCAGGGCGCTGTAGCCGGCCTGCACCAGGAGGAGACCGGCCAGGACCGCGGCGAAGATGAGCATCGCGCTTCGCGCCGAGGGCGCTGCCGCGGAGATGAGCAAGCCAATGCCGATGGCGGGAAGGATGAGGAGCGGAGAGGCGGCCAGTCCGGCAAGAGAGAAGGTGGGAAAGGGAAGGTTGACGATCCAGGCCATCACCATGAAGACCGGGGTGATCAGCAGGAGGAAAACGATGTGCATCGCCATTCCGGCGAGGGCGTGGCCGCCAATGACCGCCACCGGATCGACCGGCGCGAAAAAGAGCACACGCAAGGCGCCCTGTTCCCGGGGCCGGGCGATCGCCAGACTCGCCCAGGCGGCGAGGTAGAGTGCCGCCAGCGATACCGCTACCAGGAGCGGAAACCAGAGGGGTCGGGAGACGATTTCCAGACCACTCGCCTCGACCGAGCGGACAATGTTGTATTGGAGCAACGCGCCCGCCAGAATCGCGATTGCGGCAGTGATGTACAGGCCCCAGCCGGAAAGAGCGTCCCGGAATTCCTGCCGCGCGATCAGACCAGCCGCGCGCCACCGAAGCGGCCAGGGCGATGTCGCCGCCTGGCGAGAGACGACCAGCGCGGGGGCTTGCGCCATGCCGATCATGCCGCGCCGGCCAGTCGTGTGACGTTCTGGTTGGTGATGGTCATGAACGCCTCTTCCAGCGTCAATTCCTCGCTCTCCATGCCGACGATCACGCCGCCGGACTCGGTGATCAACCGGGAAACTTCGGGCCGGGCGTCGTGCTGATCGTCGAGAAGGAGGGTGAGTCTGCGGTCGTCCTGCACCAGTTCCAGCACATACGGCTCCTCCTGGAGTCTCTTCACCAGTTCTTCCGGAACGGCGGCCAACTCGACGACGAAGCGGCGGCCGCGTCCCAGGCGCTGACGAATGCCGGCGAGGGTGTCTTCCACCAGCAAGCGCCCCTGGTGCAGGATGCCGATGCGGTCGGCGGAGCGCTCGATCTCGGAGAGAATGTGACTGGAGATGAAGACCGTCCCGCCGTTGTCGCGATAAGCGTGGATCAGTTCCCGCACCTGGCGAATGCCGTGCGGATCGAGACCGCTGACCGGTTCGTCGAGAATCAGCAGCGCCGGTTCGTGGACCAGAGCGCGGATGAGACTCAGTTTCTGGCGCATGCCGCGCGAGTAATCCCGTGCCCGGGCATCACGCGCGTCCCAGAGATCGAGCGCGTGGAACAGGTTATCCATCCGGGATTCGGGACGCCCGACACCACAGAGCCGGGCGTAGTAGCGGACGAGTTCCCAGCCGGTCATTCGCGACAACTCGACCGGTTCTTCGGCCACGACGCCGAGGTGCTGACGATAGGCAAACGACCGGGAAGTGAGTGGTTCGCCAAAGACCGAGATGCTGCCGCTGGATGGCTGCAGCAGATTGAGCATCATGTGGATCGTGGTCGTCTTGCCAGCCCCATTCGGCCCGAGAAAGCCGTAAATCTCACCCGATCTGACGGAGAGATTCAACTGATCGAGCGCAACATGATCGCCGTAGACCCGCGACAGTTGCTCTGTCGCGATCACGGCCTCGGCGCCCGCATTCGTTGCGTTCGATTGCATGACGGGAGATGCTAGCATCGGGCGAATTGCTGGTGGTGAAATTTGCGATCTCGGGCCATCGGCGAGAAGCTGACCGGACGAGATTGGCGCCGACGAGAGATAGCCCGGGCCGGGTCTTTACAGCGGCGTGTGAAAGACGTGTCGTTTCGAGCCGCCGCGAGGAATCTTGGCGTTCGTGGTGGTTACGGCGAACGCCAAGATTCCTCCTGCGGTCGGGACGACACCATCTCCCGTCGTTCGAATGACACAACCTGAGCAAGACGATCGAATGGTGGTGGATCGGTCCTGGTCGCGGTCATTTCACTAGTTTGGAGGGGCGAGGTTGCGCGTACTCGATGCGCTCGGGAAGAAGAAG
>JAXLWU010000024.1:0-83285 GCA_046328335.1 Thermomicrobiales bacterium
GCGGCCGACACGGAGATTGGAGCCACAGATTCGACGGTGCGCGTGCTTGTCATCAGGACCCGCGAAGCACTCGCGATCGCGAGAGAATGTCAGCGGCTTCTGGATCGACAGTAATCCGCGAAGCAAACCTTTACGCTGAAGCGGGGAAGCCCGCGGGCCAGGAGAAAACCGGAAAGGACGTGGCGGCAATGGAAAAGAGCGGCGTTCGGCAGATGCGCGATTCGCTGCAAGCAGAGATCGACGGCGTCGCCATGTACCGCGCTCTTGCGGCGATGGAAGAGGAGCCCGCCCTTGCCCAAGTTTACGAGCGCATGGCGGAAACGGAGGCCCGGCACGCCGAGTATTGGCGCAAGCAACTAACCGCCAGCGGCCAGACGAATCTGCCGACGAATCCAGGCTGGCGGACCAACGTTCTCATCGCCTTGGGGCATCGTTTCGGACCGCAGTTCATCCTGCCAACGATCGTGGGGCGGGAGCAGGTCGATAGCAAGAAATACCTCGCCCACCCGGAGCCGGCGGCGACGGGGATGAGCGCTGATGAATCGATGCACGCTCGTTTGTTTCGCGCGATTTCCTCGCCGACCGGCGCTGGACTTCGCGGCCCCGCGGTGGCCCAACTCGAAGGCCGTCATCGTGCTGGAGGCGGGAACGCCTTGCGGGCCGCGGTGCTCGGAGCGAACGACGGGCTGGTGTCGAACATGAGTCTGGTGATGGGTGTTGCCGGCGCCGATCTTGCCGGCCGTTCGATTTTGATCACCGGGCTGGCGGGTCTCCTGGCAGGATCACTTTCGATGGCGCTCGGTGAGTGGCTCTCGGTGCAGAGCGCGCGCGAACTCTACAGTCACCAGATCGGGATCGAGCGTAAGGAGCTGCAAGTTCATCCCGAGGAAGAAGCGCAGGAACTGGCGTTGATATACCAGGCCAAGGGGCTCAGCGCAGAGCAAGCGACCGAACTTGGCCGAAAAATCGTTGAGAACGAACAGACTGCGCTCGATACCCTCGCCCGCGAGGAACTCGGGATCGATCCGGAGGAACTCGGCGGCTCGGCGTGGACGGCGGCGTTGACGTCGTTCGTGCTTTTCTCGATCGGAGCGATCATTCCGGTGATTCCCTACATTATCACCGAGGGGCAAAGGGCGGCCATCGCCAGCATTGTCATGAGCCTGATCGGGCTGTTCATTCTTGGCGCGGGAATCACGGTCATTACCGGGATGAACGCGTTTCGCTCCGGCATTCGGATGGTGCTGTTCGGTCTCGGGGCCGCCGCGGTGACATTTGTCGTTGGTCGTCTTCTCAACGTAAGCATGAGCGGATAGGCGAACAACTCGCAATTGCCAAGGTGGCAACGGGCAAGCGGTGGATGGCGATCGATTTGGATACGTGAGGTCGACCGAAACGGAGCACTAGAGAGCGGCCGAGTCGACGGCCTGGAGCGAGGCAACGGCAAGGCGAACGGCGTCCTGCAATGCTTCAACGTCGGCGGGGCCGGTGGCCCAATTGTCAAAGGCGGCTCGAATGGCGCCACGGCCATGCCAGCGAGTACCGGTGACGAACGCGAGACCGCTGTTCTGGATGGCGGCGATCGCGGTCGCGTTGTCCGCGTCAGGATCGGCACTGCGGCCGGAAGGGCGAACTCGAAAGCAGACGATATTCAGGTGCGCCGTCGCCATCAGTTCCAGTTCGGGCTGCTGCTCGACCCATGCCGCGAAGGTGGCGGCGTTGGCGATCGCGCGTTCGACGATCTCCTGGAAGCCGCTTCGCCCAGCGCCCCTAAGCGCACACCAGACCGAAAGCGCTCGCATCCGCCGTGAAAACTCCGGGAGATGCTCGAACGCGTTCCAGGCCGTGCCATAGGCGTCGCGCTGCAAATACGCACCGCTCCCGGCAAACGCGCCATGAGACCAGCGGGCGTCCTTCATGAATGCGACGCCGCAGTCGTACGGCACATTCAGCCATTTGTGAGCATCAGTTGCGACCGAATCGGCCAACTCGATGCCATCCAGGTACGACCGATGTCTGTCAGAAAGTGCGGCATACAGACCGAATGCGCCGTCGACGTGAAGCCACGCTCCTGGCGCATGTGACGCACAACGCTCGCCCAGTCCTTGCAGATTGTCAAAGGCGCCCGAGTTCACTTCTCCCGCGTTGCCGACAACGATCACGGGTGACTGGATCCCGGCGAGGACCTGGTCGAAGGCATCGAGATCGACCGCTCCGCCCGGTGCGGGAACGAGAGTGATGTTCGCGCGGCCCAGACCAAGCACCGCGAGGGCCTTGAGGGCGCTCTGGTGAATCTCGGTGCTGCTGACAACCGAGATAGCCGGATGGCCACCCAACCCATCGCCCGCGGCGTCAAAACCAAGGTGATGTGATGCCCATTGCCGGGCGGAGGCCAGGCCAACGAGATTCGCCATCGTGGCCCCGGTGGTAATGACACCGGACCACTCGGATGGTAGATGAAAGAGATCGAGCAGCCATCGGATGGCGGTCAATTCGGTCTGGGCGGCGGCGGGGCTCGACAGCCAGCTGAATGCATTCTGATCGACCATGGAGGCGAGCCAGTCTCCGGCCAGCGCGGCGGGGGTCGAACCGCCGGTGACGAAACCAAAGTATCGGGGCCCAGCGGATCGTACGATGCCCGGTTCGGCGCGTTCGATCCAGTCGCGCAAGATCTCTTGGGGCGGGCTGCCAATTTCGGGCAGCGGTTCGTCAAAGCGAGGAGCAAGCTCGGCAGGAGTGACGTGTCGGGCGACCGGCTTGTCGTTGATCGTCGAGAGGAAGTCGATGGCGATTTCGAGTGCGGCGCCGAGTTCAGCCGACCATTGATCTCGTGCGGGCCAGCGTGGCGCCACACCGTTGTCAGCTGGTGCGTGATCCATCGCGGGAGCATCCTTCTGCCGTGGACCAGGATGGAGCGAAAGAGCGCTTCACCGATCGAAGTCTAACTGCGAGAATCAGCGGCGTCTGGAACGACGGTGCCAGCGAGCCGCACCACGAAGGCAATAGCGACATATCCCCGGAGTTTTCCGCGGGGCGGAGGACGGCAATGACCGACGAATTGGTCTGGAGCACGGGAACCGAATTGATCGATCTCTACAAGCGGCGAGCGGTGTCGCCGATTGAGGTCACGCAAGCGGTGCTCAGGCGCATCGAACAGATCAACCCGGCACTCAACGCCTTTGTGACGATAACGCCCGAACTTGCGATGCGGCAGGCGCGGGACGCTGAACGAGCCTATGCCCAAGGGACCGCTGGTCCGCTCGCCGGAGTTCCGGTTTCGATCAAGGATCTCACGCCGACCCGAGGTATTCGCACGACTCGGGGCTCGCTCCTCTCCGCCGACTGGATTCCAGAGGATGACGCGCCGGTTGTGGAGCGGCTCTATGCCGCCGGCGCGGTGATGTTGGGGAAGACCAACACGCCTGAATTGGGGTGGAAAGGGGACTCGGGCAACCGCGTCTTTGGGCCAACCTACAACCCCTGGCGGCGCGACCGGACCGCCGGGGGATCGAGCGGCGGTGCCGCCGCGGCGGTCGCCGCGGGCCTGGGGCCGCTCGCGCAAGGGAGTGATGGAGCAGGGTCGATCCGCATCCCGGCTTCGTTCTGCGGCATTTTCGGTATCAAGCAATCATTTGGCATCGTGCCCCAGTTTCCGCCGAGTGCCGTAGGCGATCTGTCACATATTGGACCGATGACCCGCAGCGTCGCCGACGCCGCCCTTATGCTCAATGTGATCGTCGGAGAAGACCCACGCGACCGACTTTCGATTTCGACCGGGCGAGATTATCTGGAAGGTCTCGAGCGCGGCGTTGCGGGAATGAGGATCGCCTGGTCGCCAACCCTTGGCTATGCCAGCGTGAATGCTGAGGTAGCAGAGAAGACCGCCGAAGCGGCCGCGGTGTTCAAGGACCTGGGGGCCGAGGTTGTCGAAATCGACCCTGCGGCCCCGAGTCCAAAGACTGTCATCGACGTCGTGTGGTCGAGCGCCATGGCTGGTTACTTTGCCGGTCGCCTCGATGAAGTCGGACCCCTGATCGATCCCGGGCTACTGCGGGTGGTGCGAGAAGCGGAATCGATTACCGGTGCCGACGTTGGGCAGGCCTTCCAGACCCGCAATGCCTACTACACGGCTATTCGGGAGTTCATGGGGGACTTCGACCTCCTGCTCACGCCAACCCTGCCGTTGACCGCGTTCCGGGCTGGCGACGACGAACCGGAAGGCTTCGATCGCGAAGGTATGGCGCCGCTTGACTGGACGCCGTTCTCGTACCCGTTCAATCTGACCGGGCAGCCAGCAGCCACCGTGCCGTGCGGATTCGACCACCGCGGTCTGCCAATCGGTCTGCAGATCGTCGGGCGCTGGCGGGACGATCCCTCGGTGCTCCGCGCCGCGGCAGCGTTTGAAAAGGCGCGGCCATGGCGACAGAAGACTCCGCGCGTTGATTGAGGTTCGGCACGCGGCAAGTTCCGGTCGAGACGCCCCCCGGAGGAGAGCGAGTGCAACAGTCTATGTCCCAGTAGGCTTGATGAGCGGACAGACGATCGTACAGGTCTTGGTCAGATTCGAATGGGAAGGTCGCGTTTCAGGTGGGTAGGGATCCCGCGCGAACGTAGGCTCCGCCGCGCGCGCCGGCGGCGAGTGCGGCTTCGAGGTCGACTACTCGCGGACCCCGAGGTTCGAGGCGAACCGCCAGAGATCGAGACGAGTCGCGAACTTCGATTTCGCGCTCGCCGTCGAGCGCGATGGTGCACGGTCCGCGTCCGAGATCGACCGTCTCACCTGCCGAAACCAGCCTGGCCTTGCCCACCGGGATGTCACGCATCAGCCCCGGCGCAAGGGGAACGGTCAGGGTCAACGGCGCATCCGCGCGATCGGTGATGGTGATCCAGGCGCCGGAGCAGCCACCGCATTCTTGGGGGAACAAGGCGCTGCCGATGCTCGCGATCCCGATGGCCGCCGGGGTGAGACGTGACAGAACGATCTCGCGCAGATGGGTCGGTTCCCAGATCGCACGCGCGCCGATCCATTGTTGGGTGGAGACGACCGCGTCGATCAGCGCAATGTCAACCGGCTTTCCATCAATGAGGACATCGAGGCGCGGTGGACGCTGCACAACCCGGGTCGTACCGTCATTCGATGCGGCACCGGTTGCCACGAAACCGGCGGCCAGACCGGCGAGGGTCCCCTCGATCATGCGGGGAAAGACGTTGTTGGTACCAGTCGAAATCGGCAGCAGCGGTACCTCGCCACAGCCTTTCGCGACCGCCCGATTGGTTCCGTCGCCGCCCAGTGTGACGATGACCTTCGCACCGAGATCGCGGAGCCGTTCCGCCGCCTCGGTCGAGTCGCTGGCATGTTCGACAACGGGCATCGGCAACGGCCGCATGATGAGACGCGGTTTCGCGACCGCGGCGGCCCGCTCGACAATGCCATAGCCGTCAGGAAGGTAGGAAACTGCTTCGACTCCGGCGGCATCCAGTCCGAGCAGCACTCGCCGCACGATGTTGATCTTCTCGTTGTTGTCGAACGCGGAGCCATGAGCGACCAGCCGACGGATATCTTTTCCAGAGGCAGGGTTGGCAATGATGCCAACCAGAGATGCGCTGCTCACGATGCCACGATGTCCTTTGGCCTTGTCATCGACACATGCCGGGTGCCCCGCAATCCAGTGGTCACGGGAACGACCGGGATGTCAACTTGCGCATCATTCCGCTACGCCGACCGCCGTGGTCAACCCCTACGAAGACCTCGCTGGCAGCGATGTCAACCAGCGTGACACCACCGCCGAGAACGCCGGTGCGGCTTCGATCTGCGGGACGTGACCGACGCCTTCGATGATTTCCAGCCATGCGGTGGGCAGGAGTTCGCCGGCAGCCACCGCATGATATGCCGGGATCACCTGGTCGAGTTCGCCCCAGACGAAGAGGACTGGCGCCTCGATCTCGGGAAGGCGATCGAGCAATACGAGCGACTGACCATCCCGGCTGAAGGCACTGGCGGCAACCGCCTTGACGGCCTGATCAGCTCCAGGCGCGGTGCGGGAGGCATACATGTCATCGATGCCGCGGCTGAGAATGAAGCGCCGATCAGCAAAATAGAGTTCGAGAAGTTTGCGCGCCTCATCACGGGATGGCTCGGCCTCGATGCGGTCGAGGAGGTCGCCGCTGATTTCATCGCCCAACCCAGCGCTGCTGACGAGGACCAATCCCCGCACGAGTTTCGGTCGTTCGAGTGCAAGTTGCAGCGCGGTAGCGCCACCGAGCGAATGGCCAATCAGCACCGCCGGGGCGAGATCGAGTTTCTCGATGATCTGGCCGACGGCCCCGGCAAGACCAGCGATCGAATAGTCGGTGGTCTCCGGCGCCGGTTTGTCGCTCGCGCCATGTCCGGGGAGATCGAGAGCAACCACCCGATAGTTTTCGGCAAACTCGGCAAGGATCGTCGCCCAGGTCGATTGTGCTCCACCTAGCCCGTGGATGAAGACCAAAGTCTCCCGGGCATCGGCCGGACCGGCGACGAGAGCATACATTTGTGAGCCGTTGTCCAAGGCAACGAATTCCGCGCGCGGAGCGGCGGCGGCAGCTTGCTGCTCGGCCGCGGCGCGCTGGACATCGTCGCTGGTGATGCGGCCGCCGGGGCCGCTTGCTTCAACCAGCGCGAGGTCGACGCCGAGCTCCCCGGCCAATTTCCTTGCCGCGGGCGAGGCGTTGACTCGACCGCTAGCGTCGCGGGACGCCTGCCGCGCTTCTCGGGTAGCCCTCGCGGCGGTGCCCCCCGCCGCTCCGGCGGCTGGACCGGCGGCGGCAAGAAGCGCCGCGATGTCATCCTCGGAGAGATCTTCACCGGGAGCGGTGATGATGGCGACCGGACCGCTGACGGGAACTTCACGGCCGATTTCCGCGACGATCTTGCGCAAAACTCCGGTAGCCGGTGCTTCGACGTCATCGACCGCCTTTTCCGTCTCCACGGTGAGGAGCGGGATTCCCTCGGTGACCGGGTCACCTTCCTGGCGCGACCATCCGGTGATCGTCCCGGTGGTCATCGTCAGTCCCCACTTGGGCATGGTCACTATCGTTGGCATCTGCTACCCCCGCGCCGGTTCACCGTAGCGATCGAATGCTCTCACATTGGGTAGACGCGGCCGACAATCACTGCCAGCCGCGTCGCCCTATCTCCTTCTGGAGTCAACCACGCAACCCGAGCGCTGTCACATGTCACTCCCACTTGGAGTGAACGCAGCAAGAATCGACCTAGACAATCTCGCGCACAGCGTCCGCGATCTGCTCCGGGCTGGGAACGTAGAACTGCTCCAGCGGGGGGCTGAATGGAACCGGCGTGTGCGGCGCCGTCACCAATTTGATCGGCGCATCGAGGGTGTCGAAGCCCTTGTCGGCAACCATCGCGGCAATGTCGGTCGCCATGCTACAGCGCGGATTGTCTTCGTCGACCACCACCAGGTGATGGGTCTTGGCGACGGAGTTGAGGATCGTTTCCGTATCGAGCGGAGAAATGGTGCGGGGATCGACCACCTCCGCTTCGATCCCTTCGGCGGAGAGCATTTCCGCCGCTTTCAGCGCCTGGTGGACCATGCGGGAGAGCGCGACGATCGTGACGTCGTCGCCTTCCCGTTTGATGTCCGCCACCCCCAACGGAATGCCCTCATCCCCTTCGGGAACGTCTCCCTTCATACTGTAGAGGACCTTGTTCTCGAAGAACATGACCAGATCGTCGTCGCGAATGGCGCTCAGGAGCAGGCCCTTGGCATCGGCAGGGGTCGATGGCACGACGCACTTGATGCCGGGCATGTGGGCGAAGACGGAGTAGTGGCATCCGGAGTGCTGACCGGCCGCGCTCACGCCAGCGCCAATCATGGTGCGGATGACGGCCGGACACTTCGCCTTGCCACCGAACATGTACCGAAGTTTCGCGCCCTGATCGAAGATCTGGTCCATACAGCAGCCGAAGAAGTCGACAAACATGAGTTCGGCGACGGGCCGCAGACCAGTCGCCGCCGCACCGACGGCGGCGCCGATGAAACCGGCCTCGGTGATCGGGGTATCGAGCACCCGGTCTCGGCCAAATTCCTGAACGAGACCCTTGGTAACGCCCATCGGACCGCCCCAGGCGTCCTCGTTGATCAGATGATCGACCATCGCTCCGCCAGCGATATCCTCGCCCATGAGCACGACGGTTGGGTCTTCGCGCATGGCAATGCGCAGCGCTTCATTTACCGCTTGCTGATACGTAAGTTGGCGGGTGGCCGTGGCGACGCCCATCTTGAATCCTCCTGAAACGTGAAGATCGTTCCGCGCGCGGCTAGTAACTCACGTAGACGTCGGTCAGCGTTTCTTCCGGTTCGGGGAACGGCGCAGCCTTTGCCGCATCCCAGGCGTCATCGAGTTGCTGCACTACCCGCGCGTCAATGGCATCGAGTTCTTCTTCACTGGCAAGACCGCGCTCGATCAGCGCGCTGCGGAGGGCCACGATCGGGTCGCGCTTCTTGAACAGTTCGAGTTCTTCCGCGGTGCGATAGGTGACCTGATCGCCCTGGAAATGGCCGTAATAGCGGAACGTCTTCGCCTCGATCAGCGTCGGACCGTCGCCCCGGCGCGCTCGGTCGATGGCTTCCCTGGCGGCCTCGTAGACAGCAAACACGTCGAACCCGTCGACAACAATGCCGGGGATTTCATAAGCGCCAGCGCGGTTCGCAATGTCGCTGGCGGCGCAGTGATAACGAACCGGGGTCGATTCGGCATAGCCGTTGTTTTCGCAAACGAAGATCACCGGCAGATTCCAGATCGCGGCGAGGTTGAGGCCCTCATGGAAGGTGCCTTGGTTGGAGGCGCCGTCGCCGAAGAAGCAGATCGCGACCCCGCCGGTGCCGAGGGTCTTGGCCGTGAGGGCCGCGCCACAGGCGAGGGGAAAGCCGCCACCGACGATCCCGTTGGCACCAAGCATGCCCTTGTCGACATCGGCAATGTGCATCGATCCACCTTTGCCCTTGCACAGGCCGGTCGACTTACCCATCAATTCCGCCACCATGCCGGCGATATCCACACCCTTGGCAATACAGTGACCGTGGCCGCGGTGCGTGGAGGTGATGTAGTCGCGATCGGTCAACTGGGAGCAAATGCCAACCGCCACGGCTTCTTCACCCGCATACAGGTGAACGAAGCCGGGCACGAGACCCAGGGCAAAATTCTTGCCAGCGAGGTCCTCGAACACCCGAATCTGGACCATGCGCTCGTACATGGCAAGCAAGGTGTCGTGGTCGAGATCTGCCGCGCTCGCGGCTACTGGCGCTGCCATCATCTCCTCCTTTTTCCGCCGCAGACGGCCCAGTCGCGGCAGTTCTCACACCGATGTGGATGTCAACGCACTTATACGGCACGACGGAGATGGCGGCAAGCAGCCATCCGCAGGTGGTGTTGCGGGCCTGATTGGGACCACTGGGGGAGCTGCAATGAAGCGAGTTTCAGGGTTCCTGACGTAGACCGAACAGTGGGAGAGGCACCGAACGGGTGAAGTTCGGTGGCGAGACCGGCCCGCATTGCTCGCGTGTGCCGCGACCAGCGGGTCGGCGCGTTGGGGAGCGCTCATGTCGGGAGTTTCACGAAGACAGGTTGCGCGGGGGCTGGCGGCAGGCGCCGCGGGTCTGGCGCTCGGCGCATTTGGCGGAGAATCGCGCCGGTTCACACCGGGCGCATCGGCGCAGGCCGCGTTCGATTTTGTGGCGGGCACTCCGGGTTGCGGCCGCATTGCGTTGCTCTTCAATGTCGGCGCCAGCTACGAGCCGGCAACTGACATGCTTTCGACGCTGCAGGGGTACGGTGTTCCGGGGACCTTCTTCATCATGGGGTGGCTGGCGGAGCAGAATCCGGGGTTGGTCCAGCAGATCGCGGCGACCGGATTCCCGGTGGGAAGCCACGGATATCTCCCACCGGAACTGACAAACCGATCCGATGACGATGTGGCCTGGGATCTCGGCGCCGCTGCGTCTGCCCTTCAATCAGCCCTCGGTTATTCACCAGGACCGTGGTTCACCCCGTTCGCTGGCGCGAGCGACGATCGGGTACGCTCCATTGCCGCGTCCTCCGGACTGGTGACGGTCGGTTGGGGCATTGATTCCAACGACTGGAGTCCCGACGCGACGGCAGATTCGATTTACAATCAGGTCGTGGGCGGCGCATACGATGGCGCCATCGTCGAACTCCATATGGACGCCCAGCGTAGTGTCGACAGCACAGCGGGCGCAATGCCCTCGATCATCGAGGACCTCAGCGCACAGGGCTACACCTTTGTGACCGTCCCCGACATGGTCGCCGGCTGCTAAGGACAATTGACGTTCTCCGGCGCGATCAGACTTCGCGTGTCCCTCCTCGAGGCTGGTTCGAGAGTCGGTTTGCAGGAAAGCCGACTCGACGCTCGCTCAGAGCTACTTGACGGCACCGAGCGTCAAACCGCGGACGATATAGCGGCCGACCAGAAGCGCGATCAGGAGCGGCGGCAACATCACCAGCAGTCCCTGCGCGGCGATGTCCCAGTACCGGGGACCGGTGAGCGTGACGTTGCCCGCCAACTGGACGGGTAGCGTCTTCGCCTTGTCGACCGTGAGCGTCAAGGCAATCAGGAACTCGTTCCAGGCGAAGACGAACGCAAAGAGGAAGGCGACGACGATGCCGGGAATCGCCAATGGCAGGGCGATCCGGAAGAACGCGCCGTAACGGGATGAGCCATCGACAAGGGATGCTTCCTCGATCTCGATGGGCAGATCGGAGAAATAGTCACGCAGCAGCCAGATCACAAGTGGTAGGTTTCCGGCCGCGTAGACAATGACCAGAACCGGCACCCTGTCCAACAGGCCAAAACGCCCGAACAGCAGGAAGAATGGCACGACCATCGCGATCGGCGGCATCATCCGCTGCGATACGAACCAGAATGCGATGTCGTTGTTCTTCCAGCGCCGGTACTCGAAGCGGCTCAGGGCATAGGCCGCCATCGAGCCAAGGACCACCGCGATAAGCGCGGAGAAGAATGCCGCGGTGAAACTGTTGCGGAACATGCGCGAGAGATCGCCCATGCCGCTGACGCCGTAGCCCTCGCCGCCGCCGATGATGTCCTGAAACGGTTTCAGGGTCGGCTGAAACTGCAACCATGGGATAAACGTCGGGTACGGAGCACCGATCGTGGCCTGTGGCTTGATCGATGTGACGATGATCCAATATATCGGAAAGAGCGAAAACACCGCCCAGATGGCCAGCACGACATAGGAAATGGTGCGGGCAAGGCGCCCCGGAGCATTGGCCATGGCTATGCCTTTTCAATTCGCCGGAACGCGCGCAGGAAGAGAAGGAACACGACGGTCATGGCTAGCACCAGGGCCCACGAGACGGTGGCGGTGAATCCCATATTGAATGGACGGAAACCGGCGACATAGGCATAGTAGGAGAGAAGTTCGGTCGCGGTGCCGGGTCCGCCGCCAGTCAAGACGTAAATGGCGTCAAACACCTTGAAGGCGTCGATGGCACGAAGGAGCACGATGGCGATAAGGTAGGGCTGAACGAGCGGCAGGGTGATATCTCGCAACATATCCCAGCGAGATGCGCCATCAACGGTCGCCGCTTCGTACATTTCCACGGGAAGTGATTCGAGTGCGGAGAGGGCGGCCAACATGATGAACGGCGTCCACTGCCAGAGATCGACCATGATAATCGCCAGCAGCGCGGTCCATTGTCCGGCCATCCAGGGAATCGCCTCGATGCCGATCTTGCCGAGGAAGAAGTTGATCGGTCCCTTGTTGGTATCGAAGAGCATTTTCCAGGAATAGGAGACCGCGATCGGTGGGAGGAGCATTGGCAGGGCGAAGGCGACACGCATCCAGTTCTTGCCACGAGTCACGTTCTGTAGCGCAAGCGCGACGCCGAAGCCGAGGGCCAACTCGACCGCGGCGACGACGGCGACATAGATGATGGTCTTGGTGAAGGAATCCCAGAACCGCTGATCCGCCAGCAATCGCTGAATATTGGCCAGGCCCACCCAGGTGACATTCTTTTCCCCGGCGTTCCAGGCGCCGAAGACCAGGCGTAGCGAAAAGAGCAGGGGAAAGACGCCGAGGAGCATGAGATACGCGATCGTCGGCAGCAGGAAGACATATTTGGCGCTGCTGTCGAACTGGCGTCGGGGCGCCGCGGCGGTAACCGCGACGGAGGCCATAGCCGGTTTCATCGATGTCATGGGCAGCCCTGAACGAGGCAGAGCCGACCATCGGCCGGCTCCGCGTTCAGTCAACGATGTCTAGCCTTCCATCCCCAGGTGGGCGTGGTATGCCTTGATCTGGGCATCCCGTCCGAGTTCGTCTGTAATCTGGTTAAATGCGGTCACGCATTCGTCCATCGCCTGTTGCGGCGTCACTTCTCCGGCGATCGCGCGATTGGTGTAGAGCTCGAGCGTTTCCTGATAGCGAGCGGCGCCTGGCAACCGTGGATCGAACACGGCATTCGGGTGATCGGTCGCGGCAAGGATCGTCTCGATGTAGGCCTTGGCCTCCGCTTCGTCCCAACCGGCGCTGAGCCACGGCTCGAGATCGGTGGAATGCGACTTCCGCCACGGCTGGTAGCCCGAGTCGGGCGAGGCCACGTCGATGGCGCTAATGCCCGGGCTGCCGGCAAACTTGATCCAGGCCCACGCGGCCTCGGGATTCTGGCATTGCGAGGTGATGTAATAGGACCAGCCGTTGTAGGCGTGGGTCGGCGTACGGTGAATCTCACCCTCAGGCATGGTCACCCAAGTCTTGTTGACCCAGTCGTAGTACTCGGTGACGCCTGGGGTCAACGAGAAGCCGAGCTTGTTCTTGACGACCGAGCGCTCAGCGACCGAAGCAGGCCCGGTATCGCCCCAGTCGAGAGACATCAAGGTCGTGCCGTTGATCATGTCTTCGATGACGTCGCCGCGTGCGGCATCGAGCCCGGGCTTCATCGCCCCGTTGATGCAGTCGACAAACTCGGTAAGACCGCGCACATAACCTTCGGTCGCGATCAACGGATTCATGTCGGGATCGAAGATGTAAATGCCCGGTGTTCCGTTCGGGGCCTTGTCTGTCGGGAGGACGGAGTAGGGCGCGGTCCAGGGGTAGGAGTACCAGTAGGACTGTTGACCACGCAGCACGCAGGTGATGAATCCGTAACTCGCCCCTGCATCGCTCCAGTTGGCGCCGCCGCCGTTCGGTGAAAAGAACTTGGCGACTTCGACAAACTCGGTAAGGGTCTGTGGCGGGTTGGGCAGGTCCTTGCCGGTGGCAGTCTTGTAGGCCTCCTGCCACTTCGGATCACTCAGGATGTCCTTGCGGTAGAACATCGTCTGGTTGTCATTGTCGACAATGAACGTATAGGTCTGGCCGGACCAGGAGTTCTTGCGCTTGATGCCACCGGGGATGTCGTCCCAAGCCAGGAGTTCGTCATTGATATCGGCGTCGACGAACGGCTGCAACGGGATGGCGTAGTTGAGATTGACAAAGTCGGGCATCCAGGTGTTGGCGAGGAGCAAGACGTCGAAATCACCGGTCCCCGTCTGCGCCACTTGCTGGGCGCGAGCGAAGAGCTCGGAGCCGGGCGCCTCGATAGTCTCGACCACGCCGCCGAACTGCTCCTGAAATTCCGGGGCGTGGAACTTCACCGGACCGGAGATGGTGGGTCCGGTGGGCGCGAAGACGCGGATGGTGACACCCTCATATGGTTTGGCCTGGGCCGCGGCGGCCGAAGTGATACCCACCCTCGAGCCGGCGGCGAGGAGCAAGCCCGCGCCGGCGCCCTTGAGCAGGGCGCGCCGGTTGGACGTGAGACGTTCCCGCGCTTCGTTGCGCTTCTCGATCCACTGATAGAACTGCTTGTCGCTTGCCATCGAGACATCTCCCTCAGGACGTGACACGACAAAGTGCCCGACTCCGCACCGCCTGTGTGTGGTGGTGACGCGAATTAATCACTTCACGTGGTCTTTGTCAACAGGACGGTGCTTCCGCTGGGACTGCAGGCAGTGACGATCACGGCGTTGGATGTAGCCCTATACTTGCTCTCTGAAATGCACGGAGTGCGCGCGACATCGATGTGGGGTGTGGAGGCGAAACTTGCCTGATGCGTTTGGCCAGTTGCTCGATTGGATCGTCCGCAACCTTGTCATCGCTGACGCGGAAAAGGATGTCGATCTGAACGCATCGGCCGAAACGACCGCTGACGCAATCGAATCGAACAAGGAGCGAGCGGCGGCAACCGCGTACGATCGTGCCGACACGCTTTCAGGTCCATTTCGGTCTGGCCTGATTCTCGCGTTCGAAGCCCAGCAGAAGGGTGTGCACGAAATCCGGCTCGACGACCGCAACCCGGAAGAAAACGCTATCGCGGACGCATTGATCGCCTACCTGGTTGGTTTCGACCTGGCCGAATCGCGCAGTGTCGAGACGCAACCGAACCACTACGACTACTTCGTCTCCGTCAATTGGGACGCGCTTTACCGCACCGCGGATTCTGCCGGTATCGACCTTCCCGCCGCCCTCGCTCGCACCGCGACCCTGCCCGGAGATTGATGTCATCGGAGCCTGCGACTCCCACGGCCATTGCCCCGGATGGCGCCCCCCGGCGAATCACTCGCACCTCCGGTTCGGATAACGCTGGGCGGCTCGCGCGCGTCCTCCGCTTCCGGTTCGCGAATCCCGATCTCTTGCGCACCGCGCTCACGCACCGGTCGATCCTGCACGAGGTCAATGCCTCTGGGCGGGATTTCGGCAGCCCGGCGGCGCTCACCAATGAGCGGTTGGA
Source organism: Thermomicrobiales bacterium (assembly GCA_046328335.1). Classification (GTDB taxonomy): domain Bacteria; phylum Chloroflexota; class Chloroflexia; order Thermomicrobiales; family UBA6265; genus JACCXM01. The sequence continues at coordinate 14,809 of JAXLWU010000024.1, forward strand.
ATTTCTTGGCGACGCCGTTCTCGGCGCGGTTGCCGCTGAGTATCTCTATCATCTCGATCCGGACGCCGATGAGGGCGAACTGACGCGACGGCGCGTGGCCCTGGTCCGGGCAGAGACGCTGGTGCGCTGGGCGCGCGAGATCGACCTCGGTTCTTATCTCTATCTTGGACTTGGCGAGAAACCGGGACCGAGCAACCGGGACCGGATGCTGGCGGGGGCATTCGAGGCGGTAGTCGGCGCGATTGCGCTCGATCGTGGCTTTGGCGCCGCGAGACGTTTCCTGATGCGGCTCCTTGAACGCGATGCCCCGTTGATTCTCGCCCAGGCCGAGGGTGCGGCGAATCCCAAGGGTCGGTTGCAGGAATTGCTCCAGGAGCGCTATCGCATGGCCCCCGAGTACAAGACCATTGCCAGTATTGGCCCTGATCACGCGCGGACATTCCAGGTCGAAGTGCGCTTCGCCGGCCAGACGCTTGGCATGGGCGAGGGTCCCTCGAAGCGAGAAGCGCAACAAGTGGCGGCGGCGGCAGCGCTGGCGGCTCTGGCTGCCGAAGGCGCAATTGATGCGAGCGATCCAGGGAATCTGCTTCCGGCGGCGTTGCCCAATGACGACTAGACTGACGCTTCGGTTGGTGCGCTGAATCCGCAGGTGGTGTTGCGGGCGGGTTCAGGCGAACGCGGAGACAGTTGGAGAGAAAAACGTGGCTGGACACTATGACCAACTGTCGGTATTCACCGGAAACTCCAACCCGGATCTCGCTTCCGAGATCTGTGCCTACGTCGGCATTCCTCTTGGCCGCGCCGAGGTCTTCAAGTTCTCAAACGACAATACGTTTGTGCGGATTCTGGAAAGCGTTCGGGAAAACGATGTCTTCGTGGTCCAGTCGTTCTCGTCGCCGATCAACGACGCGATCATGGAAATGCTGATCATGATCGATACGCTGAAGCGGGCCTCGGCCGGGCGCGTTACCGCGGTGATCCCCTATTTCGGGTACGGGCGCACCGACAAGAAGGACCAGCCCCGGGTGCCGATCACCGCGCGCCTTGTGGCGAAACTGGTTGGCGTCTCTGGCGCGGACCGCGCGCTGCTTCTCGATCTTCATGCCGGACAAATCCAGGGGTTCTTTGATGTGCCGGTCGACGAAATGAGCGCCATGCAACTGACCGCGACCTACTTCGCTCAGAAACGCCTTTCACACCCGGTCGTGGTCTCGCCCGATCTCGGTAATACCAAGCGGGCGCGAAACTTCGCGGAAATCGTGGACGCGCCATTGGCCATCATCGAAAAGCGGCGCACCGGCAACATTGACCGAACCGAGGTGCTCAACCTGATTGGCTCCGTCGAGGGCATGCAGGCGATCATCGTCGATGACGAGATCGATACCGCGGGTTCGATCACCCAGGCGGCTCATGTCTGTCTGGACGCGGGAGCCAGCGAGGTCTATGCCTGCGCGATCCACCCGGTACTTTCGGGACCGGCGGTGGCGCGGCTCGATGCCAGTCCGTTCCGTGAGGTGGTGGTGACGAACAGTATCGCGGTGCCGGAAGACAAACGAATCCCCAAACTGACGGTGCTCTCGGTCGCGCCACTTCTCGGGGAGACCATTCAGCGAATCCATACCGGAGCCAGCGTCTCGGCGACGCAGCGCAGCCACGACTTTCTCGCGACGCTGTAAACATGAAGGATCGAGAATCAGACTTCAACAAGGAGAACGGCAACATGCTGACTGGAGCGGCGGGCCGAAGGCATGTCATTCCGACGCTTGAGGAATCTCGTCGTCTGTCTTCACGTGTCGACCGACGCGGTCCCTCGTTCCTCGGTCCGACACAACGTGCGCACGGCGCTGAAACTGCCGGGATCGTTCGTGACTGAGGAGGATCGATCGCGCCACGCCATCCCGCAAATTCTGCCAATGGGCGGCATCTATCGCTGCGACGCGGTGCAGCAGGACGTCATCGCAACGGGACAAGGGTTCGGCGCTAAGTGCGCGGTGTTCGTGGTCAATGAGACGGGTATCACGACGAAGGCCGCATTCCTCGACAAGATCGCCGCGGTCATGGCGTTCCCGGATTACTTTGGCCGGAACTGGGACGCGCTCAATGACTGCTTGACGGACCCGCCTGCTGCGCCTGCCAGCGGCACGATCCTGATTCTCGAAAACTGCGACGAGTTCGCTAGACATGAACCTGATGAGTGGCATACGGCTGTCGCCGTGTTTGCATCCGCCGCGGAGACCCGCAAGAGGATGTCAACACCCTTGTATGTCCTGATCTCACACGGCTGCCCGCCCGTTGCATCTGCGCGCCCTCTACCCTGCGAGGGATTCCCACAGGAAACTGTGCAACTCCACGTCGAAATGTTCACGATGCGTAGTGAGCCGAACGACTAGCGAAAGCCATATTGACGTGACGCCGATACTCGCTAGTCTTCATCATGAGCACTTGTGTCGTTGCGGGATGGCGACCGTGACCCACGGGTGCCGAACACTGGCGCTTGCAAGGAAAAGGGGTCGCACATGGTCGTCGTCGAAACGAACGAGCTTGCCCGCATTACGGTGAAGAGCGACGGCGGGGTCAAGTGGCAGGGCGCCTTCGCAACCTGCGGCGGTAAAGGCGCCGACCAGTCCAGCACGATCGTCTTCGAGATCGAACCGGGCCATCGATTGGGGTGGCACACCGATCAGACCGAGGAGACGCAGTACATCATCGCCGGAACCGGAGAATTGAGGACAGACGCCGCGAACTACAAGGTCGGACCCGGGTCGGTGTTCGTTCTGCCGACCAATGTTCGTCACGATCTCGCGAATACGGGAACCGAGACGATGCGCGCGGTTGCCTTTTTCTCCGCGGCGATGTTCACCCAGGTTTTCGACAACGTGATGGAACCGATCAACTCCCATGTGCTGGGCACGCCGAACCGCGATGGCGCGGGAGCGCCGCCGCCCCAGGGGTGACCGGAGGGACCCTCATCGCGGGCTCCCGGGCATCTCGATCCTGCTTGAATCGAGGGCCTGAAACACCGCCCGGCTCGATTGCTTGAGTGTCACAGTGGCGAAACACACCGTCACCGCAACCTTCCCGACTGAACACATTTGACCGTTTGCAAGCAGAAGAAAGCCCGGCGGGAGTTCTTGCCGCCGGGCTTCCCTAATTGGTCTTGAACACTATTCCTCGACGATGAGCGCGGTCACCATCCCGAACATGCCATGGTCGCTTTCCGCGTGATTGAGGATGTGGCAGTGGTACGCCCAGACGCCGGGTTCTGTCGCCTCGATGAGGACTTCATAGCGCTGGCCCGGCGCGATGTTCAGCGTATCGCACTTGTACGGCTGCGGCAGGAGATAGCCGTCCTGCGCAATGACCTGTTGCGGCATCCCGTGCAGGTGCATGGGATGGATCATTAGACCCTCATTCATATAGCGGACGAGAACCGTCTCACCCTTCTTCGCAACCAGCGGCTGAGTCGCGGGGAATCCCTTGCCGTTCAGGCTGAAACCGCCGATCGGACCGTCGTTGAGCACGATCGTGTATTCCTTGTCGAATGCCGGCCGCGAGGAGGGGTCCTTGGGTTCGACAATGAATGCGCCGAGCAGACCTTTGGTGACCTGAAACGCCGCGTTGTGATGCGAGTGGTACATGTGACTGCCCGCATTGCCCTCGCGGATCTGGAACTCGTAGGTAAAGGACTCTCCCGGCTTGATCGGAGGTTGCGTGATAAACGGCACCCCGTCCTGGCTGTTCGGCACTACGACGCCGTGCCAGTGGATCGCGGTGCTCTGGGGCAGCTCGTTGGTGACATTGACCCTGATCTTGTCCCCTTCCGTGACCCGAATCTCCGGTCCGGGAGTGACACCGTTGTAGGTCCACGCTTCGACCTTGGTTCCTGGCGTCACTTCCCAATCGACAACCTGGCAGACCACGTCGAATACCTTGACGTCGCCATCCATGGTGAATTCCATCGGCTGCCCGCCGAGGCCCTCGGTCTTGGCCGGAAACGCCTTGACCCCTGCCTCGTGCATAGCGTCCATTTCGTCGTTGGTGGGTCCGTCGTCCTGGGCGAGCGTGGTAACGGTGTCCATATGATCGTGTGCTGGCGCCGCCGCCGCACTCAGGGCCTCAGTGCGGACGGCCGGTACCACGGCGCTGCCGATCGCGCCGGCCCCGGCGAGACCAAGAAGTCCCACGGCGTTCCGCCTCGTGACCTTGTTGAAAACCTTGCTCATCGTGCCCTTTCCTTCAAGAGGTTTCCCCCATTCTCGAACTTCCGGAGGACCGCCCTCCGGTTGCCATCATGTTTGGGCGTTCTGAAGCGTCCCCGTCTGCCTGCCTCGAATCGGTCGTCTGATTCCGATTCCCTTACAAGGCTAGGGGCGTCAGGACGTTGCTACCTCGGTGCGTTGGGTGGTTTCGGTCCCATCCGAACAAGTGCTTCGTCCCACCCAAACGGGTGGGAAGACACCGAACAGCCGCTTGCGTTGCATACGGAAGATGAAGCGCGTCCTGCCTCTTGTCAGGCAGAGTCGGACTTCGCCGGCGAGACCAGGCCGTGGCGTACCGCATAGGAAATCACTTGCGCACGATTCTGGAGATGGAGTTTTTCCAGAATGTGCCTCAGGTGGTACTTGATCGTGTTCTCACTGACAAAGAGTCTCGACGCCAGATCCCGGTTGGATGTCACCCCTTGCACCAGTAATTCGAGCACTTCCTGTTCCCTTTCGGTGAGGGATTCGGCGGTGCGGGTGGCCCCAGGCGCGGGTTTGGCGAATGCTCCCAACAGTTTCCTTGCCAGACCAGGCGTCAGCGCCGGTTCTCCACGGGATACACCTTCCAGCAATGAAAAGAATCTCTCGGCTTCGAGGTCCTTGGGCAGGAAACCGTACGCTCCCGATTTCACCGCCTCGAAAAGGTCAGCGTCGTCTTCGGACGCGGTCAGGACAACGACCGCCACTCCTGGCGATTCGGCAGTGATCAGACGGGTCGCATCGAGACCGCCCATCTCTGGCATGGTCAAGTCCATCAGGACAACGTCCGGGCGGTGAACCCGCGTCAATTCCACCGCTTCGCGTCCATTGCGGGCTTCCGCGACGACCGCGACGCCGCGCGCCTCGAGGAGGCTGCGAAGTCCATCGCGAAAGAGGGCATGATCGTCAGCGATGAGCACCTGCACGGCGTGTTCCTTCCCTTTGCGTGTGCTGGACAGAATCATACGGAAGGCAGACCCGCACACGAGTGCCGGTGCCTGGGGCGGAGATGATGGCAAAGGTGCCGCCAACCGCTTCCGCGCGTTCCTTCATTGTCGAAAGGCCGAATCGGGGGTGATCAGTGCGGCCCAATGCGTCAGGTGCAAATCCCGCGCCGTCGTCTTCGATTTCAACTTCAACCGAGTTGGAACCATGACGGATCGCGATGCGCGCCGAATGGGCAACGGCATGTTTGCGGACGTTGGCCAACGCTTCCTGCACGATCCGCAGCAGTTGGACTTCCGCCGTCGGTGTCAAACCGGAATCCTGCCGGTCCGGTGGTACGATGATGAGCGAAACGTTCAGCCCACTTTGCTCTCGCCATGAGCGAAGATATTCCTCCAGCGTTTCGACGAACTCCTTCTCGCCGGCGAGCGACGTCCGCAACCCCAGAATACCCTCCCGAACGTCCGCGTACGCGGAACGCGCCGCTTCTGCCAACTGACTCAGGTGCATCGCGGCGCGGTCCGGTTGCCCATCCGTGAGCAAGACTTGCGCGGCTTGGGCTTTGGCGTTCACATAGCCGAGGACCTGGGCGAGGTTATCGTGCATCTCACGCGCGATCCACTCGCGTTCTTCGGTAATCGCCATCGCACGCACCCGGCGGTGAAGACGTGCGTTCTCAATCGCCAACGCCGCCACGGTGGCAAAGCGGACCAGCGTTTCCTCATCGTCACGACTGAATTCGGCGTCCACCTCGTTCTCGGTCAGGTACAGGTTTCCCAGGACATCGCCATGAGAGACGATCGGTACGGCCAACAAGGATCGCATGAGGGGATGATGGTCCGGAAAGCCGACTGAGCGCGGATCACGGGTGAGATCGGCCAAACGCAGAGCCACGCCGTCGCTGATCACCACGCCGAGCAGGCCGTGCCCGACGGGAGGGGGACCGATCGATTCACGCTCCTGGCGCGTCAGCCCCGAGGTCAGAAACTCCTCGATGGCGCCATCGACTCCGAGGAGAGATATGGCCCCATAACGGGCACCAACGAGGGCTCTGGCACGATCGACTACGCGCTGCAACACCGTTTCCAGCTCGATCTCGCCAAGAATTTCCAGCCCGGCTTCATGCAAGGCGAGCAATTCGTGGTTCTGGTGGGCAAGTCGATCTTGCAATCGGCCGACCACACCAAAGACGGCTTCAGCGAAGAAGAGCGCGCCCAAGAGGAAAATTCCAGCCAGCAAGAGATACCCCGGCCAGGCGTGAAACAACGAGGCCGGAGCGATCTGGCGCAGGATTTCGATCGCGGCCAGGAAGAGGAGCGGGGCAAGGATGGTCAACCACTTGAGTTGGCGAAGCGTCATGACAGCAGCGTTCTCGATCGGTCGCGGTCAGCGGGTACGTTGACTGGGATCGGCGTCAACTTGACTATACACCGATTCGAGTCTTCGTTCGACGCCTGGCGAGGGCGTTCCCTCGCCAGCCAATCCCGATGATCGTATCTGCGCGGGCTGATGAGCCGCCTACTTGGCAGCACTGTGACGAGGCCTTGCTCGATATCTGGCCGGGTAGTTTCAAATGCGGGCGACGCAAGCGTTGCACCCTACGCAATAGGGGCAACGGTGATGCTGTCTTCCCCCGGGCTCCCGGCCCGTGGCCGCGATGATCTCAGGTGCTCGGCGGGCATCTACCAAGCAGGGCTGCGCAGTTATCAGAGTCAATAGACAATCGAGACCTTGATCGCATCGGAACCGTCCCGATGCTCAGCCGCGGCGAAGGCCGCCGTGATCTCCTCGAGCGGGAACCGCCGTGAGATGTAGTGCTTGCCGGCGAACACGCCCGCGGCGAGTCCGTCGAGGGCAATCTCGAACTCCGACCGCGCTCCCCAATTCGCGTACGAAAAGCAGGAGACGATATCGACTTCCTTGATCAGGTAGTCAGGCGTCAGCGTCACCGGCTGGAAAGGGAACACGCCGAGTACGCCGACCTTGCCTCCGCGTCGCACGAGCTCGATGCCTCGCTGCACATAGCTTTGGGCCCCGCCGACCGCGTCAAAGGCGATGTCCGGGCCGATTCCGCCGGTTGCATCCAATAATCGTTCGCCCAGGTCGGGCGCGGTGGAGTCGATCGCCAGATCGATACCGACAGATCGCGCCAGGTCGCGCGCAAGTTGGCTGCGCGTGGCTAACGCGACGAGTGATGCGCCTGCCCATTTTGCCGCTTGGGCGGTTGCCAGGCCGATCGCGCCGCCGCCGAAGACGAGAACCCGATGTCCCGGGTGAACCGCGAGCCGATTGATGGCGTGAACACCAACGGCCAGGCAATCGAGGAGCGATGCGTCTTCGTATGAGACGTGATCTGGAAGCCCAAAGACGTTGGCCTGTGGGGCTTTGGCAAGCTCGCCGAAACCACCGCTCCATCCAATACCGATGTGATGGAGTTCGGGGCAGAGGTGGTAGTCGCCCGCGGCGCAGAATGGGCACCGCCCGCAGCGCAGCAGCGGCTCCACGGCAACCCGGTCACCTGGCTGTACCCGATCGACATCGGGAGCGACTGCGATGACTTCCCCGCAGAGTTCGTGTCCGAGAACTTTGCCGATGACCCGGGGCATGAATTCCGGCATTGTGCCCGAGCAAAGGTGAAGATCACTGCCGCAAATCCCCGCGATGGCGTTGCGGATGAGAACCTCGCCGGGACCCAGGACGGGATCGGGCACCTCCTGGACTTCCATGGTGTTGGGAGCAACGAGGATCGCGGCCCTCATTTGGTTCGGTCCTTTCTCAATTGAATCATTGCCCGTGACCTTGCTGACGGTGATCCTACACCGCCTTGCCGGATTGCGTGGATTGTCAGAGGATTCTTTCACTCAGCGGTGGCGAACGCTCGACACCTTCGACCAGTGCCTCCACCGCGATTGTCCGGGGATTGGGATGAGTGCCAACTCGGAGTCCAAAGCACCGCCGGGTTACCGTCTCATGTTGCGGGAGATGGCTCCTGACGAGCGTCCGCGCGAAAAACTCAAGTTGCGCGGACCGGGAGCACTCAGCGACGGTGATCTGCTGGCGATCATTCTCAATACCGGAATCGTCGGAGAAACGGTGACGGTCGTCGCACAGCGACTGCTCGCAGAGCACGGCGGCCTGCGCGGGCTGTATCGCATGGACTTGACGGAACTCGCCCGGATCCGGGGGCTGGGTGACGCCAAAGCGGTGCGCCTGAAAGCGGCGCTGGAACTGGGACGCCGACTCGCCGCCCTGTCACCGGAGGAGCGGCCGCAAGTCACCTCTCCGGACGACATCGCCAACCTCTTGCAGATCGAGATGGCCGCGCTCGAACAGGAGCAGTTGCGCGTCGTGCTGCTCGACACCAAACACCGGATTCTTGGCACGCGCACGGTCTATCAGGGGAGCGTCAATCAGGCCCAGGTGCGCATCGCGGAAGTCTTCCGTGATGCGGTTCGGCAGAATGCGACCGCCATTGTCGCGGTCCACAATCATCCATCCGGTGATCCCACTCCTTCCGCCGCCGACGTGGCCTTGACGTTGGAGATCGTGCAGGCAGGATCGTTGCTCGATATCGAATTGCTCGATCACCTGATCATCGGTCAGGGGCGGTGGATCTCGTTGAAACGGATGCGCCTCGGGTTTCCCACGTCGTAGTACAGACCGAAATCAACGTGCAGCGCACTCATGAACTTCCGCTGCGAACACAGTGGCGGCCATGGAACGTTGAAGTGATCCAGGATGGAGACCTCGACGTTGAAATGTACGTGGCAGAGTGAGCCGCCCGGGATTCCCCTGCGCGCCCGGGGGCGACCTTGCTCCGGGAGGAACGCGGTGAATCTGATCGCGGAAAACGCCGTCTCACAGGGAATGGTGCTGGCCAGTCTGATCGGCGGGTTCGCCCTGGCCTGCATCGCCCAACTGGTCGCCGCGTTTCCCGCCAGCAACCGATCTGCCGAGGACCCGAGCATCTCCGCCGCGGTGACGTGGCTCGCCGTTTCGGCGACGGTCATGATGATCAATGTCTGGTCTGGGATCATCTTCTTCATGGATGATGGCGCCGACCGCCCGGCCATCGCTCGCGTCTTTTACGGTGGTCTGTTTCTCGGTGTCGCGTTTTTCGCCCTTGGCATGGCCGAAACGGTCTCGATCAGATCGCCTCGACTGCGACGACCGATCCTGATCATGTTTGGCGGCCTTCTGGTCGCGGAAGTCCTGCTCGGGTTCGCCTACCTCAGGTGATGGGCGTGAACGGTCGCTATCCCCTGCTGAGGCGGCGCTGACGGAACCGGTGTTGACCAAGGCGTCGTGGCGGCGGCCGTTTTCTCCAGATGGCATTCCTCTTGCCGCCGCGATCCTGCGAGTGCTTGGCGCCTTGCTTGTGTTCCGGAGCAAGGGTCGGCTCCGGACCCGCCGCGTCGGTTTCAAGGGATCGTTGAACGTCTGGAGGGCTGTCGCTTCGAGTTGCATCCGTCCGATTTGCGGTCGCCGAGTTGCGGGAGCGGGGCGAGCTGATGACCAACCGCGCTGACGTCTGGTGGTTCGCGGTTCCAGTGGCGACCAGGAGATACGGTCCTGATCTTGTCCGACTCGGTATGGTTATCGTCCAGGTTGCGCTGCCCTCGGCATTTGCCGCCATTTCGCCGAAGTCGACCGGCTGCTGCTTCTTTCCTCGTCCCTTGCGACCGGTGGCGTGCCCACGGGGGCGGCTGTCCCCATCGGCGTTCCCATGCTTTCTTGCTCCATGAGACCTTTCCGCCTTGTTCGCTTTGACAGTCCGATTCTTGGCAGATTGCCGCAACGTGAGGTGAATGGATTCGCCAGGATCGAAGCCTGTCGCGGTTACGGTCAGCGCGTCCCCTGGTTGTGCCGTTCCGTTTGAAACGAGCAGGGTTCGTGGGCTGGCACAGGCGAAAAGCTTCTGAATGGAAACCGCGGCCGAAGGCGCGGACTCGTTCCCCGCGGCGTCCGCTGCACGAACGCGCACATCCAGACCTCCATCGGGCACTCCTGATGCGCAGAGGTCCCAGTCGTACCCAACCGAACCGGTTTGCGCTGGGACAGTCGCCACCGCGATCCAGTTACCGGACCAGCGTGCCTCGAAGGTGACACTGGCGAGACCGCTGCCGCCGACATCGGCGGCGTTGGCGCCAAGGCGTATGGTCCGGGCGGAAAGCGTTGTTCCCGAAATCGGCGAGACGAGGGAAACGGTCGGGGGTGATGTATCTGGCGCCGGCGCGATCGTGACGGACAATTCATCCGTATTTGTCAGGCCGAGTCCATCGGACACGGTGAGCAGCATCGAATGCCGGCCAATGCCCAGTGACGTTTCGATCCGGCTCTCGTTGCCAACGGGAGAAAGAGAGCCGCCGCTCGTCCGCTCCTGCCAGAGATACGAGGCGGACCGCTGCGGATCGACGGTACTGGCCGACCCGTCCAGGATCACCCGTTCGCTCCCATCCCCGTTTACATCGACCAGTGCCTGGTCTTCTCCTGCCCTGGCGCGAGGCTGCTCGGCCACGTTGTCGACGAGGAGCCGCAGGGTTCCCGACCTCGACGTGGCCGCGGAACTATCCGTCGCGCGAACCTGAAGTGTGTGGACGCCATCCGCGACGACCGTGCTATCCCAATCTGTCTCGAAGCGATCGCCGGATCCGCTATAGATCAGCGTTTCCCATGGTTGATCGTCAATGGAGTACTCGACCTGAAGTTCGGGCGCGGTGTCGTAACTGTCGGTGACGAAGGCCCCGATCGCGATTGAACCGACGATTCGGCCCCCGTCCGTCGGTGACAAGACGAGAGGAACAGCTGGCGGTGCATTGGACGAGCAATTTGCTCGTTTCGAGACCGCGCGAGTTTCGGTAAGTTCGTTACCCGCGTTGTCGACCGCTCGAAAGCGCAGAGACAAAGCGCCGTCAGGAACTCCCGCAGCACAGAGATTCCAGTCATACCGATATGGAGGCGTGGGCAGCGTGGCAATATCCCGCCAATTTAATCCCCACCGTGCTTGAAGCAGGACGTGGTCGATGCCGCTCCCACTATCCTGCGCGGTTACCTCCAGTGGTGTAACAGGTTGGCGAAGAACTGAATCGGCAGCGGGTTGCTCCCAGCGCCCAGTCGGTGACGACTGATCACATGACGGCGTTGTTGCCAGGGATTCGTTGCTCGCGGCGGATGAGATTCCGCCCCGGAAGGCGACCACTGCAAATCGGAAACTCGAGTGATCTTGAAGTTCGATTATGCGCGCGGACGTGGCATTCGGCCCGGTCTCGGCCATGACAACCCCGTCCCGCAGGATGCGGAAGCCGGCCTCGTTCCCCGAATTGTCACGCCAGGTGAGATCGACGCTGGTGCACGAAGACGTGGCCGCCTGCAACGCGGCGGGTCCATTGAGCCCGATGACAAACGTCCGGCTTTGACTCCAAGGGCCGTCTCCTCCTGCATTGCGAGCGCGCACCCGCCAGTTGTACGTCTCCCCGCCAGCCAACGAGGTGATGATCGCGGACGCGCTGGTCTGTGGACCAAACGTCGCCACTATTCCATTCCGGTCCGCCACTTCTCCTGAATAGAGCACTCCGGGACCGACTGAATTCCAGCCCAAGGTGACGGAAGCGCCCTCGCCAAACGCGTCTCCGGAACCAGGAACGGTAAGCACTGGGGCCGCGGGCGGCGTCGGGGTCGGGGTCGGGGTCGGCAGCAGTGGCGTCGGGGTCGAGGTCGGTGTCGCCGTAGGGGGCTCCGGCGTCGCCGTGGGCGTCGGCGTTGCCGTTGGCGGCAACGGGGTTGGAGTCGCGGTCGCGGTTGGAGTCGCGGTCGGTGGTTTGGGCGTGGCAGTCGGCGTCACTGTCGGGGGCAGCGGTGTCGCCGTCGGCGTAGGTGTTGAAGTAGGTGGCAGAGGTGTCGCGGTCGCGGTGGGGGTCGGCGGCTTGGGCGTGGCCGTCGGTGTCACCGTTGGCGGAACTGGAGTTGCGGTCGCGGTCGGGGTTGCGGTGGGAGGCCGTGGCGTCGCCGTCAAGGTGGGCGTAGCTGTCGGTGGCCGGGGCGTCGCCGTGGCGGTCGGCGTGGCGGTCGCTGGGCTAGGAGTCGCGGTTGGCGTTGCGGTCGCTGTCGCAGTAGCGGCTGGTGGTGGCGTTGGCGTCGACGTCGGGGTGGCCGTCGGTGGTTTGGGCGTGGGTGTGCTAGTTGCGGTTGGCAATGGTGTATTCGTCGCCGTTGGCGGCGGGACCGTAGCGGTTGGCGTTGCAGTCGGTGGGTTTGGTGTCGCCGTCTCGGTCGGCGTGCTCGACGCGATTGGTGTCGAAGTCAGCGCTGGCGTCGGGGTTGGTGTCGCGATACCAGGAGCGCTGCCGATCGTCCCGTCGTTGAAGATCGCGCCGGAGGGAGCACAGCTCGTGGTTGCTTCCTTGACGAGGCAACCGTCGTAGTCAGCGGCGCCTTCCTGAACCGTCCAACCGCCGATATCGAGGTTGTTGATTTCCTGCTGAGTGTTGTTTTTTTCGAGGGTGAAATGGACGTGGGCGCCGTTCGCAAAACCGCCGCAGCCGGTTTGGGTCGAGGTCATGCCAAGATACTGGCCGCGGGCAACGCTCTGGCCATTCGCCACGGCAATACCAGCGACGTGGTAGTAACCGGTCTGCCAACCATCTGGATGCGTGATCCGAATGTAATTCGCACAAGGAATCGCGACGATGCCCTCACGTGCCGCGAGGATTTGATTCGGCGCGCCGTTGCGAGGATTGAAATCGATGGCACTACGAGGACGGGTGTTGTTACCCTGGTTGCTGTGCGGTCCCCCGCCCATGGTCCACGTCTGGCCGGTTGCCCAGGGGAGACTCAGCTCCGCGCCGCCCTCCCCTTCGACCCCGACCTGTCCTGATTGACCGCGAAGTTGTCGCGGCACGAGGTCGGACGGGGCCTGGCGGGCGAGTTTCTGAAATCGGGGTGTACCTTCCAGCGCGGCGATCCAGCCATCTCGCTCGTGGACCGCGACAAAGAAATACCCGGCTGGGCTGCCATGAGCATCAGAGGGTAAGGGAACGCCGACGGTACCGAATCGCCAATCTCCCTGGCCCTGGATAAGAGTCACAACGATCGGCCGCCGGGGGCGCTTCCCGAGCGCCTCCGTGACCTCGTCGCGGAGCGCGGCGTGAAGCGAGGTCTTCGCCGCCAGCGCGCCGCCTGGCGCAACCGGGACGACTGCCAGGGGCACGACCAGACCTACGACGCAGATGAGCGAGAGAAGACGCGCGATCATGCTTCGTGGTCCCGGCAAATCGAGCGCAACAGGCACGGTTCGATGGCGAAACCGCCCCTTGGCGCCGCTCCTGTCGAACCGCACGCGACCCGGTTCATCATGCGCTCGCCCGGCGTGAAATGAGCAGGTTCTTTTCGCGAGGTAGTCGCCAGCCTACCATGCCTTGGACATTCATCCACTGGGCAGGACAGTGCCACTTCCGCCGGGCACGTGCGCCTTGCCAACGCTGCTATCGAAAGGAGGAATCCGGCGCGAGATAGCGCAGTAGCGTTTGTACTCCGACGCCCGTCGCCCCTTTCGGTCCCAGCGGCCCCGGTTTGTCTTGACGGGCCGACCCGGCGATATCGAGATGAGCCCAGGGAAGACCCTCGCGAAAGTGGCGGAGAAAGAGGGCCGCTGTAATGGCGCCGCCAGATCTTCCACCACTGTTCTTGATGTCCGCGACGTCGCCCTCGATCTTCTTCTCGAATTCGTCGATGAGCGGCATCCGCCACATCCGTTCTCCGGTCGCGTCCGCCGAAGCGAGCAGACGGCTGGCTAGGGTGTCATCGGAAGCGAAAAGCGCGGTGGTGCCGTCGCCGAGGGCGACGACCGCGGCCCCGGTCAACGTTGCCAAATCGATCATCTCGGTGGCGCCGCGTCGCGCCGTGTCCACCAGTCCATCGGCAAGCACCAAGCGTCCTTCGGCATCGGTCGAGAGAATCTCCATGGTGACGCCGTTCATCCCGCGCAGGACGTCTCCGGGCCGAAATGCCGTGCCAGAGATCATGTTCTCCGCGGCGCAAATTGTGGCGAGCACGGTTTTCGGGCAGTCGAGGGCACGCAATGCGGACATCGCCCCGAGGACCGCCGCGCCTCCGGCCATATCCCCTTTCATCTCGAGCATGCCTTCATACGGCTTGATCGAGTACCCGCCGGTATCGAAGGTGATCGCTTTGCCGACGAGCCCAGGCACGCCTTCCATTGTTGGCCCGTCCTTGGGGTCGTAGCGGAGCCGGATCAGGCGAGGGGGATGGGCGCTGCCGCCACCGACCGCGAGGGTTGCTTCGGCGCCGATCGCGCGTAACTCCTCGGGACCGAGGACTTCGATGGTCAATCCAGAACTAGCGGCGACTTGCCTCGCCTTGGCGGCAAAGTCGGCTGGAGTAAGTGATGCTGCTGGCTCGTTGACAAGATTTCGGGCCAGTTCAACCCCACGCGCGATCGCCCCGGCACGTGCCAGAGACCGATTGGCTTCCGCCTCTGGCAAACCGCGATCGATGAAGCGAAGCGACCGTACGTCTTGCCCCTTCGCAGACTCAGGACGCGCCGAACCACGATAGGTATCGAAACGGTATGACGAGAGTGCGGCCCCAACGGCCGCCGCTTCCAGCGCGGCGGCGATGCTTCTGGGCAGGGATGATTCTGGCAGCGTGGCAACGATGTTACTTGCGCCCGCATCACGCGCCACGCGTAGCGCGGCTCCATAGGCGCGGGTGATGGTTGCATCCGCCGGCGTCTCTTCCTTACCGAGGCCAACGAGGACAATCCGCTTGGCCGGCACCTGGCCAAGCGTCGGGAGAACGAAGGTCTTCGCCTTGCCGGCGGAGTAGCGAACATCGTCAGCAAGCAGCCGTAGGTGTCCCGACAGGCGATCATCGAGTGTACGCGCCGCGCCAGTCCAGTCTGGTGTTTCGCCCCGGTCCGTGATCGGCACTACCAGTGCGTCACATGCGACGGCCAGTCCATCGCCCTGCTCGAACCGAACCTCCACGGAATCGTCCTTTCCTTTGCACCCGGTACGGCAACCGAGGAACTGTACGCCAGGTTGCGCTGTTGGTGGCGCGATGGTAGGATCAGAGGAAGTGTCCGTACAGTATGGTCGGACATTGGAGTGGACCGTGTTGCGCGCCGAGCGACCCACCATGGTGAATCTC
This sequence comes from Thermomicrobiales bacterium, assembly GCA_046328335.1. GTDB lineage: Bacteria > Chloroflexota > Chloroflexia > Thermomicrobiales > UBA6265 > JACCXM01. The sequence continues at coordinate 30,162 of JAXLWU010000024.1, forward strand.
GATTCCAGACTCCTGTGGCAGGCCGTGCTGTCAGATGTGCAACCGGCGATCTCGCCCAGCGCCTTCGAGTGGCTCCGGCAGACGCAACTTGGACCAATCGACGCCAAATCTCATGTCGTCGTGGTGGAAGTCGCCGATCGGGTCACCGCGGAGACACTCACTCGCCGCTTTGGGAAGGAGATCGATGGCGCGCTGTCGGCTCGACTGGGCCGTAGCGTCTCGGCGGCATTTCAGGCGCGTCAACATGAGGCTTCGCACGATTCGACGTCACCTGACCGGCCGCGCGCTTCCCCTCCAGTCGAAGTCCGGGTGCCAGAGTCCACGCGTTCCCGCGCAGACCGCGAGCAGCCCCGGACGGCGCCGCGGCAGATGGCCCTGGAGCCGGTCCGGGGTCATGGGCTGAACGCCAAGTACATCTTTCAGACCTACGTCGTCGGCTCCGCGAACCGCTTCGCGCACGCGGCCTCGAACTCGGTTGCCGAGCATCCGGGCGGGAAGTTCAACCCACTGTTCATTCACGGTGGAGTTGGACTCGGCAAGACGCACCTCATGCATGCGATCGGCCACAGGGCGCTCGAACTGCACGGCTCGTTGCTGGTGTCGTATGTCACCTCGGAAAAGTTCACCAATGATCTGATCGCGGCGATCCGGCAACAGCGGACCGAGGAGTTTCGGGCCCGTTATCGTGAGACCGATATCCTGATGATCGATGACATCCAGTTCATCGCGGGGAAGGAAAGCACCCAGGAGGAGTTCTTCCACACCTTCAACGCCCTGTACCAGAGCGGCAAACAGGTGATCATCTCGAGCGATAAGCCGCCCAAGTCTATCTCCGCGCTCGAGGAGCGCCTGCGTTCACGGTTCGAAGGTGGCCTTATCGCCGATGTCCAACTGCCCGATTACGAGATGCGCGTTGCGATTCTCCGTATGAAAGCGGAAGAATTGCAGACGAGCCTTCCCGATGATGTTGCCGAGTACATCGCGCTCAAGGATCAAAGCAATATCCGTGAACTGGAGGGGATGCTCAATCGAGTGATGGCCCACGCGCACCTCACCAGTGCGCCGCTCTCACTGAACCTGGTGATCGAGGCGCTTGGCGAAGGCCAGCCGCGCGGGCGACGTGGCGCGCCAACCCGGGACGAGGTCGTCGAAGCCGTCCTGCGGCACTTCTCGATTACGCGCCGCGAGTTGACCGGTCGTGTCCGCACCAAAGAGATCGTCCTGCCACGACACATCACGATGTATTTGCTGCGGGAGCAGACGAACGCGTCGTTGCTCGACATTGGGAGCGAACTCGGTGGGCGGGACCACACCACCGTGCTCCACGGTATCCGACAGATCGAGCGAGCAGTCGTCCGTGACCCGAGTCTGCGGTCGACGCTGATGTCGATCAGGGAAGACGTCGCGGCCGGACACTAGCGCCCTCTGGCGCGCAAAGGCCGTGCCCTTACGAACCCTTGGTCATGTCCGGCTACCCGCCCGCCTTGGAATTGAGATACGCCGCGATATCTGCGATCTGCTTGTCCGAGATCTCGGTGGGCAGGAACGGTCCGGGTGGTTTGGAATGGCCCACGCCGTCGCGCACCAACGGTTTCAGCGATTCCGCTGTCACAGACGCCCCAGGGCCGCCTGCCTCGAGCAAGTTCGGACCTTTTCCACCGGGCGTGTGACAACCCGCGCACCAGGTTTCGAACTGACGGGAACCCGAACTCACATCACCAAGGGCGCTGGCGGCAGCGCCGGATGAACTGGCAGCAAGTTCTTTGGCCGCCGCCGTGGCAGAGACCGCGGCCGTCGCCGAGGCAATTGCCTCGGCGGAGAGCGTCGCTGTCGGCGTGATGCCGAGCAACTGATTGATTTGCTCTTTGCTCGCCCGGCCGCAGGCCGTGGCAAGAAGAGCGATGGTCCCCACGGTCAGCAACAACGTGAGGCGTCGGCGCACAGGCATTCTCCCGGTTGCGGCTTCACGGCGTCCCGCTCGATTGGCTAGTTCGTCGCCTGTCACAGCGACTGATAGGGTTGGCCGAGGGTAGCAAGGCGGGGGCCGGGTGTCAATCGCCGGCGGTCTCCTCGGCAGGGGAATAGCAGACCGGGTCCCCAGGCTTGCGGTGATTCCAGGCCAAGATGGCGATGCCAGCGACGACCAACGACCCGCTCAACCAGAACGCGGCCGGCAACGGGCCAATGTAGAGACTGTCGGTGCGGACGCGCTCGATCAGAAACCTGGCTACACCGTATCCGATGAGGTACAGGGCAAGTACGTCGCCGTGTCGCAGCCGCTGGCTGTGTGGAACACGCAACGCGAGCCAGGTCAGGAGGAGCGCGTTCACCAGATTGAAGATCGATTCATAGAGAAACGTGGGATGAAACCGTTCGAAAGCTTCGAATCCGGGTGGGCGGTGCCCAGGGTCGATCCACAAGCCCCATGGCAACGCCGTGGGCGTGCCGAATGCTTCCTGATTGGTCCAATTGCCCCAGCGCCCTATGGCCTGGGCCAGCGCTGCCCCGGGAACGGCGACATCCGCCCAGGAAAAAAATGATTGACCATCGCGCCGGCAGAGCCACCAGAGCGTCAAGGTGCCGGCGACTAATCCGCCGTGGAATGACAGTCCGCCACCACGAATATTGATCGCATCAAGGGGGCGGCCGAGCAACTCGGGCCCGCGCAGCAGGACATAGTAGATGCGGCCACCGGCGATCGAGGCGAAGACGATCCAGGGGGCGATGTCAAGGACCCACTCGGGATCGAGACCGACACGGGCCGCGATGAATCGCGACAATGCAAACCCAGAAACGACCCCGGCAAGGATGAAGATCGCGTACCAACGGACGTCGACTCCGAAGATCGAAATTGCAACAGGATCGGGAGGAGAAGGCATCGTTCAGCGCAGGCCGAGGATTCTTGCCGCGATCAGCGCGTTTCCAGGAATGCCGTAAGCGCATCGCGGGAGGGGAGGCCTTGCCAGGCTCCCGGCTGTGTTGTCGCTAACGCGCCCGCTGCCGCCGCAAACCGCACATCGTCCGCCACCGGCGAGGACCAGTTCGAATCGACGAGCCTGCATATCAGGGCGGCGGTGAAGGCATCGCCCGCACCGGTCGGCTCGATCGCGTCGATCAGGAAGGCAGGCACAAATGTCGGCGAGGAGTTCTGCCGGGAAGCGAACAAGCAGCCACGCTCGCCATCGGTGAGCACGACATCCCGTGCCCCGAGCGCCAACATGTGATCGATCGCGCGTTCCGCTGAGACCTCTGTTCCAAAGAGGCCGCGCGCGTCGTCGAGGCTCAACTTCACGAGATCCGCCTGGGCGGCAAGGCCATCGATGGCAACCTTTGCCTCGACGATGTTGCGCCAGAGCGTTGGCCGGAGATTGACATCGAACACTACGGGAACGGCGGCGTCTCGGGCCAGACCAACCGCATATTCGACCGAGCCGCGGGACGGCTGATCCGCAAGGGAAACCGACCCGACAACCAGTGCCGACAGTGCGCCAATGCCCGCGTTATCGACATCTTCGTGGGTGAGCTGGATGTCGGCGTTGCGGAGGAGCCAGAAGTGACCATCGCCGCGTGCATCTTTCCAGGCGAACGCAAGGGTGGTGGCGCCGTCCGAAGTGAGACGAAATCGCGAGGTGTCGACGCCCTGGGCGGCGAGTCGTTCGCGAAGGCGATGTCCGAAGGGGTCATCACCCGCGACACCGCAATAGCCCGTTGGCAGACCAAGTCGCGCCAGAGCGACCGCGACATTGACCGGAGCGCCGCCTTCACGGGCGACAAACGTCCCGGCCGTGGCGAGCGAGGGTTCGCCGTCGGAGACGATCAAATCGATCAGGATCTCGCCCATCGACAGGATCATGCCCAATCTCCAGCCCGCTGCCCGCTCTGCGCCGGAATCTAACTTACCGCCGCGCGGGCCGCACTCGTACTCGAACTCGTTTCGCGGCGAACATCATAGACATCGCGGACCGATTCGAGTTTCTGGAGGATGGTGCTGAGTTGGCCGATGCCTTCGACCTCGACCGTGGCGTAGAGACTGACGGTGCGGTCATCGTGAGTACTGGTCGAGACATTTACGATGTTGACGCGCTCATCCGCGAGGAGCGTACTGACATCGCGCAGGAGACCGACCCGATCCCAGGCGTTGACCCGGATCGTCACCGGGAAGGTGTCCTCGCCATGATCCCCCCAGGTGACCGGCACCAATCGCTCCGGCTCGGATGGATTGACGATGTTGGGGCAGTCGTCACGGTGGACGGTGATGCCGCGGCCACGGGTCACGAAACCGATGATCGGATCGCCGTTGACGGGCTTGCAGCAGGTCGCCAGGTTGGTCAGGAGGTCGCCGACACCCATCACTTGGAGGCGCGGCGGCGTGCGTGGCACGGCGATATTCGCGGCCGGAGCAAGCACTTCAGTTTCACGTTGCTGGGTGAGCCGGACGGCAATGCGCTGGGTGGAGAGACCGCCGTAGCCGATGGCGGCGAGAAGATCATCGAGTTTGCCGTATTGGGGGAAGGCCTTCAGCAGATCGTCCGGTTTCAGTTCGACATTCATCCGGCGCAGTTCGCGCTCGAGGATTTCCTTGCCCTGCGCAATGTTCTCGTCACGTTCCTGGCTGCGGAACCAGCGCCGGATCTTCTCCCGCGCGGAAGCGGTCGTGACATAGTCAGAGGAGGATAGGAGCCAGTCGCGGTTGGGCCCGGTTTTGGTCCGGCTCGTCTGAATCTTGACGACCTGGCCGTTCTGCAGATGGTAGTCAAGCGGCACGAGGTGGTCGTTGACCTTGGCCCCGACGCATTGGTGGCCGACCTCGGTGTGGATGCGATACGCGAAGTCAACCGGCGTCGCGCCCGCGGGAAGTTCGATCACGTCCCCGGCAGGCGTGAAGACGTAGATCTGCTCCTTGAAGACATCGGACTTGAGCGACTCGACGAACTCCTCGGCGTCGGCAACCTGGTCGCGCCATTCCATGAGTTGACGGAGCCAGGCGACTTTGGCTTCAACCCGGGCATCGGATCGGCTGCCTTCCTTGTATCGCCAGTGCGCGGCCACGCCATGCTCGGCGATGCGATGCATGTCCCGGGTGCGGATCTGGATTTCGATGACTCGCCCAAGTGGCCCGATCACCGCGGTGTGCAGCGATTGGTACATGCTGTCTTTTGGCGTCGCGATGTAATCGTCAAACTCGCCGGGGAGGGGATGCCAGCGGGCGTGGACGACGCCGAGCGCACCGTAGCAGTCCTGGCGGCTATCGACGAGGACGCGCAAACCGATGACGTCATAGATCTCATCAAGGGCGCGGTTCTTGGCGATCATCTTGCGGTAGATCGAATAGATGTGCTTGGTGCGCCCGGTGATTTCGGCTTCAATGCCAGCCTCGCGCAGGGTCTCCTGGAGTTCGGTTCGCACCTGATCGAGGTAGGGAGCGGTATCCCGGCCCCGCTTCACGAACTCGCGCCGCAGGGTTTGATAGGCTTCGGGATTCAGGTAGCGGAAGGAAAGATCTTCCAGCTCTGATTTGAATTGCCAGATTCCGAGCCGGTTGGCGAGCGGCGCGTAGATCTCCATCGTTTGCGAGGCAATGCGCTTCTGCTTGTCCGGCGGCAGCGAATCGAGCGTTCGCATATTGTGCAAACGGTCCGCGAGCTTGATGAGGACGACGCCAATGTCGTCAATCATCGCGAGGAACATCTTACGCAGGCTCTCGGCCTGATGCGCCTTCTCGCGCGTGCTGAGGCTATCGGAATCGTCGGAATGCCAGGGAATCCGGCCGAGTTTGGTGACGCCGTCGACGAGGCGGGCCATGCGTGGCCCGAATTCCTTCTCGATCCATTCCAGTTTGACCGGCGTGTCCTCGATCACATCGTGCAGGAGCGCGCCAGCGATGGTCTCAGCGTCGAGTTGCATCTGGGCGAGAATGGTGGCTACCGCGATCGGGTGCAGCACGTACGGCTCGCCTGATTTACGAATGTCTCCGCCGTGCGCTTCGATAGCGAGATTCGCGGCGCGGTTGATCAGGTCGACATTCGCGTTGGGGCTGGCATTGCGAGCGGTATCGATGAGGGTCGCAACGGCATCGCGCACCACCGGCGGCACGGTGTCAACGGCGAGTTCGAGTGGTTGAACCGGCTCAACTACTGGCGCGAGTTGCTTGCGCCTGGTCGCCGGGATGCGAGTTGAAGCCATGTCGACTGAATCTTCCAAACGCGTATCTAAACTGAACGCGAGCCACGAGGGGATCGGCATCGGAGAGGCTGCGCTGCAATATGTCATGATACCCTGAATCGCCGCGCCGCGACGGGGCTTTGTACCATTCTCTACCCCGGGCAAGGTCCCGCATGGTGCGGACTCGAGTCGCACAGCTCGAAAGGCGAAATGAATACAGATCTGGAGCGTATGCTCCATCCGGACGAGGCAAAACAGAAGGTGCTCTCGCGGCTGTGGCGCCTGCCGGCGGAGGACGTGCCGCTGCGTGATGCCGCGTGGAGGGTACTTGCTGAGGACGTGATCGCCAAAGAGAATCACCCGCCCTTTCCCGCAGCGACCATGGATGGCTACGCGGTGATCGCCGCAGATCCCTCTCCCTGGCGAGAAATCGTCGCCCATCTGCGCGCGGGTGATTCTCAGGAGATCGAGGTCGATCTCGGTACAGCAGCCTGGATTACCACCGGCGCGCCATTACCGCCAGGGGCGGACGCCGTGGTTCCGGTGGAAGGAACGCATGTATCCGACGGCCACGTGATCATCGACCGCGCGGACGTGCGCCCAGGCGACAATATCCGGCCGATTGGCGTTGATCTTGCGCGAGGCGCGCGGGTGCTGAACGCGGGCAGCGCCATAGGTCCCGCGGAGATCGGTCTCCTCGCCGGAATGGGAATCGATCCGGTGCCGGTCCGGCGCCGGCCGCGGGTCAGCGTGCTTTCCACCGGCAACGAACTTGTCGAACCGGACCAGACGCCGGGACCCGGCCAGATTCGCGATTCGAACCGGTTCAGTCTCCTGGCGGCGCTGCGGGATGTGGGAGCGCAGGTCGTCTGGAGCGGCCATGGACCGGACGAAGCGGACGCATTGCGAGAGACCCTGGTCGCCAGAATCGCCGAGAGCGATGTGGTGATCACCAGCGGCGGCGTCTCGATGGGCGATCTCGATCTGGTCAAACCGCTACTGGCCGAACTGGCGGACGTGCATTTTCGTCGGGTCTTCATGAAGCCGGGCAAGCCGTTCAATTTCGCAACAGCGGGCGAGACGCTGATCTTCAGCTTGCCAGGCAATCCAGTCTCGGCACTTGTCGGATTCGAGGTCTTTATCAGGCCCGCATTGCGATACATGCTCGGAATGCCCGATATCGAGCGCCCTCGCGTCAACGTTCGTCTGTCACATGACGTCCGACCTTCGGACCGAATTGAGTTTCAGCGAGCAACGGTGCGGGTCGATCGAGACGGATATCTGATTGGGGAGACGACTGGTCCGCAGGAGTCGTCACGGCTGGCCTCGCTCGTCGGCGCCAATGCGCTGATTGTGGTTCCTCCAAGGATAGACCGAATCCCGGCGGGGGCGCTGCTCGAGTCAATCCTGATCGATCTACCAGCTTCGGTCTGAGAACCGGCGTTGTCGCGCTGAAATCGTCATGCACGATCACCCACTGCTACCATCGGACCGGGTGTTTGGCAAAGGGCCGGCAACGCCAACGTCGAACTGAGCAATACGAAAGGATCGAGATCGTGGAACCGGGCCAGGAGAAATACGGCGTTCCGAACATCGTTTACGACATCATTCAGACAACGGGAAACCTCTTGCAGGGCGTGGAGAAACTCAAGGAGTACGCCGAGGACGCGGAAGCGGCGGGAGATACGGAAGCGGCCACGACGTTCCGGACTGTTGCCGAAGGGAACCGCGCCGCGGCGCGAACGCTGCTTCGCCAACTTCGCCGCCACCTCGAAGGGATCTAGGTCGCCGACGACACGAAAGGCTGACGAGTGGTCGGGGGTGGTCGCTTGATCGCCCTCGACCCGTCTTCCGCCGGCGCGCCGCGGGATTCATGACGTGGATCGGCGGCTATTGGGTCAACCTGACCCATCATGACCAGGTATCACATGAAGGTCGAAATCCGCTACTTTGCGATGTTTCGTGAAATCGTCGGCAGCGCGACCGAACGGCGTGAGATTTCGCCAGGGACCACTACGGGCGCATTGTTCGATGCGCTCATCGCGCAGTTTCCTCGATTGGAACGGCTCGAGCCAGTTACGATGGTGATGGTCAATCAGAACTACGTTGAACGAGATCATCTCCTTCGCGATGGAGACGAAGTCGCCTTCATTCCACCGGTGAGCGGCGGGGAGGCGGGGCGCTTTGTCGTTCAAAGTGGACCGCTCGATCCACGGCAACTCGAATCACGCGTCGCCCACGCCGGAGCGGGCGCGATCGTCACGTTTATTGGCACGGTGCGGGATCACGGTCGCGGTCTGCCGGTCGTGCGGCTCGACTATGAGGCCTATGCACCAGCAGCCGAGAAGATGCTCGCAAAGATCGGTGAGGAGATTCGGGAGCGATGGGGAATCGATGCAGTGGCCATCGCCCATCGTACGGGTTCGCTCGCGATCGGTGAAGTTAGCGTCGTGATCGCCGTTGCCTCACCGCATCGGGACGCCGCATTCGAGGCGAGTCGATACGCGATCGAGCGGATCAAGGAAATCGTCCCCATCTGGAAGAAGGAGTACTACGCCGACGGCGAGGCGTGGCTCGGCAGCGAACACGCCTATCAGGTCGAGATCGGCCGGATCCAGGGCGACGCGGAATCTTGAATGCCGACCCTAGGTAGATTTTGTTGATCAAGAACTCTAGAATAGGTGGTCAGGATTCGTGCAATGTTGCACCGTGACAGGAGATGGGTTCTCATGGCAGAAGCAGTTACCAGTACCGAGAAGATCGACATCAGTCTCACACCACGTCGCCGCCGTCCGACCATCGCTGACAACGCGGCCGAGCTGATCGGCAACACGCCGCTGGTGCGGCTCTCCCGATTTGCTCCCGATACGCCCGGCATCCTCGTCGGCAAACTCGAGTCCTTCAGCCCGGGATTTTCGGTCAAGGACCGCATCGGCGTGGCGATGATCGAGGATGCCGAAGCCAAGGGGCTGATTCGCCCGGGCGAGACGACGATCGTCGAACCGACAAGCGGCAACACGGGAATCGCCCTTGCCTGGGTGGCGGCCGCCAAGGGCTATCGTTTGATCCTGACCATGCCGGAGAGCATGAGCCTGGAGCGCCGCGTGTTGCTGCTGGGCTATGGCGCCGAGTTGGTCCTGACTCCGGCATCGGAAGGGATGGCGGGCGCCGTGCGCCGGGCCGAGCAGATTCTGGCGGAAACGCCCAACGCCTGGATGCCACAACAGTTCAAGAACCCCGCAAATCCAGAGATCCACCGGCGAACCACCGCCGTCGAACTCTGGGAAGACACCGACGGCGAAATCGACATTCTGGTAGGCGGTATTGGCACGGGCGGCACCATCACCGGCGCCGGCCAGGTGCTCAAGCATCTCAAGCCAAGCGTAAAGGTCGTTGTCGTCGAGCCGGCGGAATCGCCGTTGCTTGCTACCGGTCAGTTCGGTCCGCACAAAATCCAGGGTATTGGCGCGAACTTCGTTCCAGACGTTCTCGACCGAGAGGTCTACGACGAGATCGTCCACATCGATGCGGCGACCGCGATCGCGGCCCAGCATGAATTGATGCAGAAGGAAGGCTTACTCAAGGGCATCTCCTGCGGCGCCGCGGCGGCCGCGGCGCGCGAAGTGGCGCGGCGGCCGGAGAATGAAGGCAAGTTGATCGTGGTGATTCTCCCGGACACTGGTGAGCGTTACCTGAGCACGGTTGCCTTCGCCGATCTTCGCGAGAAGGCCGCGGCAATGACCGCGAGTTGATTCGCAGAACTCCATATGGAACTGACGAAGGAGGACCGGCCTTGCGCCGGTCCTCTTTCATTCTGTGCAGATTTCGCCACCAGCCCCTCGCCGCTGGAAGTGGGAAGAGGTTGGTGCGCAGTCGTTATGAGCAGCCCAGGCTATTGCCGCAGTTGAGGCACTTGTAGCATGCCCCGTTGCGGACCGTGATGTGGCCGCAGACATCACAGAAGGGAGCGTCGCCCATCATCTCCGCCAAGTGGACCGTCATCACGTTGACAGGCGCGGTTGACTCATAGAGAGCAGTCGCGCTCGCCACTGGCGACGCGTGGCCATGGGACCCGTTCCCATTCTTCACCGGCTTCGCCTTGACCGCGTTGGCGGCGGGCGCAGGGCCGGACATCGGGGCGGCCACGGCTTGGGCACCTGGCTCGACCGGTTCCGCGCTGGCCTGCATCTCATCTGGACCCGCTTCATCGAGATCAGGCGGAACCTGGGTGAGGTCGGTGCGGCCCAGGTACTCGAGGCCAAGCACGCGGAAGACGTAGTCGATGATCGAGGTCGCCATCTTGATGTTCGGATGCCCGGTCACCATGCCCTGCGGCTCGAAGCGGGTAAATGTGAAGGTCTCCACGAACTCGTCCAGCGGCACGCCATACTGGAGTCCCTTCGAAATCGCAATGGCGAAGCAGTTGATCATCGAGCGGAAGGCGGCTCCTTCCTTGTGCATGTCGATGAAGATCTCGCCAAGCGAGCCATCCTCGTACTCACCGGTGCGGAGGAAGACCTTGTTCCCGGCGACCCTGGCCTCCTGGGTGAAACCGGAGCGCCGAGCCGGCAGCCGGCGCCGCACCGGACCAGTTGCGGCAACCTGCGGCTTCGCGGCCTCGGTCGCCGCGGCGAGTTCTTTCTCCCACTCCGCGCGCGCGGTGGCAAGGGCTGCCTCGACCGCCGCCGCGCTCGCCTCGGCGATGCGCTGTTCGATCGCGGCTTCATCGACCGCCGTCGTCGCTTCCGCTGCCTTGTCGCTCTTGGTCGAAAGCGGCTGGCTCAATTTCGAACCATCGCGGTAGAGCGCCATCGCCTTGATCCCGTACCGCCAACTCTGCTCATAGGCATCGAGCACGTCTTCGACGGTCGCCTCGTTGGGCATATTGATCGTCTTGGAGATCGCGCCGGAGAGAAAACTCTGGGCGGCGCTCATCATCTTGATGTGTCCCATGTGATGGATGAAGCGGGTGCCGATCTTGCCGCACTTGTTGGCGCAGTCGAAGACGGGTAGATGCTCCGGGCGAAGGTGTGGCGCGCCCTCGACCGTCATCGTGCCGCAGACGATCTCATTGGCCTCGTCGATTTCGCGCTGGCTGAAGCCGATGGCGCGCAACAGATCGAAGCCGGGCTGGCTCGCCTGCTCGACGCCGATGCCGACCCGGCCCAGCGCCTCCTCACCCAGAGTCCAGAGATTGAAGGCGAAGCCGAGTTCGAAGACACCGGGCAGGGCGGCTTCGATCCTGGCGATGTCGGTGTCATTGAAGCCCCGGGCTCGCAGCGATTCGGGGTTGATGTGCGGCGCCCCGACCAGGGTCATCGTACCGAGGACGTAGCGGAGAATCGCCTGCCGTTCCTCGAGGGAATACCCGAGGTTGCGCAGGGCGGGATCGATACTCTGGTTGGCGATCTTGAAATAGCCGCCGCCCGCCAGTTTCTTGAACTTCACCAGCGCGAAATCTGGCTCCACGCCCGTGGTGTCGCAGTCCATCAGCAGACCGATCGTCCCCGTGGGCGCCAGCAGCGTGGTCTGGGCGTTGCGATAGCCATGGCGTTCGCCATCAGTCAGCGCGCGGTCCCATGACTCGCGCGCCGCGCTCAGCAGGTATCCGGGAACGAGATCGGCCGTGATTGGCATTGGCAGCACCGACAGTTGCTCGTACTCCGCCGCCGGGGCATCGTAGGCGGCGCGCCGGTGATTGCGGATGACGCGCAGCATATGCTCGCGGTTCGCCGCGAATTCCGGGAATGGACCAAGATGACCAGCCAACTCCGCGGACGCGGCGTAACTCTCCCCGGTCATGAGAGCCGTGACGGCGCCAGCGTAGGCCCGAGCCTGATCCGAGTCATACGGCATGCCCAGCAACATCAACACGGTGCCGAGGTTGGCGTACCCGAGGCCGAGCGTGCGGTAGTCGTATGACAGCCGCGCGATCTCCTCGCTCGGGAACTGCGCCATCAGGACGCTGATTTCCAACACGATCGTCCAGAGACGGACCGCATGCTGGAACGCGGCGACATCGAACTCGCCGGTCTCCTGGTCGAGGAACTTCAACAGGTTCAGGGATGCCAGGTTGCACGCGGTATTGTCGAGGAACATGTATTCGGAGCAGGGGTTGCTGGCATTGATGCGGCCACCCTCCGGACTGGTGTGCCAGTCGTTGATGGTCGTATCGAACTGCAATCCCGGATCAGCACACTGCCACGCCGCTTCCGCGATCTTGCGCCAGAGCTCCCGCGCCTTGACCGTCTTGCTGACGTGAGCGGGATCGGTTCGCCAGCGCAGGTGCCAGTCGTGGTCACGCTCCACGGCCTGAAGGAACGCTTCGCTGACCCGAACCGAGTTGTTCGAGTTTTGCCCAGAGACAGTGGCGTATGCCTCGCCGTTGAAATCGCTGGGGTAGCCGGCGGCGATCAGCGCCGCCACCTTCTTCTCTTCGTCGACCTTCCAGTTGATGAACTTCTCCACATCCGGATGGTCGACATCGACAATGACCATCTTCGCGGCGCGACGGGTAGTGCCGCCGCTCTTGATCGCGCCAGCGGCACGATCGCCCACTCGGAGGAAGCTCATCAGACCGGAGGAGGTGCCGCCGCCGGAAAGCGGCTCGCCCTCGCCGCGGACAGAGGAGAAGTTGGTGCCGGTGCCCGAACCGTATTTGAAGATGCGCGCCTCGCGCACCCAGAGGTCCATCAGACCGCCGGGTTCCACGAGAGAGTCGTCCGCGCTCTGGATGAAGCAGGCGTGCGGCTGCGGCCGGGTGTAGGCGTCCCGGCTTGCGGTCAACTCGCCGGTAGCAGGATCGACGTAGAAGTGGCCCTGCGCCGGTCCCGTAATGCCGTAGGCCCAGTTCAGCCCGGTGTTGAACCACTGTGGCGAGTTCGGAGCCGCCATCTGGTGCACGAGCATGTACGAGAGCTCGTCCGCGAACGCCTCGGCGTCAGCGGGCGAAGCAAAGTAGTTATGCGACTCACCCCAATGCCGCCAGCAACCGGTGAGCCGGGAGATTACCTGCCGCGCCGAGCGCTCCGGGCCCAGCACCGGCTGGCCAGACTCGTCCCGGACGAGATTGCCGTTGGTGTCGGATTGGGGAACTCCGGCCTTGCGAAAATACTTCGAGACCATGATGTCCGAAGCCACCTGCGACCAACTCGCGGGCACCTCGGCGTCGGCCATCTCAAACACCACCGAGCCGTCTGGATTTGTGATGCGGGAGGTCTTCCGTGTCCATGCCACCCCGGCAAAGGGATCGCGCTGCCGCCCCGTGAACCGGCGCTCGATCGTCAACCCGTTTGCCTTGTTCCGCTGCTGCTTCATGCCCAGACCCCGCGATCCATCCTGAACGAATTGCCGAACCCGCCTGCGTCCGCATCCTTCTGTCCGGTTTCGACCCGGACCGTAGAGCGACCAAGCAGACACTGGTCTGCTGCCACCCCTCGGTGCCAAGTTCCGGGACCAATGCCTCCGGCGGGACCACATCTCGGGGTCAATCCGAGTGTGGGGTACGACATATAGTATTGCCCTGGCAATGATAACACAAGATGTGCCGAGGAGTCACAGTTCGTGATCCTTATCAGCGATTCCCGGCTTGTACACGGCACAGTGTACGTACATCGGTGACAACCGTGTCACAGAATCGGTCGGGGTAAGCGAACCCGTCTCTGAACACGTTTCATGCCCTCGGTGCCGCACGTCTGCTGCGCCGATTGGCGTTCGCCGGGATTTCGTCGCGGCCAAGTAGTTGAAACGAGCGCCAACAAAAATCGCCTCCCGGAGCAGATTCAGAGCAGGCACCGGCCGTGACGTAGCATTTGCGCTGTAGCCATCTTCGGAGCGGGGCGAGCAAATGCAAAGACCGAAGTCGACGTGCGTGAAATCACGGTAGGGAATCTGCTCCAGCTGGAACCGCGCCTTGGCCTGATCGCAGATTCGGTCATCGGGGCTCCCGAGCATCGCGCGCGCGAAATCTCCTGGGCCGTGTCGATCCGCTCCACGCCGCCGCATCTTCCGGCGCTGCGCGGCGGAGAATTGCTGCTGCTTGGCAAGAGCGCGATCGACGGGGTCGGTCACGAAACTCCCGCTCTCCTACGCGAAGCCGTAGCGCGGGGAGCGAGCGGAATCATTCTCGCCGCGGAAGACAATCACGCGTTCGATCTAGACGTTGGCGCAACAGTCCTCCCCCGACTGGTCTGGGACGGATCGATCGGCCCGGAAGTCGAAAGCGGCCTCAATCGACTGCTGACCGGGACGCGCGGCGAGTTGTACCGAATTGGAAGTGAACTCGAACGTCGCATCGCGGACGCGACGGTGCAAGGTACGGGAGTGGAAGCGCTTGCGCACGAGGTGGAACGGCTACTCGGAGCACCTGTCCATCTTCGTTTCAAGGAAGGGTCCGGATCGGAAACATGGGACCGGCGAATCGACGCGGCGGGATCGTCCCTTGGCGGAGAGTCCGTGTCGACCATCGCGATCCCGCTGGCCAACGGCGCGGCGCTCGAAGTTGGTCCCGGTTCGGCCGTCGCCATCATTGCCGCGGGCGTTTTTCGCGATCGGATCGCGGCCGCCTTGACCGAAGCGCTCCACCGAGAACGCGCGGCGCGGCCGCGAGGCGAGCAACATGCCGCGACCCTTGCCGCGCTCGTATGCGGTACTGTCGGTGACGACGTGACGCGGCGGGCCCTGGCGAGAACTCTTGGTCTCGATGCGGGCAGTCAGTTCCTGGTGATGCTGGCGTCGTCCAATGTCGCGGCCGATCTGGGGCGGCAGTGGGCCGCTATCGGCACGGTGAGTCCCGCGGGAAGCATCCAGGGACGCCTGCGGTACGTTGTGGCGATTTCGGCGAGGATGGAAAGCGATCAGATCAAGCGGCGCATCGAAGACACAGTGATGCGAATGCGGAATGACGGCACGTTCGCGGATCAGCAATTGGCGATTTCCGCGGCGGTTACCAGTATCGATGAACTGCCGCGCGCGGCATCTCAGGCGAATCTGCTTGCCGCCCTGCAATCACGTTGGTGGTGGCTACCGTCCGTCGCCATGTTCGATTCACCGGCCGATGTCGGCCCGCTTGAACTGCTCGATTTCCTGCGGGAGTCGGGTCGGCTCCAGGCGTTCGTCGCACAATCATTGGGGCGGCTACTGCGCGATGACCGCCGCGGCACGCTGCGGAAGACGATGACCCGGTACCTGGAATGCGGCGGGTCCCAGATCGACGCGGCGGCGCGACTCGAGATTCATCGCAATACACTGGCGTACCGCCTGCGTCGTGCCGCGGAACTGGTCGGTCGGGACGTCACGGATCCTCGATTCTGGGTTTCGCTTCATCTGGCCCTGCTCGGAGCCGACCTCCTCGAGGTGACCGGCGGCACCGATGGGTCACGAGGTCATTCGTGGACCTGAGATTCGAGACACCGGTTGTCGAATCGCGGCTGACCATCCAGCCGGTTGAATTGGTGATATTCAGCGATCTGCGTGCATGCATCGTGGATCATCTGCGGCGGAATCTGCCGTTCGAAGGCGTCGGACTGCTTGCCATGCAAGAGGCGGATCGCGTTGGCGCGGTACGCGCCATGGCGTACTATCCAGGAGAGAACGCGGACGTCTCCCCGATTCGGTATACAATGCGGCGGTGCGATGTTGCTTCGGCGCTCCGCGATATGGATCGCCGTGGCTTCCGGCTAGGGGCGGTCGTTCACTCACACCCACGCACACCTCCCGTGCCTTCGGCGACCGACCTTGCAGAGGCGATCGGGCCGGAGATACTAAGTGTGATTGTTGGGTTCACGCCGGTCGCCACGTTGCGAGCGTGGCAATTGGCGGGAGTCCACGGCTCCTCGGATCCAGGCTATCGAGAAGTCCGGATCACGGATTCCTGAAGCCAAGTGGCGGTCGGGGCGAACGATGACCATTCGTCTCCGGGCAAGAGGTGGGAATGGCAGCGGCGATTGCGAATCAGCGGGATTCTGCCCAAGGGGAAGTAGCGATCTCCTCACTCAACAACAACGAGGTGATCGTCGCATTGCTGCAGACGGTGAATCACCTGTCGCGCTGGCTGACCCCGGTCCACGAATGGCGCCTGCTTGAATACTCCACGCGCCGGGCGCAGCCTTCGGTGAAGGATGTGCTGCTGCGGATGCGTCAGACTGAAACGTGGGTTTACGGCTACCTCTACGCGATGGCGGCGCAATCCAATCCTGACCTCGATCTGCTGGAAGAACCGAGTCCCGCGCCAATGCAAGAAGAGGCCGATCGCCGGGCCGGCCCATTGGTGGTCATGTCTGAATTTCGCCGGCTCCGGCAGAGTTCGGTCTCGCTCCTGCGCGCGCTTCCGGACAACGCCTGGGATCGGGATGGCTATAGCCGCCGCTCCCGAAACTGGACCATTCGCCAGCTCGCGGAATATCTGGTCGAACGGGACCGCGATCACTTGCGCGAAATCGATGCCATTCTTGCCCAGTCCGGCGCCCGCGACGGGATCGCTCCTGTTTCCCGGGTGAGATTCGACGAGATCGATGATCCGTTTCCCGCCTAGCGCGGCAGCATGACACCGCGAATCCTCCTGCCTTCGCCGCCGCACGATTCTGTGTTGGACTGACAGTAACCATGGACCGACCCCTCGACCTGACGGAGGAATCGCGTTCTGCCGCAGCCCTGGGCAGGGAATTTTTTGCCGCCATCGATGCGCGGGACCCTCGCCGTCTCCGCGCCACGCTGGCGAATCATGCGACATTTCGCGCGTTGCCACACCGGGATGCGATTCGCCCCGCCGATGAAGTCGTCGCCTATTTTGGCACTGTCGTAAGTTCGTACCCCACGGCCCGCTGGGAAGTGACCGACGTCATCGCCGAACCGGAGCGAGCGTGCGTCATGTTCACCCTACGCGAATTCTCTCCGCAACTTGGCCGGGAATTGATCTCGGAGCAAGTTGCGATCGTGCGAGCGAGCGGCGGGCAAATCGTCAGTGTTGTTGGCTTCTACGATACCGATGAGTTCCGGCGGCAATTCTGGTTCGATGTTGGATAATTCTCGTTCCCCGGCTGGGGCTTCTAAGTTCCGGCGTCTACCATCACGACTTACCCTAGTCTGGAAACCTGCATGCCTGTAGTTGAGGCTCATAGCCTTCGACCCTCACTCCTCACAGAAACGGAAAAGAAACGCCGCGCAAAGGAGTTCGAAGAACTCCTGGATCGGGCGCTCGAGAACGAACGACTCTCCCGCACTCTGACCTCATTTCAGCAGGGCTGGCGAAGTGCTCGTGATCAAGCGACGGCGGAGATCGATTTTGCGTCGCTGCGAGCCGACCTCAAAGGCGCGAAGTCCGCTGTCACCGACGATCTCGAGACGTATATCGAACAATTCCGGCGCGCCGCTGAGTCTGCCGGAGCAACGGTCCATTTCGCGGCGGATGCGGAGGACGCGAACCGGATCGTTCTCGATCTTGCCCGCGAGCACGGGGTCTCACTGATCGCGAAATCGAAGTCGATGGTCAGTGAAGAGATCGAGTTCAATCACGCGGCGGAAGCGGCCGGTATCACCGCGATCGAGACCGACCTCGGGGAGTGGTTGGTCCAATTGCGGCAAGAGCGCCCGAGTCACATGGTCATGCCGGCGGTGCATCTTTCGCGACAGGAAATCGGCGTCGATATGTCTCGGGCGCTGGGGCGCGACATCTCGACCGAGAGCATCGCCGAGCAGGTCGCGACGGCGCGTGATGTCATCAGGGAGTCGTTTTTCGCCGCCGGGATGGGGATCACCGGCGCCAACGCGTTGATTGCGGAAAGCGGCACCGTGATGATGGTCACCAACGAAGGGAACGGCCGGTTATGCGCCTCGACGCCGCCGGTGCACGTCGTCCTCGCCGGGATCGAGAAACTGGTGCCCACCTTCGACGATGCCATGACCCAGATTCGGCTCCTCGCCCGATCCGGCACGGCACAACGGATTACCAGTTACACGACGTTCATCACCGGACCGACACCGGGACATCAGATGCACATCGTGCTCGTGGACAATGGGCGCCGGACGATGGCACGTAAGCCTGAGTTCGTCGAGGCACTGCATTGCATCAGGTGCGCGGCATGCGCCAATGTCTGTCCGCCGTACCGAGAAACGGGTGGTCACGCGTTTGGCCACATTTACACTGGGGCCATTGGCCTGGTGGTCACGCCGTTTCTACATGGCCTGGCGGCGGCCGCGGGACCACAGAGTCTCTGCCTCTCATGTAACGCCTGCGAAACGGTCTGTCCTGTCGGCATACCTTTGCCACGGCAGATCCTCGACGTGAGGGGCATGGTCGTCGAGTCGTTCGGTCTGAAGCAGCCAAAGCGCTCGATCCTGACGGTCTACTCCCGGCCGCATGCGTCCGCAATAGCACTGAAAGCGGCGCGGAAAATGCAGACTCCGCTGGTTCGTGATGGACGGCTCATTCGCGCCCGCAGCGTCCCGATCTTGCGAGGTCAGACGAGGTGGCGCTCGCTGCCGGCGCTGGCGCGGCGGCCGTTGCGGTCGCGATGGTCGGCCGGAAAATACTCTCGTCCGGAGGAGCCGGTCGTTCCGAACGGGGCGGCGGGTCGAGTTGTCGCCCTCTTTCCCGGATGCATGACCGACAATCTCTATCCAGAGCAAGGCGAGGCGATCAGAACATCGCTGTGTGGTTTGGGAGCGTCGGTCGTTTTCCCGGACGGCCTGCATTGCTGCGGTCTGCCGGCGTTGAACTCGGGCGATGTTCGCGACGGCAAGCGCATGGCGAAGCAGACCATTGTCGCGCTCGAACGAACGCCAGTGGAATTCATCGTTTCCGGGAGCGCCAGTTGCGTGGCAACCATCACCCAGGACTATCTCCATCTCCTCCGAGACGAACCCGAGTGGCGCGAACGGGCGCGGCGGGTAGCGGCAAAGGTGATGGATTTCACATCATTTCTCGATCGCATCGCCGCGCTGCCGCCAGGAAGTCTCGCTGACGGCGAACAGCAGGCAATCGCCTATCACGATTCCTGCCAAGCACTCAATGCCCTTGGCCTGAGAGACGAACCACGGCGAATTCTCCGCGATGTTCTGGGGTTGGAGGTCCACGACCTGTTCGAAAACCGCGTCTGTTGCGGATTTGGCGGGAGTTTTTCGTTCGAATACCCTGAAATCAGCGAACGGCTCATGAATCGAAAACTCGATGACGTCGCGGCCACCGGAGCGCCGATCGTCGTGACTGACAATCAGGGCTGTATCCTCCAGCTGCGCGGTGGTGCTGACGCCGAATCGCGACCGATCGACGTCAAACATCTTGCCGAATTGGTGGCTGAAGGCATCGCGCGCAAACGGAGTGGGCGACCAGGTCGGGGAATCGATGGGGAGCGCGTCAGCCGCGAACGCGATGGGTGAGGGACGGCCGCGCGCGGTCTTTTTCGATCTCGACGATACCCTGTGCGATTACTCGGGTGCGCGTGAACTGCGACTTCGCACGGCCTTCGGGCTGGCGTTCCAGCGTGACCAACAGGCGGCGCCGGAGGACGTCCTGGATCGGATGATTGTCGAATCGATCAGGATTCACCCGCATGCCGCGGATCATTTTGGCGACTTGCTCACCCGCTACGGCGTCGCAAATGAAGAATCGGCAGACGTGGCGGTGACCTGGTATCGACAGAACCGATTCCACGGTCTGAACTTGTTCCCGGACGCGCTGGCGACCATTGGCCAGGTGCGCTCGATCCTGGCGGAGGGGAACGCGCTAGCGCGTGGCCGAATAGGCATCGTTACCAACGGTCCCGCCGAGGTGCAGCGCGCCAAACTCGCCCGCCTCAGCATCGAAAATCATGTCGATTTCGCGATTGTTTCAGGGGAGGTTGGCGCCGAGAAGCCTTTGCCGGAGATCTTCAGCGAGGCTCTGCGCCGGGCCGAGGTCGAGCCAGCCCACTCGCTGTTTGTCGGCGACTCGCTGGAGTTCGACATCGCGGGCGCCGCCCGGATCGGGATGCCAAGCGTGTGGGTCAATCGCCGTGGCTCCACCGTTCCAGACAACGAAATTGGTCCCACCCATGTCATTTCTTCGCTTTCCGAACTGCCATCGATCTTGCTGGGTTTGCGAGGATGACATCCGATGGATCAGCAATTGGATGTCCGATGAAAGAAATCGGTGACCAGGTGAAACCAGTGCAAGTGAATCCTCGGTCGCGAAGGGCCGAGACCACGCGCCGCCGGTTTGTTGGTGGCGTGGGTGGATCCATGCTCGGAGCGTTCGTTGGGACTCGTTCCCATGTCGCCGCATGGCAGGACGAGGCGACCCCGACTGCGGTTGCGAGTAGGGAAGGGCTCGAGATCGTGGTGGTCGGCGGGGAATCGAGCGTCCCGGGCCGACCCATTCGCGGTGGCTCGTTGCGCCTCGACCGTCCCGGCGCGGCTTTGGGAGACTTCAATCCAAGCGCACTCGCGCAAGACCAGCAGATATCTCTCAGCTACCTCGAGCCGCTGGTGCGGCCGGACCCGGTTACGATGCGGCCCATGCCCTGGCTTGCCTCACGCTGGGAGTGGTTCGAACAGGGCCTGGAACTTGAACTCACGATCCGGAACGGGGTTGTCTGGCACGATGGCACATCGTTTACCGCTGCTGACGCGGCGTTTTCGTTCTCTGTCTACCGCGAGGACCTCGAATCTGTCTTTACTGGCCTGTTCGCACTCGTAACCGATGTTTCCGCCACATCCGACTCGTCCCTCCGGGTGACTTTCAGCGAGCGAGATGCGATGTGGTTGTTCAACGCGGCAACCCTTCCCGTATTCTCTCGCCACCAATACGCCGATTTCTGGTCCGACCAACCGGAAGGCGCCCGGTCACTCTCCGGCTTCGATTGGGGTGCATCCCTGCCAGTGGGCACCGGCCCGTGGCAAGTCCAGGCTTGGACCGAGCAGTCAGTGCAGTTTGGACGCTTCAATCGTTATTGGCGATCGCCGGCGTGGTTCGACTCGCTGGAGGTCGGTGTCGACACCGGTGCTCGCAACAGACTGTCCTCCTGGACGGACGACCGGTCGGACATGATTTGGCCGCTCCCCGCAAGAGAAATCAACGAACTGAAAGATGGGCCTGGCCGTTTGTATGTCGTCCCCGCCGCCTCAGTGATGTTCGCCGCGTTCAATTTCGCAAATCCGGCCCAGCCAAACGGGAGCGTGTGGTCTGATCTGCGCGTTCGCCAGGCCGTTTCGATGGCGATCGACCGGGAGCGATACGCGAACGAGGTATTCGGCGGATATATGCGCTGGAGCGCCGCGGGGACCGTCGCTCAACCGTGGGCCAACGATTCGGACCTGACCAACCCTTCGTACAATCCACAGGCCGCCGCCGCGCTTCTCGGAGAAGCGGAGTGGATCGATTACACGGGTGACGGGCAACGAGTCGATCCCGCGGGCAACCCATTTGCAATTGTGGCAATCATGCGGCGAGATAGCCGTCCAGAGTTGGCGGCCATCCTGGCCAGGGTGGCGCGAGACCTCGCCGCCGTTGGCATCACGCTGACGATCGAGGCTCTCACGCCTGACGATTTTGACGATCGCTGGATCGTGCAGCGCGACTACGATCTCATCGCTTATGCGTATGACGAGTTGCCGGGGTTTACGGACGTCGATCTCTACGGTTCGGCGTGGGACATTCGCCACAATCCCGTGGGCTGGAATCCGGGAGGCTATGCGAACGCGGAGGCCGACGCCGCGATCGATGAGTATCTCTCTGCCCAATCGATCACTCGACAGCGGGAAGCACTGTTGAAACTGCAAAAGGCGGCAAACGACGATCTGTTCGGCCTCTGGTTCGGCTTTCCGAACGACCTGGTCCTCGTCGCCGACCACATCGACGGTTTCAAGCCGAACATCAACTGGCAGACCGCCGATACGGCTGGGGTCTGGGAGTCACGAAGACCGAATCAGACCTGATTCGACCCGGAGTCTTTCGTTGCGGTGCCGCCAGAAAACGCGGGAGGGTCGCTCGCGGGGAACGACTCCTTCGAGTCTTCATCGACCTGCCTGTTTGTTCCTCTGGTTTCCGCATTGGAGGGCGTCGGAGTGTCATCGACCGAATAGATGATCTTGCCGAGTCCGGGATGGTCCTTGGCTGATTCGCCATCCATGATTCTTCTCCTGCTCACGGCGGAAAACGATTGCCGGCGCGACTATTTCACGGAACCCGCGGTCAGACCCTTGACAATATACCTCTCAAGAACGATGCCAATCACCGCGAGCGGCGCGATCGCCGCGGTTGTCAGCGCCGCCATGGTCCACCACTTGATACCCTGGGAACTCACCTGGCCCGCGATGAGGAATGGCAGCGTGACGGCGTCTGTCGAGGCCAGGACAAGCGCGATGAAGTACTCATTCCAGCAGAGCACGACGGTCAGGATATACGCGGCGACCAATCCAGGGCCAGCGATCGGCAGGACGATGCGCAGGAATGCACCCCAGATGGAGGCGCCATCGACTTGAGCCGCCTGTTCCAGTTCGGTCGGAATTGAATTGAACTGGTCGTACATGATCCAGATCACAATTGGCAGGTTCATGACGGTGTAGATCAGGATGAGTCCTTCACGCGTGTCCTTGAGTCCCAGATTGACGAACATGAGGAGAACCGGCAACGCAATGGCGGCCGGCGGCAGGATCAACTGAGACAGGAAGAAATTGCGAATCTGCGTGTTGTTGTACGGACCGTACCGGTATTGATAGCGTGAAAGCCCGTAGGCTGCCATCGAGCCGAGGATGACCGCCAGCGCCGCCGCGCTCAGGGAGACGACGATGGTGTTCTCGAAATGGCGGAGGAAATTGGCGCGTTGCCCTGGTTCGTAAAGGAGCGGATACCACCCCTTGTCGTTGGGTTGGAAATCGACATAAGGCGCATACTTGGGACCTTGGATGACCGCCTCTTTTGGCTTGATCGAGGTGGTGAGGGTCCAGTAGATCGGAAAGAGGCAGATGATCGCCCAGAGGATCAATCCCACATAGATCGCGCCGCGCCCGACCGTCTGCCGGGCATCGAAGGATGCCGACCGGTTGATTTGTCTGGGCGTGACGGTCAGGGTGCTCATGCGTGATGGTGACCTTTAGTAGACGACATCGCGCACTCGACGGCCGGCGAACAGGAGTAACGCGGTGACCGAAACGAGCACGATGACCAGGAAGACCATTGCCATCGCGGTCGCGTAGCCGACATTGGTGCTCTCGACGCCTTCGCGGTAGATGTACAGGGAGAGGGTATCGGTGGCGCCGCCGGGGCCGCCAGCGGTAACCACACGCACCACATCGACGAGTTTGAACTCGAAGATCACCCGGAGGACGATCGCGGTGAGTGACACAGGTAGCATCAGGGGAAAGGTGATGTCCCAGAAACGTTTCCATCCACTTGCGCCGTCGATTTGTGCTGCCTCGAACACCTCCGTGGGCAATGCTTGCAGGCCAGCCAACAGCAACACCATCATGAACGGAATGGCGATCCAGGAATCCATAGCGACGATGCCGAGAAATGCGGGAACTTTTTGGTCGAAGAACGATACATTTTCAAGGCCGACTCGCTCCAGAAGTTTCGGCACAACACCGCGATTTGCGTCCAGAATCGAGCGCCCGATCATCCAGCCAACAGCGACGGGGCTGATCATGAATGGAAGTAGGAACGCTACACGGAAAAACTTGCGTCCGCGAATATTCTGATTGAGCAGTAGGGCAATGCCGAAGGCAACAACGAACTGAAATGGGATGGCAACGAGAACATATTTGAAGTTGTTGGCCAGTGCGTTCCAGAAGAAATCGTCAGTGGCCATGCGGCGAAAGTTTTCGAGACCATTGAACACGGGGCCGGAAATGCCGCCGAGGTCCCACTCGGTGAAGGCCACGATGAATCCGAAAATCGTCGGGAAGATGACTAGAGACAGCGTGATCTGCAATGCTGGAAGCAGAAAGAGCAGCTTCTGCCCCTGTTGCCCGCCGACAATGAACACCGCGACATCCACGACGACAAACCAGATGACCACTAATATGGCTACCTGTCGCCAGGAGGCGAACCCTGGCTCGATGACGCCAAAGGTGTGCAACGCCTGGAGCACGATCGCGCCGAGGGCGACGATCGTCATCAGGATGGCGGCGCCACGCACCACCACGTGGCCGAGGGGACGCGGCGGTGCGGACGACCTCATTGCTGGCGAAAGGACGGTCTCGCTCATGCGCGATCTTCCTGGCTTCGCTCCGTAACTTGATGCCCTGTCGAAGAAGAAGATAGCGCAAGATGGCAACGGTTGAGCCTTCCACGACCGTGGAAGGCTCAACGGTGGTCTGGCGGGCGCTACCCCGACTACATGCCGAGGGACGCCTGATAGAGCTTGGTCTGGCTCTCGCGGTCGTTGCGGTCGGTGATCTCTTCCCACTTGGCGGCGGCGGCGTCGAGCGCCTCCTGGGCCGACTTCTCGCCAGCGACGGCGAGCGCCATCTCCTCTTCAGCGGCGATGTAGTAGTCGAAGATGCCGGGGATGCGAGGCTCGACCGCGCCGTTCGGATGGTTGTAGGAGTCGGACTGGGAGGCGAGATACGACTCCGCAAACTCCGGCGGGTAGCCAGCATTGGTCCAGTATTCGAGATCGAAATGGCTGTTGCGGTAGGGCTGGAACCCGGACGGATAGATCGCGGTCCAGGTGGAGAGATCCTTGCCGCCGAGATGCGCGGCGAGATCCCAGGCCGCTTCGGAGACGCCACGCTCCTCGGACTTCTGCATCACATAGAGACCCCAGCCGATATAGGCCTCGTTTGGGGCGAAGTTCAGGTCGTCCTCGCCGATCGTGTCCCACTCACCGGTCTGGTTGTTGTAGACGTCCGGTGAACCGGGGAGGATCGAGAATCCCATCTTGTCCTGAACTACGGAAGAGTCGCTGGTGTAGACGTTCGAGCCAACGTCGCCCCACCAGGCGGTCATGGCGCCGGTGCCGCCGAGAATCTGACCGAGAGTGACGAGCAGGTCCGCGTTGGTTTGGTCGGCCGGTTCGTCGCCGATCACGTCGACGATATCCTGCAGCCCCCGTACGAACGCCGGATTGTTCACGTACGGCTTCATCGTCTCCGGATCGAAGAGCCACGCCGGGCTATTCGGATTCTTGGCGTAGGCCGAAGCGCGGCTGGCGTAGAAGTACCAGGTGAAACCGCCGCCCGGCTTCGGGGCGTCCAAGTAACCGT
This sequence comes from Thermomicrobiales bacterium, assembly GCA_046328335.1. Classification (GTDB taxonomy): domain Bacteria; phylum Chloroflexota; class Chloroflexia; order Thermomicrobiales; family UBA6265; genus JACCXM01. The sequence goes on from JAXLWU010000024.1 coordinate 55,503, forward strand.
AGATGTCCTGACCGTCGATCTGCTTGCCCTTGAGGAACTTGGTGTAGGCCTGGACCTGTTGCCAAGTGGTCGGCACGCCCCAGTCACCTTCCCCGCCGGAGGCGGTCCACTCGGAAGCGAAGTCCGGATTGGAGAAAACGTCGGTGCGGTAATTGAAGTTGTGGCAGTCGCCGTCGATGGAGACGCGATAGGTAGTGCCATCCCAGGTGCCGACCGGCGCTTGAAGCAGCTTCACATAGTCTTCGAGATCGATCTGCTCCTTGACCCAGTCCGGCATCGCGTTCGCGAGACCGCGACCGAGAATGTCACCTTCCCAGGGGGCGCCACCCTCCATGACATCGAATTCGATCTCACCGGTGGCGATACCCTGCTGCACCTTGGAGAAGATTTCTGCCTGCGGCACGTCGATCCACTGGATGGTCGCGCCAGTGAATTCTTCCCAGGCGCGGGACAACGGGCGGAAGATATTGTTGTGATATCCGGCGTTGTTGAGGCCGATGAAGGTCACTGTCTGGCCCTGGAAGGCGCCCTTCTTGGACGAACGCAGGCACAACTCGCCGACTTTCTCCATGTCGGCTTCGGTCGGCTGTCCGCCCGCGCCGGGAATGGCGAGAATCTGGCTGAGGACGTCGTCCTGGGCAAACGCGCGCTGATATGACTTCCCGGTAACGCCGAAGGCGTACATTCCGGCCGCAGCGCCCGCGGCGGCCTTGAGGACCGATCGCCGGTTCGCCGGTTTGCGGAACAACGGACTGTTCATGGCTGCTCATTCCTCCATCGATGCAACACTGCACGTCACCGTCGCGGCCAGGGCACATCCTGACACCAGTCAGCGCGTACTATCCCTATCGATGAGATGCCTGTCAACCACGCTTTTTGTGGCTGACGATGATTCAGATTGGATGCGGAGTCACAGATGGTCAGAGAACCAGGCATTCAACTCTTTCCATCTGGACCACCGCTCCGGGTAGCGTCCAGATTGAACTCATTTCGCGGCCGCGGCGCAACGGTTCCGGATGCCATTCGCCAGATGGCGGAGGTAGAGGTGGTGACCGCGCTGGAGCTCAACTTTCCCCAGCATTTTGCCGACTGTTCGCTCAATGAAATCCAGGCGCTCTCAGCGGAGACCGGTCTGCCGGTAACAGCACTGAATTTGCGCTTCGAAGGCGACCGGTTTGCACAAGGTGCGCTGACTGCTCCAGAGTCGTCATCCCGGTTGGCCGCGGTGCGGACGGTGCACGACGCGATTGACTGCGCGACCACGCTTGGCGCGAACCACATCATTCTCTGGATGGCGACCGATGGCTGGGACTATCCATTTCAGACCAACTACCTCGACGTCTGGAAATACGAAATCGCGGGACTGAGCGAAATCGCGACACGGAATTCCTCCGTTTACGTGAGCGTTGAATACAAGCCGTACGATCCACGCCGGTTCTCGCTGGTGCGGACGATGGGAGACGCGCTGCTAGCGGTGCGTGAGGTGGGCGCGCCGAACCTGGGCGTGACACTGGATGTTTGCCACGCGTATATGGCGGGAGAGCATCCTCCGGCCGCTGCCGCAATGGCGCTCGGATCGCGAAAGCTCTTCGGCATGCATCTCAACGATGGCTCCGGCCGGGGTGATGATGGTCTGGTGTTTGGCAGTGTTCACCGGCAGGACGCGCTGGAACTGCTGTGGGTTCTAGCCAAGGGCGGCTACGGTGGCACCCTCTACTTCGACACGTTCCCGGTCCGCGAAGACCCCGCGGCGGAACTTTCTGCGAACATTGATGCGCTCCAGCGTCTGGTGACAGACATGAACAACCTCGATCGCGATGCCCTGTTTGAAGCGGCCTCGAACCACGATGCGATCACTGCGCTGTCGGCGCAGGGCATCTCGTGAGCGCTGTCGGTCACCGCGAACTCGATGTCGTCGTGCTCGGCAGCCTTCACATGGACCTTATCGCGATCGCGTCGCGTTTACCACAACGGGGCGAGACGGTTCTTGGCGGACCTTTTTCGATGCAGCCCGGAGGGAAAGCGGGCAATCAGGCCGCCGCCGCGGCGAGGCAGGGGGTGAGAACGGCGATCGTTGCTCGCGTCGGTGACGATCTATTCGGGCGCGAATTGCAGTCGCGAATGGCCACGGTGGGGGTCGACACGTCGTTCATCCAGGTCGACGCGGGCAACGCCACTGGCGCGAGTACGGTCTTAGCCGAGAACGGCGGTGAGTACGCCTCGATCATCGTTCCCGGCGCTGGGATGGCACTTTCGGTGGACGAACTCTCGACTGCCCAGGGAGCGCTGAACACGTGCGCCGTGCTACTCCTGCAACTCGAGACGCCCGCGGCGACTTCTGAAATAGCGGCGAGAATCACGCGCGCCGCAGGCGGCTTCGTCATCCTCAACCCCTCACCCCTGGCAGAGGATTGCCAGCAACCAGTCGAGCCATCGTTGATGGAGCATGTGGACCTGCTGGTCGTCAACTGCCGCGAGGCCCAGATCATGTCGCAACTGCACGTCAAAACGCCGCAAGACGGCCGGCTCGCTGGACTGCAGATGATCGAGACGACGGGGGTTGGCGCCGCGGTCATTACGCTCGGTGCCGAAGGCGCCGTGGTCGTGACGGCAGAGTACTGGCGACACGTGGCCGCGTTCCCGACCAAGGTTGTCGATACCATCGGCGCTGGCGACGCGCTGACGGGTGCTCTGGCGGCGGCGTTGGCGAGAGGCGAGCCGATGGAACGGGCGTTGGTGCTTGGCGCCGCGGCCGCGGCATTGACGGTGAGCGGACACGGTGCGTTCGATGCCCTGCCGACGTACGAAGCGACGTTGGCGCTGGCAGGCAGGGGATAGTTGCGGTCCGCGAACCTCTGCGCGCGTCTTCGGGGACCTGCTGGAACCGATAACAAATCTTCCGAACGGAGCGCGCCGTTTTTGAGCGAGGCTGGCAGCCGGGCAGGAGAACCGAAAGCACGAGAGGAGCCGATGGTCTCCGCATGCGAGCCGGTTCGATCACTTTCTGGTCTGGATCAGGCTCCGGTAGTCGATTTCCGCTCCGTCCCGGTCAACTGCACGACGTTGTCCGGAAGTTCCTCGTATTCCTCGTCCGTTGGAACGGGCCGTTCACGCGCAAGCATGTCAGCGAGTTGGTTCTCGAACCACTTGGCGACATCGTCGGTCTCGACGATCTGACGCAATGCTTCCGCCCGCCGGCGTCGCTCTTCGAGCGGCATTGTGATCGCCTGATAGATGGCGTCTGCTGTTCCTTCGACGTCGGTGGGGCCGATGATGATGCAGTGCTCGCCAAGTTGGCTCACCGCGCCGGCTCCCTCGGAAATGACCAGAACCCCATTCTTTTCGTTGAGCAGCGCGCCTTCCTTGGCCACAAGGTTCATCCCGTCGATGATCGAGTTCACAAGAAGAACGTCGTACCACTTCATCGCCGCCAGAGCACGCGGATAGTTCTCACCCATGATGAGGTGAATTGGTTGCCATCCAGTTTCGACGTTGGCGTACTTGGCGTTGATCCGGCCGACGACCGCGCTGACATCGTCGAGATAGTCCTGATACTCGATCACGTCCATCCGTGACGGGACGGTGATGGCCACGAAATTGACGCGTCCTTGCAGTTCGCGATGTGCCTCCAGGAACCGATCGAACGCCTGGAACCCGCGGACGATATTCTTGCTCGGTTCTGCCCGATCGACGCGAAGAACGGTGTACTGGTTCCAGAAACTGGGCAGGTAGCGATCGTGAGCCCGCGCCTCACGCGAGTAGGCGGTGCGTCGAACCGCGGCGGCGTCAATCGAAATAGGATAGGCTCGAACATCGATCCGTCGCCCCTGCCAGATTACGGCACTCGATTCGTGGTCGATGGCCACGCCAGGAACATATGCCTGACACGTGTAGAGGAACGATCGGCCATGATCCGGAGTCTGGAATCCGACGATATCATTGCCAAGCATTCCCTCACAGATCGCGCGGCGCATCTCCATCGGCAGCAGCCGCCAGTAGTCGGGATCCGGCCACGGAATGTGGACGAACAATTGCAAGCGCGCTTCTGGTCGCTTTTCGCGAATGAACCCGGCGCAGAGGTATAGGTGATAATCCTGGAGCATGATCATCGGTTCGCCGCCCACCGCGCCAGCCGCGGCGAGAATTTCGTCGGCAAACATCCGGTTTACGGCAACGTAGCCATTGCGCCAGGCGTCCCAGATCTCCTTGGTGATATCGGGCGAGCGGGGCGTATCCCAGAGATAGTGCTGCAGGAACCAGAGGAGGGGGTTGCTGATCACGTTGTAGTACTGGTGGTACACGCTGTGATCTGGTACGACGAAGCGAAGCCGGAATTCCGGCGGATTGCCGAATTCGATCAACGGCTCGTCAGATTGTGAAGCGCGCGCGGCGCGCTCTCGATCACCGTCGGTCATTGCGGCGGCAATCCAGATCGGCTGGCGCTCGCGCGCCACGGCGCTAACCGCGGTGACAACGCCACCGCTGCCTTTGCGCGCTTCGAACGATCCGTCGGAACGCTGCGAGAACGTGACTGGACCCCGATTCGAGGCAATGATCAACGGACTGGCTTCCAGCGTCGCGGACGCGTCTGGACTACTCGGGGACGCGGTGCCGCTGGTGTCAGGGGGCTGAGGCGTCATGACGTTTCCCTCCGCGATTCTATCGCGTCGGCGACAGTGGTGGTTCGTCGCACCGTGCCTCCAACATTATGCGGTGAAACCGTCGGCAATGGAATCAATTTGGTGTTTCGTTTGCACTCGACTCCTGCCAAGAGGGAGTGAATTGGTACAATAGCGCTTCGACGAATTCGGGCACGAGCGGGGTGCTGGGGCGGTGGAGCGCGCGCAAGACGAGAATTCGGGCCGCGTTTGCCCATGGTGTCAGTCGACCGCTGTCCGCTTCGTGCAGCGCGGCTACGCGGGCCTGACGGACGAGGTCGATCAGTATCTGGTATGTGAGGGCTGCGGCAAGACAACCTACGAAATCGTCGCCAAGACCGCCCGCGAAATGCGTCTTGGTCGGTACAAGCCGGGGGACATCTACCAGGATCGCGCGCAGAACCTTCGCTATCGGATCAGCCGCGTTCTCCGGGTCGGTCAGAACGAGTTTCTCATCTACCTGCGGCCGACGGCGGAGCGAGCGGGCGCCGTCCTCTGAGCTCACGTCAGCGTATGAGTTCCGATCCCGGTCCGGATCAGGCGCCCGCGGGGCGGGCAATGCCGATCGCCGCGAGCGCCGGATCGAGGTGAGACGCGGCCGCGTTTCGCACCTGCTCTCTGGAAATAGGCTCGATGATTGACGGGTAGCGATCGAGGAAGTCGAGCCCAAGCCCGAACTCTTCGATCGCAAGCAAGGTCGCCGCGACACCGTCGTGCGATTCGAGCGCGAGCGGAAGGACCCCCACGAGGTAACGCTTGGCATCCGCCAGTTCCTCGTCCGTCACCAGATCTTCGCGGAGTCGGGCAATTTCGGCGAAGATCGCGCTCTCGGCCGCCTCGACATTGGCGGCAGCGATTCCGGCGCGTGCTGACCAGAGCGAGCCATCCCTCCGCGCTTCGATCTGGCTGAACGCGTAATAGGCCAGGCCCTGCCGATCGCGCACCTCTGCGCCGAGTCTCCCCATCAGGCCCAACCGGCCGAGAATGAGGTTAGCGATGTCGACCGCGTAGTAATCAGGGTGATTGCGAGGAATGGAGGCGATGCCGATCGCGAGGTCTGCTTGGCTCTTTCCCGGCAAATCCACCGACGAATCCACCCTAATCTGATTGTGCAGAGCAAAGTCGGCGCGGGAGTTTGCGTTCGACGATCCCCGTGGCCAGCGGCCAAAGAGCGAGGAAATGCGCTCCACCGCGAACCCGAATCGTTCGAAACCTCCGACGACCGCAATGGATGCGCCGCCCGATCCATAAACCCGAGTGTGGAAAGCGCGGACTTCATCCCGGCCGAATTCTTGCACCGTGTCGGCGACTCCAAGGATTCGCCGGCCCAGGGGGTTCGGTTCCGGATAGACGGCGCCGCGCATCAACCGGTCGGCCGAGGAGCGAGTGTCGTTATCCGCTTCCGCGATCGCTCCCAGTTGCTCGGCGCGGACGTTGCCGACCTCATGCTCGGGAAAGTCAGGTTCGAGGAGCGTTTGCGCGGCAAGCGCAATCATCTCTGGCAGGTCGTCCCGCAGGCAGCGGACGCGAAGATCGATGAACTCGCGACCGGCATCGATACTGAGAGAACTCCCAAGTTCATCAGTTCGCGCGCTTATCGTTTCATACGATCGCCCGGCGGAACCGCGGAGCAGCGAGCGCGCCGTCAAATGTGCCAGTCCCGACTCATCTGGCGTTTCCTGAATCGTTCCCGCCTTGATCCGCACGCGGAACGCGACCGATTGACTCTCCGATCGTTCCTGCCCAAGGACAGGAATTCCGTTCGCCAGCGTTTCTCGCTGGAATGGCCTGGCTTGTCCGTGCGAGGCGGTCTGAGCGCCACTAATCCCCCACAGATCGCCGAAGGTCATTGTTGCTTCCGGCGCCGGCACGTCTCCGCCTCCACTGGCTGCTGTCGGAACAAGCCACCCGACCGTCTCGCGTGCTGGATCGAGCCAAGTCGCGGCGACACGCTGGATATCCGCCGCGGTGACCGCGCGGCATTCTTCCGCCAGGGAGAGGGCCCGCTGCCAGGAATCGACAATTTCCCACTGACCGAGCCAGTAAGCCTGGTTCGTCACACCCTCGGATGAATAGATGAATTGCGCTTCGAATTGTCGAATCGCGCGGGCCAGTTCGTCCGCGGGGACTGGTTCATCCCGAAGGCGCGCCAATTCCGTCGCGACGACTCCCTCGATCTGTTCGAGATTCCCCGCGGGCAGCGCTGTCACGCCAACCTGAAAGAGATAGGGATCGACGGTGATGCCCATGTCGCTCCCCGCGCCGCGGGCCAAACCGGCGGCCACCAACGAGCGGTACAACCGGGACGATCGCCCCATCCCGCCGCCGCCGCCAAAACCCATTGGCTTGCCGCCTGACAACACGGTGTCGGCAATGAGCAGCGCCGGCAGATCGGGATGATCCCCGCCCGGCGCGTGAAATGCGATTCGGAGATAGGGTGCGCCTGACGGCCGCTCGATCACGACCCGGCGCGTGCCGATCTGAGGCGGCTCGGCGGCGGCGATGGCACGCTGAGACGGTTCGCCCGCGGCGATGCCCCCGAAGGACTCCTCGATCCTGGTCAACAGTTCTGGGGCGGAGAAGTCGCCGACCGCGACGATGAAGGCATCGGCAGGATGATAGAAGCGGCGATAGTGATCATAGAGGTCGGTCCGGGTGATACGGCGGAGGTCATGTTCGTAACCGATCACCATGTGCCGGTAAGGATGGGCACGGAACGCGGCGCCGAGCGTCTCCTCATACAGGACATAGCCCGGGTTGTTCTCCGCGCCCTGGCGCTCCGACAGGATGACAGTGCGCTCCGATTCGACCTCATCAGAAGCGAAGAGCGAATTGACCATGCGATCCGATTCAATGCGGAAGGCGAGACCGATCTCCGCGGCCGGAAGGGTTTCGAAGTAGGCAGTCCAGTCATGGGACGTAAGTGCGTTGAGCGTGCCGCCGACGCGGGAAACGTCCCGGAACACCTGACCTTTGGCCAAGCTCGGAGTTCCCTTGAACTGCATATGTTCGACCCAGTGAGAAACACCGGTGGTTCCAGGCTGTTCATTGCGGCTGCCGACGCGGTACCAGGTCCAGACTGAGGCAATGGGTGCGCTGTGATCTTCCCTGAGTACGATGCCCAGCCCGTTGGCCAACTGAGTCTGCATCACTTCTGCGTTCGCGATCACCACGAGAACTCCATTCCCTGCATCAAGCGGCTACTTCATTTGCCCCATACTCGGAGAAAGGCGTCCATAGATGAGACCACGTACGGTTCGCCTGCCTCAGTTCAGGATAGAATGTGCTCGTAGTGGTCTACGAACGCTGGTTTCGAGGCTGACCGACAATGTTCGAGTCATGCGGGGGAATACGTGGCGCAAATTCAACCGCCGGCGCGGTACAACGATTTGCTAGTCGATCGGGTCGTCGAATACCTGCAAACTCGGGACCCCAGGTTGTTCCCGTTCACGGCGGGCTTTGACGAGCACCAGCAGCGGGCCTTTGTACGCGACCTGCGCGAAGGGTTGGGCGACGTCAACGACAGTGGCAGCGCCCGCAAGACATCAGCCACCGGATTCATTGCCACTGATCGCCGGTTGCGTCAGGTCATCGCCGAGTGGCAGGAGGCAGGCGGGGCTTGGCCGGAAGGTTCGTTCCCGGCCGATCCGGTAACCGCCCTCGGCTCCTCGACCGGAGAGGACTCTCCTCCGGCCGCCGTCTACCTCAAGCAGAACGCGTCCAAGCTACCCACGCGGCGATAACTCACGCCACGGCGGGGGAGAAGCGGCCTAGCGCCAGACGCGGTACCGGCGAGAAATCGGCTTCGAGCGCGAGATTGGCGAGGACCTCGCCGATCGCCGGGGCGAACTTGAAGCCGTGACCGGAAAATCCGGCGCCCAGGACCACCCGGCTGAATTCCGGGTGCCGATCGACGATGAAGTCGTGGTCCGGCGTGACCGCGTACAGACACACCGCGCTCTTGACGACTTCGGACCGAACCCCCGGCAGCAGTTCAGCGGCGAGAGACAGACAGGGAGCGTTCTCGCCCGGATGCGTGGCGCGATCGACCGTGTCCGGGTCGACTGGTTCTCCTCCAGAATGGTTGGCGATCTTGAGCGCCGGCACACCGTGGACCGGGAACCCGTAGATTTCGCCGTGACTCGAATCACTGATGAATACCGGGAACCGATCTGGACGATACGGTTCCGGGTCTGCCAGTTCCTGCCACCAGAGCGTCTTTCGCCTGATTTCAAGGGGGAGACCAAGTTCCGCCAAGACTCGCCCGGACCACGCCCCCGCGGTGACGATCAGGGCCTCGCCGTCGAATCCGCCGACGGGGGTCTCCACCCAGGTGGATTGACTGTCTGCCCCCCAAGCGGTGACTGGGGCGTGTTCGACGAAGGTCGCGCCCAGGCGCTTCGCGGCATCCGCCATGCCCCGCAGCGCCGATTCGGTCAGCAGAAAGCCGCTGTTCGGGCTATGCATGACGCACCAGTCTTCGGGCACCGTGAGCCCAGCCCAACGCGCGTTCGCTTCGGCAGGAGTGAGCCACTCGTAGGGGAGCCCATATTCATCGGCGGCGCGACGCGCGGCATGGGCATGATCGAAGCCAGGGGCGGACAATTCCAACCCGCCAGTACGAACCAGCACTTGCTGGTTGATGATGTCCTCCAGTTCGAGCCAGAGTTGATCGGCTCGCCGGACGAGGGGTACGTAATCAGCGGATTCGGCGTAGGCATGGCGAATAATGCGAGTTTCGCCGCCATGAGCCCCCTTATCATGTACATGGTGAAACTGCTCGAGCACGACCGGCTTCAAGCCATGTTTCGCCAATGCCCACGCGGCGGCCGTGCCCATGGTTCCGCCGCCCGCGACGATGACATCGTATGTGGTCACCTGTAGCAGCCCCTCCTCTGGTTGAGAACAGCGAGTCCGAATTCTACTCGCCGGTTTCGAGCGAAATCTCGCGGCCAAGTTCTGCTGATCGGTAGATGGCCTCGATCAATCTCACCCGCGAGAGCCCTTCTTCGCCAGAAGGGGACATCGGCGTACCATCGAGCACGCTGTCAATAAACATTGTGAGGACTTCGCCGTGCCCGTGCCGCTTGAGCAACTGCGGTTCAGTGACAGTCGGAACGCCGTCGATCTCGCCGAAGAATCGCAACGTGCCGGTCTCGGCGTAGTCCTTGGCGTTGATCTGCGCGCCACCACGATCGCCCATCAGCGAGAGGCCGAAGTCGTCCCCGTGTCCCGTATAGGCGGCCCAGGAAGCGTTGAGATGGAGGGTGAGACCGCCATCGAAGCGAATGAACGCAGTGGCAAAGTCCTCGACATCGTAACTTGCGCCCGGATCGGCCTTGAACCGGCCTCCTTGCCACTGGCCGCGTCCTTGCGGACCGAGTTCAGCATAGGTTGCGGCGCTGACGCGGAGAGGGGTTGGATTGCCGAGGACCCACATGGCCATGTCGAGAACATGTACGCCGAGGTCGATCAGGGGCCCGCCCCCGGCCAGTTCCTTGGAGGTAAACCAGGTGCCGAGGCCGGGAATCCCGGAGCGGCGCATCCAGTAGGCGCGGGCGTGGTAGATGCTGCCGAGGCTGCCCCGCTCCACTTCCCGCTTCAGCAATTGCACGTCCTGGCGACCGCGGCGATTGAATACCACACCAAGGACCCGATTCGCCTGTTTTGCCGCCTGGATGATCTCTTCTGCCTCCTTGCTGGTCCGGGCGAGTGGTTTCTCGACCATGACATGCTTTCCCGCCTTGAGCGCGTCCATGGCGACCGGGGCGTGGAGGATATTCGGCACCGCGACGGTTACGGCATCGATTTCGGGATCGACGATCAGATCGTGATAGTCCCGGTAGACCTTCGGGATGGCGTACTTGGTCGCGAGCATGCGGCAGCGATCTTCATCGAGACCGGCCACCGCGACGACATCGACGCGCGGATTTGTCGCCAGACCCTCGAGGTGAAGTCCGCCGACGCCGCAGCCGATAACGCCGATTCGCAATTTGCGAGAATCATCCACGCGCCGATTCCTCCCCCGGAGTCCTGCTGAGCCTGAATTCATTGCCGCGCCGCGAGCACGTAGCTACTGAGCGAAGTGTATTGCCCAACGGCCTAGCTCAGCGTTACAAGGGTGATTTCCGGCAAACAGCGGTAGCGAATCGGTGGGCGGAAAACGCCGAAGCCGCGCGATGTGTAGACGGGCATTCCCTCGACCTGGTTCAGGCCGATCACGAATCGCCGGCCTCCAGTGGGTGCGGCAAATCCACCGAAGACAGGTAGTCGCACTTGCCCGCCATGGCTGTGGCCGGACAACTGAAGAGACGCGCCGCGAGCCGCCGCAAGTTCCGCCCAGTCGGGTTCATGCCAGAGAGACACCACTGAAGACCGTACCGGGACATTGGAAAACGCCGCATCGAGATGCGGGCGACCAAGCGCCGCGTCGTCCACTCCCACGATCCAGATCACGTGGCCGGCAATGTCGACTGATTCGGATTCATTGACCAGCACTCTGATCCCCCGTCGTTCGAGTTCGCTCCGGGCGCGTGCTGCACCGTTGGTGTAGTCATGATTGCCGAGCACCGCGAGAGCGCCATGAGGGACGGTCGCCGCGGCGGCGCCGAGGACCGCGGCGGCTTCACGGAAGTAGCGGGGTGAATCACTCACGTAGTCTCCACCCAAGAGCAGCACATCGGGGCGCTCTTCCCGCAGAAGATCGACCGCGGCGGCAAGTCGGTGAGGGGTAATGAAGGGACCGACGTGAGTGTCGGTCACGTAGCCGATCCGAAGCGGACGGGGCCGTGCACCGGCATCGGGAATCGTCAGCGTCAGGTGTTCGAGCTGCGCCTGGAATGGAGAGCGCCAGCGCGCCGTGTGGGCGCTGACAACGGCGCCGGCGAGTGACGCGGCGGCTCCCAGACCGAGTGCGACCCGGTTCAGACCTGGCACCAGACGCCCGGACTGAGATTGCGCCGGTCGATCAAACCTGAGTCAGCCGGAGGCTCGGCTTGGCCGGCTGATACTGTCCAGTGACCAGATCGCTTTCTTCACCACGTTCCCGTTCGGCGAGAACCAGTTGAATTTCGTTCTTGAGCGCGTCGAGCATCTCGTCCTCGGCAACGGTACGCACGATCTTGCCCTTACGGAAGATGACGCCCTTGCCATTCCCCGCCGCCAAGCCGACGTCCGCGTCGCGCGATTCGCCGGGACCGTTGACGACGCAGCCCATTACCGCCACCCGAATCGGCTCCCGAATGGTCGCGAGATAGTCATCAACCTTGTTGGCGAGAGAGAAGAGGTCGACTTCGACCCGGCCACAGGTGGGACAGGCGATCATCGTTGCGCCCTTCTGGCGGAGTTCCAGGCTTTTCAGGATTTCGTATGCGACAAACACCTCTTCGACGGGATCGGTTGTCAGCGAGACTCTGATCGTGTCTCCGATACCTAGGGCAAGCAGAGTGCCGATGCCGGTGGCGGAGCGCACGCTTCCCGCTCGAGGCGTGCCCGCTTCAGTGACGCCGAGGTGGAGCGGATAGTCATTGGGAAGCGCGGCGAACCGGCGGTATGCCTCGAAGAGGACCGGCAACTCGAAGGCCTTGAGGCTGACTTTGGTCAGCCCGAAGTCGAGATTCTCCAGGATTCTGATATGACCCAGCGCGGAGCGAACGAGCCATTCCGCTCGCAGTTCGACTTGCGTAGCGTTGCGCTCCGCCATTTCGTCCACGAACTCGGGCGGCATCGGCGCCACGGAACCGAAATTGACGCCGATCCGGATCGGCACCTGCCGTTCCTTGGCGACCGAAACCACCTCGCGGACATCCTCCGCTTTGCGAATGTTGCCCGGATTCAGGCGTAACCCATGGATTCCCGCTTCCAGAGCCTTCAAGGCGAGGGTGTGCTCGAAGTGGATATCCGCGATCAACGGCACTGGCGAGAACGGCACAATGTGAGGCAGCGCGGCTGCCGCGCGTCGATCCGGCACCGCCACGCGGACGATTTCGCAACCGGCGTCGGCGAGTTCGGCAATCTGCCTGAGCGTGGCGACGGGATCGCGGGTATCGCTTGTGGTCATCGACTGCACGACAATCGGATTGTCGCCGCCGACCTTCACGGCGCCGACATGCAGTACGCGAGTGCGGCGGCGGGGCGCGAGGAGGGTCATGGCAAGGTTCTCCTGGGCAACGTGAGCGTGTGAACGCCGTCGAGAAGGATTCGAAGTTCAGATCCGTTCCGGGTCTACGGCAAGAAACTGTGGCCCTGCAAGATGCGGCCGAAATCGAAAAAGGTGATGATGACCATGAGCCCCAGGAGCAGGATCAGTCCGGCGAAATGCACAAGACCCTCCCGCTCCGGCGCCAGTTTCTTTCCGCCCCTCAGGATCTCGATGATGACAAAGAGGAGACGACCTCCGTCCAGAGCGGGGATCGGCAGCAAGTTCAGCACCGCGAGATTGAGCGACAGGAGGATCGCCAATTGAGAGAGCGTGACCCAGAGCGGGAGCGGGCTTTCCGCCACGATCTCGCTCGTGATCTGACCCATGCCGACCGGACCGGCAATCTGGTTGAGCGCCGCCTTACCGGTGACCAGATCCTTGATCGACCCAACCATCGCCCCGGCCTGATCGAGGGCTTGACCAACCCCAACCGGAATGACCTCGATCAGCGGGACTTTGGTGTACTCAGGAATGAGGCGGGCATCGATGCCAACTTGCGCGAGCGAGTCTCCCTCCGGGTCGAGGGTCGGCACCGCCAGTTTCGCGGTGACCGTCTCGCCGGAGCGGTCGAGGATGACAGGTACGTTCTGACCCTGCGCTGACTCCAATCCGAATTGGGCGGAGAATCCATCGCGAACCGGAATCGAACCAATATTGAGGATGCGATCCCCCGCCTGCAATCCCGCTGTCGCCGCCGGTGATGGGGTGCTCACCGATCCCACCGTTACCGCGGCGGACTGAAAACCGCTGATCGAAATGCCGACCGGCCCCTGATTGGCAGGTGGGTTCGCTCGTGGTTCAACGGTCGACTCGATCAGTTTGTCACCGCGCTCGAAAACGACGCTCATCGGACGGCCAGCGAAATCGCGTGCCTGTCGCCCGACTTCCGCGGACGTTGTGATCGGGACGCCGGCCACTTCGACGATGCGATCCCCGCGCTGCCAGTTGGCCGCCGCGGCCGGCGAATCCGGTTGCACGTCATCGACGTAAAAATTGAAGCTCGCGGTGCCCTGGAACCCGACGATCGCGACCATGAGGACGATAGCGAGAAGGAAGTTCATCAGGGAGCCGGCAATCAGGAAGAACCCGCGCTGCCAGGGCGATTTGGCGTTGATCGAGTCGGAGTCAGTTGCCCCCGCGTCTTCCCCGTGGACTTTGACGAATCCGCCGAAGGGGATCCAGTTGAATGACCAGAGCACGCCCTTGTATCGCCAGCCCTTGATGCGGGGTGGGATGCCGATTCCGAATTCCTCGACTCTGACGCCGATCAGCCTTGCGGCGACAAAGTGACCGATTTCATGAACGAGAATCAGGACGGCAAGAACAGGAACAATGTAGAGACCGGTGATAAGCCCTTGGGGAATGTCGATCAGTCCAGTAAGCACGATCCTCAAGACTCCAATCCCGTGGCATTGCCAACTGCGAATCAACAACGCAGTCAACGACCCCGCGATTTTACAACGTCACCGGTGGCCCACGGGTTTCAGGACTACCAGATTGGTGGGACGCCACTCAATTGCATTGAATTCTACCCGATTGTCGCGTTATGTATGTTAGACTGTCACCATTCGGAGCGGTCAGTTGTCGCCGGTGCCTGCGGAACGTCATGCAGGACGATGCGACACGAGATTGGGGAAGAGGATATGCTGGTCGGCGTGCCGAAGGAGGTCAAGGACCATGAATTCCGCGTCGCGGTGACCCCCGCCGGAGTGCGTGAGTACCGTCATCATGGGCACGACCTGATTGTGGAACGCGGCGCAGGCACTGGGAGTGGATTTTCGGACGCCGCCTATGAAATGGCGGGCGCTACGTTGGTTGACGGTCCCGCCGACGTCTTCGCGCGAGCAGACATGATCGTAAAGGTCAAGGAACCGGTCGCGGCCGAATACGACCTGATGCGGCCGCAACAGCTGCTCTTCACCTATCTCCACCTTGCCGCTGATGAACCACTTACTCGCGCGTTAATGAATAATGACGTGAAAGCGGTTGCGTACGAGACGGTTCAACTCCCAAACGGGACCTTGCCATTGCTGACGCCGATGAGCGAAGTTGCGGGCAGAATGTCAGTTCAGGTTGGCGCGCATTATCTGGAGAAGGCTAACGGTGGCAGCGGAACGCTGCTCGGTGGCATTCCTGGCGTACCCGGGGCGCGGGTCGTCGTTGTCGGCGGCGGGGTTGTGGGCGCGAATGCGGCGCAGATGGCGCTCGGAATGGGCGCCAACGTGATCATCGTCGACCGTTCGCTTGACCGCTTGCGCCAACTCGATTCCGTCCTGCATGGGCGTGTCAATCTCCTCGCGTCCAACACCGAAAACATCGCCGCCAGTGTGGCCGAGGCGGATCTGGTGATTGGAGCCGTCCTGTTGCCGGGGGCGAAGGCTCCCAAGTTGGTCAGCGCCGAGATGATCGGTTCGATGCGTCCCGGTTCGGTCGTCGTCGATGTCGCCATTGATCAAGGCGGCTGTATCGCCACCGCACACCCAACCACCCACAGTCATCCGACGTATCTGGTCGAGGGAGTCGTTCACTACTGCGTTACCAACATGCCGGGAGCGGTACCGAGAACCAGCACAATCGGATTGTCCAACGCGACCTTGCCGTACGGTCTGCTTCTCGCCGACTACGGGCTCGAAGGGGCCATTGCTCGCGACCCGGCTCTGGCATTTGGAGTAAACGTGCTGAACGGAGAGATTACGTATCGCGGCGTCGCGGAGGCATTTGGATTGGAGTACACGCCGCTCCCGGACGCGGTTGCTCTTGCCCGCGCGGAGGCGGCGCACGCGTAATTCGGGCTCGCCTGGCGGTGGATGGGCTGGCGGGCCACGGAAGGGGATGATCATGCAGCAGCACATCGACGAATTCCTCAATGTTCTGGAGACCGAGCGCGGGTTCTCCGTCAATACGATATTTGCCTATCGCAATGACCTGACTCAGTTCCATGCGTTCCTGACAGAAGGAACGGAAAACGCACTTGGTTCTGACATCAAGCAGAATGGCCACGCGAACGGTGCGAACGGCCACGCCGCACTCTTGACTCCGCCGGTGACGAGTTGGAACGATCTGACCGACCAGCACATCACCGATTTCATGCTCCATCTGAAGGGCAAAAAGTACGCCTCCTCGACGGTGGCGCGGAAGATGGCGGCGATCAAATCATTCTTCAACTATCTGATTGCCGAAGGTCAACTCCAAGGCGATCCCGCGGCTCGCATGGCATCCCCGAAGGTCGACAAATACACGCCCCGTGCGATCTCGGTCGAGGAAGTCGAGCGGCTCCTCCGGCAGCCGGGCAAGAACGAAGATGCGGCCGCGATGAAGCCGGAATCGTCGCGGGACCGCGCGATGCTCGAGACGCTTTACTCGACCGGCATGCGGGTCAGCGAATTGGTCGCGCTAGATTGCGACGATGTCGATCTGCAGACCAGCAAGATGAAGTGCGCCAGCAAGACAGTGCGCGAGCGATCGGTTCCCCTACGCCAAAGTGCGGTCTCTGCAATCGAGCACTACATCTCGCAGGCGCGCCCTTTGCTGGTGCTGAAGGACGAGCATGCGCTCTTCCTCAATCACCGGGGCAATCGGCTGACCCGCCAAGGTTTCTGGCTAATCCTGAAGGCCTATGCCAACAGCGCGGAGATCGCGGACATCACCCCGCACACGCTGCGGCATACATTCGCTACCCACGCCCTTAGCCGCGGCGCGGAACTGCGCGAGGTGCAGCAGTTGCTCGGCCACGTCAGCATCTCGACGACGCAAATCTATCGGCGACTCGCGACGAACGGGTCTCCTGGGCGCGAGGACGAGACGGCGATGCGGGACGACGATCTGAACTAGGAGAAATATTCGCGCAATTCAGGCCGTGACCACCGCCGGGGGTACCATTGCCCCCGGCGATGTGTTTATTTCGTGTTCGATCATCACGGATAGCGAGGGGATACAAACCGAGAATGGCAGCCATTGAGACGTCGCGCGTGGTCACCATGGACAAAATCGCGGCACTCTGCAAGCGCCGCGGCTTCGTTTTTCCCGGTTCGGACATCTATGGAGGTCTCGCCAATACCTGGGACTACGGGCCGTTAGGGGTTGAACTCAAGCGAAATGTCAAAGATCTCTGGTGGCGGACCTTTGTTCATGAACGTCGCGACGTCGTCGGGCTCGATGCCGGGGTTCTCATGCATCCACGCGTCTGGGAGGCATCCGGACACGTCGAGAGCTTCAACGATCCCTTGATCGATTGCCGCACCTGCAAGAGCCGGTTTCGCGCTGACCACCTGATCGAGGAACGGCTGGGTCAGCATGTCGAGGGAAAGACTCCCGCCGAAATGTCGCGCATTCTGCGCGAGGCCAACGTGAAATGCCCTGCCTGTGGCAACGCTACCCTCACTGATGCACGTCAATTCAACATGATGTTCCAGACGATGATCGGACCGGTGGAAGAAACCGGAACCCGCGTATTCCTCCGCCCCGAGACCGCCCAGGCCATGTTCGTGCAGTTCAAGAACATTGTGGCAACCGGCCGCGTGAAAGTCCCTTTTGGCATTGCGCAGATCGGCAAAGCCTTCCGAAACGAGATCACGCCAGGCAACTTCATTTTCCGGCTGCTCGAGTTCGAACAGATGGAAATCGAGTATTTTGTGAGGCCCGACGCGGCGGCTGAATCGTTCGAATCCTGGATCGCGGCCATGCAAGCCTGGCTCGATCTGGTTGGGATCCGGCCCGATCATCTCCGAATCAGGGAACACGCCGCTGACGAGTTGTCACACTACTCCAGTCGGACAATCGATTTTGAGTACGAGTTCCCCGGGGCGATGGACTGGCGCGAACTGTATGGATTGGCCAATCGATCTGATTTCGATCTCAACCAACACCAGACCTTCAGCGGCGAGGACCTTCAGTACTTCGACCAGGCAGAGAATCGGAAATATCTCCCCTACGTGATCGAGCCAACGTTCGGCGTGGACCGTACCTGCCTGACGCTCCTCGTCGACGCATACGACGAAGAAGCGACGGTCGATGTCAATGGTCAGGCGGATACGCGAGTCGTGCTCCGGCTTCACCCGCGCATCGCCCCGGTGAAGGCGGCCGTGCTGCCGCTCCTCAAGAAACCGGAGTTGACCGCACCAGCGCGAGACCTGTTCGATACGCTGGTTCACCGGACTCGGGCGCTAATCGAATACGACGAGTCAGGAAACATTGGCAAGCGTTACCGGCGGCAGGATGAAATCGGAACCCCATTTTGCTTTACGGTCGATTTTGAATCACTCGAATCCGGTACGGTAACGGTTCGGCACCGGGATGACATGAGCCAGGAACGCATTGCGGTCGCCGACGTTCCGGGGTGGCTCAGCGAGCGCATTGCTTGATCCACGTCATCGGATTGCTTCAGGAGGTCATGGCGAAGGTGGCCTCCGGGTCGTCGGCCGAGAGCCGGCCGCCTTCGACGACGACGTAGCGTAGAGCGAGAACGCTGGCAAGAGCGAGGACGGAAGCGGCGACACCAGTATGCCTTCGCAAGCGGGGCCAGCATGCGCCTAATCCTGATAGAGCCAGCGGCAGCACCAATCCGGTTCCGACCACGCCGTGCCGCAACACTCCGCCAAGCTGTCCCGATGTGATTGGCCGCGCCGTCGGTCCCAACGAAACGAGCCATGCACTCAGGAGCGCTCCCTCGGCGATGGTAGTTGTCGCCTCCAGGCGATGCAGAGGATCCCCCGGTCCGTGATTTTCCCGCTCCACGAGCAGGGAAACGAGATTGACTGTCGCGAGACCGGACGACACAGCCGAGGAAAAGAACAGCGGACCCAACAGATGCGGCCGCTTGCTCCAGAGCGGCACCGCTGTCGCCGCGAGAAGAACGCCGGTGTAGCCGGCGACGAAGCAGCCGAGGGTGGCGAGAGGTATCCCTAGCAGGCGCAGCGCAATGGCCAGTCGACGCCGACGATCTTGCTCCTTGCTCATGAACATGGCGGCAATCAGTATCGACGCGTTGAGTCCCGCGACGGCGCTGAAGGCTCCCAATCCCCAGGTGCCGACGGACATCGGCGATTTCGGATTGAATCGGCGAAGCATGTTCAGAAATCGACCGGGCCGGCCAAGGTCTAGGATCAGCAGCGCGGGGCAAGGGGCGAGGGCGGCCAGTGTGATCGTGGACGCCCGGAGGGCCAGCGGCGAGGCCGGAACTCTGGAGAAGGATTGGGCGATGGCGCCGATTGCAGCGGATGATCCGGAGATGCCCCCGAGAAAAAAGTACCCGACGATCAACCATCTCCAGTGGGGGCGATGGATCACTGGCAGCCCGTAGTAGCCCACGGTCGGCGTCCGGACTTCTTTTGCTTCCAGGCCCGAGATCATGACTCGGACCGAAGATTGACGGCCGCGAACACCAGGAACATCGATGCCGCAGCCAGAGTTGCGAGCGCCGCGGGCTTGATGTTCCTCCTTGGGAGTCGGGGCCGTGGTGGCAGATTGAACGCTTCGGGAGGAGCGTTCAGCACGAAGAGGGCTTGCAGGCCGGCGATGCCCCCGGTTCCACCCAGCTCTTCATCTCCGTAGAGGGTCGCGTCCGCTCCCTGTGCCCGTAACGTCTCGACTCGTGCGCGACCTGACGCAAGCAGGTCGTCGCGTTCCCCGAAGCGGATCGAACCGGTTGGGCAAGCGGTGGCGCAGGCCGGCATGAGACCACCGCGCAGTCGGTCGTAGCAAAGTGTGCACTTGTGCGATCCACCGTCATGGTGGTCGATTTGAGGTACACCGAACGGGCAAGCGGGGACGCAGTAGCCACAGCCATTGCAGACATCGTCCTGAATCAGGACGGTCCCGAATTCGGTTCGCACGATGGCACCCGTCGGACAGGCATCGAGGCAGCCGGCGTGGATGCAATGCTTGCAGACGTCGCTCAACATGAGCCAGGCGACACCCGCCGTTGTTTCCTTTTCGACGAATGCCACATGCCGCCACGTCTTCGCGCCAAGATCGACCGTGTTGTCGTAGCTATTGCCGGTGAGGAAGAAGTGGTCGGAGTCTGTGTCGGCCGGTAACCGATTCCACTGTTTGCAAGCGACTTCACACGCCTTGCAACCGATGCAGATCGTGGCATCGGTGAGAAATCCCACCTTCGACTGTTCGCGGCTCAACGATGCGCCGGCGAGCGTGGAAGCATTCATGGTGACAAGGATGAACGATTTGCGGCGCGTTGGCGAGATGGCTACGTTGGCAATCTCACTCGCTTTGCAGAACCGCTTGGAGCAGCGATGTCATATTCGATTTCGTCTTCAGCCACCATCGCCAAGCCATCTCGTTGCAGACCGCTGACGAGCGTCTCCAGCCAGGGGAGATCCTCGGATGAAAACCCGGGTCGGACGCGAGGACCGAGCTCGGCAAGGGTCAAGCCCACATCATCGTTTGCGGGTAACTCACGTAGCGCTTCGACGATGCGGCCGCGGAAATAGCGCGGTGACTCTTCGAAACGTTCGGGAGACGACCGTTGCGGTGGCTTACGGGACGCAGCGATCGACGATTGAATGATCGGGAAGGCCCTGCACTCCTGTTGCAAAGGACAAACCACGCAGGCGGGGTTCCGAGCCGTGCAGTGCAAAGCGCCAAATTCGATCAGCGCCTGATTCCACTCCCAGCCGTTCCCCTTGGGAACCAGTTGATTCGCGGCAGCCAGGAGATGAGCTGGAGAAGGGAGATCGTTCGTCGAATCACCGAACGCGACACGGCCAACAACGCGCCGCATGTTCGTGTCAAGAAATGCCACATCCTGTTCGAAGGCGAACGCGGCCACGGCGCCGGCCGTATAGGTCCCGACGCCCGGCAGTCCTTCCAGCGCCGCGACCGTTTCGGGAAATCGTCCATCGTGGTCGGCGACGATTGCGCGCGCGGCGCGCTGCAAATTGACGGCGCGGCGGTTGTAGCCAAGACCAGACCACAGGCGGATCACCTCCGCGGTTGGCGCCGCCGCGAGCGCTTCCACGTTGGGAAACGACGCGAGAAACCGCTCGTAATAGGGAATCACCCGATCGACCTGGGTCTGCTGGAGCATGATCTCCGAGACTAGGATGCGATAGGGATCTCGCGTCCGGCGCCAAGGCAAATTGCGGGCACTGGCGCGGAACCAGGTCAGGAGGCCGGACCGGATGCGCTGCAATCGCCCTGGTTCGATCGGATCCTTGCGATTCACCGTCAGGAAGGCCGCCTCGGTCGCTTGATTTCGCGCAGATACGGGCGATCGCGGACGATGGTGACAAAATCCTCCCACATCGGCACCGCTTCTTCGGCGGGCGGCGGCGGGAGCGTTTGCACATACGCGGAATTTCCATTGGGGAAGACAAAGGTCGGCGTGCCGAACACCGAGAATTGTTCATGCCCGGCGGTGTATTCGTCGCGGACCGTGTTCAGGACGCTGCGATCGGCAAGATCGGCACGATAGCGATCGAGATCGAGCCGGGCGCGAGTCGCGGCTTCTTCGAGAACCGCGCGCACGCCGTGATCTTGCCCTTCTTCGTGTTTGAGCGCAAGGAGGGCGTAGTGAAAGCGCTCGAAGGCGTCGTTGCCCTGCCGCCGCGCCGCTGCCGCCGCATGGAGACTGTCCCGACCCCGACTTCGCCGGTCCACCGGGAGATCCCAGACCGCTGTCTCGGCATCTTCCGGAGCGTTGACCTGCTCCAAGGGGAAGAATTTCCAAGTGATGACCGGAGCGCTGTCACTCAATTGCCGCACGACCTCGGCCATCCAGAGCGCGGCACTATTCACATACGGACAGGCGTAATCAAAGTAGATATCCACCTCAACTCGCTCGCTCATCCTTGCCTCCCCTGAGTTCCTGACACCGTCCCCCCGGTAAGGTGCACATGCTGATCAACTGTCTTCTGCCACGCCAAAGCAACACGCCGCCGAGTACATTCAATCGGCCCGGCATTGTCGATGCGGACGTCTTCGATCATCCCTTGCGGCAGCGGCAACAAAAAGGCATCGATGCGATCCTGCGCCGCGCTGGGAGAGAGCCCGCGATGCTTCACGAGCCGTTCGCGGCGGGTTGCCGGGTCCGCGTCTACGACCCACAGCGAATCGACATCGTCAATCAGTTCGGTTTGCGCCAGTTTCACCGCTTCGATCACCACAACCGGCTTTGTCGTTTTCCCGATGCGGTTGCGGATTTCGGCGATAACCGCTGGATGCGTCAAGGCATCCAGATCAGCGAGGGCTGGCGGGTCGTTGAAAACGATCGCCCCAAGTGCCGATCGATTGATCAAACCTTTGCGGTCGAGGATCACCGTGCCGAACCGATCGACAATCCGCTTGAAGAGCGGACTGCCTGGCGCCACGAGGTCGCGATAGACCACATCTGCATCAATGATTTCCGCGCCCAACTCGGCGAGTATCGACGCGACCGTCGATTTCCCGGACGCTATGGTTCCAACGAGGCCGATGATGTATGGCTCGTTTATTCCGTGCGCTGAATCAACGGATGATTGATCCCTGGAGCCGGTCACGATGGAACAGGGACCGCGAGGGAAGCGAGTTGGTCGGTCAAGGCATGCCACTGCTCGTAAGCGGCATCGAGTTCAGTCTGGACGCCGCCATAGTCCACTCCCAGCGCAGCGAGTCTCGCTGAATTGTTATCGATGCCTGCGATGGCGATCGCGTCGCTCAGTTCGTTGAGACGGCCTTCGAGCCGACCGATCTCTCGTTCGACCGTAGCGAGCTTCTTTTGCAGCCGAGACTCGCTTTCAGCGTGGGGCCGACGGGGCGCCGGCTTCGGCTCCGGCGCGCTCGGCTGAGGGACCGATTTCGATTCTTCGCGTGGCGTCCCGGGTCGGGATTTCTGCCGCATTGCGTCGGTGTAGTTGCCGAGGAATTGCAGCAGCTTTTCGTCCTCGACTTCCCACACCCTGGTCGCGATGCGATCGATGAAAAAGCGGTCGTGGGAGACGAAGACGACGGTCCCGTCATAGGAAGCGAGCATCTCTTCCAGTGTTTCCCGAGACTGGATGTCGAGGTGGTTTGTCGGCTCGTCGAGCACAAGAAGATTCGCGCCCTGTAACAGAAGGCAAGCGAGAGCGAGCCGGGATCGCTCACCGCCAGATAGCCCGCCAATTGGGCGGTAGACATCGTCGCCGCTGAACAAGAAGCGCGCGAGGTAGGTGCGAGCACTCTCCTCACCGAGTGGCTGGGCGGCGAGAATCGTGGTCAGCGGCGACCCGGTGTCGGGCAACCCCTCGTGGGCCTGGGCGTAGTACCCCATCTTGACGTTCGTCCCGAATTCCACACGCCCGGCCAGCGGTGGAATCTCGCCGACGATGGTCTTGAGCAGCGTCGATTTGCCCGACCCGTTCGGTCCGACAATGGCAACGCGGTCTCCGCGCTCGACCCGGATTTCCAGCGCCGTGACGAGCGGGTGCGGCCCCTGATCGTCCCGATATCCTGCCCGCAACTTGCTGGCGTGAATGACCTCGCGACCACTACGGATCGAGACCTGCGCGCGCAGGTTGAGTGTGGCGTGATCCTGGGGCCGCTCGATCCGTTCCAGCCGGTCGAGCCGCGTCTGTCGCCCGCGCGCTTCCCGCGAACGTTGCCCCGCCTTGTAGCGGCGGATGAATTCTTCGGTGCGAGCGATGTATTCCTGCTGATCTTCGTATTCCTGTATTCTCCGCGCCCGACGTTCTTCGCGCAGCGTGAGGTATCGGGCATACGGCGCGGGATAATCCTCAATTCGGCCAAACGAAAGATCGAGCGTGCGATCGGTGACTCGATCCAGGAAGTAGCGGTCGTGGGAAACGACAAGAAACGCGCCCGTCCAGGCACGAAGGAATCCTTCCAGCCACTCGACCATCGACAGATCGAGGTGGTTTGTCGGCTCGTCGAGCAACAGAATGTCGGGATCACCGAGCAACGCCTTGGCCAGCGCTACCCGTGTCTTTTGCCCGCCACTCAGAAGATGTACCGGCTGATCGAATTGCGCCTCGGTGAAGCCAAGCCCGGCGAGCACTTCCTCGGTGCGATGCTCGCAATCGTATCCACCTCCGGTTTCGAAGTGGAGACTGAGCCGCTCGTACTCGGCAAAGAGTTCATCGAGTTGTTCGCCGTCCGCCGACTGCATCAGCTGTTCGATCTCACGCATCCGGGCTGCCGCATCGAGTGCGGATTGGAATGCCAGCCGCGCTTCTTCCCGGACCGTGCGGTCGCTATCAAATCGCGATTCCTGGGCAAGGTATATGAGGCGAGATCCCCGTGCCGTGGCAACCTCGCCGCGAGAAGGAAAATCCAATCCCGCGATGATGCGTAGCACCGTCGATTTGCCCGCGCCGTTGACGCCGACGAGCGCGACGTGCTCGCGATCGGCCACCTGAAATGAGATGTTGCGGAAGATCTCATCTGGGCCAAATGACTTGGCAAGATCGTTGACGGTCAAGAGTGTAGATGGTGCCATCGAGGGTTGAAGGTCTCGCCGAACTTTCCGATGGTTCGCAAGGAATCAGCGGCTCGTTGCCGCGACCAAACCCAGAAAGTATACCCGGTTGGCCCTCGCGAACGTTTTCAGAGGCAATTGAACTTTGCAGGATTGCGCGACGCCGCGACGCACGATCGCCGACCGCTGGGAGCTCTTACAATGACATCCTCGAACAAGATCGAGGGATTGTTTCCCAAGGAGAGTGAAGGCCCTGATGAGTTGGCCCGACACCACCCGACGTGGAGCAGATGGGGTTCTGGAAATTGGTGGCATACCGGCGACAGACCTGGCGCACCACTTCGGCACGCCACTCTATGTCTTTGACGAACTCACCCTCCGGCATCGGGCCACCGAAATTCGAGACATTTTTGCTACAGCGTACCCAGAGACACGCGTGGTGTACGCGGGAAAAGCCTATCTCTCGCCAATTCTGGTCAGCATCCTCCACGAAGAAGGGCTTGGTCTCGATATTGTTTCCGGGGGCGAACTACGCGCGGGTTTGCTTGCCGGTGTCGCGCCAGAGGAAATGGTTTTCCACGGCAACAATAAGAGTCGCAGCGAACTCATGGACGCCGTCGAACACCGCGTTGGCGTCATCGCGATCGACAATGACCTCGAAATCGACATGCTCGAAGCGATTGCTAGTGTCGCACGCCGTGAGGTTGGCGTCGTCTTGCGGCTCAATCCGGGTGTCGATCCGCATACGCACGCCAAGATGCGGACCGGCGCGACTGATTCCAAGTTCGGTTTTCCCGTCTGGGATGGACAGGCGGACCGAGCCGCAACACGGCTTTGCGAATCGCCCTGGTTCCATCTCATTGGCTATCACGCCCACGTGGGATCGCAGATCTATGAGGCAGAACTTGTCGCGCAGACGCTGCGGGTCATGATGGCCTTTGGCGCAGAGGTGCGGGATCGGCACGGAATTGCGCCACGCATGCTGATTCCGGGTGGTGGTTTCGGCGTCGCCGACGACGCTTCGGGTAGGGATGTATCACTTGCCAATTGGGCGGACGCGGCCGCCCAGGCGATCGAGCGCGCATGTGACGACTTTGCTCTGCCGCGGCCTACGCTGGTCGTCGAACCTGGGCGATCGATCATCGGCCCCGCGGGCGTGGCGCTCTATGAAGTCGGTGCACGCAAGGTCATCGAGGGAATCAGGACCTATGTGTCCGTTGACGGTGGGATGGCCGACAACATCCGACCAACGCTCTACGGCGCGCGCTACTCGGCGGCATTGGCGAACCGAGATGGCGACAACGGTCCACACGAAACCGTCACGATCGCCGGAAAGTATTGCGAGTCGGGTGATGTGCTCATCGAGAACATCCGCCTGCCGAGGCTTCAGACCTGTGACATTTTGGCGGTTCCCATGGCGGGCGCCTATTGCTTGGCGATGGCCAGCAACTACAATCTTGCGCCCCGGCCGGCAGCGGTGCTGGTCCGGGATGGGCAAGCGAGGCTCATCCGGAGGCGAGAAACGTACGACGATGTGCTCGCGGCGGAGTTGCGGCCGGATGGAATAACGGACAGCGTTTCCTTGTCAGGCGTGAAAGCTTCGTTGTAGGGTTTGCGCGCCCCGGAATCACTTCCGTCGCGCCCTCGCGTGCAATGGGATGATGGCTGCCGCAAGCGCGCTGCGCATTCAGACTTCGACGATAATCGTCGTAACTAAGGTGGTCCCTTGGCTGAAGTGACGATATGGCAGCAGGCAGTGCTTACCTGTCGTATTCCACGCTCTCGACCCGGTGCATCGCAGGATGGTTTCGCATTTTGATGCGTCCTTTGCGAAGTTTGCGCCGCCCGGGTTCGGTTTCAGGACGACTATGAGCGCAAGTGGAAATCGGAGTGAGACGGCGACCGCAACCCGAGGCGACGTCGATCTACCCGAAATTGAAGACGATTTTCCCGTAGGCGATCAGTTTGACACGCTGAACGGCAATAGCGCGGCAGCCAGTCTGGAACCTGCGACGCTGACAGATGCGCCGGCCGCGCTCGGGGACGACGTCTTCGGTCTCGAAGAACTCCTTGAAGAGTTCCCGGAGCCATCTCCCGAACTACTGCGGGACGCCGATTCCGGCGTCATCGAGTTCGATGAACTTGCGCTGGACGCCGAGAGTGGTGTCTCGTTGGTCGCGGCCGCCGGGCCGGTCGCCATTCCCGTCGATACTCGCCCGAACCAGGTCGTCGACATCGGCGTCGGCAGTCTCGATGACCCGGTACGGATGTACCTGCGCGAGATTGGCCGGGTCGCGCTGCTGACCGGAGAGCGAGAGGTCGAACTCGCGCGGGCAATGGAGCAGGGGGAGTACCTGCGGGCGCTCCGCACCCGGCTTCGCGGCGAACTCGGCGTCAACCCCGATTCGGTTCAGGTGGGGTTAGAGATTTACCGATCGTTTGCCGCTGGCTGGCCGACGGTCGAAACGATGCTCGTGGAAGCCGGCATTGCCAATGACGGTGATGTTCAGCGCTGTCTACGCCGGGTGCTGCCGATCACGCAGTTCTCAGAAGAGGCAGTCTCCTCCTGCGCCGATCAACTAGCGACGAGCAAAGAGGCGCTCGAAGAATCATTGCGGCTGCGAAATGTCGAATGGGATCTTCTACCGGCCGTGATGCGGGATCTGATCCGCTACGAACAGTTAGCAGATTGGCCGTCGACGGACCTCGCTCTGACGTGCCTGCAATCGGTGGGCCGGGATCTGGGGCCACGTTGGGAACGGAAAATCCAGGAAGGCGACGCGGCCAAAGTCGCGTTGACCGAGGCCAACCTGAGGCTCGTGGTTTCGGTGGCCAAGAAATACGTCGGCCGCGGCATGTCGATGCTGGACCTGATCCAGGAGGGGAACCTGGGGCTGATCCGCGCGGTTGAGAAGTTCCAGCATCACAAGGGGTACAAGTTCAGCACGTACGCTACCTGGTGGATTCGGCAAGCAATTACCCGGGCCATCGCGGATCAAGCGCGTACGATCCGAATCCCCGTTCACATGGTGGAGACGATCAACCGGCTGATTCGTACCTCGCGGCGACTGCAGCAGGAACTCGGCCGGGAGCCAACATCGGAAGAAATCGGTCAAGAGATGCAACTGGATGCGGACCGGGTGCGCGAAATCATCAAGATTTCGCAAGAACCCGTTTCGCTCGAAATGCCGATTGGCGAAGAAGAGGACAGCAACCTCGGTGACTTCATCGAGGACAACAAGATCCTGGCGCCGGCTGATGCCGCATCGCGCAAAATGCTCAAGGAGCAGATGGACGATGTTCTGGCGACCCTTTCCGAGAGGGAGCGCCAGGTGCTTGCGATGCGGTTCGGTCTCGAGGATGGTCGGACCCGCACCCTGGAGGAAGTCGGTCGCGCGTTCGGCGTCACACGAGAGCGAATCAGACAGATCGAAGCGAAGGCGTTGCGCAAACTGCGTCACCCAAGTCGCTCCAAGAAACTCAAGGACTACCTCGAGTAGCACCGCGGCGATGGTCGA
>JAXLWU010000025.1:0-74944 GCA_046328335.1 Thermomicrobiales bacterium
CCCCTGAACGCAGTGGCACCCCCTTCACCCCCTGAGGCGAAGCCGACACCCCCTCCACCGCTTGACCTGATCGCCTCGCTCCTCGACAAGAGCCTCCTGCAGCGGGCTACGGGAGAGGGCGACAGCCGCTTCGTCATGCTGCAGACGATTCGCGAGTTCGTGCAGGAGCGCCTGGAGGCGAGTGGCGAGGCGGGCGCCGCGCGGCGAGCCCACGCGGAATGGATTGTCCGGCTGGCGGAGGATGCGCGGGCTCACATCCTCGGTCCGGAAGGCCCAGGGGCGCTCGATCGGCTGGAGGCCGAACACGACAACCTGCGCGAGGCGCTGTCCTGGACGATTGCCGCCGAAGAAACGGCGCTCGCGCTGCGCCTGGCCCATGCCTACTGGCGCTTCTGGTGGATGCGCAGCCAACTCGACGAGGGCCGCGTCTGGCTCGAGCGGACGCTGACCCTGCCCGTCACCGACTCCGCCACCGCGGCGCTACGCCCCAGGTCGCAGGTTGCCGCGGGCTATTTCGCCCGGGTCCAGGGCGACTTTGCCCGGACGATCGCGCTGGCGCGGGAAGCCCTGGCGCTGGCGGAGCAGATTGGCGATGCCAACGGATCGTCCGGCGCCCATCATCTCCTCTCCCTGGTCGCTACGGACCGCGGCGAGTGGTCGGAAGCATGGAACCACCTCGAGATTGGCATCGCGATCGACCGCTCCGTTGGCTACGACCATGGCGTGGCGTTCGGGCTCTCCAATCTGGGGGATGTCGCCCTGGCCCAGGGGCGCCTCGCCGAAGCCGCCGCGTTTGCGGACGAGGCGCTGGCGATCTGGAGCGAGCGGGGCGATGCCTGGAGTGTCTCCTGGGCGCAAATCGGGCGGGGCAAGATCGCGCGCGCCCAGGGTGATCACGGGTACGCCCTGGCGCTGCTAGGCGAGGCGTTGGCCGAGGCCGCCCGGCGTGGCGACAAGGAGATTGGCGCCCGGGCGATCGCCGAGATCGCGGCGCTTGCCGGCGAGCGTGGCCAACTCTCCCTGGCCGCCCGGCTCTATGGCAGCGTCGCCGCGCTACGCGAGGCGATTGGCGCGCCCGTGGTGCCATCGGAACGCGCGGCGCACGACGCGGCGGTCGCGGCCGTCCGGGCGGGCATGGCGAACGCCGCCTTTGTCGCTGCCTGGGCCGCCGGTCGGGCCCTCACCCTCGGTGATGCGGCAGCCGACGTGGCAATGCTGGCCAGAGGCATGCCCGGCTCGAACAACGATCACTTGGGTGGCGATGGCATTGGCGGCCTGCCAGGACTCACCCGGCGCGAGCGGGAGGTGCTGCGCCTCCTAAGCGAGGGCCGCGCCGACAAGGAGATCGCGGCCGCCCTCTTCATTTCGCGCCACACCGTCTCCAAACATGTGGCCGCTATCCTCGGCAAACTCGGGGTCGAATCGCGTACCGCCGCGGTAGCCATCGCCCTGCGGCACGACCTCTCCTGATTGCCCTCCCGCTCGCGGCGCGGTTCTCCGCTTTGGCGAGAGCGGCGTGCGAGAAGGTGTCGTTCCGAACCGCGGCGAGGAATCTCGGCGTCCGGGACGATCACGGCCACGGCCGCGGTCCCTCCTGCGGTCGGGACGACACTCCTGTCTTGCGTCTGAATGACACATCTTCTGCCCGTCGCGGTCGTACCCCCGCGGTGAATTACTCAATTTTCGCCATATCCTGACGTCTCCCTCGCCGTTAGTCTCAGAGGGCGCGGCACCGTTGGTTGTCGTGCCGCCACGCTGTCCTCCGCGTGACGTTGATCCGTCTCGTATTGTCGATGTTCGCCACGGCAGTGTAGGGATCACCATGGACGATCGGCGTTTCGATTCATTGGCCCGTTCGCTCGGCAACGCCGCCACCCGTCGCAGCGCCCTTGGCGCACTGCTCGCCGGGCTCGTTGCCCCGCTGCTGCCGGGCGCGGTCGCGGCGAAAGGCGGCCACAAGCAGCACGGCGGCCACGGCAAGGCCAAAGGCAAAGGCACGGACAAGGACAAGGGCAAGGACAAGAATCACGACAACGGCGGCGACAAGGCCCAAACCGCCAGCAAGGGGAAGGGCAAGAACCAGAAGAAAGGCAGGCCCGCACGGAAACAACCAGCGGGACGAGCCAGGGCCGCGGCGACATGCTACACCGGCAAGCGCTGCGATCCCGCGCCGGGCGCCGACCTCTCCGGCTGCGATTTCTCCGGCTCCACCTCCCTGAAAGGGAAGAACCTCAAGGGCGCCAACCTGAGCAAGGCGGGACTGGCCCGGGCCGATGTGCGCGGCGCCAATCTCCAGAATGTCAACCTGAGCAACGCCTGTCTGGTCGATGCCAACCTGAGCGGCGTCATCACCAATAGCACCACCAACTGGTCCGGCGCCATCTACTGCCGGACCACGATGCCCAATGGCTCCATTAACAACAGTGGTTGCGACAAGGGCACCGACTGCTGCCCGACCTGCGACGCGACGCACCCTTGCCCAGCGGGTCAGGCCTGCTGCCAGGGACGGTGCCGGTCCGGCGACTGCTGCACCGATGCCGAATGCAAAGACCCGGCCAAGCCGATCTGCCGCAACAACGTCTGTTCCGCCTGCACCAGCGACGCTCAGTGCGGCGCCGGCAAACGCTGCTGTGGTGGGCAATGCAAGAGCGGTGTCTGCTGCGCCGCGAGCGACTGCAGCAAGCGGGACTGCCAGAGTGCGGCCTGCACCGACAACCAGTGCGTCTACACCCCACAGGACGGCACCCCCTGCGACGACGGCAACCCCTGCACGGTGGGAGACACCTGCCGCGGCGGAACCTGCGTCGGTAATCCGAAGGATTGTTCCAGTGCGGCCGATGCCTGCAATGAGGGCGCCTGCCGCCAGGCCGACGGCCAGTGCGTGAAGCGGCCCAAGACGGATGGCACGGCCTGCTCCGACAACGACAACTGCACCACCGGCGATAGTTGCCGCAACGGCGTCTGCGTCTCCGGCGCTGGGGTCGATTGCCGCGCCCAGGCGGACGAATGCAACGATGGCGTCTGCCGCCAGACCGACGGGCAGTGCGTCAAGCGGCCGAAAACCGATGGCACCCCCTGCGGCACGGGCGGTACGTGCCGCAACGGCGTCTGTGAGGTGCCGGTCTGCGGCGCCCTGAACGAGACCTGCAACGCCAACAACAATCCGTGCTGTCAGGACACCCCGACGACCTGCGCCGTTCTCAACCCGAACTGCTACGCCACCGGCGCGCCCCAGGATGCGCGATGCTGCCATGACACCGGGGGGGCCTGCGCGGATGACTGCCAATGCTGCGCCGGGGAACTCTGCGAAAAAAGCAAGTGCTGCAGTCTCCCGGGCAATGCCTGTTCCACCACGAGTCAGTGCTGCACCGCCGGCGGCTCGATCACGCAGACGTGCTCCGGCGGCAAGTGCTGTATCGAGGAAGGGTTTGCCTGCGAGGAAGGTCTCGATCAGTGCTGTGACGGCACATGCGTCGAGATCAATCCCGGTGACTGGATCTGTCAGCCGGCCGGGATCTGCCGCAGCCTGGGTCGGCTCTGTGACAACCGCGACCAGTGCTGCCAGACCGGTGGGCCGACCAACTGCGACCTGGCGGAGCCCCTCGGCCAGAACACGATCTGCTGCCGCCCGCTGGGCGGGGCCTGCGCGGCGCAGGGTGACTGCTGCAACGGTGTCGCCTGTGTCAGCGGCAAGTGCTGTCTCGGCGACGGTGGAACCTGCTCGGCCTCCACGGAGTGCTGTTCCGGGTTCGAGTGCCGCGGCGGCGTCTGCCGCTCGAACATCTGCCGCCAGGCCGGCGAGGCCTGCCCGGCGGGAACGAATTGTTGCGCTGGAAACGGTAGCACCTGCACCGGCGGCACCTGCTGCCAGCCACTTCAAAGCACCTGCCAGAAGCTCCCCGGCGTGGGTGATCCCTGCTGCGGCGCGAGAAATGCGGAGTGTTGCGGGTATTCCGAACAGTACTGCGCGAGCGGACAACTCGAAAAGTGCTGCTACCAGGACTTCGAGGATTTCCTGGGTGGCCCGGACTGCACTGCCGATGCGGAGTGCTGCAGCGGCTACTGCGACCCGTCGTACAAGCGGTGCTGCCGAAACCAGGGCGCCCCGTGCAGCAAGATGGGGTACCTCCACTTCGAGTGCTGCGACAACCTCGGGTTGACGTGCAGCGGCACGAATGGGACCTGCATCCCGTGCCGTAAGCTGGGGGAGACGTGCACGAAGAACGCCGACGGCAACACCTGCTGCATCGGCTCCTACTGCAATGACAACGGAGTCTGCGCGCAGGATTCCTGCGGCGAAGGCGGAGTCCCGTGCCAGTACGCCGGCACCTGCTGCCCCGGCAGCATCTGCTCGGGAGGCGCCGTCTGCCTCAAGGTCTGCCAGGCCAAAGGTGAATTCTGCCGTTGCTTCAACGGCACCTGCGCACCCTTCCCGTGCTGCGGCGGCCTGACCTGCGACGGTAACCCCAACAGTCCAAACTATGAGAAGTGCGTGTAAGTGTGGCGTGGGGAGGGCCAGTTAGGGCTGGAATCACAGTCGCGGCGCCATTTCAGTTTCGGCTGATCTCCACCGCGCCACGCGGCGCGCAGACCCTCACCCCAACCCCTCTCCCGCTCGGCGGGAGAGGGGCTTTCTTGCGGCGCTGGCCCTCGCCCCTCCGCGATGGCGCCGGCGCACAGGGGGCATGGCCGAATTGGATCCTTCGTCCTGGTCTCGGTAGGCGACGAGGCCATCACGTGCCCCTCCCCCGCTGATCTGGAGAGGGGTTGCGGAGAGGGGCTGTACATCGACTGCCCCGTTCCGGGAAAAATAGTCAAAATTACTGATGTGCATTGCTCCCCTCTCCGTCATGCTCACCTTCGACACCGTGGCACGGCGCGTCGCCACGGTGTCGCCATCGGGTGGAGAGGACGCCATGGACGGTCACCAGTTCGACCAGTTCGTTCGCTTGTTGGGTCGGTCCGGCTCTCGCCGCGGTGCCCTGGGGGCACTGCTCGGCGTGGGGGCGCTCGGCGCCGTCGATGGCGCCCTGGGCAAGGGCAAAAGCAAGGGGAAAGATAAAGGGAACGCGAAGGACAAGAAGAATCACGCTGACAAACCGCACGGCGGAAAGCAGCACGCGGGTAATGGCCACCCGAGTGGACCGGCTGATGACGGTGCGGTCGCCGCCGAGGCGACCTGCGGGAGCCCGGGACCGAGCAGCAACCTCAACAATTGCAACTTCGCCAACAGAAACATGGATGGCGTCGATCTGTCCGGCTCCGCCATGAAAAACACCAGTTTCAACAACACCAGCCTGTGCGGGGCCAACCTGTCGTCGTCGACGCTGACCAACGCGGATCTGCGCGGCGCCAATCTGACCCGGGCCGATTTGCATTCCTCGGGATGCACTGGACTCCAGACCAACGCCGCTACCACCTTCTGCCAGACCAAGATGTGCAACGGCTCGATCCGTAGTGACGACTGTCCCGGCGCCGCGCCAGGGAGCGTCTGCTGCACCGCGAACAATTGCGCTGACCGCACCTGCCAGACCAGGAGCTGCACCGGCAACCGCTGCACCTACGACAACCAGCAAGACGGGCAGGCTGGCAATCTCTGTGCGTCGCCGCGCCAGTGCTGCAATGGCGGCTGTTGCGCCGAAGGCCAGAAGTGCTGCGGCGGCCAGTGCATCGCCAAAGACGCCTGCTGCAGCGGCAACCAGCAAGGGTGCCCGCAGGGTCAGAAGTGTTGCGGCGGGGCCTGCATCGCCAACGACGCCTGCTGCACCAATAACCAGCCGGGCTGCCCGAACGGGCAGAAGTGCTGCGGCGGGACCTGCATCCCGAGCGAGCAGTGCTGCGGCCCCGACGGCAAGGCGGGCTGCCCGAACGGCCAGACCTGCTGCGGCGGCAACGTCTGCGGCGATTGCTGCAACGGCGATCAGGCGGGGTGCCCTGCCGGCAGCGCCTGCTGTGGCACCCAATGCGTCAGCGGGGCGTGCTGCGGGTCCTTCCAGCTGTGCGCGAACGAGGACCAGTGCTGCTATGAGCAGGACCGGATGTCGTGCCTCGACGACGGGACCGGCACGCGGCGCTGCTGCAGCAACGAGGACGAGCCGTGCAGCCTCGGCGCCAACGGGCAGTACCACTGCTGCCCCGGGCTCTCGTGCATCCGCGACATCTTCGGCAACGACTACTGCCGAGACTAGCCCGGCGGCCGGTTCGGCCGGAGGCGAAAGGGCCAGGAGCAATCCCGGCCCCCGGCTCTTTCCGCGGCGGAGCGTTTCATCAGGACTATCGCCGGCTGAGAGGGCTGAGGCGGAAAGGCGCGAGCACATGGACGGAACACAATTCGATCGCTTGACGCAACACCTCGGCCAGGCGCTCAGCCGGCGCCGTTTCGGTCGGCTGGCCGTCGTGTTCGGACTGCTTGCCGGACTCGATGTGGCGAAGCCGAGCGAAGCCAAACCGAAAAAGAAGAAGCCGAAACCGAAGCCGTGCGGCCGCGGCGCCATCCGCTGCGGCCGCAAGTGCGTCAACCCGCTGCTCGACCCGAAAAACTGTGGCAAGTGTGGCCGGGCGTGCCTTGCCGGTCAGGCCTGTGTCACTGGCTCCTGCCAGGACAGCGGTTGCCCTGGGAATCAGACCTCGTGCAGCGGCACGTGCGTGAACACCCAGACCGACAGTGCCAACTGCGGCACGTGCGGGAATACCTGTACCGGCGGGCAGACCTGCATCGACGGGCAGTGCATCGTCACCGGGTGCGGGGCGAACCAGCTCGACTGCGGCAACGGTGTCTGCGCCGGGGGCGCCAATCCTTGCTGCTCTTACCTCGATTGCGGCGCAGGGAGCGGCGATCTGGTTTGTGACACAACGACGCACCAATGTGTGTGCAACACGGCCGGCAAGGGGATCTGCAAGCGCTTCACCAACGGGGCCGGAATCTGCAACGTCTGCTGCGGGGATGGCAGCCACACCTGTATTGACGATACAGTCTGTGTCGACATCCCCGGGACCGGCATCAGCACCTGCGACTGCCCTGCCGGCAAGACGCGATGCGCCGGGTCGCAGAACGCTCACAAGTGCCAGTCCAGCACCGGCCAGGACAACCGCCGCTGTGGCATCGGCTGCATCGATTGCACCGAATTTGGTCCGACCAGCTTCTGCTGCTTTGGCCAGTGTCAAACCGCCTGCGAACCCAACACGTTCTGCAACCTTCAGACGTGCGGAGGGTGCCAGACCTGTGGGGAAGGCACGGCCTGCTGCCGGAGCGGCTCAACCAACCTCTTCGGATGCACGCTGCTGGAAAATGGGCGTTGCCCGGGACCACCCCCGTAACCCACGAGGCATCCTGAGCACGATGTCACGCGGCCCGGTGGCCGCGCCGGAAAGGAGCGAATCCATGGACGGACCACAATTCGACCGCTTGACGCAGCAGCTCGGCCAGGCCCTCACCCGCCGCCGCTTCGGGGTGCTCGCGGCAGCACTCGGTCTGGGCGCTGGTCTGGGTGCCACCAATCCGGCGAAGGCCAAGCCGAAAAAGAAAAAGCCGAAGCCCTGTGGCCGCGGCGCCATCCGCTGCGGTCGCAAATGCGTCAACCCCCTGACCGATGCCGCCAACTGCGGCAAGTGCGGCCGGGCCTGCGCCGCGGGTCAAGCGTGCGTCTCCGGCTCCTGCCAGGCGGGGGGTTGTCCCGGCACCCAGATTTCGTGTGGTGGCACCTGTGTCGATCCGCAATCGGACGAGGACCACTGCGGCGATTGCACCACGGTCTGCAATGGCGACCTGACCTGCATTGACGGCCACTGCGCCTGCGCCACGGGCACCAAGTGCGGGAATCAGTGCGTCAACACCCAGACCGACAATGCCCACTGTGGCGACTGCGGTACGTCTTGCGGCAACGGCAAGACCTGTCAAGGCGGTCAGTGCGTTGCTGTTCCGGAATGCTCCAGCCAAGCCGAGTGTGGCGGATCCAGTTCCAACGACCTGGTCTGCCGGAACGGCCGCTGTGTCTGCGCCGATGCAACGAAGGGCATCTGTACACGCTTCCCCGATGGCCGCGGCACCTGTCACGTCTGCTGCCCCGGCGGCAGCGGCCAGTGCCCGGGCAACCGCAACGAAGTCTGTTTCTACTACCAGACCCCGTCCGGAGCGTGGGCTGGACTCTGCGACTGCGCGACCGGTGCGGACCGGTGCGAGTCCAACGACAGGACGTGCGTGGCGGACTACATGACCGACCCGCGTCATTGTGGGCGTTTCTGCAAGGATTGCCAGTTCTTGCCCGAAGAAGCGGGCGCCGTCTGTTGCAATGGCAACTGTACCCGCGGCTGCGCCCCCGGCTTCTCCGGTAGCGGTTGTATGCAATCCGACCCTTGCGGGGCGAACTGCGAGCCGTGCAGCAGCGGTATGATCTGCTGCAACCAGGGTCCCGGCACGGCCGCATCCTGCATCCCTAACAACCACGGCGGATTCTGCTACAAGCAATGACCCCGGGCGGCAATGACACCCACTGGTGATGGATATCCGTCGCGCGGTGGGTGTCATGCCACCGACCGTGGCCGCCTGCCACCGTTGTCGCCGATCGTTCGCTGAAGCAGTCGTTGCTAAGACAGCGAACGACTCGATACGCGCGTCCAGTTGTTGCAATAACCGCGGTCGCGGCGCGGTGAGTGCGTTGCTCACCGGGTTGCTCTCGCCGCTCGCGGCTGTCGCGTAAGGCCAACGCATCGTAGCACCATTGCCGGCACTATCCCGGACAACTGCCTCGACGGCTTCATCGGTACGGGCTGTCCGGTCTGAGCCGGCTCACTGCGGGAGGGATGCGGACGTATCTGGTCCGCATCCCTCCTCTTCCGTGGAGCGCGCCGCTCTCCCAACGGGATGCCGCTATCTGACATTCCCCCGGATGGGATGCGGCGTGAACGCACATGCGGCCGCTGCTGCTGGCCGTCGCCAACCTCGACCCCAATGGCGCCGACGCAGGAATTGCCGTGCCCACCGGTCCAAAATAGGGAAAACTACCGACGCGGTTGGCGCCTTTTTCTGTCATGATCTCCACACATGCGGCGGCATGCGGCGTGGTTGATGGCGGAGAAGGTCATGGACGGCTCACAGTTCGATCGCTTGACCCAACACCTCGGTCAGGCCCTCACCCGGCGCCACTTTGGCGCGATGGCGGCGGTGCTCGGTCTGCTGGCCGGACGGGACCTGCCTGACAAGGTGGCGGCCAAACCGAAAAAGAAAAAACCGAAGCCATGTGGCCGCGGCGCCATCCGCTGCGGCCGCAAGTGCGTCAATCCCCTCACCGACGCCGCCAACTGCGGCAAGTGCGGCCGCGCCTGCCCCAGCGGTCAGGCCTGCGTCTCCGGCTCCTGCCAGGCGGGGGGCTGCCCGAGCAGCCAGATCTCATGCAATGGCGTCTGCGTCGATCCGCAAAGCGACGAGCAGCACTGCGGCAACTGCGGTACGGCGTGCCAGGGCGATCTGACCTGCCTCTCTGGACAGTGCGCGTGCGCCACGGGCACCAAGTGCGGGAACCAGTGCGTCAATACGCAGTCCAATCCCAACCACTGCGGCAGGTGTGGGAATCCCTGCGCCTCGGGCCAGACCTGCACCGGCGGGCAGTGCGTGACCGCAACGTGCGGCGCGAATCAGATTCTGTGCGGCGGGCAGTGCGTGCCGAGCGTCGGGGCACACCCGTGCTGCTCGCAGGCCGACTGCGGACCGGCGGGACAGTTCAACCAGATCTTCTGCGACGAGGCCCAGCACCAGTGCCGGTGTCTCACCGCCGGTCTCGGCATTTGCCAGCGCTTCGCCGACAAGCGGGGCCTCTGCGGCGCCTGCTGCCCAGGCGGCGCGGGGTGTCAAGGCGAACTGGGTTGCCACGGTGATACCTTCTGCACCTGCCCGGCTGGGAAATCGCAGTGTCCGGGCGGCAGCAATCGCTGCTATCAGAACCCGCCCAACCCGGACAACACCTTGACCGACCCGACCCACTGCATCGACGCGGGCGGCAACAATTGCATGGATTGCACCGAAGGCGGCACGAAACCGTACGTCTGCTGCTGGGCCAGGACGTGCGTCGATGCCAGCGGCGCTCCCCCGAACACCAGCGGTTCGGTGAACGGCTCGTTCTGCGGCGGCTGCACGCGGTGCCAGCCAGGTGAAATGTGCTGCAACGACGGCAAGGGTGGCGCACCGAGTTGTATCGATCCACCCGGACTGTTCTGCCCGGTGCCGGGTGCAGGGTAGGCGCCGCGACGAGGTCCCTCGTTCCTCGGGACGACACAACCTTTGCGCGGCGTTCGCTCGCCGAACCCACGCAAGGCGCGGCATGCCAACGGAGCGGGGCATGACGAGCATAGCCCCGGATAATGGCCGCGCCATCGGTCCCGGCGCTGGCAGCTCGGCCTGAGTCGCTCACCGGCGAGAGATGCGGATTGTTTGCTTCGCATCCCTCGCCGTTCTTTCTCCTTGCCACTCGCGGTCGCGGTACCCTTGCTGCCATGACGACATTGAATCGCGTGCGTACTGGCGGGGGAGGACGACCGTGACCGCGAACGGCGCAATGAAGAACTACCGCTCCTACAGTTTCTGGCTCGATACCTGTGGTGACGATCTCACCCCGCGGCCGCCGCTCGATGGCCCGGCCGAGGTCGATGTCGCCATCGTCGGCGCCGGGTTCACCGGACTCTGGACCGCCTATCACCTCCTCCAGCGCGAACCCTCGCTGAATGTGCTGGTGGTCGAAAAAGAGATCGCCGGCTTCGGTGCCTCAGGGCGGAACGGCGGCTGGTGCTGCGCCGATTTCCCCGCCGGGATTCCCTACCTGATCGAGCACTACGGCCGGGATGCGGCGCGGGCGGTTTCGCTGGCGATGATGGAGTCGGTCGACAACGTCGGCGCCGTCTGCGCCAAGGAAGGGATCGACGCCCACTACGACAAGGGTGGCGAACTCGATATTGCCCGCGCCGAGTACGATCTGCCCAAACTGGAAGAGACCTGGCGCGAATACGATTCAATCGGTCTCGGCGATCACATGCTGCTGCTGGACAAGGAGCAGACCGCGGAGCGCATCCGCGTCGCCGGGATGGTCGGTTCCTCCTGGACGCGCGACGCCGCGGTGATCCAGCCGGCGCGGCTGGCACGCGGGCTCGCCCACGCGGTCGAGCGTCACGGTGGGCGCATCGTCGAACAGACCACCGTGCTCGACTACTTCGGCGGCACGGCGCCGCGGCTGATCACCGATCGCGGCGTCGTGCGGGCGCGACGGGCGATCGTGCTCGCGGGGGAGGCCTATCTCTCCCGCCTGCCGAAGTTGCGCCGTCACGTCATTCCGATGACCTCGCACATGGTGGTCACCGAACCACTGGGGCCGGAGATCTGGGAACAGATCGGCTGGCAACATCGCGACGTGACGGTTGGCAATGGCTCCGATGGCGGCTATCTCAATCACACCGCCGATGGCCGCATCGCCTTCGGCGCCTACCGCGCCAAGTACCCGTTCCTCTCGCGCATCACCGACGCCATCGATCGCCGCGAGGATGTCTTCGCCCACGCCCGCAACGCGGCGCGCACCTGGTTCCCCGCGCTGCGTGATGTCACGTTCACGCATGCCTGGGGCGGCGTCTTTGGCGTCCCGCGCGATCACATGCCGACGATGGGGTTCAACCGGCAGACGAAGGTGGCGCTCGCCTTTGGCTACACCGGGGAGGGCGTCGCCACCTCCAACCTGAGCGGCCGCGTGCTGACCGATCTCATCACCGAGACCGATTCCGATCTCGCCCACTTGCCGATGACCCGGCATCAACCGCGGCTGTGGGAGCCGGAACCGCTCCGCGCCATCGGCGTCAATCTCATCCGCCACGCGCGCCGGCAGCAGGCCATCATCGCCGAGGAGACCGGCGCCTACCCCGAGCAGATGCCCCTCTACGCCCGGCTGCTGGATCGCTGATGTAGGGTTCGGACGTCGCCTGTCGCGTTACCGGCGTCAGCGTCCTTCACCCCAACCCCGCGAAGACCCCTCACCCCCACCCCTCGCCCCGCGCACGGGGCGAGGGGCTTCTACTGGGACTGCGGCAACCGAGCTCGCAGCGTCTTTCTCCTACAGCAGCGTGCAAAACGTGTGTCATACCGAGCCGCCGCGAGGCAACTCGGCGCTTCGCGACGACGGACCACCACGACGAGGTCCCTCGTGCCTCGGGACGACACATCGTTTGCACGTCGCTGGAGAGGCGGGGTCACGAGCCCATCACCGCGAACCCCCATGAGCCCCTCGCCCCGCGCACGGGGAGAGGGGTGGGGGTGAGGGGCGTTCGCGGCGAGACCCGGTTCTCACCCCTCGGAAACCAGCGCCTCTCGCGCCGCTACCAGCCGCAGCGATTCGATGATCTCCCGTTGCGCCGCCGCGCGGCGGATCAACCGGGGATAGTCCAGGCCGCGCAACATCGGCTCCTGCTCCGCGGCCGCGGCGAGCGCGGTCCACAGCGCCTGCTTTCCGGCGATGCCAAGGGAGACGGTTTCGAGGGTTTCCAGCCGCCGCAATGCCCCAGAGCCGGGATCGTCCAGCCGCAACTTCACCTCGCCGATCTTCTCCGTCAGCCAGGCGGTCGCCCGCCGCGGCCCGCTCGCGCTGATGCCGAGGCGCGCCATCAGTGCGTCCAGTTCGTCCCGGTCGGCCTCGATCTCGGCGCGGACCGCGGCGATCACCTCGCGCTCGTCGGTATTGGCGCGCTCCGTCGCGAGATCGGCCAGCAATTCGAGCGCGATGACCGATCCCGCGACGTGATCATTCAGATACGTGGCCAACGCCTCGTTGGGCATGGTAGTCATCGCTCCGTCCCGCTGCTCAGCGCCGGCAGGAGACCTCCGAGGTATTAGGGTCCGTCGCCGACGCCGTTTCGCCGTTGCAGACCACATCGGCGCTCGTGGCTCCGTTCGTTCCGGAGACGGTGGCGCGGGCAAACGCCGCGGCGCGCCTGCGCCGCCGAGGGGGACGGGCGAGAGCCATCGGCGTCTCATGGAGAGTCGGGAGCACCAGTGCCGCCGCCGCGACACCGGCGGCGCGAACCAGGGATCGTCGTTGCATCGCTCTACCTCCGATCGTTTCGATCCTGATGTTGCACCGTTCGTGCCATCCTCACCCGGCGACCCAGTTACACCCGGCGGCGCAGGCGGTGGCCGATCCGCATCCAGGCGATCTCGCCCCCATCGCCGCGGAGAAACTCCACTGCTTCCCCGGCAAAAGGTGCGTCGCGCGCCAGAAGGACATCGGGCGTTGCCGTCAGCGCCAGCCGCACCGGCGGCCGCACTTCGGCCTCCGCAATGCTGGTCCCGAGCGATTTCTGAGTCATGTGCAACCAGAGGGTATCGCCCGCGCGGGTGAGCTCGAAATCGGCGAGTTCCGAGCGGTAGCGCCCGGCGTAGGGAGCCAGTTGCTCCGGTGTGCCCGCCACCGCCTCCGGCTTGGGAGCGGAAGCGCCGAGATACTCACGGAGTGCAACCGCGGTCACCTCGCCGTACAACTCGGAGCCGCGCTCGCTGTTGGTCAGAATCACCATCGCGAATTCGCGGTCTGGGGCGATGATCAACTCCGATTGCTGGAAACGCATGCTGCCGCCGTGGGAAAGGAGGCGGACGCCATCGATCTCGCGGGTGAACCAGGTGAAGCCGGTGTAGCGATCGAGACCGGCCGGGTAGCGCAACGCGCCGCAGGTGGCCCGGCTGGCCGCATCGAGCACCTCGTTCCCGTGGTCATCGCGGCCGTCGATGATGAACCGCGCCCAGCGCAGGATGTCGTTGGCCGTGGACGAGATGCCGCCGACGGGATAGATCGAACCTTCGCCGTACCAGCGGCCCGGCTGCGGCGTGCCGCCCTCCGCGAAAACGGCGGAGAAGCCCATCGCCACCTTGGCCGTGAGGAGATCGGTGAGCCGGTACCCGGAGTTGGTCATGCCGAGCGGACTGAACAGTTCCTCCTGCACCACCCGGGCGAACGATCGTCCAGTCAAGCGCTCGACGAGCAACCCGGCGGGAAAGAAGGCGGCGTTGTTGTACGACCAGAGGGTGCCAAGCGGATAGAGCTGCGGCAGCCAGCGCATGCGGTCCGTGGCCAGGGCGAGCGAGGCGGTGTCGTTGTCGAAGAAATCGCCCAGCCAACCAGCGGTGTGGGAGAAGAGCAACCGGGGCGTGACCCGTTCCGAGGCGTCCCGATCGGCGACGGTGAAATCGGGCAGGTAGCGGCGCAGCGGCGCGTCGAGATCGAGCAATCCGCGCTGATGCAGAAGCAGAGTCATCACCGCGGTGAAGGTCTTGGAGATCGACCCGATCTGGAAGAGGGTGTCGCCATCGACATCGAGCGGAGCGCGCAGATCGGTGACGCCGAGACCGCCACTCCGGGTCTCACCATCTGCCAGGATCGCGATCGAGAGTCCCGGCACGTGAAAGCGGCGCTGCGCTTCCGCGGCCGATTCCAGCACTACTTGCCAGCGTCCATCCGCGGTCATCGTTCCCCCTCGGGGTAACTCCGTGATCGCCCAACACGGCGTAACTCTCTCCGGCATCGGCTCATGATGCAACTGGCCGGAACGGCTCGGTACTGCTGCGCCGCGCTCGTCACCACCCGCCCTGTTCGGGCTCGGACGCGCGAGGGTGCGATCAGCACGACTCTCAAGACTCAGGGCAGGGGCAGCGTGTGCCCACGGCGGCGACAAAGCCGAATAGTGCCAAAACCTCTTGAAACATGAAGATTTCCTCATTTCAGTAACGTATGCTCATTGTTTCAGGCACTTGGCTCATATAGACTGACCGCTGCTCGCAGGCTCTGCCTGGAGTGACGTGGCGCAGCGATCGGTCCGGTCGTCATGTGCGGCGCCGCGTCGATGGCAAGGCAACCGTCTGGATCCCGGGCCGCTGTTCGCCACGGGGGCTTTGGATCGGCGCGCACCGGGGAGAGGAGAGGAGATCGTTTCCATGGAAGATTCGCAGTTCGATCGCCTCACACGCGTGTTTGGATCCTCCGCCAACCGCCGGACCGCGCTGACAGGCGCCCTTGCCGCGCTCGTCGCCGGCATCCTCCCCGGCCACGATGCCGGAGCGAAGGGGAACAAGGGGCAGAGCAAGGGCAAGGGCAAGGGGAGAGGCAAGAGCGGCAATGGGAAGGACCGCAAAGGCCCCAGCCATGGCAAGGGCAAGGATCGGGGCGCAGGCAAGGGCAAGAGCCAGGGGAAGACCCGCGCCGAGTCCGTCTGTTATCCGGGCACGACCTGCGCCGTCGGACCCGGCAAGAACCTCGCCAAGTGCGACCTGTCCGGCTCCGCCGCGCTGCAGCAGGCCAATTGCAGCGGCTGCAATCTCGATTCCGCCAATCTGAGCAAGGCGAATGCCGCCGGAGCGAACCTCAAGGGCGCCAACCTCGGCAAAGCGTGTCTGGTCGACGCGGTCTTCACTGGGGGCGATCTCACCAACGCCAACACCAAGGGGACCATTTTCTGCCGCACCACGATGCCCGATGGCAGCATCAACAACAGCGGCTGCGCCAGGGCGACCAGTTGCTGTCCGACCTGCAAACCGCTGGGCCAAAGTCGCTGCTCGCTCGGCGGAAGTTGTTGTGGTGGCGGAGTGTGCCAAAGCGATGTCTGTGTCTGCCCCAGCGGCCAGACCGATTGCAACGGCGTCTGCAAGGACCTCGCCACCGATGTGAAGAACTGCGGTGCGTGCGGGAACCGCTGTGGCACGGGAGACGTCTGCCAGGGAGGCGTGTGCGGCATAACCTGCGGCGCGGACTTCTGCCCCAGCGCCGGGCCCGATGCCGACTGCTGCTCGGAAACCTGCACCGATACCCAGACCGATGCCGACAACTGCGGATCGTGC
Source organism: Thermomicrobiales bacterium (assembly GCA_046328335.1). GTDB lineage: Bacteria > Chloroflexota > Chloroflexia > Thermomicrobiales > UBA6265 > JACCXM01. The sequence goes on from JAXLWU010000025.1 coordinate 15,851, forward strand.
GGCGTGGAATGCCCGTTTGGTCAGGTTTGTGACGGCGGCGATTGTGGCTGCGGCTGCGCCGATATCGCCTGCTCCATCACGTCATGGGGCGGGCCGGGAGGCAATAACGGGCAGTTCAGATTCCCGGTTGGCGTCGATGTCGGGAGCAATAACCGAGTCTACGTGGCCGACACCGTCAATAACCGGATTCAGTACTTCAGCAAGGATGGAACCTTCCTCGGCAAGTGGGGGAGTTCGGGGAGCAACAATGGCCAGTTCTCCGACCCCTACGATGTCGCGGTGGCGCCGAACGGCAATGTCTACGTGATCGACCGCAACAACAGCCGCGTTCAGTACTTCGACGCCAATGGCGGCTATCTCGGCCAATGGGGCGGCACCTTCGGCAGCGGCGATGGCCAGTTCGACAATCCGGAAGCGATCGCGGTAGCCCCGAACGGCAACGTCTACGTGGCGGACGGCGGCAATCATCGCATCCAGTACTTCAGCCCCACCGGCGCGTTCCTCGGCAAATGGGGCGGGACGTTCAGCGATGCCGACGGCCAGTTCGGCTTCCCCCGCGGCATCGTCGTGACCGCGAACCGGGTGTACGTGACCGACACGTTCTACCCGCGGGTCCAGTACTTCGATCTCACCGGTACGTTCCTTGGCAAGTGGGGATCGGGCGGCAGCGGTGACGGGCAATTCCGCGAGATGCATGGCGTCGATGTCGATGCGGCCGGCAACGTCTACGTCGCGGACTACCTGAACAACAGCTTCCAGATTTTCGCTTCAGACGGCACGTTCATTGGTAAGAAGACTGGCATAAGCGGGCCAGTGGCACTCGCTCTGGCTGCCGACGATACCGTCTACACCACCAACCTGAATACGACGCGGGTCGAAGCATTCTGCGTGACCTTGCCCCAGGGAGGGTAAGCACAAGCGGGAGGGCTGCCGGGTGGCAGCCCTCCAATCCCGCGCGCTGCTCCTTCGAGTCCAGCGACAGAACGCCAACCGGTGCCAAAGTTGCTCCATTGCCGCGTGGCCAACATGCGTTGCGGGCCGTCCTCGATCGCCCGCCGGGTCATTACCGGAGCATCCTGACGCCTTTCCCGTACGGCGCGGCGCTTGCGTCGCCCGTATCCCTGACCGCAGCACCCAAGGTCCCGATCGTTGCTCCTGATTGACCAGTAGGCGACGGATCCTGGAGGGTCAACGAAGCGGTCCCGAGCGCGGGCGACGCAAGCGTCGCACCCTACGGTTGGTCGGGTCGGGGCACCGCATGCCGTCTCCGCTGGTTAGAGGATCCTCGTGGCCGTCTTCTTGATGCTGTAGGGGCTGGTCAGCGCCACGTCCTCCGCCCAGCCGGGCTGGAGATGGGCGAAGCGGCGATCCGGCGTCATGTCCATGATGGCGCACAACTTGTCGCCGTAAGAGTTCCCCGGTCCCCACTCCCAGGCGTACCAACCGATGTCGTACTGGTCGGCGACCTTGATGATCGTCTTGTAGTCGATCCTGCCTCCCTTGGCGCAGATGCTGGCGTTGCCGTTGTAGGCGCCGTACTGGGAATACTCCCCGACGAGCAGCGGGTAGTTCGCCGCCACCGCATCTTCCAGCGCCGCGGTGATGAAGTCCGCGTCGGCGCCATCGGCGATACCCCAGTAGAGGTGTACGGAGAAGATCAGGTTGTGATCGGGATCCGCGTTCAGGAGCGCCGCGGCGGTGTTGTTCAGCGTGGTGAGATTCTTGCCCCAATCGGGCGCGTCGATCACCAGCGGCGTGTGGATGCCGGCATTGCGCATCGCTTGCACCGCGCCGCTGTACTTGGTGATGAACTGGTTGTCGGTCACGGTGTCGTCGCCGACTTCGTTGCCGATGTTGACCAGCAGGAACTGGCGGTGCGTGTTGATGATGGAAACGATCTGCGGCTTGGTCCAGTACGCCACCAGATCGTCGAGGCGCGACCAGTCGCCGGTGGCGTCATGCAGTTCGATCATCGGCACCAGTCCGGCCGCGATCGCATTCTCGATCAGGGCCTCCAGCCGGTCCGGATCGGTCTTCGGTCCGTTTGGCGAAAGATCCGTGGTGATGGCCCAGACGATGCGGACCGTGTTCGCGCCGATTTTGCGAATCTCGGGAAACGAGATCGCCCCGTCCGGATCATCATCGTCGAAAACGGACATCTTGTTCACGCCGCGCAGCACCACCGGCGTCCCCGTGGGGTCGAGAATGGCGCGCCCGCTGACGTGAAAGGTGGCATTGTCCGCGATGTCCCGGCACGTTCCGGCCAGGCAAACCAGCCCCGCCCCGCACGATCCGCAACTTCGGCCGCAGTCATCGATGCCGCACTCGGCGCCGTTGCAGGAGCCAGTGCATGTGCGCTTGGGCGGCTTGGGCTTTGGCTTCGGTTTCTTCTTTCCCTTGGCCGCGGCGGGAGCTGTCTCGACCCCCGCGGCCGCCAGCAGGCCGCTCAGGAGCGGTAGGAAGGCGCGACGGGACGAGGTACGTTCGATCTGCGCGGCGAGCGTCCGCCGCAGGGCAGCGAAGCGGGTTGCGTTCATCAGAGCCTCCGGGTATTGGTGCGGCGAGTCCAGTTGGCGAGCGGTTCCATCCGCTCGGCGGTGCTTATTACGATTGTCGCAGCGGATTGCCCGATTGCCATTCGTAGAATTGCGGATTTTTCCAACGCTGTCGATCCCCGCGCTGGATTCCCCAACCGCAGCAACGCGGCAGTCAGCGTATCGCGACGCATGGACGAATCGCCCGGGGCGCCGTGCTTGACGGACAATCGTCGCTGTGCCACGATGACTGTCCAGCCGAGCGCCGCATAGTGGCGGCACTGTGCGCATCGCTGGCTCGGCCGATGTTTGGGAGGAAAGCCGCTCATGCTTCACAACACCGCCAGGCGCACCGTTCTGGGAGGCGCGGCCGCGGCCCTCGCCGCCGTACCGGTCTTGCCCGCTCTGGCCAAACGTCACAAGAAGAACACCAAAGCGGCGTTTCGTCTGGTCACGGGGTGCCGTGCCGATGGCGGTTGCTCGTGTCACGCCTGCGAGGGGCACGCCGCCAACAAACTCTTCGCCACCAAATCAGCGGTCGTGCGCGCCCATCTCCACTGCAATTGCCGGATCGATTCGGTCGATCTGCAGAAGGACCTCTACGCGGCGCTCTTCCATCCGGTGGGTCTACCCGCCGTCACCGCAGTGGACAAGCGTGATCCCCGCATCAAGGAGATCTTCGACGCGCGCTAGGCGGCGCAACACCACCAGGGCGAGTGTATGCGCGCGCGCGATCTACCTTCGACGCCGCGAGCCCGCGCGCTTCGAGCGATTGGAATCGGCGCGGTCGGGGTTCTCCGCGGAGAGAGCGGCCGGTAGAGGCACGATGTGAAACCGCGCATAACCCTTGTCACCCTGGGTGTCCGCGACCTGGAGGAGTCGCTCCGGTTCTACCGGGACGGACTCGGTTTGTCGACCGAGGGGATCGTGGGCGCCGAGTCCGAGTATGGTGCGGTGGTGTTCTTCGATCTGGAAGGGGACCTGCGGCTTGCGCTCTGGCCCCGGACGAGCATCGCGCGCGACTCCGGTCTCTCGGAAAGTCCGCCGAGCCCGACGGCGTTCACCCTCGGCCATAACGTGGCGTCGCCTGCGGACGTGGATGCGGTGATGATCCAAGCCCGGGACGCGGGAGCGACGATCGTGAAACCTGCCGGCGACACCTTCTGGGGCGGCTACGCGTGCTACTTCCAGGATCCGGACGGCCACCTCTGGGAGGTCGCCTGGAATCCGGAGATCACGGTCCAGGACTAGCGCGCGCCGGATCGCCGCTTCGCCTTGAGCGGCGGGCGACCTTGGGTCGTTCCGAGCCGCCGCGCGGAATCTCGGCGTCGGTCAAAATCACCGCCAACGCCAAGGATCATCCTTCGTCGGGACGACCCCTTGCTTCCCCTTCTGACGACACAACACCTGCATGGTGCTGTCGTTCAACGACGAATTCGTCCTGCCGGGGATTTCAGATGTCCAACGGATGGATTTCGGAAGCGGCGAAAGCCGACCGGGCCGGGGGAGCTGGTCCAGTACGAGGTAGCGCGCGCCACTCGCCCGGTGCCAGCTTCCCCGGCCCGCCCGACCTGTTATCGGGCCGTTAACGGCATCCGCATCATACGCCTCGTGGCGTAGGTGTCAACCCCTGCCTTGGCGCTGGCGGGAATCGGTCAGCGGTCAACGCGCACATCCTGGTATCCGCTCGGTGGCCGACCGCCGTGTCAGTTCGGCCGCGTCGCGCCAGAAACTACGTACATCCTTGCAGCGAGGTACGGAATTTTCCCCATGTCCGCCCGAAGCGCGGCTGATAGGCTCCGAGGGACGGACTTGCACGGCCCCTCGCCGTGCCTTCGCTGTTTGCATCAAGGAGAACGGCATGGACGGCGAGATGGTCGATCGGCTCGCGCGGCGCATTGGCGGTGCATCCACGCGCCGGGTCACACTCGGCGCATTCATCGGCGGCGGTCTCCTGCTCGCCCTCGGCGTCTCCGGCCCGGACGTCACGGCGAAACCGAAGAGGAAATGCAAGCCTCAATCCCGCGCCAAAACCTGCGCCAACAAGTGCGGGCGCGTCAAGAACAACTGCAAGAAACCGGTCGATTGCGGCGCGTGCGCTGTCTGCCAGCGGTGCAGCGGCGGTATCTGCGAACCCGATGCCGGCCAGCAGGGTGACGCCTGCGGTGAAGAGGGACAAGTCTGCCTCGCCAATGGAACGTGCGCGTGCCGGAGCGATCCGAATACCTGTGGCCTTGGTACGGTCTGTCTCGCTGGGCGTTGCCAGGCCTGCGGGTTTGTCGATGGGCCATGTTGCTCCGGGAACACCTGTGTACCGGCGGCATTCAGCGTCTGCGTCGCGGGCACGTGCGAGTTGTGCGGGCGCGAAAACGAACAATGCTGCGCCAATCAGACGTGCGACGCTGGTCGGGTGTGCGTGGTGAACACCAATACCTGCGAGCGGTGCGGTGATCTCGGGCAGCGCTGTTGCACTACCGGCGCCAACCCCTGTTTGGGTGGCTTCACGTGCACCGGCGGCTTCTGCGTGGCGTGACCGGCTGGGTTCAGCCATTCCTGACTATGATCCACCGAGAGCAAACGGTGACTGCCGAGTGAGCGCCCGCGGTTAGATCGCTGGCACCAGGAGACGAAACCGCCAAGAGCCCCTCTCCCTGCGCACAGGGAGAGGGGTTGGGGTGAGGGCTGGCGCGGCGAGGCCGCTATGCCTCCCTCTGTCAGGGCGAGCCCCGCAGAGGGCACGTGGCATCATGAGCCGAGGTGAACACGACAGGTGTCATACGCATTCCGTGTGACCGGCACTCCGCGCTGACAACGAGGTTCATCCTGTATCGTGGCCTTCCCATCGGAAAGCGGGAACCTGCCCCGTGGTCAGGAAGAGCGTAGGACGGCCGCTGTCCGGATTCGGGCGCGTCGTAGCCAGACAACCGCGAGCGCGAGTGACGCGGTCGTGCCGACGACTGCACAGGCCGCAAAGAGGGGCAGCGCCGTCGGCCAATGGATGACTTCTCCAGGAACTGGAACCGCATCCCGGTCGCCTTCGAGGCCCACCACCCCGCGGCCAAGGGCCAACCAGTAGTCCGCGATCACGACGGTCGCCACGGCGAAGGCCCCCATCGCGACGACGATCGACTCCCGCGGCCGCCAGATGCAGAACACGAGGGCCGCGAGAGCGACGAGCCCACACAGACTGACCATGCCGACATACCCCGCAGGCGAGTCAATGATGCTCGTACCGCCTTTCCTCCCCATCGACCACAATGTCCGAGCGAACCAGTTGGGCATGACGATCGCGAGCAGCAGGACGATGGCGCAGGCGACCGCGATCCAACATAGGGCGTCCTCCATCCAGCGCGGCACGCGCACCGCCCTGGGAACACCACCCCGATCCGCTCCGTGAAGGCCGTCAGACATGATTGTTCTCCAGAACGATCGTGCCGAGGCATTGGCGATCGGTCGCGGCACCAAGTCGGCTGGGCTACTGCTGTCTGGCCCGCCTCAGCCAGATCACGATCAGCACCAGTGTTGCGATCGCGCCGATCACGGAGACGGGGGCGAAGACAAATGGTCCAACCGCGGGATAGACCCCGTCCCAGCGCTTGGGTGTCAAGGAGGTCCCCGAGGCGTAGGAAAAGATCTCCCCGCGGGAGCGCGCGAGGATGAAGATGCCCGAGGCAAAGATCGACAGGGCGAAGGCCGCCGTCGCCAAGAGTGCAGAGAGAGTGGGGATGACGATGCGGGGACGCTGCCAGACCGCGATGGAGAGGCAGACAATGATCATCATCCCCGCGAAGGTCGCGGCAATGTTGTAGCCTGCGGCATCGGTCGATCTGGAGTACTCGCTGTAACTCTCGGTCACCTCCGTGGTCCGGTCGCCAAAGATCCCGAACAGGAGGAAGACGGCGCTGCCGAACGCAAGGAGCCGGAAGACCCCCTCCGCCGTCACCTCTTCAAACAGCGGGTCGCGGCGGCCACTCGAGGCGCGGGGATTGGGATCATCGAGGAACGGTCGGTTCACGCTGCCTCCGCATCACGCTTCCCGCTCGATCTGACGCACCACACCAGCGCCGGGATGCGGCAGAAAGTGCGGCTATCGGCCCCGAGCGTCATGGAGCCACACGACGATCAGGGCCAGGGTCGCGGTTGCTCCGGTGAGCGCCGCGGCGGTGGCGAAGAACGGGCCAACGGCGGGATGGACTCCGTCCCAGTGGCAAGGTCGCCAGGGACAGGTGCATCCGTACAGGAAGATTTCGCCGCGCACTCGCGTGACGACATAGACGCCGGCGGTGACGATCGAGAGACCGAAGGCGGCGCTGGCCAGCAGCGAGGCGAGGACGGGAATCACGAGACGGGGACGCAACCAGACGGCGACAGAGAGACCAGCGATGGCGACAACCCCCGAGAGCGAGGCGGCGAGGTTGTAGATTCCGGCATCGGACCAGCGGGACATCGAATGGGCGTTTCCCGTCGTTTCCGATGTCCGGTCGGCAAGGATGCCAAACAGGAGGAAGACCGCGCTGCCGAAGGCGAAGAACCGCAGTTCTTCCTCCGTCGTCATCCCCAGCCGGCGCAGCCCGTCGTGACTTCCGGGAGGACGCGTGTCCCGAGTGACGAGGGACGATCGGTTCATGCGCTCTCCCGCTCACGATCGTGACTCGATCGTATGCAATGCTCTGGCGAAATTCCGGCGCGCGGCGGGATCGCGATAGACTCCCAACGTCATGACCACGTGCTCGGTTCCAGCCGGCCCGGCAACATATCGCGTACTGCGCCGGGAGGGCGCCGACGGGCGCTGCGAGACCGCTTCCGGACCCTTGATCGAGATGGAGGGGAATGCGGGCGACGCAGGCGTCGCACCCTACAAGGCACAGCCAATGGCGCCTCCGGCCGTCGGTATTTCGAGCGAACATGTGATCGATTCCTGATACCCCGGCTCGTCGCGCGAGCGCCTCGCCCATCGGAATGGAAGAGGGGTTGGGGTGAGGGCCAGCACCGCGAGACCGCCCGATCTCCCCTTGTCATCTCGCGCATGGGGCAAGGGGCCGGGCGAGGAAATTGTTGGGGTGAGGGCTGAAGTCGCCATCGCTCTTGTCCCCACCGGACAACACGGCGATGATTCCCGGCGCGGCATCGGGTCTCACACGCGACGGAGTGCTGTTTCATGAACCGCAGGCAACTGCTCACCTATGGGGCGTTCGGGCTTGGCGCGGCCGCGCTCCCCTCCGCCGTCTTCAGCGCCTCACCGCGAATCGCGCCGCTCGATACAGTCGAGCGGATCGTCATCCATCCTTCCATCGGCGTTGCTCGCGTTGGCAACAGCCCGGCTGGCTGGTTCCTCGGCCAGGAGACGTCAGGCCCGCACCCCGTCCCCGAGGGTGGGTTCAAGGACGACGATGGGCGGATCAAGCGGCAGGCGGCGCGCTTCCGGCTCTACGGGCTGGACCGGAATGGTCAGGTCGTGGCGGAGATCACCACACGAGACGCCGAGATCCGCTGGACCGTGCATCTCGCGAACACCAAAGCGGCTTGGTACAACTTCGATATCGCCTTTGACATCCCCGAGGCGAAAGGCTTGCCGCCGGCCCCGATGCAGCCGGCCCCCGCCGCGACCCGCTCCACCCGCCGCAACGAACCGATTCCCGATCGCGGCGTCCTCCGCATCGATCCCGGCCCACGGACCATCGCCGGGGCGGGATTGAACCTGGACGGCAACGATGCCGCGCTGCACTTCAGCGGCGGCAAGGCGTATGGCATCGACGTCCCGCTCGGCGAGTTGCGCACCGACGATGCCGGTCGGCTCCTCGTCCTTGGTGGGCGGGGGCAATCCGGTTCGGCCGTGCCGGGGATGTTGGCCACCACCTTCGCCAACAACGATCTCTGGTACGACGACATCAGCGACGGCCCGGTCGATGCCGAGGTGACGATCGACGGCCGGACCGTTCCGGTGACCGGCGCCTGGGTGGTCGTCGCGCCGCCAAACTACGCGCCGGGTATCCAGTCCGTGGTCACCATGTACGACGTCATGTTCGAGGTGGCGACGGTGCTCGCGCCGGATCTGAAACCGGTGCGCCCCTCCTTCACGCGGATGATCTACCCCCTGTTCGCGCGGATGGTGCAGAACCAGTGGGTCAACGCCGGGTTCCTGCGCGATTTCGGCTGGGGATCCCCGAGTGATTTCCTCGCCCCGGAAACCCTGCGCCACCTCGCCAGCGCCGCGCCGGAGGATCGCTTCCTGCGCCGCCAGGTCTTCGCGCGGTTCCGCGATCCCGCCTTCACCAGCATGGAGTACGGCGATCTTCCTCCCTATTACGGCGATGGCGCCGCGCTGCCTCCGGTCAGTCCACGCCAGTGGATGGCGGTCTTGCCGATCCAGTACGCGTGGTTGCAGCAGTGGGCCGATGGCGATTTCGACGCGGACTGGTCCGACACAGGACTGCACTTCCCGTCCGATCTCGCCGATCTGCCGCTGGCCGAGCAGCCCGCCGCACTCGACCGCGCCGCGCTCGATAACTGCCTGGGCGGGCCGTTCCACCCCGGCTGCGAGATGACCTGGCCGATGCGGCAGACCCTGCTCTACGAGGCGCCCTTCCGGCTCCGTCGCCGTGCCGGCCCAGAGAAGGACTGGGGCGCGGCGATGACCTCCACGATCGCGCTGGCCAAGGATGGCCCCCTGCGTGCCAGTGGACCGGGCGATATCACCCGCTGGATGGCGGTGCCGTGGCAGACCGATACCTCCAGTTGCCTCTCACGCTACCTCGATCCGGTCAGCGAGTACCTGCCGACCTTCTGGCCGGCCCGCTCGCCAAACGACGTGCTCATCCTCGCGAACTACGAGGCGGTGACCGATGCCGCCAGGAGTCTCGACGCGCGTCAACGCGCCTTCACGACGCGGGACAAGTGGCTGCGCGGTCTGCCCGGCTTCGGCGATTCCAGCCAGCTGCGGATCAATGCCTTCATCCGGCAGTGGGCGGCCGCCGGCGTGGTGACGCCGCAGCCTGGTCCCGCGGGAGACAGCGCGTTCCCGACATCGTTCTGGGTGGAGTTGGGTCACGCCCTGATCGACGATTCGGCCTGGTTCCCGCAGGACGATATTCCCGCGCATCCCTCCGTCGGCGATCTGGCCGGACCGCTCGAAGCGGCGACTCCAGTGCCGCAACCAGCAACGCCGGCGCCCGATTCATGACGGAGGCGCTCCATGTGCCGGTCGCGGTGATCGGCGGTGGTCCCGCCGGCGTCAGCGCGGCCCTCGCGCTGGCGCGGCACGGCATGGGCGTGCTGGTGCTGGAAAAAGGGGATGGCCGCGGCACCGCGATCGGCGAGAGTCTGGCGCCGTCGGCCAATCCGCTACTGCACCGGCTGGGGTTGTACGACGCCCTGCTCGCGAGTGATCCCTTGCCCTGCTACGGGAACCGCTCGGCGTGGGGCGGCGATGGCGCGCTCGCCGATCGCGATTCCCTGCGCGAGCCTTTCGGGCACGGCTGGCATCTCGATCGCGCGGCGTTCAATGCCAGCCTCCTCACGGCCGCCGCCGATGGCGGTGCTCTGGTCTGGCGTGGCGCCCGGGTCGTCTCACTGGAACAGGACCAGCGAACGTGGCGGCTCCAGGTCGCGGCCGGGTCCTCCATGCGGCTGGTGACGAGCGACTATCTCATCGACGCCAGTGGCCGCGCCGGAATTGTCGCGCGCCACCAGGGGGTGCGGCGCCGCGTGATCGATTCGCTGGTCGCCGCCGTCGCTTTCCTCGAATCGGGAGCGTCTGCCTCTTGCGATGCGACCACGCTGGTGGAGGCCGTCGCGGCTGGCTGGTGGTACACGGCGCTCCTCCCCAGCGGACGGGCTACCGTCGCCTGGTTCACCGATCCCGATCTCCTCGCCCGCACCGGTGCCTGGCGTCCGGCGGCATGGTGGCGACTGCTGGCAGAAACCGTCGCCACCCGGGAACGGGCCGCCGCGCATGGCCCCGCGCCGCCAGTATCGATCCGGGTGATGCCGGCCGGGAGCGGTCTGCTCACCCGCCTCGCTGGCGAGGGCTGGCTTGCCGTGGGCGACGCCGCAGCCTCGTTCGATCCGCTCTCGTCGCACGGCATCGGCAGCGCCCTGGTGGGTGGACACCAGGCCGCCCGCGCCGCTGCTTCCTGGCTTGCCGGAGACGAAACCGCCCATGCCGCCTACACCGATCACGTGGTCGGCGCGTTCGCCCACTATCTCTGGCTCCGCCACGCTTACTATGCCGACGAGCAGCGCTGGCCCGAGGCCCCTTTCTGGCGCCGCCGCCACGTCTCCGGACGGCAACCCATGTCCCGGTATGAGCATCTCGCCCATCGCGATGGGCGAGGGGGTGGGGTGAGGGTGAGTGCCGCGATATCGCGGCATTGATCATCCAACTTCGTTGCTGCCCCCTCTCGACAGCCGCGCCGGAAAGGACTATGATGATGGCGGGGTACCCTCCGGACGATTCGTCATCACAGGAAAGGAGGCGCACCGTCGCACTTAGGCTCAATACCTCGAAATACCAGTGTGTGCCCTCCAACCAGAGGGTGTGACCTTTCCCACTGACACCGGGAAGGCCTGAATTCGAGCTGAAGGGCGGAATCGCGATTCCGCCCTTCGGTTGTGTTGATCCGTTGTTTCGCTCTCCAGCGGCGTGCGAAGGACGTCACGTACCGACGCCGGAGGAATCTCGTCGTCCGTCGTGTCACGTACCGAACGCTGCGGTCCCTCGTTCCGCAGGACGACCCACACCGTCCCCACGTTGCTGTATACGCCCGTTCCTCGCTCCCCTCCCGCGCAATTGCGGGGGGTCCCCTGATTCCCTTCTTGCGCCAGTACGGGACGCATCGGGCGTGGGCACGATTTGTGAATCGTTGCCACCGGGCTCACATGGGCTCCTCGCCGATGTCGTCGTCTGGAGCCTCCGCTGAGCATCACCCGTCTCGATCAGCAAACCGCGCCCGCGGCGGTCCCCACCGCTACTGGGCGCGTTCCAGACGCGCTCCGCCTGATCCTCGCTAGCGCCATCACCCTCTTTCTGGTCCTTGCCCTGGAGCGGGTGCTGTGGGTCATCGCCTACCCGCTGGCGCTGGTTTTCGCCGGTGTCGTCATCGCGCAGGGTTTCGCGCCGCTGGTCGCCTGGTTGACCCGGTTCGTGCCGCGTCCGGTCGCCGCGGTCGGGCTCTACCTGGCGCTCCTCGCTGGCGTGGCAGGAGCGGTCTGGCTCCTGTTGCCGGCGGTTTTCGTGCAGGGCAATGAGATCGTCGCCCGGCTCCCCGTATTCGAGACCGGTCTCCGCCAGCCGATCGCGCGGTGGTCTCCGGTGAACGTCGACGATATGGTGATGGCAACACGTGGGTTGGTCGCGCAGTTCACCAGTATCCTCCTCCAGTTGCCGGGGTTGGTTCTTTCCACCCTGACCACCCTGGCGCTGGTCTTTTTCCTGTCGCTCTACTGGTTGATCGCCCAACCGTCGCTGCGCGGGTGGGTCCTGAGCGTGATCCCGGAGGATCGCCGGGAGTTGGCGCGCGTGGTGATGGAGGAGACGGGGGCGACCGTTGGCGGCTATGCGCGGGGCGTTCTCCTGTCTGCCCTCTCGATCGCGCTCCTCACCTACGGCGGGCTCCTGCTGATCGGCGTACCGTCACCGTTGATGCTGGCGATCATTGCCGGCATTGGCGAGCTGATCCCGGTGCTGGGGCCGTTTCTCGCCGCCGGGCCGGCTATCGCGGTCGCCTTCGCCACCGATCCGGCGCGGGTGCCCATGGTGATCATCTTCTACGTCGTCCTCCAGCAGGTGGAGAGCAACATGGTGCTGCCGCTGATCATGCGCGGCCAGGCGAAGATTCCACCGCTCCTTTCGCTGATCGCGTTTCTGATCGGAGCGGCGGTCGGCGGGGTGGTCGGCGCCATCGTCGCCGTCCCGCTCTTCGGCGCGCTGCGGGTGCTGGTGGTCCGCTTGCTGGTGCCGGCGCAGCGCGAGCTGGTGGGGGTCAGCGCGGCCGAGGCGGCGCGAGTACGGCGCGAAGAGACGGCGCGTGAGCCAGGCGCTGAGACCGATTCCTGAATTCCAGTGACCGGTTGTCCCACTCGAGTGGGAACGCCGTCGCGATGGGCGCGCTCGAGCGCGGAACGACTCTTGCGGATAGGCTCCCAGACCGGCGGTGATCCACTGCTGGCAGGAATCCGCACCCATCACGCGCGGAGCGGCGGCTGCCGCTCCCGAAAGGCTTACACGGTGTTCGATCCAGGAGATGCAAACGACGCCTCCCAGCGCCGCAACCCACGCCGCCCGCTGCTCATCGCCTTCGTCATGCTCGGCCTTGGCGGGCTCGTGCTCCTCGCCATCCTCTTCCGCCCGCCCGCCTGGGCAGACACCTCACTGCCGTACTCGGTCTTCCTCGACGAGGTCGCCGCGGGGCACGTGGCCAAGGTCACCATCGCCGGGCAGCGGGTCAGTGGCGAGTTCGGCGCCGCCGCGGGGTCGAGTGCGCCCTCGAGTACGTCCTCGTCCGCTGCCCCCGCAAGCCGGGCCTTCGAAACGGTGATTCCCGCCGACGGCGCGACGGCGCTCATCGATACGCTGCGCACCAAGGGGGTGACGATCCAGGTCAAGGACGCGATGACGCCCAGCGGCGTCGATCCCACTTCGCTGCTGTGGCTGGTTGGCCTCCCGATCCTCCTCATCGGTGGTCTGATGTTCTTCTCCAAGCGGGGACCGGTGCAGATGAACGCCGAGGCGTTCGGCCGCTCCCGGGCGCGCGATGTCTCCGCCAACCGGCCATCGACCACCTTTGCCGATGTCGCCAGCGAAGACGAGGCGAAGGCGGAGTTGCTGCAGGTGGTCGATTTCCTCCGCTCACCGGCCAAGTACCGTCGCCTCGGGGCGCGGTTGCCGCGGGGCGTCTTGCTGGTCGGCCCCCCCGGCACCGGCAAGACGTTGCTGGCGCGGGCGGTGGCAGGCGAGGCCAACGTGCCGTTCTTCAGCGCCAGTTCGTCCGAATTCGTGGAGATGTTCGTCGGCGTCGGCGCCAGCCGGGTGCGCGATCTCTTTCAGCGGGCGCGACAGTCCGCTCCGGCAATTGTCTACCTGGATGAACTGGATGCCATCGGCCGCCGCCGCGGCGCTGCCGCCATGTCCGGCAACGACGAGCGGGAACAGACCCTCAACCAACTCCTGATCGAACTCGATGGCTTCGACGGACATGAGCAAATCGTCGTTCTCGCCTCGACCAACCGCCCGGATGTGCTCGATGCCGCGTTGCTGCGGCCGGGCCGCTTCGATCGCCAGGTGGTGGTGGGATTGCCCGACCGCCGCGGCCGCGAGGCGATTCTCCGCGTGCATGCCGCGCGTATCGTCCTCGATCCGGCGATCGATCTCGGGGCGCTGGCCGCGGCCACGCCAGGATTTGCTGGGGCCGATCTGGCCAACCTGATCAACGAGGCGGCGTTGATCGCCGCCCGCCACGATCGCCAAGCGGTGATCGCCGCCGATCTCGATGCCGCCCTCGACCGGGTTGTTCTCGGCACTGAGCGCCCACTCTTGATCGGCCCGCGCGAGCGGGAGGTGATCGCCTATCACGAGGCCGGTCATGCGCTCGTCGCGCATCACATTCCGGGCGCCGATCCGGTGCGCAAGATCAGCATCATCGCCCGCGGACAGGCGCTGGGGGTCACAATCCAGGCCGCCGAGGAAGACCGCGTCAACCACTCCCGCGACGATCTCCTCGGTCGGCTGGCGGTCCTTCTTGGCGGCCGCGGCGCGGAAGAACTGGTCTTCCGCCAAATGACCACCGGCGCCCAGAACGATCTGAAGGAGGCGACCTCGCTGGCGCGGCGCATGGTCGGGCTCTGGGGCATGAGCGCGGAGATCGGTCCCTACTTTCTCGGTCTCGGCGAGCAGCACGCGATGCTTGGCTACCAGGGCGAATCGGGCGTAGTGGTAAGCGATCAATTGCTGGCTCGCGCCGATGACGAGGTGCAACTGTTGCTCGCCGAAGCCCGGCGCCGGGCGGCGGATCTGCTTGTCGCCGAGCGAGCGCGGCTCGACCTTCTCGCCACCGCGCTGCTCGAGCGCGAGACCCTCGGTCCAGCAGACATCCTCGACCTCCTCGGCGCCCCCGCGCTGGCCGCCTGACGCCGGCGCGGGCGGAGTCCGCACCGGCGCCATCTGGTCACGTTCTTGCAAAGAGCGAGAGCAATGCCAGGGCGCTGCGGGCGTTGCGTCGTGAATCGGGCAACCGACGGCAGCCCGTACCGACCGGAAGCCACTCGCACGAAGATCATTCCAGGAGGCTGCACATGAAGTCGGTTCGTGTTGGATTGATGTCATTGGGAATCGTGTCGCTCTGTGCCGGGACGGTCCCGGCTCTGGCGCAGGATGTGCCGGACACCTCGTTTTCGGCGCGCATTGTTGCCGGAAGTTGTGACGATCTCGCCCAGGAACCCGTAACGCAACTTGCCGATCTCACCTATGGTGTGGGCGAGGAAACCGGGACCAATGCGGCCAGCGGGGCGACGGCGCTGGCGGGATCGCCGGGAACGGTACTTGTCGCTACCAGTGTTACCAGGCTCGACACCGCCGTGCAGGACCTGACCGGCTCGCCGCACGCCGTCGCGGTCTTTTCCTCCCCCACCGCGGACGCCATGGACGCCGTCGCTTGCGGGCTGATCGGCGGCGTAACTCCGGAGCAGAATCTCTTCTTCGGTCTTACCGAACGCAATGACTCCGGATACGCAGGGGTGGGCTGGCTCAATTCCGGCGATACCGGGGCGCTGTTGACCCTGATGCTCACCTCGCTCACGGCGCCGGAGGCTGGCGTCATGCCTGCGATGGCGACCCCGGAGAGCGCGGCCGCCACTCCCACAACGATGAGCGCCAGCGTCACGCCATCGGTAGGCGGCGCGGCAGCGACGCCGATGACGGCCGCGTCCGAGGCGACTCCGGCCATGGCGGGATCGGCGGCATCACCGATGGCGGCCGCCTCCCCGGCCGGGAGCGCGGCATCGGCAGCTGGCACCCCTGCCGCGACCCCCGCCAGTAGTGGCGCGGCGGCCGCGCAGCCGGTGACGATCGAGGCGGTCGACATCGACTTCCGGCCAAGCGAAGCGACCATTCCCGCCAATACCGATGTGACCATCGATCTGCCGAACAACGGTTCGATCGTGCACACGTTCGTCATCAACGACAAGAACAACCCCGACGTGCCGAATCTCGACATCCGAGTCGAGATGGCGCCGGGCCAGACGGAGCAGGTGACCATCAATGCGCCCGCGGGCGACTACTATTACTGGTGCGATATCCCCGGCCACGAAGCCGCTGGCATGTTTGGCACGCTCCACGTGGTCCAGGGATAACCGCGGTGGCGACGCGCAACCGCCTCCAGGCAGCACCCATATACCCGAAAGCGGAGTCCCCTTCATGTTGATCCCGAGAACCACGAACCTGATCCCGACTGTCATCGAGAGCACCAATCGTGGCGAGCGCGCGTACGATATCTACTCGCGCTTGCTGAAGGACCGCATCATCTTTCTCGGCACTCCGGTCGATGACGACGTCGCCAACACGATCATTGCCCAGATGCTCTTCCTGGCGCACGAGGACCCGGATCAGGACATCAAGCTCTACATCAATTCGCCCGGCGGGGTGATCTACTCCGGTCTGGCCATCTACGACACGATGCAGATGATCAAACCGGACGTGGCGACCTTCTGCATGGGGTTCGGCGCCAGTATGGGCGCGGTCCTGCTCGCCGCGGGGGCGCCCGGAAAGCGCTTCGCGCTCCCCAACGCGCGCATCCTCATTCACCAGGGTTCCGGTGGATTCAGCGGCGCCATCCCGGACATCGAGGTCGCCGCACGGGAAGCATTGACCCTCTCCGCCCGGTGCATCTCGATCATCGCGGCCCACAGTGGGCAGCCGTTCGATAAGGTCAAGCAGGATAGCGACCGCGATTTCTACATGACCGCGCCGGAGGCGAAGGCGTACGGCATCATCGACGAAGTGCTGGAACCCCCGGTGCGCGAGCGGGCCGAACCGCGATCCGGAGACGGCGCGGTGGTCAGTTCGCTCCAGTCCGGACGGAAGTAGGGCAGCACACGCAACGCGTGTCATCCCGAGGTACGAGGGACCTCGGCGTGTTCGCTCATGTCTACCTGCGACGAGGTCCCTCGCGCTGGCTCGGGATGACGCACGCTATGCGCGGCGCTGGAATTGTCCTCCACCGCAGGCGGCGGCATACTCCCGATGATCGAGTCGAATCAGATGTCGCTGGCGATGTCGCGGCGTGGGCCTCAGCCCGGCGGCATCGCATGATGATCGGGAGGGAGAGACGGGCATGTCGGCTCGCGACATGGATGAAACGCCGCACTCGCGGCGAGATGCGTTCGGCCTGCTTGGAGCGGGTCTGGCGGTTGCCGGCGGCATCGCCCTGGATGCGCCCCGTCAGGTGCTGGCGCAGGAGGCAACACCAGCGCCGCTGCCGCAGGATATGGCGGTTCCGGAAGATTTCCGGGTGGTGCTGCATGCCTCGTTGGAACAGCATTGGATCTACGTCATCAATAACCTGAAGAATCTCACGCGCGAATGGCCGAAGGCGAAACTGCGCGTCGTCGCCGACGGCACCGCGGTCTACAGCCTGCAGGGTCAAAACAACCTCACCGAAGCCTTGGCGGAATTTGCCCAAAAGGGGGTGGAATTCCAGGTCTGCCCCAACGCGCTACACGAGCATCGCATTCCACCGGAAACCGTGCCCTCGTATGCCAAGACCAATTTTGGCGGCGTGGTGGCCCTGGTGGTGGCGCATCAGGAGGGGTACGTCTACATCAAGCCCTAGTGGGCGAGACTTTCCCTCGGCTCGTTAGCTGATCTCGCCTGATCCATGCCGCTGATCCTCGGCGAGATCGAGCAGTCCGCTGAGCGGCGCGGCGCTGGTGCGCAAGGCGTTGCCGAGATCGACCACCAAGGCGACGTCATGTGCTGGGGAAAGACCACCAAGCATGCGTGTGGCGATCTCCGCTCCCGCCCGGTCGAGATAGGCGCGGGCAACCTCCAGTGCGGCGGCTTCGGCCGCGCTGGGCGCGGGAACAGGAATTGGCGCAACGAACCCTGGCCACGGCGGAACCTCCTGCCACGAGCGTCTTCGCGAAGGCGGTCCCTTGCCGTGGCGCAGCAGCGCTCCGGGCCGGATGCGTTCGTATGTTCTCGTTGTTTACTCGTCAATGTGGAACGCGCCGTCTCGGCTGTTGGTGAGCGCATGGCACGCAACCGGCAATGTGGTCCGGCAATTCGAAGAGCGATTCGAGTTACTATCTCGATCTGGAACGCTGGTGTTCGAGGCAAACTCAGTAGAGGAGTCGTGGGAGTCCGAATTTGAACTGCAAAGAATTGCTATTCCAGGATCGCGAAATTGGCAAAGCTCGCTAACAGATGCTTACGCCCGTACCCATGAAATTCCACTACGACCTCTTGATCGCTACCCCGGTCCGCAACATCGACCACTGATCCCCGTCCGAACTTCGGGTGGATGACCTTCTGCATAGGCAGGAATCTCTGGCGGCTAGCAACTGCGGCCAATCTTGCCGGTTCACGCGGGGCCGGCAGCGCAGGCCGTGGTCCTATTCCGATAATCGCATCGATCGTATCGAGGACAAGTGGAGGTATATTCCTTCTCGATTGTTCTTCGGCTGCCCATTTGGTTTCAGAGGGATGGGCGAAGAGAATTTGACGGACGAGTAAGGCCACGCGCATCGAAGCACCTTCTACGATCTTCCAGAATGTCCGTCTCGCGTGAAACCGGTTGTGTTGTGCACCCATAACCAGAATTCGTTCCAAGGTCGATATGCGGAGGTCTTCATCACCTGTCAGACGATAGACTTGTGCCAGAAAGTTGGTCGCTTTGTCCACATACGAGAACTGCAATTGACCACTTACGTGTCTATCAAAGAAGACAATGATCTCACGGAACGCCTCTGGATCGTGAAACTCTACCCGCTCAAGTAGATCATCGGACCAGAGCGGGAGCGTGTCCTTGTAAAGAGCCTCATCATCCCAGTGGCGGAGGTACAAATCGACGAGGCGCTCAATTTGCATCTGTGCCGGTTCATTGGCGGCTAACAGGATGTTCGCTTGCTGCTTTGGCGGCATCGCATCTGTCTCCGGACGCCAAACGGCATCGAAGTCTGCTCGGAGTTCGGCTACGCTCGAATACCGCTTCGAGGGATCTTCCCGTCTGCAACGAAGCACGATGTGACGGAATCTTTCAGGCTGCAGATCGCGTGTGACGGCCATGGGGTATCGCCCAGTTGCCATAAAGAGCAGGAGAGATCCGAGAGAGTAAATGTCCGATTGCTCAGTGGCCCCATGCAAGTCGTCCAACTGCTCCGGCGCGGTATAGCCAAGCGTTCCTCCCTTTTCGCCGAGAGACGTAAGATCTCGGCTGCCCGAAGCCGTCCGTCCGAGCCCAAAGTCGGTCACGACAACCCGATCATTGATCATCAGTATGTTGCTGGGGCTGAGATCTCGGTGGATTACTCCCTCTCGGTGTGCGTACTCGACCGCATCCAGAATTTGGCTAAATAGTTCCCGAATACTCTCCAAAGACAGTCCCACAGCCGCGACGACTTCGTTTGCGAGACTCCCCGTCGCCGCAGGCATCGCGAACCAAGGGTCGCTATTGTCCAGTTCGGCATCGAGGATCGGCATGATGTTGGGGTGCCGAAGCTGTTGCATGATCTCGGCTTCCCGCCGTAATCGTGCGCGGTACTTCGGTGTGTTACGGCAATCGGATCTCAGTCGCTTGCGTGCCACCCTCCGTCCGCCGACAATGACTGCCTCAACTACACCAAAGGAACCTCGTCCGAGTTCACCTAGCTGACTGTGCGCCATGAATCACCCTGTGGAGTTGCGGAGCGGACCCAACTCGCTGCACCTGAACCAATACTACCACATAAAGCCAGCAAGAGTGTCTAATAGTTTCCGATCAGACAACACTGATGGTGGGTTGGCAAGAGAAAGTTCGCGTTCGTACTATAGATACGTGACAAGAAGTCGCTGCAAATTGTCAGTATGGCCAAACTCTCGCCAGTGTAAGTGGCTTTATAGGGCTGGTTGGTGTCGTTATAATCGTCCCACGTGGCGAGATTCGGGCTGCCGATGTCGCCTTTTCAACAGTTGACGCCACTGCCACCGCACTTCTTATGTGCAAAACGTGACAGCTAGGCACGGCCGCATGATCAGTCGCGACCGAGTGCCGGTTCCGACGAATGCCGGGTGATCGCATTTCTTATGCGTCATTGCCCGGCGGCACCGACCCCGCCACGTCGTAGCCCGGAAGACCATCAATGCTCTCGGCGTTCTTCTCGCGCATGTAGCGCGTCTTCCAGGAGGGGCCATGTTTTGCCTCCTGGGTTTCGCTCCAGCGCTGCAGCTGATCCCGCTCGGCGACCATCTCCATGCGCGGCACGCCAAAACCGCAGGAATCGGCGATGCGGTCCACATCCACGATGACCATGCCGCGCATGAGCCGTTGCGTTTCGGCGGGGATCGCCAGGCGATCGGCCAGCGTCGCGAATTCCGCATCCTCCTGCGCCACAACCCGCCCCGAGCCATAGAGCCGGACGATTTTGGGCGGACCGCTGAAGGCGTTGAACATCAGCACGATACGGCCATTGTCGCGCAGATGGGCCGCTGTTTCCGCTCCGCTCCCGACCAGATCGATGTAGGCCACTGTCCGCGGCCCGAGGATGTGAAACGATCCCTCGCCACCCTTCGGCGAGCAGTTGACATGCCCTTGGGGATCGTTCGGGGCGGTGGCCACCACGAACATCGGCTGCTTGATGAGCCACGAGCGCATGGTGTCGTCGATGACCGCGAAGGTCCGTCCCACCGACTGTCCTTTCGTCGCTGCCGCGCGGCTGATTCGATCCGGATCGTCATGCTCGCGGGCAACGTGCCCGCGCCAGAGAGTGTGACCGATCCGACGCGACGGTGACCAACCCGGGGCGTAAGGCAATCGCGGTCTCCAACGGCGTGCAGCAATGGTGTCAGTCCAAGCAAGGGAGAGGAATCGCGGCGTCCGTCAGCATCGAGTCGTACGCCGAGATCCCTCCTTCGTCGGGACGACACAACGTATGCACGATGCTCTAACCGAACTCCGCTGGCGCCGCTGGGGCGATCACCCGCAGCGCGCCCGGCCGGATCACGTACTCCACGGGGGTCAAACCCAGATCCCGCGAATCGGCGCGGCAGGGCAGGGGATGGACCCCTTCGATACGCACCCGGGAGGTGCGCCAGGTGGCGGTCCTGGCGGTGAATTGGCGCCGGCCGAAGGCGATTGCCACGAAGTGACGGATCAACTCCGTCCGCGAAAAGCGCGAGAAGATCACGACGTCGAGTTTGCCGTCGGTGACCTCCGCGGCCGGCGCGACGGTGAAGCCAAGGCCGGAGTACGGACCGTTCGCCACCGCTACCGCCAGCGCGCGCGTGGTCAGCACCCGGTCATCCAGATGGAGGATCATCCGCGAGGGCCGGTAACGCAGCAGCGTCCAGAGCGCGGCCCCGAGCGATTGGTAATGTCCGGCGTCGACCTTCTGCGCCTCGCGAAAGACGGCGGCGTTGAGCCCCACCGAGCCGCCCTCGAAAAAGATCTGTCCCTTTGCCTCGCCGACGTCGATAAGGCGCGGTTCACCCGTAGCCAGGATCTGCGCTGCCCCCTCCAGATCGCGTGGAATATCGAGCATGCGCGCGATGTTCATCACGCTGCCGAGGGGGAGGATGCCGAGGGCCGTATTGGTATCGAGCAGTTCGCGGGCGACCGTGCCGACCGTGCCATCCCCACCCGCGGCCACCACCACGTCGTAGCGCTGGGCGACCGCGTCGCGCGTCGCGGCGATGGCATCCTCTTCGGAGGCGGTTTCGACAATCTCCTCGACGAAGGCGGGCAGGTGCCGGGCGATGACCTCACGCACGGCGTCCCCGGCGGCGGTATTCGTCGGCAAGCCTCCCTTGCTCCCCGAATTGGGGTTGACCAGAATGCGCACTCGTGATGGTTGGGAACGCCTTTCTAATTCAACCAGACCGTTCGCCTCTCTACTCATAAACTACTAGCGAGCCGACGAACGCTTGGTCCTTGAAGGCAATGGATCGTACTCATCCGTTCTACTGAAGTAGTGGAGCACTCTAGTGCTCAACGAGGATAAGGAGAGCAGATAGTTGTTCTTCGGTCGCACTATCAATCCATTTGGCGACTCTATAAGCCAACCCGTCACTAGGAGGGAAGATGATGCTATTCGGTTCGGGTGGCGCCTGCAACGCTCGCCTACGGTTGGCCCCCCGGCCCTCGCCAGCAAGATCGAGTAGATACCCCCGCGGAAAGCCGTAGAGTTCGTCTAGCACGGCGAGCGCGGCGGCGTCGGGTGCTTGCACCTTCCCGCGCTCCCACGCCGACAGCGACCCCTGCCGGAGATTGGTCCCCAACCGCTCGTTGATGTAGTCGATGACCTTCTGTTGGGACAGCTTGCGCTTCGTACGCTCCCGATACAACACTTCACCCAGCGACTCGGGCGGCGGTGGTACTGTGTAGACGCGACGTGGAGACCCGCCGGACATGGCTTCCTCCCGAAGGCCCGAACTTGATCATTGCATCATTTGAATGCCCAATCTGACACAAGCGCTGCCCATAGTACGCGAGCAGTGTCTTGAAGTGGTATCGAAAAAGTGCCCAGTGGATCTTGATTGGTTCGCTTATTGGCACGGGTGTATTGAGGATGCACCCGCGAGATGCTCGCTCCGATGTTGCCGCTCTCGTCAAAGTTGCATTTTCGTAAGCCGTGCTGCCGAGACGGGACACGCCGAGTATGACCTACGCTCCCTCGCCGATGAATTCTTTCACAACTAAACCGCAAAGGACCAAGGGAGCATCCTCATAGCGCAACGAATGCGGGAAAGAGCAAGACCTCATACCGCATGCCAATAGAGTGAGCGAGACGCATTCCATCTATAATCGCGGGCCATGCGCGGCGATCCGGAACAGGCGCCGGACGCCCCGGCGAGCCCCGAGGCGCCCCAGCCAGAACCGAAGCGAAAACTGATCTTCCACCGGCTGGCGTTGGCCCAGGCGGTGCTGCTGGTGATCATGGTCATTTTCGCGCTGCCCCTCGCGCTGCGCAGCATGAACACCACCCTCTTCAATCGCGAGGCCCGCACGCTCTACAACTTTCCTGCCGAAACAATCGTCCCCGCCATCACCGAAGATCTCGACACGGGTACGATCAGTTTTCTCAACTTCGCGGCGGTGGATATCGACGAGGCCGCCGGAAGCATCACCTTCGCCGTCTCCGGTCACCGCCTGTGCGGCGCCACCTGCCCGACGTTGACCTTCACTTTGGTGTCGCTCGACGACGATGCGAACGTACGGCGGGCGCTGCCGCCCTCCGCGACGATCACACTGCAACCGGACGAGACCGTTTTTACTCACACCGCGGTACTCCCGATTCGCGGCCAGCCCAGTCTCTACCCGTTCGATGACTACGATCTCTGGCTCGGGGTGGCGGGCACGGTCAATCAGAATGGGACGCCGGTGGAACTGACCGAGTCAATGCTGGCCAACCACGCCGTCATCACGACCCAGAATCAACTGCGGGACTACACCATGGATCCTCCCACGGCGATCGATCCGGCCAAGGTGAGTTCGCCGATGGATCCGTATGACTTCATCGGCGTGGAGCGACTCGTCTTCGAGCGACCGGATCATCAGCAGATCCTGGCCGTGTTGCTGCTGATCCTGATCTCCAGTTCCGCGATCATCGCGGTCGCCCTGCGCGACATCTCCGATCTCGCCTTCGGCATCGGCAGTCTCGTGCTGGCGATCTGGGGGGTGCGCTCGGTGCTGGTGCCGAACCCGCTCCCGGTCGTCACCAGCGTCGATCTCGCGCTCTCGATCGTGATCCTCTTTGTCCTGCTCGGTCTGGCCGTGCGCGCCGCGATCTACTTCCGCGAGCAGAGCGGTCTCCCGCCGCTCACCTCTGGCTGGCGCCGCCACGATCGGTCGTAGGGACGCCTTCGACCCGGAAGTGCGTTCCGGCCGCGTTCGGGTGACTGATTTGCCCGGTTCGATCTGACTGAGCGGTTCCAGAGGCCATGTGCACCAACGTGAAATGGCGTCGATTTGTCCCTCATGGACAGCGCGAAAGAATCTGGTTCTGTTCGCCACGCGAACTGAAGTGGTTGTTGCGTTCGCATACGTGACCTGATACGCTGCCGGTGGGACCAATTGCAGTCGCATATGGTGGGGAAACACCCCGAGGAGAGTGGTTGTGTCACGCTGCCCACAGCGGTTTTCTCGCCGGCAGTTCATGCAGTCCACGGGCGTCGGCGTTGGCGCCCTCGTGTTGAGCGGAGTGGCCGGTATCACCCCGTTTGGAATGACGGCGGCACAGGACGCGACCCCTGCCGCCGGAACCCCCGGCGGATCGCTGGTCGCGACAATCGTTTGCGGCGACATCAAGGGATTCCAGACGTGGCAGGATTCCACCGCCTGCGAGTACGAGGTCTGGAGCGCGGTGTTCGATACGCTGACCGAGTACGATCAGGAGTACAACCTCACGGGCGCCATTTTCGAGTCTTGGGAATCGCCGGACGCCAAGACCTGGACGTTCAAGGTTCGCCAGGGAGTGCAGTGGCACGATGGCAAGCCGCTCGTCGCCCAGGACGTGATCGACTACTTCGACACTGTCCTTGCGCCCGATTCCGGCGCGGCGAGCAATGTCAGCGGTTCCCTCACCGGCGCGACCTACGAGGCGCCGGACGACGCGACGGTGAAACTCGTCCTGGCCGAGGCAAACGCGGCCATCCTCGACGACTTCACCTCGCACTGGCTGGTGCGAACGTCCGATTTCGACGAGGCCAAGCCGATTGGCACCGGACCGTTCACATTCGGCTCGTGGGAACGTAACCTGCAGATTACGTACGCGAAGAATCCCAACTACTGGAAGCCGGGGCTCCCCTATCTGGATGAACTCACGCTGCGCATGGTGCCGGATCAGGACCAGGCCATCAATCTACTGGTTTCCGGTGAAGTGCAGGCGATCGCCAGCGTCAATTTCCCCCGGGTCGCCGAACTGCAAGCCAATCCCGCGGTGCAGATTCTCGACGTGCCCGAACCGTACCGGCTGGCGTTCCACTATCTCCTGACCAAGACAGATGCCGCGCCCTGGGACAACCCATCGGTGCGCCGCGCCCTCAATCACGCGGTCGATCGCGAAGCACTGTTGGCGGCAACGCTCGGACTGGGCGAAATTCGCTCGAACCCGGTTGCTGGCGGCAGCTGGGCGTTCAATCCGGATGCCCCGTCTTACAACACCCGCGATCTGGTTCAGGCCAAGGCGTTGATGGCCGAGGCGGGGTATGCGGAGGGGGCGCCGGCGTTCAAGACCACGCTCAAGTACTGGAAAGAGTGGGCGCAAATGCCCCAGATTGCGCAGATCGTCCAAGCCAACCTCGCCGACATTGGAATCGAGGTCGAACTCCAGTTGCTGGAAATTGGACAATGGGTGCAGACTGTTGCCTACGATCTGGACTACGAAATGGCGCTCACGGCGCTGGTGCCTCGCTGGGATCCAAGCGACCAGATCGGCAACGCCTACAAGACCGACGATGGTCAGGCATTGCTTTGGAAGAACGCCGACTTCGACGAGGCGTTTGCGGCGGGCGGGGTGACCGCCGACGAGGCGGCCCGCGCCGAGGCTTACTTCCGCTGCCAGGAGATCGCGCTGACCGAGTGCCCCGGAACCGTGCTCAATGGCGCGCCGATCTTCTCGGCCGCCGCCGCTGGCGTGACCGGCGTCATCCAGCACAACCGTGGCTATCAACTCTTCTCTCAGGCATCGGTTACGTCATAGCGACGTCACGGACAAATCGCGTGCGTCCTGGGTCCTCAGTCGCCATTGAGGACCCAGGACGCGCCGTCATGATTCCTCGAACGTGGTCACGATCCGTCGTGCCCTGCGTAGACACCGCTGATTCGGAGTCGTCATGGGCCGGTATGTCGCCCGACGCCTGATCCAGATGATTCCCGTCCTGATCCTGGTGATGGCGCTGGTCTTTGTCGTGTTTCGGCTCATCCCGGGCGATCCCGCGCAACTCATGCTTGGCTCGAACCCCAATCCGGAGTCGCTCGCGGCGTTGCGGGAGAAAATGGGGCTCGATCAGCCGATCCCGGAGCAGTTTGCGCGGTGGTTGGGCGCGGCCCTGCGCGGCGACTTCGGGACCTCGCGCATTGACGATCAGTCCGTGCTGAAACTGGTGCTGGCGAAATTCCCGATCACCCTCGAACTCGCGTTGGTGGCGATGATCATCGGCTGCGCGCTGGGAATTCCGGCCGGCGTGGTGGCCGCGGTACGGCGTGACTCCTGGACCGATCTGTTTGTCCGCGTGGCAGGACTGTTCGGCTTCTCGGTCCCCAATTACTGGCTGGCGATTCTGCTGGTGATCGTCTTCTCCCTCAAACTCGGCTGGGTCCCTCCCGCCGGTTACACCCCGCCCTCGAAGGACCTCGGCGCGCACCTTCGATACCTGGCGCTTCCCGCCTTGACGATGGCCCTGCCCATCGCGGCCGAGCAGATGCGTTTCCTGCGCGCGAGCATGCTCGACGTGATTCACCAGGATTACGTGCGAACCGCCCGGGCCAAGGGGTTGCCACCACGCGTGGTGGTGGTCAACCACGCGCTCAAGAACGCGATGATTCCCTTTCTCACCATCTCCGGGCTCCAGTTCGGATTCCTCCTCGGCGGTTCCGTCGTCATCGAGCAGATTTTCAGTTGGCCGGGGGTCGGCTGGTTGACCTACCAGTCGATTCAGTCCCGTGACTATGCCGTCGTCCAGGGCGCCGTCCTGCTCAGCGCCATCGGGTTTCTGCTCATCAACCTCCTGGTCGATCTCGGCTACTCCGTGCTCGACCCGCGCATTCGCCTCCGCTGATGGCAGCGCTCAGCGGGCAAGGAATCTCCCAACAGCCACAAGCAGCGCCCTCGCTCGCGGTGGAGCCGGCTTCCCGCCGGCGAGCGCGGCCTGGACTCCTCCGCTTGCTGCTGTCCCGCAAGTCCTCGGCGATCGGTCTCGTCATCTGCCTTGTCGTGCTGGTGTGCGCCATCTTCGCTCCGGTCCTGGCGCCCTACGATCCCCTCGCGATTGCGCCGGTCGACATCCTGAAGCGGCCCTCGGCGGCGCATTGGCTCGGCACCGATGAACTCGGGCGTGATGTCTTCAGCCGCATCCTCTTCGGCGCGCGCATCTCGGTGACGGTCGGCGCTATCGCAATTGCCATCGCGATCGTCTGTGGTGTCGTCTTCGGAATGTTGAGCGGCTACTACGGCGGCGCGATCGATAGCGCCACAATGCGCGTGATGGACGCGCTGGCGGCATTCCCCGCCGTGCTCCTCGCCCTGGCGATCCTCTCCGCGCTTGGCCCCGGAATCCGCAACGCGACCATCGCGGTTGGCATCGTCTATGTACCGGCATTCTCGCGAGTCATGCGGGGCAGCGTGCTGACCGTCAAGCAGAATGAATATGTAGAAGCGGCGGCGGCAGCGGGCGCGACCACGCCATATCTGATGCGGCGCGCCATCCTGCCCAACTGCCTCTCACCCCTGCTCGTTCATGCGTCGATCGGCTTTGCGAACGCAATCATCGTCGAGGCCGCGCTCGGCTTTCTCGGACTGGGGACGCAGCCGCCGACGCCGTCCTGGGGCATGATGCTCAACGATGGCCGGCAATTCCTGGGACAGAACGTCTGGTATTCGATCTCGGCAGGCGCCGCCATCTTCATCAGCGTCCTCGGGTTGAACTTGCTCGGAGACGGGCTTCGTGATGCGTTGGATCCGCGGCTGCAGAAGGCGTAGACCGGGCAGGCGCTCGGCGAGAGAGGGGGAGGATCACCGATGAAAGTGCTTGTATCGGGTGTGACGGGGCGGGTTGGGAAGCGCCTGGCCGCCGCGCTGATCGAACGGGGCGACGAGGTGCGCGGCCTGGTGTTGCCGGAGGATTCCGGCGCGGCGGCGGTGCAGGCGCTGGGCGTGGAGTGTCTGGAAGGGAATCTGCGCGATTCCGAGGTGGCTACCATGGCCGTGGCCGATGTCGATGTCGTCGTTCACCTCGGCGCGGCGATGCTCTGGGGCAGCAACGAGCACAACCAGGCGCTGTTTGAGGACAACCTGCGCGGTACGTTCAATCTGGCCAACGCGGCCGCGGCCCGTGGCGGGCTTCACCGCTTCGTCCTGGCGAGCAGCGACGAAGTCTATCCTTCGCTCTTCGCCCGCTATCTGCCGATCGACGAGAACCATCCGACCAAGCCATACAGCTTCTACGGCCTGACCAAGGTTGCTGGTGAGGAGTTGCTCCACTACTACCACCGGGCGGAAGATCTGCCGATTGCCATCGCCCGGTTCGCGCTCGTGGCCCAGCCATGGGAAACGACCCGGCCCGGTGGTTGGCTAGGACGATTCCTCTTCCTCGAACCGATGCTGGGGATGATCGAGTTCCGCGCCGGCCGCGAGGCCGCCGACCAGGTGGCCCAACTCAACAAGGGAAACAACACCCTGTTGCTGGCCCGCGATGCGGAGGGGCAACCGTACATGTTCCACTTCTGCGATGTGCGCGATATCGTCCAGGGATTGCAGTTGCTCATTGACGAACCGGCGGCCGTCGGGGAAGCGTTCAATCTGAGCGGACCCGCGCCGTTCTCCTACGACACGGTGATCCCCTACCTGGCCGAGCGGGCCGGATACCCGTGGGTCGAGGCGCGCATTCCCGGACCGCCGATCCGCATCCATCACAGCACCGCCAAGGCGCGCGCCCTCCTCGGGTACCTGCCGCAGTACGACGTCTTTCGCTCGATCGACGACGGTTTGCGCGAGCCAAACGTGGAGTGATCAGCGCGAACGGGCTGGCTGGTGGGACATTCAGGCGCGAATGCGAGTCGCGTTCGGAGAGGAGAGCGGGTGATGAGTCGCCAGGGGTTTCAGGCCGGAGTCGGCCGAGTCTCGATCACGCCGCCGTTGACCGCGCCGCACGCGGGCTGGGGCGCCCAGGTGCATGTGGTGCCGGATGGCGTCGAGGCCGATCTGTGGGCCACGGTGCTGGTCGTCGCCGATGGCGACACGATGGCGGCCTGGATCGATCTCGATCTGGTGATCATCTCCCGGCCGGAGAGCGATGCCATCCGGGCTGCCGTGGCGGGGGCGCTCGATATCCCGCGGGAGGCGGTGCGGGTCTCGGTGACGCACAACCACGCCGGGCCGCCGCCCAGCGCCTGGAACTGGGCCGGGCAGGGGCAGGAGGCGCTGGCCGGCTACTACGCCATGCTGCCGGAGTATGCCGCGGGCGCGGCGCGGCTGGCGCGGCAGAACCTGTGCCCGGCGCGGGTGGCGGTCGGCTCCGGCGAGAGCCGGGTCGCGGTCAACCGGCGGGAGACC
This sequence comes from Thermomicrobiales bacterium, assembly GCA_046328335.1. GTDB lineage: Bacteria > Chloroflexota > Chloroflexia > Thermomicrobiales > UBA6265 > JACCXM01. The sequence continues at coordinate 44,839 of JAXLWU010000025.1, forward strand.
GCCCCCGGCGGGCGTCCGGTGGTGGGGATCAACCCGGACGGCATCATCGATCCGCAGGTCTTCGTGTTGCGCATCGACAGCCGCGATGGCGATCCGCTCGCCGCGGTCGTCGGCTACACGATGCACCCGACCACCCTCGGTCCGGAGAGCCGGCTGATCAGTCCTGACTGGCCGGGTCATCTCAAGCGCACGGTCGAGATGCTGACCGGCGCGACCTGTCTCTTCGCCCAGGGGGCGACGGGGAATGTCGGACCCGGTCCGGATGGCTTCACCGCCGATCTCGGAGTTGTCCGCCGCCTCGGGCGGCAGATCGGCTGCGAGGCGGCGCGGGTCTATTTCGGGCTCGAGCTTTCCGCCACCCGGCACCGGCACGACCGGGTCCAGGAGTCGGGAGCGCCGCTGAGCATCTGGAAACGCGAGGCGGTCGACGCGGCGGAACCGGTGGTGCGGGTCGCCTCGCGCGAGATCGACCTGCCCGTCCTCCCGCAGCCGTCGCTGACCGAGGCGCGGGAGCGGGTCGCCGCGGCCCAGGCGCGGCTCGACGCGCTGCGCCAGGAGGGCGCGTTGGCGGCTGAAATCGAAGCGGCGACCTTCGTCGTCAAGCGGGCCAACATGGCTCTCTTCCGCGCCGAGACCTATGGTGGACGCGAGACGTTCCCGGTCGATCTCCACCTGCTCCAGATCGGCCCGGCCGTGCTGGTTGGCATCGAAGGCGAACCGTTCGTCGAAATCGGATTGGCGGTGAAAGAGGGCTCACCGTGGCCGGCGACCTGGTTCGGCGGCTATATCGGGGGCTGGGCCGGGTATATCGCCATGCCCGAGGCGTACGACGTCGGCGGCTACGAGGTCGAGACCTCGCCCTTCGCGCCGGACGCGGCCGAAGCGATGACGCAGGGTACGCTGGCGGCGCTCCGGGAATTCGCGGCGTCCGAGTAGACATGCCTCGTCTGTGGGGAGGAAACGATGATCCTGGACATTACCCCGGTGAGCGGGGTCGATTGGGAGACACCAGGCGCGCGCTTCTATCACCTCCCCTTCACCTCGGACAATATCTGGGGCCGCATCCGCGTCCCGCTTTATGTCGCCTGCGCCCCACGGCCAGGGCCGACCATCGTCGCCATCGGCGGCACCCATGGCGACGAGTACGAGGGACCCGTTGGCCTGAAAAACTTGATCAACGCGCTCGATCCGGCAGGGTTGGTCGCGGGACGGTTGATCGTCATCCCGGTGCTGAACGTCCCCGCCTTCCGTGCCAACCGGCGCGATTCCCCGCTCGATGGCGCCAACATGAACCGCGTCTTTCCCGGCAACGAGCGGGGCACGATCACCCAGCGCATCGCCCGCTTCCTGACCGACGAGGTACTCCCCCGCGCCGACGTGGTGATCGACCTCCATTCCGGCGGCGCCGGCTTCGAGATCATCCGCTGCATGTCCTTCCATCGCGTCGACGATCCGGAGACCTACGCCGCGTTCAAGGAGACCGCGCTCCTCTTCGGCACGCCGTTCGTGATGATCTACACCAGCGGCATGGGGAGCGGCCTGCTGACCGAGGAAGCGGAGGCGATGGGCAAGATCACCATCGGCAGCGAACTCGGCTACGGCGCCTCCACCGATCTGGCGGGGGTGCGCTGGGCGCAGGAGGGGACGCGCAACGTGATGCGTCATTACGGCCTGCTGAACGAACCGGTGGAGCGTCTCACCGCGCCTGGTCTCGACCGGCAGCGGGTGGTGGCCGCGCTCGATATCGACCGCTACGTGACCGCCCCGGTGAGCGGCATCAGCGAGCCGCTGGTGCCGGTCGGCGCGCCGGTAGTCAAGGGCCAACCGGTGGCGCGCATCCACGACTTCGAACGCATCGACGAACCGCCGGTCGAGATCGTCGCCGACAGCGACGGCTACGTGATGTGCCGCAAATTCCGCGCCGCCACCGAGCAGGGCGAGGTGGTGATGGTCATCGCAGAGGAGGTGGGGTGAGGATGTGGGCGACGCGGGCATCTCGCACGAAGCCATGATGGCGCCGCCAGCCTCGGCAAGTCCGTGCACCCGTTTTGGCTCGGATAGTGCCGGCGAGTGCCGCGGTCATGCCGGGTTTGATTGCGTGTCAGCCGTGTCGGATGTCGATTCCTGCGCCGATTTCGGCTGACGACGGCTACGCGCACAAACGGATCAAGTCCTCGATTATGGTGTCGCGGGTATCCGCCCTGGCCGTTCGCATTGTGGCCGGAATCAGCCCGTCGAGTTCACCTCGGTCGATCCTGCCAATCTGGGCGACATCGAGGGCGGCGCGGAGCTCCGGGTGCCGCGCGATGGCATAGGAGAGGAAATGCTCGATCTGCATCCCGACGACTGCCTCCGTCTCGGGATCGACCCGCAAGAAGAGGTAATCCCGGTCGCCGCGATCGAGCGGGACGCTCGCCGCCGCCCGCGCCTCACCGGAGAAGTCGACGAACAACGTGTCACTCGGCCGGTCGTAGGTGAGGCGCATCTCTTGCGGCGGAAGCAATCGGAAATCCGGCCACCGCGGGCTGAACGTCTGGATATCGGGTCTTCTCCTGGTCACGGCCATTGCTGAACCTCGGCGTGAGCGATTCGCCCGGTTGGAGAGGTGGTGATGACAGCGCCGACGATCGCGTTGTCAATTTGTTGGAAGGTCACGACTACTTTCAGGAAGAGCCGGTGGTAGGGGGCTGACAGCGCCCCGAAGCGATAGTAGTTCAGCCCGTGCGGGTTGTCGAAATCCGAGACGATGACATCGGGAGCTTCGAGGGTCAGTCGAACGGCGGCAAAGTGAGACGCAACCTCAGGATGTCTGAGTCTGACGTGCTCTTCCCAGCGCGCTTTTCGCGCCACGATGAATCTGCCCTGCGGATCTGTGCACGAGAGAACGAGCGTGTCGGGATCGATTCCCTCCATGCCGCCGATTCTACGCCGGAAATGCTGTTAGCGCGTTGCGCGGCGCCGTGAGGTTCTGGATCGCCGAAGCCCGTCTCACAGTCCCGCCCACGTCTCGAACCGCAACGCGGTCAAAGACTGCAGAGAGGATCAGGCGTCGCCCTCGGCCAGGAGTTGCGCGATAGTGGTCATCGGCAGAAAGAGCCGGTACTCGTTGCTCGGAAACCGCTGAAATCCGTATTGCTCGTAGAATCCGCGGGCGCGATCGTGCAGCGCATCGACGATGACCGCCATGGCCGCAATCTCCCGCGTGCCAACCGTGAACGCTCGTTGCAAAGCATCGTAGAGCAGGACTTCGTCCAATCCCTGGCCGTGAAAGGCACGATCGATGGCCAGCCGTCCGAGCAGCACCACGGGCACGAGCGGATACCGCGGCAGCGCGCGCCGCATCGCTTCTGGCAAATCGTCAAGTGTGACCGACGCGGAACTGAGCGTGTAGTAGCCCGCGACGCGATCTGTCGTCGGGTCGCCAAGCACAAAGACGGCCGCGACATTCCGATCGGCATCCTGCCGCGCGCGCTGGCGCAGGTAGGTGTCGAGCGAATCCTCACCGCAAGTGAACGCGGCCCGGTCATGATGGCGTCCCAACCGCTCGATCCGGTACTGCTGCTGCGTCACGTCCTACTCGACGATGATCTCGCGATGCCGACGCGCCGCCGCGCGCAAGCACTCGTTCGGTGCTGGTGGCTGCATGAGGGTCTGCGCGAAGACCTGGCTATCGTGCGCGGTGAGGGTGATCACCTCATGCCGCGCGATCGTTGCCAGTGCCGCCGCTTGGGCACTGGACACCACAAAATCGGTGAGGGTTCGCCCCTCCAGCGCGGCGGCACGTTCGAGCAAGTTCTTCTGCTCCGGACTGACGCGGGCCTCGAGGCGTTCCCGCCGGCCCGGTTCTCGCCGCGGTGTCCGTGGGTCATCCCCTACCGTGGCGCTGGTTGCGCGGCCCATGTCAGTCTCCTCTCAGCTCTCAGCTCTCAGCTCTCGGCTCTCGTGGCGGTTGGCGGTGGCTCGGTTTCCGCACGCGGATCGGACCGTGCGTGGTGATCGTACGTCATATTGCCGTACGTAACCAAGGTGGCGGGAGCAGGATCCTGGAGCCGCGCCGGTTGGGGATGCGGGCGACGCACTCTACAGAATCCGCGTCCGTGGGGTGCGGCGCCTGCTCCTCCTTACAACCCCGCCAACGTCTCCAGTCGCAATTCGGTCAATGACGGCAGGATGAGATCGGCGGCGTGGTAGCGGCGGTCGGAGTGCAGTTCGGGGTCGGGGATGGCGATGCAGCGCATCTTCGCCGCCTTGGCCGCGATCACCCCGTTCGGGGAATCTTCGATCGCCACGCAGCGCGCGGCGGGGATGCCGAGACGACGCGCCGCTTCGATGTAGACACCGGGATGCGGTTTGCCGAACGGTTCGTGTTCCGCCGACTGGGCCAGCACGAAGCGGCCGCCGATGCCAAGTTTTTCCAGGACCGCCGCGATGATCTCGCTCGCGGACGATGAGGCTACCGCCAGCGGGTAGCGGGTCTGCAGCAGATCGAGCGCCGCGAGCATCCCCGGCGTCGGCTCGCCCCGCTCCCGCACCAGATCGATCACTCGCGAGATGATCCGCGCCTCCACCTCCTTTTTCGGAGGTGTGGTCCACGGATAGCGGGCGAACCAGTGCTCGACTACCTCGTCGGTGCGCAGACCGGTCGTCTCGACCGCATCCTCGATCGTCATCGGCACCCCCGCCGCGGTGAGCGCCTCCACCTCGGCGATCCGCCAGAACGGCTCGGAATCGATCAACACCCCGTCCATGTCGAAAATGACCGCCTCGATCCCGTTCCCCGTTCCCACGACTCTCATTCCTCCCACCTTGCCCTGACTGAACCGTATCGAGGCACCATCCCCGGCAACCCGCCGCCCTGCGCGAGCCCCTCGCCCGCACACGGGGAGAGGGGTTGGGGTGTGGGCGCGCCGGGAGACGGCACGACCATCCTCGCGCACACGATGCAGTATCGCCCACGCCAGTTGACCGGCCATCCTCGCCATTGCTACCCTCGCGGGGCATCACGCGAACCACGGTCACGGACCCATGGGAGAGAGGATGACGCCAGAGCAGAGCGCCGGCCAACCGCGCGCGGACGCCTTCACGCGCGAAGTGATCCGCAACAAGTTGCTGGCGATCGCCGGCGAAATGGGGATCGTCCTCGCCCGCACCAGCATGAGCCCGATCGTCTACGAGGTGCTCGATTTCGCCTGCGGTCTCACCGATGTCGAGGCCCAGGTCATCGCCCAGGACAACGGACTCTGCCTCTTCACCGGCACCTTCAAACCGCAGGTGGAATCGGTCCTGGCCCGGCACCCCCTGGCCGCGATGCGCCCTGGCGATGTCTTCATGACCAACGGCCCCTACGGCGGCGGCACCCATACCGCCGACGTGGCGCTAGTGATGCCGATCTTCGTGGATGGCCGGGTGATCGCCTTCGGCATCTCCGTGACCCACTGGACGGAGATCGGCGGCAAAGTCCTCGGCTCCCTCTCCCCCGACTCCACCGAGATCTTCCAGGAGGGGTTGCAGTTTCCCCAACTCCTCCTCTACCGCGCCGGAGAACTCAATACCGAACTGATCGAGGTCATCCGCGCCAATGTCCGCCTCCCCACCATGTCGCTCGGCGATCTCAGCGCCGGGGTGGCGGCGGTGCGCATCGCCGAATCCCGGCTCGCCGCGATCGTCCAGCGCTACGGTCTGGACGCCACGCTGGAGACCTTCGCCGCCATTCTCGCCCACGGCGAAGGGATCGCCCGCGATGCCCTCCGCCGCATCCCGCCGGGGATTTACGAGGCGGAGGAGTGGATCGACGGCGATGGTCTCAGCGACGATCCCATCCCGGTGCGGGTGCGGGTGACTATTACCCCGGAGCAACTCATCGCCGATTTCACCGGGACCGCGCACCAGGCGAAGGGCCCGATCAACTGTGCCCGCGGCGCCCTGATGTCCGCCTGCAAGACCGTCTTCAAGGCGATTACCGCGCCCGCCGCTCCCTCCAACGAAGGACTCTTCCGGCCGCTTGAAGTGATCGCGCCGGAGGGGACGGTCTTTACCGCCGTCCACCCCGCGGCCACCGGCTGGTATTACGAATCGTCCGCCTTCGCCACCGAGTTGATCTGGAAAGCGCTGGCCCCGGTGCTGCCGGAGCATCTCTCTGCCGGGTCCTATGTCTCCCTCTGCGCCTACTACATCGGCGGCACGCGGCCAAACGGCGAGTACTGGGTGCAGGCGACACCGCAGGATGGCGGCTGGGGCGCGGGGATCGACATCGACGGCGAGAGCGGGCTGATCGCCACCACCGACGGCGATACCTACAACTATCCCGCCGAGGTGATCGAGCACGCCTTCCCCCTCGCCATGCAGCGCAACGCCCTCAACGTCGCGGCGGGGGGCGGCGCGGGAAAGCGGCGGGGCGGGTTCGGCACCATCCGCGAATATCGCGTGCTCAATCCCTCCGGCGGGTTCCTGCTCGCATCGATCGGCCGCTCCGTGCATCGGCCTTGGGGCGTGGCCGGCGGCGAGGAGGGCACGGTGAACGGCTTCGAAGTCATCCGCACTACCGGTGAGCGGATTACTGGCGGCCGGGTGACCAATCTCTCCCTGGCCGCGGGCGATGTGGTCCGCGTCTTGACCGGCAACGGTGGCGGCTGGGGCGATCCCCGCGACCGCGAACCGGACCTGATCCTCGCCGACCTCGCCGACGGCTACATCACCCTCGACACCGCCCACTCCACCTACGGCCTGCCAACGGATGCCCCTCGCCCATCGCAATGGGAGAGGGGTTGGGGTGAGGGCCTTTCGGATTGGGGTGAGGGTTCTCCGGGTTGGGGTGAGCGCTCCTCAAATGGGAGCCCAGCCCAATGACCCCTACCCTCCGCGTCGCCGTCGATATTGGCGGCACCTTCACCGACGTCGTCGCCTTCGATGCCGCGTCCCGCACGGTCTGGGCCGCGAAGGCATCCACTACCCCGGCCAACTTCGCCGATGGCGTCTTCGCCGCGATTGCGGCGGGCGCGATCAGGCCGGAGGATATCGCCGCCTTCATCCACGGCACCACCGTGGTCATCAACGCCATCACCCTGCGCCGTGGCGTGAAGACCGCCCTGATCACCACCGAGGGATTCCGCGATGTCCTCGAAATCGGCCGCGGCAACAGGCCGGACATGTACAATCTCAAATTCCACAAACCGCGCCCCTTCGTGCCGCGCCGCTTGCGTTTCGAGGTGCGGGAGCGAGTCGCCGCCGACGGCAGCGTCTGGACGTCTCTCGCGATGGACGATCTGGAGCGGATCGCCGCCGCCTGCGAGGCGGAACAGGTCGCCGCGATCGCGATCTGCTTCCTGCACGCCTACGCCCACCCAGAGCACGAGCAAACCGCCGCCGCCTTCCTGCGCCAGCGATTGCCGGAGGTGACCGTCACTGCCTCGTCCGAGATCACCCGCGAGTGGCGCGAGTTCGAGCGGAGCAGCACCACCGTCCTCAACGCCTACGTCGCACCGATCCTCGATGCCTATCTCTCCGATCTGGAGCGCCGCCTGCGCCTGGATGGGGTCGCCGCGCCGCTCTTCGCCATGCTCTCCAATGGCGGCACGGCAACCTTTACCGCCGCGCGGCAGACGCCGATCGCGCTGGTCGAATCAGGGCCGGTGGCGGGGGTTACGGCCGCCGCTGAACTGGGCAAGGCGATCGGCGATCCCAACGTGATCGCGCTCGATATCGGGGGCACCACCGCCAAATGCTCCCTGATCGAAGGGGGCGAGGCGCGCATCACGACTGACTACCGGCTGGAGGCCTCGCCGCGCTCCTCCGGCTACCCGATCAAGGCCCCGGTGGTCGATATCGTCGAAATCGGCTCCGGCGGCGGCAGCATCGCCTGGTTCGATCCCGGCGGCGCCTTGCGCGTGGGTCCGCTCTCCGCGGGGGCCGACCCCGGCCCCGCCTGCTACGGACGGGGCGGGACGGAGCCAACCGTCACCGACGCGCTGCTGATTACGGGTGTGCTCGACGCGGACTACTTCCTCGGAGGCCGCTTGCAGGTCGATCCCGCGCTGGCGCGGCGGGCCTACGAGCCGATCGCGGCGCGTCTCGGTGTCTCCGTCGACGAAGCGGCGGCGGGCGTCATTCGCGTCGCCAACGAGCAGACCATCGATGCCCTGAAGTTGATTTCCGTCCGGCGCGGCTACGACCCGCGCGATTTCACCCTCGTCGCCTTCGGCGGCGGCGGTCCGACGCACGCCGCCTCGTTCCTCGCCGATCTCGGCGTACGGCGGATCGTGATCCCCCCCTTCCCCGGCACCTTCAGCGCCTGGGGGATGCTCCTCACCTCGCCGCGGGTGGACCGGGTGCAGACGCGGGTGCTGCCACTGGCCACTACCGCAATGGCGGAACTGGCGCGCCTCTTTGCCGCGGCCGAGACGGAGGCCATCGCGGCGCTGACCGCGCAGGGCTTCCCGCGGGAGGTGATCGCCGCCCCGCGGCGCAGTCTCGACATGCGCTATCACGGCCAGGAGCACACGGTCGATGTCCCGCTGGCGGGTCCGCACGCGCTGGCGGGCGATTCACTCGCCGCCGCGTTCCATGACCGCCACCGGCGGCGGTACACCTTCGCCCTCGAAGAGACGGCGATCGAGATCGTCAATCTGCGCATCACGGCCACCGCCGAAATCGCCCGGCCCACCTTCGGCGCCGCCGCAGCCTCGCGCGGCGATGCCCGCAAGGGGACGCGGCGCGTCCACTTCAGCGATGGCCACGGCGCCGGAACGCCGCGCGTATCTACCCCCGTCTATGACCGCGATCGCCTCGCGCCAGGGTTTGCCGCCAGCGGTCCGCTGATCGTGGAGGAGCCGAGCACGACGACGCTGGTCCATCCCGGCCAGCGGCTTACCGTCGATGATCTGGGCAATCTTGTGATCACCGTTGCCGGTGCGCCCTGAGCCGCATCCCCCCGTCAGCACGGCATCAGGTTCCTTCGGCCACCGACCTCTAGCGCTGTGCGGACGTTGTGTCTTCAGAACGGGGACAGATGGTGTCGTCCCGACGAAGGAGGGACTTGGCGATCGTGCCTGTGGAAGCACCCGCCGAGATTCCTCGCTGCGGCTCGGAAAGACACAGTTTTCGCACGATGCGCTAATTCAACCCAGCCAGAAACTCAAGCAGCGTGGCGTTGACCTCGCCGGGGCGCTCCTGCTGGGTCCAGTGTCCGCAGCCGGGAAGCATGATCGTGCGCGTGAGATGCGGAGCGAACATCGTGAGCGCGGGCAACAGTTGCGCCATCCCCGGGAAATTGACCACCAAATCACGATCACCCGCGATGTAGAGGGCGGGTGGCGTTACCACGGCGCCCTGCCAGGGCGCCATCAGTTCCCAACTCAGATCGATGGCCCGATACCAGTTCAATCCGCCGGCAAAGCCGGTGCGGGCGAACTCCGTCGCGAAGACATCGAGGTCGCGTTCGGTCAGCCAGTCCGGGAGTCGCTCCGGCTCGCGCATCGCGGAGAGAAAACCGTCGCCAGCAATTGCGACCGGGGGCGCTTCCTCGCTCGCGTCGCCCGATGCGTTGTAGAGAATCAGGCGCATCGTCCGCCGCGGATCTTCCTCCAGTTCGGCCTCGGCGACGCCCGGCTCCTGGAAATAGACCATGTAGAAACGGTCGCCGATGGCGGCACGGACGGCGCTCAGCATGCTGACGGGACCGCGCGGGGCATAGGGCACGCTCAGACCGGCAACACCCCGCACCCGGTCGGGGCGAAAGAGCGCCGTGTTCCACGCAACCGGCGCTCCCCAATCGTGGCCGACGATGACCGCCTGTTGTTCACCGAGCGCGTCCATCAGCCCGATCACGTCCCCGACGAGGTGGAGTTGGGTGTAGTGGCGAGGATCAGCGGGCCGGTCAGTGCCGCCGTAGCCGCGTTGATCCGGCGCGACCACGTGATAGCCGGCCGCGGCCAGGGCCGGGAGTTGATGTCGCCAGGAGTACCAGGACTCCGGGAAGCCATGCAGCAAGATGACCAGCGGTCCGGTTCCTTGTTCCGCGATGTGCATGCGGATGCCGTTTGCTTCCACAAAGCGGTGAGTGACGCCGGGAAGTGCCGCTGCGATCTCGGACTCAACCATCTGTCATGCCTCCTCGTTGACCAGTCTGGTGCATCTGCCTCGCCGTGAGTATGCGGCCTTGGCCGAGGCGCCGCGAACTGCTTCGCGTCGTCATTGCCCGGTTGACACCATCTACTGAACTCCGTACAGTAGGGCTACCACAAGAACTCAGGCGCAGGGAGGGTCAGCGTTCGTGCGTACCCCTGTCGTTCGTCGCGATGCCGCGCAAGCGGACATCGTTTGTCGATGACGCAGCGCAACGTGCCACGGCTGGAAGCGGATTCCGGAAGCCGTGGCATTGGCGCGGCGGCGCGGGAGGTCGGGCTCAGCCCGTCCACTCTGCGTGCCTGGGAAGCAGCTGGCCTGTTCACGCCGCAACGGGATGCCTGGGGCCGTCGCTGGTATCCGGAGGAAACGACGGAGCGGCTGCGGGAAATCCGCCGCCTGCGTGACGAAGATGGACTCTCCCTGCGGGAAATCCACCACCGTCTCCAGGAGCAGAACGGCGCCCTGGGCGAGATTCTGCCCCCGCATCACACCGAGCAACGAATCGCGCAGCGGCTCAAAGCGATGCGCAGCCAACTCGGGCTGACCGTGCGCCAGGTCGCGGAACGGACCGGACTTTCCGCCTCCTACGTCAGTTCGGTCGAGAACGGCTATACCCGCCCCTCGGTCGCCGGGTTGCTGAAACTCTCCCAGGCCTATGGCGCCAACATCCTCTCCTTCTATGGACCATCACCGCAACCGCGCCGCCGCCTCGTTCGGGCTGGCGCCGCCGAGGTGATCGCCATGGGTGATCCGGGGGTTGGCGTCGCGCTGCTCACGCCGCACGACAGCGCGGTCGAGGTGCATCTCTTTGCATTGGCGCCCGGGGCGAGCAGCGGCGGTTCGTACCGGCACGAAGGGGACGAATTCTGGTACGTCCTGGCGGGAACGCTCGGCGTCTGGCTGAACGAGCAGTTCTTCCGCTTGGAAGCGGGAGACTGCCTCGCCTTCGCCAGCACCGATCACCACCGGTTCGCCAATCTCGCGAACGGAGTTACGACGTTTATCGGCGGCAACACGCCGTCGACGTTCTAGGGTAGTGGGCATGGGAGCGCGGAATCGGCACGCGGTGATTGGGGGACGCGGGCGATACAGGCATCGCCCGTTACCCGAAAACGGTCGATCACATCGGATGAGATTGCGGCGGGGATCGAGGCATGACTGAGAGTTACGACGTCGAATTGCGGAACGCGACCAAGCGGTTCGGAGACGTGGTCGCCGTTGACGACGTCAATCTGGCGGTAAAGACCGGCGAGTTCGTCTCGGTCATCGGCCCCAGCGGCTGCGGCAAGACGACCACCATGCGAATGATCGCCGGGCTCGATCAGCCCGACAGCGGCGAAGTGATCATTCGCGGCAAGGCAATGCAGGGCGTTCCGCCGTACGAGCGGAATGTGGCGCTCGTGTTCCAGAGTTTCGCCCTCTTTCCGCATCTCGATGTGCTCGGCAATGTCGAATTCGGCCTGCGCATGCGCGGCGTCGAGAAGAACGAGCGGCGGGAGCGGGCGATGCGCGCCTTGCGCACGGTCGGGCTTGCCGATTTCGCCCGTCGCCGCATCAGCCAACTCTCCGGCGGGCAGCGGCAGCGGGTGGCGCTGGCGCGGGCACTGGTGGTGGAACCGGCGTTGATTCTGCTCGACGAGCCGCTCGGTTCGCTCGATGCCCGGCTGCGCATCGAGATGCAGAGCGAACTGAAATCGCTTCAGCAGCAACTCGGGATCACCTTCATCCACGTCTCGCACAACCAGGGCGAGGCCTTGGCCATGGCCGACCGCATCGTGGTGATGAATGCCGGCCGCTTCGAGCAGGTGGATCCTCCCGCGGCAATCTACGGCTCTCCCCGCACCCGCTTCGTCGCCCAGTTCGTCGGCACGAACAACATCTTCGACGGCCCGGTCATCGCCAGGACGGACAACCGCGCCACGGTCCAGACCAATGCCGGCGACCTCGTGGTCGCCACCAAAGGCGAAGACCGCCGCCGCGAGCGGATCAGTTTCGTGGTCCGCGCCGACCGCCTGCGTTGGCTGGAGGACGACCGCGGCGCGGACAACGTGCTGGAGGCGGTCGTGCGCGCCATTGAATACACCGGTAGCCTGAGCACCGTCTCGCTCTCGCTGCCCTCGGGGACGCTGGTGAAGATGGAGCAGCACGAAAGCCTGCTTCGCCACCGTGCCCCCCGCCATGGAGCGACGCTGCGCATCGGCTGGGACGCCGATGACGGCTTCGTCCTCCCGGAGAGTTAGGCCGCGTTCGTGGCCGGAACGGTTCCGGCCGCGCAACTGTGCACGGATCAGGGTTCATGGATCCGGTAGGAACGAGGAGGTCCAGCATGTCGGACGAGGTTCGGAGCGGGCAGCAGATCCTCAACACGGTCGCCAAACATCCGCTCGATCGGCGACAGTTGTTCCGCCAGGGGTTGCAGGTCGGTGCGGCGCTCGGCATTCCAGGGCTCGCCGGGCTGACGATCATCGGCGGCCCGGAAACCGCGTTGGCCCAGGAAGATCCGACGATCGATCCCAACGCGCCGGAGTGGGAGCCGTCGTTCGAGCCCCGCTCGCCGCGCAAGTACCGCTGGGAACCGCTGGAAGAAGGCCAGACCGCCAATCCGACTGGACTCCAGGTCCGCACCATCGGTCTTGGCGTTTCCGTTCAGGATCGCTTCCTCAACGAGTTCGAGCGCCGCACCGGGCACTCCACCTCGGGCAAGGTGACCACCCTCACCGCGATGATCACCGAGTGGCTCGCTGGCGGCGCCACGAATTACGACACCAACGAGACCAACGCCAACCGTAACGCCGCGCTCTGGGATACCGGGCTGCTGCAGCCGGTGCCGGTGGAGAAGGTCATCCCCTGGAAGTACGCGCGCGATACCTACACCAGCAAGGAAGCGCTCGGTTACGACCCGGTCAGCGGCTACCCGCTCGTCGAGGTCTGGGTCGATCCCGAAACGCAGACCGAGTTCAAACTGGTGCCGCAGTTCTACAACTGCGACTCGATCGGGTATCGCTACGATCTCATCGGCGAGGACATCACCAGTTGGGGCGCGCTGCTCGACGAGAAGTACAAGGGCAAGGTCGCCATTCTCAATGACAGCCTGCTCACTCCTGGCTGGGCCGCCGGGTATCTGAAGGCTTCCGGTCAGGTCGAGATCGCCCGCACCGACAACATGACCCACGAGGAACTCGATCAGGTCATCAACTTCATGATCGAGCGCAAGAAGGCCGGCCAGTTCCGCGCCATCTGGGAAGACTACGGCCAGTGCGTGAACCTCCTCGCCTCCGGCGAAATCTGGATGGCGGACGCCTGGAACCCGGTGGTCGAGGACGTCAAGAAGCAGGACGTGATCTGCAAGTACGCCTTCCCGAAGGAAGGGTTCACCGCCTGGTATCACGGCATCGCGGTCCAGAAGGACACCCCGAATCTGGAAGCGGCGCTCGATTACATCAACTTCTGCCTCGAAGGGTGGTGGGGTTCCCAGGTCGCGGCGCAGGGGTACTACTCCCCGACCACGACCTGCGACGTCTACCTGCAGAGCACCCGCAACACCAGCCCGGACTTCACCGACTACGAGTGGTGGTACAAGGGTGGTTCCAGCCCGGAGCCGAAGGAAGGGTGGCCGATCACCGGCCGCGATACCGGCGCCTACGACACCCGCTGGGGCAACCTGATGCACTGGATGACGTGGCCGGACGATCCGGACTACTACGCGACGCGCTGGAACGATTTCCTGTCGGCGTAGCGAGTCGGGAGTCAGGAGTCAGGAGTCAGGAGTCAGGAGTCGGAAGTCGGAGGTCGGACGTAGGGGCGACGCCCGCGTCGCCCGTCGTTGGCCCTCACCCCTGACCCCCTCTCCCGTCGAGCCGGGAGAGGGGGAACCGGGGTCCCCTCTCCCCGCGCACGGGGAGAGGGGTCGGGGTGAGGGGCTCACCCGAGGACACGCGATGGCCCAGTTGACCAAGGCACCGAGCATGGGGACCACGGCCGTACCGGCCGAGGCGAGCCAGACCAGCCTCTCTGGCAAGATCGTCAAAGGCCTGGAAGGCAAGCCGGGGCTGACCCGCTTCCTGCTGCTGCTGCCAGGCACTCTCTGGATGCTCCTCTTTGTCGGCACGGCGCTGGCCAGCATCGTGATGTTCAGTTTCTGGACATCCGGGTTCACCGGGCTGAAACCGATCTATACGCTTGCCAACTACGAGAATCTGCTCAAGCCAGGATCATCCTTCTGGTCGATCACGGTCTGGACGATTCAGGTGGTTATCGCCCTGCTCATCGGGGTCATCCTGCTCGCCTACCCCGTCTCCTACGCGCTGTGGCGGGTGATCGAGCGACCTCACTGGAAATCGGCGCTGTTGCTCCTCTTCATCGTTCCCTTCTGGACGAGTTATCTCACCCGCACCATTACCTGGCTCCCCATGTTCGGGCGGGAAGGAGTGGTCAACCAGGTGCTGATGGCGACCCATATCGTGCAGGAGCCGGTCGAGTTTCTCCTCTATTCGAAATTCTCGATGATGGTGGCGCTCTGGTTTCTCTTCATCGTTTTCATGATTGGCCCGATCTACTTCTCGATGCAGCAGATCGACGAGGACATCATGTCGGCCGCGGCGGTTTATGGCGCCGGGCCGTGGCGGACCTTCTTTCAGGTGGTGGTGCCGCTGACCCGACCGGGACTGATGGCAGGATCGCTCTTCGTGGTGGTGCTCGGATTGGCGGAGTTCTTTACCGAGCGCGCCATCGGCGGCGCCCAGAGCCCGATGCTCGCCGGGTCGATCCAGCGCCAGATCGATGTCTTCCAGTTCGCGGGAGCCTCGGCGGTGGCCGTCTGCCTGGTGATCATCACCCTGATCGCGGTCGGCATCATGCTCCGCTTCTTCGATATCCGGCGTATCTGAGTTCGCGAGGAACGGCGCCATGAAGTCGAAATTCTCGGGTTCCCTCTTTCGCATCTACATCGGCTTTGTGCTGATGATGCTCTATTTCCCCTTCGTGATCATGGCCATCCTCTCCTTTCAGGGGCCGCGTGGCGGACACACCTTTCCCCTCAAGGGAGTGAGCAGTTGGTGGTGGTGGAAACTCTTCCACCCGGGTCAACTCACCGAATTCAGCGATGTCGGCGAGTTCCTCGGCAACTACCTCGGCGCCCTTGGCCGCTCGCTGATCCTCGCCATCGTGGTCGCCATTCTCTCCACGATCATGGCGTTGCTGGCGGCACACGCCTTTCGCAAGCCGTTCCGCGGCTCGAACGGCGTGTTCTACCTCTGGTTGCTCGGTATCATCGTCCCCGGCATCACGGTCAGCCTCGGCCTCTTCCTGGTCATGAACCAGGGACTCCACATGACTCCGGACTGGAAAACCTCGGCCCTTGGCGTCCACGTGATGTGGACCCTTCCCTTCTGCCTGATCATCTTTCTCATGGCCTTCAACCGCTTCGACCTGTCCCTGGAAGATGCGGCGCTGGTCTTTGGCGCCAACCCTCTGCAGGCCTACTGGTATGTGACACTGCCGGTGCTGCAACCCTTCGTGCTCAGTTCGCTCCTGTTCGGGTTCACGCTCTCCCTCGATGAATTCCAGCGCAGCCTGCTCCTCACCGGCACCACCCTCGACACGCAGACCCTGCCGGTGATGATCATGGCCTCGGTGACGACCCGCATCACGCCGACCCTCTATGCCCTGGGCACCCTCACCACCCTCCTCTCCTTCGTGGTCATCGCCCTGTACGTCTACTTCCTGATCCGCAGCGAACGGCAGGTGCGCGCGGTGACGGTCTCACCCGAGGAGGAGTAGGTGGCGATGGAGGCTGGATGGTTGCGGTCTCGCCGTGCCGCCCCTCACCCTGCGAAGACCCCTCACCCCAACCCCTCTCCCCGTGCGCGGGGCGAGGGGCTCGTGCAGACAGAGCCGAATCAGGATTCGAGGCGTGCGTTTCGGGTAAATGGAGTTGGAATCTTGCCAGCGAGCAACCAACACGAGCCCCTCGCCCCGCGCACGGGGAGAGGGGTTGGGGTGAGGGGCGCTCGCGGGGTTGAGGTTGCTCGCGGCGAGGCCCGCCCATGATCTACGACCGCCCCATCTACCGCTCCCTGGGTGATATGTTCGTCGACGTCGAGTTCGGCGATGAATTGCATCTGGCGCTCAATTTCCGGGTGATCGGGCTCAATCTCTCGCTCGCCGCGCATCCGATTCCCGGCGTGACCGAGACGGTTCCGTCCAACCGGGCGCTGATGATCGCCTACGACTCAGCGATCATCCGGCACGATGCGCTGATCGACGCCCTGCGCGAGCGCGAGGATGAAGCGACCAGATTGCGCAACGCGCCGTCGCGCCTGGTGACGATTCCCTTCTGGTACAACGACCCCTGGTCGGATGAATGCGCCAAGGCGCATGGCGCACCGAACAACATGGAGTACCTCGCCGAGATCAACAGCACCACCATCGTGGGGGTCATCGCCGCTCATTCCGGCACCGAATGGTGGGTGACCTCGGTCGGGTTTCAACCGGGGTGCTACCAGGCGCTGCCGCTCGATCCCGCCTTCGCGATTTCGGCGCCGAAGTACCCGCGGCCCCGCCAGTGGACCCCGGAGCGGATCCTCTGCCTTGCCGGAAAGATCACCTCGTTCTATCCGGTGCGCAGTCCCGGCGGTTACCAGTTGCTGGGACGCACCCCGGTCGATCTCTACGATCCCCAGCAGCGCAACGTGGTCTTTCGCGAGAGCCCGGTGCTCCCCATCGCCGGCGAGCGCCATCGCTACGTTCCGATCGGCGAAGCCGAATACCACGACGTGCGCGCCGAGTATGAAGCGGGCGCCTATCGCTACGACATCGCGGAGGGGCACTACTCCCTCGACGACTATCTGGCGCGGCTCGATGCCGTCGCGGCAGGGGGCGCCTGATGTTCGAGGTCATCACCGGCGGACCCCAGACCACCGTCCAGGACCTTGGCCGTCCCGGCTATCTGCACACCGGCATGCCGCCGTCCGGGGCGTTCGACAGTTTCTCCCTGCGCGTCGCCAATCGCCTCGTCGGCAACAACCCCGGCGGTCGCTATCTCGTTGGGCGCGATCCCGGCGATGCCGGCCTGGAAGTGCTGCTGATGGGGTGCCGTCTGCGCGCCACCGCCGATCACCTCATCGCCGTCACCGGCGGCGATCTCACTCCGCTCCACAACGGTGCGCCGCTCCCGATGTGGCAGGCGGTCGCCATCCATGCGGGAGACGAGATCACCTTCGTCGCCCCGCGCGCCGGGGTGCGTGCCTACCTGGCGGTCGCCGGTGGGATCGACGTGCCGACGTTCCTCGGCAGCCGCGCCACCAATGTCCGCGCCGCCGTGGGCGGCATCGAGGGGCGTGCCCTGAAGCCGGGCGACCAACTCCCGATCGGCGAAGCAATGGTCGCCGCAAACGAATTGGCCGGCCGGATCTGGCCGGAGGAAATGCAGCCGAAACTGGGCTCACCCTGGACCGTGCGCGTGGTCCTCGGGCCCCAGGACCATCTCTTCACCCCGGAGAGCGT
The DNA here is from genome assembly GCA_046328335.1 of Thermomicrobiales bacterium. Classification (GTDB taxonomy): domain Bacteria; phylum Chloroflexota; class Chloroflexia; order Thermomicrobiales; family UBA6265; genus JACCXM01. The sequence goes on from JAXLWU010000025.1 coordinate 62,464, forward strand.
CGCAACCTTCCTCTCGGTCGATTGGAAACTCTCGCCCATCTCCGACCGCATGGGATGCCGTTACATCGGGCCCAAACTCGACTTCTTGCCCCGCCCCGATTACCTGATCGAGCAGGCCGGTTCCGATCCCTCCAACATCGTCGATGACGGCACACCCCTCGGCGGCATTCAGGTGCCGAGCGGGCTGGAGCCGATCGTGATGGGCGCCGACGTGCCCAGTTTCGGTGGCTACGCCAAGATCGCCACCGTCATCAGCAGTGACATTGGCGTTGTCGGCCAGGGCAAACCGGGTGACGCCGTCCGCTTCCAGGCGGTCTCCGCCAGCGACGCGGAAGCAATCGGTCTCGCGCAGGAACAGTTGCTTTTGGCGGGTGATGGGTGACGGGTGGCAGGTGACAGGCGGCGGGTGGCGGGTGATGGGTGACAGGTGACGGGGGAAAGGGGGAAAGGGGGATAGGAATCACCGGATTGCTTCCACCACCCGCCACCCGTCACCTGTCACCCACAATGGAGGCAAGCATGGCAGTCCAGATCAACATCAATTGCGACATGGGCGAAGGTTTCGGCCGCTGGACGCTCGGAGACGACGCCGGCATCCTGCCGCTGGTGCCGACCGCGAACATCGCCACCGGGTTTCACGGCGGCGATCCCACGATCATGCGCCGTGTGGTCGGGCTCGCCAAGGAGGTCGGCGCCGACATCGGCGCGCATGTTGCTCTCCCCGACCTGCTCGGATTTGGCCGTCGCCGCATCGATGTCTCGCCACAGGAATTGCAGGATTACGTCACCTACCAAATTGGCGCGCTCGGCGCCTTCGCTCGCGCTGCCGGCGCCGAACTGACCCATGTCAAGCCGCACGGCATCCTCTACAGCATGGCCGGTCAGGACCCCGCGATCGGGCGCGCCCTGCTCACCGCGGTACGCGATTACGATCCGAACATGATTGTCATCCTCGCCGGTGCGGAGACCCCGGCGCTGGCGAACGAGTTGGGGCTGCGCGTGCTGCCCGAGGCTTATTGCGATCTCGATTACCACCCGAACGGCTATCCCGTGGTCGAGCGGCACAAGAAGGCCTGGGACCCGGAAGAGGTGGCACGGCGGGCGGTGCGCATTGCTCTGCAACACGAAGGAAATGCCGTCGATGGCACGCCGCTGAAACTCGACATGCGGACGATGTGCATCCATGGCGATGCCCCCAACTCAGTCGAAATTGCCACGGTTGTGCGTCAGCGCCTCGCTGAAGCCGGGGTCGAGGTCGTGCCGCTGCGGGCGGTGGTGTAAGAGGAAGTCTTGTGACAAGGGACAGAACGCTGGGGAACGCGCACCCTCACCCCAACCTCTCTCCCATTCCGATCTCACAAGGGGAGGTACGACCATCTTGAGGCGTTCGCGTGGACTCGGCACGGCCACGAGGCGGCCAAGAGCCCCTCTCCCGGCTCGACGGCTGACAGAGGGAGGTAGGGCGGTCTCGTCGCGCGAGCCCTCACCCCCCACCCCTCTCCCGTCGAGCCCTCACAAGGGGAGGTACGGTCGAAATGGGGCGTTCGCAGGGCTCCGGGTGGTCCACCCTGCCGCCAAAAGCCCCTCTCCCGGCTCGACGGGAGAGGGGTGGGGGGTGAGGGAACACGCGACGATGCCCCCTGGTGAGTCGATACACTCGGATTGCGAGCCGTCAGGAGAATCACGCGCATGAGCCGCTATCGTGTCGCCGTCGATGTTGGCGGAACGTTCACCGATCTCATCGTCCACGACGAGGAGTCGGGCAAGGTCACCATCGCCAAGACCGCCTCGATCCCGCGCGACCCCGCCGCCGCGATCATGGCCGCGCTGGAACAGGCGCGGATCGCCCCGCGCGAGATGGCCTTCTTCGCCCACGGCTCGACGGTCGGCACCAATGCGTTGATCACCCGTCGCCTGCCGCGCACCGCGATCGTCGCCACCGAGGGGTTCCGCGACGTCCATGAGATTCGCCGCGGCACCAAACCGGACCTCTGGGACGCCTACAGCGATGTTGCGCCGCCCTATGTTCGCCGTCGCGACCGCTTCGAGGTGCCGGAGCGCGTCGATCAGGCGGGGTCGGTCCTCGCGCCGCTCGACGAGGAGGCAGCGCGGCGGGTGGCGCGGCGCATCCGGGACCGCGGCTACGAAGCGGTCGCGGTCACGTTCATCAACGCCTACATGAACGGCGATCACGAAACGCGCATGAAGCAGATCCTCGAAGAGGAAGCGCCCGGCGTCTTCGTCTGTACCTCCTACGAAATCCTGCCGGAGGTCTTCGAGCACGAGCGCTTCAGCACTACCATCATCAATGCCTGCCTCGCGCCGGTGGTCAGTCGCTATCTCGCCAATCTCACCAATCGCCTGCGTGATGGTGAGTACACGGGCGACGTGCTGGTGCTTCACTCCGGCGGCGGGGTGATGACCGCCGAGGCGATCTCACGCAATGCCGCCCGCATTGCCGTCTCCGGACCCGCGGCAGGCGCCATGGCCGGGGCCTTTTTCGCCCGCCAGTGTGGTTTTGACAACGCGATCAGTCTCGACATGGGCGGCACCAGCGCCGACATCTCGCTGATGTTCGGCGGCGAGGTGCGCGTCGCCAATGAGTGGTCGGTCGAGTTCGGCTATCCGATCATGTTCCCCTCGATCGAAATCGTCACCATCGGCGCCGGGGGCGGCAGCGTCGCCTGGATCGATGCCGGTGGCAGCCTGCGCAATGGTCCGCAGAGCATGGGCGCCGATCCCGGCCCGGCCGCCTACCAGCGCGGCGGCGAGGAGGCGACGAATACCGATGCCAATCTGGTCCTCGGTCGCCTCAGTCCGCACGGGCTCCTGGGCGGGGCGATGCCGCTCGATCGCGCCGCCGCCGAGCGCGCGGTGACGGAAAAGATCGCCAAACCGCTCGGGTACGACGCGGTGCATGCCGCGGACGCGATCATCCAGGTCGCCAACGCCAACATGGCCGATGCCGTGCGGCTGATCTCGATCCGCCGTGGGTACGATCCGCGCGATTTCTGCCTCGTCGCCTTTGGTGGCGCGGGATCGGTTCATGCCGCGCAGCTCGCCCGCGAACTCGATATCCCGGCGGTCGTGGTGCCCCCCTATCCTGGCATCACCTCGGCCCTCGGCTGCCTCCTGCTCGATGTTCGGCACGATCTGTTCCGCACGTACCTGACGACGGCGGAGAGCGCCAGCAGCGCCGCCCTGGAGGTGGAGTTCGAGAAACTGGAAGCGGAGGCGCGGGAGCGGTTGGCGGTCGAGGGGATCACCGGCGATCAGGTGCAACTACGCCGCCTGATGGACATGCGCTACGTCGGGCAGTGGCGCTCGCTCACGGTGCCGGTCTCCACCCCGCTGGGGGAAAATCTCGATGCCAGCCTGGAGCGTTTCCACGCCGAGCACGAGCGGGAGTACGCCTACTCCGACCGCGATCAGGCGGTCGAGATCTACGGGCTGCGTCTGGTTGGCCTGGGGCTTGTCGACAAGCCTGAGTTTCCCAAACTGGAACGTGGCGGCGAACTCGCCGCGGCCCGTACCGGAGAGCGCCCGGTCTACTTCGGTGAATCGGGTGGTTTCCACGACGCATCCGTCTACGATCGGGCGAAACTTCCTGCCGGAGCACGCTTCGATGGTCCGGCGATTGTAGAGCAGATGGATTCCACGGTGGTGGTGCCCCCCGACTGGCGGGCCGAGGTCGACGACTATGGCAACATCGTCCTGCGGCTGCGCGCGTGAAGCGTCGTCGCGCCGCCCCGAGTGTCATTCCGACGAAGGAGGAATCTCGTCGTTTGACTCCGCTGGTTCCGCATTCACGACAAAATCCCTCGCTGGCTCGGGACGACACGAATCACGCCTGACCCAATCGGTTCGGAGAGAAGGAAGACCAGATGACCGCGACTGAAGAACGAACCACGACGGTGCAACTCGATCCTGTCACCTTCGAGGTCCTGAAAAACTCCTTCGTCAATCTGGTCGACCAGATGTCGGAGCAGATGCTGCGCACCTGCTACTCCTTCGTCATCTACGCCCGCGACTTCTCCAACTGCCTCTGCGATGCCAACGGCGACACGGTGATGCAAGGCAGCCAGGACATCGCCGTCCACGTCGGCACCCTCCACTACTCGGCGAAGGCGGTGCTCGAGGCCTTTCCTGGCGATCTGCACCCCGGCGATGTCATCGCCGTCAACGATCCGTATCTCGGCGGCACCCACTTCTGCGACGTGCGCATCATTCGCCCCGTCTTCCATGACGGGCGACTGATCGCCCTCATCCAGACCAACGGCCACTGGGCTGACGTCGGCGGCCGCGTCCCTGGCTCCTTCGACATCACCGCAAGGGAGCATTACGGCGAAGGGTTGCGCATTCCGCCGGTGAAAATCTGGGACAAGGGAGTCTACCGCGCCGATGTGGCGCGCCTTCTGGTCAGCAACATGCGGCTGGCCGACGAGCGGCTGGGCGACCTGCGGGCGCAAGCGGAAGCCACCCGCATCGGCGAGGACTATCTGCGCCGCCTGATCGACAAATATGGCGTCGAGACGGTCGAAGCGGCGATGGCCGAGTGCCAGAACTATGTCGAGCGGCTGACCCGCTCCCGCATCAAGGAGTTGCCGCAGGGGACCTGGGAGACCGACGACTTCCTCGACATCGACCCGGACAAGGGCGAGGGGCTGGTCCGCATCCACGTCAAACTGACGATCGAAGGGGACGATCTCCACTACGATCTCTCCGGCTCGGACCCGGCCGTCGGCTGCTTCCTCAATGCCTCCTACGGCACCGGCTTCTCCTCGATCGTCGCCGGCACCAAGACTTTCTTCCCCGATGTGCCGCTCAACTCCGGGTTCTACCGAGTGGTCAAGGCGTACCTGCCGGAGGGAAGCGTCGTCAACGCCCCCTGGCCGTACGCGGTGACCGGGTTCTGCTCGGGCGCGTACGAGAAGGTCATGAACGCCACCTTCGAACTCTGGTCGAAGGTGCTGCCGGAGCGGGCGCTGGCCTGCTCCTTCAATCTCGAATACCTCCTCGTCGGCGGCTGGGACCGCCGCCCTGGCTACAACCGCCAGTTCATGTGGTACGACTGGATGGTCGGGGGGTGGGGGGGCCGCAACGGCAAGGATGGCAGCACCGCCACCGCGCCCGTCTTCGGCGTCGGGCTGATGATCCAGCCGCTCGAGGGGCAGGAGCGGCTGACCCCGGTGATCACCACCCAGCACGCCATCCTGCGCGATTCCGGCGGGCCCGGAAAATTCCGTGGTGGCTGCGGCGTCATCAAGGGCGGCGTGCTTACCCAGAACGAACGCTCGGTGATGTCCTACTCCTGCGACCGCGAGCGGTCGATCACCTTCGGCATCGAGGGCGGGCTCCCCGGCTATCCCCACGGCACCTGGCTGAACCCGAGCAAACCGGAGCGCCGCTTCCTCGGCGCCATCTTCTCCGGTCTCCCGGTCAAGGAGGGCGACGAATTCGAGCGTCCTTCCTCCGGCGGCGGCGGCTTGGGCGATCCCCTGGAACGCGACCCGGCGCTGGTGCTGGAAGATGTGATCGACGACTACGTTTCACTCGACCGCGCCCGCAAGGACTACGGCGTCATCATCAACGCCATTGACCCTGACAATCTGGAGTTCGCCGTCGATGCCGCGGCGACGGAACGAGAGCGGGCGATGATCCAAGCCAACCGCAAGGGCTGGCTCGCTGAGGACGCGGAGACCGTGGCCGAGCGCTATCGAGCCGGGGAGATCGACCTGCTCGATACCATCCGCCGCTACGGCGTGATCATCGACCAGCGGAATGGGCAGGTGCTCCCCAGGACCACTCGTCAGTTCCGGGAGATGTTGCAGCACCGGATGGTGCCGCACTGGGCGTGAGGAGGAACGAGGTGACTCAGGATTCCCTGGAACAGCGGATTCGCGTGCTCGAAGATATCGAGGCGATCCGGAAACTGAAGGCACGCTACGCCGATGCCTGCGACCGTGACTACGACTACGACACCCTGGCCAGTCTCTTCGCCGAAGACGCGATCTGGGACGGTGGCACGTTCGGCCGGTATGAGGGGCGGGAAGCCATTCGCCAGTTCTTCATCGGCGCGTCCGGCGCCATCCCGTTCGCGATGCACTACATGATCAACCCGATCATCGAGGTGAACGGCGACGAGGCGACCGGCCGGTGGCACCTCTTCCAGGCGTGCACCTTTTCCGCGGGGGGCGATCAGGCGATCTGGGGCTCGGCCCGCTACGAGGAGCAGTACCGCCGTGTCGGTGGCGAATGGCTCTTCTGGCGGCTCGATCTCATCTCCGAGTTCTGGACCCCGTTCGACCAGGGCTGGGTCAAACGCCCGTTCGTGCAGGAGGGGTAGCGGCATTCACCCGCTGCTGTGGCGCATCGACGCTGCGGGTTAGCGCCAATGAAGCGGCATACCATCGGGATTCCCGAAGGCATTGGTACGCTTGGTGAGGGACCAGAGCGACGCTTGCGTCGCCTGCCACCCCGACGCGACCGAAAGCCCCTCTCCCGCTCGGCGGGAGAGGGGTTGGGGTGAGGGGCAGCAGGGCGATTTCGGTCGCGTTCCCATTTCTCGACAACGGACAAAACTCACGGGCAGACCGAAAGGAAACTCCACGCGATGACGAGCACGGCGGTGGCAGAGGCGACCGAGCGGACGGCCCTGGCGGATTTGGTCGTCGTCGATGCTGATGTCCATGTCAACGACACCCCTGGCGCGTTGGCCCCCTACTGCGACATGCCGTGGCGGCTCTCGCTGCAGGACCTGGATGGGGCGAGTTATCCCTATCTCCAGATTCCGGGATTTGCTCCTAATTTGAGGCTCGATCCGCCAATCCACGGTAGCCACGCCTCTCGCTCGGTCAACACCGCCGCTGAGATGCGGGGCGCGCTGAGCGACCTGGAGATCGATATCGGTCTCCTCTTCCCGGACCATTTGCTCCTCTTCGCGGCGATCCCGAACATGGAGTATTCCGTCGCGCTGGCCCAGGCCTACAACCGCTGGCTGCTCGACAAATGGCTGGACGAGCCGGGGTTGTATGGCGTGCTGCTGGCGACGCCGCAGGATCCGCAGGCGGCGGCGCGGGAGATCGAGCAATATGCCAAGGAAGAGCGGATCGTCGGGGTCTATCTGCCGACCGCCGGGGTCAACCCGCTCTGGGGGCACCGCAAGTACGATCCGATCATGGCCGCCGCGGAAGCGGCGAATCTTCCCGTCTGCCTGCACAGCGTGACGGTGGTGACCCCTGCCTTCCCCTGCCAACTCGACCAGTTCGAAAACCACTTCGCGCGGCAGGTGCTCTCCCACTCCTTCGCGATGATGGCCAATCTGACCAGCCTCATCCACTCCGGCGTGCCGGCGCGCTTCCCGCGCCTGCGCGTCGTCTTTACCGAGGCCGGGATCGCCTGGGCGCCGTACATGATGTGGCGGATGGACAAGTACTACAACGAGTACCGGCGGCTGATTCCCTTCCTCGAAAAGCGCCCGAGCGATTACATCCGCGAGCGGATGTGGTTCGCCACGCAACCGATCGAGGAACCGGACGACCCGCGCGATCTGGTGGCGACCATCGATCTCATCGGCGGGCCGGAGCGCATTCTCTTCGCCTCCGACTGGCCGCACCACGATTTCGACCACCCACGGGCGATCATGAAACTGCCGATGTCCTCCGATGCGAAACGGAAGATCATGGGCGAAAACGCGCTCGACCTCTTCGGTATCCCGCGCCCGGACGGGAAACTCTAAAGCGACGTGCGTTCCTCGTGTCGCCCCGACCACAGGAGGGACCGCGGCGTCGGTGGAGACCAATGGCAACGACGAGATTCCTCGCGCTGGCTCGCAATGAAACCATTTCCGCGCGTCACGGTAACGGCGGTGCCGCCGTCAACGTGGCGAAATTCAGCCCCATCGATGGGGCTTGCGTCGGGATAGCCGGACGCTAAAGACGTCCAGCGCCGAGGACACGGCGCCGACGGTCGAAAACCAGCGACGAACGAACGAAGAGGGAACAATGGCGGAACATATCGTGGGCGCCGTGGCTGACTTCCCCGCGGGGACGCACCGGGTGGTGCGGGTGGGCCGGATCGAGATCGGCGTCTTCAACGTCAACGGCACGTTCTACGCCCTGCCGAACGTCTGCCCGCACCAGTTCGGTCCGCTCTGTAGCGGGACGGTGAACGGTACCACCGCCTGCTCCGCCGCCACCGACTGGCGGTTCGCCTGGGTGCGCGAGGGCGAGGTGGTCACCTGCCCCTGGCACGGCATGGAATTTGACATTGCCACCGGGCGCAGCCTCTCCTCGCCCCGCCTGCGCGTGCGCACCTACCCGGTGACCGTCGTGGACGGGCAGGTGACGGTGTCCGTACCGTAAAGACGACATCTCTTGCGCGCGTATCCCTTCGTAGGGGCGAGGCCTGCCTCGCCCGCGTGCCTTGCCAGTGGGCCTCATATTGCCGGCCTTTCAAGAAGGCGCCGCTGATCGTCCCGCGAAACTGTATCGAATCATGCCGGTCAGGAGCAGCGGGCGACGCGGGCGTCGCCCCTACGGGGAAGGTCGCGGTGAAGTCGTCACTTGCCACTGGGATGCTCAGGATCACTTTCCCAACGAGCGGGGTTGTCCGCGATGTACTGGCGAATCGCAGCCAGTTCCCGGTCATTCCGAATGATCCGCTCGTAGTAGTTTCGCTGCCAGATCGGCTGCACCAATGTGAGACGTTCCGCTGTTACCTGCCGGCTGACCGCGCTCTTGAAACCGCCGATAACCGCGCCGAGCGAGGCTCTCGCCGGTCCACGAGGGGTAATCCCGATCGTAGGTCGAGTATGTGCATCACCCATCAGCACGACAATTCCGTGGAGATGATTGGGCATTACGACCCAGGCATCGAGCATCAACCCTGAAGTGTGCGCAGGCAGGTCTAGTCAGCGCGATGACACCACCTGCCCGACAGGGGACAGTTGCATTTTCCCTGCCGCGAGCGCCCCAAGCAGACACAGCCGCTGCACGGTGCAGATGGTGACGAAGTACGCCCCATTCTGAGCATAATCGAAATCGCGAAGTCGAATGGAGTGGCGGTTGGGGAATCGCGCCGTATTCAAGAACCTGCCCTCTCACGTTGCTCCGGAATGACGCGACGCTCCTGTAGGGGCGATGCAGGCATCGCTCGCAATCCCGACCGCATTGCCACGATTCCATGTCTCCAGTTCCTGACCTGGAGAAGGAACCGCACTGGGTGCCCCCAAAGGTATCAGGTGACGTTGCGGCCATGCACACGGGCGACGCGGGCGTCGCCCCTACGACGGTGCGGGTTTCGTAGCATTGCCGGTGATGTAGAGGATGTCGGTAGGGGCGATGCCTGCATCGCCCGGCTTCCCAACAACCGCGTACCGAACGACGAACAGGATCACGGCTATGACCCTCCCGGATCCCACCCTCGAACTCGACGATCCGCTGCGCACCGTCCTCTGGCAGCGGCTCGATCTGCCGGGGAGCGAGTGGTGCGCGCTGGGGGAGGAGCCGGGGGGCCTGCGCTGCGTTGGCAAGGTGCTCACCAGCGTCGAGGGGGTGCCCGCCGTGATCCGCTACGAGCTGGCGCTCGATGCCGGCTGGCACACGCGGGAGGTGCGGATCGCCATGCACACCGGCACCACGCCGGCACCGCGCCGGCTGCATCTCATCGTCTCGCCCGAGCAGGAGTGGCGAATCGTCTGCGATCCTGCTGTCATCGGCATCGATCCGTCTGCCGAAGCGGCAGCCATTCAGGGTCTGGTCGATGTCGATCTCGGCTTCTCGCCGCTGACCAACACCCTGCCGATTCGCCGCCTCGCCCCGGCGGTCGGGGAATCGGTCGATGTCACCGCCGCCTGGGTCCGCTTTCCCGAACTGACGCTCGAACCGCTGCCGCAGCGCTACACCCGGCTCGCGCCGCGGCGCTACCGCTATGAATCGAATGGCGGCGCCTTCGTCGCCACGCTCAGCGTTGACGATCTCGGCCTGGTCACGACCTACGAGGGCGGCTGGCAGCGCTTGGCGGAAGCGAGCCGGGAGCGCGGGTAGGGCGCTGCCTGTCGTGCCCTGCGCTACGATGATGCGCAGCGCGGGAGGCGCCAAGACTCGGCACCTGCCTGACGTGCGACGAGGAGATCACCATGGCAACGACCACGACCATCACATTGGAGGAATTGGAACGCCTGCCCGAGGACGAGTGCGGCGAGGTGATCCGCGGGGAGATGCTGCCGGTGAGTCCGGTCGGAATGGATCATGGCGATATCGTCGGCAATCTGCTGATCCCACTGAAGACGGCCGTCCGTGCCCAACGCACTGGCTTTGTCGGAATCGAGGTTGGGTTTGTCCTCCGCCGCGATCCGCTGGTCGTGCTCGCGCCGGACATCGCCTTCATTCGGTCTGACCGGCTGCCGCCGCCGGAGCGGCGGCAGTCGTTCTTCCACGGCCCGCCCGATCTCGCCGTCGAGGTCGTGTCTCCCTCGCAGTCGGCGCCGGAGGCTCATGACAAGGTGCTGCTCTATCTCGATGCCGGCACGCCGCTGGTCTGGGTGGTCCACCCCCAGCAGCGTACGGTCACGGTGTACACCCCGGATCGCACCGCGCGCATCCTCGGCGAAACCGACACCCTTGATGGCGGGGAGGTTCTCCCCGGTTTCACCCTGGCGCTGAGCGAGGTCTTCGCCTGATCGACGCGTGGTCAGCGGAAAGGAATTGCTGGTGGCGAGTGGAAACCGCGTACGAGTTGGCATCATCGGGGCAGGGTTCATCGGTCATCTCCACGCCGAGGCGTTCACCCACGTGCCGAATGCCGAGGTCGTCGCCGTCGCCTCGCCCAGCGCCGCACGGGGCCGCGGCCTGGCCGAAGCCTTCGGCATCCCCCGCCATCTCACCGACTATCGCGATCTGCTCGCTCTGGACGAGATCGACATGATCACCGTCGGCGTGCCGAACGATCTCCACGCGGCGGTCTGCATCGACGCCGCGCGGGCAGGCAAGCATGTCGTCTGCGAGAAACCGCTCTGCCTCACGCTGGAGGATGCCGACGCGATGATCGCCGCCGCGCGCGAGGCGGGCGTGAAGGCGATGTACGCCGAGGAACTCCTCTTCGCGCCGAAGTACGTCCGCGCCAAACGACTGGTAGAGGAAGGGGCGCTCGGCGAGGTTTTCCTCGTCAAGCAGAGCGAAGAGCACGCCGGACCGCACTCTCCCTGGTTCTGGGACGTGCGCCGCTCCGGCGGCGGGGTGCTGCTCGACATGGGGTGCCACTCGATCGCCTTCTGTCGCTGGGTGCTCGGCAATCAGCCGATCGCCACCGTCTCCGCGACGCTGGGCACCTTCGTGCATGGCGACAAGACGCGGGGCGAGGATCACGCGGTCTGCGTGCTCACCTTCCCTGGTGGCCAGATCGGGATTTGCGAGAACTCCTGGGCGAAGGGTGGCGGCGTCGACGACACGTGCGAAATCTACGGCTCGCGTGGCAATACCCGCGCCGATCTGCTGCGCGGCTCCTCGCTGACCACCTACAGCGACGTCGGCTATGGCTACGCGGTCGAGAAGGCGGAATCGACCGTCGGCTGGACCTTCACCATGTTCGAGGAGAGCTGGAACTACGGGTTTCCCCAGGAGATGCAGCACTTCGTCAACTGCGTCCAGAGCGACGAAGCGCCGCTGGTCACCTTCGCGGATGGCCGCATCGTGCTGGAGGCGATCTACGCCGCCTATCTCTCCATGCGCTCCGGGCAGCGGGTCTCGCTCCCGCTGGAGGGAATCACGGTGGAAAAGCCGATCGATCTCTGGCGCGGCACGGAGACTGTCGGCGCCGGAGTTTGACACTGCTCGCCTCTGAGGCCAGAGCGGCGGCGCGGGCGTGGGCGACCACGGAGGGAACGGCGCTACCCGGCTTTGCCGGCGCCTTTCTTCACGGCTCGATGCACGCGCTTCCCGCCACCGCGACGCTGCCGGCGACGTCGGATGTCGATCTCGTCGTCGTGCTCGATCGCGCCGCGCCGCCGAAACTCGGCAAGTTTCGCTTCCGCGGCGTTCTGCTCGATGTCTCCTTCCTGCCGCGGGACGAGATCGCCTCGCCGGAACAGGTGCTGCGTCAATACCACCTGGCCGGTAGTCTCGCCGCGCCCGGTATCCTCGCCGACCCCACCGGTCATCTCGCCGCGCTCCATGCGGAGGTGGCGCGAGAGTTCGCGCGGCGGGTCTGGGTCGAGCGCCGGTGCCGCGATGCCGAGAACCGCGTGTGGCGCCATCTCGCCTCCGCGAGCACGGGCGATCCCCTGCCCGACCAGGTCACCGCCTGGCTCTTCGCCGCGGGGGTCGCGGTGCACATCCTGCTTGTCGCCGCATTGCGCAACCCGACCGTGCGCCGCCGTTATCTCGAAGCGCGGGAACTGCTGTCGCGCTATGGCCAGGCCGCGTTCTACGAGGAATTGCTCGATCACCTTGGCGGCGCGGGCATGACTCAGGAGCGGGCGATG
>JAXLWU010000026.1:0-73750 GCA_046328335.1 Thermomicrobiales bacterium
AACACGAACGAGATTCCTCCTTCGTCGGAATGGCACGGATGCCGCGCGTCGCTCTGTAGAAGAGGGACCGCAAACCAGTGGTCAGTTCGCGTCGTCGTCGAACCAGATCGGGTTCGTCCACGCCTTGCGGCCGTGATCGTCGCGGACCACGACGCGCGCGTATGGGCGCGTCCACCCCGAGAGATCGAACTCCGCTTCGGTGACGCCCTGCTCGCCGACCATCTGGTACTTGGCGGGACCGCCGAGGAGGAAAATGCGGTTGGCGGGCGAGGTCCGCACGTGCAGGCGCTTGCCCGGTTCGACCACGAGATCGTGAATCACCGGTCCCGTGCTGGAGTAGTAGTCGCCGGCCTTCAGGGCGGAAACCAGGGCATCGGGATCGAGGGATGCGCTCTTGACCATCGTCCACCCGGCGGCGCGGTCGCGCGTGTTGAGGACGAAATGGGCGTCGTCAGTGGCGCAGGCGGTCAGGCGCTTGCCGCGGGCCAGGAGCAGATCGAGCATGTACGCGCCTTCGGCGGCGTCGTTGTCGTCGCTGGCGGAGGCGTTGTAGATCTCCAGGGCGTGGATTGGTCCCAGCGCCTCGACATCGCGGTCGGTCATGGTGAACCACTGTGGGTGCGGCGCCACAACGAAGGCCCCGGCGTCCAGCGCGCGTTGCGCCAGTTCTGGCCCGGTCTCCTCACGTGGCGATGGCGCGAAATCGAGCGGCAGGCCGACGGCGAGAATGTGCCACGGCTCGCCGTGCTCCATGCGGTGGACGGCGGGATGCAACTCGGCGCCGATGAGCGTGGTGAAGCGATCGGACCGGAAGGGACGGGTATCGACCAGCGGCCAGTCGTAGCGTTCGAGGAAGTGTTCGGTCAGGGCCAGAAAGTCATAGCCGGCATTCTCGTAGAAGCGGCAGACCTCTTCTGGTGAGCGCAACCCATCCGAGAGGGTGGAATGGGTGTGCAGATTGCCCTGCCAGAACCGGCCGGGGCGGGAAAAGACGGTCTCCACGCGCGACTCCGCCTGCGAGCGCCAGAGTACGTCCGGCGCCATGCCGCGACCCGGCCATCCGGGCGCGGCGCGATTATCGCGCACCTCGAATCGGGAAATCTGGCGGAGAGGGCTAAATGACGTCGGGTCGCGCGGCGGCGTTCGGCAGTGCGCTAACTGCCGCCAACCCCGACGATCTGGATGGTCCTGGCGGTTGCGCCAATCAGCGGTATCTCGGCCGCGGTCCGGCCCTGGTAGGAACCACGCACCAATTGCCGCAGGAGGAGGACGAAGTCGTCATCTTCGCGGCCACCGGAAAGCCAGACGGTCATCGGCCGCGCGCCGGCCACGCCCTGGAGCCGCACACCGCCGCGGCGTCGGGATACCCCACCGAATTCAGTCCAGCGCCGAAACCCGGTCTGACCTGCCTGGATGCCGTGGGCGGTCAAGGTGTAGTGGAATGGAAGGGCAAGAAGCACCGCTACCAACGCGGCGACGACGATTGGCAGCCACGGCGCGACGAGGTTCGCGAACGCGGCGAGGAGCGCCGCGCCAATGAGCAGCGCGCCAGGCAAGGCGTTCATCCGCAGCCGGCCATAGAGAGACAGCGGCTGGCGGTGGACCAGATTCCCGGTCGGGTTCGCGCCCCATGGCGTCCAGACCCGGAGGAAGAGCGCCAAGGTGAGCAGGACAAGGATGAGAGCCAGTGTATTCATACTACGTGTCCAGCGGCAGCGACCCGCATCGCGCCGTGCGCGAGCCCGTGCTGCCGTATCTTCTTCGGTCGCGGGGCACGTTCAGTTCCTGAAGCATGAATTCCGCGTCCGTACGCTCAAACGCGCCATCACGATACCCGGTTCCCCGACATCGCGATACGCTGACCGGTTTGCCGATCGCGTCCCCGGTCTACGCGCAAGTCTGCCATCGCCGAAGTCGATAGTCCTTGGCTGCGAGTTAAGATCGCCTGGCGCCTCGATTGGCACCTCGCCACAAACAGAGACCGCTGGCGATCTCCGTTGCCTTCATTCATGAGACGCCGGAGACTGCCGATTGTGACATGGAGGTAGGACAACAGGCTGGCGGAAATGGCCGATTGCGTCCGGTTTGCTGACGGACGGGATCGCTATCATTCGCGGCGTCAGCCTTTACCCCAACCCCGCTTCTTCAGTGGCTGGAGACGAGTTCGTGCCGGCGCGGTGACTGAAGGCCGCTGCAGCTCGCGATCAACGCGGGTGGTCGTTGCGATCGAGGGTGAGACCAGATGGGCGAGACGCGGATCGAACGGATCGGGGTAATCGGGGCGGGGACGATGGGGCACGGCATCGCCCTGGAGTTCGCCGCGTATGGCTATGATGTTGCGCTGCATGACCGCGACGAGGCTCAACTCGACCGCGCTCGGGTCGGGATCGCCGAAGGCCTCGATCGTCTGGTGGCGATTGAGCGGATCAACGGGGAGGATGCGGCAGCGGCGCCCCCGCGCATCACCCTCGGCAGCGACCTGACTCAGGCGGTCGGCGGCGCCGATCTCGTCATCGAGGCGGTCTCGGAAAATCTCGCGGTGAAACAGGCGCTCTTCCGCGAACTCGATTCCCTCGCGCCGCTCCACGCGATCATTGCCAGCAACACCTCGACCTTCATGCCGAGTCTCCTCGCCGCCGCCACGGCCAGACCGGAACAGGTTCTCGTGGCGCATTATTTCAACCCGCCGCACCTGCTGCCGCTGGTCGAACTGGTGCGGGGCGAGCAGACGAGCGACGCCACGATCGCCGCGCTGCGCGACCTCTATCGCGGCATCGGCAAAGCCCCCGCGGTGGTGGCGAAAGAAGCGCCCGGGTTCGTCGGCAATCGCATTCAGGCCGCCATCTTTCGCGAGTCGCTGGCGATCGTCGCGGCCGGGATTGCCACCATCGAGGATGTCGACACCATCGTGAAGAACGGGTTCGGCCGCCGCCTCGCCGTTGCCGGACCGTTCGAGATCGCCGACGCCGCCGGGTTGGATATCAAACTCGCGGTCTGCGAGCAATTGTTCCCCGATATCGCCTCCGAGACGGAGATCCCGGAGCTGTTGCGCGCGCGCGTCGCCCGCGGCGATCTCGGGCAGAAGACGGGCAAGGGATACTACGCCTGGACGCCGGAATCGGCCGCCGCCTTGCGGCAGCGGATCAGCGACGGACTCGCCGCGATCGCGCAACTGACCGCCAGGGAACGCAACGGCGGGCAAACGACGGTGTAGGCGAGCCACGGTTCGTTCGCTCGCTCAGGCAGCGCCTGAATCGCGAACGCTTCGCCGCTGCCTTGGCAGATGACGGAAAGCCGCCGTTGGCGCAAGCCGTTGCGATCGGGCCCACCGCGACGTGCACACGTTGTGTCGTTCCGACGAGCGCCATAGGTGTCGTCCCGACGCAGGAGGGACCTCCGTCCGTTCGCACACGGTCATGAGCGCCAAGATTCCTCGTTCCTCGGAATGACACGTCTTTCGCACGCCGCTCCAGTGG
Source organism: Thermomicrobiales bacterium (assembly GCA_046328335.1). Classification (GTDB taxonomy): domain Bacteria; phylum Chloroflexota; class Chloroflexia; order Thermomicrobiales; family UBA6265; genus JACCXM01. Next base: position 3,477 of record JAXLWU010000026.1, read on the forward strand.
CTGAGTCCCGCGGTTTGTCAGTTGTCTGACGTGCCCTCATCACGGCGTGTTGACCTCCTGGCACCGTTTCTGCGGTAGTGATGCTCGCCCCACCCAAGAACCCCGCCAGACGCAGGGAGGTTCGTATGACCACCAAGTTGGTCAAGGGGATGCCGGTTGTCAGCCTCGCCGATGGCGCCACGCTCGGCACGATCGATCGCGTCTACTTCGATCCGGGGCAGATGGCCGTGGTCGGCTTCACCTTCCATCAACGGAGTGGGATCTTCGGCGGGGGCACGTCCGGACTGATCGACATCAGCGACGTTCACGCCTTTGGTCCCGACGCGGTGACGGTCAATGACGTCGCCGTGGTCCGCAGCGATCTGGCGGTCGAGGTGGGCCATGACGAGCTGCTCGAGCTGGAGACGCTCCTCAAACGGACGGTGATGACCGAGAGCGGCGAAACGATCGGCCGCGTCGCGGCGATCCAGTTCGGCGATTCCTCGCACGTGCTGGTCGCGCTCGACGTCGAGGCGGCAGGCGGACCGCGGCGGGTCGATGCGCGGGAGATCAAAACCGTCGGTCCTGAGTTGATCATCGTCGCCGACCCGCTCCCGGTCGCCGCGCCGGTCACCGTCCGCACCATCGGCGCGGTGCGCCAGACCACGGCGAAGCGGATCCCGCCTGAGGAACCGCGTCGTGAAAACCTCCGCGTCATCGGCGCGTAGGGCGTCACGGCCGCCGTAACGACGGCTGGTTCGTGCCAACGCAGGACGAACTCCGTCGCTGGTGCGCTCTTTCGCAACGGGCTCTCGCCCCCTGAGCAAGACTCCGGTTTTGCTCCACTCCGCGCCCGCCGACCGTTCGCAAGGTGAGGGCTGCCAGTTCGGCAGCGGGAATAAACAGGTCTCGTACTGCGTCAGGAACGGTATCCAGACGGGGTCACGGGAGGGACGACCCGGTACCGACCCGGCTGGAAGATCGATTACCCGACAGTGGAGGGTTTCCCGATGCGACGCGCGTTCCTGCTCCTCGCCGTTGTCCTGCTCATGGCGCTGCCCGCGGCGGCGTTGGCGAACGGGGCTGTAACGTCGGTCCCGAACAATGCGGCCAGCGCCTATCAGATGGGTGGCGCGGCAGTGACCATCGTCGACTATGCCTTTTCGCCGGCATGGGTCTCGGTGCCGGTGGGAAGCACCGTCTCCTGGGTCAATGCCGGCGCCGCGCCGCACACCGTCACCTCGGACGGCGGCATCTTCGATTCAGGCACCCTCGGCTCTGGCGGCGGCTATAGCGTGACCTTTTCCGCGCCGGGGTACTACACCTATCACTGCGCGATTCACCCCAACATGACCGGCGCCGTGCAAGTGAACTGATCCTGATGGCCCGAGGACGGCCGCACCCCTAACCCCGCTCCAATTGCGACGGTTGAAGGGGAAGGTAAGTCCGAAAGCGGGTGGTTTCACTGGCGAGGCACTGCTACGACGCGGCAAAAAGCCCCTCTCCCATCGGAATGGGAGAGGGGTTTGGGGTGAGGGCTTCCCGGACCTACCCCGGCACGTCCTGCAGTTGCCCCATCCGCTCCAGCACCAGCGCCTCGGCCACAATCATCCGCTCCAGTTCTCCCAGATCGAGGCTCTCGTTCGCCGCGTGAACCTGGGAGTCCTGATCACCTGGACCCCAAACGACGAATTCGGCATCGGGCGCGATTTGTTGCAGCGTGGTCAGCAGCGGAATGGTTCCGCCGGAACCGGTCATCTTCGCTTCCGCGCCAAAGGCCTCAGCGGCGGCGAGTTTCGCCGCCGCGAAGAGGGGGCCGCTCGTCTTGCCGAGGAAGGCCGGTCCGGAATTGGCGGGTGCGACGACCACCTCGACCCCCCACGGCGCGACGGCATGGATATGGTTCATCAGCGCCCGCAGCGATTCATCGACATCGGAGCCGGGCGCGATGCGCAGCGAGATGCGCGCCTTCGCCTCCGGGATGAGACTGTTGGAGGCGCCCGCGGTCGGGGGCGCATCGAGACCGATGGCGGTCACCGAGGGTCGCGCCCAAAGCCGGGTGGCGAGGGTGCCACTGCCCATCAGCCCGACGCCCGGCAACACGCCGGCCGCTTCCCGATAGTCGGCCTCGGGAATGCCAACCCCGTCCCACTCGAAGCGAGTCAGGCCCGGGATCGCCACGTCGCCGTGTTCGTCGAGCAGGCTGTCGATAATGCGGATCAACGCCATCAGCGCGTCCGGCGCGGCACCGCCGAAGGAGCCGGAGTGGGCCATCCCCTTCAGGGAGCGGACGGTGACATCGCAGGCGACAATGCCGCGCAGCGCGATCGTCAGTTCCGGTTCGCCGCGCTTCAAGTTCCCGCCGTCGTTGATGATGAACCCGTCACAGCGGGCGAGTTGGGGATTGGCGGCGATCAGCGCATCGAGCGTGCTGCCGGTCTCTTCCTCGCCTTCGATGAGGACCTTGACCCCCACCGGAGGGTTGCCGCCAAACGCGGCCAGCGCCGCGGCGATGATCATCACCCCGGACTTGTCATCACTGGCGCCCCGGCCGTACATGCGGCCCTCCCGGATTTCGGGGATGAACGGTTCGGTATCCCAGCCCTGATCGAGCGGTGCCGGCTGAATGTCGTAGTGGGCGTAGAGGAGCAGGGTGGGCGCTCCCGGCGGCGCCGGAATGTCCGCGAACACGGCGGGGTACCCGCCTGGCACCTCCAGCAGCCGCGCGTCTGGCGCCCCGTACCGCGCCAGCAGTTCGACGATCGCTTGCGCGGTCTCCAGCACCGGCTCGGCGGGGAATCCCGGGAAGGCGCAGGATGGAAGCCGCACCAGCGCGGCGAGGTCCTCGATCACCGTTGGCAACATCGCTTCGACGCGGCCGCTGATCTCTTCGACAGGCATGAATTGCTCCCCTTGCATCCAACGATCACCGTCGTCTTATAGCAGGGAGCGGGCCGCTCGCAAAACCGGGACCGCTAGACCGTGAGGGATGGCCGCTCAGCAGGCGGCGAGCGCCTGGTCGAGATCGTCCATCAGATCGGCCACGTCCTCGATTCCGGCCGAAAGCCGTACTAACCCGTCACCGATCCCGGCCGCGTGACGTTCCTCTTCGGTCAGGGCGCGGTGGGTGGACATCGGCGGGTAGAGCACCGTGGTGTAGACATCGCCGAGGGTGGTCACCGGGAGACAGATGCGCAACGCGCGGAGGAAGGCGAAGACCCGCTCCTGACCGGCGCCGGCGATCTCGAAGGCGACAATGCCGCCGCGCAACTCGTCGTTGAAGATGCCGCTGGTCGCGTCGGGCGCGACCAGACCGGGGTAGTAGACGCGGGCGATGCGCGGGTGCCGCGCCAGCCAGCAGGCGAGCGTGGCGGCGTTTTCGCACTGGCGGCGCATACGGAGCGAGAGGGTCTTGACGCCGCGCAGGGTCAACCAGGCCTCGAAGGGACCGAGCACGGCGCCGGTCAGTTTGCCGAGTTCGGTCAGCTCCTGGATACGGCTGGAATTGGACGCCACGATGCCGCCGGTGGCGTCGCCGTGGCCGCCGAGATACTTGGTGGTGGAGTGGACCACCGTATCGACCCCGAAGCGGGCCGGATTGACCAGCAACGGGGTGGCGAAGGTGTTGTCGACGATGGTGCGGACGCGATGTCGTTTGGCGATGGCGACCAGCGCCGGGATCTCGGCGACGTGGACGAGCGGGTTGGAGATGGTCTCGAAGAGGAATACCCGCGGCCGCACCTCGGCCACCACTCGTTCGACTTCGGCGAGATCGAGGATATCGACGGAGATGGAGCGCACCCCAAGCGTGCCGAAGACATTGCCGAGCAGGGCGCGCGTCGCCCCGTACAGATCGCGGGCGGCGACGATGCGGTCTCCAGCCTGGACCTCGCCGAGAATCGCCGCCAGCAGGGCGGCCATCCCGGAACCGAAGGCGAGCGCGTCCTCCGTCTCCTCGAGCGTCGCCACGGCGACTTCCAGCGCGCGCACGGTCGGATTGCCGTGGCGGGTGTAGACGTAGCCGGGTTGCTCGCCGGCGAAGATCGCGTCCTGGGTGACGGGGTCGTCGGCCAGGTACGAGACCGAGGGGTAGATCGGGGTGACGGTTGGAACGAAACCGGGCCGCTCCGGCCGCTCCCCGGCATGAACGGCGCGGGTGGTGAACCCGCGCCCGCGCTCGTATGTCGTCGCGTGGTCGCTCACGCGCCATCTCCCTCATCGACCGGATACCGCATGGGTGAACCCTACCGCAAATGGACGAGGAACGCTCGGCGCTCGGTCAGCAAACCAGTGTCGGAAGCGGTTCAATCGAAGATCGCGAGGCGTGGCTCAGGGTACGGATCAATGTTCCTCCCGCGACCTGCGTAGGGTGCGACGCTTGCGTCGCCCGCGGCCAGAGCGGGGTACACACGTTGTGCCATGCCGAGCCGGCGCGAGGCAGCTCGTCGTCCGTCAGGCTTGCGGCGGCCGATGTCCCTCCTGCGGTCGGGACGACACGACTCCTTCGTCGGGACGACACGACGCGAGCGCGTTGCTCCAGCGCGGCGGGTAGGCTGGATCCTTGAGCAGGAAGCGGCCGAGCGCCTCCGCGAGCGCCGTCGCGGGGGTCGGCCCTTGACCCTCGCCCGTCGGGGCCTCGGGATCGCGCGGACGGGCGCCTGCCCAGACGATCGCCTGACTCCCAGCGTCATTGGGGGCCGCGACCTCGTACAGGAGGCAGAGTTCAGCCACGACCGTAACGAGGGCCGCGAGGCTGTGATCGGGCGTGACCCCGATGCGGGCCAGCGCCTGCTCCCACGGCGCCCGCGGTCCTGGCATGCGCTGCGGGGAAATGCGACGGGTGACCCGACCGGCAATGCCGCTGACGTACTGGTTCCAGGGCCGTTCTCCCACCACCCACAGCCGGAGTTCGTTGCCATAGCCGGCGATGATGCCGTCGAATTGTCGCCGGTCCATACCGCGTGGCTCCAGGGCGTCTCGCCAGCCTTCCCAAAGCGGATCGGCGATCCATTCGCCCGAGACGACGAGCGGCAGTGCCGATTCCGGCGCCTGCTCCAGCGCCGCGCGCGCCAATGCGCGCAGGGCGGTGGGTTCGGCGGGCAGGGGCAGCATCGAGGTGGTCATCACGCGCTCCTTCGTGTCGCTAGTAGCGAACCGGTTCGTGCGTCACCGGCGCCCGATCGGTGCCGGCGTAGTGGCTGAGGTGTTCGTCATAGGAAATGAAGAGGTTGCCGTGTGGGTCGTAGGGACGGGGCAGCGTCTCCAGCGCCACCTTCAGATCGAGCGCGGCGAGTTTCTCGATCGCCTGGGGTTTGTCGAGGTCGCGAATTTCGAGCCGGGAGCCGACACGCTGGAAGGCGTGCTGGCCGACATCGTTCCAGAGCAGGACACTGGAGTAGCCATCGGCGCTGCCGACGCTGCCGACCGAGATATCGGCGGCGACCCCGAGGAAATCGGCGCATTCGTCGCAACCCTTGAGCGCGGCGCCGTGGAAATCACGAATCGGCTCTTCCAGCAGCATCTCGCCTTCGTGGCCGTAGAGATAGAGTTTGCCGCGAATGATGTCGATCTTGGCGATCTCCGCCAGGCCTATCTGGCGCCGTTCCTGAATCTCCCGCACCATCAACTGCTCGTAGTGAAAACTCTTGGTGCAGAGCAGCGCGACCGTCAGCACGACGGCGTCGACCTGCGAGGCGCCCCAATAGAATGGCCGTGCCTGCATCGCGCGCAAGCCCTGGATCTCGCAGGGGGTGCCGACGAGGGCGATGCGCGGGTGCTTCGGCAGGGTGTACTTCTTGAGATCGAGGTGACCGAGCGCCAGCGTCTGGTTGTAGAAACTGCCGGCGCAGGCGATCACGTCTTCCGGGGTTTGCGCTAGATGCGCGACGCCTTTCCACGGCTCCCGCTCGCTCGGTTTGGCGACTAGCGCCCCGTCGATCTCCCCCGCTTCCAGCAATGCGATCAGCAGCGCGGAAACCACGCCGCCGTCCTGGACGCCGGGGAGTGGATCCGCGACGCGGGCGGTGAGACGCGAAGTCGGGAGGCGGGAGTCAGGAGTCGGGAGTGCGGAACGAGGGGTGGGGGAAAGGGGAAGGGGGAAGGGGGAATGGCCGTTAGCGTGCTCGCGATGCTTGCTGCACGTCTCACCGTTCCCCGCCGCGGACTCCTGACTCCTGACTCGCGACTCTCGACTCCCGACTTGCGACTCCTGACTCCCTTCCCCCTTTCCCCCTTTCCCCCTTTCCCCCACCCCGCCTTCAAGGATCGCCCCCAGCGTCTCGTAGCGCAAACCGCCGCGAGGGCAGAAGTCCCAGCAGAGGGAGCAACCGGTGCACATCTTGACCAGTTTCGGCAAATCGTCCGGGCCGATGCCGAGCGAATCGGACGGGCAGGCGGCAACGCAGACGCCGCACTGCACGCAGCGGCCCGCGTCGATGACCGCCCGTTCCAGTTCCCAGAACCAGACCTTGCCGGGCGCCTCGGCAATGTCGTTCATCTCGTCGCGGATGGCAAACGCGGCGCTCACCGCACCGCCTCCGCAGGGTGAAGCCCCTCTCCCATCGCAATGGGAGAGGGGTTGGGGTGAGGGCTCGCGCGAAGAGTCCACACATCTTCGGATTCGGCAGAGTCGTTCCCGCCATGTCCACTTCGCAGCGTCTCCCGCAACGCCTGATTCGGCGTGCGGCGAGCCCACTCGTGGAACCGCTCACCCTCGCGCCGCTCGTCCACGAAACGATCGAAGACGTGAACGAGAGCATCCGGCACCTCGGTCACCGGCCGCGCGCCATCGACCCAGTCGATGAACGCCGCATCCCGGCCCAGACTCCCGCCAATCCCGATATCGACGCCTTCGACAATGGCCGTTGCCGTCTTGGCGGTTTCCCCGCGGAACCCAACGTCGGCGATCTGCGGCTGGGCGCAGGAGGCGGAGCAGCCGGAGAAGTGAAGGCGAATGATTTCCGCGCCGGGGATGATGACGCGTTGATCGAGTTCGTGCGCCCACTGCAGCGCGCGCGCCTTCGTTTCGACGATGGCGAGGCGGCAGAACTCGTTGCCGGTGCAGGCGACCGCGCCGCGCGCGAACGGCTTCGGCGTGGGTGAGTAAGTCTGGAGCAGTGGTTCGGCGAGAAGATCTTCCAGCCGCGCATCGGGCACGCCGGTGAGAATGAAATTCTGGTCCGTGGTGAGCCGGATTTCGCCGTCGCCGTACGTTTCCGCCAGCCGCGCCGCCTCGATGAGATCTGGCCCCTGCATGCGGCCGACCGTGACATTGAGCCCGACGTACGAGATGCCTTCCTGGCGCTGGCGATGAATGCCGATGTGGTCCCCGCGGTAGTGGTTGGTGAGGTGCTCACCGGCGGGGGTGAGAGGAATGCGTGCGCGCGATGTCAGTTCGGCGCGGAACCGCTCCGGACCGAGTTCCTGGACGAGATAGCGCAGGCGGCAGGTCCAGCGGTTGTCGCGGTTTCCCAGTTCAGCGAAGAGTTGCGCGACGGCGCGGGCGATCTCGACCGCGTCCTCCGGCATCACGAAGACATCGACATCGGACGCCAGGCGCGGCCCATCGGAGAGGCCGCCGCCGACCAGCAGGTTGAATCCGACCGTGCCGTCATCGAGGCGAGCGGGAACGAGCGCGAGGTCGTTGATTTCCGCCTGGGCGCAGTCCTCGCGGCAGCCGGTGACGCTCATCTTGAATTTGCGCGGCAGGTTGGCGTATTCGCGGTTGCCGGTGAAGAACTCGCTGATCGCCGACGCCACCGGGTAGGCGTCGATCACTTCGTCGCCGTCGATCCCGGAGACCGGGCAGCAGAGGACGTTGCGCGCCGAATCGCCGCACGCCTGGACGGTGGTGATCCCGACCGCTTCCAGCCGCTGCCAGATTTCGGGGATCGTTCCGATCGTGATCCAGTGGAGTTGGATATCCTGGCGGGTGGTGAGATCGAGATAGCCATCGCCCCAGAGCGGGTGCGGTTCCGGCCCGCGGGCATGCTCCGTGGCGATGTCGCCGATCACTCGCGCCTGCGCCGCGGTGAGTTGGCCGCCGGGAATCTTCACCCGCAGCATGAAGGCGTCGCCGCCCTGGCGCTGGGGATAGAGCCCGACCCACTTCAGCCGCTCCGTCTCGCCATCGACGCTGAGGATCGAGGCGGGACCCTCGAGCGCGTAGCGGGTGAGGACCGCGTCCTTGACGTCGAGCGGGTGGCGCGCCGCCTTCCAGCGCTCGACCTGATTCAGTTTCTGCTCGTGCCCATGCGTCATGATTGGTTCCTCGTTGGTTGATTTCTGGTCAGGAGGCGGGCGACGCGGGCATCGCCCCTACGACGATCTGCTCGCCTTCTCGACTCGCCGTCTACGCGCGCAGCGCATTCCAGTCAACGACGCAGTGCATGCCGCATTCCTTGGTCGCGCTCGCTTCCCACCACCAGCGTCCGGCGCGCGGGTCTTCACCGGGACGGGTGGCGCGGGTGCAGGGGGCGCAGCCGATGCTGGTAAACCCGCGGTCGTAGAGGGCGTTGTGAGGAACATCGTTGGCGCGGATGTAGGCCCAGACCTGCTCGTCCGTCCAGTCGGCCAGCGGATTCAGTTTGACCATGCCGCCATGGGCGGCGTCGCGCTCGATCTTCCTGATCGACCGGCGAGTCACCAGGTGATCCCGGCGCTGGCCGGCGATCCAGGCGTCGAGACCGGTCAGCGCTCGCGACAGCGGGGAGACCTTGCGAATCTCGCAGCAGCGGACGCGCAGTTCCTGGCTCCGGTAGAACGCGTTCGGCCCGTGCTCGCCGACGAACGATTCCACCTCCCGCGAGGCCGGGGTGTAGACCTCGGCCGCGATGCCATAGCGCTCGCGCACGGTATCGATCAGATCGTGCGTCTCCTGCGGCAGGCGACCGCTATCGACGGTGAGTACCCGCAGTCCCGGCGCGATGCGGTGGGCCATGTCGAGAATGACCATGCCGTCGGCCTGAAAACTGGTGGCGAGCGCGATCCGCGAGCCGAACCGCTCCCCCGCCCAGGCCAGGAGATCTTGAGGCGTCCACGGCTCGAACTCGGCGGCGAGCGCCGCAATCTCCGTGTCCGCCAGCGCCGGGGGCGGCGCCGGCACGATATCAATCATGGGAACCTCCCGTGAGGGTCAGCTGGGCGGGCGACGGCTCGCGCCAGGGCAGGAACGGGGCCGCGCGCGCCCGCCGGGAATCGCGATCATCGCGCGCGATCGCCGTGAGCGGTCCCGTGACCGCCGACTGGGCGAAGAGCGCGCGGTAGCGCACGACGTCGCCAATGACAACGAGGACCGGCGCGGCGAGTTGGGCAGCCGCGACGACCTCGGGTAGGTCGTTCAGGGTCGAGACCACGACTCGTTGCTCGGGCAACGAACCGGAGGCAATCGCCGCGGCGGGGGTATCGGCGGCACGGCCGCCGGCGAGGAGCCGATCGCGAATCGCCGCGATCTGGCTGAGCCCCATCAGGACAACGACGGTGCCGGGCGAGGCCGCCAGCCAGTCCCAGTCGATGGCGCTCTCCGGTTTGGCCGGGTCTTCATGCCCGGTCACGATGGTCAGCGACGAGGAACGCTCGCGGTGCGTCACCGGGATACCGGCGCTGGCAGGGACGGCGGTCGCCGCGGTCAAGCCCGGCACCACCTCGACCGGAATGCCGGCATCGATCAAGGTGGCAACTTCCTCACCGCCACGACCGAAGACGTAGGGATCACCCCCCTTGAGGCGGACGACGTGCTTGCCGGCGCGGGCCCGCGCGACGAGGAGCGCTTCGATGCCGCGCTGCTCGAGGGCGGCGCGGCCGCGCGCCTTGCCGACGAAAATGCGCTCGGCGGTGGGTGGCGCCTCGTCGATCAGCGCGGGAGCCACCAGCCGGTCGTAGACGAGCACGTCGGCGTTGCGGACGCGGGCGAGGCCGCGCACGGTGATCAATTCCGGGTCGCCGGGTCCCGCGCCGACGATGGAGACGCGCCCCTGCGTGGCCATTACGCTACCTCCCTGGTGCCCTCGGAACGGAGCCCGGCGGCGACCCGGGACTGAACGAGGTCCCGCGCGGTGTCGCGCTCGCCGGCGCGGAGCGCCGCGAAGACCTCGTCGGTGATTGCCGCCTGCCAGTGCTCGTACTCGGGCGTTGGTCCCTGCGCTTTCAGGCTGTCCCGCACCTCGCCCAGGATGGCCAACAGTTCGCCGTACTCGCGCGGAATGTCCTGATCGAGATGCTCCCGCAGCCAGCGCGCGAACGCCGGACTGCGGCCGTTGGTGGAAATGCCGAGTTGCAGATCGCCACGGCGAACCGTTGCCACCGCGAAGAAATCGCAGTAGGGGATGTCGTCGACCGCCTGGGCGAGGATGCCGGCGGCGCGAGCATCGATCACCACCCGGGCATTGACGTTGTTGTCGTCGGTGGCGGCAATGACCAGCGAGACCCCGGCCAGGTCGCTCGGATCGTACTCTCGTTGCTGCCACGCGATCGCGCCCGCCGCGGCGAGGGCCGCGATGCGCGGCCGCGCCGTGGGACTGACCACGGTGACGCTGGCCCCGGAACGGAGCAAGGCGTCGATCTTGCCATCGGCGATCTCACCACCGCCGACAAGCAGGCATTGCTTGCCCTCGAGCACGAGGGCGATTGGATAACAGATAGGGGGCATCGCTGCACCGACTCCCCAGATCAGCCGTTGGATTGTGACGAACGAATGAGGTGAATCAGGAATCAGCAGGGACGGGGACAGGTCTCACTGCGGTTGGGAGCGTCAAAAGGGGTGCCGTTGGAGAAAAAGACGTAGACAAACGACCAGGAATCACACACGACCCGGCCGCGACGGCGCGTTCCGCCGCGCAAGCGCCAGTTCGCTTGTTCCGCCCGGTTCATGGTGTCCAGTGCCGGCATCACGGCGCCTATCTGACTTCATACTGGAGTTCTGGATCAAGAATATAAGTATCCCCCACCGGGTTGTCAAGACCCTTCGTGGCGAAACCGACCTTCCCTTGCGGAATCACCGCGCTGGGCTGACCAGTGATCCAACTGGCCGATTGCCGAGTACAGATCACGGAAGGCGCCACGGCGGTTTCCAACATGCGGTTCAGCGGTGATGAATCAGGCAGGGGTGGGTATGGATCGCCGGCGGTTGATGATGGCATCGGGAGCATGGGCCGTTGCGCTGCTGGGCGGCGTCTCGGGCACGGCCGCGAGCCAGGATGCGACACCGGTGGTGGGCGTCTTGCCGCCAGTGGTGGCGTCCGGATTGACCAACCCGCGCGGCATGATCTGGAGCAGCGATGGCTCATTGCTCGTCGCACTCGCCGGCGCTGCCGGATCGACGGCGGGAGTGCCGGAGGTGCCACCGCCGGCGGGACCATTTGTCGGCGGGCCCTCGGCGGCAGTGGTCCGGATCGACGGGGGCTGCCCTGTGCCCGTGGCGAGCGGACTCCCCTCCGTTCACGACGGCGAGGGGAGCATCAGCGGCGCCGCCGACCTCGCCATCCTGCACGACAGTCTCTATGTCCTCATCGCGGGCGGCGGCGAGGTCTTCGGCAATCCGGGAACGACCAATGGTGTCTATCGGATCGAGGATGACGGCGCGACGACGCTGATCGCCGATACCTTCGCCTGGCTCCTGCAAAACCCGCCCGACAAGGCTGGATGGACCGCGCCGCCGGAGGGCTACCCGACACCCGGCAGTCCCTATGCCATGGTTGCAGATGAGGAGGCGGGAGTGCTCTGGGTCGTCGATGCCCTCGATGGCCTGATCCTGACCGTAACGCCTGCCGGGGAAATCCGCCTCGTCGGTCAACTTTCGGAAGGGCATCCGGTCCCGACCGCTATTGCCCTGGCGCCGGGAGGCGGCGTCGATATCGGCACCCTCACTGCCGCGCCATTCCTCGACGGCAGCGCCAAAGTCGTTCACCTCGATCCGGACGGGACGGTAAGCGACGTCTGGACCGGCTTGACGGCGGTCACCGGGTTGGCGCTCGCCCCCGATGGAACGCGCTATGCGGTCGAACTCTCGACGGGCAATACGCTGGAACCGCCGTTCCTGACCCCCGGCAGTGGCCGCGTGGTGCATCAGACCGGGCCGGATAGCCTGGAAGTGGTGGCGAGCGGCCTGCTCTTTCCGGTCCTGGGGAAGATCGGGCCGGACCACGCGCTCTACGTCTCGCTCCCGGGAATCGGCGCCGATGACGGCAGCGGGGACATTGTGCGTATTGCGCTGCCAGGTTCCTCGTCACGTAATGCAAGTGACACGAGTGACCAGGAACCCGCGTGCCCGCCGATGACGGCGACGGCGGCGGTGTGATCGCCCATGGTGCGGTTATCCAGTCGCCCTTATCGTCGAAAAACAAAAGAACACCACCAGCACTCGCTGGTGGTGTTCTTTCGGGCGACACGCGCCGCTACGCGCTCTGGCAGTACCCGCCATTGCAGATGACGTCGATGCCACAGCACTCGAACCCGTCGTTGCAGTGTTCTCCCAGTTCGAGACAACACCGCTTCTCCGTCTCCGGATAGTAGTGCTGACTGTTCGCCGTGCGGCAGACCGTGGTCCCCTTGCACTCCACGCTCTTCTTGCAGCGCTCGGTCAATCCCTTGTGGCCGGACTTGTGTCGCTTGCGGGCCTGGGTCTGTTCCACTCCGACCACGCTCACCCCGAGCCCGGCCACCGCCAGCCGGCGCAGCACCGTCCGTCGGGACTCCCGCCCCGCCAACCCGCGGCTGAGGGCATCGAATCGCATTCCGTTCACGATCACTCGCTCCGTTTCTCGCTCACTCCCTCGTCGCCGCCCCAACGTGCGGCCACCCCCACAGGATGCGATGGCAAGGGGGGTGTTGGCTGTCAAGCAGCGTGCTGCGAGCCTGTCAAGTTGGGAACAGGTGGTCGGTGAGGCAGCGGGCTGCGGAGGGTGGCTTCCTTGGCTGGGGAGGACGGGCGGCGCAGGCGTGGCCCGCGCCACTCGCTACAACGGTGCCGGTTCATATTTCCGCAGTCGGAGAAACGGCCTGATTTTTTGCGATCCGCAATACGCAACCGCCCCGGAGCGGGTTGGCTGAACCCGGTCCGGGGCGGTTAGGGGGAAAGGCGAGCGTCCGGGGATGGCGGCACGCCCGCGGGGGAGTGGTGGCGAGGACCGATGCGGCAACGGCGCGGGGCCGGCTCTGGCGATCGGTCCGGAATGAGCGGGCGCAGCCCCCTGCGCGTCCGCTACTGATATCTGGTAAGAGTCGCTTGCCGGAAACCGTTCCGGCGGCGGGTGGTCGATTCCTTCCGGCCACATCACGATCATGGGCGATCGAGACCGCGGGGGCTGTCACCTGGAGCACAGGGGAGGTGTCATTTGCCTGACACCGTGACGCCCCGCTTGCATCATGCGCGATATGCGAGCGGGGCGTCAGGCGTGCTATCGGGCTAGACGTTGAGGGGGATCTCGCGGAAGCCGCGCAGGAAATTCTCCCGCCAGGTGAGTTCCGCCGCGGGCACCGCCAACCGCAGATCGGGATAGCGAGCGAGCAGGGTCGCGAAGGCGATCTCCCCTTCCGCACGCGCCAGCGGCGCGCCGAGGCAGACGTGAATCCCCTTGCCAAAGGCGATGTGCCGGTTGGCGTCCGGCCGGCCCACATCGAAGCGGTCTGGATCGGCGAAACGCTCCGGATCGCGGTCAGCGGCGGCGAGCGAGACCATCACTCGATCACCGCGCGGAATGACGACGTCGCCGACGGTGATGTCGTCGAGCGCGATCCGCGGGAACGTCTGCTCGGCTGGTCCCCAGTAGCGCAGCGTCTCTTCGACCAGATTCCGGGCCAGGGAGGGATCGCGCTGAATGCGGGTCAGTTCTTCCGGGTGAGTGAGCAGCGCGACGATGCCGTTGCCGATCAGGTTGACGGTGGTGATGTGACCGGCGACGTAGATGATGAAGATCATCGAGAGGAGTTCCTGGTCGTCGAGTCGATCGCCGTCGTCCTCCGCCTGCACGAGGAAGGAAATCAGGTCTTCGGCCGGCTCGGCCCGCTTGCGGGTGGCAAGGTCTTTGAAGTACTCGCTGATCGCATGCAGATTGACGCGTTGCTCCTCGGTGAGAGTCGGGCCGCGACGCGTGAAGAGCAACTCGGTCCACTGCCGGATCCGCTCGCGGTCATCCCGCGGCACCCCCAGCATCTCGCTGATCACCGTGACCGGCAGCGGGTAAGCGAAGGACTCGATCAATTCCATTCGGCGATGCGGCGCCGATTCGCCACGGGCGGCGGCCGCGGCATCGGCGCGATCGAGGAGGTCGTTCGCCAGTTCGGCAATGCGCGGCCGCAGGGCATCGATCGCGCGGCCGGTGAACCAGGGTTGCACCAATTTGCGCAACCGGGTGTGATCCGGCGGATCGAGGGTGAGGAGCGACCGCGACAGCGGCAGAAACTCCTCCGGTGGCGGCGGCAGCGCCTCGCGCTGTTCCGGCGTGAGCGCCTTGAGCGGATCGACCGCAAAGCCATCGTCATCGAGGAGCGCTTCGACTCCGGTGTCGTACTGCGTCGTCAACCAGACCTCGGCGGAGAAGGGGGAGCGTGCTTCTGCCGCGCGGTCAGCCTCGGTCAGTTCGGTCTCACCCTCGAACGGGCGGAGACGGGCGCGGGCGACCGGGCATTCCTGCCGTAAATTGGCGTAGAGCGCGTGCGCGGCGGCCATGAAATCCGGATTCATGGGGTCGAGGATGACGGGATTGGCGCGGCTGCCCAGCGGCTGCGTCGGGTCCGGTGCGGGGAGCGCGGGACGAGCGAAAAAGACGGTGCTGCGATCGGTCATCGATTCTCCATTCGGGGCCGAACGTTGCGACGTTCGCCCCCCACCCTCAGTGCCACCGCGGGGATGGGCGGAGGATTTCTTATCGACTGGCGGCAACAAGGCCTCCGCCGCGAAACGCGGGACGGTCCTCGACCGTACCGAGCGTGCCCTGGAAAAAGTGTAGTCGTCCCGCTGCGGTCGTCGCGTTTACGCGCTGCAACCAGAGCGGCCGTGGCAATCGCCACGGCCGCTCCTCGTTTACGTGTTTGCCGCGACAGCGAAGGCCGCGCGAGCGCCGATCTCTATCTCGGTTCGGTGATCTTCTTCGCCGCCACTGCTGCCATGCCGGCCAGCGCAACCTTCGCGAGCGGGTTGTCGAACATGCCGCCGAACGGTTTGTCCTGGGGCTGCGCCTGCGCGTTGGAGTGGCTGCCGCCCATGCCGAAGAGCGAGGCGAGACCGCCGCCCTGGTCCTGATGCGCGCGCTGCATGGCGTTAGCCAATTCCTGTGGCGAATCGTCGCGAGGATCGTAGCGATCCTGCGAGCGATGCTTCAGTTCCCGCCGCAACTCCCGGCGCTGCTCCGGGGTCAATTGGTTGAGGGATTCGGTCGCCATCTGCCGGTATTCGTCCGGAGCAAGGTGAGACGTGGCGGCGCGGTAGTTCTGCAGAACCTCTTCGTCGCTCATCTGATCGTGCGCGCCGCGATGGTGGCGATCCGCGAAGTCGCGGGCGCGGCGATGGCGCGTCTGCTCGTCGTCGTTGTCGTTGGACCCGAACAGGCCGCCCAGAAATTGATCGACCATACCGTGTACTCCTTCCAATGCTGATGGCGCACGAGCGCGCCAGGCGGTGAAGCAGGGAGGCGTCTCACGGGCGCCGGCCATGCTCCCCGAGTGGATATGCATACGGCGCGCCACCGGCTCAGATTTCAGGCGATGGAGAAGATCACGGGTGACCTGGTACGGGGAAGAAGCGACGTGACGGCTGGTACCTGTTAGCTGCGGATCGCTCACTATCCGTCCAGCAACGCGTCGAGGTCGATCGTGACGCCTGGCAGGGAGGCGACAGCCACCGTGCCGCCGTGATGGACCGTTTCGCGATACCTGCCGTCCGGCTGACGCCGCCAGACCGACGGCGAGCGGTCGTAGGGGTGGAGGAACCAGATTTCGGCATCGCCCCGCTGCCGGTAGAGCGGCAACTTGGCGGCCATGTCATACGCGCCAGTGGTGCGGGACCAGATCTCGACCACAAGGGGCAGAGGTTCGTTGAAAGCGTTGAACGCACGTGGGTCGTCCAGATGCGGCAGCACGAACTCTGTGGGAATCACCACAACGTCAGGAATGTAGAAGTTGCGTGGCGTGTAGCGAGTCTTGCCGCCATTGACGTTGACGCGGTAGTTGCGGCGATCGAGTTGAGCTTGCAGCAGGAATCCGAGATAGGACGCTACGTCGTCGTGCTTCATGCTCATCAGCGGCTTCTCCACCAGCACGCCATCCCACATTTCCCAGTTGTGGTCCGTATCGTTCATGGCGAGATCGATGTACTCCTGCTCGCTGATGGTTGTCGTCGTGGCCATAGTGGGTGTCTCCCGGATTTGGCGGGTGGTGAAGGGGAAGGGTAGCGTGAATTGAGTAGGTGTTGGAGCGGTGCGTTCTCGACGCCGGACGCTAAAGACGTCCGGCTATCCCGACGCAAGCCCCCTCAAAGTGGGCTGAACGTGTTGATGGCATCGCAGCCAAGAGGTGTCGCCTTGACGTCAGGAGGGACCTCGTCGTGAGGGCTGACTAACGAGATGCCGAGCGGACGCGAGGAACGACACCTTCGCCACGCGCCGCAGAGGCGGTTGCGCCAGGGCAGCGCGCTTCCCCGGCCATCTTCTCGCCTTCTCGACTCCTCGCCTGCTCGACTCCGTTCTCAGGCGTATTCGCCGGCGCGCAGGCGATCGATGGCCTCGTGCGCGGCATTGTGGCCCGGCGCGCCCATCACGCAGCCGCCCGGCCAGGCGCCGGAGCCGCAGAGATAGAGCCCGGAAATGGGACCCTGGTACGACTGCGAGCCGGGTACGGGGCGCATGTCGAACGCCTGCTCCGGCACCAGTTCGCCCTGAAAGATGTGGCCGCCGGTGAGCCCGAAGCGGGCCTCGATGTCGGGCGGTGCGAGCACCTGGGCGGTGATCTCGGCGTCGGCCATGTTCGGGGCGTAGTGGGAGAAGCGGGCCAGGGCGTGCCGCGCGATTTCGTCGCGCCGCTCGTCCCAGGTTCCCTCCGCCAGTTCGTAGGGGAAGAACTGGGTGAAGATCGAGATCGTCTGCTTGCCGTCCGGGGCGAGGGTGCGATCGACCGCCGACTGAGCGTGGATGGAGAAGAAGGGCCAATCGGCGGGTCGGCCCTGGCGGGCGTCCTCGAAGGCGCGCTGCAGGTAATCGATGCTGGGGCCGATGTGCACGCCGCCGGTCTGTCCCAGTTCGTAGCCGCGCTTGCTCAGGGCGCGGTACTCCGGCAGGCGGTCGGTGGCGATATTGATCTTCATCACTGGCGAGGTGATCTGGATGTTCCTGATGTCCCGGACGTACTCCTCCGGCAGGAAGCGCTCGCCGACCAGTTTGAGATAGGTGCGCTTCGGATCGGCGTTGGAGAGGACGAGGCGGCTGTGGAATTCTTCGCCGTCGGTCGTTACCGCGCCGGTGGCGCGGCCGCCCTCGACACAGATGTGATCGACCTCCTTGCCGGTGCGAATATCGACGCCGAGACTCTGCGCCACCCGCTTCAGCGCCTGGGTAAAACTCCCCATCGCGCCGCGCAGGTAGGCCCACTGGCCGCGCTTGCTGGTACTCATCCCCATCGCGTGATAGAGCTTGACGTAACCGGTACCAGCATCGCGGGGACCGCGGAAGGTGCCGATCAGGCCGAGGGCGCAGGCGGCCGCCTGCATGATGTCCGATTCGAAGTAGTACTCGGCAGAATCGGCGGCGGCGCCGAGGACCATGAACTTGAAGACGTGGTCATCGCCTGGCCGGTTGAACTGCGCGGCGAACTCGGCGAAGGAGGGCGGGTTGCGCAGGATGTACTGGTCCATGACCTCGCAGGCGCGTTCGATCATGGCATCGTAGATCGGGTAGGCCTTCGCATCCTTCTCCGAGAAGCGGGCGATCTCCTTCACGAGATCGTCCATGTCTTCCCAGAAGACGATGCCGTCCTCGCCGTCCATGAAGGGGGCGAAGGAGCGCGGATTGCGCTTGATCATCTCGACGCCGTTGTTGAACAGATCGAGGTCCTGCAGCACTTTCTGCGGCGCGAGCGAGAGGACGTACGATCCGGTGGAGGCGATGTGCCCCGGCGCGCCCTCGATCTCCTCGGAGAAGGCGGCGCCGCCGACGTCCTTGTAGCGCTCGAGAATGCAGACGTTGAAGCCGGCGCGGGCGAGATAGCAGGCGGCAACGAGACCGTTGTGCCCACCGCCGACGATGACGGCATCGTAGGTATTGCTCGGGACCTGGATAGTGATCGGGTACGCCAACTCGAACCTCTCCGTTGGGGCCGCGACGGCGGCAAAACGTCTCCGGTGGATGCCGGTACGCTACGCTGGCGGAGGGGTAGGCGTCAATGGCTCTCTCAGCATGGCATTCAAAGTCAGTAGCGAATGAAAACCACGCAGAATGGATACTGGCATATCTCGTTGATTGAAACTACTATTTTTTCGTAGGCGAATCTAAGTTTCCCATTCCGTTAGACGGTTCTCCGCCGGACAGTTCGCGTAGATAACATGCGCTATCGAATCACACTGAAGAACTATCGCTGCTTCACCGACGAAAAGCCATGTCGGTTCGATCTTGGCGATGGATTCGTTGCGTTGGTCGGGGTAAACAACTCAGGCAAGTCATCTCTTTTGAGATTCTTCTACGAATTCCGCCCCGTGATGGCGAGCGCCTGGGATAGCGATCTTGCAGCCCGCCTTGCCCAAGACGAATCATCTTTCTCCGGCCCCAATGTCCACAGCCATTCTGATGTATTCACTCGTTCAAATAACCGAGACTTGACAATTAGCGTGGAGTTCGAGGGACCTCCTGGCATTCTCGAAGGGGAGTCAGACGCAGTAAATTTGGTGCTCAAGACTGTGTTGGCTCGATCAGGGCCAGGACAGATTACGCTAACTGTGAACGGCGTTCCATATGACCGAACCTGGGATCGCAAGCCGCTCAACTTCGATCAGCTTCGCAAATTGCTTCGACCCCTATACAACTCTCTTTACGTTGGGTCGTTTCGCAACGCGATCAACGTTGGAGGGAATGAATCGTATTTTGATATCGCGGTCGGCCAAGGCTTTGTAGAGAAATGGAGAAGCCTGAAGACGGGACAGGATTGGCAAAGCAACGAGGCGACTTTCACCCTGACTGATAGCATCAAGCGGATATTCGGCTTTGATTCCCTAGAGATCAATGCGTCGCAAGATGGCAAGACGCTTCAAGTCTTTGTTGATGGCCGCAGCTATAGACTTGCAGAACTTGGATCTGGGCTCGCTCAGTTCATAATCGTCCTCGCCAACGCAGCGCTTGTACAACCCGATATTATCTTTATCGATGAGCCAGAAATCAATCTTCATCCGTCACTTCAACTTGATTTTCTAACAATTCTTGGTGCCTATGCGTCCAGAGGCGTGATGTTTGCAACGCATAGTATCGGTCTAGCCAGAGCAAGTGCTGACCGAATCTATGGCATGCGGATGGTCGGAGATGCATCAATCGTCGCAGCATACGAAAGCTTGCCGAGACTTGCTGAGTTCGTCGGCGAGCTTAGCTTCTCGGGATACCAGCAGCTTGGGTTTAGCAGGATCCTGCTCGTTGAGGGGCCAACTGAAGTCAAGACAGTCCAACAACTACTACGAGTCTTTGGCAAAGACCACGAGGTGGTATTGCTCCCGCTAGGCGGATCGAGTCTCATCCGCGATGGTGTGGAATCGGAACTCATCGAGGTCATGAGGATTACCGGAAATGTCTCTGCCCTCATTGACAGCGAGCGGTCTGCTGAGACCGATTCTTTGCCAATGGAGAGGCGACAATTCCTTGCGATATGCAGCCGGCTGGGCATTGACTGCCACGTCATGGAACGAAGAGCAATTGAGAATTACTTCTCTCAGGCAGCAATTCAGCGAATCAAGGGCTCGAAATATGACGCGCTTGGGCCGTTCGATGCTTTGAGTGCACTCGAACCTGGTTGGAGCAAGCAGGAAAACTGGAGGATTGCGCGGGAGATGACAGTTGCTGACCTCGCTGAGACCGACCTTGGGAGGTTCATCGAGGGTCTTGAGGTCGGATGAGTCCAAGGTGGAACGACCCGATTGCTACCACTGCTTCGGGCCCGAAACCCCTTTTAGTTTCAGTTTGGAACTGCTGCATCGTGGACTGGGCCGCCGGACATAGACCAACAGTTTTCGACAATGTTTTTGAGAAACCCTGACCTCCGTGGACTATCGCCACGGAAGTCTGGTCTGGATACGTTTCATCCCCCCTCGCTAACTCCCGCAGGAGTCCTGGCAGACGCCGTCGCTGGGATCGCCGCCGTAGGTCGGGCAGCAGGTGAGCCCGGGAGCACAGGCGGTCGGGTCGGCGAGGGAGCAGGCGCCGCCCGCCTGGCTGTAGTAGATCGTGGTGCAGCCACCGTAGGCGGCGCAGAAGCCACCGCAGCAATCGGCGCAGGGTTCGCCCTGGGAGCAGGATGCCGGGCAGGCATCACCGGTGCCAGTGCAGTTGAGTCCGCAGTTGCCGGAGGTGTTGCAACTGTTGCCGCAACAGACGAGCCCCTCGACACAGGTCGAGGAATCGCTGCACGGGCAGCCGAACCCGGCGCAGCCGGACGCGGCGACCGGTGTTGCCGTCAGGCGGACCCCGGCCAGCGCGGCGGCGCCAAGCGCGACTATCGCCCTGAGCGTGGAGCGCCGCGAGCGGGTGGCGGCGACGGTGCGGGTGAAGCGAT
The DNA here is from genome assembly GCA_046328335.1 of Thermomicrobiales bacterium. Lineage (GTDB taxonomy): Bacteria > Chloroflexota > Chloroflexia > Thermomicrobiales > UBA6265 > JACCXM01. Next base: position 24,186 of record JAXLWU010000026.1, read on the forward strand.
CGAACCGGGTGGCATCCATGGCTGCGCGTTCCCTCTCTGTATTGAACGTCGACCACACGGGGCCGCGGGTGACCGCAACACTACGGCTCGCGTGCCGCGCCGTCAATGGCGGTAAGGGAACGCGGTCAGGGCGGCGGTGGCTTCCCGTATTCTTCGCGTGACATCGATCATTCGATCGTGCGCCCCTGCGGCGTGCCCTATCTCTGGAGGTTGCAATGAGCGTTCCCACGACTGGTGTTCACCATATCACCCTGATCGGTTCCAACCGGCAGGACACGATCGATTTCTATGAAGGGGTGCTCGGCATGCCGCTGGTTTTCGAGCAGCCCAATCTGGACGTGCCGGAAGAGATCCATCTCTATTTCGATGCCGGCGATGGCAATCTGATCACCTTCTTCGTCCGCGCGCGGCGGGAAACGGATCCCACTCCGGTGCCGGAGGTGGTCGGCAATGTCCATCACATCGCCTACCAGGTCTCCCGAGAGACGTTCGACCGCGCGGCGGCGCGGCTGGAAGAACTCGGCTTTCCGAACACCGGCCGCGTCGACCGCGGCTTCATGGACTCGCTCTACTTCCGCGATCCGAACGGCTTTCTGATCGAGTTGGCGACCTACACCTTCACCCCGCCGCCGGGCGTGCCGCGTCGCGCCGTGTTCGAACTGGCGCACAAACTGCGGGTGGCGGCTGGCGATTATGCGATCGCGCAGGAGCATCTCAACGAGGCGATCAGGCAACTGAGTGCCGCGTAGGTCCCTAAAGCGAAGGACCAGACTGGGAGTCCGCCTTGAATGATGTCGCTGACCGAACGGTCCGCGATGGTCGCGGCACACGTCGGTCCTGCTGCGTGGCCTCAGCGGGAGTGCGCTGGGGGCGGCGGTTGTCGCCATGGGAAATGTGACCGGGTCGGCGGAGCGTGGCGAAGGCGAGACGGCATTGCCGATAGCGATCAGGAGCGTCGTTTCCGGCGCTCCGGCCTGCTTTGCTCGCTGATCTCGAACATCGCGGCGGCCAGGCTCGAGGCATCGGGACGCTCGTTTCCGAGTACCCTGAGCCGTCGTTGTGCCTCCTTGTAACACTCGTCGTCATCGCGGTCGCCGATCACCCAGATGGTCGCCACGGTTTCGTCCGCGTCGATGGTGAAGAGAATGTGCCAGTTGCGGTCGCCAACGACGATCTTGCGCCAGCCAACCAGTCCTCGTCCCAACGGGAGTCCGGCATCCTTGCCAGCCTCCTCCAGCCGGAGCAACTTCTTGATGAAGAGCCGAATATTGCCGGACCTGATGTATCTGGCAAGATCGTCTAGCGCATCTTCCGTGAGCTCGACGCGGATTGGCATGTGCAGCAATTAGTCGGGCAAGTCGGCGAGTTCTTCGCGCGTGAGCCCGAAGTGGTCGAGCACGTCATCGAGCGTGTACCGCTTCCCGGTCGTGGTCAACATCCGGCTCGCCATCATGGTGATATGGATCAGGTCGTCCTGGAGTTGCTGCAGCTGCTCGAACCGCTCCACGCTCATCACGATGGCGACGGGTTTGTTGTTCCGCAAGACGACGCGCTCGCGCCCTTCTTCCGCTTCCCGGATCAATCCGGAGACGCCCAGTCGATTCGCTTCCGAGATCGAGATGAGATCGTCAGTTTCAATTGTGGCCATCTACTCACTCCAATTCTGTGTAGAATTCTAGGTAGCGTCGCTCACGGTGTCAACTCGGCTGGTGATTCTGTTTTGCCGGGCGCACTCACGCGATAATCCCCCTGAAGAGCCAACGGGAATCGCGGCGCGAAGCAGGGCGCCGACTGTTCAGGAGCAACGCGAGTGAAACAGACGGCCGAGGCGGTGATCATTGGCGCGGGGATCATGGGCTGCGCCATCGCCCAGGCGCTGGCGGAGCGCGGACTGCGCGATGTGGTGGTGCTGGAGCGCGACCAGATCGGACGCGGAGCAACGGCCGATGCCGCTGGGGGCGTGCGCCAGCAGTTCTCGACCGAGACGAACATCCTCCTTGCCAGGGAGAGTGTCCGCGTCTGGGAGTCGTTCCCGGAGCGTTTCGGCCGCGATATCGGCTTGCGCCAGCAGGGGTATCTCTTCCTCCTCAGCGATCCCGCCGAGGAACCGGTCTTTCGCCGCAACCTGGCGTTGCAGCAGCAGTTGGGTGTGCCCTCCCGCTGGGTCACCCCGGACGAGATCGCCCAGATCAACCCCCATGTGGCACTCGATGACATCTTCGGTGGCACGTTCTGCCCCGAAGACGGGTGGTGCGATACCTACGGCGCCACGATCGGGTTCGCCCAGGCAGCACGCGCGCTTGGGGTGACGATCGAGGAAGAGACCCCGGTCACTGGCATCACCGTCGCGGGTGACCGCGTGCAGGGCGTCCAGACCGAGCGCGGCAGCATCGGCGCGCCGTTGGTGATCATCACGGCGGGACCGCAGACACGCGGCGTCGGGGCGATGGCCGGGGTCGAGTTGCCGGTCGATCCCTACCGGCGCATGAGTTTCATCACCGAGCCGTTCGCCGATCTGCCGCAGAGTTTGCCGATGACGATCGAGTTCGCCAACGGACTCTATTTCCATCCGGAGAGTCACGGCTTCCTCTTCGGCATGGCGAACCGGGACGAACCGAGCAGTTTCAACAAGACGGTCGATGACGACTGGATGCTGACGACCATCGAGGCGCTGGTGGCGCGCGCGCCGGCGTTTGCCGAGGCGAACATCCTCCGCGGCTGGGCGGGGTTCTACGAGGTGACCCCGGACGACAATCCGCTCCTGGGCTGGACCGGCGGCCCGCGGGGACTGGCGGTCGCCGCCGGGTTCAGCGGCCACGGCTTCATGCAGGGGCCGGCCATCGGGCGCTGCATGGCCGAGATGATCCTCGACGGCGCTCCCTCCGGCATCGATATCACCCCCTTCCGCCCCTCCCGCTTCGCCGAGGGGGACTTCGCGCAGGAACACAATGTGATTTAGGGGGTGCCGCTGCGCTCAGGGGGTGCCGGCTTCGCCTCAGGGGGTGAGGGGGAATGGAAAAAATGAGAACGGTCGTTGACTCCTCGACTCCTCGACTCTTCAAGTTCTCGACTTACCGATGACCGATTTTGCCATCGAGCACGGTCACGCGGAATACTCGGATGCCGAATTGCTGGAGCAGGCACGGGGCAACGCGCAGGCGCTGATCCTGGCGACGTTGCTGTTCCTGCGCCACGCGGGGATCGCCCCGGAACGATGGGCGGCGGCGATCGGGGAGACGTTCGGCGCCGGTTGGGGCGAGCCGCGGCCGTGGGACGCGGGGGAGTTCCTCGACGCGATGCTGACCAACCTGCGCGCCCTCGGGGCGGTCGTGGTCGAGGTCGAACTCGGCGTCGAGCGGGCGACAGCGGTCACCACCGGCTTCCCCGATCTCCACCTGTGCGACATGCTCGGCGTTTCACCCGCGGCAGCGGCGGTCTTTCATCAGGCGACGGCGGCCATCGCCACGCCGCGTGGGGTGCGTTGGAGCGCCGAGGCGGGCGCGGATGGGAGAACCCGGTATATCGTCACGCGGGAGCAGGGGGAGGTCTGACCCCATGGCGATGACGGTGGGCGTGGCGCGGGTGACCCTCTATCTGGAGGAGACCTTCAGCCTCAAGGACAAGCGGCAGACGATCCGCTCCATCACCCAGCAGGTTCGCAACAAGTTCAACGCCGCGATCGCCGAGGTCGCCGATCTGGACGACCCGCGCGCCGGAACGCTGGCGATCGTTGTCGTCTCCAACAACGCCGGGCACGCCCAGGAGATGCTGCAAGCGGTGATCGACTTTATCGAGCGCCGGGTCGAGATGGGGGTTTTGGGCGAAGTCGAAACCGAACTGATCCCCTACGGGGATTGACGCGGAATCTCGAAAAGGACTTTCGCAGCATCCCCAAAGAATAACACCGCACGCCCACTCCCATCGCGATGGGAGTGGGCGTGCGGGTAGAGGCACTCGTGTCGCAACGTGCTAACCCGACTGCTTCTCCTCCAGCACGGCGAGCCGGGCCCGGATCCGCGCGTTCTCCTCGGCCAGTTCCTGCACGGCCTTGATGAGGGGCGCGATGAACTCCTCGTAGCCGAGGGAGAGGACATCATCGCCGCCCTTGACGGCGTGATTCTGGAACCCGCCGAAGTCAGTCCCGGTCTCGGCAATGACTGCCGCCACCTCTTGCGCGATCAGGCCGTGATGGAAGCGGCTGCGCTTCTTGCTGCCGTCATGGCGGAGGTTGGTGAGGCGGCTCTGCTCGGCCCAGGCCGCCAATTTGGATTGGTATTTCTCCCGCTCCGCCGCGCTTGCCGCTGAGCCGGGCTCGGTGGGTGGTTCGGGCTGGTAGTCCTCGCGCAGGTCCCAGCGGAAATCGACCGGGCGCAATGCCTGGATGAAATCGAGCCCGAGTTGGGTGTCGCGGACATCGGCCTTGTCGCGCAGGTCGGAGCGGTTCTGCACCGCGCCGAAGGCGAAGGTGGTGGTGGTGGAGTCGCCGAGCTGGACCTGATTGCTGGCGGTGACCACGCTACTGGCGCCGACGCCAGTCGTATTGGAGAAGTTGGTCGCCAGCAGCGCCTGATAGCCGAGGGCAGTGTTGGTGCTACCGGTGGTGCTGCCGCCCAGCGCGTCCACACCGATCGCGGTGTTGTTGGTCCCGGTGGTGTTGACATCCAGCGCTTGGTAGCCGACGGCGGTGTTGTTGGCTCCGGTGTTCGCCAATAGGGCGCTGGCCCCGACCGCGGTGTTGTTTGAGGCGGCGGTATTCGCCCCGAGCGCGCCGCTGCCAAGCGCGGTGTTGCTGCCGCCGGTCGTGTTGGCATCCAGGGCGCTGGCCCCCACCGCCGTGTTGCTGGAGGCGGTGGTATTCGCCGTCAGGGCGGCGTTGCCGATCGCGGTATTGTTCGTGCCGATGCTGTTGGTGGCCAATGCAGTGCTGCCGACTGCGGTGTTGGCGTTGGCGGTGGTGTTCGCGCCCAGCGCGTTGCTGCCGAGTGCGGTGTTGTTCGCCCCGGTCGTGTTGGCGTCAAGAGCACCGCTGCCGACCGCGGTGTTGTCGTCGGCTGCGGTGTTCGTCAGCAGGGCGTTATTGCCAACCGCGGTGTTGTTCGAGCCGGTGATGTTCGCGCCAAGCGCGGCATTGCCGATAGCGGTATTGAAGCCGCCGCTCGTGTTGGCATCGAGCACCAGCGCGCCGACGGCGGTATTGCTGGAGCCAGTGTTGACCAATAGCGCGCTCGCCCCAACGGCGGTATTGGAGCCACCGGTCGTATTGGCGGCCAACGCCGAGGTGCCGAGGGCGGTGTTATTGGTGCCGGTGGTGTTCGCCGCGAGCGCACTCGCGCCGACGGCGGTGGTGCTGGAGGCGGTGTTTGCGGCGAGCGCACTCGCGCCGACGGCGGTGTTGTTGGAGACGGTGGAGACATTCCCCAGGGCGTTGCGGCCGACCGCCGTGTTGTTCGTGCCGGTGGTGTTGGCATCGAGCGCGTCGGCTCCGACGGCGGTGTTGTTGGAGGCCGTGTTATTGAGCAGCGCGTTGGCGCCGACGGCGGTATTGCCGCCGCCGGTCACGTTGATTTGCATCGCATTGGAGCCGAACGCGCTGTTCAACGTCCCGGTGGTGTTGGACGCCAGGGCCGTGTAGCCCGTCGCCGTATTGTCCCCGCCCGTGGTGTTCGCCAACAGCGCGCTGCGGCCGACACTGGTGTTGTTCGTCCCGGACGTGTTCACTGCCAACGCCTGGACACCGACGGCGGTGTTGTTGGAGGCCGTGTTGTTTTGCAGCGCGAGGGCGCCGACCGCGGTGTTGGAGTCGCCAATCAGGTTGGCGCCTAACGATCCGTAGCCAAGGGCGGTGTTCGAGCTGCCAGTGGTGTTCGCGTCCAGGGCCTCCCGGCCGAGGACTGCGTTGCGCGTGCCGGTGGTATTGGCGGTCAGCGCCCCGGCTCCGACCGCGGTGTTGTCGGAGGCGGTAGTGTTGGCGGCCAGCGCACCGCTGCCGACCGCGGTGTTAAAGGCGCCGGTGGTACTGGCCAGCAGCGTGTTGAAGCCGAGCGCCGTGTTGTCGCTGGCCGAGGTGTTAGCGCCCAGCGCGCTGGTGCCGACGGCGGTGTTGGCAATGCCGGTGGTGTTGGCGTCGAGCGAGTCTGAGCCGACGGCGGTGTTGCTCCCGCCGGTGCTGAGCGCCAACGCATTGTAGCCAATGGCGGTGCTCGAGTTGGCGGCGGTGGCGGTACCCAGTGCGTTCTGACCGATCGCGGTGTTGAACGAGCCGGTGAGGTTGGCGCCCATCGCCGAAGCGCCAACGGCGGTATTGCTGCCGCCGGTGGTGTTGACATCGAGCACGAACGCGCCGACGGCGGTATTGTCCGACGCGGTGTTGGCCGCCAACGCGTTGGTGCCGAGCGCGGTGTTGCTGGCCCCGGTGGTGTTGACCGTCAGGGCGTTGCGGCCGACGGCGGTATTGCCGGACGCGGTGGTGTTGGTCGCCAACGCATTGGTGCCGAGCGCGGTATTGCTGGCCCCGGTGACATTCGCGGTCAGGGCGCTGCGCCGATGGCGGTATTGCCGGACGCGGTGGTGTTGTCGCCAGCGCGCCGCTGCCAAGCGCGCTGTTGTTGGTTCCGGTGGTGTTGGCTGCCAGGGCGCTGTTGCCGACCGCGGTGTTGAAGTCGGCCGTGGTGCTTGCTTGCAAGGCACTGGTGCCGACCGCGGTATTGAACGCGCCGGTGGTGTTGGTGCTGAGGGCATTGGTCCCGACCGCGGTATTGCTGGTGGCGGTGGTGTTCGCTCCCAGCGCACCGGGCCCGAGCGCAGTGTTGAAACTGCCGCTGGTGTTGGCGCCCAGGGCATTGGCGCCGAGCGCCGCGTTGAAACTGCCGCTGGTGTTGGCGTCGAGCACGAAGGCGCCGACCGCGGTGTTGTTGCCGCCGGTGCTGAGGGCCAATGCACTACTGCCAACCGCGGTGTTGTTTGTTCCGGAGATGTTCGCGGCCAGCGCGCTGTTGCCGATTGCGGTGTTGTCGCTGACATTGACCGTTGCCGACAACGCGTTCCGCCCGAGGGCGGTGTTTCGGCTGCCGTCGGTATTCGCTGCCAGGGCATTGCCGCCAAGCGCCGTGTTGTTCGCGCCGGACGTGTTGGCGGTGAGGGCGCTAGTCCCAACGGCGGTATTCACCGTTCCATTCGTATTGGCGGCCAGGGCGCTGCTGCCGACCGCGGTGTTGTTGGAGGCGGTGTTCGCCGTCAGCGCGGACGCGCCGAGGGCGGTGTTGTTGTTGCCACTGGCATTGGTGCCCAGGGCGTCCTTGCCGACGGCCGTATTGGAACCGCCGGTGGTGTTGGCATCGAGCGCGAACGCGCCGAGGGCGGTGTTGTTGGAGCCCGTACTGATGCCCAGTGCACTGCGGCCAACCGCGGTGTTGTTGGCGCCGGTGGTATTGGACCCCAGCGCCTGCGAGCCAACTGCGGTGTTGGCACTGCCGGAGGTGTTCCCGGCGAGAGCGACGTAGCCGACCGCGGTATTGTCCGATGTCGTATTGGCTCCTAGCGCACTAGTGCCGACGGCGGTGTTTTGCGAGCCGGCATTGGCGCTAAGTGCGTTGGCGCCAACGGCAGTGTTGGCGGTGCTGCTGCTGCTGGAAGCGAGGGCATTGCGGCCGACGGCCGTATTGAACGCTCCATCGGTGTTGGCCGCCAGGGCGTTCGAACCAATTGCAGTGTTGTTGGAGGAGATAGTCGCCGTCAAGGCGTTGGTGCCGAGGGCGGTGTTGCTCGTTCCGGAGGTATTGGCCTGCAGCGCCGCCGAACCAACCGCAGTGTTGTTCGAGGCGGTATTGTTCTCCAACGCCCCAACGCCGAGGGCGGTGTTGTTTGAGCCGGACTGGTTGGATCCAAGCGCATCACGCCCCACGGCGGTGTTGGAATCACCGGTCGTGTTTTCATCGAGCGCCCCGGCGCCGACCGCCGTGTTGAAATTGCCGGTGGTGTTGGCCGCCAACGCGCTGGCGCCAAAGGCGGAGTTGATGCTGCCGGACGTATTGGAGGTAAGCGCGACTTCGCCCATCGCGGTGTTGTTGTCGCCTGTGGAGTTGAACAACAACGCCCTGAAACCGACTGCAGAGTTGAACGAAGCGGTGTTGTTGCTCAAGGCGTCCGCACCGACTGCGGTGTTGTTCACGCCACTGATGTTCTGTTTCAGGGCGTCGTGACCAACGCCAGTGTTGTTGGACGCGGTGTTGGCATTGAGCGCATTGCTGCCAAGCGCGGTGTTCGCATCGCCGGAAACATTCTGTTCCAGCGCCCCGCGGCCGACCGCGGTGTTTTCCCCGCCGGTCTCGTTGTTCACCAGCGCCGTGAAACCGACCGCGGTGTTGTCCTGCCCCGTCGTGTTGTCGCGCAGCGCCTGAGCGCCGAGCGCGCTATTGCTCGATCCGGTGCTTTGTTGCAGCGACCGATCACCCACCGCGGTGTTGGCGGAGCCGGTGCTGTTCTCCATTGCCGCGGCGCCGACAGCGGTATTGCTGCCGCCCGTGGTGTTGTTCTTCAAGGCATCGAGACCGAAGGCGCTGTTCTGCGAACCGGTGGTGTTTGCGGCAAGGGCGTTAGCGCCGACCGCGGTGTTGCCCGATTCGGTGTTGTTCAGCAGTGCTCCGGCGCCGACGGCGGTGCTGGAGTTCCCGGTCAGGTTCGCGCCCAACGCGTTACGGCCGACCGCGGTATTGGAGTTGCCGGTAGTGTTGGCGTCGAGCGCGTCAAAACCAACAGCGGTATTCGAGTCGCCGGTGGTGTTGTCGCGCAGCGCCGAGGTGCCGATGCCGATGTTGTCCGTCCCGCTGGAGTTGTTCTGCAGGGCGACATTCCCGACCGCCACGTTTTCCGTCGCGCCGTTGTTCTGCAACGCGCCGATGCCGATGCCGATGTTTTCCGACCCGGTGTTGTTCTCCATCGCCTGGAGACCGAGGGCGATGTTGAAGGATCCGGAGCCGTCCTGCAGCGCCTCGCGGCCGATGGCGATGTTCTCCGACCCGGTGTTGTTCTCCTTGGCCTGGCGACCGATGGCGACGTTGAAATCTCCGGAGCGACTTGAACCGGCGAGGCGACCGAGCCAGACGTTGGACGCACCGTTGCTATCGAGGCGCAGCAGTTCCGTGCCGCTGGTGTCACGGAAGACAACCAAGGGCGCGGTCTGCGATGCGGACGCCTGTTTGATGGTAACCGCGTTGTCGGAGTCTGAAGACGCCTGCAGCGTCTTGCGGGTGAGAGTCTGCTGGACCTCGGTGCCGACGATGGTGGTGTCGGCATCGGGGACGGCGAGGGTGCGCGTCTGTCCCGCCGCCACGGTGTCAACCTGGAAGGCGAGTTGCTTGGTGGGATCGGCGTCATCGGTGACGCGGAAGAGATCGTCACTGAAGACGGTGGTGGTGGTGCCGGTCGGTCCGGTCGTCCCCACGGGACCGGTGACCCGACTGTCCGCGCCGGTAGGACCGGTGGGACCTGTCGCACCCTCGCTGCCGGTCGGTCCGGTGGACCTTCGTCACCTGGCTGTCGGCAACTGTGGGACCAGAGGGCCTGGTCGGTCCGGTCAGCCCGAGATCGCCGGTGGGCCTGCTCGGTCCGGTGACCTGACTTCCTCTGCTCCCGTGACCGGTCGGTCCGGGTTGTCCCCGTCCGCACCTGTTGCCGGGGTCGCCGGTCCGACCCGGATCACCCGTTCGGCTTCTCCGTCTCGCCGGCCGCCCTGGCGGCCGGTGGGCCTGTGGGTCCCGCCGGTCCGGTCGATCCTTGGCTCCCCTGGTCGCCGGTGGGACCGGTGGGGCCGGGAATCTGACTTCCGCCCCGGTGGCGCCGGTCGGACCGGTGGCGCCATCGCTGCCGGTAACGGGGTGTCGCCCGTTACCCCCGTGTCGCCGGAGGCGCCCGTGGCTCCAGTAGCGCCGGTCGGCCTCGGTTGGTCCCAGCCGCCGGTCTCACCCTGGAGAACCGGTCGCGCCCGTTGGTCCCGTGGCCCCGTCGGCTCCCGTGTCGCCGGTGACTTCGGCATGCCCGGGAGGCCCTGCTCTCCGGTTGGACCCGTCGCTCCGGTCGCCCCGGCCGGTCCGCTTGGTCCGGTCGCCCCATTGGCGCCGGTGGCCGGTCACCTGGACTGTCGGCGCCGCTGGGACCGGTCGGTCCCGTGGTCCCCGTTGGTCCCGCCGGTCCGGTCGCGCCGGTGGCCGCGGCCGTCCCGGCCGGTCCGGTGGGACCGGTGGTTCCCGCCGCACCGGCATCGCCCGTCGGACCGGTGACCGGATCGTCCGCGCCTGTTGGTCCGGTGGGGCCGGTCGCCCTGTTGCCCCATCGGTCCCGGCGGGACCGGTCGCTCCCGTTTCACCGGTGGGACCCTGATCGCCTATCGACCCGCTGAAACCGGTGGCGCCGGTGCTTGCCGTCCGCGCCGTTCTGACCAAGTCCGCCCACCGGGACCGGTGGGGCCGGTCGTGCCGTCGCTACCAGCGGGACCAGTCGGTCCGGATGCGCCACCGATTCCCGTCGGTCCCTGGAACCCGGTCGGTCCCTGATTGCCATCGAAGCCGGTCGCTCCCCGGAACCCCGGTGGGACCCTGGTCGCCGCCGAACCCGGTTGGTCCCTGCGGCCCTTGATACCCTGTTGCTCCGCGGAATCCGGTCGGGCCCTGATTGCCCGTCGTGCCCAGATACCCGGTCGGGCCCCGATCGCCGGATGGGCCCTGGACTCCGACCGGTCCTTGGGCGCCGGTCGTCCCAAGGCTGAAGCCGGTTGCGCCTTGTTCGCTGGTCCCTGGCCTCCGTTGGCCCCTGGAATCCCATTGGCCCCTGATCGCCCGTGGCGCCGGTCAGTCCGGCGTCACCCATTGTCCCTGCGGGCCAGTCGGCCCCTGGGCACCGGTCGGCGCGGCGGGGCCGGTATCGCCTTGGCGCCGGTTGGCCCGGTGGGTCCGGTCGCGCCGGCCGCGCCGGCCGCGCCATCGACGCCGGCCGCGCCATCGAGACCATCCCGCCATCCTGACCGGCCCGGTGGGTCCGGTCGCGCCATTCCCGGGGCTGTTTCGACCCGCTGGACCCGGCGCGCCACTGGGGCCCGTGACGCCGTCGTCGCCACGCTGGCCGCGCGCCCTCGTCTCTCCGGTCGGTCCGGCCGGACCGGATTCCCCCAGTGGCGCCGTCGTTGCCGCGGGACCGGGCGCGGTCTCCGGTCGGCCCGGCTGGACCGGTTAGTCCAGGGTCGCCATCGTTCCCGCGTGGTCCGCGATCGCCAGTCGGTCCGGTGGGACCAGGATCTCCGCCGCGCCGCGCCCCCTTCCGAACCGGTTGCGCCATCAAGGCCAAGTGGCCCCGCGGTCTCCGGTGGGACCGGTGGGGCCGGTAACGCTGGCGCCGGGAACTGCCAGGTCCGGTGGGACCAGTGGGACCGGTCGGCCCCCGCCTTCTTCTTTTTCTTTTTCTTGTCCGCTGCGACCTCGTTGGCGTTCTTGGCGCCGTTGGTCTGGTCGTTGTCGTTCTTGCCTGCTCGTTGGTCCCGCCGCCTCCTCGCCTGGAGGAGGGCGGGGGCGGCGAGGAGGGCGGCGGCGACGCCACCCACCGCGCGCACGCCGCGCGGCGGCCGGTCTCGCGCACCAGGATCGGCTGCCGGGCTTCAGGCGAAGGCGACGCGGAGTCAGTCTCAGGTTCAAGCGACGATTGGGGTATGGCCGTGAACGCGCCGTCATCCGATGGGGCGCTGCCCTCGATGCCGTACCTCGTCCCTGCTCTCCGCTCGCCCCCGCCTGACATCCCCGCTCCCATGCATCGAACTTCGCGCGCAGGCGGACCACACCCTTGGGTCGCTGCCTTAGCACGTGCTACTGTCTCCTTCAGAATACTGTCAAGATGATTTCGGCATGCACTTACTACACAATCATCTTTCAATGATCGAAAGTGTATGATTGGCTACCAAGTGCGGTCGGTCTTGGCGCACGTGGTCGCGGTGATCGGATGTTAGGTTCTTTGAAGGATCGGCGAAACACGCCCAATCCTAATCGGCGAGCTCGGCGCGTGCGCCATGTGCGGGGCTGCTGGCTCGAAATTCACGAGGAATCGCGAGATTCGACAATCGTCAGATCTCGCCAAACTACCGGCATTCTCGATTCGGTGGGGTATCTTCGCGGCTTTGTCGCTCTGCTCAGGAGTCTTGAGTGCCTGATACCAGCGATCTCATCGTGCTCATCGTGGTCATCGCGGCGCGGCTGCTGGTGCCGCTGGCGATCCCGCGCTACCCGATCCCCGCTGGCATCGCCGCTTTAGTCATCGATGGGGTCGATCAGACCATTTTTCAGACCTTCACCAAACTGCCGCTCGCCGGTTACCAGAGTTACGACAAGGCGCTCGATATCTACTACCTGTCGGTGGAATATCTGGCGACGCTGCGCAACTGGTCCGTACTCGCCGCGGTGACGATGAGCCGCTTCCTGTTCTATTACCGGTTGGTCGGCGTCCTCCTCTTCGAGTTGCTGCACCTACGGGCGCTGCTCCTCTTCTTCCCGAACACCTTTGAGTACTTCTTCCTTTTCTATGAGGCGGTCCGGTTGCGCTGGAATCCGAAGCGGCTCGGGGTCACCGGCGTTCTCATCTCAACGTTCGCCATCTGGGTCTTCATCAAGATTCCGCAGGAGTACTGGATTCATATCGCCCAGATGGATGTCACCGATACCCTCAAGGAGCAGGTCTTCGGGGTAGCGCTCGATACGAGCTGGGGGACGATCGTGAGCGAGAATCTGATGCCCATCCTCGGGTTCGTGATCGTCGTGTTGCTGCTGCTCGGCGCGGCCCGCTCCTACGTCGTGAATCACCTGCCGCCGGCCGACTGGAGCTTCTCGTTCGATGTCGATGCCCACGGTTCGGATGTCTCGGCCGAGGAGGTGCTCGCGGCGCGGCGAGCGAGCGCACAACGGTTGTGGGACGCGGAACTGGTCGAAAAGATCGCCCTGGTGGCGCTGATGACGATCATCTTCTCCCGCATCCTGCCGAACACGCAGGCCTCGCCGATCAGCGTCGCCATCGGTGTGGCGGCGATCATCGTCGCCAATACCGTGGTGACCGAGTTCCTGGTGCGGGTCGGCGTCTCCTGGGCCTCCTCGGGGCGGGAGTTTCTGGTGATGGCCGTGGTCAACGCGGTGATCGTCGCCGGGTTCTACCTGCTGATGCCGTTCACCGGAGACCGAATCGATATTCCGGCGACGCTCTTTTTCGTCTTGCTGCTGACGTTGCTGGTGACGCTCTATGACCGCTTCCGCCCGTACTACCAGGTGCGGCGGGAGCGGATGGCGACCGTGAGCGCCGCGTGACGCTGGAGGCGGATCACCCCGAGTCGGAACGGAAGCGGAGCGGAAGATGATGGGCCGTATCGACAGATCGTGCTACACGCGGCGCACGCTCTTCATCGGGACGACGTTGTTCGTCATGAGCGCCCGCCGCGACTCGGCGAGCGCGGCGCCAGCATCGGCGGGGGTGCTGCCAGGAGAGAGGTTGATGTCAGGACCGGCCGCGGTCATTGGAACGATCGAGTTCCCCGCCGATCTCCCCGCCAGTCCGCCGGCGACGATCTACGCCCGGATCGAGGATGTCTCGCTCGCCGACGCGCCGTCGACGGTCCTCGCGAGTGTCACCCTCACCGATGTGAGCGTGCCGCCCCCACCGGGAGAGATCGTGACGTTTGCGATTACCGTTGGAAACTACGACCCGAGCAGGCGCTACTCGGTGCGGGTGCATGTCGATCGCGATGGCGATGGCCGGATCAGCGTGGGGGATCTGGTGAGCACCTCGAGTCACCCGGTCCTGACCCAGGGTGGCGGAATGGTGGTGACGGTTCCCGTCCGCGTGGTGTAACAGCGGTACTCCCGTGCGGCCGCACGGGAGTACCGCTGTCGCTGTCCCCCCTACTTCGTGGTGTCGATCGGGGCGACTTCGACAAAGACCTCCTGGCGACGCTCATCCGGCGGGGTCATCGGCGGGTCATAGCCAAAGTACCCTGGCTTGCCGACCGGTTCCCACGTGCTGCCCTCCAGCCCGGCAAGCAGTTCTGCCGTGCGCCGCTCGACCACGGCATCATCGGCGATGCCGGAGAAGCGGAGAACCGCCAGGGTCTGCTCGGGGACGGTGACAATCCGCACCCGGTCGTCGCCCGGTTTCGGCAGCGTTTCCATCGTGTACTCGGCCGGCATGAAGAAGCGCATCACCCGTCCGCTCTCGCCCGGTTCCATCGCCACCGGGGCGGTCATCGCGATCGGTGCGTTGGCCTCCTCGACGGCGACCGGCGCGGTCATGGCGACTTCCGGGCCGGCCCGATTCTCGGCGAAGATGAACGCGGCGAGGGTCATGAACGCCGAGTACTGACCGGAATCGACGCCAGTGCCGGGGCCCATGTCGGCCTCCGCCGCCAGCCGGGGGCCGTACTGCCGGATTTCGATCGCACCGACAGTGTCGACGACATCGTAATGGGGTTGTTCGACGTCTTCTTCTGCCTGGGCCATGGTCATCCCCATAGTTGCGCCGGAAACTCCGATGAGCAGCGCGGCCAGGGCCACGCGCAATCCTCCAACGCGCCGAAACATGCCTCACACTCCTCGAATGGTGACCGGATCGAGCACGGGAGCGACACCGGTCCTGAACACATCGTAGATGGGAGTGGGATGCGGTAGCCGAGCACGCGCTACCGGTCGAGTTCATTCGGGCCGGAGCAGGTTGTCCCAAGTGTCGTCACGGACAATAGCCGAATGGCGAAGCGGGGCAATCGTGATGTCCTCCCGCACGACACCCGCTGAACCGCCCGATGCGGTGGAAAGACGCATGCAGACATTCGCAGAGGGTGTTTGCATCCGGACCCCTTGCTAGGAGAACACGGACTCCTGCCCGCGGCGACACACGACCTGCATGTGATGCCTCCCAAGGATGATCGATGTCACAGAAGACGGGGAGGGGGCAAACGCTCCCTCCCCGTCTTCCCCGTGCCCGCCGGCAGTGGTGACGCCGGGCTGGATGGTTGTTCCTGCCAGGGTCGGCAGAAAGCTTGGGCGAACTAGCCGCAGTGGCCCGGCCCGGTCACCCCCTCGTTATAGGCGGTGAGGATCGGGATCAACACCTTCGCGGCATTCTTCTGGGCGGTCGTGCCGAACGACCCCGATGTCGTGCCATTGAACAACTTGTAGGCTTCCACCAGAGAGCCCGTCGTGCGATCCGCGCTGAGAATCGCTACCGGTACGCAAGCGCCGCGCGCGATGTTGATCAGCGCCGCGCTGTACTGCTGCGCCAGGGCGTAGTAGCCCCCTCCGTCGCTCGACGAGGCGAGCATCGCGTTGAGATACGTCTTGCCGCTCTTGAAGAAGGGGGTCGTCGTGATGAAGGACGGGAATCCAGTGACGGCCACCAGTTCAGCCGGCGACTGATCCCACAGTTCCGGATGGGTCTTCCAGTAGCCCTGGGTGCGGGTGCAGGTGTTGGCCCTGCACTCGCAGTCGCCGGTCGGCTCCTTGCAGATGCAGATCGGTTTGCATTCGACCGGCGGGCAGACTTTCGGGGAGCCGCTCACGCATGTCCCAGCTTGGCAACTGTCGTTGACCGTGCAGGCCTTGCCGTCGCTGCACGTGGTGCCGTCCTGCTTCGGCTGCTTTGCGCAGGCGTCAGTCACTTCGTTACAGACACCGGTGTTGCACTGATCATTCTGGCCGCTGCAGTCGCGCGCCGTGCCAACGCACTCGCCCTGCGCGTTACAGGTGTCGTTCACGGTGCAGTACAGGCCGTCGTCGCAGGAGACACCCGGGGTTGGCTGCTTTTCACACCGGTCCGCTTGTTCATTACAGACGCCGATGTTGCACTGGTCGGTCTTGTGGCTGCAGTCCCTGGCTGGCCCGGATTGGCACGCGCCGCTACCGTCGCTTTGCTCGACGCAGACATCGCCATCGGTGCAGAACAATCCGTCGTCGCAGGTGCCGGGCTTGTAGACGGGAACGCAGGCATTGGCTTCCTCGTCACAGACGCCGGTGTTGCACTGATCGTCGAGATTGCTGCAGTCGCGGTCCTTGCCGACGCAGACGCCGCCCTGGCAGGAGTCTTTGACGGTGCAGAACAGCCCGTCGTCGCAATCCGTGCCGTCCTCGACAGGGCGCGTCTTGCAGGCGCCGTCGTCCGGATCGCAATACCCCTCGTTGCATTGATCGACGCCATCAGTCTTGGAGCAGTCCTTCGCCTGGTAGCTGCATTCGCCGACCTGCCCCGTTTCGTTGGTGCTGCAGGAGTCTTCCGTGCACGTGTCGCCGTCGTTGCAGCCGCAACTGATCTTGCCGCCGCACCCGTCGGGGATATCGGTGCCGCAGGCGTTGGCGCCGAGGTCCTTGCAGGTCAATCGGGTGCATGTGCACGACGCGGGGACGCAAGTACCCCCTTCGCCCTCTACCCCGACCACTTCGTACCGATCAAAATGCTTATTGCCGACGTCGCAACCATTCGCGTTATTGCAGTAGCAGAACTTGGCGTCGGGGACCGCGAAACCCGCGTTCGCCACATCTTCGCGACAACTGTTGTTCCCCGTGTCGTCCTCGCAGCAAACCTGGATCGATCCCTGCGGCGGGTTCTGGCCGTTGACGTCGCATCCGTTCCCGCTCAACGCGATCTTGCAGCTGAATTCGTTGCCGGATGCCGCCGGGCACTGCTTGGGGCTGGTGCCATCAGGACAGAGATTGGCGCCGATCAGCGAGCGCGCGGTTTGACCAGCCGTACCGCCGCCGCTGTCGAAATTGTGGCGTGCCTTGCCACCCTGCTTGGCCTTGCCGCCGTTCTTGCCTCCACGGCCCTTCTTGCCCTTGCCCTTGGCGTCAAGGTCGCCGGTCGCCAGCACAGCGCCGCCAAGTCCTGCCACGAGTCCACCGACGAGGCGCGCGAGGGCGCCCCGCCGGGATGTCTCCTGAGCTATCGCTTTCGTGATCTCCGCGAATTGCTTTTCGTCCATTGCGGGTCTTCCCTTTTATTGAGAACGATCGTGCGTCAGGCAATGACGTCGGGACACCTGCTGTCAGGTTTCATCGCCGCTGATGTGATCCCCGTCCCCCCTCCTTTGCGTCCTGCTGCCCGCCGTCTGGCGCCGGCAGGGAGTCATCGCTGGTGCGCGTCCCGAGCGGGTCAAGGCACCAACGAGGCCCCGCTCGTTCCACCGGATCGATCCGCCTCGCCCGCTCGCCAGGCACGTCCTCTGATTCTGGAGTGTGGTGGAGCAAAACCGCGTTGTCATCGGGGAAATAGCGTGATTCTGACACCGCCAAATGCGGCGGCCCGGGCCGATCTTTTTGATGATTGCGGCGGTAGTGCAAATGGATGGTAGCGGTTATGCCAATTGGAGTGGTCCGGGCTGGGGCTATGGCCCCGCAACCGGTGGATCAGCCGGCGTCGCCATGTGCTCGGGACCGGCACGCAATCTCCAGGGCGAGATCGACGGGACGCTCGGCGACCCTGATGCGGGTTGCGACGTTTGAAAGGCGAGGGTGCGGCGAAGGTGGCGAACAATGTCGGCGAGTTGGGTCCCCTTGCTGATGACCCAGAGCGCACCGGCCTCCAATGCCCGGCGGTGATGTCCCAGGTCGATCACTGCCGTCAGGACCAGCGGCCGCCCATGTGGATGGTGCTCACGGAAGTGGCGCACGACCTGGACCCCATCGCCATCCGGCAGGCACAGGTCGATGACGGCCATGTCGATGCCGTCGAGAAGCAGGCGCGGGGCATCCCGCGCTTCGGCGATGGAACCGGCCGGCCCGACCACCATGAAATCGGGTTCGCGATCGAGAATCTATACCAAGGGTTGACGAGACCCGACCTGATCGTCAACCAGGAACACCCGCACGGACAAACTCATGGAGGGTTGTGCGGCTGGACCTGGGTAAGCCAGTACCGCGCGGAGCAGCGCAAGATGTCACTATCCATCCTGACAAGGCCCTTCTGCAGACACAGGCGGAATGCACGCGGGAGACCAGATTGATCGCGCTCAAGAGTTCCGGCATCAACAAAAGCGCGCCAATGCTATTGACTGCATTGGCGCGGTCGCGACCGTGCTAAATGGAGCGAATCAGCCTGCCGCCGGTGTTGACCCGATGCCGTGGCGAATAAGGAATCGCGCGGCTGAAAGACGCAACTCCACCATCATTGAACAAGATTCTCAGCGCCTATGACGGTATCTGGCTAATCGCAAGCCCTTATGATTACTCGCTACTCAAGGCGTCGCGCCCGCGTCTTCCGCATCGAGATCTTCGGCGTCAAGCGAGGCAGGGGGAGCGGTTTCCAGGACCGCGTCGCGGCCGACATCGGTGAGGAGCACCGCGCCGTCCGGCGCAATGGCGACCCCGATCGGCTGCGACAGCCGTTCCGCTCCGGCCGCGCTGAGGCGGGCAACGATCGCGCCGTTCCGGTCGAGGACAATCGCTTCCGCCGCGTTGGAGGCGGTGGCATACAGATCGCCGTTGGCGTCGAAGGCGAGGTAGGGCTGGTACGCGGGAGGCAGCCCGCCCGGTTGGGTCTTCGGCCAGTCGGGAACCGGCCATTCCCCGGCTGGCGTGCCGTCCGGGGTGAAGATGGCAATACGCGCGTTGCCGGAATCGGCCACGTAGATGTTTCCATCCGGACCAACCGCGATCCCGACCGGCTCGATCAACTGACCGAGGCCGGTGCCGTAGCCGCCCCAGGTGGAGACGAACGTGCCGTCCCGGGTAAAGCGCTGCACCCGCTCGTTGCCGGTATCGGAGACGTAGATCGCGTCGTCACCGATGGCGATGTCCCGCGGTCCGAAGAAGCGGCCGCCGGCTTCTCCGACTCGCGCGGGGTCGTCGCCGGTATCGTAAATCTCGCCGCCGATGGTCTGGACGATGGCGCCGCTGGCATCGAGGGCGACCACCCGGTGCCCCCAGGTGTCCGCGACCCAGATCGTCCCGTCGGGGGCAATGGTCACCCCGGTCGGTCCCAGACCGTTCTCGGTGCGGGTGAAGGAGACGCCGTTGGCGCCGTCACCCCAGACATCGAGGAGATCGCCGTCCCGGTTGAACCGCTCCAGCCGGGCATTGCCGCTATCGACGACGGCGATGGTGCCGTCACGACCGACGGCGACGCCGATCGGATCGGTGAACTGCCCCGGTTCCGTACCGGGGCCGGCGCGGTCGGCGAGGTCAAAGGGACCGGAGCGGACCGTGACCCGCTGGGCGAGATCGGGGGCGAGACCGACGGTGACCATCGCCGGCGGCGGCAAGGGGACACCCTCCCGGAAGAGGAGATAGTGCCAGATTTCGCGCCAGCGCCAGGGCGTCACGAGCGCGCCGAAGAGATCGCCGATATCCGGATCGAGATAGTGCGGGGGCACCGTGTTCAGCCAGGGCCAGGTCTGCGCGGTATAGCCGGCCGCGGTCATTCCGGCGTCGGTCGCGGCGAACACGACCTGCGCGCCGGCGGACGGACCGGCTCCGGGGGGAACGACCGTCAAATCCGGGAATTCGCGGAAGTACCAGACATACGGCCAGCGGACATCCTCTTCCACCGCAAGGCTCAGGCTGTGACTGCCGGTTGGATCGCGCGCCGTGCCTTCGCTGACGCCAACATCGCGCGCGAGCCGCAGAAATCGTTCGACGCTGGGCAACGTGCCGAGGGTCGCCGTGCGCTGGGCGAGCAGTTCGAGGCCGAGGTCGGCGCGGCCGTAGGTGAGCAGCGTCGCCGACCGCAGGCCAAGCCCTCCCAGCAGGATGGTGAGGACGAGCAGCAGCATGGTCCCCGGCAGACGGCGATCATCCGTGTCGCGGGCGTCGATGCTCAACCGCCAGATAAGATAGAGCAGGGGCATGACCACCAGGGCGAAGACCGCCACCGGCGGCGCCGCCGCCGCCAGTCGCTCGCGGAGATCGGCACTCGTCGGCTGCACCCGTGAGGCGAGAACGCCCACCGCGGAGAGCCCGGCGAGGACGCCGAGCATCGCCAGCACCAGGAGCACGCCGCGTCCGTTCCAGACCTCGCGCCAGGCGATTTCATGAAGAAGCGCGCCAAGGGCGATCCCGGCGACCAGCAGCAGCGGCAGTACGACATGGATCGCCTGCGCGGGTGAACGTCCGGCGGAAAAACTCCACAACGCGAACGCCGCCGCGAACCAGCCGCCGAAGAGGACGACAGCCTCCCGCTCCTCGGTGCGCACGAGGGCGGCGATGGCGAAGAGGATGGCGATCGGTTCGTAGACGAGGAGGATCAGGAGAAACACCTGGACCGGTTGCTCGCCCCCACTGGTCAGCAGGGTCCACCAGGCGCGGAGGGTTTCCCCGGCGCCGGCGATCCCCGCCGGATTCGACAGGAACCGGGTGAAGCCGAGGAGCGCGGCGAGGACAAAGGCAAGGAGGGCGATCCACCAGGCATCCCGCAGGGCGCGTCCTCCCGCGCGGATCGTTCCCTCCGGCGCGGCGAAGCCCGCCAGCGCGATCCCGATCACGACGGTCAGGGCTACGCTGATCGCACTCGGGGCGGTAGCCAGAGCGATGCCGCCGAGCGCGCCGATTACCGCTGCTGACCGTCTCGTTTCCAGTCGCGATATCGAGGGGGCATCGCCCGCGGCGCGTTCACCGAGGCGGATCAGCACCACCGCCGCCGCGAGCGCCAGCAGCGCCACAACGATCTCGGGCGAAACGACGCGCGAGGCGTAGACTAGCGTCGGGGAGAGCGCGATCAACCCTGCCATGCCAAGCACCGCGGGCATACCGAGCCAGCGGCGCAGCGCGAGCGGCAGGAAGACGAGCGCCAGACCGGCGAGGACGGGTGCCAGCCGCGCCACGACGTCGGTCGCCCCGAACAGGAAAAAGACGAGGCCCTGGAGCAGCAGAAAGGCGGCGCCGCTGTCCGGAATCGGTTGCCCGGAGAGGGAGGGTTGCCCGCGGAAAAGGATCCAGCCGTTGTAGGCCCAGGTCGCTTCGCTCGCGTCGAGCGCGACGCTATCGAGGCGCAGCAGCCGCAACGCCAAGGCGGCAACGATGGTGACGATCCAGCCGAGGAGGAGCCAGCCGCTGATGGAGCCGATGGTGATCGGGATGACCCGATCGAGCGGGCTCCCGATCGGCCGGGTCAGACTCACGTCACTGGCTCCGCTGGCGCCGAGTGGAGTGCTGTCCATCGTCCGCCTCAATACCGAATCTGATTGAACAGCGGCACGAGATCGTTCCGGATGTAGAGGGTGTACTTGTACGAATCGATGCGCACCGGCAGATCGCGATACATCACCAGCCGGTAGAGTCCCTGCTGGCCATCCATAGTCAGGAGGTGAGAAAGACTCTCACCGACCGAGGCGGCGATATCGATCACTCCGTGTGGCTGATCGGCCGATTTCCAGGCGGAGCGGCCGGGGTTGAGTTCCGGCGCGATGGCGAAATCGCGATAGACCGGATCCTCCGGAAACCACCAGCGCAGCACGTACTCCTGAGCGGTGTAGCCGTGCAGATACGGCTCGACTGAATAGCGGTTGTCGCCACCGACCAGGACAATCGGGGCATTCTCCGGGGGGCCGGACATGACTCCGCCGTAGAGACGGCGGTTGGGGAAATCGCGCAGATACCACTGCATCGGCCAGGAGACCCCATTGCCGTCGTCGTACCAGATTTCGAGATCATTGTTGCCGTAGAGGAGCTCGGAGAGGGTCGTCAGTTCACCGGTCATGCGCTGGATGTCGGGCGAGGTCTGGGTGTAGACCAGCATGTCCTTTGGGATGTCCCCCTCCTGGTAGACCAGACGCCAGGCGGCGTGGATCTGGGCCAGCGCGAGGAGGAGCGTCAGCGCGGCGAGAGCCGGTTGCGCCGCCAGCCGCGCCCCACGGCGCAACCAGACCAGCCCGATGGCGACGAGACCGGCAGCAGGCGGCACGGCGAGCAGCCACCAGTGGGACCGGGCCCAGTCCGGCAGGGCGCGCACCCACCCGCCGGTGACGCTGGCGGGAACGAATTGGCCGAAGGTCAGCGGCGCGGCGATGAGGAACCAGGTCGTCGCCAGGGCGATCAAGCCGCCGCAGAGCAACCACTCGGGGGTGCCCCAGCCGGGAGCGCGGACGAGGCGGCCATCGCTGACGCTGACGGGCCGCCAGCGATCCGCCACCTCCCCCACCAGCGCGGCTGCCAGCAGGATGGCGGGCAGGGTGATGTGGGTCACCAGCCAGGGCATCTTCTCACCCGCCCAGGAGAGCGCGAGCAGGATGCCGGCGAACCAGACGGCGAGAAAGATCTGGAACACGAAGCGCGGCCCGGCCACACGACGGCCTAGCCCGACCAGGATGGTGCGCCAGCCGATCACTATCGAGGCGACGAGCCCGAAGAGCGCGGCCATGAATTCGTACTGGGGGAAAAGAAGCAGGTAATAGAACCAGGGTTGCTCCCCGCGGCGGTAATCGTGCTGCCCGAGCCAGTAGAGAAGGGTGCCGTCGGTGGCGATCGTGCCGGTGGCCAACCCGCCGAGATTGGTGAAGAGGGTGGTGAAGAGGACGACAAAGATCCCGATGCCGACGATGAGGGCCCAGGAGAGTCCGACGTGGTCGCGCCACGCCTCGCGCACCGCGGCGGTGACGCTCTGGTCCGGGGCGTCGCCGAAGAGAGCCATGGGCCACCCCTCGGCAATCAGGGCCGGATCGCGACGCCGGCGCATGATCAGGACGATGGCGGCGACGGTCACCACGGCGAGAAGCAGGAGGGCAATGGTCAACGGGTGGGTGAGGAGGTCACGGTAGAAGGCGCGTTGCTCCTCCGGGGTTGGCGATGACCAGGGAATGGCTGGCAGCGGCTGCCCGAGCGCGTCGGGCAGGATCGCGACGAGCGCGACGGCGATGATCCCGGAGAGGGCCAGCACCGGGGTCAGCACCCGCAGCCGCCCCCAGAGGAGGGCGCCGCCAATCACGGCGAGAAAGATGGCCAGGATGCCGAAAAAGATCTCGTGGTTGGCGACGAGCAGGCCGATTGTGGCGCCGATCCCGATCAACCAGCCGCGCGACGGCTTTTCGATATAGCGGACGATGGCGATAAAGAGGAGTAGAGCGCCGGTCACCGTGAAGATATCGTGCCGAATATAGCGGCTCTGATACAGCAGTGATGGTGAGATCAGCAGCATTGTCGAGGCGGCGAGCGCGCCCCAGCGGCCAAGATGATGCGCTCCCCGCAGGAGAATCGGCAGCATGACCAGGATCACGCCGAACACGGCGGGCGCCACGCGGCTGGTGACGTCCGAGGCACCGAACAGGAGATAAACGAGCGCGTTGAGGTGGAAGAGGAGCGGGCCGTGCATCAATGGATCGTGGGTATAGCCCTGCCCGGTGGCGAGCAGCCACGAGTAGTAGGCGTGGAGACTCTCGTCGTGGTGGAGCGCGCGCGAACCCAGGTCCCAGAAGCGGGTCAACAGCGCGGCAAGGAAGATGACGGCGTACAGTGCCATCTCCAGCGTGATCGCGCCGGAAACGACCGGCATGGTGTCTGGATTTGGGCGAGCGACGACGCGCGATGGCCCGCGGCCATTGGGGCCGGGAGTGGCTTCGGCGGAAAGTGGATGGGAGGGGAGTGGGCGCTCCGTCGCAGAGGGGAGCGTTGTCTCGGCCGGCGGTATCGCCTGTCCCACGCGGGCGTTCCTCGGTACGTGCACATGCGCCCGGCGGGCCAGCGGGGCGTCTGCCGAGTATACGCATGGAGATGTACGGAGGTTCCGGGGCCAGGCGGGTGGCAGGTGTCGGGTGGCAGGTGTCGGGTGTCGGGGGTCGGGGGGAGGCGGGAGTCGGATGGGTTGCGGGTGGACTACTGTTGCCCCTGACTTGGGAAGGGGAGGAGTGAAATGGCGAGATTGATGATCGATCCCGATGACGTCGCGATCGTCGTGATCGATGTGCAACCCTACTTTCTCGACGGCTGGATGGCGGGCGCATGTGAACCTCTCTTCGCGCGCCTGGAGTTCCTGCTGGCGCTGGCGACGGTCTACGACCTCCCCCTGCTGGCGACGTTCGAGCAGCCGATTGCCGTCAAGGGGTGGCTGCCGGAGCGGCTGGAGCCGTTCTTTCCGGCGCACGGCGAGCGCTACACGAAGGAAACGTTCAACTGCTGTGGCGAGCCACCGATCGTGGCGGCGGTTGAACGCCTGGATCGCGCACAGATCGCGGTTGCCGGCGGCGAGACCGATGTCTGCGTGCTGCAATCGGTGCTCGGTCTGATCGGGGCGGGGAAGCAGGTCTTTCTCCTGGAGGACGTGCTCTTCAGTTCAGAACCTCAGGTGGGGCCGGCGATCCGGCGCATGGAAGCGGCCGGGGCGATTCCATCGACCGTCAAGACCCTCAACTATGAACTGCGCCGGTCGGTCGCCGCGCCGCGGGCGGAGCGATCCGATCGCCTGCCGTCCGGGTTGACCCTGCCCGCGCCCGAGGAATTGCCGGTCTGGACGCCGGGATGGTGACACCGGCGCCGGATGCGGCGCGTTACCGCGAAGGGAAGCGAACACGACTGGCGGAAGCAGCCGCGGCGACGACATGGCCAGCGCGTTATGTTGTACCCTCTGCGCTGCCCGCCGCACGACGACGATGCGGAGTACCACAATGGTTCAACGAGTCTGGGTGCTGATCGCCTTGGCGGTGACCCTCGCGATCGGATTTCCCGGGGTATTGGCGGCACAGGAAGCGACGCCGCAAGCCGAGGCCACCCCCGTTTCCAGTCCAGCGCACGGGGCCCTGCTCCCGGTCATGGACCTCTCGGTCCAGCCGGGGGAGGATTTCTATCGCTACGCCACGGGTGGCTGGCAGGACAGCCACACCATTCCGCCCGACGAGGCGCACTACAGCACTACCACCGAGTTGCGCGATCGGACGATCGAGCAACTCCTCGGCCTGCTCGACCACCTGAAGAATTCGGACGAGTTGGTCGTCGGCTCGGATGAGTGGAAAGCGGTCCAACTCTTCGCCCAGGCGATGGACATGAAGACCCGGAACGCCATCGGCCTGGAACCGATCCAGGCCGATCTGGACGACATCGACGCCCTCGCCAATCTGGACGAGATGTACGCCTTCGTGCGCGACGGGTTCGTCAACCGGTTCGTCTACGGGTTCTACGGTCTCGATGTCGGGACCGACCTCGCCGACAGTTCCCGCTACGCGGTCTGGTACAGCGGTCCATCGCTCGGCCTGCCGAATCGCGATTACTACTGGGTCGACGACGAGCACTACGCAGCGATCCGGGACGCCTACAACGCGATGAACGCGAAGTTTCTCGAGGCTGCCGGGTACGACCCGGATCAGGCCGCGGCAGCGGCGGCGAAGGTCTACGACCTCGAAAAGCGCCTTGCCGAACCGATTCTCCGTCCGGAGGATTTCAACGACCCGGCCAACTACTACCACCCGCACCCGGTCGCCGATCTGCTCGCGGCGAATCCTGATTTCGATTGGCCGGCGCTCCTGGAGACGCTGGGCATCCCCGATCAGAAGACGATCGTGGTCCCTGAGGAGAAGTACCTGACGGCGGTCGATGCGATCATCGCCGACACCGATCTCCAGACGCTCAAGGACTACCTGAAGCTGCAAGTGCTCCAGAATTCGGCGCCGGCCCTGACCGACGAGTTGGGCAAGATCTCCTTCGATTTCTACGGCACCACGCTGAACGGGGTCGAGGAGCAGCGGCCGCTGAACGAACGGGCGCTCGGGTTCGTCAACGGACGGCTGGGCTTTGCCCTCGGCAAACTCTACGTCGATGAGTACTTCCCGCCGGAGGCCAAGGCGCAGATCGAAGAACTGACGAAGAACGTGATCGCCGCGGCGCGGCAGCGGATCGAGGCGGTCGCGTGGATGTCGCCCGACACCAAGGAGACCGCGCTCGCCAAACTCGACGCGATGCGGGTCAAGGTCGGCTACCCCGATGAGTGGCGCACCTACGAGGGCGTCAACATCGAGGAGACGTTGCCGCAGACGTTGCTGAGCGCGAGCATTGCGGAGGCGAAGCGCGATTTCGGCCGCGTCAACGACCCGGTCGATCGCGAGGAGTGGGGGATGTTGCCGCAGACGGTCAACGCCTACTACTCCCCGACCAACAACGAGATCGTCTTCCCGGCGGCGATCCTGCAATCCCCGAATTTCGATTACCAGGCGGATCCCGCCTTCAATTACGGGAACATCGGCGCGACGATCGGGCACGAGATCACGCACGGTTTCGATCAGGGCGGGTCCCAGTTCGATGCCAAGGGCAATCTCGTCAATTGGTGGACCGATCAAGACCGCGCCAGTTTCAACGCCCTCCGCGAGAAGCTCGCCGCGCAGTACGACACGATCGAAGTGCTGCCGGGGCTCGACGTCAACGGCAACCTGACCATCGGCGAGAACATCGCCGACCTCGGCGGGTTGCAAATCGCGCATGACGCCCTGCTGGCGGAGTTGGCAAAGAACGGCGATCCCGGTCTGATCGAAGGGTTGACCCAGGAGCAGCGCTTCTTCATCTCCTTCGCCTATGGCTGGGTCGATCTGGCCCGGGACGAAGCGATCCGGACGCAGGTGCAGACGGACGAGCACGCGCCGGCGTCGGTGCGCGCGGTCCAGCCCTCGCGCAACATGGAAGCGTTCTTCGATGCGTTCGGCATCGGTCCGGACGACCCGGAATATCTGGCGCCGGATCAACGCATCGTCATCTGGTAGGTCGTAAGGCGCGCTGGCCTCGCGCCCAGGTCTCTGGGTGCGAGGCCATTGTTGGTCAAGCCGCGGTTCCGCCGGTCGGGATACCGGTTAGGCGCGTGAAGAGAACCTGGAGCAAAAACGTTCCGTTTGCCAGAGGTGCGGTGGACAGCGAGCGCGACGGCCGGAACGGAAGTTGACCCACCGAATTGAGCAAGAGCTGAGTAGTTATGATGTCGGCGTCGCCGACTGATCCGCGGGCGCTGCCGCCGCTTCGACATCTTGACGGATATCGAAGCTGATGAAGACGACCATCTCTGGGCCATCGTTGCGTACTTCGCCCCCGAGGAAGGGGGTCCAGACGAAGCCATCCCCTGGCCCCAACCGGGTCTCGGTTCCGGCGGCGAGCGTCTCCGTTGCCTCGGCACCAGGCGTTGCCTGACGCGAAGCGCGGGCCACGACGATATCGCCGCTGAAGTTGCGCAATGTCATGGTGCCCGATTCGATGATCCACAACCCGAGTCCCGGGTCCCCCGGTGGGTAGGCGAGGACCGATCCCGGTGGGAAATCGACGCGAAAGTAGTTGACCGCCGCTGGCGGCGGCACCAGGGACGGGAGGATCCCGAGATTCGTCTGTGCGACCGTAATGTCTCCCGTTACCACCATCTCCGGGGTCGCCTCCTCCTCCTGGGCGGCAACACAGGGGATCACCATGCAGGCGAGCAGCACGACGATGAGCGATGTGAGGGCGGCGAGACGTCGCATGATGACCGTCCTTCCTGAGTTACAGCATCGGCTTACAGCAGATCTACGTCGGTGCCATCCGATCGGCATGTCCGTACAATGCACCTGGGTGCTCATCGAAGTCGACCGTAGTTTTTGCGGATTTATTGCCGATGTCTGCGCCTCGGATACCCCGACAATCCTGACCGGTCGGCATCACGGTGAAGTTGAAACTGGAGGTGCCGCGAACACCTGGACGCGATGGTTGCCCTCATCACTGACATACAGTGCGCCGTCTGGTCCGAAGGCGAGAAAGAAGGGATGCTGGAACTGTCCCGGCTCGGATCCCGACGCACCTACGACCTCGAGCGAAGAGCCATCCGGGGCGAACCGCTGCACGCGATCGCCGCCGTATTCGGCTACGGCGAGATTGCCAGCGGCATCGATTGCGATACCCTGCGGGTTCCGCATCTCCCCGGGTTGATCGCCGATACCGCCGATGCTGGTGAACGCGGTGCCGTCCGGATGGAAACCGATGATGCGATGCAGCACTTCATCGGTGACCCATACCGTGCCATCATCGCTGATGGCCACATCCGCGGGGCCGGCAAGAGGTTCGCCGCCACCTTTCGTGCCGTCCCAGGCAGCGAGGAAGCGACCCTCCGCGTCAAAGACTTGCACGCGGTGGTTCCCGTAGTCGGCGACGTACATCTGGCCCGCACGGTCGATACCAATACCATTCGGATAGAGAATCTCTCCTTGCTCCGAACCCAGTTTCCCCCAGCCGCGGACATAGGTTCCATCAGGAGTGAACTCCTGGATGCGCCCGAGATTGGGGTCGAGGATGAAGAGGTGACCATTTGGCCCT
Source organism: Thermomicrobiales bacterium (assembly GCA_046328335.1). GTDB lineage: Bacteria > Chloroflexota > Chloroflexia > Thermomicrobiales > UBA6265 > JACCXM01. The sequence goes on from JAXLWU010000026.1 coordinate 52,421, forward strand.
ATGGCGAGATCCGCCCAGGAATTGCTGCCGAATTCGAACTGTCCTGGCGACGTCCCCGATTCGCCCCACGCATCAGCCGGGGTACCGTCCGCGGTAAAGACACGGACCTGATCGCGGTCAGCATCGACAAGATAAACGGTACCGTCATCGCCGACTGCAATCCCTGACGGGCGCTGCAATGGATCGCTCCCGCCAGTGATCTCGCCGGCGGCGCCATATGACGTCGCCTTCGAGAGTGCGGGTAGGGGCGTACCCGGATCAGAACCGGCCGGAGCAAACGTCAGCACATAGGCGATGGCGGTCTTGCGTCCTACGTTGACGATCTTGCCACTCGGCTGACTGGCGACCGAGGGCCCGACTATGGGTGACCCGTCTGCATTGGTAAGCGCGGCCAGAGCGTACTGGCGTCCCAGCGCCGGCGGAGGAACACTTGCCTTCGATTTGAGTTCGATGCGTTGCAGGCGAATCTGTGCCGCGCCGTCTGGCACCACGATGCCGGGCGCTCCCGGGACGGGTTGGTCGAGTACGTATCTCCCTTCGATCCAGGCGCTTGGCATGGGGCTATTGAGGTAGCCGCCGGAACTGTCGACATTGGCGAGTACCCAAACCAGGATGTGGCTAGGCGTCGTGGATGGATTGGTAGCCGCAAACTCCATTTCGTTGTGCGCCATCCAGGTATCGCCTGCCGAGAGCGTCACCTCGGTCGCCGCGGGAATTTCCTCGGGCACCGTACTTCCGGCCCGCACAACCTGGGTTGCGGCCGCGGCGCGCATAGTGATATCGCCGTCCACCACAAAGTGGATCCGCAACCCCGGCTGGCCCTCACTGTTGGCCGCTAGCCAACGCCCGGTGCTGCCAGCCGGACTCGTGGCGAAATCAAAGACGGCGGAGATATTCTCCCCGCGCGGCAATTGATCTGGTGGAATCGTCAGGTCGAACAGCGTTTCCGCTGCAGCCGTGGTGGTGGCCGGCGTCGCGACTGCCGGAAGCATCGCTGGAAGGGGAGATGGATCGGCCCCCTGCCAGAGTCTGGGCCAGGAGCCGGAGGCGACGAGACCGATCGTGAGGGCGAGGACGAGGACTGCGGCGGTCGCGAGGAACCCCGGGATCGCGCGCCAGCTGACAGGGCTGGTCGGGAGCATCGCTCCCCGGGCGTGACTCCCGTTGGGGCTGAACGCTTCCACTCGGGACCACGGCAATGGCGTCAACGTTGGTGCTGTCATGTCGCTCTCCTCCGTCAGTCGCGGCTGCAACTGCTGCCACACCCGATTTCGCGCCGCCGCGGAGTGCGGCGGTGTCCCCCAGGTCATCATTCGCGTGACGAACGCGGCCGTCTCGGGATTGAGTGGTCCGGGGTCAGCGGGATCACCCGTTGCCCCCAGCGCATCCCAAAAGCGGTCGAGATCCGTTGCCTGCTGGTGCTCGCTGGGGTTCATCGCGCGTCCCTCTCCAGGAGCAGGCGGAGCTCGCCGCGCAGGCGAGCCACGGCACGGTGCTGGAGCATCTTGATGGCCTCGTGACTGCGCCCGAGTTCGTGGGCGATCTCCCGCCCACTCCACCCTGCCAGGCGCAGTTCCATCGCCCGCCGCTGATCCGGTGGCAACTGGGCCAACGCGGTCCACAGCGCGTGGTGCTCGAGCGCGGCCAGGGCAGCGGTCTCCGGCCCCGCGGCGGAATCGATCACGTCCTGCATGGTTTCGTCTGAAAAGTCCGGTGGCCGCGCGAGCCGCTCCTTGGTCACGACGTTGTGGGCGATGGTAAAGAGCCAGGACCGAAAGCGGCCCTGCTCCTGGTAGCGATCGGCGGCTTCCAGCACCTGAACAAAGATCTGTTGCGTGGCATCCTCGGCCCGAGACGCGCTGCCGAGCCGGACGAAGCAGTAGCGATAGAGCACATCGAAATAGCGGTCATAGAGCTGGGCGAACGCCTGTCGATCGCGTTGGACAGCAGCCATCAGGGCGGCATCGCCCTCGGCGACCGGGTACTGGCGACGGTGGAGGCGAGGGACGACGGTGCCCACGGCCTTGCTTTCACGACGAACGGCGATCACGCTCCGGTGTTATTGAGGTAAATCCGATTCTCGCAAAAAGGTAACGAATCATGACGACACCGATCGCGGAGGCAAATGACCGGGTCGCGACACCGCGTGGGATCGCATCAGTACGGTCACGCCGGACTCGATCCCGGGTCAGCGTCGTCTCATCCTTCGTCCTTCCCTGGAGTGGAGGAACCGGCTGGACTGAGAGACAAGACGAACGGGGTGTTCGGGGAAATGGGCGGAGGCGGATTGTGGGCAGTCGTTGCCGGGGTTGCGTATCCTGACCCGCGACAAAAACGGGAGGAGCGTCTGTTGCGAATACATCTGATTTCGGTCGCCACGTTGCTGGCGGTTCTCTTGCTCGCGCCGATGCTGGTGCAGGCGCAGGGTACGCCGGTGGCAACTACGAGCGCGCCGGTCTATGGCTATCGCGTGCTCGCCGAGTACCCGCACGATCCCGACGCGTTCACCCAGGGCCTGGAGTACATCGATGGCACCCTCTACGAGGGGACCGGGCTGAACGGGCAATCGACGCTGCGCCGGGTCGATCTGGAAACAGGCAAGGTGCTCCAGGGCGTCACCCTCAACGAACAACTCTTCGGCGAGGGGATTGCCGTCGTCGATGATCACATCTACCAGTTGACCTGGAAGAACCTGATCGCCATCCAGTTCGACCGTGACACCTTCGAGCCGATCCAGACTTTCCGCAACCCGGTCGAGGGGTGGGGCCTGACCTACGACGGCGAGCGCCTGATCGCCAGCGACGGAACCAACCGGCTCTACTTCCGCGATCCGGAAACATTCGCTGAACTCGGTTCGATCGATGTCTACGACGGCGAGACGCCGGTGACCGAACTCAATGAACTGGAGTACATCGACGGCGAAATCTGGGCCAATATCTGGCAGGCCGACCGAATTGCCCGGATCGATCCCGCTAGCGGCAAGGTCAACAGTTGGGTCGATCTCACCGGTCTTCTCTCCCGGAAGGACCGCCGTGGCGCGGAGGTCGACGTGCTGAATGGCATCGCCTACGACGCCGATGGGGGGCGCATCTTCGTCACCGGCAAGTTGTGGCCAAAGCTGTTCGTCATCGAGGTGGTCGAGGAGTAGCACGGGCCGACCATACGGCTCGCCGCGGGCGGAATGCCCGCATCGCTCCGGCATGGCGACGTTCTATCGCGGCAGTTGCCTTCGGTGTCGCGGTCCGGGCGTTTCACTCGATACCGGTCAGCGTTGCCCTATGCTGCGGGCGTGCAAAGAAATCCCTTATCTGGGAATCAGGAAACTCACGTTCGAAATCGAATTGCGTCGGTCCCGCTTACGGCGTGGGGTATCCCGGGGGGCTGGGACGACCTACGCTGATATTCCCTCCGCCTTGCGCCAAGTCAAAACGTACACCTCTTCCTGATATACTTGCCCTATGAAAGCGATAAATCCCTGGATCAACTTCAACGGTAATGCCGAAGAAGCGTTCGCCTTCTACAAGTCAGTGTTCGGCGGCGAATTCACCAGGATCATCCGCTTCAAGGACATTGCAGGTCCGGGATTCTCTGTATCGGACGAAGACGCGGAGAAGATCATGCTCATCGCCCTGCCGATCGGCAGGGAGAACGTGCTGATGGCGAACGATGTGCCGTCATTCCTGGGTACGGTGAACGAGCAGGAGAACCGGAGCAAGATCCTGGTCAGCGTCGAGAGCAGGGAAGAGGCAGACGCGATCTTCACCGGTCTCTCCGCGGGCGGGCAGGTGGAGGCACCGATCGGCGAAAGCTCGTGGGGTACGTATTTCGGCATGTTCCGGGACAAGTACGGCATCGAGTGGATGGTGGAGTTCGCCGACGTTCAGTAATTGCTTTGTTGCAACCTTCCTCTGAGGTTCACCCTCCGGGTCTTGCCGGGTCGGCGTGCAGCAGGACGGGGTTGGTGGGGATCCGCCGGATCGCCGGAGTCCCGCTGTCAGGTCGATGCGCTAGCGCGGCGGGCCTACATCGTGTCGTTCCGAGCGGCAGCGAGGAATCTCGTTCGTCGCCATCCCGGGCACGAGCGCCGCGGTCCCTCGTTCCTCGGGACGACACATCCTCTGCCCGGCGCTGTCGGTGACCGTTGTGTGCAGCCAGCAGGGTTGGCATTGTGATGGCCGTCACCCAAAAGGGAGGGCGAGATGGCGTCGCCACGATCAGCGATCGAAGCGTTGCTCGACAGCCGGACCGAAGCCGTCTGGCACAAGGACATCGAGCGGCTGATGTCTCTCTACAGCTCCGATATCGTCTATTTCGATCTCGTTCCCGGTCTCCAGTACACGGGCGTCACCGCGTTGCGGGCCCGCTTCCTGGAGTGGTTCGCGGCCTTCGACGGGCCGATCACTATGGGGGCGCGCGATCTGCACATCCAGGAACATGGGGATCTGGCGATCGCGTTCATGCTGAATCGAACCAGCGGCAGACTGAAGAATGGGCGGGACGTCGGCTACTGGGTGCGCGCCACGGTCTGCTGGCAACGTTCGGACCGCGGCTGGTCGATCGTTCACGAGCACATCTCAGTGCCCATCGACATGGCCCCCCGAGCCGGAGCATTCGGCCTGATGCCCTGAGCGTCGGGTGGTCCGCATCGCGTCCTGAGCCGAATGCCGCAGACGCTGCTCCCGAATGATCGACGGAGCACGCGACGTCTTTCTCTATGGCGTACACCTTATCCATCGCTCGCGATTGCGATTACAAACGGTATTGACTTTACGGCATACATCGCTAAAGTGAGGACTCCTCCCTGGCCGCGGCCATTGCTGCCGCGGCCAGGGCGCAGGCAGCGTGACTTCTCGATTCAGGAAGGAGTCCTCCATGCGCCACCGTGCGTTCCCCGTGTTGATCGCCATACTTCTTGTCCTGGCCGCGCTCCCCGCCGCTCTCGTTCCCGTCCGGGCACAGGAAGGCACGCCTGTTGCCGCGCCGACCGCTTCCACCCTCTCCGCGAACGTCACCGTCTTCGCTACCGGGCTGGACAATCCGCGCGGGTTGAAATTCGGGCCGGATGGTCTGCTCTACGTCGCCGAGGGCGGCACGGGCGGGACGATCTCCACCGAGGGCCAGTGCGAGCAGGTTGTGCCGCCCGTGGGCCCCTACACCGGTGGTCTCACCGCCCGCATCTCGACCATCGACGCGCAAGGGCAGCGCACCACCCTGATCGATGGTCTGCCATCGGATCAGACGTCGCCCCAATTGGGCAACCTGGTTGCCGGGGTAGCCGACATCGCCTTCATCGACGGCACCCTTTACTACCTGATGGCCGCCGCCGGTTGTTCGCACGGTCATCCTGACGTGCCGAACGGCATCTTTCGGCTGGACCCGGATGGCAAAGCGACGCTTGCCGCCGACCTGAGCGCCTTCGTCAAGGCCAATCCGGTGGCGTTGCCCAACCCCGGCGATTTCGAGCCGGACGAAGGCGCCTACTCGCTGGCAGTGCTGAATGGTGAGTTGTATGTCGCCGAATCGAACCACGGCGCGCTGGACCGGGTCAGCCCCGACGGCACGGTGACGCGCATCATCGATTTCAGCAAGGATGAAGGGCACATCGTTCCGACGTCGATCGCGGTCGGCGCGGATGGGAACTTCTACATCGGGAATCTCACCCCGCTCCCATATGCCAACGGCGGCGCCGCGATCCGAAACGTGACTCCGGACGGCACGTCGAGCATCTATGCCGACGGCTTGACGACCGTACTCGGCGTGGCCTTCGACCCGGAGGGGCGGCTCTACGCGCTGGAGACCTCGACCGACAATCCCGAGGCGCCGCCGTTCTTCCATCCCGATAGCGGTCGTGTGGTGCGGCTGACCGATTCCGGGGCGTGGGAAACGGTGGCGACCGGTCTCAGTTTTCCCACCGCGATGACCTTCGGCGCGGACGGCACCCTCTACGTTTCCAACTTCGGCTTTGGCTACCCTCCCGGCGCGGGGCAGATCGTCACCATCGATGTGACGATGCCGCTGCCCGCGACGCCGGCCGTGATGGCCACGCCGGTGGCCTAAGAACTCTCTGAGGGCGTCGCACAGAAGCGGTCGCGCACATCAGGCGAAGATGCCGTTCGGCGGTCCCGGCCTGGTCAAGCGGCGGGCGAGGTTCTTCGCCCGCCCTGACCGATGTTGGTCTCATTGTGACTCGAGCGACATGTGCGTTGAGTTGGCTCGTCAGAATAGGCATGCCGCCGCTTTACGATGATGTCGTTGCCGATGACGAGCGTGTTTTGTCTATCAGCGATGAAGCGCCGGGTGACTCGTCCGAGCGGCCAACAACCGAAAGCAAGAAGGAGCTTTTCCGAATGCAGATCAGTGTGGCATTTTGTCAGGGAGGTCCGTAAGAAGGTGGTGCCGGGGGCGCTGCTAACGCCGTCCCGCAGAGACGGCATATGGTCCTCGTTCGGCCTGAAGCGTCTCGCGAGCCTCGCGCAGGGCTAGCACGGGAACGAAGATCTTGATCGGACTCTCCCACAGGGAGTAGACCGCCTGCTCGGCCACCGCCTTGACCCGCTGCGGATCGGATTCGGCGCCGAGACCGGCTAACTGGCGAACAACATGTTCGATGATTGCCTCCGGGGTCGTCTGACCCTGAGCAAACGCACCAGTATTCTCCATGATTGCGAATCCCCTCATTGATGGTTCTCCAGCCGAGCGATTGTACGCAGCACCCGGATCGTTAAGCAGGGGTGTTAACAGAAATTTCGCACTTCAACGGTGGTGCACGGGCTACGATCGGGTTCCACTGCTGGTCGACCTGGCGGAAGGAGCATCCGATGGGAGGCGGACTGGGATTCCTGTCGTGGGTGATGATCGGGGGGCTGGCCGGATGGCTGCTCGCCCGCCTGGCCGGCTCTGGTCACGATGACTGGCCGGACGATGCCCTGGCCGGTGCTTGCGCGGCATCGCTCGGCGGCCTCCTCTTCGCTCTTGCCACGGATCATCGCGATCCCTTCGTCTGGGACAATGGCGCCTTCCTGGCGGCGCTGGGTGGCGCGGCCTCCATGGTCGCGATTCTCGGCGTTCTCCGCCGCGCCTGACGCGCCGTAATGGCGCTCGAGTGACCCGCCGTTGCATGGCGTCTGGGCGGCCAGGTGCGGGATTGATCGCCCCCATCGACAGGCGACGTTCGTCTCCTCTGAAAGCAGGAAAACTGGTCAAGTGAGCCATGCCTCAACATATCGACCCCTGCCGTTTCGACTCTGAACAATGCAATTGCGAGAAGGATCGCGGGCGTCAGGTCGAGGCGAGACAAAGATTCGTAATTTTGCCGATGTACGAGCGCCCCAGCCCGCGTATCGTGCCGGTGACGATCCTCAGGCGAGGCGTCTCAGGACGATATGGAGGGGTGACATGCACAACAACGGATTTGAGCGCCTGGTCCGCAAGGTTGAGAAGGCAATGATCACGCGACGTCAAACGCTCCAGGTGGGGATCAAGGCGCTCGCGCCTGGCGTGGCAGGCGCCGCAACGCCTGTCAGCGCCGGAGCGGCGAAGCGTAAGCGAAAACCGCGCAAGACCCTCTGCGAAGTGGATGGCGGCTCCTGCAAGACCAAGAGCAAGACGTGCCAGGCGAGCAACTGCCTGACGGCGCCATTCACCGTCGAGGCACAGTGGACCGGCCCGAACAAGCTCTACGCGGTCTACTTTTTCACTCCCAACGGGGCTGGCTACTCGGCGCCAAACGCCTACATCACGAGCACTCGTTCCTTCGCCTGCACCCCGGAAATGTCAGACTGCGAGGACAATGTCTATCCCTTCATTTGTTTCAACCAGGAAGACTCCGGGACCGGGCCCGCCATCATGACGGTGCGGCAACTCCTCAAGGGCAAATACGAGTACTGGATCTACGTAATCAACAACGCGCCGGCGGGCGACCTCTCCGTGACGCTGCGGGATGCCAAGGGGATCGCTCGCCGGACCTTGTCCAGCCCGGAGAACACCAGCGCCGGGTATCTCTCCTGGCACGTCTTCGATATCGACGGCGCAACTGGCAGCGTCAAGTCGGTCAAGAAGACGAACCTCAACGGGATGCCTGGCGGTGCGCACTCGCCGAACACCAATGCCTGCCCGGGTGGCATCAAGTCCTGACGAATTCCTCAATCCAGCGCTGTGAGAGACGGAGCGGGCCGCGGGCATGGCCCGCGGTCTCAGCGTTCGCGTCTCGCAAATCTCGGATGGCGGTTGAGCGCTTCGCACCGTTCACCCAGACGACGATTGGTTCCCGCGCACAACGTCGCCGCCGCGCGCCCGTTGCGTCGTGATTGCACCACAAGAACTCGTGCAATCTGCACGAAAAACAAGAGTGAATTCGTCACAGCCGCACCTATCCCCTGATTCTGGCAATCCATAGACTCTGAGCCCAACCGGGATGACGTGGTCCGGCCTTTCACTATTGGCTGGCATCGCGTCGAGGGGAGGGGAAACGTCTTGGATACTGGTGATACCGCCTGGGTCTTGATGTCGACAGCACTAGTGATGCTGATGACGCCGGCGCTCGGGTTTTTCTACGGCGGATTGGTCCAGCGCAAAAACGTGCTGTCGACCATCATGCACAGCTTCTTCATTCTCGCCCTGATCAGCGTGCAGTGGGTCCTTTGGGGCTACACCCTCGCCTTTGGCCCCGGCACGCCACTGATCGGCGGTCTGGAATGGCTTGGTTTGCGCGGAGTCGGCATGGAGCCATATACCGACTATTCGGCGACGGTTCCGCACCAGGCGTTCATGGCCTTCCAGATGATGTTCGCCGTGATCACCCCGGCCCTGATCACCGGCGCGTTTGCCGAGCGCAAGCGCTTCAAGGCGATGGTCGTCTTCACCCTTCTCTGGGCCACGTTCGTCTACGCCCCGGTCGCGCACTGGGTCTGGGCGGTCGGCGGCTGGCTACGTGATTTCGGGGCGCTCGACTTTGCGGGAGGCACCGTGGTCCACATTACGGCCGGGGTGGCGGCCCTGGTCGCGGCGACGATGCTCGGGCAGCGGATCGGGTTCGGTTCGCGGACGCTGGAGCCGCACAACCTGACCTACACCGTACTCGGCGCGGGACTCCTCTGGTTCGGCTGGTTCGGCTTCAACGGCGGCAGCGCCCTGGCGGCGAACGGCCTCGCGGCCAACGCGATTGTCGTCACCAACACCGCCGCGGCGATGGCCGGGCTGGCCTGGATGACCGCCTCCTGGATCCGCCACGGCAGGCCGAGCGTGCTCGGTCTGGCCGCTGGCGCGGTGGCCGGATTGGTGGCAATCACCCCGGCTTCCGGCTTCGTCGATAGCACCGCGGCGATCCTGATCGGGCTTGGCGCCGGTGTCCTCTGCTTCTTTGCGGTCGATATCCTCAAGACCAATGTCGGGGTCGACGATGCGCTCGATGTCTTCGCGGTGCATGGCGTCGGCGGCATCTGGGGCGCGCTGGCGACCGGGCTCTTCGCCTCGAAGGCGGTCAACCCCGCCGGCAACGATGGTCTCATCTACGGCAACCCGGAGCAACTGGTGAAGCAGGCGGTCGCCGTGGCGGCGGTGGCGGCATTCACCGCGGTGGTCACCTGGGTGATCCTCAAACTGATCGACGTCACGATCGGGCTGCGCGTGCCGGAGCAGGAAGAGGTCCTCGGCCTGGACAGCACGACGCACGGCGAGGTGGCGTACCAGTTGTAGGCGAGAAGCGGAGGCGAGGAGGCGAGACGGCGAGGAGTCGAGGAGAGAAGACGGCAAGACGGCGAGTCGGCAAGAAGCACGAGCGGTCGTAGGGGCGAGGCCTGCCTCGCCCGCCGCCCGGAGTGACACAGGTTCGGCGACGAAAGGAGACGGAGAAGATGTTGCTGGTGTCTTTTGTGGCGTTCTTCGCGATGGTCCTGGCCTGGGTGGCGGCGCCCTCTGCACCGATGGCGGAGACCACTCCCCCCGCGGACGCGGTTTCCGGGGCCGTCATCGCCGTCGAATCGGCTGCTTGATCGCATTCGCACGCGGGAGGGCAAAACCTTGCTCACCTGGCGCTTCGCCCTCTCTCCGCGTCCCCTCCATTCCCCCGTTTCCCCCTTTCTCCTTTTCCCCCAATTCCCCCTTACCCCCCTTCCCCCTTCCCCCCTTCCCCCTTCCCCTTTTCTCCGTCGCTCCCCTTCACCCCTCCCCTTCCTCACGTCATACTCCGTGTAACGGGGACGGAACGGCCCTTCCCGGCGCAATGAGTCAGGGGAACCGCGATGGACAAGGATCCGCAGGAGCAGGAGATGCTCGCGCGCGGGATCGGCGACGAGCTGACGGAGATCTTTGTCCGCTACGTGCGGGGTGAGATCGATTTTGCCGAGGTCTCTTTTGCCGCCTACGACGTGCTGGAGGATCTGCACGTCATCGCCTCCGGCGATTACGAACTGGAAGAGGACGGCGACATCGAGGACGACTATTCGGAAGAATCGGCGACGGAGGAGCAGGAAGACCTCGCCCAGGAACCATCTCGCGGCTGATCCGGGGGCGAGGGCCGAGTCTTCAAGAGTCTTCCTCGTTCGCACGCCAAGCCGGCACGAGTCCCTTTGGCCGGAGTGACCAGGCCAGCCCGTCTCGCGATGAAGAGCGAGAGGGGCATTTCACTGTGGCGGGCTCGTGCAATAGCGGTGTTGTTCCGATTGAAAGAGGGACCTCGGAGTGTGCTCGCCACGTGGAACGACGAGGTTCCTCGCCGCGGCTCGGAACGACATCATGCTCTCCCCGCGGTTGGAGCGTGCTGACGCGGTTATGAGCGGCGCGGGCGACGCAAGCGTCGCACCCTACGCGATGGGTTGTAGGGGCGAGGCTTGCCTCGCCCCACGTCCGGTGTCACGGTGTTTGGTGGACACGGGGTGCGTTACCCCGCGTGGCGGAAGCCGGCGGCGCGCATCTCCAGGGGCGGCGCGTCAGAGAACGAACGCGCCTCGATCACTTCGGCCACCAGCACCACCGAATCTCCGGCGGCGACCTCGTCCCGGACGTCACAGAGGACGTAGCCGAGACTCTCGGCAAGCGCGGGCGGCCCGCCAGCCGTGGCGACCACCGCCAGCTCGAGTGCAGCGAACTTGTCCCCGGCGCGCGCCTTGGGCCGGCCGAGCGCCGCCGCGAGCGCCTTCTGATCGTCGCGCAGCGGGCAGATCGCGAAGCGGCCGCTGGCGCGGATCAGCGGCAGGGTGGAACTGTCGTTCTCGACGGAGACCATCACTAAAGACGGCTCGAACGACGCCTGGCTCAACCAGTTCGCGGTGAACACGCCACGCTCGCCCTCATGCTCCGCGGTGACGGCGTAGAGCCCGTAGGTGAAATCCCGCAGCACTTTCTTTTTGGCTGCCGCATCGAGCGCCATGCCTACCCCGCCAACGCTTCCAGGCGATCGACATAGCCGCTGAGCATGGCGAACGCGCGCGCGATCGGTTCCGGTGAGGACATGTCCACCCCCGCCTCGCGCAGGGCGACGATCGAATCGACCGATCCCCCGGCGCGGAGGAAGGCGAGATAGCGCTCCCGCGCTGGTTCGCCCTCAGCGAGGATCGCTTGCGAGAGGGCCGCCGCGGCGGAGATGCCGACCCCGTACTGGAAGACGTAGAAGTTCGAGAAGAGATGGGGGAAACGCGCCCAGGTGATCCCCATCCGCGCCGGATCGATCACCACTTCCTGGCCGTATCCCTCGCGATAGAGGCCGAGCAGCGTCGCGTTCATCCAGTCGGCGGAGAGCGCGGCACCTGCCTCTACCCGCTCGTGCATCGCCAGTTCGAAGCGAGCCAGGATCGGCATCGTGAAGAGGTAGCGCATGTGGTTCGCCATTCGCTCCTCGATCACCGCGACGGTCCAGTCGCGGTCGTCCCGCTCCGCCAGCAGGTAGGCGCCGAGGAGGGCCTGGTTGAGATTGGAGGCGGTTTCCGCGGCGGACATGCCGTAATCGGAATAGGTCACCGGCTGATGCTGCCAGGTCAGCAGCGAATGCATCGAGTGCCCGATTTCGTGGGTCAGGGTGGAGAGACTGGTCAGGCTGTCCTGCCAGGTCATCGAGATGAAGGGGTAGGTGCCATAGGCGCCGCCGGAGAACGCTCCGCCCCCCTTGCCGATATTCGCGCAGCGGTCGGTCCAGCGATTGGCCATGCCGCGTTCCACCTCCGCGACGTAGGCCCCACCCAGTGGCGCGAGCGAGGCGAGGATGTGCGCCACGCCGTCGTCCCAGGCGATGAACGGCTGCATCGCCAGCGGCGCTTCCAGATCGTAGCCATGGAGTTCCCCGGCGGGAAGCCCGAGCAGGCGCCGTCGCACCCGGAAGTAGCGGTGCCAGACCGGGAAATGCTTCCAGACCGTATCGAGGAGGTTGTGGAAAACCCCGACCGGGATATCGTCTGGCGCCAGCGCGGCCGCGAGCGCGGACGGGTAGTGCCGCGCCCGGGCGTAGAAGACATCGCGCTTGACCGCGCCGGAGAGCGTGGCGGCAAAGGTGTTGCGAAAGGCGAGATAGGCGTCGGCCGAGCGCTCCCAGGCCTCCTGCCGCACGCGGCGATCGGGCGATTCCAGGTACCGATGCAGGTTGCCCTGGACCAGTCGCACCCTCTTCCCGCTGGCATCGGCGATCTCCCCCAGCGGCAACTCGCCTTCTTCGAGGACGGATTGGGTGGTTTCGGAGGAGGAGTTCACCTCCCGCGCCAGCGCGAGGAGCGCTTCGACTTCCGGCGAGCGAGTGTGTGCCCGCAGCCGGGTGATCCGGCCGATCGCCGCCCGGTACTGCGCCAGGTCCGGCGTCTCCCTGAACCATGCGGCGAGGGTGTCGTCCGCAAGCGCGGCGATCTCGGGACCGAGGAAGGAGGCGGCGGCGCCAGCGCGCGCCGCCAGGCCGATAGCCCGTTCCGCCATCTCCCCGGCGGCGGTGTTGGTGGCGTCTTCCGCGCGGCGCAAGAGCGCGTAGACGACAATCGGGGCGAGCGCTTCTTCCAGCGCATCGGCGGCGCGGAGCGCGGCCAATAGCGATTGGGAATGCTCGCCCACCCGCCCGCGCCAGGCCGTGACCGCCTCGACGGTGCTGTCGGCTTGGGCAAATGCCGCCTCCCAGGCAGATTCGTCGATGAAAACAGTCTCCAGCGCCCACGTTTCGGCAACGGGAACATCGGCGCGCGTGGGAACGGTGGCTACAGCGGACATTCGCAAACATACTCCTCGAGGGACGACGTTCTTGCCGTCTGGCCGGCTCGCCGTCTGCTCCTCGCCTTCTCGCCTTCTCGACTTCGCGACTCCGCGATTCCTCGCCTCAGTCAGCGATCCAGACGTACCCCAGATCGACTCCCCAGGAGGTGGGCGCGAAGTTCTGGAGGCGATCGCTGGCGCCGATATTGGTGGTGGTGAAGTGCAGCACCGCGACCGGCAGATCCTCGTTGATCAGATCGGTGGCGGCGATGAGCAGTTCGCGCCGCGCCGCCTCGTCGAAGGTGCGCATCGCCTCGGCGTTCAGGGCGTCGACCTTTTCGTTGCAATAGCGTACGACGTTGAAGCCGCCGTCGTACTGGGCGCACCCGAACATGCCGTCCTGGTTGAAGGAGGCGTCCCAGCCGAACCCGATCAGCGCCATCGCGAAATCATGGCTGTCGGAGAGTTGGGCGACCAGCGCCGGGAACTCCATGGCCCGCGGCGTCATCGCGATCCCCAACTTGCTCCAGGCATCCTGCATGTACGCCACCTGCTGATCGTCGGTCGCCGATCCGGAGCGGTAGATCAGTTCGAACTGGAAGGGGACGCCGTCCTTATCGAGCACGCCGTCGCCGTCGCTATCGGTCCAGCCGGCTTCGGCGAGAAGCGCCCTGGCTTTCTCGGGATCGTAGGTGTAGGTGGTCGTCATCCGCTCCGGGGCATAGGCGTAGGAAATCTGGGGCTGGCTGCCGTTGGCGACCTCCGCGTTGCCGAGCAGAATGTCTCTGGCCATCGCCTCCCGGTCGAGGCCATAGAGGAGCGCCCGTCGCACGCGAACATCGGTGAAGAGCGGTGTCTTGGCCGGATCGAGATTGGTCAGGTAGAAGGTGAACCCGGTGGTGGGCACAGAAATGACCCGCAACCCATCGGTGTCAGCAACCGTGGCCACATCCGCGGGTGCCAGGGGCGCCGTATCGACTTCACCGTTGAGCAAGGCGTTGACCATCGCCGTCTGATCCGGCCAGACGGTCATGGTGAAGCGGTCGATCGTTGGTACTTTGGCAAAGAACGCGTCATTACGGACGACGGAGACGCGCTCTCCCGGCGCCCATGTCTCGAAGCGGAAGGGACCGGAACCGATCACCCGTGCCGGGTCCTGACCGGTCGCGCCGCCATCGGTGCGCCAATTAGCGACGGGCACCCCCTCCCAGATGTGCTTGGGAATGATCCAGTTGGTCAGGTTGTAGAGAAAGGTCGAGAGCGGTTCGGTGGCGACGACCTCAAAGGTGTCCGCATCGACGATCCGCCACGATTTCACCGCGCCCAGAAAACTCTGGGTGTAGGCGGAGCCGACATCGGGATTGGCCAGGGCATCGAAGGAGAACTGGACGTCCTCCGCGGTGACATCTTCGCCATCGTGCCATTTGGCATCCTGGTTGAGATGGAAGGTGTAGGTCACTCGGTCGGGCGCGATCTCCCACCAGTCCGCCAGACCTGTCGGCGCCGGTTGGCCCGTCTGGACATCGGTTCCGATCAGCCCCTGGTAGATGAGCCCGACGATCGCCACCGTGTTGGCATCCTCGGCGAGGAGCGGTTGCAGGGTCTGGATATCGCCGATCTGCCCCGCGATGAGATTGCCACCGGAGGTGTCCGCCGGGGTGAAGCCCATCAGGTCTTCGTACGCGGCGGTGTATTCCTCGCGGGTGAGGGAACGGATGACGCTGTTTTCGCCGATGGGTGTTGCCGGAGCCTCCTCCGCCAGCGCCATTGCCGGAACGAGGGTCAGCAGGAGACCGAGGACGATGGTGATGGCGCCGATCATCACCGCGATCGTCCAGGATGTCGCCAACCCCCGCATTCGCGAAACGGGGGCGACGCGGGCCCGGCGCCCTGGTGCATGATCAGCCGATCGGTTGGGGCATCGCCGTGGTACGGGCACGGCATGCCGTGCCCAGAATGGGAGGAACCCGCGTTCCGAAATCGGACGCCGCCACCCGCAGCGCTGGGCACGGCATGCCGTGCCCCTACCCGCGGTTCCCATCGTACCCAACACCAGCGTTCCCAATGTCCCATGGAACCTTGCCCCGCTGGGGCGACGCCTGCGTCGCCCGTTCACGACATGACGCCGTCCGCGCTCCTCATGGTCGCCGCGCACAATCGCCTGTCGCTTCCCGCCCTCGCCCATTCGCTCTCCCCCTTTTCGCACGATGCAGACGATCCGAGGACAAGACGATTACCGGGTCGACAATCTTCCCCTGGTGGCGATTCGCCGGAACGCTATTTGGTCAGTTTCGGATCGAACGCATCGCGCAGCCCGTTCCCGACAAGATACATGCAGAGCGAGGTGATATAGATCATCAGACCGGGGATCAGCACCAGGCTGAAATGGGTGCGGAAAAATTGCTGTCCGTCCCCGAGCATGTTCCCCCAGGAGGGAGTTGGAACCTGTACCCCGACGCCGAGGAAGGACAACCCGGTCTCCGCCAGCATCAGGCCGGGCAGGCTGAGGGAGGTGTAGATCACCAGTAAGGGCACCAGGTTCGGCACGACGTGGCGCAGCGCGATACGGGTCGACGAGGCGCCGGAGGCGCGCGCCGCGTCGATATAGTCCCGGCCCTTGAGCGCCAGCGTTTCGCCCCGGAAGAGGCGGGCGATTCCCGCCCAACCGGTGAACGCGAGCACCATCGCCAACCCCATCACCCCCGGCTTGTAGAGGGTCGCGATGAGGATCAGCAGGGGCAGACCCGGGACCGAGAGCAGGACATCGACAACGCGCATCAGGAACGCGTCCAGTTTCCCCCCCGCGAAGCCGGAGAGCAGCCCGATCGTACCGCCGATGAAGAAGAGGGTGAGGGTCGAGAGGACGGCGATCGTCAACGAGACCCGGCCGCCATAGGCGAGACGGGTCAGCACATCGCGCCCGTTGCCGTCGCTGCCGAGGATGTAGCCGTTCGTCATCACCGGGGAGAGTTTCTGGGAGAGGTGATTCTCCTGGGGACTGAATCCGGTGATGTACATCGAGATCAGATCGGCGCTGAGGGCGAAGATCACGACCAGGGTGAGAACGGTGGCGGCAGTCATCGCCACCTTGTTCGAGCGGAAGATGCGCCAGGCGCGAGTGTAGAGCCCTGGTGTGCGCCGCAGCGCGGCGCGGTCGAGCGCGCCGCCGTAGGCCTCGGCTTCCGCGAACGAAGAGAGCGTCGGCGTCGCTCGTCCCGAGGAGGGAACGGGCGGGGTGCCAACGGTCTCCTCGTTGAGCGCCGTGGGGTGAGTTTCGGTCAGAACTTGCTGTGACATCACTTCACCCTACTGCAAGCGGATGCGCGGATCGAGCAGCACATAGGTGACATCGGTCAGCAGGTTGCTGATCATCGTCAGCGCCGCGAACATCAGCGTCGTCGCCATGATCATGGTGTAGTCGCGCCGCCCGATCGCCTCAAACGTCAGCCGTCCCATACCGGGCCAGGCGAAGATCGTCTCGATGATGATCGCGCCACCGATCAATCCCGGCAAGGCCAGGCCGACGAGGGTCAGCAGGGTGATGAATGCCGGCTTGAAGGCGTGGATGTAGTAGACGACCCGGTCGGGGAGCCCTTTCGATTTGGCGGTGCGAACGAAGTCGTTGGTCAGCACTTCCAACATCGAGGAGCGGATGATCGCCGACCACCCGCCGATCTGTGCCAGCGACAACGCGATTACCGGCAGGATCATGTGCTGGAGGCGGTCGAGCAGATCGCCGCCGCCACGGGGATCGACCATGCCCCCGACAGGCAGCGACGGCAACCCGAGGTCTTTCGCTTTGAGGGCGAAGATCCAGACCAGCACCAGGGAGAGCCAGACGTCCGGAATGGCGTACATCGCGACGCCACTGACCGTGGCGAAATGATCGAAGAGGGAGCGATGCCGCACCGCGGCGTAGACCCCTAGCGGGACCGCCACGATCAGCGCGAAAAAGAGCGAGACCACCGCGAGGAGCAATGTGTTCGGAATCACCGACCAGATGCGGTCGGCGACTGGCAGACGGTTGTAGAGCGAGACGCCGAGATTGCCGTGGAGGAGATCGCCGAGCCAGTGCACGTAGCGTTCCGGCCACGGCTTGTCCAGCCCGAGTTGCTTCTCGAGTTCGATCGCAGCTTCCGGCCGGATCTTGGGGTTGTCACGCAGCCGTTGTACTGGGCTGCCGGGAATGAGATTGATGATCGCGAACGTGAGAAAGGTGACCCCGAGGAGCAGCGGGATCATCTGCAGCAACCGCCGAATGATGTACGCGGTCACGGTAAATTACCCGGGATGGGAGGAATCGGCGCGGGTCGGTAGGGCGGAAAGAACTTGGGGTCCATAGGCAGATCACCCGGTCAATGGGCGCAATGCGGCCCTCAATTGTGGCAGGCGCGAAAAGTATACATAAGCCAGAGCGTGATGCGAGCACACGGCCGGCAGGTGGCGGGTGGCAGGTGGCGGAAATGGTGCTTCGGTACGTGCCCGCCACCCGCCATTCGCCACCTGCCAGCAGGCGCCCATGGTCTCCGCGTTACTGCTGAATCCAGACGTAGGTCAGGTCGGTTCCCCAGGTGCTCGGAATGTAGTTTTGCAACGCCTCGTTGTGCGCGTCGTGCGCCTGCGAGAAATGCAGGACGGCAATTGGTTGCTCGTCGTTGACGATATTCGAGACCTCGATCAGCAGCTCGCGCCGCTTCTCCTCATCAAAGGTGCGCTTGGCCTCGGCATTCAACTCATCGACATGCTCGTTACAGTACTTCATGTCGTTGAAGCCGACCTGGTACTGATTGCAGCCGAACATCGCGTCCTGAATGAAGGTGGCATCCCAGAGGAAGCTGTACATCGCCACTTCCCAGTCCAGGTTGGTGGTGGTCGCCTCGATCAGCGCTGGAAATTCGAGCGCGCGTGGGGTGGCGTCGATCCCGATCGCTTTCCAGGCATCCTGTAGATACGCCACCATCTGGTCCGCTGTTGGGGAACCGGAGCCGTAGAGCAATTCAAAGGCGAGACTCTGCCCGTCCTTGTCGACGACCCCGTCACCGTCGCTATCGGTCCAACCCGCCTCGGCGAGGAGAGACTTGGCCTTCTCTACATCGTAGGTGTATTTCGTGGTGATCTGGTCTGGCGCGTAGGCATAGGAGATCACCGGTTGGGTGCCTTGCGCCACCTCGGCGTAGCCGAGCAGGATATCGTTGACGATCGACTCCCGGTTGAGCGCGTACAACATCGCCTGGCGGACCTGCTGATCCTGCCAGAGCGTGGTGACATCCTTGTTCAGGTTGAACTCGTAGTAGGTGAAACTGCGGGTTGGGTAGTGCTGGACCACGACGCCAGGCGTGCCTTCCACGGCGGCGATGTCTGACGGTTCGAGCGCAATCGCGTCGATTTCACCGTTGAGAATGGCATTGACCGCCGCGCTCTGATCGGGCCAGACGGTGTAGACGTAGGAATCGATGTACGGCACCTTGCCGTGGTAGTCGTCATTGCGCACCAGGCTCACGCTCTCGCCCTGTTTCCACTCCTGGAACTTGAACGGCCCCGAACCGATGACGCGGGAGGGATCGGTCCCGGTGGCGCCAGGATCGTTGCGCCAGTCGGCCAGGGGAACACTCTCCCAGATGTGCTTCGGCACGATGTAGGCGACCAGATCGTAGAGAAAGGTGTAGAGCGGTTGCTTGGCGGTCATTTCAAACGTGTGGTCATCGATCACCTGGTAGGAGGCGACCGAATCATTGAAGGAACCGGTGTAGACGCTGCCGGTGTCGGGGTTGGCGAGGGCGTCGAACGAGAACTTGACGTCCTCTGCCGTGACCGGTTGGCCGTCATGCCACTTCGCGTTCTGATTGAGGTAGAAGGTGTAGGTCACGCCGTCCGGGGCGATTTCCCAGTAATCGGCTAGCCCGGTCGGCGCCGGTTGCCCGTTGCGTACGTCGCCGCCGGTGAGATTGTCGAACATGAGGCCGACGATACTGCTGGTCGCGCTTTCCTCTGCCAGAAACGGGTGGACCGTCTGAATATCGGCGGTGTTGGAGTCGATAAACGTACCGCCAGGCGTGGCGGCCTCGGTGTACCCCATCTCCTCGACGATCTGGGCGGTGAAATCGTCGCGGGTCGGGGACTTGATCGTCTCGCCACTGGCGGCGGCGGGAGTCGCGTCCTGCGCGCGCGTCGCCCACGGCAGCGCCACGGCGGCGCCTCCGGCCAGAGCGGCGCCAAGCAGGCGGCGGCGGGTCAGGAAACGGGACGGGGGCCTGAACATGAAGTGATCCTCTTTCTTCAGGAAGCGGCAACAACCGCGCATGGTGGCGGGTTCCCAGCGCGTGCGCCCTCGCACGTCGCGATAGTTGGCGGGAAGGATACTTTAAGGAGGCGAGGAGGCGAGGAGGCGAGGAGATCGGAGCGGCGCCTGGTGTCGTCCCGACGAAGGAGGGACCTCGTGGTCGCGCTTCGCTGGATAATGCAACTGTCGGCACATGAGCAAAGCGAATCTTACCATCTCCTGGATCACGAAATGGGGCCACGCACCTACTGGGTCTACATCATGACCAACCGCTCTGGTTCACTCTACGTCGGCGTGACAAATGACCTGAACCGGCGAGTTCACGAGCACCGACAGCGCCTCATTCCAGGCTTTGCGGCTGCATACCGGATTGATGAACTGATCTATGCGGAACCGTTTTCCGAAGTCCGTGATGCCATTGCGCGAGAGAAGCAAATCAAAGGATGGCGTCGGTCTCACAAGGTTGCTCTGATCGAACAGGCCAATCCGGAATGGAATGATCTTGGTGAACTTTGGTTTGGAAAGTAGCTGCTTTTCCAGAACGAGTTCTAGCGGCTGGCGATGCCGAACGCCGAGGTCCCTCCTTCGTCGGGACGACACTGAACTTGCGCGGCGCCACTGACCGACCTGCTTTGACATCAAACGAGGCGGGGCACCCTTGTGTCGTCCCGACGAAGGAGGGACCTCGGCGTCTCAATGAGGACTGGCCTCGGCAGAGAAAATTGACCACGGCAATCGACTGACTTATCGCGTCTCCGCGCTAGAATCAGGGGCATGATGGGACTGCTATCAAGCGAGGGAGCACGATCATGACCGCCGCCGCACCGGCCCGGGATGCCGCCGTCTTTGTCGATCGCCTGCAACGCGCCCAGGAAGAGATGGCGCGGCAGGGTATTTCGTTGCTGATCGTCGGGCCGTCCGCGGACCTCCGCTATCTCCTCGGCTATGAGGGGCACCTCTCGGAACGGATGAGCGTGCTCGTGCTGCCCGCGAACGGGATGCCGCACTGCGTGGTGCCGGGATTCGAGGCGGCGCTTCTTGCCGGGCAGCGTGATCTGGTCGAGATCGTCACCTGGGCCGAGACGGAGAATCCCGCCGTCAAGGTCGCGGCGATCACCGGCGCCGCGGCGGACGGGGTGATCGCCGTGAGCGACGAACTCTGGACCGTCTTCACGCTGCGGCTCCAGGCAGCAATGCCTCGGGCCCGCTGGAGCGAAGGAGGTCAACTGCTGCGGCCACTGCGGATGATCAAGGACGACCAGGAAATCGCGCTGCTCAGCGAAGCGGGTCGTCGCACCGACGAGACCTGGGAGGAGTTTCTCACCACCACGATCAGCGGTCTCACCGAGTGGCAAGCGCGGGAGCGGCTGATGGGTTTCGTCGCCGCGCGGGGCCTGACGCCGACCTTCTGCAACGTCGGCAGCGGTCCGAATGGCGCCTCGCCCCACCACACCGCCAGCGACCGGGTGATCGGGCCGGGCGATGCCATCGTCTGCGACTGGGGTGGCACCCTGGAGGGGTACCACTCGGACGTCACGCGCACCGCGCATGTCGGCGAACCATCGGCGGAGTTCGCCCGCGCCTACGAGGCGGTGCTGGCGGCGAATCAGGCCGCGTTCGATGCCGTCCGGCCCGGCGTTGCCTGCCAGGAGATCGACCGCGCGGCGCGTGGGGTGCTGACCGCCGCCGGCTACGGCGAGGCGTTCATTCACCGCACCGGCCATGGCCTGGGCCTCTCGGTCCACGAGGAGCCGTATCTCGTCGAGG
This sequence comes from Thermomicrobiales bacterium, assembly GCA_046328335.1. Taxonomy (GTDB): domain Bacteria; phylum Chloroflexota; class Chloroflexia; order Thermomicrobiales; family UBA6265; genus JACCXM01. Next base: position 73,626 of record JAXLWU010000026.1, read on the forward strand.
GCAATACCCTGCCGCTCGCCGATGGCATGGTCTTCAGCGACGAGCCAGGAGTCTACTTTCCTGGCACATTCGGAATCCGCATCGAGGACACCGTCCTCTGCACCGCGAATGGCGCCCGCCGCCTG
>JAXLWU010000027.1:0-72406 GCA_046328335.1 Thermomicrobiales bacterium
TGGGTCAACCGGCGGCGGAGTAGTTATGGCGCAAACAGACACGGTGTTGGTGCCGACCGCATCGGCTCCCCTTGCCGCCTCGCGGCCGGAACCCGCTGGCATTTCCGCGCGGATCTGGGCCCCCAAGGCGGCGATGGTGCTGGCGATGGCGGCCGGGGTCGTCCTGGCGAACACGTTGCCGGCGATCGCGACGGATGGCGCCGGCATTCCGCTGAGCGAGGTGGCGACCGCGATTACCAAAGAGGGGAACGGCTGGGTCATGACCCTGACCTGGCTGGCCGGCATCATCGCTCTGATCTCAGTCTTTGTCTTTCCGCCCGAAGAGCGGTTCATCCAGACCGTCGCGATTTCGCTGGGTTCGCTCGTCGTGCTGGTCCTGCCGATCTATGTTCTTCAGAATTTGACAGTCATCGAGAAAGGGGCGGTGGGTCTCGGCCCCGGTCTCCTCGGACTGGCCATCGCCTATGTCGGCGCGGCGGTCCTGCCGTGGCTCAATCTGCTGTGGTGGAACCGCACCAAACCCGTTCTCGGCGAGGGCTGGGAGAAATGGTTGTTCGTCGGGCCGGCGGCGCTCTGGATCATCGGACTGACGGTATTTCCTCTGGCGTATGCGATTACCACGAGTCGATATGCGTTTCGTAGCGGCAAAATCGTCAAGGATATTGGCTGGGGCAATTATCGGAAACTGTTCAATGATGTGCTGTTCGATCCCGCCACGCGCAACCTGGCCATCGTCCACACCATCAAGGTCGCGGTCCTGGCTGTCCTGGTCGTGCTGGCAATCGGCGTCATTCGCGGCGTGCTGCTGAATCGCACGTCGTTTGCCGCGGGCCTTCGTGGCGCCGCGCCGTGGGTCGCGATCGTCGCGGTGCCGGCGGTCATTCTCTCCCTCTCGGGCGATCCCAAAGTGCTTCCCGGAGTGCTCGGGCAGCCGCTGCCGCTGGTGCCGATCCTGGAGAAGGATGTTTCGTTCACGCTCTCGGTGACGTACATCTTCGTGGTCGGCGCTGTCGCCATCGAGATGATCCTCGGATTTCTCCTGGCCTTGCTCTTCAACCGCGAGATGCGCGGCCGCTCAGTGCTGCGCACGATCATCACCCTGCCGATCTTCGCCACCCCGGTGGCGATCGGCTTCCTTGGACGCACCATCTTCTACGAAGGCGGTGGTCCGGTGAACTCGTTTCTGGAACTGTTTCACATCACCCCGCCGGCCTGGTTGTCCGATCCGACCTGGGCGCGCTACACCACCATTATTACCGACGTCTGGGAGTGGACACCGCTCGTCTTCATCATCGCTCTCGCCGGTCTGCAAGGCTTGCCGCAGGATGTCCTCGAGGCGTCGCATGTCGATGGCGCGGGCTGGTGGCAGAGTCTCCGCTACATCACGATTCCGCTGATGGCGCCGATCCTCTGGTTGATCCTGCTGTTGCGCGCGGTCGATGCCTTCAAGGTGTTCGACCTCGTGGTGGCCATGACCCTCGGCGGCCCGGGGCAGGCAACGCGCTACTACTCCTACTTCAACTACCTGACCGCGCGGAAGTTCTTCTTCTACGGGGAGGCGGCGGCGCAAGCCTTCCTCCTGCTGTTCATCGTGCTGGTGCTGGTGTCGCTGCTCTGGGGCCGCATCAAGCACATCTACGAAGACGAGAATCAGGGGGCGAGCGCATGACCGCGAAGAGCGAAGGCTTCGATTTGCGGAGGGTCCTCGGTTCGATTCTGATTTTCCTGGTGATCACGTTGGTGATCGTCTGGACACTCTTCCCGCTGTACTGGGCGGCGATCTCCTCGGTCAAGAATTCGACTGACAACTACGGCAATCTCTGGATTCCCTGGGTGCATTTTCAACCAACGCTGAAACCGTGGCGGGACATGTTCGCGTTGCCGGAGATTCGCTCCGCGACGCGCAACAGCGCGATCATCGCGATCGGCGCGGCGACCGGATCGCTCATCCTGGGGACCCTGGCGGCCTATGGCATCGCCCGCTTCCGTTTCTTCCGGCCGCAGAACGGCAGCTTGACGACCTGGTTTCTCTCGCAGCGGATCGCGCCGCCGGTGATCTTCGTCGCCCCCTACTTCCTGATCATGCGCCAGGCGGGACTGCTCGATAATGTCTGGGGCCTGGTGATTCTCAACGCGACATTCAACATGACATTCCCGATCATCATCCTGACCCAGATGTTCCGCGAAGTGCCGATCGAACTCGAGGAGGCGGCGCAGGTTGACGGAGCGTCGCGCTGGGAGATGTTCTTCCGCATCTCGCTACCGCTGGTGGCGCCGGGTCTGGTCGTCAGTTGGATGCTGGCGCTCGCCTTCTCCTGGAACGAATTTCTCTTCGCCTTTTCCAGCACGGTGCAGAACCGGCCACTCTCGGTCGCCATCGTCGGCGCGGAACAGACCCGCGGTGTCGACTATCAGTTCGTCGGCACGCGAACGCTGTGGGCCATGATCGTGCCGTTGATCGCGGCGCTGCTGGCGCAGCGATACATAGTGCGTGGGCTCTCTCTCGGAGCGGTCAAGGGATAAGGGATAGGGAATTGGGCCGGCACGCGGGTGCGTTGTTGACGTCGGTGCGCCAACCCTCACCCCCTTGCCCCCCTCTCCCTGTGCGCGCTCACAGGGGGAGGTAGGGTGGTCTCGCCGTGCTGGCCCTCACCCCAACCCCTCTCCCGGCGAGCCGGGAGAGGGGCTCGGCGCGTGGCGCCCCGCGGTCAATGCGCAATTCTTCATCCGCATTCCGTTTGAGGGGTCGACGGGAGAGGGGGACGGGTGTGCCGATTCATCGAGACCGCCTCCTGACCAACCTGGGATCGGTATGACCCTTTTGCTTGGACTCGATGTCGGCACGACGAGCATCAAGGCCGTCGTGTACGAGCGGGATGGCACGGCCGTCGGGGCCGCTGCGGTCCCGACGCCGACCCATTTTCCGCATCCCGGCAGGGCCTACTTTCGCCCGGACGAAATCTGGGACAGCGTGGTGAGGGTGATTCGGGGAGCGGTCGCCGAGTGCCGGGACGCCTCGCGCATCGCGTCGGTGGCGGTAGCCGCGTTTGGCGAGGCCGGTCTCATGGTCGACGCCGCCGGCGAGCCCACCACCGATATCATCGCCTGGTTCGATACCCGCACCCAGCCGCAGGCCGCATGGCTGGACGAACAGATCGGCAAGGATGAACTCTTCGCCCGGTCCGGGATTTCGTTACAGCCGATTTTCTCTCTCTGCAAGATTCTCTGGCATCGGGAACACGAGCCGGAGGCATGGCGACAGTCGTCTCGCTGGTTGATGGCCGCTGATTTCATCGCTTTTCGCTTGTGCGGGGTGCAGGCGACCGATCTCTCGCTGGCGTCGCGGACCTTGATGCTCGATCTCGCGGCCAAGTCGTGGGATCCGCGGACGCTGGCCGACGCGGAACTGGACGCGTCGATCGTCGCGCCACTGGTGCCCGGTGGAACCCCGCTGGGACCGGTCACCGCAACGGCATCCGCCGCGACCGGCTTGCCGACGACGGCGATCGTCGCTGCTGGCGGCCACGATCACGTATGCGGCGCGCTGGCGGCGGGCGTGACCCGGCCGGGTCAGATGCTCAATTCCCTGGGCACCGCAGAGGCGGTTTTTCTGCCGATCGCAACCCCCATGACTGATCCCCAGGCGGGACGGCAGGGGTATGCGCAGGGCGCCCATGTCGCGGGCGGTGGCTACTACGTTTTCGGGGGTCTCTACACCTCCGGGGCGAGTCTGGCGTGGCTGCGGGATGTGCTCGGCAGCGAGGCGGACCCGGTCGGGTTCGACGAACTGATGGCTGGCGCGGAGCGTGTTCCGGCGGGAAGCCTCGGGGTGATGTTCTTGCCGCACCTGCGTTTGGCGAATCCGCCGTACGATGATCCCCGCTCCCGGGGGGCGCTGATCGGGTTGACGACCCACGCCGGACGGGACGCGATGGCGCGCGCGGTGGTGGAGGGACTCGCGTTCGAGAGCCGCAATTCGCTCGATTCGCTGCTGGTTTACCCTCAGGTCGAGGCCCCGGCATCGGTGGTGGCAATCGGTGGTGGAACGAAGAACGATCTGTTGATGCAGACCAAGGCGTCAGTAACGAATCTCACTCACCGGGTGCTCGATGCTGAGGAGGCGACGGCGCTGGGGGCGGCGATGCTCGGCGGACTGGGGGCAGGCGTCTACTCTGGAGTCGATGACGCGATTGGCGCGATGCGCTACGGCAGTCACCTGATCGAACCGAATCCGCGGGACGTGCCGACATACGACACCATCTATCGCGACATCTACCGTCGCATCTACCCGACGCTGGCGCCGCTCAGCCAGGCCATTAGCGATTTGCAGATGATGGCCGGGGCCGCGAAATGAACCGTTGGCGTCTGGGGAGAGGGCATCTTCTGGTGGCTGGATGTTATCGTCATGTTGCCATACCTCTTTCACCTAACGGCGTCATGGCGATTGGACATGAGCAATCGGGTCGCCATGACATGCCGAGGTCCCTCCTTCGTCGGGACGACACGCGGGGGGTGCCGAGAAGCGCATCCTCGAAAACTCGACGCCCAACGCTCCCCTCAATTCCTGCCGTCTCGCCGTCTTGCCGTCTTGCCGTCTTGTCGTCTCGCCTTCTCGTTGTCTTGCCGTCTTGCCGTCTGGCCGTCTCCTCGCTCTTCTCGCCTGCTTGCCTGCTTGACATCTCGACTCCTCGCCATGCCTGACGCGTTTCTTGGCATCGATCTCGGCACGTCGTCGGTGAAGGCGCTGGTCGTCGATGGCGACGGCCAGGTGAAGGGTACGGGCGGCGCGGAGTACCCGGTGGTGCGACCGCGGCCCGGCTGGGCCGAGCAGGATCCCGACGCATGGTGGGCAGCGACAGTCGATGCCGTCCAGCAGGCCGTCGGTTGGTCCGGCGGGGGGACGACGATTGCCGGGATCGGTTTCTCCGGGCAGATGCACGGCGCCGTGTTCATCGGCGAGAACGATCGGCCGCTTTATCCGGCGGTGATCTGGGCCGATGGCCGGGCGGTGAAACAGGCCGCGGCGATAACCGACATCGTCGGAGCGGAGCGGCTGATCGAGATCGCTGGGAGTCCGGTCGTTACCGGCTTCATGGCTGCTACGGCGGCATGGATGCGGGATGAGAAGTCGTCCGTGTGGTGGCGAACCAAGCGGATGCTCTCGCCCAAGGACGAAATCCGGCGCCGCATCACGGGAACGGTGGCGACCGATCCGGGAGACGGATCTGCCACGCTTCTGTTCGATGCCCGCTGGCGCAACTGGTCCCCGACGCTGCTCGATGCGGTCGAAGCGCCGAGCATCATTTTGCCGCAGGTCAAGCCCTCTGGCGCGGTGGTGGGGGAGATCACCGCGGAGGCGGCGGACCAATTGCAAATTGCGGCCGGAACGGCGGTGGTGACCGGAACGGGCGACGCGCCGAGTGGACTGCTAGGCGCGGGAATCGTCGATCCCGAGACGATGTTGCTCTCCCTGAGTACCGGGGCGCAGGTCATGGTCCCTGACGAGGCCTTTCGCCCCGATCCCGCCGGTCGTACGCACGCCTGGTGTGCCGCGCTCGAACCAGGTGCGGGGCACCCCGGCTGGTACCAGATGGGCGCCACATTGGTGGCGGGGATGGCACTGCGATGGCTGCGGGATGAAATGCTGCAAATGCCCGCGGCCGGCGCCTATGAGCGCATGACCGGGTGGGCGGCGAGGTCGCCGGTCGGCGCCAGGGGGCTTCTCTTTCTCCCCTATCTTGTTGGCGAGCGAACCCCGCACATGGATGCGCGGGCCCGTGGCGCGTTCCTCGGGCTGGCGGCGCACCACGATCACGGCGACATCGTGCGAGCGGTGATGGAAGGGGTCACCTTCGCCTGTCGCGACGCCTATTTCGCGCTCGAGGAAACCGGGGTTGCGCCGCAGCGGATCGTGCTGGCTGGAGGCGGAGCGCGCAGCCCGCTCTGGCGGCAGATGGTCGCTGATGTCTTCGGACTCCCCGTGCACGCGCTGGCGACGACCGACCAGGCGGCGATGGGCGCCGCCTTGCTTGCCGCAGTGGGGGTGAGGGGACTGGATGCGGTGGCGACCGCGCAAGCCTGGGCACGCTATGGCGCCGTGCATGAACCGGACCCCGGTCAACATGCCCGCTACAGCGAGGTCTACGAGATGTTCCGCGAGGCCTACGCGCCGGTAGTGGGCATCAGCCATCGGTTGAGCGATTGGCTCGCGGGAACGATCGATACCCGGGTGCAGCCTCGGCCGATCAAACGCCGGGGGTAATTTCTACCGGGCGGTCTCGATGCTGCCCATGGTGCCCCACCCTCCGCGAACGCTGACAGGGGGATGCAAGGCGATTTCGCCGCGCGAGCCCTCACCCCAACCCCTCTCCCTGTGCGCAGGGAGAGGGGCTTCGTGTGCGGAGGGAGACGTGCTGAACTTGGGAGTGCCCGATTTCATTCGTGCCTACCCCCTATCCCATTGCGAGGGGACAGAAGTCGGCAGGACGGTTTCTACCCTGCTATGAAGTGGATTGCATGGTCAGTTCGTCGATGATCTGCTGCCGTTCGGCGAGGCGGAAAGCATCGCGCCATCCGGGCCGAGGTTCGACGCGGGCGAGGATTTGCGGCCGGAATCGCGCAATGACCCGCGCGATCGGTTCGTCACGGGCGATGGCGAGCGCCTGCATCGCCGCGCCGCGCGCGGCGTGCTCGCTGCCGCCGCGAACGGTGACTGTCAATCCGGTTACATCCGCGATCGCCTGTTGCCAGGCAAGATGCCGGCTGCCGCCGCCGACCAGTGTGACCTCGTTGCCAGCGATCCCCAGTCGCGCGAGTGCCGCTACGCAGTAGGCCAGACCGGCGGCAACGCCATCGAGCGCGGCGCGGACAAGGAGCGCCGGACTGAGATTTTCGGCGGCGAGACCGACCAGCGAGCCGCGAGCATGCGGCAGGTTCGGCGTGCGTTCCCCGGCAAAGTAGGGCATCAGCAGCAACCCTTGGGCGCCTGGGTCGGTGCGCGCGGCGATTTCCAGCGCCTCCTGGCGCGGAAGTCCAACGAGGGCGGCGATGGTATCGACAACCCGGGTGCAGTTGAGCATGCAGGCGAGCGGCATGAAGTGCCCCGTGGCATCCGCGAACCCCGCGACTTCGCCCGTTGGATCGGATGTCGGATGCGCGCTGACGGCGAACGCGGTGCCGCTGGTGCCGAGGCTGATCACCATTTCGCCTGATTGTGCGCCGATGCCGAGTGCGGCCGCCATGTTGTCGCCGGTGCCGGGCCCGACCGGAATGCCGACAGGGAGGCCGAGCGCTTCTGCCGCGTCCTGGCGAAGCATGCCGGCCCGATCGGCGGGACCGAGAACGTCGGGTACATGAAGACGGTTCGCCGCTTCCTCGCCAACGGCTAGGGCCAGCAGATCGCGGCGCACCCGGTTCTCCCGCGGTGACCACCAGCCGGAACCGGACGCTTCCCCGCGATCGGTCGCGAGATGACCGGTGAGGCGGAAATTGAGCCAGTCGTGCGGGAGCCCGACGGCGGCGGTGCGGCCAAAATCGTCGGGATCGGTACGCGCCAAATGGGCGAGTTTGGCGATAGTGAAGGACGCGACCAGGCGGCTGCCGACCGCGCTCGGGAAGTCAGCGGCGGCGTTCAGGCGTTCGGCATCCGGTGCGGCGTCGGTGTTGTTCCAGAGCGGGGCGGGCCGCACCAATTCACCATTCGCGTCCATGGTAACGAGACCGTGTTGCTGCCCACCGACCGAGATGGCCGCGACATCGACATTGGTGAGGTCGATCTGGCGAATGGCGGCAACCAGGGCATTCCACCAGTCGGCCGGATCCTGGGTGTCCGCCCCGGAATGATTGGCGCGTCCCTCCACGACGACCTCCGCCGTGTCGAGGTCGAGGGCGAGGACCTTGGTTGATTGGGTGCTCGAATCGACGCCGAGTACCACCGAACGCGCCATGAACGCCTCCTTGCGTGAATTCTTGCTCCGCCGCGGCATTGTAATGGCGCTGGTCGGGCGGGGTTTTGGCAATGGCTGCGTCTCCTCCGTTGCCGGAAGGGACCATTGTGTCACGTCGCTATGGTGCCGTTGCCGGGTAGGGCGACGAAGCGTCTCATACGGAATGCGGATGATGACGATCGCTTTCTCGACGCGCCGGCCCTCACCCCAACCCCTCTCCCTGTGCGCAGGGAGAGGGGCATTGTGCCCCGGTCACTGGGCTCAATGCGAAAACGTTCATCCGGTTTCCGTATCAGGTGTCTCGATCTGGACTCCGCAAAGGCGAGAACATGGTGACGGGAACGATGCCGACGAGGGCGATGATCGCGGCGAGGAGGAACGTCTCGCGCACGACCTGGAGGCTGAGTGGCAGGACCGTGTCGTACAGGAGCGTAGTTTGGCGGGCGAGAAACTCGGCGGTCGATTCTCCTGGCGCCTGAACAATCGCATTCAGATCACCAACGAGGCCTTGCAGGCGGCGAACCGCGATGGCGGTGAGGATCGAGATGCCGATGGTCATGCCCAGGAGGCGAAAGAGGAGGGTCATCGCCGCAGCGATTCCCCGGTCCTGCTCCGGGGCGCTGTCAATTGCGGTAGCGCTGACTGGCGCGAAGACGAGGCCAAATCCGGCTCCTGAAACGACAAGTCCGGGAAGCATGCCCGTGAGCGCCCCACCCCGCAGGCCAAACCAGAGCAGGGCGTAGCCCACGGCGACGAGAACAAGCCCTGTAGTCGCCGTTCGCTTCGCGCCGAAGCGGGCGGCGATCCGGCCACCGGCGAGCGAGAGCGCGGCAATCACCACCGTGAACGGAGCGAGCATCAGCGCGGAATCGCGGCTGACCTGGTCTGCCGGAACGATGAGCGCGGTAATGACCGGCACATCAACCATGGCGACGATCAACGATCCGCCAATGAGGAAGTTGGCGGCGACGGCGGCGCAGAACTGGGCCGACTGGAAGAGTTTGACTGGGAGGAGCGGCCAGCGGGCGCGCCGTTCGCGCATGACGAAGAGCAGGAGCGCGGCCGCGGCGACCAGCAAGAGGGGAATGACGTATTCCGAGAGTGGGTTGCGGGAGCCGCCCAGGGCGCGGCCGCCATCCGGATTGCCGCCCAATTCCCCTCCGGCGGAGAGTCCGAGGTTCAAGGCGAGCAGCGCGATGGCGAGGAGCACCGCGCCGGGGAGATCGAGCCGCGCCAGCCAGTTCGATGAAATGCCGTTCCTGTCTGAGTCGAACTGCGATGGCGTTGCGCGCCCCGCTGCCGGAGTGAGCACCCGGAGGGCGAGCATCGCGAGGAGCGCCAGGGGAACGTTGATGATGAAAACCCAGCGCCACGGCTCGGCGCCGGGGGCGAGTCCGACCAGGATGGCGCCCCAGATTGGCCCGAGCACCCAGCCGAGGGTATCGACCGCGCCGACGAGACCGAGGGCGGCGATGCGCTGCCCGACCGGCAAGAGATCGGCGACCAGGGCCATGGTGATCGGCAGCAGCGCGCCACCGCCAGCGCCCTGAATGGCGCGCGAGGCGACCATCGTGGGAAGGTCGTTGGCGAGGGCACAACTGATCGAACCAACGAGAAACAGGGCGAGCGCGCTCCAGAATGCCAACCCGCGCCCCAGCACGTCAGAGAGACGTCCGAAGAGTGGAATCGCGACGATGTAGGCGAGAAGGTAACTGCTGACGATCCAGACGTAGCGATCGACATCCGCCGCATTGACGCGCAGACCGGTCACCATCTCCGGGAGGATGGTGGCGATCACCGTAAGATCGAGGGCGCCAATGAAGACGGCGATCAGGGCCGCTCCAATCGCACGGCGCTCGCGGAGGGGGATCATCCGCGCTAGCCCGGTTCAGACTGGACTGGTGGTTCGATCTCGATCTTTTCACCGTGGTGGGAGAGATCGAGAGTCCAGACGGCGGGATCGGGGCGTTCGGGGCCGGGTGGTTCGCTGAGTTGGGCGCGCATGAGATCGTAGGTTTCACGGTCGATCCAGAGATCGGCGGAAACCGGCGAGCCCGAGATGGTGTAGTAGGTGAGTGGACCAACGACCGATTGGTCGACCTGAGCGCGGAGATGATAGACCGGGCGGCCCGACACGGAGTCGTTCCCGACAAGCGCGACATCGTTGACGCGGCCCATGACGGGCCCGATGCCGTCCTGGGTCGAGAAGAGCACATCTGGCCGGTAGGCGAACTCGAATGGGGCCGGACCCCATTCGCCGGTCAGCAGATTCGTCGTCCACGATTGTTGTCCGATGGTGATCAGTTGGAGCGAAATGGCGCGACCGAGCACCTCCGCCTGAAAGGTGGTCCGGACGCGGTCAGGGCGGAGCAGATCGCCTTCCGCGCCGAGCAGGCGAATGGTGCGGGCGCTGTCAACATAGGTCTGGCCCGCGACATCGAGGACGAAATGGACCGCCGCGGTTTCGGCCAGACGGCGGCTGGCAAGGTTCAACAGATCCGCGGCGGATGGCGTGGCCACCGGGGATGCCGCGGGCGGCGATTGACCGCACGCGGTCAAGATACCGACGGCGGAACCGCACCCGGCGACCAGAACAAAGCGACGGGTGAGGGGTTGAGGCATCGGTCGCGCGGCCATTGGCCGAGTCTAGCACCGGCTCCAGGGCAATCGGGTAGCAGCGCGAACGAGGCGATCGGAGCGTGTTACCATCAGCCGCGGTATCGGAATCCGGAGGCGAAATCAGGGTGAGCGCGGCGACAGGCGGAGTGGAACCAGCGGTCGAAACGCTGCGGCTGGAAGTGGGCGCGGCAACGGAGGCGGCAGGGCGGGACGTCAACCAGGACGTCGCGATCGCGATCCCGTTGGCCAGACCGGGCCTCGACGTCGATGACTACCTGCTCGCCATTGCCGACGGCATGGGCGGCCATCCCGCGGGTGATGTCGCGAGTCATATCGCGGTCGATACCGTGCGCGGTGCGTTGGCCCAGCCTGCGTCAGAAGATATCAGCCAGTTGCTGAAGCAGGCATATCGCAAGGCAAACGACGCGATTCTCTCGGCTGGCGAAACCGAGCCGACGAACAAGGGAATGGGAACGACGCTGACGGCGGCGGTCATCCGTGGCAAGTACGCCACGATCGCCAACGTCGGGGATAGCCGCGCCTACCTCCTGCGCGGCAACGGTCTCACGCAGATCAGCCGCGATCATACCGTCACCGCGGAAGATCTCGCGGCACGGCGCATCGACCCCGAGGCGGCGCGGACGGATCCGCGGCGGAACATTCTCACCCATGCCGTCGGCACCGCGCCCAAGCTCGATAGCAAACTGCCGAACGTCTACGAGTTGACTCTCTTGCCGGACGACCGCCTGCTGCTCTGCAGCGATGGGCTCTACAGCGCGCTCGAAGAGACCGATCTGCGCCGCGTCCTTTCCTCCGCCGATGCGCAGACGGCAGCGCGCGAGTTGGTCCGTCTCGCGCAGCAGCAGGGCACCAGCGACAACGCCTCGGCGGCGGTGGCGATTGCCGTGCCGACGCGCATTCGCGTCGTGACGGTACCGGCCCCCGTGACAAGGACCGGTGGAGTACCGGGAACGGCCATCGCCGCGGCCGTGGCCGTGCTGCTGATCATGCTCCTTATCCTCGCCGTGTTCATCCTGGGGAACCAGTAAGCCGCTGATGACCGCAGCCCGGTCCCCGGTGGTCGTCGACGCGCACACCCACGCCTTTCCGCCGGAGTGGGTGCGCGACCGAACGCCACTCCTGGCGGCAGACGAGTGGTTCGCCGCGCTCTACGGCGTGCCGTCGGCGCGGATGATCGACGGCGGCGAATTGCTCGCCGCGATGGACGACGCCGGAGTGATGCAGGCCGTGATCTGCGGCTGGCCCTGGTCTGATCCTGGGCTTTGCCGCGCGCACAACGATTATCTCGCCGCCGTTTCCGAGGCGAGCGGTGGCCGCCTGGCATGGCTGGCGACGGTGGCGCCCGCCGCTCCCGGCGCGGCGGCGGAGGCCGGGCGGGCTCTGGCGCTCGGTGCGGCGGGAATTGGCGAGCTAAACGCGGACGCGCAGGGGTTCGATCTGGAGCAGCCGGCGACGCTCGAAGCGATCGGGCAGGTGCTGATCGATGCCGGCGCGCCGCTGATGGTGCATGCGTCGGAGCCGGTGGGCCACGACTATCCGGGGAAGGGAACGGCAACACCCGACCGGATGCTTCACTTCTTGCGGGGCCATCCCGATCTCACCATGGTGCTCGCGCATTGGGGTGGCGGGTTGCCGTTCTACGAACTGATGCCGGAAGTAGCGATCGCAGCGAAGAACGTCGTGTACGACAGCGCGGCGTCGTCCTATCTCTACCGGCCGGCGGTGTTCCGCGCCGTTCTCGATATTGTGGGTCCGGAACGGGTGTTATGGGCGAGCGATCATCCGGTGCTCACCATGCGGCGCTTTCTGGCGCGGACAGGGCGAGATGCGACGCTTCGGCCGGAGGAGGAAGCGGCGGTCATGGCGGGCAACGCCCGCCGCGTCTACCGTTTGCCCGATATCGAGACGCGACAAGCGGGGACAGAATCATGATTGCCGGGCTGAGGGGACGCATCGACCGCACGTTGGACGGCGCGGTCCAGATCGATGTCGGCGGAGTCATCTATCACGTCAATACCTCGGGCGTCACGCTGGAGGAGATCGGCGGGCCAGGGGACGCGATACGCGTATTCACCTACCTCTATGTGCGGGAAGACCAGCTGCAGTTGTTCGGGTTCTCCTCGCCGGAGGAGTTGCGGCTTTTCGAGACGTTGATCGGTGTCTCCGGCATCGGGCCGAAACTCGCCCTGGCGATTCTTTCGCGAGTCAGACCGGAAGCGCTGGAAGTGGCGATCACCAGCGAGAATGCGGAACTGCTGGCGACGGTGCCAGGAGTGGGCCGCAAAACCGCGGCCCGCCTGATCCTGGAGTTGCGCGGCAAACTGGTGCCGAGCGCGAGCGTTGTCGCCGGCGCGCCAGCGCAGGTCGACGCGGATGTGCTGGCCGCGCTGCGCTCGCTCGGGTACACGACGGCCGAGGCGCACGGCGCGCTCTCACGCGTGTCGCGCGACAGTGAGTTGACCCTCGAGGACCGGGTCCTGGCCGCGTTGCGGGAGTTGGCGGAGCAGTAAACCGGCACACGTCTACGCGTGGACGTAGACCGGCGTGCCGATCTCCGCCCAGTCCCAGAAAAAGCGCGAGTCCTCCAGCAAGAGGTTGATGCACCCGTGGCTGCCCGGACGCCCGATCGTCTCCTTGGTGCGCCACCACGCGAAGTGAATGGCATGGCCGCGGTCGGTGAAGTATTGCGTGAACAGCACATCATCGAGCCGGTAATGGTTCTCGGCGCCGATCGCGCCGGAGGTCATCGTCTCGTTCGCGACGCGGGCGAGAATGCTGTAGAAACCTGGTGGCGTTTCCCACCCCGCCATGCCCGAGGTGATTTCCACGGTGCGGACTGGGTTCGTTCCGTCGTAGGCGGTCATCAACTGCTGGATCAGGCTGACGTCGATCCACTTGCCCCAGGTGGGCGCATCGGCTGGAATCGGCGTCGGCAAGACTGGGGCATTGCGCCCGACATTCCGCGAGTAGACGTAACTACCATCGCTTGTTTTGGCCCACTCATCCGCACCCTCGAAGACTTCCTCGCCCTTGACCCACGCCGTAACCGTCAATGGATCGCCGTATTGCAGGGTCTTGACGATCGAGGCCTTGGTATCTGGTTCCTTGCGAAGGTTGGATTCGCCCAGGGCGGCGCCCTGCCAGACTGAAAGATCCCAATCGGCAACCTGCAACTGGGGCAGAGGCGGGCTGACCGTGAGGAATTGGGCTGCAACCCACCCGGAGAGATCATTTGCGTAGCCAGGAATCCAGTCCCCCGATGCATCCGTGGCGGCGATGAATTCGGAGTTGTCGGGGAGCACGGCAACCATGCCGCCGTCCGTGCTCGGCGCGGAGCGCAACCGCAGTCCGTCGGAGGCCTTCACCAGGAACGATTCGCCGCCGGTAGGCGGCGCCGGCAGGAAGGCGGGGTCGGATTGGAGCGAGTCACGGTTGACGATGTACTCGCCCATGGGCCGCAGCGACACCGCCCCGCCGCGGCTTTCGAGGACCGCGCTTTCGAAGACCTGAACCTGCGTATCGGGCGCGGCGGGATCGACAAACGGCTCGGAGACGGGCGGTCCGAACATCGGCAGGCCGCCATAGGCATTCCAGAACATGGCAAAGGGATCGCTGAGGGAGTGCCCGGTCTCCGGAAAGAATTGGCAATTGACGCCCGTAGCGGTGCAGCCGGTGAGCGGGGAGCGCGCCGATTCCGGCGCGAGTTGCGCCCAGGCGGTCTTCCCGAGTGGCTGACCCCGGACATCGAACGGGGCGGATTGGGCAGGATCGTAGAGCAAGGTGAGGTTTCGGAACGTCTGAAGGACGCCTCCTGCTCCTGAGGCGTACCGCTCCTCGGAGAGCGGTATGCCGATCACTCCCTGGCCGCCGGATTGTTCCCACCGGTTGCGGAACGGTTCCGCCAGGTTGTGACCGCTTTCGGCGAAGTAGAGACTGCCCGCGCCCGGTGTCACCGGATCAGTTTCCTGGGCAAACGCCGCGCGTTGGCCGCCAACGATTCTCACCCCGCCGAGCGCTCCCGCAACGGCGAGCAGCTGCCGACGCGTCAGTCCCCGTCCCGCAAGTAATGGTGCGACGCCACGCGAAATTCTCATGCCCCAATCTCCACGGACCGCGCTGCCACAATCGGGTCTACTAGCGCGGGTCTCAGTTCGCGCGGGATCGTCATCTCGGGATCAGACGGGGCAGCTGCACTATACGCCGTGCTTCGTCCGCCGGTCGACTCCCATCGTCTCCTCGTCAAGATACGAATGGACTGCCGATTTGGTTCGGCGCCGCCGCAAGCAATCGGGCGGACCCGGTGAGGAGTCCGCCCGAAGCCATTGCTGGATGGAACGCGATCAGTCGCGGAGTGAACGGAAGCGATCGGCATCGACCGAGTAGACGCGGCGGCTGAGGGCGAGGATGATCGCCAGACCCACGGCCGCCTCGGCGGCGGCAACGGCGATAGTGAAGAGCACGAAGCCTTCGCCGAAGACGGTGTTGGTCTCGTGGGCAAAGGCGACGAGGCTGAGATTGACGGCATTCATCATCAGTTCGACGCACATGAACATGATGATCAGGTTGCGGCGGATGAGAACGCCCATCAGCCCGATCACAAAGAGCGCCGCGCTGAGAAACAGAAAGTGATTGGTCGTCAACTCCAACATAGCCGCTCCGTCTGGTTCCTTGTCACGCGGGCTGCGTCTAACAGCCGTCGCCCTGTGCCGTGCTAGTGCCCGATTGTCGATTTCTGCCCGCCGACCCGAGTGTAGATGTCGGGATCCTTGACCAGAATGATCTCCCGCGTGCCTTCCAGGATCGCGGTTTCGGCGCGGTCGGCTCCGGTACCTGCCGCATCCGCGGCCGGGCCTTCCGGCAGGGCGAGATCGACATCGCGCGGGTGGCCGAGGGAGATCGTGGCCAGGCGCTCACCGAGCCGCTCCGGCAGGGCGAGCACGATGGCGCCGACCACCCCGACCGCCAACACCAGCGAAATGACTTCAAAGGGGAGCAGATACTGGGTGAACAGCAGATGGCCGATGGCCTGCGTGTTCCCACCGACAAAGGCGATGTTCTCCGGCGACGCGTTCCCCAGGAACCCGGTCATCGCCCGGTTGGCGATCGCCGCGGCGACTTCGAGGAAGAGGATGATGCCCAGGAGCGGTCCCACGATGCGCTGGATGGGGTGACTGGTGCCGCGCTCGGGAAGGTTCTGAGGGTCGACCAGCATCAGGAAGAAGAGCATCAGAACGAGAATCGCGCCGGCATAGACGATGACTTGAGCGGCGGCGACGAACTCGGCGCCGAGCATGATGAAGACCCCGGCGGTGTTGAAAAGGGTCAGGACGAGAAAGATGGCCGAATGCACCGGATTCCGGGCGACGACCATTCCTAACGCCGCCAGGATCGAGATCACGGCGAGCAAGTAGAAGATGATTGCGTTCCAGGCCATCAGGCAGATTCTCTCTTTCCAGGTACCCGGCGCTAGAAACTGATATGGAACTGACCGTTGCTGATCAGCCGGACCAGCGCGGTGAAGAGGATGTTGACCAACACCAGCGGCAACAACACCTTCCAGGCGATGCCCATGAGCTGATCGTAGCGGAACCGGGGCAATGTACCGCGCAACCAGATGTAGAAAAAGAGGAAGATGACGACCTTGAGTAGCAGCCAGAGGATGCCGAGACCCCAGAAGCGATCGGCGCCCGGGCCGCTGACACCGCCGAGGAACATCGTCGCCGCGAAGAGGGAGACGACGATCATGTTGATGTATTCACCGAGGAAGTAGAAGGAAAAGCGGAAGGCGGAATACTCGGTATGGAAGCCTGAGACGAGTTCCGTCTCCGCCTCGGGCAAGTCGAACGGGGCGCGGTTCGTTTCCGCGACCGCGGCGATGAAGAAGATAACGAAGGCCAGGGGCTGCCAGAGGATGTACCAGTTCGGCAGCGAGAAAGTGAGCCCGCCGAGGGTGAAGTCCCGCGTCTGCGACTGGATCTCCATGATGGTGCGGATGCTCAGCGAGGAGGAGTGGAGGAAGATGCCGACGAGGGAAAGCCCAAGCACGATCTCATAGGAGATGACCTGCGCCGCGGAGCGAAGTCCACCGAGAAGCGAGTACCGGTTCGCCGAGGAGTAGCCGCCGAGGATGATGCCGTAGACGCCGAGCGAGCCGAACGCGAGCAGGAACAATGCGCCAACGTTGAGATCGGTGATCCAGAGATTGACCGGGTGTCCGAAGATGGTAACCGTGCCGCCGAAGGGGATGACCGCCACCCGGACAATGGCCGTGACGAAGACAATGAGCGGCGCAAAGTAGAAGACGATCTTGTCGGCGTGCGCCGGAATCAGGTCCTCTTTGCCGAGCAACTTGACGCCGTCGGCAAGTGGCTGCAAGAGGCCCTTGGGGCCGGTGCGGTTCGGGCCGATGCGGTCCTGCATGGCGGCGAGCACCTTGCGCTCGTACCACGTCATGTAGGCCATTCCGACGAGCAGGACGTTCATGAAGATGAACGCCACGATGAAGGTCAGCCAAAGCGGCTGATCCGCGGCAGCGGCTTGCACCCGAACTCCCTATGCCTCGCGCACATTCCACACGAATACCGGCGGCGGCCGGGCCGTCGCGGCAGTTGCGTATTCTACCCGCTTCGGCGAGGTGCGTGTCTGCGTTGCGTAGGGGATGGTCGGGGCCTTACGGCACAACCGGTGGGGATGCTGTCACCAGAACTCGAGCAGCGATAGCGCTCATGGGCTGAGGTGACAAGAATGGCCACAGCAGCGGCGACGATCGAGCGGGACACACACCTGGCCGATTTCGAGGATCGCGAACCGGTGACCGTGATTCGAGCTCTGCCCGTGCCCACAATTGCCGCGATGCGGGCGACGACTATTGCTGGTCGACCGCGTTCATCTGGGAGTTTCACCGCGAGCCCACTCTTGAATCCGGCGCACCCATTCCGAGCGGCGCAGCCTCCGGCTCTCCAGAAGCAGCTCGGTCAGCACCGCGCTCGTCAACGGCGGCAGGGCCGCGCTCGCCTCGCGTTGGACGTAGGTGTCATCCTCCAGGGTGAGGATCACGAGCCGCTCCCCGTTCCAGCGCCAGACCTCGGGTACGCCCAGATGGGCGAAGATCGGAAGCTTGGGCAGCGCCGACCATGTCAGCTCGATCTCGATGACCAGGTCAGGCGGGGGATCGACCGTGAGATCGATCTGCGGCCGATCGCGAGGCGTGGCTTCGTGTTGCATGTAGAAGCTGGAATCCGGCTCAAACCCCCGCGCCAGATCACGCCGCTTGAACGTCATCGAGCCGACGTTGAGAACATCCATCCCGAATTCGATCGCGATCAACTCGACCAGGAGCGCCATCGACCGATTGATCTGCTCGTGCTCGGTAGAAGGACTCCCGATTTCCAGCTCCCTGCGGTCGTAGGTGAAGCGCGGCGCGCTGCTATCGAGGTGGTCGGCGAGCAGGCGCTCGTACGTGTCCCACGACACGTCGTGGAGGACGATGCGCTGTTCGCTGGGAGCGGTGACGGTAGCCATCGCGTGGTCCTGGTTGTTGCTTACTCGCTCGCGGCGCGCTGGGCGCTTGCCCACTCGCTCACGGCCCGGAACCAGTCTGGGCTGAGCACGGTGCGGCTCAGTCCGAGAAAGCGAGTGAGAACCTCCGCCGTGAGCGCTGGCAGGGCGCGGCTGGTGGGAGATTCGCGGTAGTCGGCGCCCTCAAGATGATAGATCGTGACCCGCTCGCCGTCGCAGCGCCAAACCTCGGGGATGCCCATGCCGGCGAAGAGCCGGAGCTTGTTCAGTGCGGAACGGCTGATCTCCATCTCGATCACCAGATCAGGAGGCGGATCGACGAATAGATCGACTTCGTGCTTGCCACGAATGCGGGGCTCGCTCTGAATGTAGAAACTGCCGTCCGGCTCAAAGCCGCGTAGGGCATCCCGGCGACGAAATGTCGTGTGCCCGACGTTCCGCTGCGGAACCCCGAGAATGGCGGCGACGATTTCCACAATCAGCGCCACGGTCCGCGCATCTTCCTCGTGCGGCATGGAAGGGGTCACGAGCTCCATCACCCCCTGATCGTAATTGATGCGCGGGACGCGGCGCTCCTCGTCGTCGGCCAGCAGCCGCTCGTACGTTTCCCAACTGACATGGTGCAGCACGACACAATCGTCCGCCGCGACGACGGGTGGACTCGCGACGGACGATGCGCTCATATCAGATTGCTCCGCCTAACGGGTGGACAGTTAGCGGTCGACCGAGCCGAGCACGATGTCGATGGTGCCGATCAGCGCCACGACATCGGCGAGCATGGCGCCGGTCGCCATGTACGGCAGGCTCTGCAAATTGACGAAGTCTGGGGAGCGGATGCGGAACCGGTACGGCAGCGGCGTGCCATCGGAGACGATGTAGTAGCCAAGTTCGCCCTTCGGGTGCTCGACCGCTTGATAGACCTCGCCAACCGGCGGACTGAACCCCTTGATGACCCAGATGAAGTGACGTTGCATGTCTTCGGCGGTGGTCATCGTCCCCTTGTGCGGGGGAATGACGTAGGCCGATTCGTAGGCCATCAGCGGCGTGTCCATGCGCTCACACTGGTCGAGCGCCTGGCTGATGATCTTGATCGTCTGGCGCATCTCTTCCATGCGCACCAGATAGCGGTCGTAGGTATCGCCGTGCTGGCCAAGGGGCACTTCGAAATCGAGGCGGTCATAGACGCAGTACGGCTGCGCCTTGCGGATATCGTAGTTCACCCCCGAGCCGCGCAAGCAGGCGCCGGTGAGGGAGTAGTTGACCGCCACGTCCGCCGGGATGATGCCGACGCCCTTGGTGCGCGCCATCCAGATCGGGTTGGCGGAGAGGAGTTCGGCGTACTCCTTCTGGCGGGCTGGGAAGATGTTCAGGAAATCGCGGACCATGCCCGGCAGATTTTCCGGGATCGGCCGGGAGAAACCGCCGATTTCCATCATGTTCGTCGTAAGCCGGGCGCCGCAGAACGTCTCGAAGAGATCGAGGATCAGTTCCCGCTCGCGGAAACAGTAGAGTGACATCGACAACGCGCCGATATCGAGCGCATGAGTGCCGAGCCAGACCAGGTGCGAGGCAATGCGCGCCAATTCGGACATGATCACGCGCCAGTACAGGGCGCGCTCGGGCGCGTCGACGCCGCACAGTTTCTCGATGGCGAGGACGCAGCCGAGATTGTTCATCGGGGCGGCGACGTAATCGGTGCGGTCCGTCCAGGGAATGATCTGGGCGTAGCGGTGATGCTCGCCCAGTTTTTCGGTGCCGCGGTGCAGGTACCCGATCACCGGGTCACAATCGGTGATGATCTCACCGTCGAGTTTGAGCACCACGCGCAGCACGCCGTGGGTGCTTGGGTGCTGGGGGCCCATGTTGAGGGTCATCAGGCGCTCGCCACTGGCGAGGGCGACATCCTCTTCAACCGTGAGCGAACCGATGGAGGCCGCCTGTGGGCTGAAGACGGTTTCCGCCTCGTACGGCTCGGCGGAGGACGATCCGGTGGTCGCCACGCGGCCGTCGGGCTTGGCGAAATCGATGCTCATCTAGGAGACTCCTCGCCCCGTCCAGCGCGTACGAACGCGGCCGACGGTGCGTTCAGTGTTGTAGACGGGGAATTCGCGCCAGCCGCGGAGGGGGTAGTCCTTGCGCAGGGGATGGCCCTCGTCCCAGTCGTCGGGGAGAAGCATCCGGCGCAAATTGGGGTGCCCCTCGAAAATGATGCCGAACATGTCGTAGCACTCTCGCTCCAACCAGTTGGCGCCGTTCCAGATGGGAACGAGCGAGGGGACCGGTTCGCCATCGTTCAGGCCGGTCTTGAGCCGCAGCCTGGTGCGATTGGGAATCGAGTAGAGCTGCGCCACGACATCGAACCGCGGATTCTCCCGCATGCGAAGCATATCGACGGCGGTGAGGTCGGTCAGCATGTTCAGTTGAAGCCGGGAGTGATCCCTGAGGAAGAGGCAGGTGGTGCGCCACTGCTCACGGGCGACGTGGATCGTCGTTTCGTTGCGGAAGCGCACCGCGTCGAGGATCACGGCAGGAAACGCGTCGCGCAGCGCCACGAGCGCGGGGTGGACCTGAAGGTCGTCCACGAACCACCGGTCGCGCGACCAGACATCTTCGCCCAGCATCGCATCGCGCAGGCCGTCGACATCGCTGACGGGGGCGGACGCCTCACTGGCGTCCGGCGACTGGCGCGCGATGACGGCGGCTTCGGCGCTTTCCTGGGCCTCCGCTTTCGCCAGCGGCGTATCCGGCTCGGTCGGTTGCATCGTCACGCGAATCGTCCCTCGCCGCGGCCGGGCAAGGAGCCGCGGATTGCCCTGCTAGGCGTCCAGCGCCGCCATGGCGGTCTGCCGATCGGACTGGCGCTGGGCTTCCGCCGCGGCTGTTCCCTGCCGGCGCGCCATGGTCTCGTACTTGATCACCTTGTTCTGGAGTTCGAGGATGCCGTAGTAGAGGGCTTCCGGCGTGGGCGGGCAGCCAGGCACGTAAACATCGACCGGGATCACCTGATCGACGCCCTGGACCACGGCGTAGGTGTCGTACGGACCGCCGACGTTGGCACAGGAACCCATGGAGACGACCCACTTCGGTTCGGGCATCTGATCGTACAGAGTGCGCACCACCGGGGCCATCTTCTTGGTCACCGTGCCGGCGATGATCATCAGATCAGCCTGCCGTGGTGACGCGCGGTAGAGCATGCCAAAGCGCTCGGCGAGGTCGAAGCGGGCCATGGAGGCCGCGATCATCTCGATGGCGCAGCAGGCAAGCCCGAACTGCAACCACCAGAGGGAAGACCGCCGCGCCCAGTTGAAGAGAAAATCGAGAGAGGTGATGAAGATGTTCTTGTCGTACCGATCGTGAACTAGACCCACTCCAGGGCCCCTTTCTTCCAGGCATAGATGTAAACGATGAGGAGCAACGCGATGAACGCGAGCATCTCGACGAACCCGTACATTCCCAGCTGATCGAAGAGCACCGCCCAGGGGAAGAGGAAGATTGCCTCGATATCGAAGATCACGAAGAGCATGGCGACCACGTAGAAGCGGGCCGTGTAACGAGGTTGCACGGGGGTGACGTTGGGGAGACCGCTCTCGTACGGCGCGGCCTTCATCCAACTTGGTTTGGATGGAGCCATGATCCAGTTCAGGATCAGCAGCGTCATGCCCATGGCGAACGCCGCGGTCAGCATCAAGGCGATGATGACCCAGTTGCCACCTGCTGTTTCAAATCCCACGAGTGTCACTCCCCTCCGCCTGGGGGTGGCCCGACCATCTGGACTGTCGGGTTGGGAATTCCATCACCCCGCAATGGTAGCACGGCGGCAGGTCATTCCCTGACCCCGATCCCCTCAAAAACCCACGTCCTGAACGGTGCTCTGGAAAGGGAATTCATCAGGTACGAGGCGCGAACTACACGATGCGAACAGGGTCCAACGAGTCGTCCGGCTCCGTTGCCGTCCACCCCGGCTCGGGCGCTGACATTCGCGGTACTTGGGCGAATTGCCGTCGCCTCGTCCGTGGGCGTGCCGCGCAACGAGAAGCGGTCAGCGACACGATCGGTCGTCCACGGGCGGTAGAGCCAGTCATCGAAGAACTGGTCGAGATCCTGACCGGAAACCTCTTCCGCCAGGGCGATGAAATCATCGGTCGAGGCGTTCGCGTCGGCATGACGCGCCGCCCACGCCTTGAGCAGACGGAAGAAGGCTTCGTCGCCAATGGTGTGACGGAGATCGTCGAGGAGGAGCGCGCCGCCGGCATAGACCACTTCGCTGAAGAGGTTGTCGGGACCGGGATCACCGATCTTCGCGCCCGCTTCCCCTGAGCCGCGTACCGCGTTGGCGAACGAACCGATCTGCTGTTGCAACGAGGCGTTCGCCGCGTCTTCACCGTGGGCCGCACCCGCCCAGATCGTTTCCGCGTAGCGGGCGAAGCCCTCGTTCAGCCAGATGTCCTGCCAGCGCTCCAGGGAAACGCTGTCTCCGAACCACTGATGGGCCAGTTCATGCGCCACAGTGCGCTCGCTGACGGCAGATTGATCGAATCCGACGATACCCTGTGTTTCCAATGCGGCGTCAAGGGAACTGTCAGCGAACACGGTATTGCCGAACGACTCGAAGGGGTAGGGCCCGAAGCGGTCGCTGAAGACCTCCAGCATCTGTGGAACGAGGTCGAAGACCGCCAGGCGCGGATTCACGACCGAATCGGGGAACGCCTCGACCAGGGTGATGTCCTCCGGACCCCGCGTGGTTTCGACGTCCATCTTCGCGGCGTGAAAGAGCACCAGGTAGCTCGCGGTCGGATCGCCGTTTTCCCAGAGGAACGTCACCTTCGGCTCGCTGCCGGATTCCGCGCCACGATCGGTCTTGCTGACGAGTTGCCCGTTGGCGACCACCTGATACGGCTCGGTCACGGTGATCGCTAGCGTGTAGGTCGCCTTGTCGAGCGGGTGGCCGTTGACCGGGAACCAGACGTCGGCCCCGCCCGGTTCGCCGATGGTGAAGATCGAGTCGCTCACCGCCCACCAGCCGCGCTCGAAACGATCGTCGCCGCCGTCCGGTTTGCCGTGATAGTCAACGATCACCTGAAACGCCGCATCGTCCGCGATCGGCTGCGCGGGAGTAACGGTCAATTCACCGCCAGTCCGCGACCAGGTCGCCTGCGCGCCATCGACGGTGATCGTGTCGATGGTGGGGCCGCGGTAGTCGAGATTGAACGCGGAGAGCGCCTGGGTGGCGACGGCATCGATCGTCACTTCGCCGGAGTTGATGGTCCCGCCGGCGACATCGAGATCGAGCGCGATGGTGTAGTGCGTCGCGTCGTACCCGCCGTTGCCAAGGAGCGGATAGTAAGGATCACCGATGCCCGGTGCACCGGGTTGGGGCGCGGTGCCCACAGGGGTGGAAATGGCGACCGGCGTTGCCGACGACCGCGCCTCTCCGACCGTGGGAAGAAGCACCGAGCAGACAAGGATGATGGCAGCGACGCGGCCCGTTCTGATCATCGTTTGCCGGTGCAAGGTGCTTGGCCGTTGGCGCCGCGGCATGTCACTCGGTTGCCACTGACAGGGGGAAGTATCGTGGTCTTGCCGCGTGAACCCGCACCCCCACCCTGGCTCCCTCCCATTGCTCCCTCCCAAGCCTCCCTCCGGCGGAGGGAGGAGTCCCCCGTCAAGCCGGGAGAGGGACTTTTGGCGGCAGGGTGGACCACCCGGTGCCCCGCGAACGCCCAGTTTCGACTGTACCTCCCCTTGTCAGCCGGTTGCCAGGGAAGTGGTGGTTCTTACCTTTGCGCGGCACGATCATATGAGCCAGGGTCGTTCTGCAGCCCAGGCGTCCAGGGCCGCTGTTTGTGGTGGCGATTCAATGGCGCCGGGACAGATCGCGCGGACTTCGGAGATGGCGTCCCGGGCGGTCAGACCGCCCCGGATGAGGTAGGCGGCGAGAACGGTGCCGGTGCGTCCCTGTCCCGCCAGGCAGTGCACCGCGACGGCGAGGTTGCTGGCGTGGGCGTCGTCGATGAAGGCAAGCGATGCGATCATCTGCCCCGTGGTCGGCGCCTGGAAATCGTCGACGGGCAGATGCATCCCGATCAAACCTTGGCGTTCCAGCGCGCCAACGGCGAGCGGCGTTTCGGTCAGCGTGAGCAGCGCGCTGATGCCGTGACTGCGGATTTCCCGCAGATCGCTATCCAGATCGCTGCCACGGGCGCCGGGGCGAGAGCATCCGGCAAGGACATCATCGATCACCCAATAAAACCGGTACACGGGATTCCCTCGGCATACGCCGCAAGTACGGATCGGAAACACGCCACCATACGCCTAACGTGGCGCGGGGCAGGGTACTCTATCCGGAGAGTCCGTGGTCTGGAATGTGCGGCGGATCGTCGCCGCACGATGGTTCGGAAAGGACGCGTGCAATGGCCCGAGAGCGAGAAAAAGACAAAGGAAAGGTACGAGTCATGAAGGTGGCCCAGAGCACGGCAACAGGAACTGCGCGCATGTTCGAAACGGCGATCGATCTGCCGATCGATACGCGCACGGCGATGATCGCCCTGTTGAACCAATTCCTGGCGGACACCGCCGATCTCTATTTGCAGACGAAGCAATCTCACTGGAACGTCAAGGGGATCAATTTCTACCAGTTGCACCTGCTGTTCGATGAACTCGCCGA
This sequence comes from Thermomicrobiales bacterium, assembly GCA_046328335.1. GTDB lineage: Bacteria > Chloroflexota > Chloroflexia > Thermomicrobiales > UBA6265 > JACCXM01. The sequence goes on from JAXLWU010000027.1 coordinate 24,769, forward strand.
GCATCGCGAAGACGAGGCGGACAACATTGCCGAGCGCGCGGTTGAACTCGGTGGGTACGCCACCGGCACCGTGCGGATGGCCGCCGCTGATTCCCGCGTGCCGGAACTCCCGACCGATATCGATACCGGCGCCGACTACGTGCGGGCGCTGGTCGAGCGCTACGGCATGCACGCCGCAAATCTGCGCGCGGGTATCGATACGGCCGACAAGGCGGGCGATGCCGATACCGCCGACCTGTTGACCGAGATTTCGCGCCAGGTCGACAAGGATCTCTGGTTCCTGCAAGCGCATCTGCAGGCGTAATGGCGCCCGGATGGCGCGCCGAGTTTCCGCTTCCTGTTGACAGCACGCGAGCCGTCCCGGCTCGCCGATGGAGGGGGCATGCCTGGTCGAGTTGATTTCTTCGCGCCGGAGCGAATTCTGGTCAATGGCCGCATTCACACCCTGGATGATGACCGGCCGGAGGCATCCGCGGTCGCGATTCGGGATGGGCGCATCATCGCGGTTGGCGATGATGACGAGATTCGCTCCTTCGCTGGAGCGGACACCGTCATCGAGGACCTGGGTGGCAGCGCCGTGGTGCCCGGTCTGATCGACGCCCACAATCACCTGGCCTCGACCGGCGCCATGTTGCGCGAGGTTCAACTCTACGACACGCGGACCATCGACGAAATCGTGGCCCGCGTCGCGGCCCGCGTGGCGGAAACGCCCGCCGGGGAGTGGATCGTCGGCCGCGGCTGGGACGAGAGTTTGCTCGCGGAGAAGCGCCACCCGAACCGGCACGATCTGGATGCCGTTTCGCCGAACAATCCGGTCGTGATCCATCGGGTCTGGAACAAACTCGTCTGCAATTCGGCGGCGTTGCGCGCGGCGGGGATCGAGCGGGAGACGCCCGATCCACCCGCCGACGTGCTCTACAGCGGCTCGTTCGAGCGGGACGACACCGGTAAGCCGACCGGCCTCTTCCGCGACCGCGCCAAGGAAATGATCACCAATCACATCCCGCCAGCCACGGAGGAGGCGATGGTGGCGGCGATCGAGACCGCCTGCCGCGCCTACAACGCGGTCGGACTGACGGGAGTCGCCGAACCCGGTCTTTATCCGCGGGAAATCCGCGCCTTCGACCGCGCCAAACGGGAAGGGAAACTGACCGTCCGCACCGACATGTTGATGGCGGCATGGGGCTTCGGCGCCCCGGAGACCGAGGCCGGACTGGAAGAACGGTTCGCGGCGATCGGTGTCGGCGGCGGTATGGGTGACGATCTGCTACGGCTCGAAGGCATCAAGTTGATGATCGACGGCGGCATGAGCGATCGCACCGCGCGCATGTTCGCGTCCTATCTCGACGAACCGGACAACCGCGGGACGTGGGTGGTCGAGCCGAACCGGTTGGCGAAACTGATCCGCTGGGTGCATGACCTTGGCTGGTCGATGGACATCCATACCTGTGGCGACGAGGCGCAGGAATGGGTCGTCCGCGCCTATGCCGATGCCCAACGCGAGAATCCGAAGCCGTGGCTTCGCCATCGCGTCCACCACGCCTACTTTCCGACTCCGGCCGCCCTGGAGGTGATGGCCGGGGCGGGTATTTCAGCCGTGGTCTCCTCGCCGTTCCTGACGAATCTGGGCGAAGGATTCGTCAACAGCGTCGGGCCGGAGCGGGCCAGCCGCGCGATGCCGATGCGGACCTATCTCGAAGCGGGGGTGCCGCTCGCCGGATCGTCCGATTCGTACATCACCGATTACAACCCGTGGGTTGGCATGCATGCGGCCGTCAACCGACGGACGGTCATGGGGCGCGATCTTGGCAAAGACGCCGAGGCGATCACCCCAGCCGAAGCGCTCCGCTCCTACACCCTTGGCGGCGCGTATGCCTCGGGGCGCGAGGATTGGCAGGGCTCGATCGCACGGGGCAAATTGGCCGATTTGGTCGTCCTCGATCGCGATCCGCTGGCGATCGATCCCGACGAACTCGATCACGTCAAGCCAACGGCGACGATGCTTGGCGGGGAATGGGTCTACCGAGCGTGATGCCCGGCACGAGTGAATTGGCGGAGGGAGGGCGCTGTAGCGGAATTGATTGACCGCGATTTGCTCGCGGATTATGCTGCCATCATCTGAAACAGGTCAGGTCGCGGCTACCCGGGGCGTTGTTGCCTCGGGTCGATGCAACAAGGGAGTACCGATGACTGGTCTACCGTATCGCCATTCGCCCCGTCCGTCCCGGTTCGGTTACGCGCTCAACCGGCGCGGTCTCCTAAAGGGAGCCGCCGGCGCCGCCGCGCTTGGATTCGGATTGTCCGCGGGGGTGACCCGCGCGAAAATCGAGTTGGGAACCGCGAGTGGCGATGTCAAACTGGGGTCGAACTACTCGAACGATCTCCCCCGGGAAGGATTGGTTGCCGCGGTTGAGGCGCTGCCGAACAAGAACATCAAGGTCGCCATCAACGAGGTCGATCACAACACCTTCCAGGAAAACATCACGACCTATCTCCAGAATCCGGACGACGTGATTCCCTGGTTCGCCGGCTACCGCATGCGCTACTTCGCGGCGCAGGATCTGCTGGGTGACATCACTGATGTCTGGGAAGCGGGTCTCAACGACAGTCTGGGCGAGGGCTTCAAGGTGGCCTCGACCGGCGATGACGGCAAGCAATATTTCGTGCCGTGGACGTATTACATCTGGGGCGTCTACTACCGGCCGAGTCTGTTCGAGGAGAACGGCTGGTCCCCGCCGACGACGATGGACGAACTCAAGAGTCTTGCCGCGAATATGCAGGACAAGGGCATCGTCCCGTTCGCGCTCGGAAATGATGGCCGCTGGCCGGCGATGGGCACGTTCGATCAGTTGAACTTCCGCCTGAACGGGTACCAGTTCCACGTTGACCTGATGGCAGGCACCGAGAAGTGGACCGACGAGCGGGTGAAGAACGTGTTCACCGTTTGGGAGAGTCTGCTGCCCCTTCATCAGGAAAACCCCAACGGCCGCACCTGGGAAGAGGCCGCCGCCGCCGTGGTCAACAAGGAGGCGGGCATGATGACCATTGGCACATTCATCGGCTCGCAGTTCCCCGATGGGGATACTTCCGACCTCGACTTCTTCACGTTCCCGGAACTCAATCCCGAGTTCGGCACTGGCACGGTTGAAGCCCCGATCGACGGCTGGCTAATGGCAAAGAAGCCGGGCAATGAGGCGGCAGCCAAGGAGCTGCTCTACCACTTTGGCACCGCCCCAGCGCAGGAGGCGTACCTGTCGAAGGATCCGAGCGTGATTGCGCCGTCGACCGATGTCGACAGCTCGCTCTACTCGCCGCTGCAGCAGAAGGTGCTTGCCGCGGTCGCCGCGGCCCCGAACGTGACGCAGTTCCTCGATCGCGATACGAGTCCTGAGTTCGCGTCGAACGTGGCCGGACAGGCGCTGGCGGATTTCCTGGCCGATCCGTCGAGCATCGACTCGATCCTCGAAGACATGCAGGCCCAGGCCGAGGTGATTTTCGCGGGGTAACCCACGTTGCGCCCGCCGCGGGGAAATTGCCGCGGCGGGCGCATTTTCCACACCGACTCGCGACAAAGCGGGGGCACGAGTGGCGACGATAGCCCAGGCCCGCAATGCACCAGTACCCCGGATGGAAGCGAAGGCGACCGGACTGCGCCAGTTTGACGGCAGCGATCGCTGGATCGCCGTGCTCATGGCGGGAATCCCGACGATTCTTCATGTCGGGTTCGTCTGGATCCCGACGATCGCTTCAATCCTTCTTTCATTTACCGATTGGAAAGGAATCCGATTCAGCGATATCAACTGGGTTGGCTTCAAGAACTACGTCCAGATTTTTACTGTCTTTCAAAAGAGTTTCTTCCAGGCACTGATCAATAATTCGGTTCTCCTGATTTTCCTTTTCATCGGGCCGACTGCGCTTGGGATTTGCCTCGCCTATCTCCTCGACCGCGACATCAAGGGAACGCGCTTCTACCAGGCCATCTTCTTCACCCCGGTCGTTCTCTCGCTGGCAGTTGTCGGTTTCATGTGGCAGAGCGTGATCTACTCGACCGAGAACGGCCTTGCCACCCAGTTATTTGGCGGTGGCCAGCCGGTGGACTGGATCGGCAACCAATCGTTTCTCATCCCGTTTGGCGACACCTATGGCATTTCTCACAACTTTGTCGCCATCCTCGTCGCCATTGCCTGGAGACACACCGGCTACATCATGGTGCTGTACCTCGCCGGCCTCAAGAGCGTGGATAGTTCGTTGCGAGAGGCCGCCATGCTGGACGGCAGCAACGAGTGGCAAGTGTTCCGGAATGTCGTCTTTCCGTCGCTGAAGCCGATCAACGTGGTCGTCGCGGTGATCACCGTGATCGAAGCACTGCGCGCCTTCGATATCATCTATGTCCTCAACACCCCCCGCAAGACCGAAGTGCTGTCGATCCTCACGACGAACAATCTCCTCGGCGAGGGCGGCGGCAACGTCGGCAGGGGATCGGCCTATGCCACGATCCTGTTCATCCTCTGCTTCGGCTTCGTCATCTGGTATGTGACGAACCACTATCGCAGTACGCAGGAGGGAGCGGACGCATGAGCAGCAGCGCCGCTGCCGGATCACGCCGACGGAAGGCACTAAGCCCCGCTCGCATCCTGCTCTACGCGTTCATCACCCTGACCGCGGCGATCTGGCTGGTTCCGATCGCCGGCGCGATCTTCGCATCATTCCGGCCTTTCACGGAGACGGTGCGCGACGGGTTCTTCTCCTGGCCGCAAACGCTCACCCTGGACAACTACAGAAACGCGTGGCAGCAAGGGGATATCGCCCGCAAGTACTGGAACACCGCGGTCATCCTGGTGCCAGCGCTCCTGGTCACCCTCTTCTTCTCGAGCATGGTGGCCTTTGTTGCCAGCCGCTATTCCTGGCGATTCAACATTCTGCTGTTGTCGATCTTCACCGCGGGTAATCTCCTGCCGCAGCAGATCATCATCCAGCCGCTGTTCCAGTTCTACAATCGCGTCCCGCTCCCGGAGTTCATTGCCAATTCGGGCAAACTCAATGGGAGCGCCCTGGGACTGATTCTCATCCACATCGCGTTCCAGAGTGGCTTCTGCACCTTCGTACTGAGCAACTACATGAAGTTGCTGCCGAAGTCGCTGAACGATGCGGCTCGAGTCGATGGGGCGGGTGTCTGGCGGCAGTACTGGCAAATCATCATGCCGCTGACGCTGCCGGCGCTGGCGGCGCTGGCGACGCTCGAGTTCACCTGGATCTACAACGATTTCTTCTGGGCGGTCGTCCTCGAGCAACAGGGTGCTGACCGCCCGATCACGTCATCGCTGGCCAACCTCGGCGGCGAGTTTTTCACTGACGACAACCTGATCGCGGCGGCGTCGATGTTCGTCGCGTTGCCGACTCTTTTCGTCTACGCGGTGCTCCAGCGCTACTTCATCGCGGGATTGACGATCGGCGCGGAAAAGGGGTAAGGGATCGGCCACGATCCACGGCGCACTCTCTCCAGTCCGGCCGATCGAGTCGGCTGAGAGGGACAGATGCAGCGGTGTCGCCGCGTGAGCCCTCACCCCAACCCCTCTCCCTGTGCGCAGGGAGAGGGGCGTCGCGCGGCACCGCCAAGCGGCATTTACGGCGGCTTGCGAACGACGTGTTATTCCGAGCCGCCGCGAGGAACCTCGGTGGCGGTCGCAATCCCCGCCAACGCCGAGGTCCCTCCTGCGTCGGGACGACACCCCTGGGGTTAGGCTCCACGACACAACTCTTGCACGACATCGTAGATGAGGGGTATTACGCGTTGCCGGTCAGTTTATCGACCGCGGTGTCGAGAATCGTATGCCGGTGCGCATGCTGGCTATGACCGACTTGGCCGTTTCCACGTGGGTTGGGACCCCAGGAGACCGGCGGCATCGGCTGTTTGGCCGTACCGTGCAGGAGCGGATCGGCCGGAGGAACCATTCCCGTGTCGTTCGAAAGTGGACGCATGTCAGCGATGTATTCGAACTCCGCCATGCCATCCATGGTCGGACCCTGCGCCCAGCGTCCGCGTTGGCTGTCGGTGCCGGCCGAGAGGTTGTAAAAGGTGTGAGCCTGGCTCTCCAGCACGCGATCCTGGGGAATCGTGCCTGGCACGCGGAATTGCTCCAGCCCGTCGATGCGCAGTTGCTCGATCGCCGCGGCCCACTGGTTCTGGTGCATAAAGTCACGAGCAAGGTTGAACGAGAGCATGTCGCGCACGCCTTGATCGTCGGTCATCTCGTAGAGACGTCCGACCTGTAGATTTCCTTGCGACTCGGCCATCAGGTTCCAACGGAAATCGGCCAGCAGGTTTCCACTGCCGGAGGTGATGAAGTTGCCGTTCCAGGGCACGCCCATGCTGTCCTTCGGCATGGCGCCCATGCCGGAGACGATAAGATGTTGGGGGTTCATACCAGTGATGACGGCGTCGGTCATGTTGGTGCCACCCATCGCCGCGGCGACGGTGGGACTCGCGGCAACCGCCGCCTCCTGATCCTGGACCGGGGCGCCCTCCAGCAAGCGGGCAATCATGATCGAGAGCATCTCGACATGGGCGATCTCCTCGGTGCCAATGTCGAGGAGCATGTCGCGATACATTTCCGGCCCGCGGCAGTTCCAACCTTGAAACAAGTAGGCCATCATGACCGTCATTTCGCCGAACTGCCCGCCGAGCACTTCCTGCAGGCGGCGGGCAAAGATGGGATCGGGTCGATCAGGCCTCGCCTGATACTGCAACTCCTTGACGTGATAGAACACTGAACCTCTCCTCACTCCGCGTCCTGAACGGTGATGGTTGGGTTGACGCGGCGGCCGCCGCAATGCGTCGATCGACTCGTACCGGATGGCATCCGGGGCCGACAGGGCATGGTGTCGCACGGGTCGTGCCATCAACAGTGGATCGGCGTGATCCGCTCACTTTCCAGTGAATTGAACGCTGCGCAGGTTGCCGGAACGCGATACCATCCACCAGTCATCCGGTCGTATCTGTGGCACGGGAACGGTTTGGGCATTGCGCGCCTCGGTAGACAAGAGCACCCGCGGCGACAGGCTCTGTCTCTTGCGCGCGCCAGCGATCTTGCTGAGCCGGTCGAGCGTAGAGCGGTCCTGAACCGGGGCGACGGCCAGGATCATGAGGCAATGAGCGAGGAGCGAGACGATGGGGCGCTACGTGCTGGTCCGGCTGGGCGGCCTGCTTGGTGTGCTCTTTGTCGTCTCCGTGGTTACGTTCATCCTCATGCATCTCATCCCCGGCGGCCCCTACGACGCGGAGAAGATGCCCCTGTCCGAGGCGGCGAAAGAGAACATCCTCCGCTCTTACGGGCTCGACAAGCCACTCTGGCAGCAATACCTCCTTTACATCGGCAATGCGCTCCGGTTCGAATTCGGTTACTCGTATCAGAGTCCCGGAGAGACAGTCGCCCAGCTGATCGCGCGGGTCTGGACCGTCTCGCTGCAACTTGGCGCCATGACCCTCGGGGTCGCGGTTCCCGTCGGCGTTGGCCTCGGCATCCTCGCGGCCAGTCATCGCAATTCCTGGATCGATAACTTCGTCACCTTGCTGGCGACGGCGGGAATCGTGCTGCCGACGTTCGTCATCGGGATTCTGCTGATCCTGCTCTTCAGCAATACCCTCCACTGGCTGCCGACCGGGGGATGGGACCAACCGCAAACGTGGGTGATGCCGGTGATCGCCTACGCGCTGGGGCCCGCCGGGATCATCGCGCGGTACACCCGTACCTGCGTCCTGGAGGGAATCGGAACGGATTATGTGCGTACCGCGCGCGCCAAAGGACTCTCCGACGGCGTCGTCATGAGGCGCCATGTGCTGCGGAACGCGGCGATCCCGCTGATCACGGTGGCTGGACCGCTGGTGCCCGATCTGCTCACCGGGTCGATCTTTATCGAAACGATCTTCCGCATTCCCGGGTTGGGCAGTTACTTCGTCACCAGCGTCTTCCAGCGCGACTACCCGATGATCATGACCCTGGCGTTACTAGCCGCACTGGTAGTCAGCCTCGCCTATCTCACCACCGATCTCCTCTACCTGGCGATCGATCCCCGGATCAGGCTCTCCTGATGGCGCAGGCGGATCTCTCCCTGGCGGGCGCGGCAAATGGCGGGGTAGTCACTGACGCCCCTGGTGATTTCCCCGCCCGCGCCCGGCGGCCATCGTCGCCACTGTCCGATGCCTGGCAACGGTTTCGCGCCAATCGCTTGGGATCGTTTGGTCTGGCGATCGTGCTCCTGCTCGTCGTGATGGCGCTTGGGGCGCCCTGGATCGCGCCATTCCCCTACGACAAGCCCGATTTCGCCGCCGCCTGGCTCTTTCCAAGCCGGGAACACCTGATGGGCACCGACGGCATCGGCCGCGATTTCTTCTCCCGGATCGTTTACGGGGCGCGAACGTCGCTCGCGATCGGGTTGAGCGCGCAGGCGCTGGCGCTCACGATCGGATTGGTGCTTGGACTTGCCGCTGGACTGCGGGGCGGAAAAGTCGACTTCGTCATCATGCGGATTGTTGATGCGGTCTGGGCCTTCCCCCGTATGCTGTTCGCGATCATGCTCCTGACGGTGCTTGGCAGCGGCTTCGGCAACGTGCTCCTGGCGATTGCGGTAACCGGCTGGATCCCCATCTGCCGCCTGACCCGCGCCCAACTCCTCGGACAGCGGGAAAGCGACTATGTCGTCGCGGCGCGGGCGCTCGGCGCTTCGGAGGAACGAATTGCCCGCGTCCACCTGCTGCCGAATATCCTCGGGCCGATCATCGTCGCGCTGACCCTTGGCGTGCCGGAAGCGATCTTCGCGGAAGCAGGGCTCAGTTTCCTTGGGATCGGCATCAATCCCCCCATCCCGAGTTGGGGGCAGATGGTCGGTGAGAGCGTCAGTACGATCCGCTTCTACTGGCACCTGGCGCTCTTTCCGGCTCTGATGATCGGGTTGACGATGCTGGGGTTCGTGTTGCTGGGCGATGGTTTGCGCGATGCCCTCGATCCGCGTTCCCGGAGCTGAGACTCCCGTCGCGTCACGGTCTGGCGCTCGTGCACATGCGGTTCGCTGGTCGCGGATGTCCCGCTGACGGCGATTGCAGGCGGGGTGACCCCCGGTGAGGAGACGAGTCGTGAAAAGCGATTCCCGGTTCCCGAATCTGTCCCGGCGAAAACTCCTGCAAGGATCGGCCGCGACCAGCGCGGTGTTCATGATTGCCCGGATGCCGGGAGGAGCAAGCGCCGCTTCGACATCTCCCGCGATCATGCGGCCTGTCACGCTGGCGCCCGAACTGCCGGAGAATGCGGCGGCGCAGGATCAACAGATTCTGCGCACGATGGGCAGGGAGGGACGTTACCTGGACTGGTCCAAATCGGTACAACAGCGCCAGTTCGAGTCGGCGCTGATCACCGAGCCGCTGGTCCGGCGCAACGAAAACTACGAATTGGCTCCGGCCGGCGCCGAGTCCTGGGAGACATCGGAGGATGGATTGACCTGGACGTTCCATCTCCGGCCGGGGATGACCTGGAGCGACGATACCCCGGTGACGGCCGAGGATTATGCCTACACCGTGCGGCGGATGGCTGATCCCGCCACGGCCTTCGACGTCACCTTCTACTACGGGTCGATCAAGAACTTCACCGCCGCCACGGAAGGCAAGGTTCCGGTCGACGAGGTCGGCGTCAAGGTCATCGACGACATGACGCTGGCCATCACGACCGAACAGCCGACGCCGTTCCTGGGGTTGATTGCCGCCGATATCTACGTGGTGCCGAAGCACATTGTCGAGGTCGAGGGCGACAACTGGTCGCTGGATCCATCGACCGCGCTTTCCTGCGGACCCTTCAAACTGGAGAAGTGGGACAAGGGACGTGAGGTCGTATTCAGCGCCAACCCGTCGTACAACGGGCCGTGGGCCGCGTACTGGCAGCAGATCGTCTACCTGATCGGCGCGGACGAGGCGGTCTTCCCCGCGTATGAAAATGGGGAGATCGATCTCATCGAGCGCGGCTACGAGCAGGTCATCTCCCCGGCGGATCAGGCGCGGATCGAGAGCGATCCCGAGCTGAGCAAGCAACTCCACACGTTCCCCCAGTTCCAGACGTGGTGGCTGGCGTTTGGCAACGAGGGAACGGCCTTCAGCGATCTCAAGGTGCGGCAGGCGTTCGCGCAGGCAGTCGACCGCGACGCGATCATCAATTCCGTGTTGCGGGGGCAGGCGGTGGCGGCCTACGGCTTGCTGGCTCCCGGATTCCACTCCTCCAATACCGAAAAGCAGAAAGCCGCGGCCTACCCCTACGATCCGGAGAAGGCGCGGGCACTGCTGGCCGAGGCCGGGTACGGTGAGGGCGGGCAACCGTTCCCCTCGTACGACCTGACGCTGCGCGATCCCTCGCCGACAGTGCAAACCGTGGCCCAGGCAATTCAGGCGATGCTCAAGGAGAATCTCGGCATCGAAGTCGGTATCCAGAGCCTGGAGCGCAAGACCTTCACCGAAAAACTGAATGCCTACGAGTTGCCGTTCGTGCTGATCCCGTGGGACATGGACTACTACGACGCCTCGAACTTCATGGATGTGTTTGTCACCGGTGGGCGGCATGCCTGGTCCAACCCGGACTACGACAAACTGGTCAAGGAGGCGGACGGCATCGTTGGCGACGAAGCGAAGCGGGCGGAACTCTATCAGCAGGCCGAGGAGATCCTGATCAAGGACGTTGGCGGCGTCTTCCTCTGGCATCCGGTCTTCACCCAGTTGTGGAAGCCGTACATCGAGGGTCCGTGCCTCCACGAGAATTCCTACGGGATTCTTTCCTGGCAAGCTCCGGAAAAGGGGCCGCAATACTACTGCACCTACTTCACCCAGGACAAGCCGGCTTGATCTTATTGTGGCGCCGATCGTCTGGATTCCAGACGATCGGCAGCCACCCTCACCCCAAACCTTGGTCCGGTGAGCGGCTGAGTGGGGGAGGAATCGCGGTTTCGCTGTGCTAGCCCTCACCCCAACCCCTCTCCCTGTGCGCAGGGAGAGGGGCTTCTCGCCGCCTCGTGGCAATGCTTCCACCTATGAGATCGGAACAGGAAAGGGACTTGCCTGGGGTTGCGTTGGGACGCCGGAGATTGCCGGGGGTGCCCATCGGGGACCGGGCTGGCAAGCCGGGATGGCGGAATCAGGTGCGCGTCACCGGTTGTTGGACGCAACCTTGGCCTGGAGGCACCGCGGCGATTTCTTCCCGGATCAGCTTGTGTCAGATAGAATCGTGCCCACGCGATCTGGGAAACATGGTGTCGATGTCGCACGATGCGTGGGGAGAGGTGTCGTGAACGGGACCCATTTTGACGCGCTAACGACCCGGTTCGCTTCAGGTCGAACTCGACGTGGGGTGCTCGGCGGCGCGGCGGCGTTGTTGGCGGCAATTGCCGCGAGCCGAGCCGGTAATCCGGTGCTAGCGGACGATCCGCCCTGGCCCTGCCCGGACGGAGTCGATGGTTACAACAGCAACTGTTTTTGTGTCTGCAGGAAGTTCATCGGGAACTCGCAGGCCTGCTGGAATGCCTGCACAGAATGCGGCGGGCATATCGACCCGGTGTGCCAGAACCCGGACGAGCACGGTCATCCTGCCGGCCCGCCGGTCTGCTGCGCCGACCGTAAACCATGCTCCATCATCTGCGGCGACTGCCCGGATTGTGAGCCGGTGGCAGATCTTCAATGATCGGGTAGCCGGGGTTTCCCAAGGGTTCGACCTCCCGACTTCGAGCGCGAGCGACGCAAGCGTCGCACCCTACGACGATCTCTTGTAGGGTGCGACGCTTGCGTCGCCCGTTCAGCACACGCCGATGCCTCCGTGTCGTGCCCGGGAAGGGCTACTCCGTGCTGAGTTGCTGCCGGATGCAGCCGAAGAATTGCTCGGCCTGCTTCTTGGCGAAGCCGTCGAGCAGGCGGGCGCCGACGCTGGCGATCATGCCGTGAACGACAACATCGGCGAGCCAGGTCAACTCGGTTTCGTTGGCGCCGGTCTCGGCGAGGTCGATGGTGCTATCGACCGTGACGGCGCTGCCTGGCGTCTTGCCCTGCGCTGCCATCTGCGCCCGGCTCGGCTCGGTCAGTTCCTTCCAGGCGATGTCGAAGCCGAATTTGCCGCGCACCGGTCCGATTCCGGCTTTGACCTGGGCCTTGAAGTGCGTCGGGTCGACCACGTCCAGCCGTTCCACGTCCGGCACGCAGCGAGAGACGGCTTCCGGATTTGTCAGGAATTTCCAAACCTTCTCGCGACCGGCGGGAATCCGCTCCGTGCCCTCGAAGCGCATCGATAGTTCCTCCTTCAGGCCGCGGCGAACAGCGCGGGGTCGCGCAGGAAGCGGGACTTGCAGCCGCCGCAGCAGAAATACCACGTCATCCCGCCGAATTCGGCGGTGTGGTGAGCACCGGCAATCGTGACGCTCATCCCGCAGACCGGGTCGAGCGCCTCAGCGGGCGCCCCGGCGGCGGCAGGTTCGCCGATGAGACGTTCCGGCATTTCACCGCGCATCTGGACGATCTCGGCCAGGATGCTAAGCGCGATTTCCTCCTGGCTCCGGGCGCCGATATCCAGTCCGGCCGGGGCTTTCAGTTTGGCGAGGTCTTCCGGCGATACCCCCATCAGCGTCAGTGTCTCGCGCACAACGCCCGCTCGCTTTGGACTGGCGACAAGGGCGATGTATGGGGCGGACGAACGGAGGGCGGCGGCCAAGGTCTCCTCGTCGTCGACACCCATCGTGGCGACCACGATGGAACTCGCGGCGTTGATCACGCCCGGATGTTCGGCGAATGCGCGCGAGTCGGCATGGCGATCGATGCGATAGCCCATCGTTCCGGCGAGGGCCGCGAGGGCATCGCTGACCGGGGTCGCGCCCACCAAGACCAGCCGTGCCGCCGGCAATACGGGCTCGATCATGATTTCCAGGGCCCCGCCGCTATGGCAGGTCATCGGGTAGGTGATCGCATCGTCGCTCTCCCGCGCTCCCGGCATGTGCCCCAGGCGGAGCAGGCGCTGCTGACCCGCGCGGAGCGCCTGCAATGCTTCCGTCACCACCACTGATTGGGCACAGCTCCCGCCGACCCAGCCGCGCATCGTCCCGTCGGGCAAGACGATTGCCTTGGCTCCCGGCTGCGCCGAGGCGGGGGCGATGCGGCGGACGACGGTCGCGAGTGCAAAGGGTTGACCTGAGGCGGTCAGTGCGTTCGCTTCAGCTAACCAGTCCATCGATCCACCTCGTACAGGGCCGCCCCTCGCCCTTCGCAAAGGGAGAGGGGGAGGTATCGTGGTCTCGCCGCGTGAACCCTCACCCCAACCCCTCTCCCGTCGAGCCGGGAGAGGGGCCTTTGGCCGCAGGGTGGACCACCCGGAGCCCTGCGAACGCCCAATTTCGACCGTACCTCCCCTTGTCAGCCTTCGCAAAGGGAGAGGGGTTGGGGTGAGGGGCGGCGGTAGGTGCCCGGGACACCGGCCATCCAACCGCCCTGCACCTCTCGTGTTGTCCTGGTTCACTCCGCGACGCCATGCTCCTCCAGGATCTTGTAGATCTTCCAGGGAGTCAGCGGGATATCGATGTGACGCACGCCGAGGTGCGACAAGGCATCGACGACCGCGTTGGCGACCGCGGGAGGCGCCCCGACCGTGGCCGACTCTCCGACCCCCTTTGCGCCAAAGGGATGATGCGGCGAGGGGGTCACGGTGCGATCCGTTTCCCAGGCGGGGGTCTCCATTGCGGTCGGCAACAGATAGTCCATGAAGGTGCCGCTCCGGTTGTTCCCGTACTCGTCGTAGGTGATCTCCTCGAGCAGGGCGGGTGCGATGCCCATGGTCAGCCCACCATGAATCTGCCCTTCGACGATCATCGGGTTGATCACCGTGCCGCAATCGTCGATCGCCAGGAAGCGGCGGATCGTGACCATGCCCGTGCCGCGGTCGATATCGACGACGCAGATATAGGCGCCGAAGGGGAACGTCAGGTTCGGCGGATCGTAGTAACTGACCCCTTCCAGACCCGCTTCCATCCCCTGCGGGTGGTTGGTGTACGCGGCGAAGGCGATCTCCGCCATGGTCTTGGCCGCGCTCGGCGTGCCCTTGACCTGGAACCGGTGATCGACCCATTCCAGATCGTCGGCGCTGACTTCCAGGAGATGGGCGGCGATTTCCTTCGCCTTGTCGCGAATCTTGCGCGCCGCCATGGCCGTGGCGGCGCCGGCGGTCGGCGTGCTGCGGCTTGCGTAGGTTCCCAGGCCATACGGCGCGGTGTCGGTATCGCCGTGCTCGACGGTGATGCTATCGACGGGCAAGCCGAGTTCATCGGCGACGATCTGGGCAAACGTCGTCTCATGCCCCTGCCCTTGCGTCTGGACACCGATGCGAACCAGCGCGGAGCCGGTGGGATGGATGCGAATTTCGGCGCTGTCGAACATCTTGATGCCGAGAATGTCGAAGGTGTGCGACGGCCCGGCGCCGACGATCTCGGTGAAGGTCGAGATGCCGATACCCATCAGTTCGCCACGGGCGCGCTTTTCGGCCTGCTCGCGCAGCAGGTCCTGATAGCCGATCTTGTCGAGTGCCTTCTGGAGCGCGGCAGGGTAGTTGCCGCTGTCGTACTCCCATCCGGTGGGGGACTTGTAGGGGAACTGCTCCGGTTGAATGAAGTTCTTGAAGCGCAGTTCGGCCGCATCCACGCCGAGTTCGTCGGCCAGAACATCGACCATGCGCTCGATCATGTGCACCGCCTCGGTGACCCGGAAAGAGCAGCGATAGGCGACACCGCCCGGCGGCTTGTTGGTGTAGACGCCATCGACCTCGACATGGGCCGCCTCCATGTTGTAGGAGCCGGTGGCGACGCTGAAGAGCCCGGCGGGGAATTTCGACGGGTTGGCCGCGGCATCGAAGGCCCCATGATCGGCAATGGTGGTGCAGGAGAGGGCGCGGATGGTGCCGTCCTTGTCGGCGGCGAGACGCGCCTTCATGTAATAGTCGCGGGCGAACGAGTCGGCCTGCAGATTCTCCGACCGGTCCTCGATCCACTTGACTGGTTTGCCGGTGGTCAGGGCGGCGACGACCGCAATGACGTACCCCGGGTAGACCGGCACTTTGCCGCCGAAGCCGCCGCCGATATCGGGCGAAATGATGCGGATCTTGTTTTCAGGGATGCCGGAGACGAGAGAGAAGACGGTGCGGATGGCGTGAGGCGCCTGGGTCGTCATCCAGACCGTCAATTTGCCGCTGATCGGATCGACCTGGGCAACGCAGCCGCAGGTTTCGATCGAGGCGACGTGGATGCGGGGGATGTAGAGATTTTCCTCGACGACGACCTCGGCCTCGGACATGATCCGTTCGGTGGCGTCCTTGTCGCCCGCTTCCCAGTGAAAGATGCGATTGCTCTTGATCTCGCGGTCGGGCCGTAGGATCGGTGCGTCGTCTGCCAGCGCCTTGAAGGGGTCGACAATGACGTCGAGCGGGTCGTAGTCGACCTCCACCGCCGCGGCGCCGTCGGCGGCGGCGTAGCGGCTGTCGGCGATGACCGCGGCGACCTCCTGGCTCTGGTACATGACGGTGTCGACCGGAAGGACCATCTGCCGGTCGGACATCAAGGTGGGCATCCAGGCGAGCCCGGCCGCATCGAGATCCTTGCCGGTGATGACCGCCAGGACGCCGGGTATATCGAGCGCGGGCTGGCTGTTGATGCTGGTGACCTTCGCGTGAGCAAAGGGGCTGCGGGCGATGTCCATGTAGAGCATACCCGGCAGCTTGATGTCATCGACGTAGTTGCCCTTGCCATGCAGGAAACGGGGATCTTCGCGTCGCTTGACGCTCTTGCCGTAGCCGCCAATCTCGGTGGTTGCCATCGTTTCGTCCCTCTCTCGCCACAGTGGATTCGTCAACCGCCGACGCGGGCGACGCAGGCGTTGCCCCGACGCCGATTTGCCATGCCGGGGCAACGCCTGCGTCGCCCGTTTGCGCCGAAACCTAGTCCGCCGCCACGGAGGCGTTCTCACGCATCGTCCGCGCGGTGTGCTGGATGGCGCGCACGATGTTGACGTAGCCGGTACAGCGACAGAGATTGCCGGAAATCGCCTGCCGGATTTCGCGTTCGCTGGGGTCGGGATTCCGTTCGAGCAAAGCGACCGCGGTCATCATCATGCCGGGCGTGCAGTATCCGCACTGGAGACCGTGCTCCTGATAGAAGCCCTCCTGGATGGGATGCATTGCCGCGCCGGCTGCCAGGCCCTCGACAGTTTCCAGGGAATGGCCGTTGGCCTGCACCGCAAACATGGTGCAGGACTTGATCGGCTTGCCGTCGAAGAGGATCGTGCAGGCGCCGCAACTGGTGGTGTCGCAGCCGATGTGCGTTCCGGTCAGCCCGAGGTTTTCACGCAGGAAGTGGACGAGGAGGAGCCGCGGCTCGACCTCGGCCCGGTATTCCGT
The DNA here is from genome assembly GCA_046328335.1 of Thermomicrobiales bacterium. Lineage (GTDB taxonomy): Bacteria > Chloroflexota > Chloroflexia > Thermomicrobiales > UBA6265 > JACCXM01. Next base: position 41,214 of record JAXLWU010000027.1, read on the forward strand.
GCCATTGACGGTGACGGTAATGGGAAGCGTCTCCACACGGGTCTCCTTTGACTCCCGACGTCTGGCTGAAGGTTCTGGGTGACGACCTACGCGCCCCGGGCGCGGTCGGCAGCACTCTGGATGGCCCGTTTGGCGAGGGTGCGTGTCACCGCGCGCTTGTAGTCCTCGGGACCGCGGTTGTCGGCCACCGGTTCCGCGGCGGCGGCAGTCAGGTCAGCCGCGCGCTGGATGACCGCGGCGTTCGCCACTTGCCCGATCAACGCCGCTTCCGCTGCGGCCGCCCGGATCGGCATCGGTCCGAGATTGGTCAGCGCGATGCCCGCTTCCGCGACGGTCCCGTCCTCGTTGAGACGGAGTTGCACGGCAACAGCGGCGATGGCGTAGTCGCCAACCTTGCGCTCGAGTTTCTGATACGCGCCACCGGTATGGGGACCTGACGCGGGAATTCGCAACTCGACCAGGACTTCGTCCGGTTCGAGCGAGGTCACGAAGGTGTCGACGAAGAAATCGTCGATCGGGATGGTGCGCCGACCGCCTGGCCCCTCGGCGACGACCTCGGCCCGATACGCGAGCATCACCGCCGGGTGATCGTTGGCGGGATCGGCATGGGCAACATTGCCGCAGACCGTCGCCAGATTGCGGACCAGCGGGTCGGCGATCACGCCGATGGCGTCGGCGAGCAAGGGATAGCGCGTGTGCACAGCGGGCGTGGCGTCGAGATCGGCCTCGCGCGCGAGGGCGCCGATGCGTAACACACCATTCGCTTCCTCGACATAGGAAAGCCCGTCGATGCGGTTAATATCGACGACATGCCCCGGCTGCGCGAGCCGAAAACGCATCATCGGAATCAAACTCTGCCCACCGGAAAGAATTTTGGCGTCGCCGCCATACTCCCCGAGCAGCGCGATCGCTTCGGAAAGCGATGCTGGCGCGTGATACGAGAACTGACCCGGAATCATGGACACTCCTCGTCGAGTGGCGCTACCGCCTACCGATCACTCAATTGTCGAGTCCCTCAAATGCTACCGCAGTTCACGGTACGTGAGAGACAGACGCGTCGCCTGGATAACGTGACGAGTCGCTCGGCGTCACACGGGCAGGTCGGCGCGGTCTGCTGGTTTGAGCCTGTCGGCAAGATCACGCCAGGATGCAGCAGGCGCACATCGTCACGTTACAGCGACGGGCAACAGATGTGTCGTCCCGAGGAACGAGGAACCTCGTCATTCGGGTGCGGGACGCCGGCGAACGAGATTCCTCGCCTCAGCTCGGCATGACACCGCTCTTGCACCACGCTCTATCCGACCGCGCCCTCCCGGTGGCCGGGCCTGGCAAGAAACAGGCTGCCAGAAACGGCAACCACCGCCAGGATCGCGATCAGCGCGTCGGGAGCGAGCGAGCGGCCGGCGAGGCCGAGGAGGAGGGCCAGTGCGGCGACGCCGAAGCGAACCGCGGAGATGCCGTTCGCGATCGTGCCGACGGCGGCGGCGTGGAGAATGCCGAGCGCGGCGGCAAAGAGGGCGAAACCACTGCAGAGGATCATTCGCTCGCCGTCGGGAAAGCCATGACCCGCCGTGGCGGCCTCGATGGCGAATTCGACGCCGACGCCGAGCATGGCGATCCCGGCCCAGACGAAGATGTGACCATAGCCCCAGATGAAGGCCGAGGCCCGGCTGCGGGCCAGCATTTCCGTGTCGGGATGCGCGAAGTAGCGCGTGAACACCAACGCCGCAATCGCAAAACCGGAGACCGCGGCGATGACCGCGGGCGGGCCCCAGTTCGATTCCGCCGTTCCGCGCGCCACGGCGATCACCGCCTCACCGAGGACGATGATGGTGAACAGCCCGTATCGCTCCGGGATGTGATCCATGTCGTAGACGCGCTCCGGCACCGCGGCGACCGCGTACCAGGGCGTATACAGATCGACGAGAAGGGCGATCAGCCAGACCATCGGACGGAGTTGATCGGGGAGCGCGAGTGAAAGCACCCAGAGGGTGGCGGCCAGGGCAAATCCGGAGGCATAGCGGAGGGCAAAGGGTCGCCGCTGTGGATACGCCGAAGTTGTCGCCAGAAAGAGCGCGGCGACGATGAGATGAAAGATGGCGAAGGCGATGACGACGCCGCGCGGATCACCGGCCGCGGCGCGGGGAATCTGCGCCGACATCGCCAGAATGGTCAACATCGCCGCGAATGCCGGCAGCCGCCGCGCGACGTCGCCCTCGGGAAACGAGGTGGCGTACCAGGCGTATTCCATCCACGACCACCAGACCGGGACGAAGAGCGCCGCGAAAATGATCAATCCCTCGCGGGAGGGAGCATCGTGCAGCGTGTGCGCGACCGCGCCGACAGCCACGACGAAACAGAGATCGAAGAAGAGTTCCAGCCAGGAGGCGCGACGCTCCGGGGCATGAACCCCGTGCGGGGGAAAATCTGCCGCTTTACCAGCCGTTTCGAATGTTGCTGCGCTCACACCGCGTTCCTGTACTCGACAACCATCGCCCAAGGCAGGGGACCGGGAAGATCCTTCGGCCAGTTGCCACGATCATATGATTGGCGATGTAGGTTCGCTACTCCGCATGTGGATAGGCCAAGGCGCCGCCGCGCACGCTGATTCCCACCCGATCGCCGGGACGGAATCCGCCGTACGCGCCGAGCCGGGCCTTGAGAGTCGGCCCGTGATCGAGGCGGAGGGTCAGGAGTTGATCGTGACCGAAAAACGCCCGGGAGACGATGGTCGCCATGACCGCGTCGTCTCCGCTCTCTGATAAGGGCGTAAGGCGCAGCATCTCGGGCCGGAGAAGCACATCGACTGGCCCCTCGTGACTGGCATGGAGGGGAATGTCGCCGATCGCGGTCGCTGCCCGTCTGCCGGAAGCGAAACCGGGGATGAACTGGGCATCGCCGATGAAATCGGCGATCGCGCGTGTGGCGGGGCGGTGATACAACTCCTCAGGCGGGCCGATCTGGACGATACGGCCGTCGAGCATGACCGCCACCCGGTCGGCTACCGAGAGCGCCTCCTCCTGGTCGTGCGTGACCAGGATGGCGGTCGCGCCCGCGTCGCGCAGGATCTGCCGCACTTCTTCCCTGACCGACGCGCGCAATTCGGCATCGAGATTCGAAAACGGCTCGTCGAGCAGGATGATTTCGGGTTCGGGCGCCAGCGCCCGCGCCAATGCGACGCGTTGCTGTTGCCCGCCGGAGAGTTGATCGGGCGTGCGCCCGCCCAGGCCGGCCAGGCCGACCATTGCCAGCGCCGCATTGACCCGTTGGTCGCGCTCGGGGCTCGTCCGCGGCAGGCCGAAGGCGACATTGCGGGCCACGCTGAGGTGGGGAAAGAGGGCGTAATCCTGGAACACCATCCCGACCCGGCGTCCCTCCGGGGGAACCCAGCGCGCACCGGGTTCATCCCCATTCGCCACCAGTTCGGCCCCGATCTCGACCGTCCCGGCATCGGGTCGTTCGAAGCCGGCAATCAGGCGGAGGGCCGTGGTCTTGCCGCACCCGCTCGGGCCGAGAAGCGCGAGGAACTCGCCGCTCGTCGCTTCGAGATCGAGATCGCGCAAGACCTGATGGTCGCCAAAGCGTTTCGCCAGCCCGCGCACGCGAAGCGCCGGGACGTTCTCCTTTGCCTGCTCGGCTGCAGGTTGAGGCATTCTGGGACGTCGCGGCAACGCGATCATGGCACTCGCTCACGTTCACGCCGGATCATCACCACCATGGGTCCCGCGGCGGCGACGATCAGAATCAGGGCGGGCGCGGCGGCGCGGCCGTACGCGGCGTCATTCGCCGCCGTCCAGACATCGACCGCCAACGTATTCCAGCCGGTGGGGCTGAGCAACAGCGTGGCCGGCAGTTCTTTCATCGCCGTCAGGAGGACCAGCGCAGCGCCGGCAAGAATGCCGGAGCGAGCGATCGGGATGGTGACGCTGGCGACCGCCCCGGCCTGGGTGCGTCCCAGTCCGCGCGCCGCTTCTTCGAGGCGGGGGCTGATCTGCTGCAACGCGGCGCGGGTGGAACCCACTGCCTCCGGCAGGAAGCGGAGCACACACGCCGCGACCAGCATCGCCACAGTCTGATAGAAGGGGGTTCCCGCGCCGATGGCGACAAACGCGAGGGCGACGACCAGACCAGGCAACGCGTAGCCAAGCCAGGTGAGGCGTTCGGCCACGCGGGCCGGCGAATGCGGATAGCGGACGGCGAGGATCGCAATCGGCAGCGCGGCCAGGGTCGCGACCAGCGCGGTCGAAACTCCGAGCGTCACGGAGTGGGCCGTGGCGACGGCGAGTCCCGAGAACTCGCCGTCCGCGGTCAGGCTGCGCACCAGCCAGAAGAGCAGGACCCCAACAGGAAGCACCAGCGCCAGGCCGACGATCGTGGCGCAGAAGAGGAGCGCGGGATAACGGCCACGGCCAAGGCGAACGATCCGGGGACGGCGGTTGACACCGCTCCCCAGGCGGTGGAGCGAGGCGTTGCCGCGCGCGCGGGTCTCGATCGCGAGCACCACGATCGAAAGCACGACGAGGAGCAGGGCCAGCATCGCCGCCGCGCCGCGATCGAGCGCTGACTTGTACTGGACGTAGATCGCGCGAGTGAAGGCGTCATATCGGAGCAGGGTTGGCACGCCAAAATCGCCGAGCGCATAGAGCGCGGTCAACAGACCGCCTGCCGCCGCGGCCGGGCGCAGTTGGGGCAGGGTCACCGCGAAGAAGGTGCGCCACGGACCGTAGCCGAGGCAGCGGGCGGCGTCTTCCAACGAGGGATCGAGTCCGCGCAGCGCGGACCGCACGGTAAGGTAGACGTAGGGGTAGGTGAAGAGCGTCAGGACAATCCAGGCCCCGGTGAAGCCGTAGAGCGAGGGCAGGCGCTCGATCCCAAGCGGGGCGAGCAATGCCTGCGCCGAGCCGCGGGGACCGAAGACCGCGACCGTGACCACGGCCCCGATGTACGAGGGAACAACCAGCGGCAGCGCGGCGGCGACCGACCAGAAGCCGCGCCAGGGGAGATCGGTGCGCGAGGTCAGCCAGGCGAGCGGCATGGCGATCAGGACCGTCGAAAGCGCAACGGCGAGCGCGAGCGTCAGGCTGTTGACCACAACGGACGCGGTCTTGGCGCGAAACAACAATTCCCAGGCGACATCGCCGGCGAGGAACGCGCGGGCGAAGAGGTAGCCGATCGGGACGAGCGAGAGCGCCGCGATCACGAGTGCCGGGACCCAGATCCAGACGGGAGGACGACTGACTGACCCGATCGAACGCGAGCGGGTTGAGATCAGATTGGTCCAACTGCTCTCGCGGTCCCCCGTGGGCAGGGTCAAGGTGCGCGCCGAGCGGGGCCGGAGCGTTAGCATCGAGCGTCTCTCGTCAGGTTCCGATCAACGGTACGTCAGCGTGCTGGGACCGGAAAAATCCGATCATCCCAGTCAGGAATCCATTTGCTCAATGCTGGACCGCATCCGCCATCGTGTCAAGCGACTCGCAGCGTGGCGTGATTCCGTGGACAATGCGTTGCGACGCGTCTGGAGGCACCGTGAGTTCGGAATCGAGCAAAACGACCCCTCGTGGCCGCTGGCCCGCCGAGCCGCTGGTGATCCAGATCAGCGCGCGCACGATCCTTCTGATCATTGCGCTCGTTGCGGGCGTCTATCTGCTGTTCCGCATTCCGCGTTTCTGGCTGATCGTGCTGGCGGCGGTGGTGCTGGCAACGGCGCTCGACAAGCCGGTCGCGGCGATGCAGGCCCGCGGCGTGCCACGCGCGCTGGGGATCCTCCTCATCTACGTCGTGCTGATCGTGTTCCTCGTCGGCGCCATTGCGGCGCTGGGACCGGTGATTGCTGGCGACATTCGCGCACTCTCCCGTGAACTCCCAGGTTACGTCAGCCAGATCGAGCAGGCGATCGGCAGGGTATCCCCGAATGCGCCAGACAGGATTTCGTTCAGCGGAATGGAACAGACGCTCCAGTCGCACGCCAGTACCGTTGCCGGGCGGCTTACCGCCTTCGGCATCGAACTCGGTCAGGCCGGGTTCTACGTGTTCGTGACGCTGGTGGTGGCCTTCTTCCTCGCCGTGGAACCGGGCGTGGTGCTGCGTGAGGTTGGGCGATTGGTGCCCGTGGAACACCGGCCGCGGGTGGCGAGAGTCGCCAGAAACATCCACGAGCGGATCGGGGCCTGGGCACGGGGGCAAATCCTGATCGCGATCATCGTCGGCGCGGTGATGGCGGTCGGATTGCGGTTGCTCGGGGTTCCCTATGCCTGGTCGCTCGGTGCGGTGGCTGGCATTCTCGAAGTGGTTCCTTACGTCGGTGGCGCGGTGACGGTGATTCTCGCCAGCCTGAGCGCGGCGACCGTTGGTATCCCGCAGGTCATCGGCGTGATCGTCCTCTACATCATCATCGTCAACGTCGAGTCGCACATCCTGGCGCCGCTGCTCTACGGCAAGGCGCTTGGGTTGCCCCCGGTGGCCGTTCTCCTGGCGCTGCTGGCTGGCGTCGAATTGCTCGGTATTCTCGGCGCTTTACTCGCGATTCCGCTGACCGTGATCGCCTGGGCGATCGTCGAGGAATTCATGCCGAAGATCGAGCATGAACCAGAGCCAGGACCGGAACGGGCAACGGTGCGCGCGCCATGAGTCACCAGCCACGGCCGCTGCGGATCATCCAGGCGGGACTTGGCGGATTCGGCCGGAGCTGGGCGGACGTGGTCCGGGTGGACGGCGTCGAACGTGTCGCCGTGGTCGATCCGGCGCCCGAGGCCCGTGACTGGGCAGTGGCGACACTGGGGCTCGGCGCGGACCGCTGCTTTGCGACGCTGGATGAGGCCCTGAAGAAGGTTCCCGCTGATGCCGTCCTGATCGTCACTCCTCCCGAGACGCACCATCAGTTGGCGAAGACGGCGCTGGCGGCGGGAAAACACGTGTTGACCGAGAAGCCGCTGGTAACCACGCTCGACGCGGCGCGCGATCTGGTCGGGGCAAGCGCAGCCGCGCACCGCATCCTCATGGTGAGCCAGAACTATCGCTTTCGCCCCGCCGCGATGGCGGTGCGGGAGTACCTCGCAAACGACGTGATTGGCGCGCTGACCGCGGTGCGGGTCCGTTGTCTGCGGGACATGCGCGGACGCTATGCGGCGGACAATTTCCGCTACCTGATGCGACACCCGTTTGTCGTCGACATGAGCATTCACCATTTCGACCTGCTGCGCGCGGTGACCGGGCTGGAAGTGGAATCGATTTATGCCCGGGGCTGGCGGGTCCCGGACAGCCCGTTCCGGTACGACCCCGCGGTGTCGGCACTGTTGACTTTGAACAACGGCGCTACCGTCACGTATGACGGCGACTGGGCGAGCGTTGGAATGGAAACGTCGTGGAACGGGGAGTGGGAATTCACCGGTGAGCGCGGCAGACTGCGCTGGACTGGTGTTCCTGACGATGCCATGGATGGCTCGTTGACGCTTCTCCGGCCCGGATCAGACCCGGAAATGCTGCCTGTCCCGCCGTTGGCAACGGCTGACCGGGTCGGCGCGCTGGCCGCGTTTCGGGACGCGGTCGCCTCCGGTGAGGAACCGGCAACCTCCGCCCGCGACAACATCCGCAGCCTCGCGATCGTGCTTGGTTGTATCGCGTCCATCGAGACCGGCCAGGTGATTTCGCCTGGGGCGTAATGCCGATAGCGGATCATCACTGCCGTCTTCACGTGGCGCGAGCCCTCACCCCAACCCCGGCCTCCCTCCCAAGCCTCCCTCCGCGGAGGGAGGAGTCTCCCTGTGCGCAGGGAGAGGGGCTTTTGGGCGCGTCGTGGCCCATCCGACACCACGAAACCACCTGACTTCGGTCGCATCCACTTGTGAGCCGTCGAGCCGGGAGAGGGGCTTTGTGCGTCGGTAACTGCGTTCATTGCGAATGTCTTCACCCGGATTTCGTATAAGATGCGATCCGGTTCGGCGGCCTCACGATGGGGATGAGGCGATCCTGCCGACCGTGACGCGCGAGGAGGTCGGACAGTGAACATCGGGGTCTTCCTGGTGCTGTTCAGCCAGCGGCCGTTTGCAGAGGCGCTGGACTACGTCAAGGCTGCCGGTTGCGATGCCGTGGAGATCGGGGTCGGCGGCTATCCGGGAACGGCGCACGCGAGCGCCACGGCACTCGTCGCGGATGAGGCAGGGCGGAAGCGGCTCAAGGAAGCGGTAACGTCTCGCGGCATGACGATCAGCGCGCTCTCCTGTCATGGGAACCCGCTGCATCCGAAGCGGGAGATCGCCGAGGCGCACGACCGCGATTACCGCGCGGCGGTGCACCTGGCGCAGCAACTCGATGTACCGACGGTGATCACCTTTTCCGGTTGCCCGGGAGGTTCACCGGAGGCGCGCGAACCGAACTGGGTTACCTGCCCCTGGCCCCCCGATTTCCTGGAAACGCTCGACTGGCAGTGGCGGGAGCGGGCCACGCCGTACTGGTCCGAGGCGGCTGCCTTCGCGAGGCAGCACGGGATTCGGGTCGCTATCGAACTGCATCCCGGATTTCTCGCCTATCACACCGAATCGTTTTTCCGCCTCCGCGAGATCGGCGGCGAGACGCTGGGCGTGAACTTCGACCCCTCGCACCTTTTCTGGCAAGGGATGGACCCGCTGGTCTGCGCGCGTGGTCTCGGCGATGCCATTTATCACGTCCATGCCAAGGACACCTGGCTCGATCAGCCGAACATCGCCATCAACGGCGTCCTCGATACCAAACCGTACACAGATGAAATTCACCGATCCTGGATCTTCCGCACGGTCGGATATGGCCACGGCCAGGAATTCTGGCGTTCGCTCGTCAGCGAACTCCGCCTCGCCGGTTACGACGGAGCCATCTCGATCGAGCACGAAGACTCGCTGATGAGCGTCAACGAGGGGTTCACGAACGCGGTCAACTTCCTCAAGGACGTCGTGATCCGGGAGCAGCCAGCGCAGGCGTGGTGGGTCTGATGAGAACGGCAAGACGGCGAGACGGCCAGACGGTGAGAAGACAGCGGTGGCAATGCGCCGGTCCAACAGTTATCGGGATCTGATCGCCTGGCAAAAAGCGCGGATTCTGGTGCAAATGGTCTACGCCACTACCGCCGGGTGGCCGGAGAGTGAGCGGTTCGGCCTGACGGCACAGATTCGACGTGCCGCAGTCTCTGTCCCATCCAATATCGCCGAAGGCTCCGGTCGATCGGGTAGCAGGGAGTTCAGGAGAGGGTTGTCGCTTGCGCATGGATCGCTGTGTGAGTTGGAAACGCAACTCCTGCTAGGAATCGATCTCGGCTGGTGCGAGCCCCAGGCTGGGGCAATAGTGCTGGAACAGGCGGCGGAAGTCGGCCGGATTATTCGAGGCCTGATCCAGACGCTGGACCATGGAATGGCAAGTGGTGAGAATCACTGACCAGCCGTCCTTTTCGATCCTGACCACAGAGTCTCTTTTCGTCTTGCCGTCTTTATCTCTGGCCGTCTTGCCGTCTTCTGGCTAAGGAGCGAACAATGAGCGAAATCGGAGTTGGTCTGGTTGGCTACAAGTTCATGGGGCGGGCGCACTCCAACGCCTACCGGCAGGTTGCGCACTTCTTCGATGTCGATCCGGTGCCGCGGCTGGCGGCGATCTGCGGGCGAGACGAGGAGGGGGTCAAGGACGCGGCCGAAACGTTGGGCTGGGAGGATTACGAGACCGATTACCACGCGTTGATCGCGCGCCCCGATGTGCAACTCGTCGATGTTTCGACGCCGGGCGATACGCACAAGGATGTCGTCCTGGCGGCATTGGCGGCGGGGAAGCACGTCATCTGCGAAAAGCCGCTGGCGAACACACTCGACGAGGCGCGCGAGATGCTGCGCGCCGCCGAGAAGGCAGGCGTGGTCGCCGTCGTGAACTACAACTACCGGCGCGTGCCCGCGGTGCAACTGGCGAAGAACCTGATCGATGACGGGGCGATCGGCGAGATTCGGCACTGGCGCGCGGTCTATCTCCAGGACTGGATCAACGATCCGGAGTTTCCCCTGGTCTGGCGCTTGAAAAAGGAGAGCGCGGGCTCGGGTGCGCTGGGCGATATCGCGGCGCACATCACCGACCTCGGCATGTACCTCCTGGGCCCGATCGCCGAAGTCGTCGGCACCCTCTCGACCTTCATCAAGCAGCGGCCGGTGGCTACGGCTTCTGGTGGCGGCGCGGGGTTGACCGCGGCAGCGGGGCGCGAAATGGGCGACGTGACCGTTGATGACGCGACCACGTTCCTGGCCCGTTTTGAGCGGGGCGCAACCGGCACCTTCGAAGCGACGCGTCTCGCTCCCGGCCGACGCAACTACAACAGTTTCGAGGTGAACGGGTCGAAGGGATCGATTTCGTTCAACCTGGAGCGGATGAACGAATTGCAGGTCTACTTCGTCGACGATCCTGCGGGGTTGCAGGGGTTCCGGACCATCAACGTCACCGAGGGGGGGCACCCCTACACCGCCAATTGGTGGCCGGCCGGGCACATCATCGGCTACGAGCATACCTTCGTGCATGCCATCAAGGACCTCCTGGATGGCATTCGCACCGGCGGCAACGCGGGGCCGACCTTCGCCGAGGGATTCGCCGTCCAGGCCGTGCTCGATGCGGTGGAACGAAGCGCGGCCACGCACGAGTGGGCCACGCCGGAGAAAGCCTAACCGGTTACGCCGCACCACCCCGACGGTGGAATCGTCGTAACGTGGCGTCAACTTGGGCGCGCTCCGCGGAGGAAAGCAGGGAACGCGCCGCGAAGGGATCGGGGAGGGCGGCCGCGGCGATCTGGGCATCATTGCCGGAACCGAGCGCCTCGCGCAAGCGAGCGGCATGGGCCGCCTGAAGCACCGCGCGTTCGAGGGCGGTCCAATCGGGGTCTTGCGGTCCGGCGTGTTCCTGCAGCGCGGCGCGAGCGGCCGGCAGGAGACGGGCGAGGCGCGCCGTATCGGGCGGGTCGGCGGCGGCTGCGGCGCGCAGTGCTTGGCTGAGCGAGATGCGGTCTACCACCCCTTGCACGGCTGCCCAGTCGAGCACGTCGGAAAAGCGGGCGCCGGAGGCTTCGGCCTCCGCCAGCGCCGCCACAACTGCGCTATCCGGTCCGTCGCGCAGCGCCTGTTCCAGGCGACGCACCGCCAACTCATGGGTGGAAAAACGGAGGATGCGGCGGCTTTCGACTTCGGAGAGTTGTTGCTCCACGGCCTCCGGCGATGCGTTGAGCAACGTTCTGAGGGAGGCGCCATCGCGGCGGCGCAGGGCGCCGCGCACGGTGGCAAGCCACTGCTGCCGCTCACGAGCAAGGGAAAGGCGAGCGCGGACGGCAACGGGGAACCCGTCATCGCCCTGCCAGAGGTTCGGATCAGCGGCGGCGAGGATTGCCGCATCGCTGTCGGCGGAAATCGCTCTGCTGAGCGCGGGCCACGCCCGTGCCTGTGCGACCGCTCTGGCTTCTTCTGGCGCCAGTCTGCCGAGGCATTCGAGACGCCCAGAGGCGGCAAGTTTCGCCAGTGCATCGAGATCGCCATCTTCGACCGCGACACGCAAGGCGCGGCGCGCCGCGATGCGCCCCTGGGCAGCGCGGAGGGCGCGCCGTGCCTCGGCGGAGACGGCGATACCGACCCGTTCCGCAGCGGCGGCCGCGGCGATCAGCTCGTCGTCAGCGCCGCGGCGAATGGCACGGTCGATCGCGGCGGTTGCCTCCCGCTCGGCGAGGAAGTGCACGGCGGTGGCGTAGACGGCGACTCCCGGTTCTGCCCGATGGGCATCCCAAAGGCGTAGGACCTGATAGAGGTCGCGCGCATCGAGCGCCTGCTTCAAATCACGTGCCGCGCGCGAGCGATCCGATTCGGGCGGAGCCTCCCTTTTCGGCGTGCGTAGACCGGTTGCCGGCGCGGAGACTGGAAACGCGTCTGCCGGTGGTGCCGACGCTGGCGCTTCGGCGCGTCGTGGTTGCGTTGCCGGAGCCGGGGGGCTCGCAACGACGGCGAACGGGGGCGGCGATGCGCGGCGACGCGGTGAGGCCGCGGCAAGTCGCGGCAATCCGAGAGCATCCAGTCGGTCGGCGATTTCGGAGAGCGTCGGCGTCTCGTCCGCCGGGAAGCGAATCGCCCGGCGCACAACCTCGATCAGCGGCGCGAGAACGGGATCGCGCAGGTCGTCGAGAGCCGCGAACACTGGAGAGCGGCCTGGGCGTTGCAAATCATCCGCGGACCAGAGGAGTGCTCCGCCAATTTGATCGGGATGGTCGCCCCAGCGTTTGCGGATCTCGGGGTGCTTGGCCAGAATGCGCAAAGACGCCCAAATCAGCAATGCCGGAAAACGGTCGCGGCGAAAGAGGTCTCCGGCCTCGCCACGGGGATGGACGTAGCCGGGGGTTCCCCCGCCTGAAGGGACGGCGGCTTGCTCTGCCGGCCAGACGGCGGTATCGAAATCGACCAGCGCGAAGGAGCCGTTTGGACGGACGATGAGATTGTCCGCGGCGAGATCGCCATGACTGAAGTTGGCGTCAGTCAGCGTTGCCACCGTCGCCAGCCAGGTGTCGGCAAGGAGGGCCAGCGTCTCGCGCTGTTCTTCGGTGCAAAGCCGATCAACGGCACGCAGGAGCGTACGCCCCGGAACCCGTTCCATGGCGATGACCGGGGCGGTGACGCCGTGAAAATCGGGTCCGGAGAGCATCACGCCATCATCGATCCAGAGCAGCATTTGGGGAAGCACCCCGCTGGGGCCACGAAGGGGGCTGAGCGTCTCGTCGCCCGCGAGCGAGCGGTAGCGCTCGGCGAGGATGTGTCTTCGCTGCCGGGATGGACGGTAGAGGCAACGCAGAGCCCAGATGCGTCCGTCTGACGCCTCCAGTTCGTAGACAACAGCATCACGTCCGATCACCCGGAGCGGGCGTCCTTCTGAATTGCGGCGGATGGCGCCGCCCTGCAGGTGGCGGATCGCCGGAACGGAAAGTCCCGGCTGCATCATCGCCGTATCGAGTTCAGAGAGCGTAGGCATCGCGGAATCCCGGTTGGAAACGCCAGTACATTGGACACTGCGCAAGGGGCAAGGGCCGAGTGGTACATTCCGTACGGACACTCGCCCCGGCGCATGTCCCGCGAGTGCGGGAATGCGATCCGGTTCGCCCGTCCTGCGAGTGATGCCGACGCGGGTCTTCAGCGCCCCCGAGTGTACCCGCCGCAACACGCATTGAGGATCGCCGTGCAGCGACGACGCGCCAGCACAACCGCGGAGAGAGTCCTGCCGGACATTTCGTCGGGTGGGGGAACGATCACGCCGGTTCGGCCGGAACTTCAGGATGATCTCGCCCTCGGCTGGTCTCAGGAACCAACCGCCAGCGCGGATGAGCGAAAAGAACTTGCTTCCGATCTGGAAGAGATGGCCCGTTCGCTAGAAGACATCGACCCCCGGGCGACGGAGCGGCTGCGCAGTCTGGCGCGGGCGGTTGTCACCGAAGAGGGTCGTCAGCGCTGGGCGGAGGTCGATCTTCGTCGTGCCTTCAACACCGAGCATCTTGGTTTTGCCGCCGCCCTGAAGCACGAGGGCGGCTATGCGTCGTCCTCGATTGGGGTCGCGGATCGCATCCGTAACGTACTGGTGCTAGTGCCGATCCTGCTGACCTGGTTCGCGCTGGCGGAGGCGTCGCGGTCGTACAACGCCTTCATCGCCGAGAACCCGGACGAGGTCCGGCAGCCGTTTCTCCTCCTCTGGGAACGCGGATTCGGCGGTTTTTCCAGCCCCCTGGCGCCGAGTTTCTCCACGGTGGCGTTGATCGACGCGGTGCTGATCGCGATCATCATCGGCCTTACGCTCTACGCCCACGGCCGGCGAGAAAGCCGCGAGGAAAAGATCGATCAGACGGCGATCCGGATGCAGGCCGACCTGGACAACGTGCTGGCCGAGGCGGCCGTGGTGCTCGCGCTCGATCGCGGCAGCCGACCGGCATTGCTGGCGCGGGGCGTCGAACGGCTCGCCGATCGCTTCGAACAGAATTCACAGGAACTGCTGACCCGGCTGCGGGTCGAGCACGACCGCCTGGAGCATCTTGCCTCCCGGCGGGAGAAGGAATTCGCCGACTTCGGCGTCTTCGCCTCCGGTATGCGGGCGGGCGCGGAAGAGACACACAAGTTGCTGATCGAATTGCGGCAGGTCTCGGCGGGGCTGCAAACGGCGCTCGACGATCTGACGTCCGAAGTGAGCGCCTCGGTCGACCAGGGACGGACCTTGTTGGGCGCCGTCCAGGGCCTGGAACAACTCACGGTGACCAATGTCCAGAGCGATCAGGCCCTGACGAGGCAGATCGCGCACGCGGCGGAGGCGTTGGTCGAGGCCGCAGACAAGGGGATCGCCGGGGCGGATGCCGCCGCCCAAGCAGCCAGGGTGGCGACGGAAGCGGTGCGCGGGATCGGCGCGATCGCGAGCGATCTCGCGGCCAGCCAGTCGCGCGTGGAGCGGGCGGTCGCCGAGGAAGCCGAAGCAAACGGGCGGCTCGCCGAATCGCTGCGGAGCAACGCGGGTGGAGTCGCGGCGTCGGCCCGGGCTCTGGGCGAGATCGAGAGCGGACTTGGCGGACTGCGCGACGAATTGAGCCGGTTGGCGGCACAGAGCACGTCGCAAGCGCAGACCCTCAATGGTCTGCTGGAGCAGCAGGCCTCGGTCGCCACCGGGTTGGCCCAGGTCGCCCGCGATATTTCGACGATTTCGCTGCGAACGGCGCAGCGGCAGGACGATGTGGCACGCGATATCGGTGGACTGGTGGAGCGGCTGGATCGCGCCGTTACCGCCTTCAGCCGGGCCGCGGGGACGCCGCTCGAAGAGCCGCCAGCCCCGGAACGGCGCGACCCCGAGCGCCTCTGGCCGCGACGCCGTTCATAGCGCGGAATGTCCCGCACCGCAATGCACCTGACTAAGGAGCGGAATCGGCCGTGATGCGCCGGCGCAATCGCACGACGAGCCAGCGCGACATGATCGCCCTTGGCGGCTGGATCTTCGCCGATCTGCTGCTCGGGTTGGCGATGCTCTTCTTTACCGCCAATACCGTCGGTTCGCCGGCGCCGACCCCGACGCCGCTGCCGACCCCCAATCTCCTTGCGACCTCCCGCGCCACCATCGCCGCGCTCTCGACGGAACAGGCCGCCGCCCTGGCGAACCTGGACGCGCAAAGCGCCATGGCGACCGCGCAGGCGGTCTCAGCGCAGGCGACAGCGGATGCGCTCAACGCCGCCGTCTCGCGGCGGGATTCAATGTTGCTCACCGCGGCCGCGGAGGAATCGGCGGCGCGCGCAACCGCGCGGGCACGGGAACTGGCATTGACCACCGCGACGGCCGTGTCCGAGGCTGCGGTCGCCACCGCCGAGGCGCGGGCCACGCGCGAGGCATTGATCAACCAGCAGGCGACCGCGACCGCGGAAGCCCAGGCGACATTTGCCGCGATGAGCGCCGATGAGCGCGCGACAGAGACGGCGCGGGCGACGGCACAGGCCCTGGCGGCAGAAGCAACGATTGCGGCGTACGCCACGCAGCAGGCGGAGAGCGGGCAGAGACTGGACCAGGCGGCGCGGGAAGCGGCGCAAGCGGCGGCGGTGGCGACCGAGGCGGCGATCAGCGCGCAAGCGACGATCGATGCGCTGGCGTCCCGGGAAGCGGGGCAGGCCACGGCCGCGGCTGAGATCGCGGCCGTGGCCACCGCCAATGCGCAAAGTGGGGCGAACGATCTGGCTACGGCGCAGGCCGAGGCGGCGGCGCGAGCGACAGAAATTGCGAGCCTCCAGTCGCAACAGGTCGATGCGCAGGT
The DNA here is from genome assembly GCA_046328335.1 of Thermomicrobiales bacterium. Taxonomy (GTDB): domain Bacteria; phylum Chloroflexota; class Chloroflexia; order Thermomicrobiales; family UBA6265; genus JACCXM01. Next base: position 57,001 of record JAXLWU010000027.1, read on the forward strand.
GACCGCCACCGCGCTGGCCGTGGTCGCCGCGAATTCAGTCCTCGACCCGACGCGGCAGTCGATCGTGATCCAGACCGATCTCGACGGCATGCTCGCCGGGGACGACACGGCCCTGACCGATGCCCGGCGCAATCTGGAGACGGCGCTCTCCCGCTATCCGTTGGGCAGTTGCCGGGCGGGGTTCGTCCTGATCAGCGGTAAAGCGCCGGACATCGATCAGGGCATCTCCCTGGCGGAGCGCACCAGTGCCCTCCTGCGCGATTCCTTCCCCGATATCTTCTCCGACTCGACCGGGGAGGAACTCTTTGCTCTGCCCAACGATCAACCATTTGGGGAGGTCGGCATCGATATCTTCTTCTATTCCGGCTGTCAGCCGATCGGGTGATCCTAACCAGAATCGGGACATTGTGACCGGGGAACACATCGTGCGACGGCGGAAAAATGTTACGATGCTTGCGCCCCGAAATTCGTTTGTAGCATGGCGGGGAAGGTTGCCGCTTCGCCTCTTGACGCCGTTGCTATCATTTCTGAAGTATTAGACTCCCGCGCCGGGATGAGAGGAGCGCCGCGTGGCGAAGGCATTGGAAGTTACCGACGCGACATTTGACGCCGAGGTTGTGAATTCAGAGAAGCCGGTCCTGGTCGATTTCTGGGCGCCGTGGTGCGCGCCCTGTCGCACGGTTGGCGCGGTCCTTGATCAACTGAGCGGAGAGCGGAGCGACCTGAAGATCGTCACCGTGAACATCGACGACAATCAGGATCAGGCGATCAAGCACGGGGTCCTCGTGCTGCCAACCCTGGTGCTGTACAAGGACGGTCAAGCCCTTGGCAAGTTGCAGGGCGGCGTGCCACCGACCGCGATTGCCCGCCTGCTCTCGCAACATCTGACCGCGGAGAATGGAGACTCCTGAGCGAAGATTTGCGCTTCGATCCACATCATCGCCCAGAAGTTGGCATCCGAACCCCTTTCGCAGCGAACCGCGAAAGGGGTTCGGGGTTTGTCTGGCCAAAGTGGAAGTGAGCGGCGTAACCGGGGAGCGGATCTTGTGGCGAGCAGACCCGGGTCATGCCTTGGCTACGGCGCGTGGACCCATAATTCGGGTACAAACCCGCTCACAGGACCGTTATTGGTATCGACCGTGACCGGCCACCACATGCCGCCATCTCCCGCGACACGATCACCTGTCACGCGGACTTCGCCGCCATCGGGAAGATCAGCGACGATTGGCGCCGCGTTTTCCGGCCGCTCCCGGGCGACGAGTCCGGCGCCCGCGATGCGGACCGTAGCACCGGGGCCGATCACCGCGGCGCGGTGCCAGATGCCTGGCACTTCGCCGCGGGTGACGGCCAGACCGAGAATCAGCACGAGATTCAGGACCACCGCGACCAGTACCGCCTGCCAGAGGCGCCGGCTGAGCCTATCCAGATCTACCCCGGAACGGGAGCGGGGAGTGTCGGGCACGATGGGACGCCCGGTCGCGTGGTCGACAAACGCGGCGTCGACAATGACGTCCGACGGCAGATCATCTCGCTCCGGTTCCGCGCGGCGCGCGGCGAGCCGCGGCGTGCCCTTGACCGCAATCCCCGGTTCGTTGATTGGAACCTGACGCGTCCGCGACGACTCCGGCCTGGCGCGTGGGCGGCCGGTTTCGACATCGACATCCCCTTCGACACCGGCGCGGAAGACCGCGGCAAAGGAGCCCGCGCTGCCATAGCGCTGGCGCGGGTCGCGATGCAGCGCCCCCAGCACGACATCGTCAACCCACGGCGGGAGGGTGTTGTTCTTCGCGGTTGGTGGTGGCGGAACGGTGTCGAGACGGGCCCGGAGCGCCGCGTTGCGCTCGGAGGGCGATCCGGGTTGGGAAAATGGTGGTGATCCTGTTAGCAGTTCGTAGACAATGCATCCCAGCGCGTAGACATCGGTGGCAGTGGTGACCGGTTCGCCGCACAACTGTTCCGGTGCGGGATACGAATCGTCCTCCAGTGGACCCGGGGTGGCTTCCAGTTCGGAGCCGGCCGAGTGAGCCACGCCGAAATCGAGGAGTTTCACCTCGTCGCCCGGAGTGAGCACCATCTTGCCCGGGCGAAGATCGAGATGGACGAGGCCGCGGGCATGGAGATGATCGAGCGCGGCCGCGACCCCCTCGATGACCGGGACGACCGATTCCGGAGTTGCGGCTCCGCTCGCGGCCATTTCCTCGCGCAGCGAGCGGCCCGGCGGACGCTCGATGACCAGCCAGGGCGCTCCCCGCTCCTCGCTATAGGTAAGAGCGCGCACCACATTCGGATGGGAAAGGAATTGGAGCAGCCGGGCCTCGCGCCGGAATCGTGCACGCACCGCGGAATCGGATCGGTATTCGACCCGTAACGTCTTGACCCACACGGGATCGCGCGTGCGCAAGTCCCGACCGGGATAGGCGACGGCGATCCCGTCATCGATCGGCGAAATCTGAAGATCGACGCTGTAGCGGCCGGCGATCGTGGTGCGGGGATCGCCGTCCAAGGCGGAGGGAACGGCGGTCTGCGCCGCGGGTTCGCCTTCGGCTGGATCGTCATCGACCATCGAAGCGCCGGTGCGCTCATCGTTCACAGTCACAGACACCTGGTCCGGTGGTGCGCGACGGGTTCGTCAACGCCGAAAGACGGGGTATTCGAACTCTAGCAGATCATCTCGCTGCCGCCCTTGGTTGAACCGAATTCAGGCCGCAACCCGATCGCCGACTGGCGCCGCGGCCTGCCCCGCGTCCTCGCCGACATAAAATGTCCAGCGGGCGATATAGCCGCGGGCCTGGACGGTGACTGGCAGGTCGCCCGGGTACTTTCGCGACGGTTCGGACAACTCGACCGCATCTTGCGGACTGGTGAGGCAGAACCGGGGGGCACGACCGAACTTCTCCGTGTACCGCTCGATGGCGTCCGCCAATTTGGCGCGCGCCGATTTCTTGCGGTCCGGATCGTACCAACCAAGAAACATGACAACCTCCCGCGGGTGAGTGCACCGGGGCCGATCCCGGCGTGCTGATGCGGGAATGGTACTAGAACGCATGTTCTTTTGGCAACGATTTCTCCGCGTACGTACGTCACATTCTCTCAAGATCCGGGAGTACGGCTGTTCGCATCGCAGCATCCCCGTTTCACCCGGTCAACGGCGCTGGGTGCCATGAAGCACACACGAAACGTCCCTCCCTTGCCGTGACAAGGGAGGGACGTCAGGTCGAATCCGTGGTTGAAGAAGTAGTGGAACCTACAGCGACGCGTAGAAGGGGTGCCGGTCAGACGCAGGACCGGAATGGCGTCCCGACGAGGGTGGGACCTCAGCGTCGGGGCTGTGTGCGACGAACGCCGAGATTCCTCGCTGCGGCTCGGAATGACGCCTTCTTCGCATGCCCTCTAGATGGCGCCAGCGCCTTCCTCGACCGACGCATCGTGAATCTGGCCGCGCCAGGCGCCGGTCGCCATCCCACGGGACTCGATGAATTCCTTGAACCGCTTGAGGTCGCCATCGACGCGGCGCTCGACGAGGCCGAGTTTGTCCCCGACTGCCTCGATGATGCCCTCCGGCGCGTAGCCGATGACCGCCGTCACCCGTGTCATGTTTGCCGAAACCGGCATGAAGTGGATGATGCCGGAATTGTCGCTCCCGCTGGTGCTCGCCCAGGCGATCTGTTGGTCGGGCACCTGCTCGGTGATGATCGCGTCCCATTCTTCCTGTTTGCCGGCGATCGAGGCTTTCCAGTGCAGGCGCTTGTCGTCGAGTTGGCGCACTTCCTGGACTCCCTCCATGAAGAGCGGAAACTGCTCGAACTGCGTCCATTGGTTGTAGGCCGTGCTCACCGGAACATTGACTTCGATCGATCGTTCGACACTCGCCATGTCTGGCTCCTTTGTCGCTTCATCCGACTCCGTGGCTCGTGTACCGGCACGTTGGTCCGGTTCCGTGGAATACGTTGCAAGCGCTGGGCCAGCGAACGATGGCTTGGTGTTACGGCCGCGACAAGGCAGACCGCCGCGCGTATTGAGATTGGTCGCGTTTGGTTTCCCAATGGCGACCATGCAGGGTGTGGAGCGCGCCTCCCGCTCCGGGGAAAAGTGGCACGAATTGCGCGTACAGTTGCCTGTGAAAAGGGAACAGCGTGGCTAGCGTGTGTCGAGTCATAGGAGATCGCGGCCAGCGCAGAAAGCGTCAATCTTGCGGAAAGGGGATTGTGTGAACGTACCAGGGTTTCATGGCGAGGCGCCTGTGGCAACGGTGAAACATGCGGTCCTGGACTTTTTCAAGGACGACATGATGACCTATGCCGCGGCGCTGGCGTTTCGGATCCTGCTGGCGCTCTTCCCCTTCATCATCTTTGTGTTGGCGCTGCTCGGCATCCTCGGTCTTGCCGATTTCTTCGATCACCTGCTGAGCCAGGCCGCGATGGTCTTGCCTGCCGATGCCTATGGACTGCTCGCCGGCTCGGTCAAGGACATCCGCACCGAATCGCACGGAGGCCTGATCTCGGTCAGCATTCTGCTGGCAATCTGGGCGGCGGCGGCGGGGATCCGCTCGCTCATGAACGCGCTCAACACCGCCTATGACATCAAGGAGACGCGTCCGGTCTGGAAGATCTATCCACTTTCGATCGCCTACACGATCGGATTGGCGGTATTGATCCTGATCGCCGCGATCGCGACCCTGATTGGGCCACGCCTTCTGGAGTTTCTAGGCGGACCCGAGGGGGCTGGCGGTCTCGGGACCACGCTGTGGGCCTGGTTGCGCTGGCCGCTCGCCGTCTTGCTCGTCACGATTACGGTGGCGCTCTCGTACTACTTTGCGCCGAATGTGAAACAACCCTTCGAGATCGTCACCCCAGGCTCAGTACTCGCGGTGCTCGGCTGGATCGTCTCCTCGGTCCTCTTCTCGTTCTACGTATCACGCTTCGCCAACTACAGTGCCACGTACGGTTCGCTCGGCGCCGTGATCGTGCTGCTCCTCTATTTCTTCATCACCGCGTCCATACTGTTGCTCGGAGCGGAGTTGAACGCCGCCATCTATCACGCCAGGTTTGGTCCGACGCAACCGAAAGAATGATCACGGGGCGCGAATGCGATTCGGCGAGACCGGCGATCAGACGCGGCGACCGCTCCAGAGGTTGTAGATGAGGATGATGGCGGCGACGATCAGAAGAATGTGAATGAAACTACCGACGGTGCCGACCAGCAGTCCGATCAGCCAGACCACCAGGACAACGACCAGAATCGCCCAGAGAATACCCGCCACCTGCATTGTCCTTTCTTAACTCCTCCAGCCCGGTAACCGGCGACGATTGTATGCAGTTTTGGTGCCAGATCAAGCGCGTCATCCCGGCGCCGCGGGGTGCCGACGCGCGGAGACCTGCCCTCTGGGTCTCCGCGCATCGTTACGACGAACCAACGAAGGGATCAGACGCCTGGGGCAAAATCGATGAACCCGACGATCGAGCGCAGTCGCCCGTCGGCGAGGGTTCCGATATCGAGTCCGCCCGCTACGGGTTGCCCATCTGGCGCGGCCAATTCCCAAGTGAAGCGAACCCGGTCGTGATGCGCATCGATATCCCCGACCCGGCGCATGACGAGCCCGGGAAGGTGTTGCTGAATGCCGACGATCATGGCGTCGATCCCGTCAATGCCGTCGGCGCTCATCAGCGGGTCGAGATAGTGACCGTCCGGCGTCCAGACCTGCTCGATCAGGCGACGGCGTCGCGCCGCATCGGTTTCATTCCAGGATGAGGCGTAGCGATCGATCAGTTCCTGTATCTGACTCATGATGGGACTCCTTTCCCTTGCTGAACCCGCGATCACAGCTGCCGCTGACCATGAGGATGATGGTGCTGACGCTGCCTGTCGATTACCTGTGAGGTCATTGCCGGCGAGCTGGCGCAAGCGTATCGTCGAGGCATGAACGCGACGACGATGGCGATACAAACGTCCCGGCCGGTGGGCCTGATGCTGCGGGAATGGCGCGAGCGGCGCAAACTGAGTCAACTCGAGCTGGCGCTGGAGGCGGATGTCTCCGCGCGACATGTCAGTTTTGTCGAAACGGGGAAATCGCGGCCAAGCCGGGAGATGCTGGTGCACCTGATGGAGCGGTTGGATATTCCCTCGCGCGAGCGAAACAGACTGCTCCTGGCCGCTGGCTTTGCACCGCTTTATCCAGAACGGACGCTGGATGATCCGGCATTGCAGGCAGCGCGCGCGGCGATCGAACGGGTTCTGACATTGCAGGAGCCATTTCCGGCGCTTGCGGTCTACCGCGAGTGGTCACTCGTGGCCGCCAATCGCGCGGTAGGGGTATTGACGTCAGGCATCGCTCCGAAGTTGCTCCGCCCGCCGGTCAACGTGCTGAAACTCAGTCTTCACCCGGATGGTCTCGCGACGCGAATCCTGAATCTGGGAGAGTGGAAGGCGCACATCTTCGATCGCTTACGCCGGCAAATCGACCATACGGGCGATCCGCGCGTGGCCGCATTGCTCGCTGAACTTACGGAGATGCCGGTCGGCGACCAGGAGAAACAGACCAGCGCCGAGGAACGCGACGAGTCCATCGCCGGTGTGGCGATTCCGCTGCGCCTACGGAGCGAACAGGGTCCACTTTCGTTTCTGACCACCACGATGATCTTCGGCACGCCGCTCGACATCACGTTGAGCGAACTCGCGATCGAGTCGTTTTTTCCGGCCGATGCCAGGACCCAGGTAGTGCTGGAACGGCTCGGCGAGAGGTACAGGGACTCGACCCTAGAGGGAGTTCAGCCATGACATCCAGTCCTTCCCCGATCATGCACGGAATGTTGGCGGAATTTGGCATCGCTGTCATCTTGCTGGCGGGGATCGCTCTGATCTGGTCCTGGCTGGTCGGTGATCCGCGCGAGCGCACCGGTCTGCTGCGCAAGGAGGCGACGATGCTCAGCCGGATGGAGGGGTTCCGGCGGCTGGTTCTTGGTCTGGTCAGCGTTGGGATCGTCCTGTCAGTCTCCTGGGACGCGAAGTGGCTGCTCTGGCTGGCGCTCGGTATTGGGTTCGTCGAGATTCTCGAATCGAGCACGCTCATCGCGATCTGGAAGCGGTATCCCGGGTCGCGGTAGCGCGACCAGCGACAACATCACTCGCTTCGCGGGCGGCGGCGATACGATCTGCCAGACGGCCGACTGCGGATTTCTCGATGGCACGTTCGGCGAAGACTGGGGCGCTCGGTGTGCGCTGACGTTCCTGCCGCACAAGTGCATTCAGCCGGGCGATTCGCGTGCGATGCGTTGACCGCGCCCACGAATTCGCGATTCACATGTGCCTCGATGAGCGATCATCGCGCGACGGGATTGGCGTGGTTGGAGACCTGCTCCGATACGGTGGCACACACCGTGCGTCCACCGGGGAGAGATCGGACATCGGGTTCGATCGCTCTGATCCCGGTGGAAGGGTCGGAAACGGGGATCGCTGGCGGGTATGACACGGATGCAGCGCATCCGATCAGGATTCGAAATCCGTCTCCGCGGCTTGGGAAACTCTCCTGAATCTCATCACCGACGTCATGGTTTCAGCGCACATCCATGGGGATAGACGTACGTTCCGCTGATTCATGACCGTCTTCCGGGTTTGATTCCGGCAAGACGTCATCCACCAGACAGAGCCGTGCGAGAAGGAGGAGATCATGAACCATCGCATCAAGGGACTCATCGCCGGTGCTGGCGTGAGTTCACTCGGCGTGGCCGAGGCGTCTGCCCAGTCGCTTCGAGACCGCTTCTTCGGAAGCGACGATGGTAATACCAATGTCGTATCCGCTGGCAATGGTGGCGTAGCGACATCGTCGGCGAATGGTGGCGCGGTTTCGATCGGGGACGTCAACAGCGGCGGCAACGCCGGGAATGCCATCGGCGTCGGCGATACCTGGGGCGGCCCAGTTGGCGTCAGCGGCGGCACGATCACGAATACTACCGGGCTCGGAGTATCCGCCAATGGAGGCACGGCGATCGCGGATGCCTCTGGCGGGAGTTACAACCTCGCCTTCGTCAGTTAGGCGTTTCTCTCGCCAACTGATACCGATTCAGGATGACGACAGCCTCTGACTCGTAAGGCTGGCCTTCACTCCAACCCCTCTCCTGTACGCGTTGACAAAGAGAGGCTCCGCGGTCTCGCCGCGTCGGCCCTCACCCCCACCGGGGGCCGCGGGCGCGGCAGCGCCAGCGGCGTCCAGCCCACCCCTCTCCCGTCGAGCGGCGGCAGGCGCCGCGGCGGGACGTCCTCCCGCCGAGCAGCGGGCAGGCCCAGCGGGGCAGCGGGGGGCCGAGGTCCTCGCCTAAGCCTACGACGAGACCTCCCCCACAACATACAAGGGGCTCGTGGCCGCCTCGCGGCCGTCCCGAGGCCACGCGAACGCCTGACGACGGTCGTAGCTCCTCCTGTGAGTGTGCGCAGGGAGAGGGGTCTTGTGCGTCGGCAATTGAATTCAATCCAGATTTTTCCATCCGGGTTCCGTATGACGCGATGAGAAAAAGGTAACCCGGCGTCGATCATTATCACGATCGACGCCGGGTTGCGTTGCTCCATTCGTCCGAATCATGACCTCCAGACGGTCAACTGGAAAACATGCGCGCCGCCTTGAGGATCAGCGCGATCGACGCCGCATGGGTAATCGTTCCGTCCATCGTCCATTCAACCGCTTCCGCCAACGGTGCTGAGACGACGCGAATCTGTTCTGTTTCTTCCCGCTCTGGGGCGGTAGCGGTCAACCCGCGCGCGAGGAAGAGATGGTTGGGCGACACCACGACTTCCGTCATCTGATCCGTCAACCCCAGACCAATCAGTTCGTTGGCGGTTATTCCCGCTTCTTCCCGTAACTCCCGGCGCGCGGCGTCGGCTGGATGTTCACCTTCATCGATGCCGCCAGCAATCGCCTCGATGCTGTCGCGGCCAATGGTGTAGCGAAAGACCCGGACCAGGTAAATGATCAGATCCTCACCGACCGGCAGCACGGAAATGCCGGGTTTCATTTCCGCGATGCACCAGGTGGCCTTGGCGCCGTCGGGCTGAATGACGCGATCTTCGCGCAGGGTGATCCAGGGGTTCCGGTAGAAGACCTGGCTATCGAGGACGGTCCAGGGATGCCTGTTGCGACTCATTGAAACGTACTCACCGGTTAGCCGTGCGAAGAGGGAGCGCGGACAAGCGGGGCCCGCGCTCTCGGGCAGTCCCGATCCATGAAACGCTAGGAAGTCGGAGTCGCCTCCGGCATGCTGCTCCCGGAGATCATGCCACCCGGGGCGATCAGGAACGCCAGCCCCACCGCCGGTTCCTGGCCGTCATTGCGGAGTTGGCCTGCCACGCTGCCAGGAATGTAGGCGACGTCACCAGGGCCAAGCGTCGCTTCTTGGCCAACCGCAACCGATTCTGTGATTCCCGACCCGTCAGTTCCAGAGGTGACGGCGTCCTGGAGCGCCTGACCGCGAGAGATCGACCACGCCGCTTCGGCGTTGACGGTGAATGTTCCCGACTCGACGACCAGCAACCCGCTCGTCGGATCGTCCGCAGTGAATGGCGAAACCGCTCCGGGGGCCACGGTGATCCTCACCACAATGAGATCGGCCGGATTTGGAACATCGATCCCTTCCGCGAAGCCGATGGGCTGGAAGGTTACGTCCTGCGTTGTCGCGCTGGACGTTGCGACTGGGGTAGCGTCCTGCGCGTGCGTCGCTCCGCCGGCGGTGCCGAAACCGAGAAGCGCGACCGCGACGATCGCCGAATAGCGCGAGATTCGTTTCACGGGGAGGCCCTCCATCCAAGTGAGCATCGGTCCGGTACCGATTCTGCCTGAGGGCCGGAGTCCGCACATTGCGTGCCCGCGCACGGTGTCGCCCGTTTCAGATGGAAGGCGCGGTTCGACGGCTGACGGGGGAAGGGATGGTGGGGTGGCTATGCTCACCCTTACCCTAATTTCTCTCCCTTTGCGCTCTCGCAGAGGAGATGCCGCGAATTCGCCGCGCGAGCCCTCACCCCAACCCCTCTCCCTGTGCGAGGGAGAGGGGCTTTGGGATTCGTTACAGTTGTCCCGAGTCCCACTCAGCCGCGACGTGGGCCGGGGAACTGTTACGGTCAGGCGCCGCTCATCGGGACGTAATCGACGTCGAAGCCGAAGGTGCGCGGTCCCCAGACGCGCAGGGCCTCGGGGGTCCGCATGATCGGGGGAACGGTAACGGCCATCACCTTCACGCGCTGGCCGTAGCGCAACTCTTCGGTCGTGATCGGTTCGGCGGTTTCGCTGTCGAGAATGCAGATAAGGTCCGGGACGACGGAAAGAATGCGATCGCCGGCGCGGGCAATGAGGTTCTCGTTCTGGAAGTCGATCGCCATCGTCCGCGGGTCGCCGTCGGTCTCGCCCTCGAGTTCCCGGATGCGGACCGTCCCTTTGGCAAACCCTTCTGACGTCCTCCGGTAGACCTCGACGATCTTCCCCGAGAAGATAATCCGGGCCGGGTAGTAATCGGTCTCGCTCAGTGTTTCGAGAAGATGCGCGAAAGGATCACGGTGCTCTTCTCTCGCGCGGCGCAAGGCTCGCCCGATCTTGAGGCCGACCCCGATCGTGCCCCCGATCGAGACTCGTTTCGCGGTCGCGCCGTCCATCGGGTATTCGGCGATGTAGGCGACGCCACCCATGCGGATCGTGACGCCACGGGCGAGCCATTCCATCATCACGTTGTCATGGGTTTCCAACACGGTCTGGTCGTGGTGATCGTTGGTGATCACCATTGGCGTACCGGAGACGCCGTAGACATTGAAGGTCTCATGCTGCAACTCGGGGAACGCGCGACCCATCCCGTCCGCATCGACCACCGGGATACCGAGCCGCAGGGCCACGACGAGCGGGATCATCGAGTTCACGCCACCCGCCTCGATTGGCATCGTGGCGTATGCCTCTTTGCCGAGGCGCTGCTCGAGCAGTTTCAGTGACGCGGCGGCCTCGGTGCCGCGCGGCAGTTTTTCGACAATGCAGGTGGGCGCGCCCATCATCGCGGTCGGGATGACCAGAGCGTCATCCGGGAGATCGGCGAGGTCAAGCAACTCGAGATCGCGGCCGGTATCGCGCATGGCGGACTCGACCATCAAGCGGCCGACGTACGGGTTGCCACCGCCGCCGGTACCCAGAAAGGCCGCGCCCCGGGCCAGATCGGGAAGATCGCCAGTAGTCAGCATCTGCGTCATGCGCGAGTTGCTCCATTGAGGCGTTGTTCGACCGGAACGAAGTCGATGTCGTACCCGAAGTGGCGTGGCCCGCCCAGGGCGATCCCTTCCGGTGTCCGCCACTTGGGATCGCAGGGGATGGCGATGACGGTCACTCGGAACCCGTAGCGCAGATTCTCGGTCGTGATCGGTTCGCCCCGTTCCGTATCGAGGATCGCGATCAGATCGGGGACGGAAACCACGATCTCGCCGTTCTCGATGGCGACGAGGTGCTCGTTCTGGAAGCGAACGGTCATCTCGCGCCCGGCAAATTCGTCAACACCGGCGATGCGGGTTTCGCCGAGCGCCCAACCTTTCTGCGTCTTGCGGGCGACATCGATGATGCGGCCGGAGAAGAGGCGGAATCCACCGGCAGTCTCGAGCGCGGCGGCGACCGGGTCCCGGTGTTCCCGCTGCGCGAGACGAATGGCTTTGCCAATTCGTTCGGCGAATGAGACGGTGCCAAGAATCGCGGCTTCGCGCACGTCCCTGATGGTGATGGGATAGCCGAAGCCACCGGCGATGGCGCCCATCTCGACGGCGACCGGCCGGGCGAGCCGCTCTGCCCAGGTGTTCGTGATGGTGTCGATGATGGCGACGTTGCCATGTTCGTCGGCTACGACGAGCGGCGCGGCGGAATGGCCGTAGAGGGTGAGGGTGACGAGTTGGATCTCGGGGTAGGCCCGGCCCATGCAGTCGCCGTCGATGACCGGTAGCCCAAGTTCGCGACCGACAGCGAATGGGAGGACCGAGTTGAGTCCGCCGATCTCGATCGACATCACGGCGCCAATCGGTTTCCCGAAGTAGCGCGACATGGCACGATAGGCGGTCGCCAGTTCCTGGGTCATGGTGATCCGTTCCAGAAACGGCACCGGGGAGCCAATGGCAAAGGGAAACGCGACAAGCGTATCGTCGGGGAGTTCGCTGGCGTCAGCCAGTTGCAACGGGCCGTACGTTTCGATCGCCTGGATCGCGGCAAGTTGACCCAGATAGGGATCACCACCGCCGCCGGTACCGAGTACCGCCGAGCCGCGGGCGATGTCCTCGATTTCCTGCTGTCCGAGAAGACGCACGCATCATCCTTTCGCTGGATCATGGCAACGGCGCAGCGCCCTGGCGCTGGAAGCGGAGACCTACTCGCGGCGAGCGACGGTTTCCCAATACATGAGGTCCCTGGCGCGAACCGGCGTTGGCGCGGTGCTCCTCAGGGAGCGGTCGACGGGCATTGGGTGGCCGACGATGAGAATCAACTCCGGGGTGAGAGAAGCGGGCAGGTCGAGTACCGCCGCCACCCCCGATTTGCTGAAGGAGGTCACGGGACAGGTACCGAGGCCGAGCGCGTGCGCCATGTTCATCATGTTCTGGGCGGCGGTGCCGACGTCGATCTGGTTTGCCTCGTCTCCCTTCTGGACCCGCTCGCGGCGCGCCGCGTCGTGATCGGTCAGGATGGCGATGAAGGCGGGCGGCGCCGTGATCATGCCGGGCGCGAAGGAGCGCACCAGCGCGATCTTCTCGGGATCGCGGGTGATGAAGAACTTGTGGATGTGCCGGTTTCCGGCGCTGGAGGCCCACCGCGCGGCGGCGACCGTCCGCTCCAGCAACTCCTCCGAGACGGGCGCGTCCGTGAACAGGCGGCAGACGCGGCGGGATCGCATCAGTTCATAGATGGTATCGGCAACGGATGATTCGCTCATGACCGTGCCTCGCTCAGGGCCACGCGATCTTCATCCGCCAGCCGCTTGACCTCCTGGGCGACAAGCGCGGGCGTAGCACGCAGGAAATCGAAATACGCCTCACGATCCCACATCATCCAGACCTTCTTGGTATCGAGTTCGGTCTTCAGTTCGCGCAGAAAGGCGCCGCTGCGCGGTGGTTCATGCTCGAGCATGAAGCCGATCATCCGGCTGGCGGCGTCGATCAGGCGAAAGGTGCCATAGTAGGTCGGCTCGTGGATCGAGATTTCGGCCGCGCTGGTGAGGTAGGCGATGATCTGCAGTGCCTCGTCCTCGTCGAGTACACAGGGACTGGCCGGCGTCACCCCGTCGTCGCCCTCCACACGATTCTCTTCCGGCATGCGGACCTCCAGCACTCGTTCAGGACGATCGCATCGTCATCGCGACCGAGACGTTCTTGCAGTGCCACCATCTTACGGCCAGATGCCGTCATTCGTCTCCAGGGACGTTGCACATCTTGCTGATGTTGGAGTCTGGGCGCCTCGATCGTCACCCATCGCGATCAATCAAGCCGCAAGGTTCGGTATCCGCCCATTTCGCCCTGGGGCTGTAAGGAACATCCTACGGCCATAGACGGCAGCGGGAAACTGGCTCAAGGTGACTACCTGTCTCGAACCGGAGCGCCGCACCACTCTACCGCGGCCAGTAGCGAGGCCTTGAGCATGTCGACCATCTGATCGATCGAAACCCATTCGTCGACGGAGTGGATGGGGCCGCCGCCCGGTCCCCAGAGGACCGTTGGGCAATTGGCGTGGAGGATCGGCAGGCGCAGGTCGCTGCCGCCGCCGCCGATGACCGCCGCATCATGGCCCAGTGCCGCGCGCGAGGCGCGTTGCAGCGCCAGGACGAACGGATCGTCCGGCTGGATGCCGGCAGCCTCGAACCAGAGTCCGAACGGTTCGAACGTGAAGGGATGGTCGCGCAGCCACGGATCGTCGGCGGCCACTTCTCGCAGGTACCGCTCGAATCCCGCGACGACCTGGTGAATGTCTTCGCCGGGAAGGCACTCGATCGTTCCCTCCATGACCGCTTCCCCGGCCACGGTCGAGGGCCAGGCCCCGGCCTGGATAGTGCAGATCGCGGTCGGCACCTTGGTGCGTTCCCGGCCCTCGTAGAGCGGGTCGGATACCGTCGCCTCGCGCATCCTGGCGTAATGCTTGACCGCGGTGTAGATCACGTGAGCGGCATCGATCGCGGAGACGAGGTCGCGGTGATACTCGGTGCCTCCTTCTTCCCCGGCCACGGTGATGCGGAAGAACTGGGCGCCCCGGCCGGAGATCAGCATCACTTGCGATCCAGTCGGCTCGAGCATGATGCACCCGGCATTCGGCCCATAATGCCCGCGTTGAATCGCGGCGAGGGTCCCGTTGCCCCCCGCTTCTTCATCGAGGAGAAAATGAGCGGCGACATCGCCGGGAAAACGCAGTCCGAGCTCGCAGAGAACTTCCAGGGCCACCAGCGCGATGCCGCAGCCCGCTTTCATGTCCGCCGCGCCTCGCCCGTAGATGCGTCCCGCGGCGATGTCGCCACTGTAGGGGCCGTGCTGCCAGTGTGTGTTGGGATCGACCGGGACCGTGTCGATATGGGAGTAGAGGACCAGTTTTCGGCCGTCGCCGGTACCCTTGCGCACCACGACCACGTTTTCCCGGTCAGCGTAGTCGTACGGCACGGGGACGTAGGCGGGATGGGCGCGCAAGGCGGCGTCATCTGGGGCCCAGGCATCGACCTCGACATCGAGCCGCCGCGCCTGCGCGGCGAACCACTCGCTCAGCGGGCCTTCTTCGCCCATCAGACTTGGAATGCGCACCGCTGCCGAGACGACTTCGATCAGGCGGTCACGCTTGGCTTCCGCGGCGTCGAGCAGCAATCGCGTCAGGTCTTCTGGCATACCTGTTCTCTTCCCCTTCAATACGATCAGTAGACGCCCGCATCAAAGCGCGTCAAACCGACTGCGATCACAGAGGTGACTCGGAGCTTCAAGCGAGCGGTTGCAGCCTGGTCTGCTCGACCTCCTGCAGCAGGGACAACAATCGCTGATAGGCGGCTTCCTGCTCCGCGTCACGCTGATAGTCTGGCCAGGCGAGATTGGTTGCCTCTGTCGGATCGGCGGCGAGGTCGTACATCTCGAATTCCTCCGCTGCCTTGCCATTCGGATCGAAGTAGCGCGCCAGTTTGTAACGCTCCTCGCGAACGCTGACGATGTGGCTGGCGCCGGAGACGTACGGTCCCTGCGCTTGTCCGGCCTGCCAGTCGTCGTAGGTGAAGACCTGATAGTCCTGCACGCCTGGGGTGCCGGGATCGAGCACGAGGGAGGAGTAGTCCTTGCCCTGCCAGTCTGCATTCACCTTTGGCGAGCCAACGAGACTGGCCATCGTCGGCACGAAATCGATGTGGCTAACCAACGCGGGGGAGGTCACGGGCCGCGGGAAGAGGTTGGGATTGGAGTA
>JAXLWU010000028.1:0-65181 GCA_046328335.1 Thermomicrobiales bacterium
GGGACAGTCCGTTTGGGTGCAGCACGCCGTGCGCGGAATGCAATGGCCACGGCATCGCTGCCGCCCGCGCCGGCACGCCTTGCGTCCCTTCTTCTGCCGCGTGTCGGCCTCGACCAACCCGAATGCGCGGAGGCCAGCCCCGACGCCGAACATACCGCCGACAAGAGCGGCCACGGCGGCGCGCCGGTTGCCGCCTTCGCTCATCAGTTTGACCAGGACATCGAAACGGGAGTCAACCATGCCCGACCTCCGGAGCGGCTACGCGGTCGCGACGAATCTCCTCGGGTATCGTGTAGCGTACCGCGCGCTTCGTCACCGTCAATACCCGGTCATGGGCGGTTCCTAAGACGTTGCCCCACATACCGACTCCCGACCTCCAACCCCCGACACCTGCTTATCGTCCTCCGCCTGTTACCTCTTCTCTCGCCGTCTGTTTACCCCGGTAGAACGTCCGCGAAGCCGCGATGGGATAGCGGGGGGCAGGGGTGGCAGGGGTCGAGGCGGGGTGGCCATCGTTCGTTGCCATCCAGCGCCACGCGAGATACCAGGCGAGGTGGTCGCCTTCCCACCCGTGCCACCGCTGATGTAGACGAGGCGAGCAGGCGAGCAGGCGAGGAGAGAAGACGGCAAGTCGGCGAGAAGAGAAGACGGCGAGCCGAGAAGACAAGGTGATGAGCGAGAGCCGCGGCTGCCATGGGGCGGCCCCGGCTCTCCTTTCCCCCGGTCCCCCGGCACGTCGTGCTGAGTATCCTTGCACCGAGACGACCGCCAGTCGCAGGAGCGCTTCGCCATGGCCACCATCACCCGCATCAGCGAACAGGAGTACCGCGACCTTGCGCTGCGTGATCCGGAGCACCGCTGGGAGCTGTGGGATGGTATTCCAGTGGAGAAACCGCTGATGAGCATGATGCATGCCGACGTGGCCGCCTATCTCGGCGCAGCCCTCATCGCACAGCTCGATCGGCGAGAGTATCGCGTCAACATCAACGACGGCAAGACCCGGTACACGTCACGCAACTATTTCATCCCGGACGTCGTCGTCATCCCCGCGCCGTACAAACGGCCATACGAGCGCGACCCTCGCTCCTTCAATGCCTTCGCTGAACCGCTACCCCTGGTGGTCGAGGTCTGGTCATTGACGACGGGTGACTACGACATCGCGGCGAAGCTTCCCATCTATCGCGCCCGCGGCGACCGGGAAATCTGGTTCATCCACCCGTATGAGCGCACGCTGACCGCCTACCGACGCCAATCAGATGGCAGCTACACCGAAACGATCTATCGGGGCGGCATCGTCCCCGTCGCCGCTCTCCCCGGCGTTGCCATCGACCTCGATGAGTTGCTGGACGGGTGAGACGGAGACGGTCAGCCCACATGGATTCCAGCGTCTGACAACCGCCGTTCGTAACGCGTAACGCTACGGGTTACAATGCCGCATGATCGAGAGCTTCAAGCACAAAGGGCTGAAACGCCTCTATCAGCACGGAGACCACAGGGCGATCGGTAGCACAATGGTCGGTCGAGTCGAGGAGATTCTCTCCATTCTCGACGTTGCGGAGACGATCGCGGAGATCGACATCCCCGGCTATCGCCTTCACCCGCTTACCGGGGGCCTCAAAGGCTATTGGAGTGTTCGGGTAACGGGAAACTGGCGCATCGTGTTTCGGTTTGTCGACGGCGCGGTCTGGGACGTCGATCTCCTGGACTATCATTAGGGGAAATCACGATGACCATGAAATCACCGGTGCATCCCGGCCGTATCGTGAAGGGCGCGATCGACGATCTCGGCCTGACCGTGACCGCTGCCGCGGTTGTTTTGAATGTTTCGCGCCCGACGCTGTCCAATGTCATCAACGGCAAGGCCGGCATCTCCCCAGAGATGGCCGTTCGCCTCTCGAAAGCGGTCGGCAGCACCCCTGGCTTCTGGCTTCGCCTTCAGCTGAACTACGAGCTCGCGCAGGTCGAGCAACGGGCCGACACCATCGAGGTCAATCCCCTGCCGCGAGCGGGCTGAAACAAAATATCGGCTATTGGCCATCGGCTTTGCACTCATCTCGTCGACTTGCCGTCTCGGGCGCTAGCCGTTAGCCCGCCCGCCTTGCCACACTTTCCCCTCTGCCGTGTCTACCACCAAGCGATGGCGAACTTGGGCAGAGGCGCCGGACGGGATGGCCGACGACACCCTGCGCGGTGGGCGGGGGGACTCGCGAGTCGGTGCTGATCGGCGCGAACGCCGCGGCGTCCTCCCTCCGGCGGAACGACACCACGGCGGCATTTCGCTCTGCTGCACTCCCCTCCTGCCGTCCCGTCGATGCCCTGACTCATACGGAATGCGGATGATGACTATCGCTTTCTCGACGCGCCGGCCCTCACCCCAACCTCTCTCCCGCTTGGCGGGAGAGAGGCGCGGTCATACGGACCGAGGTAAATGGGGAACGGCTATCTGAATTCCGGTTTAGTCGTCGGCGTCGACCGCGAGGACTTTACCGGTGGTCGCGTCTACCTTGACATCGTGCCGGCCGATGTCGACGGTGTAGACCAGGGTATCGCCGAGATATTCGAGATCGACCTCGCCAACCGCGCCGCTCGCCGCGTTCTGCGCGGCCGCGACTGCCTCGCCAATGCCGATCTGGGCCAGCGGCAGCAGATCGCTCCCGTCGTCGAGTGTTCCCGCCGCGACAGGTACCTCGTGGGCATCGCTGTCACTCTCGTCGGCGAGCACGCCACTCGCGCCAGCGCCAAGCAATGCGGCGCCGACGGCCAGCACACCGATGCCCCGCGCCATACCCCGACTGTTCATATGAACCTCCTCCTCAGGGGCGTTCCAGCGAGCCACCCTCACTGGTCTGTCCCCACGGTATGCCGCGAGCATGAATTCGCGATGAGGTTCATCCGGGGTTGGCGGCGCCCGGCGCGGACATGTCATTTCTGCTCCCGCGACAAATCAATGAAGCGAGAGGGATCGATCCCTAACTCGTGGCGGCTCAGGGCGCCGCGTCGCCCCGCGGCAGCGCGACATCGATCCGCGTGCCCTGCCCCACGGTGCTGGTCAAGGCAATCTCGCCCCCGTGCGCCTCGACGATCGCCTGGCAGATCGCCAAGCCGAGACCGGCGCCGCCGTGGGCCCGGCCGCGGCCGCTGTCCACCCGCGTGAAGCGGTCGAAGATGTGGGCCTGGTGCTCGGGAGCGATCCCGGCGCCGGTGTCGCTCACCCAGAGCCGAACGACATCAGAATCACCACGGCAGCCGATGGTGACGTGGCCGCCAGGTGAGGTGTGGGTGAGCGCGTTGTCGACCAGGTTGACGAGGAGTTGGACGATCAGACTTTCGTCAGCGGTCACCGGGGTTGGGGATGATTCATCATGCAGCGCGATTGCGCCAGCCGTGGCCAGCGGCGCGAATTGATCGATGACCGCGCCGATGGTCGCCGCGAGAGCGAATGGCATCGTCTCCGGGACGAGCCGGCCAGCATCGGCGCGGGCCAGCGTCAGCAGGGTGGCGACGAGCGTGGTCAATCGCTCCAGATCGCCATCGATCTCGTGCAGCGCGGCGCGATACGTGGCCGTGGAACGCGGCCGCGCCAGGGCAAGATCGATCTGGCCACGCAGCAGCGCGAGCGGGGTGCGCAGTTCGTGCGCGGCATCTCCGGTGAACTGGCGCTGTCGGGCGAAGGCGTCGTCGATGCGGGCCAGCATGGCATCGAAGGTGCGCGCCAGCCGGCCCAGTTCATCGTCCGGGAGATCGAGTTCCAACCGGGCGCCGAGCCCGCGCGGGTCGATGCGCGCGGCGAGTTCCGTGATGGCCGCCACCGGCGCCAGGGCGCGGGCGGCAAGAAGGTAGCCTCCTCCAGCGGCGAGCAGCAGCACCAGTGGTCCCGCGAGCGCCAACACATGCAGCAAACCGGCCAACGGCTCATCGATCTCGTTCCGATCGAGACCGACCTGGAGCACACCAACGACTGGTCCCGCGTCATCGCGCGCGGGGCGCCGGACCGGCAGCGAGACAATGCGCAAGGCATCGCCGTCTTCATCTCGCGTGACGTTGTAGATCGTCTGCCCGCTGATGGCCGCCTTCACGATCTCCGCCACGATGGGCACCCCGTTCGGCGTCGCTCCCCGCTCGAACACGACGTGGCCACTGGCATCGAGCACGCGCAGAAAATACTCGCCTTCGATCACACTCGGCGCCGACAACTCGATCGCGGGGGCGTCGTCCTCGACGCGCACCGCGCCCATGGTCAACGCCGCCTGATTGAGCAACTGCTCGTCGAAGCTGGTGTACAGCTGCTGCCGCAATCCGAAGTACATCGCCCCGGCGAAGAGGAACATCGCCGTCGCCAGCAGCAGCGCGTACCAGAGGGTGAGCCGCCAGCGGATGGGGAGACGAGGCTGGTGGCGGGTGGCGGGTGACAGATGGCGGGTGGCAGGTGGCGGGTGATGGGAAGCGGGGGAAGGGGGAAAGGAGAACGAACGACGACTCACGACTTCCGACTCCCGACTCCCGCTTGCCGCCTCGTTCTTGCCGGCTTGCCGACTTGCCGTCTCATTTCTGAGTCGTCACCCGGTATCCCGCGCCACGCACCGTCTCGATCAGACCGCCGGGATACGGATCGCGCAGCCGCCGGCGCAGCTGCCGAATGTGGACATCGATCACGTTGGTGACATTCGGGAAATCGTAGTCCCAGACATGTTCGGCGATCATGGTGCGGGTGAGGACCATGTCTGGATGGCGCAGCAGGTATTCAAGGATGCGGAACTCCTTGTTCGGCAGGACGATCTCTTCTTCACCGCGCCAGACTCGTCGCGTGGCCGGATCCAGCCGCACCGCGCCAGCGGCCAGGACCGGATCGTGGGTCTCGGCGGGGCGGCGGGCCAGCGCCCGCAGCCGCGCCGCCAGTTCGGCGAAGGCGAACGGCTTGATCAGATAATCATCCCCGCCCGCGTCGAGACCGCGGACCCGGTCGGCGACCGTATCCCGCGCGGTGAGGAGCAGGATCGGTGTGCGCACCCGCCGCTGCCGCAACTGCCGGCAGATCTCCAGTCCGTCGATGCCGGGGAGCATCACATCGAGCACGATCGCGTCATAGGCGCCGACATCGACCCAGGCGAGCGCCTCCTCGCCGTCGGCGGCGAGATCGACGGCGTGCCCTTCCTCGCCCAAGGCGCGGCGGAGCAGATTGGCAAGGCGTGCTTCGTCCTCGACGATCAGGATGCGCAAGACCGTTCGCTCCTCCTCATCCTGGCCATGCTGCCAGCGGTGGATGAAGTCGGGATGAAGTGTCGCGCGAGTGAGCCGATGACGGCGCGATCGGCGCTGCGTGATCGTACCGACGCGGGGCCGGGTGGGAAACCATCGAGCGGTTGACGGCGCCAGCGGTAGCGAAACGGCGCTTCGGGCCCGCTGCCGTTGCGGCAAACCGTCGCGGCGGTTCCAGGGGCGCCGACCGCAATTGGCCAACGATTCCCCTGACGGCAGTTTAATCTCGGCTGCCGGTGCAATTGCACCACGCTCCTCGGATGTACCCAGGGAGAACCAGGCTTGGGCGAGAGCAAGGCACAGCACAATGAGTCGTCGGCACAGCGGATCGCGACCTGGTCCGCTGCGCTTGGAATGGTCGCCGCGATGCTGATTGCCGCGGTGTCGGGGAGACTGCTGCTGGACCAACGCATGAGCGCTGCTACGGTCCTCGGATCGCTCGGTTTTACCGCGGCCATGGTCGCGCCGTTCGTCCCGGCCTTGGTCTCGCATCGCATTCGGACGCCAGACGTGCGGCGGGCCGTTTGGATGGCATCGGGGACGCTGGCGATCGTCCTTGGTGTCCTGGCCCTTTGGAACGGCATAGGCTGGATATTCGGCGTGGCGGCGGTCGGCCTGCTTGTCGCCTGGCGCAGCTCCCGGACTCGCGCCCGGGAACCCCACGCTGCCCGGCCAACCCTGCTCGCGGCATGGTTGATCTTCTGGCTCGCCGCCGCCCTGTGGGTGCTCGATCTGCGCCAGACGCCCGCCTGCTGGAACGAACGCGCGGCAGGTTCAGGATGGTTGTTGGGCTCTGCGGCGGGGTCGTGCGCGAGCGATATCATTGACGATTCCGAGGGAATGCTGGCAATGGCGTGTGTGGCGGTCGGTCTTGCCGCGGCAGTGCCCCTGACGTCCAGCCGAGGGGCGAATACGACATGGAAGCATATCGGATGGTGGTCACGAGAGGCGTCACCTGATGAGGCGCCTGGGAGAGGGGTGTGACGTCTCGCCACCAGCGGTCATGAGGGAAGACTTCATTCGGACCGTGCCGGAGACCCGCGGCAACGCAATCACGATCACCTGGCCCTGAGCCAATGAGGTATCGATGGAATATGCGATCTGCGTCCGATGCGGGGTGCAGTTCGCGGCGCGGACGCCGCCGCGCTGCCCGATCTGCGACGAGGAGCGGGAGGCGATCGCCGCCGGCGGACAGCAGTGGACCACGCTCGCCGCGTTGCGGGCCGATCACCGCAACCAGGTGGCGGAGATCGCACCGGGGCTGACCACGATCGCCACCGAGCCATCGTTCGCCATCGGGCAGCAGGCGCACTTGATCGCCACCCCGGCGGGCAATCTGCTCTGGAATTGCATCAGCCTGATCGATGACGACACCGTGGCCGCGATCACGGCGCGCGGCGGAGTGGCGGCCATCGCCATCTCCCATCCGCACTTCTATGCGAGCATGATCGAGTGGCGCCAGGTGTTTGCCAACGCGCCGATCTGGCTCCATGGCGACGATCGCGCCTGGGTGATGCGGCCCGACCCCGCTATCCGGTTTTGGGAGGGCGATACCGCCGCTCCGCTCCCAGACAGCGCGCTGACGCTCATCCGGTGCGGCGGACATTTTCCGGGGAGTTGCGTGCTGCACTGGCCGGACGGGGCGGATGGCGGTGCATTGCTCACCGGCGACACCATTCAGGTGGTCGCCGACCGGCGCTGGGTCAGTTTCATGTATTCCTATCCGAATCTGATCCCGCTCGATGCCGCATCCGTCAACCGGATCGTCGCTGCGGTGGAGCCCTACCAGTTCTCCCGCATCTACGGCAGTTGGCCCGGCACCATCGTCGCCAACGACGCCAAGGCTGCCATCCGCCGCTCCGCCGCGCGCTACATCGCCCGCATCACGGGATGAGGCGTATCGGCGATTGGTAGAGACGGCAAGACGGCAAGACGACGAGTCGGCAAGAACGAGAGACCGCAAGTCGGCAAGACGTCGAGTCTACGTTCTTGCCGACTTGCCGACTTGCCGTCTTCTATTCTCGTTCTTGCCGACTTGCCGACTTGCCGTCTTCTATTCTCGCCTTCTCGCCTCCTCAACCCCTCGCCTCGTCCTGCGGCTTTGTCGCCCGCACGAAGGCACTGACGAGGCGGCCGCCAGTGGCAGCGAAGCGGGCATAGGCGCTGTCATCCCAGGAGGGCATGGGGCCCCAATCGGCGCAACAACTGTTGCCGATCGTGGCCGCCAGTTCCTGCGGGTCGTAGACCCGGGTCACCTCGACATCGACATCGCCAAATCCCGATTCGGCCAGCAGCCGGCGGTACTCCTGCTCTTCCAGCGCGCCCGCCACGCAGCCGACCCAGGCCTCCATGTCGGCCCGCAAATCGGCGGGCAGTTCCCCCTGCGCCACCACGTCCGAGACCGCGAACCGGCCGCCCGGGCGAAGCACGCGAAACGCCTCCCGTAGCACCTGCCCCTTATCCGCGGCGAGATTGATCACGCAGTTGGAGATGATCACGTCGACCGCATTGTCCGGCAAGGGGATGGCCTCGATCTGTCCCTTGAGGAAGGCGACATTCTCCGCGGCCGCCTTGCGCCGGTTCTCCTCGGCCAGGGCCAGCATCTCGTCGGTCATGTCCAGGCCGTAGGCGAATCCGGTCGGCCCGACCCGCCGCGCCGAGAGGAGGACATCGATACCGCCGCCGGAGCCGAGATCGAGCACCGTTTCGCCCGGTTGCAGATCGGCCAGCGCCGTCGGGTTGCCGCAGCCGAGCGAGGCCTGCAGCGCCTCCAGGGGAATGATGTGCGCTTCGTCGCGGGTGTAGAGACTGCCGGTGATCGGATCAGCCGCGATCTCGCCCTCGCCGCGCAACACCGCGCTGGCGCGATCGCCGTACTTCTCGCGCACCGTGGCGCGTATGGCGTCCGCGCGCTGCATCTCGCCTGTGCTCATCTCCTCATCCTCCCGGGCGTACCGCCCGCATATCGATGATCGTCAATACGATCGCGCAAAGAAAAATGCCGGATCATCCCGCCGCAACCAACCGCTCGTCCTCCACTACCGGCAGGCCCAGGTCGCCCGGGATCGCTCGCAACCAGTCCATTCCCTCCGGGTCGGCCGCATACCATGCCCAGACGCCGCGGCGGGAGACTGTGACCAGTCCCGCCTCACGCAGGATGCGCAGGTGATGGGAGATCGTCGGCTGGGAGAGCCCGAAGCGATCGACCACGTCGCAGGCGCAGAGCGGCGCCTCCTGCGCGGCCAGCAGGCGGAAGATCTCCAGCCGGGTGGGATCGCCGAGGGCGCGGAAAGCCGCCACCATGCGCTCCTGCTCCGTCTCCGACAGCGGCGCCGGCACCCGTGGCATGTCACAGCAACCCGCGATTCTGACCCGTGCGCTCATACCCTCATTGTGGGCATCATATTGATGGATGTCAATACCATCCCATAGTGCCGCATGCCATCGACTATGCTCATTACGCCCGGGGTTCGTAGTCGCTCAACAATTTCACGAACGGTAACCGGCCAGCGAGTGCGCGGACCAAGCGGCGATCATCGGTCCACAGGTGGCAGTCGAACTCCGTCGCGAGGGCGAGGTAATGCGCGTCGTAGGCCGCGGGCAGGCCAAACGCATATGAAAGCGCAAGTGCATGGCGATGGAGCCCAATCGGGTTGATCGTCTCGAGCGCATGTTCCAGGAAAATCTCGAGTCGCAAGGTCGCATGCGTCAATGTCAGCCCCTCAGGAGTTCGCGTGCGCCTGAAGAGCGTATTGGTGACTTCGATCGCCAGCAGCGGCGGCGCAATGATTGGTTCTCGCGCCGCAAGCGCATCCGCATACAGCGCGCGCGCCTGCTCGGCCAACTCTTCCTGCAACACCCATTTGACCGCAACCGAGGCGTCAACGCAGATCATTCTCCAGTCAGTTGCCGGGTTCGCTCGTCACGCATTTCATTGATGGTGATCCAAGACGGTGGGAAGAGTTTGCC
Organism: Thermomicrobiales bacterium; assembly: GCA_046328335.1. Classification (GTDB taxonomy): domain Bacteria; phylum Chloroflexota; class Chloroflexia; order Thermomicrobiales; family UBA6265; genus JACCXM01. Next base: position 9,226 of record JAXLWU010000028.1, read on the forward strand.
TCCCCGGCGCGCCAGGATCTCGTCGCTGAGTTGTCGCGCGTGCTTCATCGCTTCGAGACCCCGCTGCACCTCGTCTTCTGACAGCCGCCGACCCTTGAACTGCACACGGTTTGCCCTGCCCTCGGCACGGATTCTCTCCAGAAGAGCGTCGATGTCTGACTCGGACAGATCCCTTGTGTTGTCGTCAAGATCAATCTCGGGCGGAATGGGAGTAATCAGATTGACGACGTCGTTCCGTCGTAGGGCAACGCGGTGGGAACCGAGGTAGTAGGCGGGCACCTCGCCTGCGCGGATCCACCGCCGCACCGTCCCCGGCGCCACCCGCAAGAGGGTCGCGGCTTCCTTGACCGTGAGATAGTCGTCGTCGGGTGCGTGCAAGGGAGAAGGTCCTCCCGGCATTCAGGGTGGCAGGAGACCAGGACGTCCAGAAGTGCACACCAGTATACGGGGATACCCGTCGATCCTCTCTGAATCTGACATCGCCACCTGATATCGTGAGCGACGCGGCGATATAGTCCGCCATCTGCTGACGATCCATCCATCACTGACCGGCCTATGGAGAGGAGATTCGATGCAATCGACCGCAACCGGCACTGGCGAGATCGATCGCCGCGATGGCGTCGCCTGGACGCGCCTGCTCTGGGTGGCGCCGCTCACCGTGATCGTCGCCCTGATCGTGAACCTGGCGATCAAGACCATCCTGCAAGCCATCGACCCATCGCTGAACGACATGGGCCAACTGGGGCGGCCTCTGATCATCCTCACCCTGGAAGGAGCCATCCTGGCGGTGATCGTCTTCGCCCTGATGGTCTGGCTGGTGCCGCACCCGATCCGCTGGTATCGCATCGTCGCGGTCATCGCCCTGCTCATCAGCCTCATCCCCGATCTGCTCCTCGGGTTCGGCGGGGAGGCGCGGCGGATGGGATCGGGCATGGTCTCCCCCTTCACGCGCTTCGGGGCGCGGTTCTTCCCGGCGCCGCCGGCTGGCGGTCCCCCGCCCGCGGCTCCTTCGCCCGGCGATGTCCTGCCGGGGCTGCCGTGGGAGCGGGTGCTGATCCTGATGCTCCTCCATGCGGCGACGGCGATCGTCTGTATCGTGATGTTGACGACGCTGACGCGCGACCCCGCCGCTATTCGCGGGAGCCAGGGCGCAGGTTCAGGGTCGACCGGGTCTGACTGATCCCGGTTCTCTCCCCGTTCATTGCCGTTTGCGCCATCGCCAGATTTTATGGTAGAGTCTCTGGACGACAGGGATGCGCGGGTTCGCCGCGCGACAGTACGCCTTCTTCCCCTCCCAACGCGACGCGGGGGAACGCCGAGCCGTACTGACCGGCTCGGGCCGTTTCCCTCCAGGGCGATAGGTTCGCCCTCTATCATGCTGCGTCGCGCGAGAGGACTGTTTTTCCTTCATGTCTGTTGCCACATTGACCCGGCCCGAGGAAGCGACTGCCTCGTTCGGGGAGTTCCGGCTGAGCGACGCGTCGTTGCGCGTGCTCGCCGCTATGGACATTACGACACCGACGCCAATCCAGGCCCAGGTGTTGCCGTTGCTGCTCGATGGCCACGATGTCATCGGTCAGGCGCGTACCGGATCCGGCAAGACGCTGGCCTTTGCCCTGCCCCTGATCGAGGTGGTCGATCCACGTCTGCGCGCCGTGCAGGCCGTGGTCCTCACTCCCACCCGCGAACTCGCGGTGCAGGTCGCCGGGGTGGTCGATCAACTCGGCGCCGCCCGCGGCGTGAAAACGCTGATGATCTCCGGCGGCCGCGCCTTCGGGCCGCAGCGGGATGAACTGAAGCGGGGCGTTCACGTGGTGGTCGGTACGCCCGGCCGCGTGCTCGACCTGCTCAATCAGGGCGCCCTCTGGCTCGACCGGGTGCGCTTCCTGGTTCTCGACGAAGCGGACGAAATGCTCGATCGCGGCTTTGCTCCCGATGTCGAGAAGATCATCGCCCGCACCACACCGGACCGGCAGACGGCGCTCTTCTCCGCGACCGTCCCCGCTTGGGTGACGCAGACCGCGGCCAAGCACCTGCACGATCCGCGCACGGTCGCTATCGCCACGCGCCCGGAAGAAGTCGCCCAGATCGAGCACCTCGCCTTCGAGATCGGCGGCACCGACAAGATGGCCGTGCTGGAAGACCTGCTCGATCACCGCGGCGATGGCTCGGTGATCGTCTTCGGCCGCACCAAGCATGGCGTCAACAAGATGGCCAAGAAGCTGCAGGCCGCCGGGTATCCGGTGATGGCGCTGCAGGGGAATCTCTCCCAGAATGCGCGTGACCGCGTGATGGAAGATTTCCGCTCTGGCGCGGTGCCGATCCTGGTGGCGACGAATGTCGCCGCGCGGGGCCTGGACGTCAGTCATGTCGAGCAGGTGATCAACGTCGAGCTGCCGGAATCGCCGGAACTGCTGACCCACCGTATCGGACGCACCGGGCGAATGGGACGGCAGGGCCAGGCGATCACCCTGCTCGGTCCGGACGATCTCGTCAAGTGGCGGCGACTGGAGCGCGGCTTTACCCGTCCCATCCGGCGCGCGCCGTGGCGGGGCGCCGCCGCGCTGGACGCCGCTGCCGCTCCCGCGAGCAACGGGAACGGCCATGGCGCGGTTCATGTCGCCGAGCCAGTTCCGGCCCGTCCCGCGGCGCGCACGGCTCGCCCGGCATCCAGCCGTCCTGCCGCGCCGTCCAACGGGCGCACCTCCAGCCGGCCGCGCGCAGGACGCCGCGCCGCGCCCCGAGCGTCCCGCCCGCAATGAGGAACCGGAACTCGACGGCCGCGAGCTGCTGCGCCGCTATGGCCGCGATCCGCGCCGTCCCGCCTGGGAAGCGGAGAGTCACGGGCAGACCGCGCGGGGCGAGATGGCCACGACTGCCGGCGCCGCGAGTCTCGCCCACGCCGGAGTCACGAGTCGATCTGCGCCGAATGCGGCCAGACCGCCACGACCCGGTTCCGCCCCGATCCCGCGCGGCCGGTCTACTGCGACGATTGCTATCGTGACCGGCGCGGCGCCAGTCGGGTTGCCGCGGCCACGGCGAACTAATCGCGCCGACTCCCACCGCGAATCTCCCGGATGAGTCAGGGGCCTGTCGATCATGTCAGTCGATCGACAGGCCCCTGTTGTTCATGTGCCACGAACGGGCTGCCGGCCTGGACTGGTCGCCAGGGGATTCACTGTGTCACCATCGCGCCGTCGCGCCGCGGAAAGAGGCAGAGCATGGGCCAGGGTACCGAACTTCCCGACTTCGATCGTCAGTGGGATTACGACCGACCGGACGCCACCGAGCAAATCTTTCGCGATCTCCTCTCGGCGGCTGGGGACGCCGCGGATGCCTCCTGGCGGCTGGAACTGCTGACCCAGATCGCCCGTGCCCAGGGATTACAGCGCCGCTTCGCCGACGCGCATGCCACCCTCGATGCGGTCGAGCCGGCGCTGCCTGAGCAACCACCCCGCGTGCGCATGCGCTACCTGCTTGAGCGAGGGCGCGTCTTCACCTCCTCCGGTGAACCAGAAGCCGCGGTGCCGCTCTTTAGTGAGGCATGGCAATTGGGATGCGCGCATGGCGAGGACCATCTGGCGGTGGATGCCACGCACATGCTCGGCATCGCCGCTCCTGCTGTGGAGCGCTTGGCGTGGAACGAGCGGGCGCTGGCGCTGGCCGAACGCTCGGATCAACCGGGTGCGCGGCGCTGGATCGGCTCGCTCCTCAACAACATCGGCTGGACGTATCACGACCTGGGACGCTACGACAACGCGCTCGCGCTCTTCACGCGGGCGGTGGACTGGCGGGAACGCGAGGGCAAACCGAACGACATTCGCATCGCCCATTGGTGTGTCGCGCGCACGCTGCGCTCGCTCGGGCGCGTACCCGAGGCGCTTGCCCTGCAACAGAACCTGCGCGACCAATTGGGGGCGACCGGTGCGCGCGACGGCTATGTCGACGAGGAGATCGCCGAGTGTCTCCTCCTGCTCGGCCGCAACGAGGAAGCGCGAACACATGCCGGCGCTGCTCACGCGACGCTTTCCACGGATCCCTGGCTGGTCGCCAACGAACCCGCCCGTTTGCAACGCCTGCAGGCCCTTGGTGACGGCCGGTTCAGCAAAATCTAACCTCATTGCGCGGTGGGTCCCATCCGTAATTCGCTGGAGTGAGTCACCGCACTTCAATTTGCGTTTATGATAAACGTGCCATCAATAGTCGAGCGTCATTACTCGTTGCGATACGGCGCTGCTGATGCTCTTGGCCAGCATGGTTGCAGGAGATTCCTGATCAGGAACGCACGGGCTGTACTGGGCGTAGGTGAGGGAGGGGAGCCAGGTGGATATCGACGGTCTTCTGCGGGCATGCACCGTGAGCGGCACCCGGCGCACCATTCTGGCCGCGCTGGGCGGCATTGGTCTGGCCGGAGCAGGCACCATCGAGCCCGCCCAGGGGAAGAAGAAAAAGAAGCGCTGCCGTAGTACCCAGATCAAGTGCGGCAAGAAATGCTGCGTTTCCGGGCAGACGTGCTGCGGCAATGTCTGTATTACCGCCGACCGCTGTTGCGCCAATGGGGTTCCTGACGCCTGCAACGCGGGACAGACTTGTAGTGGAGGCACGTGCGGTTGTCCCAGTGCGGCGTGTAGCCAGGCAACCAATCCCATCGATCCCCAAAAGGGCTGCTTCTGCGACACCGCCACCGGAATCGGGGCGGTCTGCATGGCCGAAATCTCCTGCACTGGCTCAACCCCATGCTCCGCAAATGGTGGCTGTCCATCCGGTCAGGTCTGCCAGACCCTGGGCTGTGGCAACAACCCGACCTGCGTTCCAGTCTGCGCCCTGTCCTGAGCATGTGCATATGGGCGTGAAGCGGTGGCAAGATACGGTCGCCCCCGGCGTGAGATGATCCTGAACGAGGACGACACGGACCGGGAGCGCTTCCCGGCGCTCCCGGTCCGTGCGTTGCGCCAGCATCGCTAGAGCCTGTTATGGACTTGGGACACTGGAGGCATGGAAAGTCAAGTGCTCCCCCGCACGCCCTACCCGACGGACGTGAGCGACGAGCAGTGGGCCTTCGTCGCGCCGTACCTGACCCTGATGGCGGAAGACGTCCCGCAACGCCGCCACGCGCTGCGGGAGGTGTTCAACGCCGTGCGCTGGATCGTCCACACCGGTGCCCCCTGGCGCTACCTGCCCGGCGACTTCCCGCCCTGGCCGGCGGTCCATCAACAGACCCACCGTTGGATCGACGCCGGGGTGTTTGCGGCGATGGGGCATGACCTGCGGGTGTTGCGGCGCTGGAGCGAGCGACCAGATGCCCCAGCCGCGGGTGGCCACCTTCGACAGTCGCACCATCCAATCCACCCCCGAGAGCGATGTGGGGGCGGGCCGGGACGGGCGCAAGCGGCGCAAGATGCACGCCGCCGTCGACACCCTCGGGCATCTGCTGGCGCTCATCATCACCCCGGCGAATGCCCAGGACCTGCTGCCGCGGCGCTGGGTGGTGGAGCGCTCCTTCGTCTGGACCGCCCGCTTCTGGCGGTTGGCACGGGACTACGAGCAGTTGCCGGAGACCGTGGTGGGGTTGGATTTCCTGGCCTTCGCCTGCCTGCTCCATCGCCTCATCCCGCTCCTCGTCGATAGTCCATAACAGGCTCTAGGCACTTTATGACAGCACCAGGGTGAACCAGATCAGCCCCACTGTCACGGCGAAGATCTGACTCTCTGCGAGCGCGATCCAATGGCTGTTTCGACGTAGCCACGCTCGCGATCCCGCATGGCCGTGGTTGACGAGGAGACCCAGATGGAGGGCAAACGCGAAGGCAGCGAGGCCAAGAGCGACGAAGGTGAACGGGAGGGCGCCGCCGGAGGGCCATAGCGGGGGCCAGACAAGAGCGGCTCCCAGACGATAAAGGGCGGGCAGGGTGATGCCGATGACGGGCAGGATGAGGCACGCCCGCGTGTTGGCCAGAGTGAGGCGATGTGCTACGAATGCGACCCACGCCGCCGAAGAGAACACCATGACCAGTTGCACCCAGACGAATATTTCGGCGAGCGACGCCAGCCCGATCATCGTCGTCAACGGCACCAGAGCGAGCCAGGTGATGGAGACGCCGAGGCTGTTGACCATGTTGCCCTGCACGAGCATCAGAGCATGAGCGACCGCGTCCTCGGCTTGGGAGAAATTGGGGGTCGAGCCGGCGATAAAGGTGGCAGTCACATGGACGAGGAAGGCGACCAGCATCATCCCGAACACTGTGGCGAACGTGGCGGATGTGCGGGCCGTGTCGAGGCCGGCGATGAAGATGGCAGCAGTCAAGCTGAAGCCAGCATAGGTGCCGGCGGCGCCAGAGTAGGAGCCGCCCAGTTTCGGCAGGTCCCACAAGGGCGGGCTCGGCGCCGCTCGCGGGGTCCAGCCGATGGCCACGGCAATGGCAGCGCTGGCAACCAGCACGAAAATTGCGGCAACGACCCACATGGTTGCCTCCTGGCGCCGATCGAGCAGGAACCAGATGCAGCGGGCGAACGGAGGAAGTACCGCTACCGCCTAGTTCCTGGAGCGTGCGGCGGGTGCTAGCGGCACCCGCCGCGTCGCGGCTGTCACGCGGGATGTCGGCCTCAGGGCGCGCCAGGAGCGGACACGGCCGGAGCGGGCGTCCGCAGTTCCGAGGCGAAATCCTCCAGGTAGTCGTGGGCGGAGCGGATGGCGAGCGCGCCCTCGCCGACCGCGGACGCAACCCGGTTCATCGCCCCGTGGCGCACGTCGCCGGCGGCGAACACGCCCGGCAAGCTCGTCTCCAGGGCGCGCGGCAGCCGCTCCAGCGGCCACGACCCGATTCCTGGGCCGTCGACGATCTCGCGTCCTGTCAGCACGAACCCTCGCTCGTCCCGCGCCACGGTGGGCGGGAGCCAGTCCGTGTGCGGCTCGCCGCCGATCTCGACGAAGAGGGCGGCACCCGGCACGTGCTCCCGTTCACCGCTCGCGCCGTCCTTGAGCACTAGGCCGCGCAGACGGCGCCCGCCGACGGCGTCGACCACGCGAGTATTGAGGCGCACGGCGACGTTCTCCGCGGCCTGTAGACTCTGCACCAGATAGTCCGACATGCCGGGCACCAGGGCATTGCCGCGGACCAGGAGGGTGACTCGCGCGGCGTACTTCGCCAGGTGCAGCGTCGCCTGCGCGGCGGCATTGCCGCCGCCGACCACAAAGATCTCTTCGCCCGCCAAGACCTCTGCTTCGGCGGCGGTGGCCCCGTAGAAGACCCCGCGGCCGGCGAGGGGCTCGGCGGTGGGAACGTCGAGCTGCCGCTCGGCGACGCCACCGGTCACGACCACGGCCCTGCTGCGGAGAGTGGTTCCATTGTCGAAGGTCAGGACGTGGTCCTCGCCATCGCTTCGCAGCTCGACGGCGCGGCGCATGAAGACGAACCGCGCCCCGAAGAGGAGCGCCTGAAAGTACGAGCGGGTGGTCAGTTCGCGGCCGCTCAGCCCGCGCGGGAAGCCGAGGTAGTTGAGGATCAGGTTGCTGGTGGCCGCCTGCCCGCCGAGCGCAGCTGCTTCCACCACCACCGTCCGCAACCCCTCGGATGCGCCGTAGACGGCGGCCGCCAGCCCGGCCGGCCCGGCCCCGATGATGGCGACATCGGCACCGCCTGCGGGAGGCTGAGTGGCGACCCCGATGACTTCGGCCAGCGCTTCGTTCGATGGGTTCGCCAGCACCGTCCCGCTGCGGTGGATGACGACGGGAAGCTGATCCTCGCGCAGACCGTACTTCGCCACCAGCTCCCGGCCGCGTGACGAGTCGGCCGCGTACGAACCGTACGGGACGCCGCTGCGCTCCAGGATGTCCCGCAGCTCATGCCCGCGCGGCCCCCACTGGCGATCGACGATGGTGATCGCTTCGTCGTGCGGGCGGTGCTCCCGCGTCCAGATGCTGAGTTGCTCGGATATCGTCGGGTAGACCCATTCTTCGGGCGAGACCCACGGCTCGATGATCTGGAAATCGAGATGCCCAAACAGCATCGCCCGCCGGATGGGAACGGTCAGGCCGCCGGGTCCGGGGGCCACGAGTATGCCGCGCCGGGCGGTCCGGCACAGATCGTCCGCTTGGTCGAGGAAGTCGATGCCGGTCATCTCCGGCAAGCGTTGGCTGGCCAGGACGATCGTCACCTCTCCGTCGGCGGCCAGTATCTCCCCCAGTGTGGCGAGACCGTGCGTTGCGGACTGGGCGGCGATGACCCGGTAGTCGGCGCCGAAGCGCCGCTCCAGGTCACGCGAGAGCCTTTCCAGCGTCGATGCGTCCTCGGCGACGGTGAGGATCACCAGTGCGTTCATGATCATTCCCTCGCATGTACGGACGTGCATCAGGGACACCGAACGTTCCGTGCCGGTCGCCAACTCGACCGGGAGCGCGCTGGGTCACGGGAGACGGTGCTACCCCGTCCGTGGCACCAGTCTCCCGATGAAGCGGACCCAGGCGACCTTCCCGACGTCGTCGCGGACGAAGTCGGTGAGGGCCGTCAGCCAGAGGAACTCGACCCTGGCGCGATCGCCGGCGACGAAGCGCAGCGGCGACTCGATCGTGGGTTGCCCAAACAAGATCTCCGCGAGGCCGGGGCCAGAGGCCTCGAGGCGGAGGGCGCCGTCCTCCTCGCGGACCCGGATTGTCTGCGAGCCGTCGGGCAGCGCGTACTCGCTGGCGTACTCGGCCCGAAGCGCCCGGTCGACCGGCACGATGGCGGGCGGCGGCTGGCGCAGCCCGAGGAACTGCTCCAGTGCCCAGTCCGTGACCTCGAACCCGAGCTGGATGCCGCGCACGGCGTTGGTCAAGAGCGTGACCGCGAAGCCGCGCTCCGGGACGAGGGAGAGGGTCGACATCTGGCCGTTGGTCCCGCCCGGGTGGGAGAGAACCCGCGTTCCGTCGCGCTGCCACAGCTGCCACGTGACGCCGACCGCGTCGAACGGAACGGGGAGCGCAGGGACCGTGCCGCCGGGACCGAGCGGGGTCTGCATCCGGCGCAGGCCCTCGGCGCGCAGGATGCGCGTGCCATCCATCGTTCCGTCGCCCAAGAGGAAGAGCGCGTAGCGCAGTTCGTCGCTCACGCTTGCCACCAAACCGCCGGCCGGGTTCAGCAGGCGGGGCAGGGCCCACGGCTGGAGGACGACGGGCGCTCCGTCCGGGTCATCCGGAGGCGCGCCGTGGCCGACGGCAAACGCCTCGGTCATGATCTCCTCGGCGGTGAACGACGCCCGCTCGATCCCGAGCGGCTGTAGCACCAGTTCCCTGATCGCCGCCTCGTAGGTTTGGCCGGTGACCGCCTCGATGACGCGTCCGGCGAGGCAGAGTCCCGCGTTGCTGTAGCTGAAATACTCCCCGAGCGGGGCGGTCTGCGGCAGATCGGCCATCCCGGCCACGAAGCGGGCGAGGGCGTCGTCGCCATCCCCGGTCTCCACCACGGCGGGTTCGAGCCAGCCGCCGGAGTGGGTTAGCAGGTGGCGCAAGCGGACGTTTGCCGAGACATCGGGGTCGGCGACGCGGAACTCAGGGAGCCAGGTTCGCACCGGGGCGTCCAGATCGAGCGCGCTCTGCTCGACCAGACGCATGACCGCCGTGCCGGTGTAGGTCTTGGTCGTCGAGCCAATCTGGAAGAGGGTATCGGCGTCGACCGGAAGCGGATGGTCGAGGTTGGTGACGCCGAAACCCGCGGCGTGCTCCTGGTTACCAGCGATCACGCCGATGGAGGCACCAGGGATCTTCAGCGCGGCCATTCGCTCGCCGACGAAGGCGTCGAGCTCGGCGAAGAGCGCGTCCGGGACTCCCGCCATGGGCATCGCCGTTCCCTGGGATGCGGATACGGGACTGGGGCGGCCGGCAATCGGCGCCGCGATGACCGCGGCACCGGCCAACGCGGTCTTGTGGAAGGTACGGCGCGAGTAGTGGCGCCGCAGCGCGCGATCGATCATTGATCGTTCCTCTCCGGCACGACGCACGGTTCGTGGTCCTCCCGATCTCGATCGCGCAGGGTGGCGGCGAGGAGCGCGGTGAAGCCGGCGGCGTGGAGCGCAGCACTGGTGTCGTGGGCGAATTCCCACTGGTCGCGTCGCTGCCGCCAGTTAGCGGGCAGATCGTCCGCCTGCCAGGTGTGGCTCTCTCGGTTGACCGGCTCCTTGCAGCGCGCCCAGATCGCCACCGTCGCTGCGGTGCAGGCGGCGCCGATCGCGGTCAGCACGGCGGTCATCCGGCGGGTGTGGACGAAGCCCAGCGTGGTTAACGTCGACAGCAGCGCGGCGGGAAAGGCGATGCTGGCCACCTTGCCCAAATCGCGGCAAGTCTGCAGCGTCGTCAACCACTCGGCGCCGGGCAGCGATCGCTTCGGGCGCATCTCGACCAGATGCGCCCAGGCCAGAGCCAGGCTAAGCGCGCCCAGTAACAGGGAAATGAACCGCGCGAGCTTTAGGATCATGAACGCCTCCGTTGCGAGCTTGTGGAGAAGGGAGGTCTTCCGCGTGTCGCCGCAGAGGAAGCCGTCTGGAGCGCACCGAGCGGTGGCCGCCTACGACACCGCTGCAATCGGCGTGCCAGCCGATCGTCCGACGCCCGTTCTCACGCCCGGCGAGCAGACGCCGTCGCCGTAGCGCTGCTTGATGTAGCGGACGAAGCCGGGGTCGCAAACCGCGCAGTTCGCGTCCCAGGCCCGGCCGAAATAATCGCCCGTTCCGAAGGCGTACTCGATCCACGGCTCCCAGCCGCGCCAGATCTGGTCATCGACGGTGCCACTCTGGTGCAGCACGTACAACCGGTCGAAGAAGTTGAGCACGGCATTGGTGTACTGCCGTGCGAACCGTTCCTCGTCCGTGGCGCGGTTGTACTCCTCGGCGGGATAGATCACCCGGAAGATCTCCGGGGAATCTACAACACCACCAGCGGCGACTTTGGCCCGGGCTATGTAATTCTGCAGGATGGCACCAAGCTGAGCAGCAACCAGGCGAATAGCGGAGGGGGGGATTTACAACTCAATCGGCACGGTGAAGATGGCGAATGCCATCGTGGAGTTCAACCGGGCCCGCTCTAACGGTAGAGGTATCAGCAACAATCGCGGCATGACGTTGGAGAGCTCCCGCGTGACCGAAAACCAATCCGACGACGGTGGGGGTGGCATCTTCAACAACTTCCCCGGCGGACTGACCCCTGAAAGCGGGCATCGAAGTGAAGCGGCAATCGTGCATTCAGTCAAGGCGGCGGGATCTACAACCTGGGTAAAGTGACGCTCGATCCACCAACGCTCGATCTCGGCAACATGGTGGCGTCGAACTATGTCGTGTCGAACCCGTGTGACGACGAGTGCCACGAGTAATGGGTGAAGTGTCCATCACGCGCGCGGTCAGTGACAGGACGTGCCCAGCGCAACGTCACCGACTTGGCCGCGCGCCTGTGCCCCGGTTGACAGTCCCCGTGAGCGGCACGAGAGAGGATGGATCCCGGAGGCGGCGACCGCGAGTGCGAGAAGCCGGCTCACTAGCCACGGCATGGACCATCACGGAGAAGGAGCAGGACCATGGATCAGTTCCGATTTCGTTCGCAGCAAATGCCGGACCGGCTTCCTGCGCACTGGGCGAAGGCGCTTGCCGGGCTCTCCCTGTTCGTGCTCGCCTTGGCCATGCTGGGAGCCTCCCTCTATGAGGGCTGGCACCGGGTCGCCTACGTCACCGCGTTCACCACCATGGGGCTGGCCAACCTGGGCTGGGCGGTTGGCAGTCTGCTCCCGGAAGGACCGCTCAGCCGTTTGTTGCGGGCCGCGGTCTCCGGGCTGGCCGCGGTGATGCTGCTCGCGCTCGGCGCCACCCTCGCCTTCCAGTTCGGATGCGGTGCGTAGTCTGCCGCCGTCAGCGATTGCTGGTGATGAGGGCGAAACGACCATCATGGGGCGCGGTCTGAGTCACGCGTGTGTCAGACTGCGCCGCAATGTGATTGCACCCTCGATCATCGGTCGATGGAGGGCGCCAGGTTGGGAACAGGGAAGGAATGACGTTCGTGCCGGCAACGAGAGCGAGTTTGACCGTGCCGCGGAGCGGGGGTTTGGCCCGAATGATGAGAACCCAGTCGCCGACGACCCATGAAGCCGGGTGTCGTTTCCTCGGGCGACGATCGGCGCTCCGGACTGCGCTCGCCCTCCTTGTCGTCCTGTTGGGCGCCACTGCCGCACTACCTCCGGCCATGGCGCAGCCCCCCGTGCCCCAGATCGCCTGGTGGCCCTGCCGCGCGCCGTGGCAGCCGGCCTCGGCCCCGGCTCCCGGCTCCGGTGAGAATCCCGCCGGTCTGGAGTGCGCGACGCTCGATGTGCCGCTGGATTATGCCCAGCCCGCCGGACCGACGATCACGCTCGGGCTCAACCGGCTCCGCGCGCGCGATCAGGAGCACCGCATCGGTCCGCTCTTCGTCAATCCGGGTGGACCCGGCGGCAGCAGTGTCGAGATCGTCGCGGCCGCCGCGATTGGGCTGCCCCTCTTTTCCGACGAACTGCGCGATCGTTTCGACCTCGTCGGACTCGATCCGCGTGGTGTCGGCGTCAGCAGCCCGGTGCAGTGCGACCCGGATCTATACAACCAGCCGGTCAGCCGCTTTCCCGAGACGGAGGAGGAGTTCGCCGCCCTCGTCGCGTACAACACGGCGCTCGGGCAGAGTTGCCTGACCCTGACCGGGCCATTGCTCGCCCATATCGATACCGGCAGCGCGGCGCGCGATCTCGAGCAGGCGCGGCTCGCGCTCGGTGACGAGCCGCTCAACTATCTCGGCTTCTCCTACGGTTCGTCGCTCGGCGCGCAGTACGCGGCGCTCTATCCGGGCAACATCCGGACCATGGCGCTCGATGGCATCCTGCCGCGTGAGATCGCCGAAATCCCGATGGTCACCGGCGAAGCGTCAGGGTATGAAGCCGCGTTCGACCGCTTCGTCGCCTGGTGCGCCGCGGACACGGCGTGCGTGTTGCATGGCAAGGATGCCGGGGCGATCTTCGACCGGCTGGTAGCCAGCGCCGATGAAACACTGCTCCCCGCTCCCGCCTGTGCGAACGGCGCCGCGCCGCGCCCGTGCCGGCCGACGGTGCGAGGGGAGGACATGCGCATCGCCGCCCAGGAGATGCTCCTCTTCTCGACGCCGTTCCCCGATCTGGGGATCGCCGGTTGGAACACGCTGGCCCAGGCGATCGCCGATGCGGAGGCGGGCGACGCGAGCGCGTTTTCACCGCAACTCGCCACCTCCCCGAGCGATCCTCTCTTCGCCAGCGGTCCCGCCATTGCCTGTCTCGATTACCCGGCGGAGAGCCACGATTTCGCCGACCTGCGCGCGCGGGAGATTCTGGGGGAGGCGATCGCGCCGCGGCTGCATGGCGCCAGCCAGACCTGGACGATCCTCACCGGATGCATTGGCTGGCCGGAACCGGGGGTATCCGCTCCCGGGCCGGATATCGTGCATGGCGCACCGCCGATCCTGCTCGTCAATTCGACCGGCGATCCCAGCACCGTCTATCCCTGGGCGGTCGCGGTGCAGGCGCGGATCGAAGGCAGCGTGCTGGTGACCCGCATCGGCGAGGGTCACACCTCCTACAGCCTGCCCGGCACCAATCCGGCCCGCGACGCCATCGACACCTATTTGCTCACCGGCGAAACCCCACCCCCAAACACGGTCTACGGCGGCTGAAAACACCGGAGCAAAGTGAGATTGAGGGACTTATCGTGCTGTTCCTCTTTTCATCTTTGCGGTTCTATGAGAGAGTAAATTCGGACATAAAGACTCGAAATTAACTCGACTTCGTGGCGCATCACGACCGAACAGTGTGGGTTCGGTCGTTGACCGTGGTCTTGTACGTTCGGACGGCACGAGGAAGGGGCTCCATGGTGGCCGGGAGCAAGCAGCCTAAGTGCACCATTGCCGCAATGCTAATGACACTTGCCCTCGCGTTTCTCCCGTTGCTCGTCTCGGCGCAAGAATCGACCCCTTCGCCGCAAGGGTATAAGGAATCCGACAACTCATTTCGATATGCTGGCCAGTACTCCGATACTGCGCTTGCTATTGACACGTTCTGGTCAGGAGTTTTTTCAAGAACAAATCATGCATATGCTACTCCGGGCCTAATGTCGCTGGACCGAACCATGGATACGGGATGCGGCATACATGGCCCTCAAGACGACGCGTTTTACTGCCCAGCGGATTGGACCATTTATTTGAGCCCTGAGTTTCTCAGTGAACAGTATTCAAAGTACGGGGATTACGCGCCAATAACTGTACTCGCACATGAATGGGGACATCATGTGCAGACTTTGCTGCATGCTCGCAATCCAGGAACCACCCAATTTGAACTCCAAGCTGACTGTCTTGCTGGTGCCTTTACACAAGAGGCAGAGAGCCTTGGGTTGCTCGAACACGGCGACTTGGCTGAAGCAATCAGTATTTCAGAAGATTCCGGAGCCTCCCTCGCACTACCCGTCGATCCTGGCAGTGACCATGGCACTGATCAAGATCGCCGACGTGCTGTCCTGCGTGGGTATCTCGATGGAGTGGCTGGATGTGGGTTACCGCTATCAGAACTGACAGAGACTACGACCTCGGTTCCTTCCTCTCCATCTCGCGCTGCCACCCGTTCGCCGTCAACCATGCCCACGCCACAAACCATCCCTACCAGCACGATAACGCCGACTCCCATCCCGTCCCAAGTGGTATTCGGGGGAGGATTGCCACAGTTACCGTCTACGCTCCCACTTGATCATGCCTCGTGCTTCAGGATTGAGGCCGACGAACCGATCACCTTCGACCAACTCCTCAGCCGGTTTGGTGGATCGGCAGATGCCCAACAACGCCTCCTTGCATGGGGTTGGCAGGCATTCACCCGTCGCACCTATGCGTGCGATGGCCCGCCACCGGGAGAGGCTGGCTGGATTGAAGTCAACGTTCATATGTTCGGTAGTCCGGATGCAGCACAACACGCGGTCGACTACTTTGCGGCAATCCGTGCGGAAGGATCGAGTCTGACATCCGGCGCGCCACCTCCTCTTGGCGACTATGCCGTTTCGCTAGCGGGACCGGCCTCGAATGGCAACGAGTTCACGGTCTATGCGAGCCAGGGACCATTGATGATCCGCGTGACTGGTGTCGCGCCGAACGGTATTCCTTTCCAAGATGTCCTTGCCGTCTCAAGTGCCGTTCTTGCAGCAACTGACGGGAATGGTCCCCTCGCTCCAGTTGCTCCCGCCCCAGAACCAGTGCCGTCGGCCGCCGCATTCTTGCCGAATGCCCCGGCTGTGACGCATTCGGCATGTTTCTCCGTTCTGGCACGAGGAACGTACTCCTCCGGTGAAGTGGTCGAAGCGGTGATGGCTGTTGGGATGAGCGGCAGCCAATTTTCCAGATTGGGCTGGATCGATGGCGCCTACGTCGTCTTCACCTGCGCCAGTCCGCCTGCTGGGCGAGCAAGTCAAATTGACATTGTCATCCACCAGTTTCGTGATGCTGGGGCCGCATTTGATGCTTTGCCGTTCCTTGCCGCTACCTATAGACCTGGACAAAATGAAGAACGCACCTGCCAGGTCGGAGGTACTCTGGTGGTCTGTGTCACCGGACGCTCGATCTCTGGTTCCCCGTTGTCAGATGTCGCATTTGTGCTGCAACAGGTGCTGTCGAGTGTCGGATGAATTCGAGTCGGTCGAATCAGGGAATGAGTGAAACTTCGGATCTTGAGGTGTCGCTTGCTGCAGAAAATGATCTTGTCGCTGACCCTTGATCTGGTGGTCTTCGCCAACGGCACCTACGCCGCCGGTTCCAGGGCGGCGCGATTGTCCTCGAACGAACCGGAGACGACGCGGTGATCGGCAACCCGGCGGGAACGCACCGCGAGCGCCTCTCGCGCCAACGGGTCGTCACTGGCGAAATCGCGCCGCAAGGCGATTGCGTCCAGTTCGTGGTTGAGGGTGGCGAATCCATCCCGGCTGTCATCGCCGGAGCGAAGGGCGAGCAGCGCGAGCGCGACCAGAGCGATAACTAGAACGAGCAGTGCCATTGTGGTCTCCCTTGGCTCCGGGGAACGAACTGGTTCCGTGGTTCCACAAGCCGTTGCCGCGTCGACCGCGAGCCCGCCGCTCTGGCGCGGATGCAATCAGCATGAATCGCGCGTGATCGAAGGAAGGAGAGAGGCTGATCGCCGCGGTGCAGGCGCTGATTCGCTCCCTGATGATCCTGGTGATCCTGGTGATCGTCCCGACGCGACTGTTCGATGTCGCGCCCAGTTCGCGCTTGCCCCCAGCGCGGCGATCCCCACGGTATAGATGACAGGACCGCTCCTTCCGGGGATCACGGTGCGTTGCTGTTTCCGGAGCAGGACCTGGCCAACCGGTCAGCCATGCGTCAGATCTCTGTCGAGCGCGTCACCCTGGCGGCTGGATCGCGTGTTGCCGTGGACGGCGACGCCGAAACTGAATCGCTCCTGGTCGAGACCGGGAGCGTGGCAATCGTCACCGAGGTGGGAGCGGAACTCCTTGCCGCGGGCGAAACGCGCCGCCTGGCGCCAGGGGCGACGATCACGGCCGGGGACGACGGCGCGGTGGTGATCCTGGCGGCGGTGAAACCCACTATGAAATCGAGCACGGCGCGAGGCGCCGTGGCAGGCGTCTGATCGTCATCGAGACCTGACGCATAGGGAGCACCGGAGCGACCACAAGCGACACGCGAGCGATCCCTTACGGCCAGATTCCCGCGGCAGGTTCGCGCCTCGCTGGGGTCACAGAGGCAGTTGCAGCGAATGGCTCTCGTTCTCCCGAGATCGCCATTGGACATAATCCAAGATTGACCCTACACTCCCATCTGACAAAACAAGTCAGTTCTCGGGGTGTCGCGGTGGGGCGACATGCCGCGATTGGAAAGGATCGTGAGTGGATACCGCCGGATTCGATCGTCTTGCCCGTGCGCTGGCCGCTCCCGCTAGTCGGCGGGCCGCGGTTACCGCCGTCCTTGCTGCGGCGGCCGGTGGCGCTTCGCTCGCCGCGTTCGCCCCGGTGGCGCAGGCAGGGAAAGGGACGTGCGGGCCAAAGCGGGTGCGCTGCGGCGGCCGCTGCCTCAAGAAGAAGAACAGACCGTGCTGCCCGGATGGCAATTGCAGTATCACCACCGACTGCTTCCGCACGAACTGCGCGCCCACGGGCGCCTTCAGGACGATCAAGATGACGATCGAGAATCGCTCCGGGCGCGATATCGATCTCGAACTCTGGCACAAGGATTTGCTGAGTGGGTGTCACCGGGACCGCAAGGTGAACCTCGCCAACAATAGTTCGACGGAATACCAGTCGGGCGCGATCAATGCTCTCGCCTGGATCGATGAGCGCTATGGCGCCGAAGCCGACAACCCCCCGATCGGGACCCCGTTCGCGGTCTTCGTGCAAGATGGATCGATGAGCGAGAGCGGGTGCTATCGCGTCGGGTCGATCCTCTCCTCGAAGGCGCTTGCCGAAGGGGAGAGTGCGCAGCAGGGGACCGTGCCGTACACGTTCAAGATCACCCGTCAGAACGACACGGACGAGTTCAAGGTCTTCAAACTCACTATCACCAAGTAGACGCGGCGCGGCGGTGGTTGGGGCACCGCCGCGCAGTCTCGCTGCCTATTGGTTCTTCTGCTTCTTGTTCTTCTTGTGTTTGTTCTTCTTGTCCTTCTTGCTCTTGTCGTTCTTGTTCTTCTTGCTGCCGCTGTCGCTGCTGTTGCTCCCGTTGCTCTTCGTGTCGCTGCTGTTCCCGGTCTTGGCGTTGCCGGTTGACGTGTCGACATTCCTGGTCGCGGCGGACCCGGTTGCCCTGGTGGGGAGCGCCTCGGATTGCAATGGGGCGCCGGGGGTGATGATCACCGTGGGGCTCATGTCCGGCTGATCGGCGGGAATCTCGAAGGCGAGCGATTGCCCGCCCGGACAACCGGCGGCGGCAATATCTCGCCGCGAAATCGCCACGACCGCGCACCCCTCGATCTGCGCCTGCACGTCTGACGGCAGTTGCGCCGTTTGATCGGGTGACGCTGGCGTGGGAGCCGGCGTAGACGTCGCGCTCGGTTCATTGGCCTTGTTGGGCGAAGAACCGGCGGGAACGATGGCGGCGATCTCGTCCTGCGTCAGGCCAAACTCGGTCTCGCAGGCGACGCCGTTCTGATTGCTGTCGAGGCCGTTCGGATCGTCAGGAAACGTCCGCTCCAGTTCGGCCTGCGCCTCGCGCTGGGTCGCGAAATCACTGCAATTGAGTTGATCGCCCTTCTTCGCGGCGGTCGCGGTCGTGCCCAGAACGGCACTCAGCGCGAAGGCGACGATCAGAAGCACGTGGGGAAAGCGGTCCATCTGGTGGCGCATTGGCATGGTCCTGTTTCGCGTGCGAGGCACAGAACGCGCCGCGCGACGGGCAAGGGTACCTGACGCGGGCGATCACGGTCCTGACGGTGGATGGACGCCGGGAGTGCGTACCGGATGAGTCTCGATAACTGGTAAATCTGGTTTCCGGCGATCCGTCGTACACATCCGTGGGATCGCGGTGATAGACTGCCCTGCCCGCTTATTCGGTCTCGTCCAGGAGACATGGTATGGATCACGAACAGTTCGATCGGATCGCTCGCCTGCTGGGTTCTTCGCCGACCCGGCGCACCGTCTCCCGCGCCGTCGCTGGTCTTGCCCTGGGCGGGGCCGCGGCCGCGCTCGGATCGGATCTCACGGACGCCAAGAAGAAACCATGCAAGCCGTGCCGCAAGCGCGTCAAGGGCCGCTGCACTGGCAAGAAGCCCGATGGCCGCGCCTGCGAGGGGACCGGCAAGTGCTTCGATGGCGCCTGCGTGCCGAAACCAGATTGCCAGGCGACGGGGACAGACTGTACCCAGGGCAATCCGGGAGTCTGCTGCAGCGGAGTTTGCCGGAACGACAACCACTGTCAGAACAGCACGCTTGGGCAGAAGTGCCTGGCTGATAGCGACTGTGTCAACCCTGGCAAGTGCATCGCCTTTGTCTGTCGCGAGCCGTAGACCGCCGGCCAGAAACCCCTCTCCCCGGGCGCGCTGACAAGGGGAGGTATGGCGGTCTCGCCGCGTGTGCCCTCACCCCAAAACCCCTCTCCCGCCCGGCGGGAGAGGGGCTTCTGGCCGCCCATGTGCTGTCCATTGGCGGAGAAGTCGCTCCATTCCACCGGTGCTTCCTCTGCTCCGCGAGCACCGAAGAGGCGTGGCAATGCCTACCCTCAGCCAGTAATCACAGCCGGCAGAAATGCGAGGCGCACCGCGGCCGGGCGGCCATCCGATCCGGCATAGGACGCGTCGGGAACGGCGGCCTGCACCCAGGCATCGCCATCCGGCAGGCCGATGCGGTACCAGAGGCGGTATGCCTCGGCGCTGGTGCCGGTGGCAGCCTCGTCGCCGCTGACGATCTCCAACAGCGGATACCGGTCACCCGCGGCCAGATCGAGGTTTCCCCGCAACTTCGCATCCGGTCTGTCGCCCGGTACGGACCACAGCAATACCCGCGACGGCGCCGATTGCGAGACGACGGCCATCGTCCCCACCGGAATGCCGTCCGGCCAGGCGCGGCGGTTGATGACGTGGGTCGGATTGCGCCAGCCGAGAGCAGACGGATGCTCCGGCGCGGTCATCGGCCAGTATCCCGGCCCCGGCGGGCATTCGTAGCCGCACGTCACTCCGTACTGCGGCGCGGTGCCATTGATCGCATCGGCGACGAGGAACGTCCGCAGTTCGAAGTGGAGGTGACTTCGCGCCGGGTCGTCCGGCCAGCGCAAGATCGTCGCTATTGGCTGTCCGCGCCGGACGATCTGCCCCTCCTCCACCAGGACGGCGTAGTCGAGATGACCGTACATCGAGTAGAGATCGGGCGCGTGAGCGACGATGATCACCCGCCCCGGATAGTCCCCACCCACGAACTGGACCTCGCCATCAGCAACGGCGTAGACGTTCAGTCCAGCCGACTCGCCGCCGATTGCATGCCAGTTCTCACCGGTGTGCCACCAGCCGGGGTAGTAGGGAATGTTCTCCACCGCGTAGCCATGGCGAATGAGCAAGCCGTCGCCGAGTGGGTTGCCGGGAATGCCCATGGGATAACTGAACCGAGGCATGGTCTCCTGGGCCGTGGCCCGTCTCGCTGCTGTCAATCCAACCCCAGCGGCGATCAGGGCGCGGCGGGAGAGATGGTGAACCATGGCTTTCCATTCTTCGTGTACCGATTGGTTCCAATCAAGGAAACGTCATTGCGGCCGACGACGCGAGTGGGATCTGGTTCCCGGGCGAAATCCGCCCGGTACCCGGCAATGCGGCGCGCTCCGTATCGATGTAACGTCGTGAACGAGCGAGACGGTTTGCCGTCTCGCCCGTTCGCTTGTCGATGCGGCGCGGTGGCCTAAAAGAAGCCTTGCACTTCCGCCGTCACTTTGACCGACATCGGGTGCCAGGTCGTGGATCGACTACTGGCGCGCGTTTCGACATAAAGTCGAGCCGCGATGTCGTCTTGATCGTCATTGCAGAAATCGAGCAAGGTGTCCTCGTCTTCGTTGAGCTTCGAGGTAAGGACCGTGTCCTGGAACAGAAAGTTCTGGGTCAGCACGGCCGTACTGGTCGAGAGCAGCGCTTTGTTGAAGACGATGAACTCCTTGGGCTTGACGAGCTTGAAGAGGAGATCAGACGGGGCGGCGCAGCCGCTGTCCTGCCCCCAGATTTCGCAGCGCAGCCGGAATTCGCGGCCGAGCCGCATGAGCGCGACGAGTTCGCGGTTGAAGGTGATGGTGCCTTGGGCGGTCACCTGCCGCGTGTTTGCCAGCGAGAGGCTCCCGATGGAGAGAATCTTGGTTCTCCCAGGTAGCGCAAAGATGGCAGGATCATCCATGTCGGGGATGGTGACCTCGGCGCCAACGCCTTTGCCGTGGCGTTTGCCACCACGCGCGGCGCCCTCCGCCGTGGCGCTCGCGCTGTCGCGCTCGTCGCCCTCTTGATTCTGGTTCTTGCCGCGGCCTTTGCGCTTGCCATGGCCCTTGGCTTCGCTAACGAGTGGCGCGAGCGCCAGTCCGCCGGCCGCCACCAGTCCAAGTGCGCCAAAGCGCCGGAGCGTGTCGCGACGTGACAACGACGGAGTCTCGAACTCGTCCGTCCCCAGAGCCTTGGTCAATTCTACGATTACCATAATCGATCGTCTCCTCACCATGTTGCCGACTGCCGTGGCAATGCCAGATCGGATCAACTCTGCAGCGTTCATCCGATGGTCCACTTGGACAGTGTGGGAGGAGGAAACGACCTGCGCATCGGGAGAGAATACGGGGTTTTCAGCCACCGGAAGCACGGATTGTCGGGCTGGGAAGCCTCCTGCCCCATGCAGTGTCGCTGCGCATCCTCGATGCCGGGACGTGCGGATACCGCATCGCTGCTCGCCACCGCGATCTGGACGCTAGGCTCCGCCATGCCCTCTCGAAACGCCAAGGACTCGCCAATTTGCCGAACCTGCTGATTCAGTCATGGATGTCGCAGGGCGAGGGTGAGACGCGCAGCAACGCTGCGGCTTGTCGGATGACCCCACCCCAGAAGCACCAAAAAGCGGCGCCCGTTTCGTCAGATGGCGGGTAGGTAGCGTACAGTTGCCATTGGCGCCGGGTGGCGAATCGCGTTGCGGCGGTGCTCGGCGGAGGGAAATCGACCATGCCGCGCCATCTGCTGCGAGCCGTTTTCGTGCTCGCCACATTCATCGGCCCCGCTGCGTCCGTGGCTGCCGCGCCCGCTGCTCCCGCAGCTTGGGACACCACGCTCCCGCTTCACTTTCAGGATGAAGGCGCTGATCAGCCGCTGAGCGAAGATCAACTCTCTGGCTTCACCATGCCGGGGCTTACCCCCGACAATCTGACCGACACCGTTCTCGCCGATATCGATACGTTCTGGGCTGGCGAGTTCGCCGCGAACAACACCGATTACTACGCGGCCGGCATCGTGCCGGTCAGCGACACCGTCTCCTCGGCCTGCGGCGATTTCGGTCCGTACGACAATCCCGCTGCCTATTGCCCGCTCGACGATTCGGTCTATGTCTCGCTCCCGCTCGGCGAGGAGATTCGTACCAGCGTCGGCGATTTTGCCTGGATCACCGTGCTCGCGCATGAGTGGGGACACCACGTCCAGCAGTTGCTCGGCATCTCCCCGGAATTGTCGATCGACCGTGAACTGCAGGCCGATTGCTTTGCCGGCGCCTATGCGCGGCGCGCCCTGGCGCAGGGCTATCTGCAGGAAGGTGATGTCACCGAGGCGATGGTGATCACCATTCTCAGCGCCGATCCCATCGAGATGGACGAGACGGCCGACGGCGCGCACGGCTCCAGCGATTACCGAGTGACATCCTTCATGGAAGGCTATTTCAACGGTTCGCCCGCCTGCCTGAAGCATTGAGAACCCGGGATACCGCAAGAGGTACCGCGAGAGGCGAGTTATCGTACGGGCGATGCAAATGCCGCCTGCCCGTCTCTGCCGGAGGGAGCCTTTCGAGGCTTTCGATCGCGAGAGGCACACCGCGTGAATCGCCAGGGGTCAGGAGCCGATGAAGACGAACGCACCGCTTGCCGCCGTTGAAGAGGATGGCGTGGTTGCCGTCGTCCGGCTCAACGATCTCTCGAAGGCGGCGCCGTTGACCGCGGCGCTCGTCGCTGGAGGGCTGCGCGTCGTTGAATTCACCTTCACCAACCCCGCCGCCGCGGGCGCGATTACCGTGGCGCGGGAGGCGCTCGGCGAGCGGGCGCTGATCGGGGCCGGGAGTGTGCTCGATGCCGAGACGGCGCGCATCGCGATCCTGGCTGGCGCCAGTTTCGTGGTCACCCCCACCGTCTCGCTGCCGGTAATCTCGACCTGCCAGCGGTATGGCGTGGCAACGGTCATCGGCGCGCTGACCCCGACCGAGATGCTGACCGCCTGGGAAGGCGGCGCCACCTACGTCAAGGTTTTCCCGGCCAGCCTGGGCGGACCGCGCTACCTGCGCGATGTGCTGGCGCCCCTCCCGCAGTTGAAGTTGATCCCGACCGGGGGCGTCGCGCTCGACAACGCCGCCGACTTCATTCGCGCCGGCGCGGCGGCCGTCGCTCTCGGCAGCAATCTGGTCGACGCGCGCAGCGTGGCCAACGAGGACTGGCCGACGCTCACCGCCCGCGCCACCGCCATCGTCACCGAAATCGCGCGGGCACGGCAACCACGCAGCGCCTGAGGCGAGAAGGCGAGCAGACCGGAGACACCCGGTTCGGGTGCCAGTCAAGTCCGCGATTCTGCTACTTGGCGTCCGCGTGCGAAACCGCCGCGCAACACGATGCGTTTGAGCAGACGAGCGGGGCGATGCCCTACACGCGCCGCTCGCAGTGCCCAACCCTTATCCTTATTCACTCTTCCCGCACGCGCCCGGCCGCACCGGCCGGGTTCGTGTTTGTGCGCGAAGACGGCCCGACGGCGAGAGAAAAGACGGCAAGTCGGCGAGACGGCGAGTCGGCAGGAGCCGATAGCCGATAGCCTTTGCTACCGCCGCCGCAGCCGCTGCCAGGGTGAGAGCCGCTCGGCGCGGACGATCAGCCAGAACGGATCGTCGCGCTGGATGGCGCCGAGGGGGACGACGGAGCCGAACTGGTAGACGTCGACGGTGAACCCGGCGCGGTCGAGAATCCCCACCAGCCGCTCGATGTCGTTCTCGGGATTGGCGCGGGTGCCGTGGAACTCGAGTACGATCCGCCGCACCCGCGCGAGCTGGGGCGCCGCCTCGGCCAGCACCGCCGTCTCCAGCCCCTCGATATCCAGTTTGAGCACATCGACGCGCTCCGTCAGGAGCGAGGAGAGGGTGATCGCCGGCACCCGCACCGCCGAGGTCGCTTCCTCCCCATGCCACGGCTGGCGGATCGCGGAATCGCCCCAGGAACTCGATTGCTCCCCATCTGTACCAGTGTAGAAGGTGATCTCGCCCGCTTCCGGCGCAAGCGCGGCGTGCCGAAGGTGGACGTCATCCAGTCCGTTGTGCGAAATGTTGCGGCGGAGCAGGGAGAACGTGGCTGGGTTGGCCTCGATCGCCAGCACCCGGGCGTGGGGATGGCGATGCTTGAAGTAGTGGGTCGCCACCCCGACGTGGGCGCCCGCGTCGATGATGTAGGGATGCCGCACCCGCATATCGAACGCGTACTCGTGCCCGGCGAACACATCCTGGCAGATGCGCTCGAATTCCGCTGCGTTCGAGCAATAGAAATGAAACCCGGCGCATGCGACGACCGGCCACTCGCCGTTCGGTTCGTTCACGATGTTCTGCTGGCTCCCGCGCCGAACGAGTCGTCTCCGACCCAGGATTTCGGTTTCCGTCTCCGCTGCCGGAGCGTTCACCGACCGAGGCAAGAAGGGTACCAGCGGCATCTTCGCACGTCTTTGCCGGTGATCAGGTTCTCTGGCCGATCCGCACGACGCCAGGACACGATGGGGCGAGCGCCGCGCCTTACTCGGGAGTCATGCTGACCCAGGAAGCATCTCGGCGGAACGAATCCGGACAGTAGCGCGATGTGCTGCGCGAATCATTCAACTCCGCCGATCCCGGCCACCGCGAACGACGAGATGCGGCGCTCCGGGCCGGAACAGCCTAATGGATGTGTGGCTGGCGCGGCAACCCAGTCTGACCCCGCTCCCATAGTTCCTGCCGCCTATCGCCTACGATAGGCGGCGCGGCGATAGGTGCGAAAGCCGCGATAATGCATGCGCGTTCCCTGCCGCGGTGGAGACCGCGGATCGGCGCGACAATGGAGACGTGAAGGAAGAAGTTGCCGCAATGACCGATGCCTTGTTCAGCGCCATCCCCGGCGATGTCCAGTTGACTGATTTCGATGTCTCGCTCGAACCGGGCGGCGGCCGATTCGCCATGAGTCCCGTCGTCCACGGGTTGAGCCTGCGCATCTCCGCCAAAGGCGTGCAGATGCTGGCCCAGGCGCTGGTGGACGAAGCGGATCGCCGCGCCCCGGTGGGGCTGCGCCTCAAGGATGCCCGCGTCGCCGATGGCGGCATCGATCTCTATCTGCGCGTCGAAAAAGGCATCTTCGGCAGCGATCTCTCGACCCGGTTGGTTCTCTCCGCGCCCGGCGGTCAGGTGCTGCGCGTGGAGATCGTCGATACCGGCATGCCGAGTTGGCTGCCGCTCGACATGATGCTCGACGAGGCGGTGAAGCGCAGCAACGGCGCTGTCCAGCGCGATCCGCAGAACCGCCGCGCGCTCCTGCTCGATCCCGTGACGCTGATGACCCGCGCCGGGGTGCCGGGCCGCTTCGCACCGGGCCGCTGGGATGTGGCTACCAGTCCCGCTGGCGTCGCCTTGACCTTCCGTGAAGGGTCTGCTGGCGCGGCATGATCCGGCGGGCGCGCCTCCCACGCTACTATGGCTGGAAGATCATCTGGACCCTGGCCGTCACCGAAACGGTCTCCTGGGGCGTTCTCTTCTACGCCTTCTCCGTCTTCCTCGTCCCGATGCAGCGCGAACTGGGCTGGTCGACTCCCGCCCTGACCGGCGCCTACTCGCTCGCGCTACTGGTGGCGATGGTCGGATCACCTCCGCTCGGGCGCTGGCTCGACCGCTCCGGGCCCCGCCTGCCGATGACCATCGGGTCGGTGCTGGGGACGGCCCTGGTCGTGGCCTGGGCGCGGGTCGAAAACCTGATCGTGTTCTACCTGATCTGGGCCGGCATCGGCATCGCGCTCGCGCTCACCCTCTACGAACCCGCCTTCGCCGCCGCGGCCACCTGGTTCGTGCGCGGCCGCTCGCGGGCGATGCTGGTGCTGACCACCGTGGCCGGTTTCGCCAGCACCATCTTCCTGCCGCTGGCGGGGTGGCTGACCGAGCGCCTCGGCTGGCGCGAAGCGCTGCTCGTGCTGGCCGTGATCCTGGGAGTGGTAACCATTCCCGCACACGCCCTGATCTTGCGGCGGCGGCCGGAAGATTTGGGTCTGCTCCCGGACGGCGCGCCGCCGGGTCCGCATCGTCCCCCGGAAGCACCGGAGGGCGCCTCCCTGGAACGCGCCCGGCGCGATCCCGCCTACTGGTGGCTGACCGTCGCCTTCTTCCTCGGTACGGTTGCCGCGGTGGCCAATGGCGTCTACCTGATTCCGGTCTTGCTCGAGCGGGGCGATTCGATGGCGCAGGCGACCCTGATCACCGGACTGATCGGCGCCTCGCAGGCTTTCGGCCGCGTCGTCATCACCGCCATCGACCGGCGCATCTCCGAGCCGGTGATGGGCGTTGCGGTCTTCGCCCTGATGGCGGTCGGACTGGCCCTGGCGGTGGTGCCGGCGGGCTTGCCGCTGCTGTTGCTGACGGTCACGCTGCTCGGGATCGGCCGCGGCGGAACCACGCTCATGCGCGCGACGCTTGTCGCCGACCGCTACGGACGGGCGAACTTCGCCGCGATCAGCGGTATTCCGGCGGCGGCGCAGATGGCGGCGCGGGCGATCGCCCCGGTCGGTGCGGGCTTTCTCGTGGCCTGGCTCGGCGCCTACGCCCCGATGCTCGCCATCCTGGCGGTGATCGGCGTGGTGTCGACCCTGGCCATGGTCATGTTCGCCCTCACCGCCCGCCCGTTTCGCCTCTTGTAAGGAACGCGCTAGCGCTCGCGGCGCCAGTAGACCCCTGTCCAGTCGATCGGCACGATCGGTTCCTCGATGCCATGCTCGGCGCGGTAATCATGCACCGCGGCGGCGCAGGCGGGAATACCGCCGAAGTCGTCGATGATCGCGTAGCCACCGACCGAGAGTTTCGGGTAGAGCGCGCGCAGGGCATCCATGGTCGATTCGTAGAGGTCGCCGTCGAGGCGCAGCACGGCGAGTTGGTCGATGGGGGCCGCCGGCAACGTATCGCGGAACCAGCCTTTCAGGAAGCGGACCTGATCGTCGAGCAGATCGTAGCGGGCGAAATTGGCCTGCACCTGTTCGACCGGGATCGCCAGTTGCTCGTATTGCCAGAGATCGAGCCCCGCATCCTGCGGGTAGTGTTCGACATCGGGACGCGGCAACCCCTGGAAGGAATCGGCCACCCAGACGCGACGTTCCCGATCGCCGTAGGCCGCGAGAATCGCCCGCATGAAGATCGTGGTGCCGCCGCGCCAGACCCCGGTCTCGATCAGATCGCCGGGCACGCCGTTCCGCAGGACATCGGTCACGCACATCTGGACGTTGTCGAGGCGGAAACGCCCCGCCATCGATTCCGCGTCCGCCGGCCAGTCGCGCCCCTCCTCCCGCGCCGCGGGATCGAACGGTCCGAATCCGGGGAGAATCGGCGGACCGCTCTCCTTGAACACGATCCGGGTGAGGCACTTCTTCATCAGGTCGAGATACAACTCGGCCGCTGAATTCGGCGGCGCCGCTGCCGGGGTCGCCGCGGTAACCGACAGCGCCAGGCGGAATTCGCCCGGCTCGCCCTCGCGCAGCCACCCAGTTGCCGCTTCCTTCTCCACGTGGACTTGTACATCGGGTGCGCTACCGGGACGCAGCGTGACCGAGCCGCCTCCGCCATGTGGATCGCGCCAGGCGATGGTCGCGGCGGTGTCAGTCTCTGCGCCGCCGTCGCTTGGGTTCGATGGGGAGCGTCGTGGCTCCTGACGCGCGGCGGCCCCGGGGGCGCGACGCGCCCGGTCCGCAATGCGCTCCCCCCGTGGCGGCGTGATCGCGCTCAGCTGCCGTCGCCTGCCGCCGGTCGGTCCCTCCGCCTGCCGCTTGAGGAAGCCGCGCGGATTGAAGGTCATCAGCAGTTTTTCCCGACCGCGATCGACGGTGAAGTCGCTTGATTCACTCAGGAACTGATCGAGTGCCTCCAGCGGGCCGGGACCGAAATCTGGCACCACCGGATGACCGTTGACGTTGGTGTCCTCGACAATCAGGTAGCCGCCGGGCGTGACGAAGGGGGAGAGAAGGCGCAATTCGTCGAGGACATGCGGCGCCCGGTGGTCGGAATCGAGGATCACCATCACCGCCGGCTTCCCGGCTGCGCGTGCCGCAATCTCGTCGATGATGCCAGGATCGGTCGAGGAGCCGGTGAGGTAGGTAATGCGGGGGTGGACCGGCCGCCACGATTTGGCCTCGATGTCGATGCTGACGATCTCGCCGTGGCCGATCCAGTCGAGCAGCGCTGCCATGAAGCGGGCGCTGCCCCCTTCCATCGTTCCGGTCTCGATGATCAGGTCGGGCCGCGTCTCGTGGATGATCTCCTGGTAGATCCAGAGATCGAGCGGACACTTGAGCACCGGGGTGCCAAACCAGAAGGTGTTCTCCCAGGTCTGGCCGCGGGCGTCGTAATAGAGACGGTGAAACTCGCGGACAACCGGGTTGTCGGCATCGATCACGGCCGCACTCCACCGTTCGAGTGATCGCACGATCCACGGCGCCGGGGATGATCGCTCGTCCCGGCTCGCCGCCATCGTCGCACAAATCGGAAATGGCGTGCATGTCGCCGCGCTTACCGCGCGGGAGTCAGGAGGCAGGGTGCGTATCGAGCGGTTTCGTCACCATATCCGGTGATCGCCAGACCCGGTGGACATCCCACGAGGGGACGGAGGATGGCCCAGCGGGACCCCGACACGGATCAGGAACGTGACCCGGCGGGCGCGCACGGAAGCGACACCGGCAAATCATCCTCCAAGGAGGACGGACCGCAGGCCGGGAAGGGGGATCCGCGCCGTGACACCCCCGTCCACAGCGGCCCCACCCGCCGTAGCACTCAGGACAGCCGCGGGGAGCACGACCCGCGTTCTGGTTCAGCGTGCGATCGTTCGTAAAATGTCGCCCCAGTCTCGCCCATACCTGATGTCCCTTCGCACCAACGTGAGGAATCTCGGCGTTCCTCACGCGTCACGCCCGGACCGAGTTTCCGTGATCATCAGGCCGGGGGTTTTTCCAGGGCGGCCGCGTTGATCACAAAACACCTGCAATCGCCGAATGAATCGACTGGCAAGCCTCGAAGGTTGCGAGTCTTGCGCTGGCACAGGACTGGTATGGCTAGCAAGAGAATCTGACCATTGCATTCAAGGAGACAGAGATGTAGTCTGAACTCACGCGATAACCGTCATTCATCATTCTCCAGCGGCAAGCCGCTTCGTTGCTGCGACGACAAAGCGTTCACCAACTTCAGCGCGGATCTCGTATCACCCGTACGCCGCTCCTCCGTTTTCCGCCGCGTTCTTACCGTCGATCGTCCTAAGGAGGCCAGATATGGATCCTGAACGCTTCGACCACCTGACGCGATCTCTCGCCACAGTCTGGTCTCGGCGGCAGACCCTGTTCGCTCTAACCGGGGTGATTGTTCCGCTCTCCCACGTCGTCGAGGGCGTCTCTTTTGGCAAGGGCGGCGGCAAAGGCGGTGACAAGAAGCATCATCACAAGGACAAGCAGGGAACCAAATGCGGTAGCGACCATTGTCAGGTGGGGGAGAAGTGCTGCCCACCCAACCATTGTTGTCCGAAGTCCTGGACGTGTTGTGGCTCCAGTTGCTGCCCACCCGCCTCGGGATGCGATGCCTCCACGACCCCGCCGACGTGTTGTCTCCCGACCCAGACGTGTGGTGAACAATGTTGTGAGCAGGAAGGAACGCCATGTGATACCCGGTTTACTCCCGCGATTTGCTGCAATACTCCCCAGATTTGCGGGAGTCAATGCTGCAAGCCAGGGGAAGGGTGCGATTCATCCCAGAGTTCCCCGGTCTGCTGTGACCATGACCGGTCCTGTGGCCGCGAGTGTTGCAAGCAGCCGTTCTGGCCGTGCGACAGTTCCTCTTCCGCGGTGCGCTGCTGTCCCGAATCGCGCGAATGCGGTGGTACCTGTTGCGCTGAAACCGAAACCTGCGTGGGTACCTCCGTCGTTGACAAACACTGCTGTCCGACCACGCAGGCGTGTGGGACCGAGTGCTGCGCGCCCGGTCAATTGTGCGACCGCTCCACGTTTCCTCCGAAATGCTGCCCGTCGGAGAAACGATGCGGAAACCTCTGCTGTCGGGACGGTCAGCGATGTACCGACAATGGGTTGCTGTGCTGTCCTGAATCGACCATCTGCGGCAACGTGTGTTCCTGCAACGGGGCGGCCTGCTGCCCGGCGAACTTCGACGGGACTGGATCCCGCGGGTGCTGCCCGGTGGGGTTCGTCTGTCGCTATCTCAACGGACGCGTTGAGAGCTGCTGCCAAGGTGCCGGGTGCTGCCAGTCGCCGTATCAGTGCCTCGCGTAGGATGGACACGAGCGGTCAGGTGTGTCTGACGCTGGATGAGATAGGTTCGGGCCGGTAATGAAACATACCGTGCGCGACGGCCTGGATCTGGGCCGGGAACACGAAGTGGCGGGCGCCAGTGGCGAGGTCACGCAACACCACGGGAAGGGCTGATGCTCCGGTAAGTGAGTCGCGAGAACGGGATTGCGTCCTGTTGTCGAGGTCACCCTGGAGTCTGGCCACCGCCTTCGCTGCCATGCCTGATCCGCGGCGGGCCGCGAGCGTGGCTTAACTGTTTGACGCGATCCTGGCTCCGGCCATGGCGGCCCTCCTGGCCAACCATCGCAGTGCGTTGAACATCGCCGAGTGGGGCGCACGACAAGAGGCGGGGGTGACGGCGCCCGGGATTGCTGATGGGCGCACCTTCTGCCAATCGACGCTCCGTCGGCTGATCCCCCGACTCGATGGCGACGCGCTGGCCGCACGATCGACAGACTGCTTCGCCCCAAGCGCCACTTCGGTTGCCGCGACCGCGTCGCAGGTCTTCCGTCTGGAACGCACGTTGCGCGAGCACAGGCACGCCATGCGGACCATCCACTACGGCATCACCAGTCTCCCTCCCACGCAAGCCGCTGCGTTGTGGCCAGTGGCGCATCGAGCATCGCCTGCACCGCCACAAAGACGTCAATTTCGGCGAGGACGCCAGCTTCATCCACGTCGGCGCGGGACTCACGGTAATGGCGTTGCTGCCTGATGCGGCGATCAGCGTCTTTCATCTGACCCGGGTCTCGCGTATTGCGTCTCGGCTCCGCCTTCACGGCCAGCACCCCGAACACGCGCTCGCCCTCGTCCTCGATCCCCTCCCCACTGGCGTATAAGACCTTCCTCAAGAGAATCTGACCCTTGACAAATGTCCACCGATTCGGTAGACTTTATCACGTTGCAGGTGGAACACCGCTCGCAACGATGGACGAGTACCTACCAGGCGGCTGAAACCTTCCCTCCCCGGCCGCCTGGCCGAAAACCCGGGAGACCGACCCCTCCCCCGGTCATCGCCCTTGAGGACCTGGCTACCCGGCCAGGTCCTCTGCTGTTTCCGGGCGGAGCGGCGCCAACATCGCCGCGTACAGCCGCTCCAGAAAGCGGGATGGCGCCACACCGAGTAGTGCCGGAGCGGCGAACCCCGCCGCCGCGGCAATCGCCTGCAACCGCCGGAACGACAGCGGGTAGGGGACCCAGCGGTTGCCAGTCTCGGCATCGTATTCCACCAGGATGAGCCGTCCCGCCGGTTTCAGATAGCCAGGCCAGCGAGCGAGCAGCGCCGCCTGGTCGTGGTGCCGGGTGTAGTGGATGACGTTCGCCGCGAGGATGCCGTCGAGCGGCGGCAGCGCGAGCGCGGCGGTGACGTCGGCAGTCAGCGTCTGCAACCGCGTGCCGGGAAACTGTCGCATCATGACCCGCTCCAGGTCGCGCAGGCTGGCACGATCGCGATCGACAGCGATGATCTCGCTCTCGGGGCCGGCGAGGTCGCGCAACGACAGGGTGAAGGCGCCGCTGCCGGCGCCGAAATCGCCCCAGGCGCCACCCTCTCCTGGCTCGATCCCGGCCGCGATCAGCCGGACGTGATCCTCATGTCGCATCGAAGACGTCCTGTGAGAGATATGCCTGACGAATGCACCGGTTGCAGCGAATCCAAAATCACAACGAACACCCCAATGGAGTGACACCATGAAGGCGGTCTCTCGAGTCCGCGGCTGTCATGCCAAGCACCCCATCCTCCTGGGCGCAATCTGCGCCTGCAGGCGAAGCATCTCGCCGCCTCGCGTGCTGTTTCTGCGATTCCTCCAGCTGCGTCGTTCCTCGGCATGACCCCGACGACAGGAGGTGGATTGAGCGCGCGGGGGAAACAGCTCGGGTTTCCCGCGGCTCCGTTGGTGCTGTCGAGGTGCTTCCTGCGTCAACATTTCGTCTGACTGATGCGCGAAGTGCGCCCCCCTGGAGGGAGCATAACCGGGACTGATACCACGCCCCGGATCGAACGAAATACCCTCTTGACAAATGTCCATCAAAATAATAGACTTTGTGTAGTTGAGAGCGTTCCCCCGCTCCCAGCGGCGAAAATAGGGAATGCGGGCGTGTCTTCCCCTCCCTCGGCGCCCGCAACGCTCCTTCGGGAGATCGACCCATCTCCCTCTTCCCATCCCCACCGAGCGCCCGGTCTGCACACCGGGCGCTCGGCAGTTAACTCACTCCCGGAACCTCAAATGGATCGGCGTTCGGGTGCCTGCGGTCGGATGATCTCGTCCTGATGCGGAAACCGTATGGGCGCCCAGGTGGGAGTGGCAATGGGGCTGACGTTCCAACCGCGGCGGGACCGCGGCGTGGACGTCATCGATGATGGTGAACGAGTTTCCGGCGTACCCGCGGGAAGGGTTTCCGGAACACCTTGCGGTGCCACCAGCAGGCTATCCATGGACCACCTCACACCATGCCCCTCCGGCGGAACCCAGGGTTCGCCCCGCCGCGGATCGCTCTCCCCCCTTGTCAGACCTCCCGTCCATGCGCTATCGTCCGTAATGTCCATTAACTAAGTGGACTTAATGGAATTGATGGACATTGCCCGATGTCCTTCACCCAGATGGAAGGGGAATCTCCCATGCGCGCTCTTGATGATCTCGTTCACGCCCGGTGGAGCCGGCGGCAGACGGTGGGCGGCCTGGCCGCGGCGGCAATGCTGCCCCTCCTCGGCCGCGGTGGGCTGCGCAGCGTCGCCGCCCAGGCGTCGGTCACCCTCACTCTGGTCGCCTACTCCACCCCGCGCGAGGCCTATGAAGCGCTCATTCCCCTCTTTCAGGCCACGCCGGAGGGCGCGAACATCCAGTTCGAGACCTCCTTCGGCGCCTCCGGCGAGCAGAGCCGGGCGGTGGAAGGGGGACTCCCCGCCGACATCGTCGCTCTCTCCCTCGAACCGGACATCACCCGCCTCATCGAACCGGGCCTGGTCGCCGCGGATTGGAACGCCGACGAGTATCACGGCATGGTCACCAACTCGGTGGTCGCCCTCGCCGTCCGCCCCGGCAACCCGAAGGGGATCACCGGCTGGGACAGCCTGCTGGAGGAGGGCGTGGAAGTGATCACCCCCAACCCGCTCACCTCCGGCGGCGCCAAGTGGAACATCATGGCCGCCTGGGGGGCGCAACTGGCTCAGGGCAAGACGGAAGAAGAGGCGACCGAGTACCTGCGCCAGCTCTTCACCCACATTCCCGTTCAGGACAAGAGCGCGCGGGAGTCGCTGGCCACCTTCGTCGGCGGCAAGGGGGACGTGCTCCTCGCCTACGAAAACGAGGCGATCACCGCCCAGCAGAAGGGCGAGGCGCTGGAGTACGTCGTCCCTGACCAGACCATCCTCATCGAGAACCCGATCGCCATCGTCACCGAATCGGCCCATCCCGAGGAGGCGGCGAAGTTCATCGCCTTCCTGCGCACGCCCGATGCCCAGAAGGTCTTCGGCGAGAAGGGCTACCGCCCGGTGGTGGCCGAGGTGCTGGCCACGTTCGACTTCCCGACCCCGGCCGATCTGTTCACCAT
Organism: Thermomicrobiales bacterium; assembly: GCA_046328335.1. Taxonomy (GTDB): domain Bacteria; phylum Chloroflexota; class Chloroflexia; order Thermomicrobiales; family UBA6265; genus JACCXM01. The sequence continues at coordinate 43,020 of JAXLWU010000028.1, forward strand.
CGCCGATCAGGGCGGCTGGACCGAGGTCAATGCCAAGTTCTTCGATCCCAACAGCGGTCTCGTCGCCCAGGTCCAGCAGCGGTGAGCGCGGTCGTCGCTGCTCCCGCGGCGGCCGCGGCTCCCGCCGCCGGATGGAGCGCCCGCTGGGCACCCGGGGGAGCGGTCGGGATCGGGGTGGTCACCACCTATCTCAGCCTGATCGTGCTCATTCCACTGGCGGCGGTCGTCTTCCGCGCCACGGCGGAAGGCTGGAGCGGCTTCGTGGCGGCGGTCACCGCACCCCAGTCGCTCGCCGCGCTGCGGCTGAGTCTGCTCGCCTCACTGGGCGTCGCGTTGATCAACGCCGTCTCCGGGACGATCATCGCCTGGGTGCTGGTGCGCGACGACTTTCGCGGCAAGGGCGTGGTCAACGCCCTGATCGATCTTCCCTTCGCGCTGCCGACGATCGTCGCTGGATTGACCCTGATCGCCCTCTATGGGGTGCGCAGTCCGCTCGGCATCAACGTGGCCTACACCCAGATCGCGGTGATGCTGGCGCTCCTCTTCGTCACCCTCCCCTTCGTGGTACGGGCGGTGCAGCCGGTGCTGGCCGAACTGGACCGGGACATGGAGCAGGCGGCGGCGGCGCTGGGCGCCAGCGGCTGGACCATTTTCCGCATGATCGTCCTGCCGAATCTGCTTCCCGCGATGCTCGCCGGGGTCGGTCTCAGTTTCGCCAAGGCGATTGGCGAATTCGGCTCGGTGGTGCTCATCTCCGGCAACATCCCGTTCCAGACCGAGGTCGCCGCGGTCAACATCTACAGCCAGGTCGAAAACGACAACATCACCGCCGCCGCCGCGCTGGCGGTGGTGCTGCTGGCGATCTCGCTCTCCGTGCTCCTGCTGATCGCGCTGGCCGAGCGCCGGAGTCGCCGCCATGACCAGTAAGCTCACCCTGCGCACGATTGCGCTCGCCTACCTGATCCTCCTCGTGGCGGGACCGGTGGCGATCATGCTCTGGCAGACCTTCTCCGAGGGGTTGAGCCCGGTGATCGAGGCGCTCACCCGCCCCGCCTTTCTCCACGCGCTGAAACTGACCATGATCATCGCCCTCATCGTCGTGCCGCTGAACACCGTGTTCGGCATTCTCTTCGCGCTGGTCGTGGTGCGCCACGACTTTCGCGGCAAGCAGATTCTGACGTCGCTGCTCGATCTTCCTCTCGGCGTCTCCCCGGTGGTGGTCGGTCTGGCGCTGATCATCGTCTATGGCCGCCGCGGCGAATTCGGGGGCTGGCTGGCCGAGCATGGCATCCGGATCATTTTCGCCCTGCCGGGGATGGTGCTGGCGACCCTCTTCGTCTGCATTCCCTTTGTGGCGCGGGAGGTGATCCCGGTGCTGCGCGAGATCGGCACCGAGCAGGAGCAGGCGGCGCGCACCCTGGGCGCCTCGCGCTGGCAAATCTTCCGGATGATCACCCTCCCCGCGATCCGCACCGGCGTCGGCTTCGGCGTGGTGTTGACCACGGCCCGCGCTCTCGGTGAATACGGCGCGGTGGCGATCGTCTCCGGCAAACTCTCGGGCCGCACGGAGACGATGACGATCCACGTCGAGGAGCGCTTCCTGAATTTCGACATGATCGGGGCGTACACCACCTCGCTGGTGCTGGCCCTGCTAGCCCTGGGGACGTTGTTGGCGATGCAGCGGTTGCAACCGCGGGAGGAGGGGTAATGGGGATCGAGGTGCGCCACCTGCGCAAGCAGTTCGGGACCTTCACCGCGCTGGATGACGTCTCCGTTACCGTCCCCGACGGCTCGCTGACCGCCTTGCTCGGACCGAGCGGCAGCGGCAAATCGACGTTGCTGCGGGCTATTGCCGGCCTGGATGAGCCGGACAGCGGCGAGGTCGTCATCGACGGGCAGCTGGCGACCGGGCTCCCCCCGCAGCGGCGCAATGTCGGCTTTGTCTTCCAGCACTACGCCGCTTTCAAGCACATGACGGTGCGCGACAACGTCGGCTTCGGGTTGCGCATCCGCAAACGGCCCAAGGCGGAGATCAGGCAGCGGGTGGACGAACTGCTCCATCTGGTGCAACTGGACGGGTTTGCCGCGCGCTACCCGGCGCAACTCTCCGGCGGGCAGCGGCAGCGGATGGCGCTGGCGCGGGCCCTCGCGGTGGAACCGCGGGTGCTGCTGCTGGATGAACCATTCGGAGCGCTCGATGCCCGGGTGCGGGAAGAGTTGCGGGAGTGGCTGCGCCGGCTGCACGACGAGGTGCACGTGACCACGGTGCTGGTCACCCACGACCAGGAGGAGGCGATGGAGGTCGCCTCGCGCATCGTGGTGATGAACCATGGCCGGATCGAACAGGTGGGGAGTCCGAGCGAACTGTACGAGCATCCCGCCTCCGCCTTCGTGATGGGGTTCGTGGGCAAGGTGAACCGGGTGGGGGATGCCTACATCCGGCCGCACGAGGTGGGGATCTGCGAACTGGGGCAACCAGGCTGCCTGGCGGCGGTGATCGAGCGGGTGCTCACCTTCGGCTTCGACAACCGGCTGGAACTGCGGCTGCCAGGAGGGGAGCGAGTCTGGGCGCAACTGACGCGGCAGGAAGTGGCGCGGCTGGCGCCGCAGGTTGGCGACACCGTCGGCGTCGATCTCTCCCAGTCCCGCCGCCCCGGGTGGCAACCCGCGGGGTATGGCGACATGCCGCCAGCGGAAGGAGCGGCGGTGATCCCGATTCGTGAGGAGCGGTCGGGCGAGGGGTGGCGGGTGGCGGGGATTCGGCGATGAACGTGAGCGCCCCAACCCGAAGTCCCCTCACCCCCTCCCCAGAAACCCCTCACCCCCACCCCTCTCCCCGTGCGCGGGGCGAGGGGCTCAGGCAGGGAACAAAGCGGTGAAGAATGGAGTCGCGCGTGCTGCAATGCGAGTGCACAGGCGCTCTGGTTCTCGATGTGGCGCCCAGCAGTAGTCCCTCTCCCCGCGCACGCTGACAGGGAGAGGTACGGGAGAATTAGGATGTTCGCTTTGGCTGGGAACAGTGGCGAAGCCGCCAAAAAAGCCCCTCTCCCTGCGCACAGGGAGAGGGGTTGGGGTGAGGGCCAGCGCAGCGAAACTGCCATGCCCCCCTGCCAGCCATCGCAATGGAACGGATTGAGGTAAGTTGCGCGCTTGCGGTTCGCCCGGGATTCGCGACACTTCTGCCGTGGCAAGCGACCGGAAGAAACACCGCGATAACGTCCCGGGGGCGCGCGATTTGCGCGCGCGGCAAACACCGCCGGAAGTGGTGTTGTGGGAGGCCCTGCGCAACCGGCGACTGGACGGGCTGAAGTGCCGCCAGCACCCGGTCGGGCCGTTCGTGCTCGATTTCTGCTGCCCGGATCGCCGCCTCGCGGTCGAGATCGATGGCGGGGTACACGACGAGCAGCGGGCGTACGACGCCGAGCGGGAGGCGTTGCTGGAGGCCGCGGGCTACCGCGTGCTGCGCTTCGCGAACGAGGCGGTCTGGAGTGATCTGGCGGGGGTGCTGGCAGCGATTCGGGACGCCGCGCTCAGCCAGCCGCCACGACCGCCGCAGCCGATTCCGCGCACCGCGGGGTGGGAGTGAGGGCAGGAACGTTCGGGGTGCGCTTCACTCCGATTCCTCGAACGCCCCTCACCCCTACCCCTCTCCCCGTGCGCGGGGCGAGGGGCTCCTGTGGGGGAGCGCCTCGGCCGGAACCGACAGGCGTGGATACATGCATCGCGTGCCGCGCGATCCCCGTTCTCGCCGCGTCTTTTCCCTGCCCGGGCCCCTCGCCCCGCGCACGGGGAGAGGGGGTGGGGTGAGGGGTCTCCGGGTGGTGGTCAAACCCTTACAGTGGCGAGAGGCAGACGCCGCCTTCGCAGGTGCGGTTCTCGCAACAATCGGAATTCTTCTGGCACGGTTCGTCGTCGAGGAAACAGCAGCGGACGCCGCTCAGTCCTGCGACGTCGTCGCAGATGCCGTTGCCGCAGCATTCGCTGCCGTCCGTGCATTTGGTGCCGAGTTTCTTGCAGCAGCGGTTGCCGCCCGAGGCGCTCTCCTGGCAGGCGAGACCCTGGCAGCACTTCTTCTTGCTGTCCGGGTTGCAGCCGCTGTCGAACTTCTTGCAGCGCTTCTTCTTGCCCGCGACCGTTTCCGCGGTGGCGCCGCCAAGCGCCGCGGCGAGGCTCCCGCCAATGACCAAGCCGAACTTCCGTCTGGTCCACGCGTCGAAACGAGATCCGTCCATGCTTGCCTCCTCGTGGTGATGACGGACTGACCAGCGATCTGGTCCTGTCCCGATTCTACTCCTCGTGATTGCCCCGCAGAATGAAGGGACGCGCGATATGTGACCCCGGACCCTGACCCGGTGCCGGTCACCTGTTCCATACTTCGTCAATTCAGGCGCGGGACGCGCTCCCGCATGGGGGATGTAGGCGACAACGGAGATCTGGCGAGCGTGGCGAGCAGTGTGATGCACGCGCGGGAGGCAACCCTGCCCGCGCCGATGACCGAGGAGGCGATCAGCACCGCCGGTCCGGTCATGGCGATCGGTGGCGCGGAGGACAAACTCCGCGACAAGGTGATCCTCTCCACGTTCATCACCCTCGCTGGGGGCGCCGATGCCCGCATCGCGATCGTTCCCACCGCGTCTTCCATTGAAGATGCGGGCGAGCGCTACAAGGCGATCTTTCTCGGCATGGGCGCCCGCAGCGTCGATGTCCTCTTCCTCCCCAACCGCGCCGCGGCTTCCTCGCCGGAAGTCGCCGAGGTCCTCGATGACGTCACCGGCATCTTTCTCACCGGCGGCAACCAGATGCGCCTCGCCAGCATCGTGGCCGGCACCCCGGTCGAGCGCAAAGTGCAGGCCCGGCACCGGGCGGGTGCGGTGGTCGCCGGCACCAGCGCCGGCGCCTCGATTCTCTCCTCGCACATGGTCGCCTATGGCGCCAGCGGACCGACGCCGAAACTGCGCATGGCGCAGATGACCGCCGGGTTCGATCTCGTCCCCGGCGTGGTCATCGATCAGCACTTTCGCCAGCGCGACCGCTTTGGCCGCCTGCTGGCGCTGGTGGCGGGGAGCCCCGGTCTGCTCGGCATCGGTGTCGATGAGGATACCGCGGCGGTCTTCAGTGGTGATGTGCTGGAGGTGCTGGGCCGCAACAGCGTGACCATCGTCGATGGCGCAAACGTCGTCAGCGACATCCATCGCGTCAAGGGCTTCGGCGGCATCACCGTCAGCGGCGCCATCGTCCATGTTCTCACCGCCGGCAACCGCTTCGACTTGGTGGAGCGGCGATTGCTGCCGCCGATCGACGGCAAGACGTTGAGCCGGCACACCGGCAAGCCTTGATTCCACCATTTGGGTCCCCTCGTGAACACGGCCGGCGCGTCACGAATGTGGCGCGCCGGCCGATCGGTTTGGTTGTGGCTAGAGCGAGATGGTGACCGTCATATCGAGAAACTCGCCCTTGGGGTAGGAGCAACCGGAGCCGGCGTAGCCGGTGAAGATCTGCTTGCTCTGGCCGGTGGCCAGGCAGTGCACCCAGAGCGGCGAGAACGACCGGCAGCCGCCCCAGTCTTGCCCGCGCAGGCGGAGGGTATCCCCGATCTGACCGGAGAAGACGACGGGGTTGAGCGGACCGGCCATGCCGTTGTTGTCGATGACCAGGAATTTGCCAGCCGTCACATGGAGGATGCTGCCGTCGTCATCGATGCTGATCGGATCGGTCTGCTTGGGCCCGCCGGAGAGGACGAAGTTCGTGCAGGTCCCCGTGCCGCCCCCGCCGCCACCTCCCGGGCACATCCCTTTGGTGGCGCCGGGGAACTTGCCGAGTTTGCTCTTCTTGATGGTGCGGGTCTGATTCTGGAAGCAGATGGTGATCAGTTTGTCGACGCGGCCTTGAGCCGTGACTTCGCCGTCGCCCTGCTGCCGAGCCGCCGCCTTCGCCTCGCGCTTGCCCTTGGTCCGGCTCTTGCCCAGTCCCTCGTCATGCGCTGTCAGCGCCAGCCCCGCGCCGACGGCGGCCGCGCCACCCAGCAGGCGGAAGAACCCGCGCCGCGAGGAAGCCGTTCCCAGATCCCGAGCCAGTCCATCGAAATTCACCGTGTTCATCGCCATCCCCCTGTTGCTTTCGCCTACCCTTCAGGCCGTCCCTGATCGGATGCCTCTATCCTGCGGCCGAACGGCGGACGTCGCCGCTTCCAGCGACACACCGGGACTGTGCGCTGCGACACAGGCGCCCAGCAGACCGGGCCAGGCGCAAGGGGAAGGTCGGATGGGTTCGCCTTGCGTGCGGGAACAGGAGAGGTGATGAACGAAGCAGCGCCGGCTCCCTTCGCCTGGGAGCCGTGCGTCGGTGCCGCGGTCCGCGCCGCGGCGGGGCAGGTCTCGACCGCGCACGACATCGGCCACGTGGAGCGGGTCGTGCGGCTGGCCCGGGCCCTCCAACAGCGCGGTGCGCACCCGGCGGCGGATGCGGAGGTCGTGATCGCCGCGGCGTGGTGCCACGATCTGGGGCGGTTCTCCGCCGGCAAAGGCAGAGGCAAAGGCAAGACCCGGCACGCCGAGCAATCGGCGGATGCGGCGGACGACCTGTTCGACCAGTGTGGCTTTCCCGCGACGAAGCGCGCACTGGTCCGGGAGTGTCTGCTGCGTCACTCATGGCGCGCCCGCGCCACCGATGGGGACGCGGTTCCGGCCGAATTGCAACTCCTGCGCGATGCCGACGCGCTCGATGCCATCGGCGCCATCGGTATCGCGCGCGCCTTCGGCCACGCCGGGGAGCGGCGGCATCCCATGGGTGATCCGGAGGACGCCGTGCCGTCGCCGGATGTGGCGGATGCGCCGGAAACGACCTTCGGGCATTTTGCGGAGAAACTCCTCCGCATCGCGGATCATCTCTACTCGGCGGAGGCCCGCGCCATCGCGGCGGACCGCGTCGCGTTCATGGAGCTGTTCATCAATCAGTTCACCGCGGAACGGGACCTGGAACGGTGAACATGACTCGCGCGGGTCGCCGGGGATGGAGCACCGGTGGTTGCTCGCCGCTCGAGTCCAGACAAAGGATGTCCTCGATTGAGCGCGTTGAAGCACAATGTTACGGTAAACTTCACAGCGAAGTTGGGGGACCGACGCCGGGGTTGGACCATCCGCTACTGTCGCCACATTCTCTCAAAGTCGGTGGGAACAGCAATGACGTCTGGTGCGACCAGTGCAAGCGCACGAAGAGTCGTGATCGCCGCGGGGGCCCGGCGCGGCTAAATCGGAAGCGGAGCAACGAGAATGGCCCGTCCAGCGGACTGGACGATCCGGATGCCATCTGGGCGGCATCCAGACCGCGAATCGATTGAGCCGAACGCGGTTCTTGGGTGCAAGGCACTCGCACCCTGGCTGAGTGCCACGGGACGATCGGGAGAAAGGCACGGATTTGGATCGGAACCAGTTCGACGGTCTCAGCCGCCTCGTCGCCGCGGGGGAAAGCCGCCGCGACGCGCTCCGCCTCCTGCTCGGCGGGGCCGTCGCCGGGGCAGCCGTCGGCGTTGTGGGCGCCGCAGCGAAGGGCACGCGCACCCGCCAAAGCACGCGGAGCAAGACCCGCGCTGCGCGGCAGACGCCCCTCTGTCCGCCGACCTGCAATCAGAACTGCGATAACAAGCCGATTCACGGCGGGGTCAACCTGAGCAAGTGCAATCTCAGCGATCGCGACCTGGATGGGGTCAACCTCGGCGGCAGCAATCTGGACAAGGCCTGCTTCGAGGGGGCCAGTCTGCGCAACGTTAGCTTCCGCGGCGCCAACGTCCTCGGGGCCTGCTTCTGCAACGCCGACCTGCGCGGGGCGGACTTCCGCGGCTCGAACCTCACCCCGAAGCATTTAGCCTGCGCCAAGCCGGGCTGCGACACGATCCTGCCCAGCGGCAAGAAGGCCATCGTCTGTGGCAAGAACGAGACCTGCTGCAACGGCATCTGCGTCAACACCCGTACCGATCCCGACAACTGCGGCGTCTGCGGCAGGGGGTGCGGCGTGTGCCAGGGCTGCGCCGGAGGCGCCTGCGAAGACCTGCCCGACGGGTTGTTCGACTGCACCGGCCAGCCGTTGGTTCCATTTGGTCCCACCAACTATTGCCAGGCCGGTCTCTGCACGGCCAGCAATCAGACCGGCATCTGCGACGGCGGTCAATGCAATTGCGGGCCGCTCGGCGCCTACGATCCCGATACCAGCACCTGCGGCTGCAATGAGGAAGGCCTGGGGGTCTGCAACGAGATCCGGCCGCGAGGGTGCTGCGAGATCGCGGCAACCTGTCTCGCCAACGACGAGTACTGCAACCGTCTCACGTGCATCGAGCCGCCCTGTATACCCTTTCCGCCATAGACAGGGAGGTCAGACGCCCCCGAACCCGGTGGCTCCCGCGCCGACCGCAACCAATTGGCCGTTGACCAGGCCAGCCCAGACCACCGCCCGCGCATCGGCGGGGCGCTGGCGGCGCTGATGGTCGTCGGTCATGCCAGCGTCGAAGCGCAGCCGCCAGATGCTGTGTTCGACGCGCACCTGCCGTTGGGCGAACGCCCGGTGGGCGGTGAGATCCTGCGGCGGAGGCGCGCGCCATCGCCGCCGCGCGCGTTGTCTTCATGCGGCAGTTCATCGCCCAGTTCATCGCGGAGCGCGATCTGGAGCACTGAGCGTGCCGGGTGTGGATTTCCGGGCACAGGCCAGCGGATGGCGCGGACTCAGGGTGCGGAGACAGGGGGTGTCCGGGGTTTGGGACGGGTGAGGAGGGCGCTGGTCGGCGCCCAGACGCAGCGGGGTCATGGGCTACAATAAACTCACCATCGCCGGGGATGAACCCACACCGGAATCAGACAACCCATGATTGTCGCCAGCTCTGTACAACGTCGGTGTGAACAAGGATGACGATCGGTTCGGCTGGGGTAGGCGCGCGATCGGTCACGATCGCCGCGGCGCACCGCCGCGGCCGGACTTGGCCGGCGCCGCTTACTCCCCTCATCGGGCGGCGACAAGAACTCGCTGCCGCTTCCGCACTGCTCCGCCGCGGCGCGACCCGCCTCTTGACGCTCACCGGTCCGGGCGGGATCGGCAAGACGCGCCTGGCGCTGGAGATCGCCGCGGAGCTCGACGAGGAGTTTGATGGCGGCGTCGTGTGGGTACCACTCGCGGCGGTCCGCGATGCCGATGCCGTCGTTCCCGCCATTGCGGCGGGTCTCGGTGTCACTGGCGCCGCCGTGGACGATCGACTCGTCCGGGTCCTTCGCGGTGGTCAGTTCCTGCTGATTCTCGACAATTTCGAACACGTGGTCGAGGCGGCGCCACGGATCGCCGAGGTGCTCGAGGCGTGCCCGATGCTACGGGCGGTCGTCACCAGCCGCTCACGGTTGCGCATCCGGGGCGAACGGGTGCTGCCGGTGCCTCCGCTGTCGCTCAGCCAGGCGACGGGCAGCGCGAGCGCGTCGTCGGACGAGGCGCCTGTTCATCCACCGTTGACGTTGCACTCGGAAGCGGTGACGCTCTTCATCGAGCGGGCGCAAGCCGTCGTGCCGGACATTGACGTGAGCGAGGCCAACGCCCCGGTGGTGGCCGAGATCTGTCAGCGACTGGATGGCCTGCCTCTGGCGATCGATCTGGCCGCCGCCCGGGTCGATCACCTGAGCCCGCGCGCCCTGCTGACCCGGTTGAATCAGCGGCTGTCGCTGCTCGTCGACGGCGACCGCGATTTGCCGGTCCGTCTGCAGACAATGCGCAACGCCATCGCCTGGAGTTACGACCTGCTTCCGCCGGAGGAGCAGGCCCTCTTCCGCCGGCTCGCGGTCTTTGACGGCGGCTTCACGCTCGATGCGGCCGAAGCGGTGACGGAGGGGGTTGGGGGGAAGGGAAAGGGGGAAGGAGCGAACCAGGAGGCGTTGCCAGTCGCCAAAGCTCCGCCCTCTGCTCTCCTTTTCCCCTTGCCCCCTTCCCCCCTTCCCCCTCCGATGCTCGCTCTTGTCGCCTCCCTGGTCGACAAGAGCCTCGTCCGCCACGAACCAGCCGCTCCCGGGGGACCGCGCTACGCGATGCTGGGGATCGTCCGCGAGTTCGCGGCCGAGTGCCTGGAGGCAGCAGGGGAAATGGCAGGCGCGCGGCAGGCCCACGCCTCCTGGTTTCTCGCGCTCGCCGAGCGGGAGGCGCTGGCGGATTTTCTGCCCGATGGCGAGCGGCGGCTGGACACGCTCGACGCGGAGCGCGCGAATCTGCGGGCGGCCCTGTCGTGGTGGGCGGAATCGGGCCAGTCCGCGCGATTGCTCGCCCATGCGGCCGCCGCGGGACGGTTCTGGTACGTCCGCAACCACTTGCGGGAGGGCCAGGAGTGGCTTGAACGCGCCCTGGACGGAAGCGATGGACGGCCTTCGCCCGATCGCGCCAGGGCGCTGGTGTGGCTCGGGGTGATCGTGTTCCTACGCGGAGACATGCTGGGCGCCGCGCGACTCGGCGCGGAGGGATTGGAACTATGCCGGGCGCTCGGAGCCGCTTGGTGGGACGATACTGCCGATCCTCTCGGGGTGACCAAGCCCTTCGATAAGTCCCAGCGAGCGCTTACCGAAAGCTACGCGCTCCATGCCCTGGGAGTCGCCGCGTTTCACCGCGGCGATCCTGAGGGCGCCAAGACCTGGTTTGCCGAGGGCCGCGCCGCGGCGGAAGCAATCCCAGAGCCGCGACTGGCCGCTCTGTTAGCAGTGCTCCACATCAGGGCCTTGGGGACCGTCGCCGGGGAACAACGTGATCTTGACGAAGCCGAGCGCCTCTTCACCGAGGCGCTGCAGCAGATCCGCTCCACCGACCATGCACCGGGGATTCGCCGCGGGATGGGCGACCTCGCCTACGTGTCGCTCCGGCGTGGCGACTACGCCGACGCGCTGGAGCGGTATCAGGGAGCCCTGGCGCTCGCCTACACCGGGTTTGCCTCGGTGGGGGTGTACGACGATCTGTTTGGCGCCGCCGTCGCGGCCGCGCTCCTCTATCGCGATGAGCGAGCGGCGCGCTGCCTCGCCGCCAGCGAAGCGCTAAGTGACCGGCTCGGGCTGGCCGCGGTCATGCCCAGCGAAAGGTCGGACTGGGATCGCGCCGTCGCCACGGTGCGGCGCGCGGTCGGGGATGCAACGTTCGCCGCCGCGTGGACAGCGGGCCGGGCATTCCGCCCGGAGCAGGCGATCGCCGAAATCCTGTCCATTTCCGCCGTTCAGCCGGAAGCGAAACGGCAGGTCATCCTGTCGGAGCGGGAGTTGGACGTGCTCCGCCTGCTGGTGGCGGGACAGACCGATCGGGCGATCGGAGAGACCCTGTTCATCAGCCACCGCACTGTCGAATTCCACGTCTCCCGCATCCTCACCAAGCTCGCCGTCCGCAACCGAGGCGGAGCCATCGCTGCCGCGCTGGCGGCCGGCTTGGTCGAGCCGCCGCTCGCCGACCGGCGCACCTCGTAGGCCGTCCCCGCGCGGGGACGCCGGCCACGGTGCCAGGGGCGGATCCTTGGTCCGGCCCCGTGGCCTTTCCCACCTGATCCCGTGATTTCCCGAGTAGGCGTGGCGCCGCCAGTGCCCTAGCGTGTCTTTCGCGGAGGGAACTCAGGCAGCACCCTGTTGGCGACGGCTGCGGACTGGTCAGGCTTCCTGGACACAACACGGCCGAGCCGACGAGCGAGGAAGGAGAGACGATGACTGGTGAGCGTCACCGGAGCGAAGATGTCGCATCTACCGTTTTCTCGAGCCCGGAGTCACGGCTGAACCGGCGCGGATTGCTCGGCGATGCAGTGGGAGGCTTGGTCCTGGCGGCGAGTGGACTGTTCGTCCCGCAATGGCTGGAGGAATCCGAGGCGCGGGAAGGTGCGTTCGGTGGCCGTCTTGGTGGCCGCCACGGCCGGAACCGGCGCGGGCGGAACCGGCCGCCGCGGCGGGAGAACAACAGCAACGCGAATGACGCCCCGCGCGGCGCTGGCTCCCTAGAGGGACCGCACCTGCGCTGGATCAAAATCCACCTGTACAACGATCTTGCCACCCCGAACCAATCCGCGAGCATCGAACCGTGGGTCCAGACCGAGCGAGACGGTTGGGGAAAGTTCCCAAATAGCACGCTCGCCAATGGCAAAACCGCGACGTTCCCGTTCCGCTCGGCCTACCGGGCTGGTCTGAACATCGACGGCCAGTTTTACGTCGAAGCCAGAAACTTCCTGGTCGGAACGCCGCAAGTCGTTCTGGCCCATGGCGGGCAGATGACCCGGAACGGCTATGAGCGAGAACAGGGGAGGCCGTTCGTCAGAGGTCTCTCCGAGGGGGAGGAAACGCAGCGGTTGATGGGTGGCCGGCGGTTCACCGTCAAGCGCATCACGGACAGCAAAGACTACATCGAGTTCGATGTCCATTTCTCGTAGTTCGTTTTGTGAAGAATGAGGAACAACGATGAGCGATAACAACAACGGGTGGGACGACGAGATCGACACGATCGCAAATCTCGACGGAGATCTGAATCGACGCCGGCTGCTCGGCGCGGCCGCGGGCGGCTTCGTCCTGACGGCGAGCGGGCTGCTGCTCCCGAAGTGGCAGGAAGAGGCGGAGGCGCGGGAAGGCGCGCTGAGCGGCGCCCAGGGCGGGCGTCACGGCAAAGACCGCCGCGGCCGTGGCCAGCGCAAGCGGCGCACCCACGGCGACAGGAAGAACACGCATGAGGTCAAGGATCTTCCGCTCCCATTCCGCAACACCGCGGTGACGGTTCGCAACGATCTCGCCGAACCGGTGCCATGCCTCTTTTACGCCGCGCATAACACGCACGGGGATGATTACGATTCGTTCTTCAAGGTCAGCGAACATACCGTCAATAATGAAGACAACGATCACGATTACCGGTTTGATCCCCTCGAATTTCGGGTTGGGATCCTCATCAGGGAGCTCAATGAGGGGAAGGATGTTTTCTGCGACGTGCGCAACCTGAGGATCGGGTACCCCCGCGGTGGCGTGAGTACGGGCGACAATCTCGATCCCGCCACCGGCAATTTCGGCGCCGCCTATATCCGGGAGCAGGGGTTTTCCGTCGACGAAGAAAAGTACAACTCACGCGCCGTCCTGCGTCGCCTTTCAGACGACTCGCATGGGGAGCGACGCATCGAGTGGCGGCTGACCGTCCGCTGAACCGGGTTGGCCGGGCTCAACTGAGGCAGTGCGCAGCCGAAACGGCCAATGATCGCCATGGCTCCGTACCGGTGGCGACTCACAAATCTCTTGGTTGACATAGCATGATGCCCACCATACACTGGGTGGGACCCAGATCGTGGGGGCGACCCAACCGCCGGTGGGAACCGGAACGACCGAACCGCTTTGATGGGGGCGGAAGACGATCCGCTTACCCGTGTGGCCATGACCGAAGCGCGAGGAGAGACCAGCGATGTCGAACGAGGACAACGACGTCTGGGATCACGCAGCCGCCGTGTTCACGCGTCCCGGGGCGAGCCAGAGTCGACGCGACTTGCTGGGTGCGGCCGCCACCGGCTTCGCCCTGGCTGCCAGTGGCCTGCTGCTGCCGGAGCGGCTTGTCGACGCGGCGGATCACCCCGCGCGGCGACTCCAGAAACACACCGCGCAGCGGCGTGGCACGCACCGCCACGCGCTCGAACACCGCCGCGACCGGCACCGTAACCGCCGCGCGAACAAGGGAGAGGACAAGCCAGGCGGAGGATCCGGAACCGATGACCAGGGTTTCGTCTTTGTCGGGAGCACCACCGATGTGCGGGGCCCGGTTGGCCTCGCCGTGGGCGGTGGAAGGCTGTTCGTCGCTAACGCGGCGAGTAACAGCGAAGCCGTACGCCTCTTTGGCATCAGCGCCAAAGGCCAACTGACGCGCCAGGGAGGCTTGCCTGACGGCTTCAATTTTGCCGTGGCCGTCGACCTCGACGCCGCCGGCCGCCTCTACGTCGCCGACCTCTTTGGCCTGGTGCGCGTCTATGCCATCCACGACGATGGCGGCGCGCACCGCATCGCCGAGATCAGGGCATCGCCAGACCGAGACGGCGTCGCGGTGGCCGTACTTCCTCTTCGTCGCCAGCGAAGCCGAGAACAGCGTCGCAGCTTCCGCATCGTCAATGGCGATCCGCCGACGTACGAACCGGTGGCGACGATCGGCGGCTTCAACAAGCCGGGGCAACTTGCCTACGACGGGGGGCGGCTCTACGTCGCCGATCCGGGCAACCAGCGCGTCCAGGTCTACGGTATCGACGGCGGGAGCGGCGAGGCCACGTTCAAGCGGACGATCCCGATCCCCAATCCGGGCGGCATCGCCGTCGGCGGTGGCCAGCTCTACGTAAGTTGCTCCCGCAGCGGCAGCAATCAGCGCAGTCGCGTTCAGGTCTTCGACCTCGACGCTGACGGGGTGACCACCCCGGGGGTGGTGCTGACCAAAGGGGACCAATCGTTCATGGATCCGCGCGGGCTCGCCCTCGGCCGCGGCTTCCTCTTCGTGGCCGATTCGGGCAACAACCGCGTCCAGGTGTTCCGCATCCCTTGACCGCTGGGCCTGAGAGTGGTCTCGCACGTGGCGGCTGATCTCGTGGTCTCACGAGTAGACGGAGCATAGAGGCTGTCCCAGACTGAGGTTCGTGGTTGAGGTTTGGTCACCGACCCCGGCATCGCCAGAAGGAGCAACATGTGGACCGCTTCCAGTTCGACGCACTCGCCCGTGTGGTGTCCCGCAATCAATCGCGGCGGATGGCACTTGGCATCCTCCTCGGCGCCGCGCTGCTCGGGAACAAGCAGGAGCAGACCCCAGCCAGGAGCAAGCTCCGCGCTCAGGCCGCGGCCGGGACGTGCTATCCCGGCACCCGGTGCACCCCCGGCAAGGGGAAGAACGCCTCCGGGTGCGACTTTTCCGGCTCGACCACCTTCGTCGGACGCGACCTGCGCGGCGCCAACCTGAGCAAGAGCAACTTTACCGGAGCGCAGCTCGCCCAGGCCGACTTGCGCGGCAGCAACGTGAGCGGCGCCTGTTTCGTCGGCGCCAACCTCCGCGACGCCAAGCTGGGCAATTCGGTCAACCTGGGCGGGGCCATCTTCTGTCATACGTTGATGCCGGACGGTTCGATGAACGATCGCGACTGTGACCGTGGCACGCCCTGCTGCCCTACCGGCTGCGAACACGGCGAGTGTGGCGGGGGCTCGTGCACCGATTTCCAGGCGGTCTGCTCCATCCTGGGCAACCCCTGTTGCTCGGAACACGCCGTCTGTACACCCTTGGGCAATCTGCCGCTGATCACTACCTGCCAGATCCCGTGCGACAACGACGCGACCTGCGCCAAGATCGTCGGGGCAGATTACGTCTGCGCTACCGACGTGGTCTGCGCCTACATCGCGCCTTGCTGTGTCCACAAGTCGCGGCGCTCGTCATGAAGACGTCCCGGGTTGGGAGGGTATCGACCCGAACCACGTATTGCGCCCGGTCCGGGGCCATGCCAAGATGCGCCGATACGACCGGCACACCGCGCTGCGCATACGATCGCCAACCCTGGGAGAAGCGTCGATGGACCATGACCGCTTTGATTCGATCGTGCGCGCCCTGTTTGCCGGTTCGCGGCAGTCGCGCCGGGCTGCCCTCGCCACCCTGCTGGGTGCGGCGCTACTGCGTCCGGAAGCGGGCGTCGATGCCAGGCGCAAGGGGCGCGACCGTCGCCGCGTTGCCGCCGCGGCGGCCTGCTACCCTGCTACCCGCTGCAACCCCGGCCCAGGCCGGAACACATCTGGCTGCGACTTCTCGGCTTCCACGCTGTTCCGGAACCGCAACGCCCGCGGCGCCAATCTCAGCAACTGCAATTTCACCGGCGCCAACCTGAGCGGCGCCGATCTGCGGAGCGCCAACCTGAGCGGGGGCTGTTTCGTGGGCGCCGACCTGACCGGGGCGAAGGTGGGCGGCTCGGTCAATCTGAGCAAGGCGGTCTTCTGCCACACCACCATGCCCGATGGCTCCACCGACAACAGCGGATGCAATTCCCCGACGTCCTGCTGCCCGACGTGCGTTCCGGCGACCTGCGCGAGTCTCGGCATCTCCTGCGGCACGGCGCCCGATGGCTGTGGCGGCACGCTCCGTTGTGGTTCATGCGGGACCGGCGAGACCCCGACGTGCAACAACGGCGTCTGCGCCAGATGCGATGCCACCTGTGCCCCCTTGTGCGGATGCTTCAACCTGGCCGATGGCAACACCCGCTGCGGCAGCACCCTCGGCTCCAGTTGCGCGTTGCCGTGTACGTCGAATGCCGATTGTCCCGCCGCTCGCCCGTTCTGCGTCGCCAGCATCACCCTGCGGTCGCTGAACGAGACCACGACGCTGGCCACCATCTGCGGTCAGCCTGGGCTCGTCGGGGCGTGCGCGGAAGTGCCGGGGTGTTGAACGTGGCCATCGTCCCGCTCGACCTCGCCAGGTGCGAGGTGCGACCGAGGTATCGTTCCGAGCCGCCGCCAGCGATCACGGTGGCCGTGGCGCTACTCACGATCGCCGAGAATGTTCCTTCGTCAGGATGACACCATTTCCTCCGTTGTTTCCTCCACGACGCTGTGGTGACGCGGCACGTCATGCACCGATCGTGGTAGGCGAGGGCAAGCGAGAGGATCGAGGGAGAACCAGCACGGCGAGAAACGAGAAAGCGGCAGCCATTCGCCGGAATGGGATGAGGGCTCGAACGCTGGTAGGGAGACGATGCGGATCGCGGTTTCGGGCACGCATATCACCGGGAAATCGACCCTGGTAGCCGCGCTCGCCGAGCGTCTGCCCCGCCATGTGGCGGTGGCGGAACCATACGAAATCCTCGCCGGGCGCGGGTACGAGTTCGCCGATCCGCCCGATATCGATGACTTCGTGGTGCAGTTGCGGCAGTCGCTTCTCAGCCTGCGGCGCTCCGCGCCGAACCTGATCTTCGACCGTTGCCCGCTCGATTTTCTGGGCTACATCGCGGCCGACCCTGACGCGGTTGCGTTCGAGATCGAGCGCTGGCGCGAGCCGGTTTCGCGCGCGATGGCGAGTCTCGATCTGGTGATCGCCCTCACCGCGGATCGCGCGTACGATCCGCCAATCGATGCGGACGAGGCGGCGTACCGCCGCGATGTCGATGATCGGCTGCGGGACATCGTCGTGGGTGATGCATACGATCTCGGTGACGGCGTTGAAATCCTCGCGCTGGATGGTCCCTGGGACCGCCGCGTCGAGACCGTGCTCGCTCATGTCCACCGACGAAATTTGCTGTTAGGCTGATTCACTGCAACACTTCGTGCCCAAGCATTTGCAAGATGCTGATTTCTTCCAAGGGATGGATTTTCTGCTTGAAGATTCGATTGCATGATCTCGCGTGCCGAGTCTCCACTTGACCGATACTATGTCCGGTTCGGCTGCTCAGCATCGCACAGGACATTAGAATGATGGACGTTCGCCGAGCATTGACATTTCTGTTCGAAGATCCCGCGTGGCGCCGTACGCTCTTGATCGCGATTCTGGCTGGCGCTCCAGCGGCGATCCTGGGCGGAGTTGGCCTCCTCGGCGCAGGCGCGCCCTTGGACCCGCGTCTGGCGAACGCGGCATCCAGTCCGTTCTGGGGAGTATTTACGAGTCTGCTCTCCGTGCCTCTCTTTGGTTACGTCTTGCGTATTGCTCGCAACGTCATCGAGGGGGAGGATCGTCCTCTGCCTTCTTGGGCTGATCCGGGAAGCATTGTCCGAGACGGTCTCAATGTTTGGGTGGTGATTGTCCTGTGGGGGGTGCCGCGGACAGTATTCGATTTGCTCCGTCGTGACCCCGCTCCGTCTGATGGATTCGCGTTGTTGCTGGTTACCGTGTTCGCGGGAGTGTTTTCGGCTATTGACTTCGCTGTCTCCCCGGCAGCTCAAGGTCGATTAGCGGCAACTGGCGCGCTCGTTGCTGGTTTGGATGTGCCGGCAGCCTTTGTCACCTTTAGAAAAGGATGGCGCAACTATCTGACATATCTGCTGGTCAGCACTTGCTGTTTCTTGGTCTTCTTTGGAGTGGGTATCAGCATCGTCGTCCTAGGACAATCTCTTGCCGGTCATCAGTCTAGCCTGCGACAAGGTATCAGTGCTGGCTTGGCACTTACCTGGCTCCTGATTGGTCCCTACGTCCTCTTCGTTGATTACCACCTCATCGGCCAAGCCTACCGAGCGTCGACCATTGCAATGACGACGCGAACCACCGGCTTTGGTATTGAGAGTGAACGGGATCATGATTCCGACCAAATGGAGATCAGATCGGCTCACATTGAACCCACACTACCTAAGCGGAGACAGCGTCGTCGTCGCGCACGCTGACCACGGCTTACCGTGCCGCCCGACAAAGGACCGCCAGAATGCGACGTTCACGCAGGTCAGATGGTCATCCGACGACGATTCAGGATGCTCTATCTCGTGCAGCCCCCTTTCTCGTGCTGCGTGACGCGGGAAAAAGTCTTTAGGTAATGAGTAGCAGTCGGTCGGTTGCAGAACGAGGCATTTCGATGTGGCTAATTATTATTGAAGTGACCCCCTGACGTTCCCTGACGTGACCGATGCAGCGAAAAGTGACCACCACGAAATGCGTAATTTTACGGTGGTGTAGGATCGTCTTGTCATCCACGATACGGACAGCGCTGGTCAGGGCGGATCCTGGCGCCGGCAGGGGTTGATTTCGTGTCTGGCGGCCGGGACGGCAGCGCCCGTGTCGGCCATTCGCCGGAGATGTGGACGCGACCCACGCGACGAGTCGCGAAGGAGTCACCATGGATGCGGATCGCTTCGATTCCCTCGCCAGACAGTTTGTCGCGCCAGCATCGCGGCGGACCACGCTCGGGGCCGCGGCGGCCGGGTTGTTGAGCGTCTTCGCGCCCCGCGCGGTTCCCGCGGCGCGCGCCGCGGCGGGTGAAGTCTGCACGCTGGCGTTCGTGGCCTCGGTACGCCTCGGGCCGAGCACCGCACCAGCCGTGATCGTGGACGGTCAGCGACCGGGCGAAGTGCGTGGCGAGTTACGGTTCTCACTCGACAATAGCGGCAATCTCGAAGATGCCGCGTTGGTGCTCGATTCCGGGGAGGAACTCCCCGTGGTCGGTCAGGCCACCGGGTATGCGCTCAACGCCCGCATCGAGGTCGCTCCCCGCGTCGCGATGGTCGTGGTCGGCGTCGGTGAACAGGAGATCGCCGCCTGCCAGGGCGCGATCGATGGCGTAGTGACCGGTCCGGAACCGGGCGATCTGGGCGATTGGCACGCGGCGGTGACTGCGGGCGAGACGGCGCAGGGAGCAACAGGCAAGACAGGGAAGGGCGGCAAAGGCGGCAAGAAGAGCGGCGGCCAGGAGCAGGCGGCAGGCGCCGCCGCGCCGAAGGCCCGGCCAGAGGGTAGCGGTCGCGGCAAGCAGGGCCAGGGTCAAGGTCAGGGTCAGGCTCAGGGCCAATCGAGTGGGCAATCAAGCGGCGGCCAGCAGGGTGGCGGCAAGCAGGGCGGTCGTGGCACGAGCGACACGAGCACGTCCTCCAACGCGCCATCGTGCCCGTCGGGAGAGACATATTGCGACTACGTCACGGAATGCCGAAACCTCAGCACCAGTCCTTTCGACTGCGGTGCTTGTGGCAACCGATGTTCCAGCACCGCCTGCCAGGATGGCCGCTGTCTCAGTGAGGAAGAGGCCGACAACCTCGGCAAGAGCTGCGAGCAGGGCCAGACGTTCTGCAATCTCGAAGAGGGCTACTGCGCCGATCTGCAGACTGACGCCCTCAACTGCGGCGCGTGCGGCCAGGTTTGCCCGACCGACACCCCGATGTGCATCGCGGGTCAGTGCGTGGCCTTCCAGGATGACGCCTGCAGCGGTTCCCAGATTCTCTGCAACGACGTGTGCGTCGATCCCCTGACGGACGCCGACAATTGCGGCGCCTGTGGCAATGTCTGTCAGTCGTTCCCGGAAATCTACAACTGCGAGAACGGCGTCTGTGTCGAACCGTCCTGCGCTCCCCTTACCAAATGCACGTTCCTCTGTGTCGATCTGCCGACGGATCCGCTCAACTGCGGCGCCTGCGGGGTCGTCTGCGAGGAAGGAACGACCTGCCAGAACGGCGTCTGCAGCGCGATGGGTGGCGGCGGGTGCGTTACCGGTCTGGTGATGTGCAACGGCGCCTGCGTCGATCAGTCCGCCGATGCGGCCAACTGCGGTGGTTGCGGCAATGTCTGCCCCGAGGGGACCTCTTGCAGCGTCGGCGCCTGCGTTTCGAGCGGCGGTGGCGGTTGCGTCACCGGACTAACCGGGTGCGGCGGCATCTGCGTCGATACCAGTTCCGATCCCGCGAACTGCGGCGCCTGTGGCGTGGCCTGCGGCGAAGGAATGACGTGCACGGGTGGCGCCTGTACGCCGAGTGGCGGCGGGGGGTGCCTGGAGGGCCTGACCGATTGCGGCGGTGGCGTCTGCGTCGATCTGCTGTCCGATCCCTTCAACTGCGGCGGTTGCGGCGTAGTCTGCCCCGAAGGAGCCTGCGCCGCGGGAGTATGTCCCACGTTGTAAAGATGCGGCTGAACGCGACATTCAGGACCCGAGTGAATGGCAAATTCTCGATGGGCAGGTGCTTTCTCAACCGTGGCGCGAGGAGCCGTTATGGCGATGCCGTAGCGCCAATGCCGCGACGTTGTTACCACTCCCAGGGGGCATGCTGACAAAGGACGCATCGCGGTGGATCGCAAGGATAGGGTCCGAAGAGCCGAGATGTTTCGCCTGCGGACTCAGCATGACCCCTGGGAGTGGTGGCGCCGCCGGTACGCCAGTAACATCGTGCTTCCTTGAGTCACGCCTCATGTCGCATGAGATCCCCACGCCCATCGCAATCGGACGCGGTCGTCACCACTTGCGCCGCCCATTACCCATGGAACCGGGCGCTGTTGCACGCGATCTCCGGAAACGCGACGCTACCCCCATAATATCCGCTGAATTGTTAACAGACGGCACCGGAGGTCCTTCCCTTTGGCGCGGAGATTCCGCCTGGCGCAACCGAGCGGATCGTGCTCGTCTTCGATGTCCCGGCGGATGCCTCCCGGCTCGTCTTGCGCGCGACCGATCAGGCCACCACGCCATTCACCCTGCCCATCGAAGCGGCCGCACCGGAGGCGACACCCACCGTCGCTGTGCTGCAGGCGGAGATGAACCAGACCGTACCGGTGAGCGGAATCGACCTGGAGGCCACCCGCGCCGAGGAGCGGGCGACCATCGACCTGGCCTCGCAACCGGCTCCATTCGTGCCCCAAGGTGAGTACGTCGTGGTTTACCTGACGGTCACCAATGCCAGCGGCGGTCCCGCCGAGTACGACATCTGCCCGCCGGATGAGCGAGGCTGCCTCAGTCAACTCTGGTTCGCCCTGACCGACGCCGAGGGCGCCGCCTATCCAGTCGAAACGATCGCCTGGTCCGCGTTCTCGCTGGACCCCCGCTTCCTGCCCTTCGGCAGCGAGTTGCCCGCGAGCACGCCGGAACCGATCGCCCTCGTCTTCGATGTCCCCGCCGGGGAGCAGGAATGGTGGCTGACCTCGACCCCGGATGCCCCGCGCCCCTTCTCGATCCGGTTGCAACTCTCCCCGGCGCCCGGCTCGGTTCAGGTGACGCGGGGATCGTCCGGAGGCGAAGGGAGCGGCGGCGCGGCGATTGAACTGATCCTCGATACCTCCGGCAGCATGCTCCAGGATCTGGAGGGGCAACGGCGGATCGACATCGCGCGCGAGTTGCTTGGCAAACTCGTCACCGAGATGATTCCGCCCGGCGCTCCCCTCGCGCTGCGGGTCTTTGGCGATACGCCGGATTCATGCGATACCAACCTGCTGGCGCCGTTGCAGCCGCTCGACCCCGGTGCGATGTCCGGGCTGATCGCCGGTTTGCAGGCGATCGACGGCGTGAAAACCCCGATCGGCGCCTCGCTGGATCAGGTCGCCACCAATCTCCAGGATGCCGCCGGTACGCGCATCGTGGTGCTGGTCACCGACGGCGAGGAGACCTGCGGCGGCGATCCCGCGGCCACGCTAGCGGCGATGGCGGACCAGGGCATGGACGTCCACGTCAATATCGTCGGTTTCGCGGTGACGGATGAAGCGATCAAGCGTCAGTTCCGCGAGTGGGCGCACCTGGGCAACGGCCAGTACTTCGATGCCGCGG
>JAXLWU010000029.1:0-62662 GCA_046328335.1 Thermomicrobiales bacterium
AAACAGTTCAAAGGAACCGCGGTTCGTGCCCGCGACCAAGACCCGCGGCGCCTGGTTTCCGGCCAATCTGGCGACGGCGGCCCTGCTGGCGCTCACCCTGGTTGGCATCTTCTACGCGTTTGGACCTGGCCGACCCTCGCGGACGGACCGCCAGGCGCTCGTGCCGCGCATCTACTACACCCCGAGTCCACCCGATCTGCATCGAGACCAACCGGCAGCGACCTGGGTGTGGGAGACGGAGGGCGGACCGGGCCACCCGTTCGGCAGTGCCGGCTTTCTCGCGATCGATCCGGATGGCAATCTGTGGGTCGCCGACGACGCGAATATGGAGTTTCAAGTTTTCGGGCCAGACGGTCACTTTCGTGAAGTGTGGCGCCCACCAGAAGTCGAGCACGAGAGCGCAACAGCGCACGAATTCATTGCAGTTGCGTTCGATCAAGCCGGGAATCTGTATGTGACAAATGGGCGTGACCTGCGTGTCCGGAAGTACGGGACCGACCGCACTTTGTTCCGCGAATGGGGTGGAGAGGGATCGGGGAACGGGCAGTTTCTCTCGCCATCGAGTATCGCGGTCGATAGCCGAGGCCGAGTTTACGTTCTCGACAACGGACGCAGCGATGTGCAGGTGTTCGACGATCAGGGGAACTACCTGACGACAATCGGCGAGTTCGGCACCGGCGAGGGTCAGTTTCTTCTGTCTGAGGGTGGGGCGGTCGGGATCGACGCGAGCGATAACGTCTGGGTCTCCGATTCCGGGAATCATCGCCTTCAGAAGTTTTCACCGGACGGCCAGTTTCTGATGTCGTTCGGGAAGTACGGACTGCGCGAGCAGGACCTCGACGACCCGGGCCAGATCGCGATTGACGGGGCGGGCCGCATCTTCGTCTCCGCGCCGCACGCGCAGCACATCAGTGCATTTGCTGCTGATGGAACGTTTCTCGCTGCCTGGGGTGCCGAGGGCGACCATGCCGGCGAGTTCTTCTCCCCGGAAGGCATCGTGCTCGACGGCAACGGATATGCGTACGTCAGCGATGGCGATGACCGAATTCAGAAATTTCGACTGAAACCACCGTTGGTCGATGGCGGTACCGTGCCGGCGACTCCATCAGCGAGAGCCGGGACGTTCGCCAATATCGTCTGGGAAAGGCATGGCGGGCCCGATTTGCCGCTCTACCGGCCTGGGGATGTCGCGGTCGATCCGGCGGGCAACGTCTGGGTGGTCGATGGGCAGCGGAATGCATTCCAGATCTTCTCGCCCGACGGCGATTACGTGGAGAGCTGGGGAGGTCCAGGGAATGGTCCCGGCGAGTTCGCCTTCTGGGATCCGGTCGTCCAGGTGACCAGCGGTGCGGTCGCCTTCGACGCCACAGGCAATATCTACGTCGCCGATACCTTCAATCATCGTGTTCAGAAGTTCACGCCAGAGCGGGCGTTCGTCGCGGCTTGGGGCGCGAGCGACGGGAGCGACGGCGCGCTGAACACGCCGATCCACGTCTCCGTTGCCGAGAACGGTCTGGTCTATGTGGTCGATAGCGAGCAGGCCCATATCCAGGTCTTCGATAGTGATGGTTCCTACGTCCGCACCATTGGCGAACGCGGCGTCGGCGAGGGGCAGTTGTACTTCCCGCTCGGCGGGGCGACGGCTCTCGCCGCGGACGGCACCATCTGGGTCGCTGACACGAGTAACCATCGCCTCCAGGCCTTCGCGCCGGATGGAACGATTCTCGCAGCATACGGT
The DNA here is from genome assembly GCA_046328335.1 of Thermomicrobiales bacterium. GTDB lineage: Bacteria > Chloroflexota > Chloroflexia > Thermomicrobiales > UBA6265 > JACCXM01. The sequence goes on from JAXLWU010000029.1 coordinate 1,739, forward strand.
GGATACGGTGTGAGCGATGGCCGGTTCTCCAGCCCAAACGACATCGTCATCGATGAGGAGGGACGGCTCCTCGTCGGAGATGTCGGCTCCAGCGGCGTGCGCGTCCAGGCATTTTCGCCCGCGGGCGAATTTCTCGGTAGTTGGAGCGACGCCGTTGGTCTGAGCGGCGGCTACACGCGGTTGGCGCTCGACAAGCAAGGCAACCTATACGTCAGCGATAACACCGGCGACCGCGTTTACAAGCTCGCGTTGCACCTTCCGCGGCCGGCTGGTTCTGACCCGGCGTTCAGCACTCCCGCCGTCTACGGATCACAGACTTGGCAAGGCGACGGATCTCCGATTGTTTAGCCGACGTTGATCAATGTCGATCAGGTCAAGCGGCTATCGGTGAGCTACTGCCAGCACAACCGATTCCCCATCTTTGGCGAAGACGGAACGCTCATCGCATCCCTGGGGCAGCGGAAGCAGGCGCAGGGCAATTCACGTTCACTCTGAGCGGACACGGAGCCAGTGATGTCGCTTGGACTTCCTCGAGAGTCAGTCCGTCGACACGGGCAATGACTGCATTGGGAGGGGCGGTGGCGAGGTCAACCCGCCCGGTCAGCCTCGCCGTGCTCTCATCAACTGTCATGACTGCACGATTACCGGACATTGCTTTGCGGCCCGGCAAACCTTGGCATCGGCCATAACAGTTTCGCCTGGTTCCCGTATACAAGGTTGAGCGGTTGTGACCGCCGATGTCGCACAGATGCGGATCGGGTACCCGAATGGCGGCTTTGTCAGCGGTGGCGCGTCACTCTCCACCGGGAGCGGACAGTGGGAGCGGCGACGAGGACGGCGCGCTCGTCCTCGCCGCCCAGCGCGACCCGCGGGCGTTTGGCGATCTCTATCTCCGCTACGTCACGCCCATCTACCGCTACTGTTATCGCCGTCTCGGCACGAAGGAGGCCGCCGAGGATGCTGCCAGCCTCGTCTTCACCAAGGCGCTGGCGGGCTTGGCGCACTACCGGGCGCAAGGACCCTCGTTCCGGGCCTGGCTGTTCGCGATCGCCCACAACGTCGTCGTTGATGTTCAGCGCGGGGCCCGGCCGGCTCTCTCCATCGACCACGTCACCGACCAACCAGATGCGGCGCCCGGTCCCGAACCCACCGCCCTCTCTTTGGAGGAGCGCCGCAAGGTCGAGCAATTGCTGCGCCAACTGGCTCCCGATCAACGCCGGGTGATCGAGCTGCGGCTGGCAGGGCTGACGACTGAAGAAATCGCCGTGGCTCTCGGGCGCAACCAGGGCGCGGTTCGCGCGACGCAGTTTCGGGCCGTAAAGCGGCTCCAGGCGTTGCTCGATTACGACGCTCCCCGCAAGGAGGCGAGCGGTGTCTGACGATACGGCCAGCAAGCGACCGAACAAATGGGCCGATGACGAGGAACGGCTCGCTCGACACTGGGACGCGATTTCGATGAGGAAGCCCTCACCTGGTGATCTCGATCCTGGCATGGCTCACGCGCTCCGGAGTTTTCACGATCTCGCCGCATCTGAACCCGAACCGATCCCCGATCCGACCTTCATTCGCACTTTGCTGGGGGACCTGATGAAGACCGCCGCACCACTTGCTCCTCTCGAATTTCCACCCAACGGTGTGTCACATTCCCATGCGAAACGCCGCTTGCCGTTCTTGTCGTCAGGGGACGACCACATGGAGCCGCGTCCCCGCGGCTCTGGAATGCGGTCGCATCTGGCGACCGCGGCACTCGTCGTACTGGTTCTGATCGGTACCATCGTCGCTTCCAGAATCGGCCGCGGTAGTGGAAAGGATCCGCGGTCGGAGGCTATCCCGGTGTTCGGGGAAGCAGCGGCCTCGCCCGAAGTCCTCGATTCGGGTCCGATCGCCACGTTCCTTTGGCAAACCGCGGGTGGACCCGCGCAACCGTTTGCGAAAGTCAAATCGTGGGCTGGTACGGGGTTGCCGGCGGCGGCGCCGGACGGAGCGCTCTGGATATCGGATGCCACGCGGCAACAAATCCAGGTTTTCACGTCTGACGGAGCCTATGTGGAAAGCTGGGGCGGGCCAGGCGTTGCTCCCGGTGAATTCAACTTCCTGGTCAACGGCTATCCTCGCGGTGCCGTCGCGTTCGACGCCGATGGCAACATCTTCGTCGCCGATGCCGGCAACTACCGCATCCAGAAATTCGGTCCGGACCGGACGTTTATCGCCGCGTTCGGGAGCGAAGGCGCCAGCGACGGCGCGTTCCTTGACCTGTGCGCCCTCGCGATCGATCCCCAAGGCCGGGTTATCGCGCTCGATGCGGGTAGCGGCAACCTCGAGGTCTTCGACAATGATGGGAAGTGGCTGTCGACGTGGGGGCGGCGCGGGGCCGGACCAGGCGAGCTTACCTCGCCTACCGGACTTGCCATCGATCACGCCGGCAACGTCTGGGTCGCCGATGCTGGCCGCAACCAGATCGTGCAGTTCTCGCCCACGGGCGAGCCGGGGATCGTCTGGGATGACCAATCACTAGGGAAAGGCGTCCTGATCGGGCCGCAAACCCTGGCGATCGATGCGCAGGATCGGGTCTTCGTGGCCGACAGCGGATATCGCGTCCAGGTGCTGACGATGGATGGTACGTCCCTCGGCGCCTGGGGCAGTCGGGGTGACGAAGATGGCGAATTTCGCTTACCGGTCGGGCTCGCCCTGGGCCGCGGCGGAATGGTCTATGTAACGGATGCGTACATTCCGCGGGTGCAGGCGTTCCGCACTCACTTGCCGATAGCCGCGCCGCCGGTAGGTTCACCGCCATCCTTGACTGCGACCCGCGAGCAAACCTCCATCGGCTAGCTCGGGAGGAGTACCCCTGTCACGTGCTTTCGCTTCGCCGCGCAACCTCGTCTTCGTAGCACAGTAGCTGCTTCCTGTCGGCGCTGACCTGCACGCGGCGTGGAGATGCAATCGCGGCCGCGCGGGGCAGCGTTAAGGCAGACGTTGCCGTGAAGATTCCAAAGTCGAAGAGCAGCGGGCGCCCCTTGGTCGCCCGCTGCTCTGGTTTCGAGTCGCTCGGTGCCGGTCAGCCCTGGCCGCCGACTTCGCGGAACTCGGCGTCGACCGTCTCGTCGTCACCGGAACGCGGTGATTCGGGGCCGGCGCCATCGGCGCCCATATCAGCCCCGGGCGCGGTCTGCTCGTACATGGACGAACCGACGCGGGTGAGGGTTTGAACCATTTCCTCGTAGGCCGGGCGGAGGCGGTCAGCGTTCTGCGGGTCCTTCTCCAGGATGTCCTTGACCGCCTGAACCTTGCCATCCAAATCCATCTTCAGATCGGACGGAATGCGGTCGCCGTAGTCGCGCAGTGTGTTTTCCGCCTGCAGGGTCATGGCCTCGGCATCGTTGCGGAGCGAGATTGCCTCACGCCGCTTCCGGTCCTCTTCGGCATGCGTTTCCGCTTCCTGGACCATGCGCTGCACTTCATTCTCGGACAGGCCGGAGGAGCCGGTGATCGTGATCTTCTGCTCCTTCCCTGTCGCCTGATCCTTCGCCGTGACGTTCAGGATGCCGTTGGCATCGATATCGAACGTGACGTCGATCTTCGGCACGCCGCGAGGGGCCGGCGGAAGTCCATCGAGGATGAACTTGCCGAGGCTCTTGTTGTCCGAGGCCATTGGGCGCTCGCCCTGCAGGACGTTGATTTCGACCTGTGGCTGGCTATCGGACGCCGTCGTGAACGTCTGACTCTTGCGGGTCGGGATCGTCGTATTGCGCTCGATGAGGGGCGTCGCCACCCCACCCAGCGTTTCGATCGACAAGGTCAGCGGCGTGACGTCGAGAAGGAGAATGTCCTTGACGTCGCCACCAAGCACGCCGCCCTGGATCGCCGCGCCGAGCGCCACGACTTCATCCGGATTGATGCCCTTGTGCGGCTCCTTACCGAAGAAGCTTTGCACCTTGCGCTGCACTGCCGGCATGCGTGTCTGGCCACCGACCAGGATCACCTCGTCGATGTCCCCCTTGCCGACGCCGGCATCCTTGAGCGCCGCATCCATCGGCGGCACGGTGCGGTCAACCAGCGGTTGCGTCAACTGTTCCAGTTTCGAGCGGGTCAGGGTCAGGTTGAGGTGCTTCGGACCGCTGGCATCCGCGGTAATGAACGGAAGGTTGACGTCGGTCTGCTCCAGCGAGGAGAGTTCGATCTTCGCCTTCTCCGCTGCTTCCTTCAGGCGCTGCAGCGCCATGCGGTCCTTGCGAAGATCGATGCCCTCCTGCTTCTTGAACTCATCGGCGAGATAGTCGATGACCACCTGGTCGAAGTCGTCGCCACCGAGGTGGGTATCGCCGTTGGTCGATTGCACCTGGAAGACGCCGTCCGCGAGGTTGAGGACGGAGATATCGTAGGTGCCGCCGCCGAGGTCGTAGACGGAGATCTGCTCGTCCGCCTTCTTCTCCAGACCGTATGCGAGTGACGACGCGGTCGGCTCGTTGATGATGCGCAAAACCTCGAGACCGGCGATGCGGCCAGCGTCCTTGGTGGCATCACGCTGGGCATTGTCGAAGTATGCCGGGACGGTGATGACGGCTTTGTCGACCTTCTCACCGAGATACGCCTCGGCATCGGTCTTCAGTTTCTGCAGGATCATCGCCGAGATTTCCTGCGGGCTGTACCAGCGATCGCCCATCTTGACCTCGACGTCGCCATTCTTGGCGGCGCGTAGTTGATAGGGAACGAGCGCCTTGTCGCGCTGCACACTCGGATCATCGAACTTGCGGCCAACGAAACGCTTGATCGAGTAGACCGTATTCTCCGGGTTTGTGACCGCCTGGCGCCGCGCAAACCGACCGACCAGACGCTCGCCGCTCGGCGTGACCGCGACAACGGACGGGGTGAGACGCTCGCCCTCTGCGTTCGGGATCACGGTTGGCTCGCCACCTTCAATGGTGGCCATGACCGAGTTTGTGGTTCCGAGGTCAATTCCGATTGTTCGTGCCATCGTAATGGTGCTCCTTCTTCGCCCTCACGAAATACCTGTTGCTCGTTCTATGGCAGTCGAGATCCTTCATTCCCTTTCTGCCGACTAGTACGTTTCCTTTCCTGATTCGTTATGCACCGGGGCCCACTTTCACCATCGCGGGCCGCAGGGTGTTCTCACCGAGACGATACCCGGGGGCATAGACCGCGACGACCGTGTCTCCGCCAGCAGGATCCAATTCGACCGCCTCATGAACCGCGGGGTCAAACGGCAGCCCGAGCGCCTCGATCGGGGTGACCCCTTGCTTGCGCAGCGCCGTCAGAAACTTCTGCTCCACCGAGCGGAAGCCACTGGCGAGCGGGGAATCACGTTCACTTTCCGGTAGCGCGTTCAACCCTCGCTGCATGTCATCCAGGACCGGGAGGATCTCGCGCAGCAGCGTCTCGTTCGCCTGCAAACGCTGCTGCGAGCGTTCCGACTCGGTCCGGCGCCGGTAATTCGCATACTCCGCGGCTGTGCGCTGTAACTGATCGAGATACTTGTCACGTTCGGTCGTCAGTGCCTCGATGGTCGCCGTCAAGGACGCGTCCGATTCTGCTTCGGGCGGTCCCGCGCCATCCGGTTCGGCCGCGGTCCCGCGCTCCTCCGCCTCTGTCATCTGCTTACTCCCACCCCCAGTCGGGGATCCCCCGGGCCGCGGATAACCGCGCCGTGGCCGTCGGGAGAATCGATCGTCATACCCGTGCATAATCGCCTCCTGGACCTTCGGATCAGGCGCCGTGGAGATCCGCCATCAGGTCGCTCATCAGCCGAGCCATGTAGCGAACCGAGGAAATCGACCGATCGTAGGCCATCCGCGTGGGCCCCACGACGCCGAGAACGCCGAGGACGTGTCCATCGACGCCATATGTGGAGATCACGAGGCCAAACCGGCGCAGCTCGTCCGTGGGGTTCTCATTGCCAATAAAGACCTGCACGTCATCATGGTCTTCAAGTCGTGGCCACATCATGCTCAGGATCGCACCGCCACCGAGTAGAGACAGCAGACCCTGTGCCTCGGCCGCGTCGCTGAACTCCGGTTGCCCGAGGACATGCTCCAGGCCGGAATGGCGAACCGCACCCGAGCCGGCTCCTGGCAATTGACGCAAGGCGTTGGCGATCTGTTCCAGCGTCGCGCGGACAATGCCGTGAGAACCGGGGAGACGGGCGGAGATTTCATCCCCGGAGAGACCGCGCAACGCGCTCGCGAGAGAATCGGCAAGTGGCGAAAGGGTCTCCTGATCGGCGTCTTCCGGCCAGTGCGCCATTGCCTGCCGGACCGCACCATCGGTCGTCACCAGAATGATCAGTCCAAGACGTGGTTGCAGCGAAACGAGTTCGATATGCCGTAAGCGGGGAACGGAGGTCACGGGTGCCGAGACGAGCGAAACATTGCCAGCTGCGCGAGCCAGGGTCGCCGCAGCGAGTTCAATCCACTCCTCCAGGTGCAACTCGATCTGCCGGAACTGATGCAGGATGGTCAATTGCTCGCTAGACGGCAGTTCGACATCGCCCATGAGGTGCCCGACAAAATAGCGATAGCCGCGATCCGTCGGGATGCGACCCCCAGACGTGTGAAGGTGCTCGAGATACCCGAGGTCCTCCAGCGTCGCCATTTCGTTTCGGATCGTCGCTGGCGAAACACCAATGTCCGCCGATGCGAAGAGTGTCTTCGATCCTACCGGCCGTCCGGAGGCGACGTACTCGCGCACGATGAAGCGCAGAATCTGCCGCTGCCGCTCGCTCAGCGGCGGGTCATTCCAGCCGGTTCCGCTGTTCAATTGGTTTGCGCCATCGACCACTGCTCAACTCCCGATGCAATATTAGCACTCTCGGGTCAAGAGTGCTTACTGGAGTGTAGCAGGGTGACATAAATCAAACAACCGAGTCGAAAAGGTGTTTCGCCGATATCACGGGGCATTTGTGCCCAGTGGGCCGTGGGCTCCGCGACCGAGATCGCCAGTCCGCGCCTGTGATCGATGGGTTTGAATTGGAATGGCGGGTGTGAGACTGACGCGCGACGGAGCACATCCGGACACGATCAGACAGGTCCCGATCCAACTCACGGTGTGAAGGGGTCTCGGCCTCGGCGGATTCGATCGAACGGTCAGAGGAGGAAGACGCTTCGGCCAGCCTACGTAACTGGCGCGTTCGGTCCCCGCAGCCATGAGGTGCAATTCGGGCAGCGCATCGCGTCGGGCGAAATCTCGCTGAAGCATTGTGGGCAAATTGCCGCCTTGGTCTCTTCTTTCTTGGGCGCAACTTTCGCCATCAGCAAGTTCATCGGCCGCACAATCAGGAAATAGAGGACTAGCGCGATGATCAGGAACGAGATGAGCGAGTTGATAAACAAGCCGTAGCGAAACACGCTGCCGCGAATCGTGAAGGTGAGCGCTGAAAAATCGGGTGCTCCGCCTATCGCAGCCAAGATCGGTGTGATGATGTTTTCGACGAGCGAGTTGACGATCTGCGTGAACGCAGCGCCGATGACCACCGCAACGGCCAGATCGAGCACGTTGCCACGCAGAATGAATGCCTTGAATCCGTCGATCAGGTCTTTCACGCCTTCCCCTCCTCGTTGCGTCCGGACCTTTGCCGAAGGCCTCGCATGGCACGATACATCCTGCCATGAAGTCCACAATCACGGAAGACCTTCAGGGAGTTTTTGTCCCTCATGGGTAGCGGCGCGAACGTTTCAGTCCCGGCGCAGGCTGATTCGCTCAGGGAGAGAACGCAATCCGCGCAACGCTTCGCCGACGAAGTGAAACGCGGCAGGTTGGGAGGTGGCTTCGGCGTAGTCTTCGGCGGCCGGAGCAGGACCGATGTCGTGCCCGAGATCCTGCTCGATATCCCGGCGGTGCCGCATCACCCAGAGATAAACGTCGGCCTCGGTGCGGTCCGGAAACCGCTCGGTCAGTCCCTGCCGCCGTGCTACCTCGATGATCGGACAGTAGATGTAGTCGAACCAATCGGAAGCCGCGTCCTGATCGGGTACCCATGCGTGGCGAATTGCCGAGAGCCAGTCGCGGTGACCTTCGATCTGTGACCAGATTTCGTCGTATCGACCGAGGGCCGAGGGCCGTATGTCATGATCGGGTCGCGACCGATCGAGATCGGATCGGCGCAGGAACTCGGCATACTCCGCTTGCAACAACAACTCGTTCGGCGACATTTCGGGATACAGCGGAGCTCTGATGTGCCCTTCGATGACCTCGGCGTCGATATACTCCTGGCCGCGCTCCCGCGCCACGCTGACCCGGTGGTTGCCATCCTTGACGAAGTAGACGTCGCCAACCTTGTAGAGCTGGACCGGCGGTAATTGCACGTCCTGGTAGTACGAGCGGTCGACGTTTTGCCAGCGGCCGGCGGTGAATTTCTGGCGGGGCAAGTATTCCCGGTTGAAGTCCTGGAAGCGGTCGACGCTGCCAACGATCTGATCGAGCCGCACCGATTGCATCCCCCGGTAACTCTCGGACTCGGGAGCGACCCGGCGGCGAACTTCATGAAAGGACACGAGGTCGTTGCGGCGGCGGGCGAACAACGCGCGGAGATCGGTGAGAAAGGCATGGGTTCGCGCCCGGTCGAAGTCGCTACGAACCTCCTGTTCGAACGGTCGGCTCACGGCGAGCCTCCTTCCCGGGAGGAACCAGAGCGGGGTCCGGGCTCGATCTGGAGCACCTTGAATGGAAACACGTTGATCACCTCGGTCGATCCAAACTGTTGCTGGAAGGGTTGAGACCGATCATAGAGATGGATATGACCGTGGAGGTGATAGCGGGGTTGCCAGCGTTCGAGGAATCCGCGAAGAGAGCGGAATCCCCGGTGGGCGGGATCGTCGCGGTCGTTCACGCCGCGCGGCGGCGCGTGAGTCACCAGCAAGTCGACGGCCCGGCCCTGGCGAAAACGGTTCCATTGCAGTCTTGGAGTCATCCGGGCGGCCATCAAGCCGATTTCCCGCTCGCTGTATTGGGCGGGATCGTTCTCGTGGTAGCGGGGACAGCCGGGAAAGCCCGCCAGGATGATGCCGGTGGCGGGATCCTGAATGACCTTGCCGCTGAGGTCGATGGCGCCGCTCGGCTCTCGCTTCCCGGCTTCGGAACAGCGCCGGGTCAGTTCTTCCGCGTGATTGCCAAGGACATAGTAGACGGGTCGGTTGAGCGCATCGGCCAGAAACTCGAGATAACTGGCCGGCAAATCACCGCAACTGACCACGAACGATACGTCACCCATTCGCTCCCGCAGGCTATGGCTGTGGATACGGGGATCGGTTTCGTCAGTGACCGCGAGAATCGAGAAAGGCATGTCGCTTTGGATGTCTCGCGCTCAAACCATGAGCATTCCGCGAGGCCGAATCGGCCGGTGCGCGAGTGGACGGATGACGACCACCCTGGCATAGTACCCGATCGCTACCGAGGAGCGATGTTCCGCCGGTCGATCGTTAGCGCTGCGAATCGGCGGCGATGATGAGGTCGCGGAGTTCTGCTGGTGAGAGGCCCGCCACCGCCTGTCCGATCAGAATCTCCACTTCGCGCGGCCCGTTCAGACCCCGCTCTCGCGCCCAGGGCCAGAACGCGCTCCAGGAGTAGTCGGCGAGGTCGGCATCCTTCTCCGCGGCAGGTGTCGCCTTGGCCGCGGATTCCGGCGGGCGCGGAGATTTCGCCGGCGCGGCGACGGACGCCGGTGCGGGGGCTGGCATCGTCGCGGCGGCTGGCGCCGGCGCTGCCTGGCGCGGCGGTAATGAGAGAGGACGAGGCGAAGCCGCCTCTGGAGGAGAAACCTCGGAAGCGTCGTCTGCACGCTCGCTGAATTGCGCGCCGTACCCGAGCGCATTCAGGGCGCGGCCGATCGCCTTCGTCTCCGCCTTTTCGATGAAATCGGCGAAATCTCCCGCCGTCTCACTGCCGTAACCAGTGGCCTCGCCGCCGCTTGGCAGCGAGACTGTGGCCTTGAAGATCGCCATTTGCGGCTCGAATTTGACCAGTTCGGTAATGATCCTGGCGTCGGGATGTTCTTTCCGCAACCAGAGCAGGCGCCATTTGACATCGAGGTATTCGGAACCACCGCCGCGACCACGCAATTGCCGCAGATAGGGAGTCGGATCGAACTCACTCCCGGTACGGGAAGCCTCGCTCGTCGATCGCTCGGTCTCGCTGCTCCTCGGCCCACTGTCAGGAAGTTCAGAGGAATTCATGCTCTGGTTTCGCTCGCCCATTGTCCTGTGCTCCCGAATTACGATCGACCGCGGTCGCGGGGAGGGTGCATCTCAAGGGAGTATACAAAGCGAACACTTGTTCGCAAGCAACCGGGCACTTCGGCGCGACTCGGAAAGATCGGGCCAACGCTCCTACTGGTCTGATCCAGCAAGCCCGCACCAGTCGATGGTGATGGCGGCGAAGAGTTTGGTGGCCTCGATGAGGTCAGCGACGGGGAGATTTTCGTTGGTGCCGTGGATGCCCCACCCCGGATCGCCGAGGCCGAAGATCAGCGACGGTTGGCCGAGCGGGAACCAGAAATTCGCGTCGCAGACGAACGGCGACGTCTCGATTGCGGCGTCTCGACCAGAGACCGTGCGCAGTGCCGCCGCGATCGTCTCGACTCCAGGGTGGTCGTACGGCATGTTCACCGGCTCCTTCACCCATGGCGCGGTGGACGAGGCATCCAGCGGCAGATCGAGGATCGGAGGATGATCGCGCAGCCAGTAATCACTCGCGGTGACGCGGTCGACGGTCTCCCGGATTTCGTCCATGACTTCAGCGGCAGTCAGTTCCGGATAGAAGAGGAGAGAGCCGGTCGCATCGGCGGAATCCGGAATCGAGGTCAACGACGTGCCGGCTTGCATTGTGTTGATGTTGATGTACATGCCGCCGGAAGTGACGGTCGGGCTGGTTCGCCAGAGATACCACTGCCGCTCGAGTTCGAGGAACGCAATCTGGTACTTGAGCATGTTATCGATGGCGCTCACCCCGGGGCGCTCGACGCCAAAGGGAAGCGCCTGGGCGACCAGGTTGCGATTGCAGATATGGGTCGATTTGCCCGGTACCGTGAGCCGGAAATAGAGTTCACCTTTCGCGGTCGGATAAATGCGGAAGTTCGAAGGCTCCGGGAAGATCGCGAGGTCAGAACGATAGCCGCGTTCGAGCACCGTGTTGCAGCCGATGTCGCGGCGCCCGGATTCTTCGCCGCAGGCCTGACTCAGCAGCAGATCGCCCTGCAACCGGATGCCCTCGTCATGCAGAATCCGCGCCGCCATGCTGTACGCGGCGATCGCGCCCTTCATATCCGATGCGCCGCGGCCCCAGAGTCTGCCGTCGCGGACTTCCCCGGAGAAGGGCCCGGCCCCGCTCCACTGGTCCGCCTGTTCGGGCGTCACCGGCACGACATCGGTGTGAGCCGACCAGGTCAGCGAACGCCCACCGCCGCGGCCCTTTTTCACGGCGACGACATTTGGCCGATTTGAGGCCACTTCCCAGTAATCGACGGTGTCGAACGCCCCCGATTCTTGGTAACGGTCGCGCAACCAGGACTGGGCGGGCCGCTCCGCGTCGTCGTTCGGTTCGAGGTCCGGGTTGACCGATGGCTGGCGGATCAGCGCCGCGGCGAATTCGATGATCTCGTCGGATCGGGCATCGATCGCTGCGAGTACGCGGCCAAGGGCCGCTTCACCTGCTGAATTCATCGATTCTGTCCTCCTCGGAGTTCACGCGTTTCGCGTATCTTGCCAAGAATGAACGATGTGTGCCGGACGAGGCGAGCGCGAGCAATGTGGATTGGCGATGGCTTTTGACGAAGCAGACGAGGGGAATGTAACCGGCTTGACCCATTTCGACCGAGCGGGACGGGCGCGCATGGTCGATGTCGGGGCGAAAGCGGAGACCGAACGGATCGCCGTTGCCTCGGGCGAGGTGATGATGGCGCCCGACACGGTGCGGCTGGTCCGGGAAGGAAAAGCGGCAAAGGGCGATGTCCTTGCCGTGGCCCAGGTCGCGGCGATCATGGGCGCCAAACGTACGTCAGAACTCATCCCGATGTGCCACCCGCTGATGTTGACGAGAATCGATGTGGCGTTCGAAGTCAAATCGGATCGGATTCTGATCGAAGCAACCGTGGCCACGCGTGGCCGGACCGGGGTGGAGATGGAGGCCCTGACTGCCGTTTCCGCTGCGGCACTGACCATCTACGACATGGTGAAAGCGGTCGACCGGGGCATGACGATCGGGCAGATTCGGCTCGAACGCAAGCAAGGCGGCCGATCTGGTTCCTGGCACCGGGAGCGGAACGGGGAGGATGCTTCGCCCGAGGAGAGGGGATGACTGAATCGTACAATTACCGGTAACAGCGGATGGGTCGCAACCCCCGGGGGCGAAAAGACGAAAGGGTGAGTGGGTGGCAGCGCTAACGGAGAGCCGGCCGGTGGAGGCGAGTGGCATCACCATTCCCGGCGCCGATCGGTTGATCTGGTACTTCATGCGCGTTTCTGGGGTGCTCCTCATCGTTCTCGCCGGTGGCCACCTTTTCATCACCCACTACCTGAATATCCCCGCCGAGACGGTCTTCGATTTCGTGGCCCAGCGCTGGTCGAATCCTTACTGGCGAACATTCGACTGGCTGCTTCTCATGACCGCCCTGTGGCACGGCGTTCTCGGCCTGCGCTATTCGATCCAGGATTACTTGCGGTCGCCCGCGGCGCGAACAGTCGGCTTCGCCCTGATGTGGGCCCTCGGTTTTGTGTTCCTCGCGTTGGGCACGGTGACGATCTTTACCTTCGATGCCGCGGCAGCCGCCGCCAATCAGGGGCCGCTCGCTGACGCGATGTGGATTGCCCAGACCATCGGCATTTCTCTGTACGCCTTTGCCGTCGTGACGTACGTTGCGGTTGTGCTCCTTGCGCTGTGGATCATTCGGTCGCTCATCAGTGGACAAGTGCCGATCTACAGTGGCGGTCCCGGTCAATACGCGTGGGCGCTGCACCGCGCCACCGGTATCGGCGTTCTCTTCTTCCTGCTCGTCCACATCATCGATATCTCGCTCATCGGACTCGGCCAACAACTCTACGACGAATCGGTCGCGTTCTATTCGCAGCCGTTCCTTGTTCCAATGGAGATCATGCTCGTTGGCGCCGTCGTCTATCACATTCTCAACGGAATTCGCGTGATCTCGATCGACTTCACCAAGGAGGGCTACCGGCGGGAGAGGGTTACTTTCGCCATCGTGATGCTTTTGACGTTGTTGCTGACCTTACCGAGCGCCTGGATTATCCTCAGGGCCGAGTTCTTCTCGTGAGCATAGCGACGGCGCTTGCCGCCGAACGGACAAAACGGACTCTGCGATGAACGCCGCGAAGGCGTCGTTTCCAGGGCATTGCGTTCCGGGCACGACAACAATTGGAGCGATTCCATGACCGTGGAACAGCAGAAGGCGCGTGCCGGTTGGCGGGGCTTTGGGGTGGCGGGCGCGCTGCCACACGACTTCATTCGGGAACTTGCCCCCGCCGCGGAGCGGGCCGGCTTCCACACCTTCTGGGTCAACGATACCCCGAACGGCGATGGACTGGCGGCTTTGCGCATTGCCGCCGACGCGACCACCTCGATTCGGCTGGGAGTAGGGGTGATCCCCCTCGATCGGCAGCCCGCTGACCTGATCGCGCGACGGGTGAGCGAATTCGGCTTGCCGACAGAACGGCTGACCCTCGGTGTCGGCTCAGGAAGCGCTCCAGGCGGCGTCGCGAGGACGAAAGATGGAGCCGCCGCGCTCAGTGAGTTGGTGGATGCCCTCGTTGTCGTTGGCGCGCTCGGGCCAAAGATGTGCGCCGTGGCCGGCGCAGTGGCTGACGGAGTGCTCCTCAACTGGTTGACGGCAGACTACGTCATTCCGTCGGCGAAGATCGTCGATGACGCGGCGCGGGAGGCGGGTCGGCCCCGGCCGTTGATCCTGGGCTACGTGCGAACGGCGTTTGGACCCGGATCGCACGATGTGTTTCTAGCCGAGGCAGGGCGGTACGCCAGTTATCCCGCGTACGCCGCGAACTTCTCGCGAATGGGCACGCCAGCGAAAGGAACTGCCGTGATCGGCGATACCCCACCTGAGATTCAGGACGGGTTGGCTCCTTTTTCCGGACGTTTGGACGAAACGGTCGTGAGGGCAATAACCGGCGAAGAGTCCTTGTCCGCCTATCTCGGTCTCCTCGAGGCGGCCGCTCCCCGCTAGCATTTTCCGGATCCATCGCGGGCTTTTCGGTGAAATTCCGCCCCGCGGACTAGGAACTGCAATCGACATGCGCGATCCGACATCCGGCTTCACCCCATTCGACGCGGAGGCGGTGACGGCTGTCCAGGACGCTGGTGCATTCGACGCGGCACCGGCCCCGCTCATCGCGATCATTCAACAAACCTGGGAAGCGGCATTGGGAGTCGCGCGCGCAGAACCGACTGACGATTTCTTCGATATCGGCGGGAACTCGCTCATCGCTGGCAACGCGGTTGCGATGCTGGGAGCAAAGATCGGTATCGACTTGCCGCTGCGGGCGATCTTCGAGGCGCCGACGCCCGCGGAAATGGCAGACCTCATTCTCGAAAAGCAAACGAGGCGGACATCTCGTTCCCGAACATTCCCGGGAATCACGCCAGTAACTCCCGAGTGGCTCGTACCTCTCCAGCCCAAGGGAACATTAGCGCCTGTCTGGCTCGTGCCCGGCGGCGTCGGGGGCGTTTGGACCTTGAAGCGCGATGCCAAAGTCGCGGCACTCGTGGGTGACCAGCGGCCGTTCTACGGATTTCAGCGGGATCCTCCCCAACTCGATCTTCGTCGCCCGGACTGGATCTCCGCCACGGCCGCGCTCTATGTGCAGCAAATGCGGAATCTCCAGCGTGCCGGTCCCTTCCTCATCTATGGCATTTGCAGCGGCGGAGCCTTGGCCTGGGAAGTGGCAACGCAGTTGGCTAATTGCGGTGAAGAAATCGCGGGTGTTCTGCTCTATGAGTCAGCGCTCGCCCCCGACTTTGCCAGCCAATCCCCGCGGCGCGGACGACGCATGATGCCTTACTACGCGCCGAGTCCACTTCCGGTCGATCTCACCCTGCTCATGACCGAGACCTGGCACGCGGCGGACCGTTCTGCCGGGTGGCGTCAAGTGGCACTCGGCTTGGTAACGACGGTGGTTATGCCGGGGTCGACGCCGGGCGCCCACAACCTCTACATCAATCGTGAACCGATGATCGCGGATCGCGTGCGTGCGTGGATCGAGCGTTCCGAGGCGCGGGTTGTCCCGGAGTAAGACAGCGGTGGCTGGGGATGTCGGATCGGGCATGGAGACTGAGACGGGTCACCTCCCCGACGACGTCGCGACCATCCCTGCGGTCCTGGCCTTTTGGGCGGAATACTCGCCGAATGCGCCCGCCATCAAGGATGTGGGCGGCACTCCGGTTACGTATCAGGAACTCCGGCAGCGCACCCATCGAATTGCGGCGCGGCTGTGCGCCCATGGCATCGAGCAAGACAATGTCGTGTTGATCATGCTCGCGAATGAACTCGATCAGGCCATCTGGCTGCTGGGAACCGCGTCGGCTGCCATCGGATTCACCATCGATGCTGACACGCCCACACCGGAGATTGCGTCGCTCATTGAACGCACGAGCGCGCGGGCGGCGATCACCGATGGTCCGTTGCGTCAGGAACTGCAAGAACTCTTTGATCGTGCCGGAGTGCAGGTTTTCAGCGCCGCGGGGATTGAAGGTGATCGATCACAAGCGGCAGAAGACCGTGCACACTTGGCCGCGCATCCAGGCGCTCGACCCGACGATCCGGCCGTCGTCAGTCATACGTCAGGAACAACCGGCAGAGCAAAACTGATTTTTCGTACGCACCGGCACGTGGTCAGAAGTGGAATTCAACATCGTCGGACGTTCGGCATTTCACCTGACGACCGCGCGCTTTCCGTTGCACCACTCTCACTCGCGCTCGGCCGCGCTGGGCTATCGCACGGCATCGTGGCCGGCGCTTGCACCATCTTCCCGAAGCATCGGGCACCCGCCGAAATCTGGAGCACGATTGAACGCGAGCGGCCGACGTGGATGCATGCGTCGGCCGGTTTTCTCGAGTTGCTGGCGACAAGTGAGGTACCCCCCAACCACCTTGCAACGCCAAGCCTGCGTTTCGTGCGAGTGACCGCGGCCGCGATCTCGCCGGAGGTATGCGATACGCTCGAACGCTGGTTGGGCGCGCCAGTCCTTCCGAGCTACAGTTCGATTGAGACCGGTTTCATCGCGAGCAACTTTGCCCACCCTGAGATGCGACGGCGAGGTTCCGTTGGCAAGCCGCTCATGGATTTGCGCATCGTGGATGAGCGAGGCGAAGATGTCGCATCCGGAACGACAGGTGAGATCTGGGTACGAAGTGTCAAGGTGATCGATCGTTACGTGGATGACGTCGCCGCCAACGCGACAGCGTTCGCCCCCGGAGGGTGGTTTCGCACCGGCGATGCCGGTTACCTCGATGACGATGGCTTTCTTTTCCTGACTGGACGGATCAAGGAACTGATCAATCGCGGCGGGACCAAGATTTCGCCGGTTGAAGTGGATCAGATCGTCACCGCCCACCCCGGCGTTGCCGAGGCAGCGGCCTTTGCCATTCCTGACGAACATCTGGGAGAAGATATCGCGCTCGCCGTGGTGCTGAAACCCGGTTCGACCGTGGCCGCGCGACACCTGCGCAGCTGGATGCTGGACCGTATGGCGATCCAGAAGGTGCCGCGGCGCATCTGGTTCCTGACGTCAGGAGAACTTCCCAGAACGGCGTCCGGCAAACCGCAACGCCTCGAACTCTCCCGCCGCTGGAGGGAGATGTCCCGCCGCCGGTCATAGAAGGAGCACCGCGCCTGGAACAGGCGTGTTCCCGGTGTCCTTCGCGGCCGATCAAAGCACCCGCGTACGTTGTGTCGTCCCGACCGCAGGAGGGACCTCGGCGTAGGCCTCGCGCGAGACCAAAAACGAGATTCCTCGCTGCGGCTCGGAATGACACACTTTTTGCACCTCGTTCAAGCATCGAACCTGGATATTCAGTTCCACGGTTATCCAGCAAGCGAGATGCGCAGTTCGTCTCGTAGCGCCGCAAACTCGGTCTCAAAGATGCGTCTCAAATCCGCTCGCTCGCTGTCCGGCAGGAACGAGACATCGACGGCATTGAGCGCGATCCGCTGGAGATTGTCCGCATCGTAGCCCCACTCGTGGAGCAGCACGAGGAATTCATCGGTCAGCGTTGTCCCGAACAGGGGAGGATCGTCCGAGTTCACCGTGACCAGGACGCCAGCGGCGTCGAGGTCAGGAAAGGGATGGCTGGCCAGACTGCCGGCCACCCCGGTGCAGACGTTGCTCGTGGGGCAGACTTCCAGCGGTATCCGATCTCGCGCAAGCCTCTCGACCAACCCGGAGTTTTCAACCGCTGAGATGCCGTGCCCGATGCGTTCCACGCCGAGAAGGTCGAGTGAATCCCTGATGGTCTGATGACCGGTGGTCTCACCGGCGTGCGCCACGGTATGCAACCCGGCATCGCGAGCGCGAGCGAAATCAGCGGCAAACGGCGCCGGCGGGTGACCGACTTCATTGCCGCCGAGTCCAAGCGCCACAACGCCGTGCTCCGGATCGAGTTCGCTGATCCAGTCGACCGTGCGCGTGACCGAGAACGGGCTGGTCTCGCTGTCGCGCACGCCGTCCGCGATCCAGCGCATTTCGACGCCCCAGCGCTCGCGCGCGGCTTCACGGCCCCGGTTCATTCCAGCGAGCATCTGATGAAAATCCAGGCCGCGCTTCCGAACGTTGGTCTCCGGATTGAAATGGATCTCCAGGTATCTTGTGTTCTGCGCCGCGGCGTCCTCCCCCAGTTCGTACACGATCGTGGCGAAGTCGTCTGGCGTGCGCAAGCAATTGCAGACCGCGATGTAGACCTCGATGAAATGGGGAAAATCACGAAATCGGAAGAACTCCCGCAGACCGTCTTCGTCTGGCGCCGGCGGCTTGACCCCATTGCGGCGCGCAAGTTCCAGTAGCGTCGCTGGCCGCACCGATCCCTCCAGATGCACGTGGATCTCGGCTTTCGGCATTCTGCGGACGAATTCGATCATCCGAGGTTCGACGGCGGGACGGGTTGCGAGCATCGTCACTCTCAATTCTGCAATCACCACGGGACCATGACCGCATGCTAGCATCGTGACGAGGGAAGCCCTGCCGCCTGGCTCCGCGGGCAGGCGGGCTGGAAAGGGAAACCGCCGTGAACCGGTACAGGCGGAGCCTGCGGCGGGCACGCGAATGGCGGTGGGAACCTCCAACTGCCGAAATCACGACCGTTTCCGAAGACGTGCAACGCCGCTGGGACGAGGCCCGGGCCAGGTCTATCGCCTGGGCGGCGCAGGTTGTCGATGATCCTCGTGTCGTTTACCTCGATACGGAAACCACGGGCTTCGGTCCGCGGGCAGAAATCGTCGACATCGCGGTCATTGACGCGAGCGGCGAAGTCCTGTTCGACTCTCTGGTGCGCCCGACGCGGCGGATTCCGGCGGAAGTCATCGCGATTCATGGCATAACCGATGCGGATGTCGCGGACGCGCCCGAATGGGAAGAACTCTATGAAGCCGTGCGCGCGGTGCTCGATGGGCGGCGCATTGTCGTCTACAACGTGACCTTTGACAAGCAGATGATCGGACAGGCGTGCGCGAGTTGCGCGCTCGACATGCCCAATGCCGATTGGGACTGCGCCATGAAAAAGTACGCCGGTTTCCACGGCAACTGGGACCCCGGCAAGCGATGGTTTCGTTTCCAGAAACTGGAGCATGCGGTGCGAACCTTTGGCGCCGAGCCCGGCGGACACCGTGCCGCCTCAGACGCACTCGCCTGCCGCGCTGTGGTTCTGGGCATGGCCGCAACCGCGCCGCCCGCGGTACAGGTCGAACCCACCGCACCCGCGGGAGGGGCGAGGCTGTCATCACGCGACGGCCGGGGCGGTGAGCGGGCGATGGGAGGGGAATCCCCTGGGGACGCCCGATCGCCGGAACTGGTGCGGTGGGCCCGCGCGGCCCGATCGTTCATGTTGTTGCTGGAATCGATCCCGGCCGGAATCGGTGACCGCCCCGGAGCGTGTGGCGAGTGGTCGGCGCGGCAGGTTGTCGCTCATTGCGCCGGCTGGGAGTGGGAAGCGGTTCGCCGCCTGCGACTGGCCGCGTCGCATCCCGGACTGCCAAATGCCATTTACGATGACGATCGCTTCAATGCGGCGAGCGTGGCGGTTCGCGCCCGAATGAGTTGGACTGCGACCCTCGACGATCTAGCGAAAGCCACCGCCGCCCTGGCGAACATTGCGATGGCGTCAACGGAACCCGGGGGCGCGAGCGAGTGGTTGACCGGCCGCGCCAACGACTTCGAGCACCATACCCGCGGCTTGAGGGACTGGCTCGACGACCAACCGGAGATCGCAATGGTTCCGACGAACGAACAGTTCAGGGTAACTGTCAGCCGGACTATTCACCTTGAAAATGGTGACTCGTTGGCATAAAATAACCAGTGCCAACCCGGACCCCAACAACCGGGTTGGTCCCCCGACTGACGGTCCGGTTCCCCCTTCCCTCCCCGGACCGTCAGCCATGTCTGGCAGATTGTTTCACTGTTTCGAATCGACCCGACGCTGAATTCAGCCTGCCTTTGCCATGGCGTAGCCGGCGAGGCAGTACAGCACGATCCAGCAGGCGATGCGCTGCACGGAGAAGACATTGCCGCCGATCATCATCAGTGACAGGCCGCACAATTTGCCGCTCTTGCCGGCGGCGAAGGCCGTCTCCAGAATGTCGGAAGCGCGCAGCCCGTACGGGTCCGGCCAGTCCCAATCCGGGGTTTCCGCGCTGTCGAGCACATCGAGATCGACCGCGAGCCAGAGATGGTCAACGCCGTCGGTGGCATGGTTGACCGCCGCTTCGGCCAGCGCCATGCTCCCCATGGCCAGGGCCTCGCGCGCCATGACCGTGCGCATGCCGTTCTCGCGATAGAACGCCATATCCTCGCGCCGGTTGTTCATGCTCCGCAGCCCGATCTGGATGTGATTGCGCCGGCTCAGTTTGTCGTTTTTGACATATGCGGCGCGCACCCAGTTGGAAGAGTTCGGTTCGTTTCCCCAATCCGGCGCGGTATCGCAGTGCCCATCGAAACTGATCACCCCGATCGGGCCGGATGCTCCCTCACACAACACGTTGGCGACGGCAAAACTTGAAGCCGGAGCGTTTCCTCCAATCGTCACGGGCAGACATCCGGCATCGAGTACCGCGCGCATCGCGGTTTCAACCGCGGCATTTGCCGCGTCGATGTTGCCAAAGGGAAAGTCGATATCGCCGTAGTCGAGGATGTTCAACGTCTCCGCAGGATCGATGTCGAATTCAGGGAGATAGGAGCCGATGTAGTTGAGACCGGCGAGACGCACCTTGCGTGGTGCGATATCGTTCTCGAATCCGATCAGCGGGCTGACGAACGGGATTCCGAGAATCGCCACATCGGCTTCCGCGAGATCGTCCGCTGAGGCAGCGGACTTGGCGCCGAGGAAGACCGGCACGCCCTGCCGATTGAGGATGTTTGCGCGCTGCGCGACACCAAGCGCCAGTTCAAAACTCGTCATTCGTGCGGCTCTCCCCTCACAACGTGCCTCGAAACTCGCAACGTCACTCCGTGTACGATCGTGCTGGCAGGATCATGGAATCGCTTGGCGCCGGTCCCGCACCGAGCCTCGGCCGGCCTCATCGCTTTCCGCCGCTTCCCCGTCTGGCCACTCGTGCGGGCCGTGATGGGTGAACGTGCAGAGAAGCACGGCATCAGTGCGTCGCGCGACAATCGCGGGTGCAATGGTCGCGGCGCCGCCGTGAGATTCGACTGGAAACGACATGGGCAATTCCCGGATATCGCGGCCGCAGTAGGCACGGTCAATGCCGTCGCCCCATCCCGCGTACCGACGCTCGGGCGGTTTCCTGCGACGCGGTTCTTCTGTGGGGCGTGGCGCCCCGCCAGCAGATGGTTTCAGCCTGGGGGCCGCCCCACGCTCGTTCCCTGGAACCTTGCCGCCGTCAGGCGGCTGATCGCGGTGCTCTTCCGCGCCCACCCTCGTGTTCTCCCCATTGATCCACGTTCGCGAGAGGTGATGGTACACCCAAATCAACGAGTTCGCGCCAGCAACGTTCGCGCGTGGTCAGCGTTGTGGTCGCGAATTGGAGCCTAGGATCGCGGCGGGAGTGCCGGAGCCTTATGGTACTATCGCCCCGTTCGGCCCGCCGGGAGCGGTGTTGCGATGTACCGTGATGCCCGGTTTATTGTCTTCCGCAGCATCCGGAGCGCGACTTCGTGCCCAAACAGATTGGGATCGATCTCGGGACGGCAAACGTCCTCGTTTATCTTCGTGGACGCGGCATCGTCATTAATGAACCGTCCGTTGTCGCAATATCCGCGAAGGATGGCAAAGTCAAGGCAGTCGGCCTCGAGGCGCGGAACATGCTCGGCCGCGAGCCCCGCGAGACGATCGAGGTGGTGCGGCCGATGCGCGATGGGGTAATCGCGGACTACGTGGTTACCCAGGAAATGCTCCGCTATTTCATCAACAAGAGTTGTGGCCGATTTTCGCTCGTCCGCCCGGAGGTCATGATCTGCGTTCCGGCCGGTGTGACGGGTGTGGAACGCCGCGCAGTACGCGATGCCGCGCTGGCCGCAGGCGCCCGCAAGGCGTTCCTCATCTCTGAGCCACTGGCGGCCGCGATCGGCGCGCGCGTTCCGGTCGCCGATCCATCGGGCAACATGATCATCGACATTGGTGGCGGTACTACCGAAGTGGCCGTGATTTCGCTCAACGGGATCGTTGTGGCTCGTTCGTTACGCGTCGGCGGCAACCGGTTCGACGAGGCAATCGCCAACTACATCAAGCGCAAGTACAACCTCCGCATCGGCGAGCGAACCGCGGAAGAGGTCAAGATCAACATCGGCAGTGCGATGCCGGTGGAAGAAGACGTCAGAATGGAAGTCCGCGGCCGTGACGAAGTTGCGGGACTCCCCCGCACCATCCAGATTCACGCCAACGAGGTCACGGACGCGATCACCGAACCGCTGGAAGCGATCATCGGCGCGGTGCGGGCCGTGCTGGAAGATACTCCGCCTGAACTCTCCTCCGACATCATCGACAAGGGAATGATTCTCACCGGCGGGGGCGCGATGCTGCGCCATCTGCCCGACCTGCTGATGGAGGTTACGGGCGTCCCCTGCTACGTCGCGGACGACCCCCTTTCCTGCGTCGCCGTTGGCACCGGGCTCGCGCTCGAGCACATGGACATCTTGCGCGATAGTCTGGAAGAGCCGTAGGCATTCCCGAATCGAACGGCGCTCAGCACCCACGACGTCCGGTGAAAGCTCCGGGCATCGTCTGGGCCTCCTTGGTGCGGTTACGCTGGCGCGAACACCTGGATGCGGTGATTGAAACTGTCCGAGACATAGACGGTTCCCGCCGCATCGACGGCTACGCCGATCGGCTCGGCGAACTCGCCGTCTCCGGCACCTCGCTGGCCGAACTCGCCGAGGAACGTACCGTCGCCGCTGAACTTCTGGATCCGGTGGTTTTCCGTATCGGCGACGAAGAGATTGCCTGCGGCATCGATTGCCAGTTGGTGCGGGGAGTCGAACTGGCCCGGACCGGAACCAAAACTGCCCCATTTGGTGAGAAACGAGCCGCCCGCGTCGAACTTCTGGATGCGATGGTTATTCGAATCGGCGACGAAGATCTCGCCGTTCTGGTTGACTGCGACGCCCCGGGCAAAGGTCAATTCGCCGTCGCCGCTGCCTGTGCTTCCGATGACCTGGAGGAGATTGCCATTGGCATCGAATTTCTTGATCCGGGAGTTGAGACTATCCGCAACATAGATGTACTCATCCATGTCGATCGCCAAGGCCACCGGAGCGCGGAACTCGTCGTCGGCGGTACCGAACGAACCCCATTCCAGAAGGAACGTGCCGTCATCCCTGAATTTCTCGATACGGCTGTTGACGGTGTCCGCGACGTAGACCTTGCCGTTAGCCGCGACCGCGATGCCATTCGGCAGATCGAATTCGCCGTCCCCGGTTCCTGATTTTCCCCACTTGTCCTGAAAATCGCCGTCGCCTTGAAACACCTGGATGCGGTTGTTCTGCATATCCGCGACATAGACCTCACCGTTCTCAGCGATAGCGATCCCTGCTGGAACGTCGAACTCTCCGTTCTTGCTACCGGAATTGCCCCACCGGAAAGAAAAGACATATGCGTCCCCGGTGAGACAGTGATTGTCACTGCATGTCCCAGATCCGGCGCAGGAGGCACCGCAGGCGCCACAATTCCCGGCATCAGATTTGAGATCGACGCATTCGCCATCGCAACAGGTGAGGTCCGCGGCACAGGCGTTGCCGCAGGCGCCGCAGTTCGCTTCGGTGTCGAGTTTTTCACAGGTGCCGTTTCCGGCGCACTCCTCGCGGCCGGACTTGCACTTGCATTTCTTTCCCTTGCAGGTTGCACCGTCGCAGCAATCCTTGTCCTTGTCACAGTTCTTGCCGATCTTTTTGCATCCGGCGGCAACCGGGATGGGAGCGGCAACGACGGCACCGAGCGCGAATGCCGCGAGAAACCCAGCGGCAGCGCGGCGAGAGTGCTGCTTCACGAGACCGCGTGCCACGAGATCGATCCGGGAACTCTGCATCGCTCCGTCTCCTTGATGTGACGTTCGGCGATCTCCTGAGGGAGGGATTGGTCAGTGGGCCGGACGATCCCTATTGAGCATCAACCAGCCAGACTCTCGAGCCGGTCGACGGACGATTCGCGGACCGAAAAAACGAATACTGGTGACCCCCCGACGCCATACTCCCATCAGCACGGTGGTAATTGAATTGTCCTTCACGCGCTTTGCGACAAGACCATCATGCAGCCGCACCGGGGATAATGCCGCGTCGGCCAACCACCGCAGCCGGCGCATCTCGGTATCCAACCGTTCACGTTCCGTCCAACCTGGGACCATGGGAACCTCCTTCGGCTAGAGAGGTGATCGACGGCGCGGCGCGTATCGCCGCCTTGTTCCCATTGCATCAGCGATGGCCCGATCAGGCTGCCAACGAATTGACAGAGGAGGTATCAATCGGAGAACAGGGCGCCGGGTTGGAGAGCCCTGAATCTCGATCGTGTTATGAATCTTCTGGAGAGTTGCAAGGAAAATGATCCGATGGAGCGTAGGTTTGTCATCCTCGTGACCTCAACAGGTAGCAACCTGCCGGTCATCGCGAACCGAGTCGGGGATATGAGCGCGATGATAAGATTGCGTTGGGCCACTCGCCCCGAGTGGTGGGGAAACGGGGGAGAGGGATCATGGTTCGGTATCTCGCGCCTATTGTCATCGCCTTGATGCTGCTCGTTGCGCCGATTGCAGCTGGCGCGCAGACAACGAGCGAAATGATCGCGGCAGACCTCGATGCCTGGTGGGCGGCGTACTTCGCCGACAATGGGTTGTCCTACAGTTCACCGCGGATCGAGTTCGTCACAGCCCCGAACACGGAGTTCTGTGGTCCGATCGACGCCTACTACACCCCAGCCGGATACTGCGCGCCCAATCGAACGATTTTTGTTTCCACTGGATTCGCCGATCCAGAATCCCTGGCTTGGCTTCCCGTAATCTCCCATGAATGGGGCCACCACATCCAGAACTTGATCGACACCGGCGCGCGTTCCCCGATCGAATCGGAACTGCAGGCAGATTGCTTCGCCGGCGCATTTGTTCGTTTTGCCCAGGATTCCGACTTTGTCAGCCCGGTGGTCTCCGCCCTGGCCCTGCAACTGACGCAGAGTGCCGGAGACGTCTGGTGGCTCGATCCAGATCAGCCGGACATTCATGGCAGCATGGCGGAGCGAGCCAGCGCCTTCACCGCCGGGCTCAACGGTGGTGTCGATGCCTGCTGGCTCTAAACTCGGTTATGAGGGTCTGAGATCGAACCGGGGAGCGGTGGAACGCTCTCCTTCGAGCGCCCTGTTCCGTTGTCAGGTTCACGGGAGGCGAGGTTCTGACGCCTGCCGAGACCATTGATCGTGGGCAAGGCATATCGGTAATCGCGATCTGCTTCGCCCGGCAAGAACTCCCGTGCGGCGGGCACTGCAACAGCCTGTATCAGTGGCGCTCCCTGAACGCGGGCGCCCTGTGTCGTCCTGACGAAGGAGGGACCTCGGCGTTTCTGGGAGAGTGGCCGAAAGGCGGCACGCCGCGCGGCGGCGGGAATGACACAAGCTTTGACCCCGGCGCTTTACCAGGCGCCGGACAGATTCGTTCCTCGGCCTTGATCTGGTTTCCCACCAGTCGTGCCGACGAACCTCAATGAACGGATACGGGAGAAGGGGTCCAACGAACCACCGCGCCGATGAACGCAAGTGCCGTCAGGCACGCCGCCGCCACCGCGAATGGGGTGCCGATCGAATCCGCGCCGGCGCCAACGACCAGTTGCCCAATCGGTAGCAGTCCCCAAGTGAGTTGGTAGATCGACATCACCCTCCCGCGGAGATTGTCATCGACACGCAACTGCATGACGGTTTGCGCGAGCGCCAGAAAAATGGCGCTCGTAATGCCCGATGCGAAGAGCAGCGGCACCGCGATTTGCACATTCCGGGACAGGGCGAAGACCAGGACGAGCAGCGCGAATGCCGCCGCGGTCGCCGCGTGAAGCAGCGGCTTCTCGCCCAGGCGCCGTGAGTGGGCAACCCAGAGTGCCCCGACGACGGTGCCGGAACCGACGCAAGCCAGCAGCAACCCGAGTCCGGACGAACCAATGTGCAGTTCGTCACGGGCGAAGACTGGCATCAGGTTGAGATACGGCATGACCAGGACATTCGTGGCAAAGGCAAGCAGGACGACCCGGAGGAGTGTCGCGTCGTGGACCACCGCGCGCATCCCGACGGTGAGATCCTTGAGAATGCTGGTCGCCGGTGCGGCAAAACCATCTTCTCGCGCGGGGAGCCGGAAGGTCGCGGCAAGGGCGAAAATCTGCAGTAGTGCCGCGACCGCAAACGTTGGGGCGATGCCCTGGGTGGCGATCATGATTCCGGCCACCGCGGGTCCGGTAACCCGTGTCGCATTCTGTGCTGCTGCATTCAATGCAATGGCATTGGCGACATCTTCCCTGGCGACAAGAGTGGTCGCAACCGTGGTCCGGGTCGGGAAAACAAACGACATCACCGAGCCGTAGGCGATGACCAGCAGAACGACAGACCAAGGGGCGATCCCTCCGGACGCTACAAGCCAGGCCATGATCGCCGCCAGAATCAGCACCCCGCACTGCGCCGAGAGGAGAATGGTGCGGCGATCGTAGCGATCGACGACTACCCCCGCGGGAAGGGCGAAAAACAGCAATGGGATTCCACCCGCGAATCCGGTGATGCCGACGAAGAGTGGCGAATCGAGCAATTGCAGCGCCAGCCAGCCAACCGCCACTTGATACATCCAGAACGCGGTATTTGTGGCAAGGGTGCCAAGGAGTAGCAAGCGGAACGCGCGATAAACTCGCAGGGAATGCGTGATACCGCCACGGTCGTGCTCGCGGTTTGGAGCGGAAACCGATCGCGCGTTCGCGGTCTTCATCGGGTATTGCCGTGAGGGAATCTGTGTTGACGAATACCGTACTTCTTCTCCATCATCGAAGTCGGGGTCGGTGACCGCGGTGGACGCGGAGTTCCAGAGCGTTGTGAATTGCCTTTTCTGGAACTCCATGGGATGTCCAGCATCTTCGTCTACTATCGCTTCGATCTGAGTGAATCACTCCATGATTGGAGGCTACGCGTGTCACCATCGAATCGGCAACTGGCGGAGAGGGAACCTCTCCTCTTGGCTGATCTGACGTCGCCGGAATCGGCCAGCATTTTGCCGGATCTCGGTCTGGTCCTGCTTCCTGTTGGCGCCCACGAGCAACATGGCGGCAACATTGCGGTTTCGACCGACACCGTCTGCGCCGATGCGCTTTGCCGGGAGGCCGCGGCGATGCTGGGACCGCGCGTCGCGGTCGCGCCCGCGGTGCCGTGGGGCATTTCCTGGCACCACCTTGCCTTTCCCGGGACGATCTCGCTTCGTCCCGCGACCCTGATCGCGCTCCTGGACGACATCGTTGCTTCGCTCCAGGCGCATGGTGTTCGCCGCATTCTCATCGTGAATGGTCACGGTGGCAACAGTGCGACGATCGCCGTTGCGATCGAGCAGATCAAACAGACTCATCAGATTCCCCTCATCGCGGCCGTGTTTGGCTATGCCCTGCTGGCCGAGCAAGGCGCCTCGCTGCTGCAACGCGAGCAGATCGGTCACGGCGGAGCCGACGAGGCGGCGGTGGTCATGGCCGTAGCGCCAGATTTGGCCCGACAGGAATCGTTCGAGGGTCCCCGGCTAACCGGGGCGCTGGCGGAAACGGATGCGATGCTTCGTGCCTATGGCGGGTTCATCGCGCGGCCGTTTCACGAGAAGACGGAGAATGGAGTGACCGGCGACGCGACCGGGGCAACGGCCGAACTCGGCCGTCAGATTCTCGATCGGGCGGCGCGTCGCCTGGTGGATTTCGTCGAGGTGTTGTTGCGAGAGTCTGGAGACTGACGCCGGTTATCCGTCACGCGTTCGCAGACCACCGCGAACACATCCCGCAAGGTCTTCGCCGTGCCAGACGGGAACTGCCGCGCTGATGCAGATGTGGTAATCTTTTCTTTCGTCACCCATGTGGTCGCGGCCGAAACGGATTGCCCAGACGCGATCCGGAACGACCACAGTTCTCGGAAATCGGGTGGGTGCACAGCCAGCCGAAGTGGCGGAATCGGCAGACGCGCTACGTTCAGGGCGTAGTGGGGGTAACCCCGTGGGAGTTCAAATCTCCCCTTCGGCACCGGTACGGCTGACAGGTGGCGAGTAGCGGATGTCAAAATCAGGCGTAAACGTCTCGTTCTGATCACCCGCTACCTGCCACCCGCCACCGGCCACCGCACATTGACAACCGAGGTTCAGGGGTGGGCAAGGATGGTCGCTGGTACTGACGTGCCAGAGGAAAGTCCGAGCTGCACAGAGCGAGGGTGCCCGGTGAAAGCCGGGGAGATGCGTGGGCAACCGCGCATCGACAGTCCAGATCGGCGCATGGTCCGCCATGCGAGAGCAACAGAGACCAGGCCGGCGGTTCACCGTCGGAGTGAAAAGGGCAATCCTCCCCGCAGCAATCTCCGATTCGGCCGCTAGCAGGTTGCTCGCCGAGGCCGGAAGTCGAGAGCCGCCACGAAGGCGACGACGTGGCCGGTCCGATCAGGACCGAGAGAGATGACCATCGGGAACAGAACTCGGCTTACTCTCCCACCCCGATCCTCACCGTCATGGTGCCTATAGCTCAATCGGCAGAGCGCTTGTCTGTGGAACAAGAGGTTGCGGGATCGTGCCCCGCTAGGCACCCCAAATAAAACCACGTTGTCATGCGGGAAGTTAAAACCGGGGTCGGAAGCGGCTCCGGTTCTTTCGTGCCGTGCCCCACATCCCGACCCAGAGTCCCGTCAGTGGACGTCGCAACTATCAGAATCCAACGGATCCTGATTCAAGCACATGCTTGCGCCGCAACTGAAGAAGCTGGGCGCGCATTGTGGACACCGCTCGGCCGACCATGATGCTTTGGAGACTCGCCATGGTGGAAGCGATGGAAGCGAGGGCGTCTTCACTGCTGACTCACCGATTGATCAGGGATGTCGGTTATTCCATTGGTGGCAGGACGAGTAGGTGTGCAGCGCCCAGCGCAGTCAAGAAGGGAGCGTTTGGCGCCACTATGAGGGTTTTCGGGAGCCGACCTCCGGACTCGAACCGGAGACCTGCTGTTTACGAAACAGCTGCTCTACCAACTGAGCTAGGCCGGCGTGCTGTCCCAACCAGGACCAGTCCAGTTTAGCAAAGGCCCGGAGCCGGTTCAATCGGTTCGTGACGAACGATTTCTTTGCAGAGCTCGATAGATTGACTGCTCAGCCTAACGCGACCTCGTTAGTCATGTGTCGACCTTGTTGCGAGATTGTCTGAGTGTTGGGCGGCTCCGAGTGACTCAGCCTCCCCAAATGGTTCGGAACACGCGCATATAGTTCTCGCCGAGGACTTTGCGCACGACCTCGTCCGAATATCCGCGGTCGACCAACGCCGCGGTCAGGTTGGGGAGTTCGGCCATGGTCTCAAATCGCCGCGGCGCCCGCTCGATCCCGAAGAAATCGGTGCCGAGACCGACGTGATCTGGACCAATCGCCCGGATGACGTATTCGATATCGTCGACGAACGCGTCGAGGTCAGGTTGACTGTAGGCGATGATCCCCACAACGCCATCATTGGCCGCGATCGCATCGAGGAGGCCGCGGGACCGGTCATCGATCACGTCCGGGTAGAGCGGACTGCCGGTGGGATCGTCCGGGAAATAGCGGCTGGGACTGGTGTGGGAGAGGACGACGGGCGCCTCGCTCCGTTCCAGAACTTCCCAGCACCCAGCCATGTTCAGATGCGCCAGGTCGATCACGATCCCCAGATCGTTCATCCTGCGTACCGCCGCCTGGCCCGCCGCGGTCAATCCGCCCGTCCTGACCCCCAACTGGGTGCCGTCTGCGAAGAAATTACGGCGACTGTGAGTCATGCTCGCCATGCGCAAGCCAAGGTCGTGGAACAAATCGAGCAGCTTGAGGTCAGACTCGAGCGATTCGAACCCCTCGAACGTGAGGAATCCCCCAGTTTTACCCGACTGCTTTGTGGCAACGATGTCAGCGACCGAATCGATCAGGGTGAACTCTGCATTCTCATCGCTCTCACGGCGGAGCCAGTAGATCATTTCCAGCGTTCGGTGCAGTGGCCGATCGAGATGCGCACTGTCGACATAGATCGCGCACGCCTGCGCCGTGAGACCGCCTTCGAGAAATCGTGGGATGTCATACTGCCCCATGGTCTGGAAGTAGGCGGTGTGGGGCGAGAAATCGTAAAGCGCCGTTTCCGGACTCTCGGCCCAGCCCAGGGGAGGTTGCCAACCGATGGGCGGCGGCAACTCGACCCGATCACCCAGGCGCATCTTTCCGTCAGCGATCGCCATCAGGATATCGCTGTGCCCATCGATGATGATCGCCTCGCGGTGGAGCGTCTCGGTGTGTGTTGACCGTGTGGCAGCACTCATGAAGTTCCCATCTCCGTCACGAACGCAACTGCTTCGGGTCGAGCGTGTCGCGAATGCCATCGCCCACAAAGTTGAACGCGAGCACCGTCAATGCGATCAGCAGCCCCGGAAACCAGACCATCCAGGGCGCGTCGAGGAGGCGGGTCAAACCCTTCTGCAACATGCTGCCGAGACTCGCGTGCGGCGGCTGGATGCCGAGTCCGATGAAACTCAGCGTCGATTCGAGAATGATCGCCTCGGCGACGCGAAGGGTCGCGGCGACGATGATCGGTCCGCTGGCGTTCGGCAGGATGTGTCGCCAGGCGATGCGCCCCGTGCCCATTCCCACCAGCCGTGCCGCGGAAACGAATTCTGACGCGCGCAGATTGAGAAATTCGGCGCGCGTCAGCCGTGATACATCCATCCAGCTCGCCACGCCCAGGATGATCATGATCGCGAAGATGCTTGGTGGAAAGACGATCTGCGAGATCATCACCAGGAAGAAGAGTGGCACCGACAGCAGAATGTCCACGGACCGCATCAGAAACGAATCGACCCATCCGCCCGCCATGCCGGCGGTAGCCCCGACCAGTACCCCGAGGGTCACGGCGACCGCGCTCGCGAGGAACCCGACCGCGAGCGAGATGCGGGCGCCGAAGAGTGCCCGCGAGAATCCGTCGCGACCGAGTTCGTCGGTGCCGAACAGGTGCTGCCAACTGGGAGGTTGCAGTACGGCCTCAGGTTGCAGGTTTATCGCATTGGGATCGTACGGAGCGAGGACCGGCGCGAAGAGGGCCGCGCCGCCCAGAACAAGAAGAAAGCCAAGTCCGAGGCAGGCCAGCCGATTACGGCGGAAGATGTCCCAGGCACGAAGCCAGATCGGCCGCTCGAGTGACCGCCGATGTCCAAGTGCCGCAGGTCCGGCAAACGCGACAGTCGCCACGGTCATCGCCCCCGGGAGGACGCGGAAATCTGGGGATTGACCAGGATGTACGCGATGTCCGCAAAGAGATTGCCGGCGATGATGAAGAGGGACGAGAAAAGCGTGACTCCCATGATGACCGGGTAGTCCCGTTTGAGAATGGCATCGAAACCGAACTGCGCCATTCCCGGCCAGGAGAAAACGAACTCGATCACGTAGGAACCGGCGACCAGATTCGCGACCGAGAATCCAACCAGCGTCGCAATCGGGATCAGCGAATTGCGCCAGGCATGGCGGAGGATCACCCGGCGCTCGGTCAGCCCCTTCGCGCGCGCAGTCCGGATGTAGTCCTGGTGAAGGACTTCCAACATGCTGGCGCGCTGGTAGCGTACCCAATAGATGAGGCTGACAAACGCGGTCACGAACACCGGCAGCACGAAATGCTTGGCCGTGTCGAGCCAGACCGGATCCTTCGGCATGAACGATTGCATCTGGCCCGTCGGCAACCAGCCCAGTTGAACCGCAAAGAGCCAGATCAGAATCATGCCGATCCAGAATGAAGGCAGGGAGTTGCCCAGAACCGCGAAGGTGGTAGTCGCGTAGTCGAACAGACTGTACTGCCGGATCGCCGCGACTGCTCCGATCAGAATCCCCAAACTCATCGACAGAAGAAACGAGATGCCCATCAGGGATAACGACGCGGGCAAGCGCTCGAGGATCAGGTCCGTCACCGGTCGCTGGCTGATCACCGAGTAGCCGAGG
Organism: Thermomicrobiales bacterium; assembly: GCA_046328335.1. GTDB lineage: Bacteria > Chloroflexota > Chloroflexia > Thermomicrobiales > UBA6265 > JACCXM01. The sequence continues at coordinate 33,594 of JAXLWU010000029.1, forward strand.
TTGCCGTGAAGCGTCTGTTCCAGCCAGCGCACGTACTGCACGGGGAGTGGATCTTTCAGACCGAGGTTCTCGCGAATCCGCTCGATATCTTCCGGGGAGCCTTTGGAGAGGCCGCCCGCGACATACATCTGGACCGGATCGCCCGGCGCGGCGCGCATGATGGCGAACGTCAGGATGGAAACGACAAAGAGCGTTGGCACAACCAGCAGCATGCGGCGAATGAGAATTTCAGACACGGGCACCCTGCATCATGACGCGATTCCGGCGGCCCCGGTCCGCCTCGTCACGGGTATCGGACGAAGCGGTCAGGCACGACAATTGGATCTGGACAGAGTCGTTGACGCGGAGCGTCACCACCCGGATCGAGGCCATTGCTCGACCCGGCCCAACACCCCGCGTCAACACTTGAAGTCCCTACAGCTCGTAACGCGGCGCGCTCGTTACTTTCTCGCCGAGGTAACCTTCCACGGCTCGCGGAAGATACCGGTGTTGTCCATATCTGCCGTGGACGCGGGCAGACTGAGTCCGTCGACATTTGGCCCGACCGCCATCTGGGCCTGCCAGAGATAGAGCCAGAACGCCGGGACATCCGCCGTGATCAGATTCTGGGCTTCCCACAGCTTCTGCGCCCGCTCGTCCTGGGTGAGGGCAACCGCGGCGGCGTTTAACGCGGCATCGACGGCAGGATTGGAGTAGTTGGAGGGATTGGCAAGATACGTCCCCTCCTCGGCGGTCGAGGTCAACCAGCGGGAGGCGATGTCCGGATCGACGCCGAAACCCTGCCAGTCCAGATAGATATCGAAGTTCTTGTTCTGATAGACCTCGGTCTCGAAGTTGGCGTACTCGAGTTGATTGATCTTGAGTTCGATACCCACTTGCTGCAAGAACTGCTGCATGCCAGCGGCGATATCGGGGGCGGCGTAGTCCGGGTAGATGGTGATGCCGATACTGAGCGGAGTCCCATCCTTCTGCCGGATGCCGTCTCCGGTCCAGCCCGCCTCCTCGAGGAGTGCTTTCGCCTTTTCCGGGTCGTAGTCGAAAACCGGCACGTCCGGGCTCGCCGCCCAGCCAATACTGATCGGGGAGTTCCCCACGGTTGCCGTAGGCGAGACCGCGGCTTTCACCAGATTCTCCCGGTCGATGGCATGGGCGATGGCGGTGCGGACCGCCTGATCCTGGAGAATCGGGTTGGTCATGTTCATGCGGCCGGCGAAAATCCAGTTCGAATCGTAGCGATAGACGGTAATGTTCTCGTCGTCTTCGGCCGCCTTGACGTTTCCCGCCTCACGTAGCGCGGTGACGTCGATCTCGCCCGATTTCAGCGCCGCCAACGCCGATTGCTCGTTCGGGTAGGCCAGGCGGACAACCTGCTTCACCCCGGGCTTGCCCTGGTGGTACGCGTCATGGGCTTCCAGGACCAGACGCTGATCGGGGACGTATTCGACGAACTTGTACGGCCCCGTTCCGATTGGCTGCTGGTTGATACTGCAACTCGCCATGTCGGCGCATTGTTCCATGATGTGCTTGGGAAGAATGGTGAAGAAGATTTCGTCAGCGCGCGAGAGTTTGGCGAGGAAGGGACCGAACGGCTTGGGAAGGGTTGCCTGGACCGTGTGATCGTCGATCTTTTCCCACACAACCGGCTCGCCGTCGATAATGAATTTCGAGCGGTACGGCGAATTGATGTTCTCGTCGAGCGTCAATTGCGCCGTATAGAGCACATCGTCCGCGGTCATTGGCGTGCCGTCGTGGAACTGCACGTCCTGACGGAGTTTGAAGGTGTAGACCGTGCCATCTTCCGAAATTTCCCACGATTCCGCGAGATCGGGAATCGGGTTCATCTCGGGGTCGAAGCGAACGAGCCCGTCGTAGAGCCAGACCCGGGCGTCCGTCGTCAGCGGGTTGAAGTTTTTCGGCATCGACGAACCGGTGCCATTCATGATCAGGACGCCGCGATCCTCACCCTGCGCCGCATAGCCGATGGAATCTGGCGTCAATCCCGGGAAGAAGAATGGTGCGGCGAAGGCACCGGCGCCGGCGGCGCCAACCTGGATGACACGACGACGCGAAATCGTGAGCTCGGACATACGCTCCTCCTCTGATCGTTGACCAACGTTTCGCGGCGGGATACCACGTCTGCGATCGACGTCGATCTCAGGAGGTCGCTCAGTTGTCGTGGCGTCCGGCCAAAGCAGAAGGACGGTATCATCGGTTACAGAACTGGTCAAGCCGCTGATCTTCGGACTCCGCGCCGCACCCGTGGCCGGTTCGCGCTTTCAACTGTGTCTGGTTTTCATACAACGGGCGTCAGCGCGAAAGTGGTAATGCCGGGACGCGGTGACGCCACACCAGGGAGGAGAACATGGGAACGGGCAACACTATCACCATCGGTCTCGCACAGCTCAACTCCACCCTCGGGGAGAGCGACATCAACCTTCGCCGGGCCGCGGAGTACATCGACCGTGCCGCTGCCGCCAACTGCGATCTCGTGATGTTCCCCGAACTCTACTTGCAGGGTTATCGGGCGGACGATCTGTTTGTCGATGTCGCGGAACCGATCCCCGGCCCCACCACTGCCTGTCTGGAGCGGTTGGCGCGCGAGCGAAACCTGTACATCGTGATGGGGATGGGACGAAGGGAAGAATCGTTTCCCCATCTTGTTTATAACTCGCTCTGTTTCGTCGGTCCTGAAGGTCTACTCGGCCATTACGACAAGGTGCATCTCGGCACATTTCACCCGTATATGGAAGGGGTCTATTTCGCACCGGGTCGTTCCGCGCCGGTGTTCGACACCCGGTTCGGCCGGGTCAGCCTCCAGATTTGCTACGACTCCTGGTTTCCCGAGTTGACGCGTACCTATGCGCTCAAGGGGTCGATTCTCAACCTGGTCATCTCGGCCGGTCCGAGCGGGTCGGAAGATCCTTGGAAGACCATGCTGCGGGCCCGATCGATGGAAAACGCGTTTCCTTCGGTGTACTGCAACACTGTTGGCATGCAGAAGAATTTCTCGTTCTTCGGCGGTAGCAAGATCGTTTCAGCTGCCGGCAAGGTCACGACGGAAGCGAAATACGACGAAGAAGATTTTGTGACTGGTTGTGTCGATCTGGACGAAGCGTTGCGCATTCGTCGCCACTGGCTCCTCTTCCGCGAGCGAAATCCTGGAGTGTATGCGACAGTGACCGCCCAGCCGGAAGATCTGGCCCGAATGTAGGTTCTGGCGAGTGGCCGGCTGATCCTTCAGTCCAGCGGCGTGCCGCAATGGTGTCGTCCCGAGGAACAAGGGACCTCGTCGTTCGTGTGCAGAAAGCCGACGACCGAGATTCCTTGATTCGACGCGGCATGACACGTCTGTTGCACCCCGCTCAAGGGACCCGAGTCCGAACGAGGTGCGGTGAGTTCGCCCAGGCTTCACTGCCTGAGGGCTTGCCGATCAAGGAAACAGTGGGTGTGAGATCCCGGGCACAACCGCGGCCCGATCTCCGACGTGTCAGGTCTCTGCCGTCTTGATGGTGAACTCCACGCCCCGACCAATCGGGACGGTGACGGTCTCGACGTCGGCACGCTCGCGAAGCATCGCCTGATATGCCGAAAGATCGTGGGAGATCACGTTGTCGGCCAGGATCAGGCCGCCGGGTCGCACGTTGTCGACGACGGCCTCGAAATGATCGATGTAGTCGTCCTTCTCGGCGTCGATAAAGACCAGATCGAATGGTCCCGAGAGTTCGCTGATGCTCGCGGCCGCGCTGCCAGGAAGCACCTGCGCCCACGGATCGAGCCCGGCAGCGGCAAGATGGCCATTTGCCGCGGCGGCCCGGTCGTGAAGGATTTCGGTCCCCGTCACCGTGCCGCCGGTCTCGCGGGCCGCGAGCGCGAGCCAAAGCGTGGAGACACCGTTGGAAGAGCCGATTTCGAGGATGCGGCGCGCTCCGGTTGCCATGACGAGGAGGCGAAGCCAATTGCCTGTTTCCCGTTCCAGATTGCGTGTGCGCTGGGACGGCGGCAGGTTTGCGGCGCGTTGCTTGGCATCATCGAGATAGAGCCGGTCGAGTATCTCGCTCACCCGTGGGTCGATCATGATGGCTCCGCAACGAGGGCTGCGACGAGTGATGGAAGATCGGAAACGACGTAATCCGGCAACACTTCCGCCGTCGCCAGATCGTCCCGAGTACAGACGCCCGTCAGCACCAGAACCGTGATCGTTCCGGCTCGCTGTCCGGCGAGGATGTCGGTATCGAGCCGGTCGCCAATCATGACCGTTTCGTTTGGTGGGGTGCCCATTCGCTCCATCGCCATTTCGAGCATTGGCGTCTCTGGCTTGCCGATCACCACTGGCGCTTGGTCGCTTGCCGTCGCGAGCGCCGCCACGATGCTGCCCGCCCCAGGGACCAGACCAGATTCGGTCGGCAAGGTGCTGTCGGAATTGGTGGCAATGAAGCGAGCGCCGTGCTGGATTGCCTGATGCCCGGCTTTCAGTTTCTCGTAAGTGAAGTCAAGATCGAGTCCGATCACCACGGCGGCCGGAGGTCCCTCGCCATCTTCCGCGGGGTGAAATGACGTGCCGGCGAACAGTTGCTCCCGCAGCGCCGGCATGCCAATGACATATAGCGAACTTTCCAGAGGCAGTGTCCGCAACAGGTACTCCCGCGTCGCGAGGGCAGAGGTCAGCACAGCCTCGGCCGGAACCTCGAGTCCCATCGCGCCGAGTTTGCGTTCGTAGGCCTGTGGCGTGGACATCGAGTTGTTGGTGGCGAGCATGAATTGACGTTCACGTAGAAGCAGTGCGTCGAACAGTTCGCGGACCCCTGGCAGAGGATCACTCCCGCGGTAGAGCACGCCGTCCATATCGAAGATCCAGCCGCGGGCATTTCGCAAGCGCGCCAGTGTGTTTGGCGTGCCGATGGCATTGGTTTCATGTTCGATGAGCACGCGGTATATCCTCTCCCGGTCGTCGTAGTGGCGCGATCCGCGCCGCTTGCATGACACACTCGCCGTCTTCGACCCAGATGCCCCAGTCGCCGTGAGGCGGGGTTCCAGTCATGATGGCGATCACGACCTCATCATCGAGGGAGACTTCCAGATACGGCCCGGCCGCGACGACCCGGACGGGAATCTCGGCGTCCGCACGGATCGGGGTGTGGTGATCGGCAGTCTGGATAATCTCGAACGCGGGACCCGTCGCCGCTCCGTACATGTCGCGGCGCCTGGCCCAGCGTTGAAGTTGCACAACCCGGCTGTTGGCGTTCAACTCGAGAACCAGCCCACCGCCTTCGCCATCCGACCGAAACACCAAACCGCCGCGCGCTCCTCCTAACCTGAGGATCCCTTCCACCATGAAACCATCGGTGGGGGGACGCGATGTTGCCGAGGTCATTCCTGAATGCGAGGTGGCATTGATTGCGCCTTGGGCGGATGACTCGGCGCCAGCGATCTCCCAGGGGCCGAGTCGATCTCGCCATCCGGGAAACGACCGCAGCGCGAGACTGGAATCGTCACGACTCGTCAGCAGCAGGGGAGGAGCGAGAAACTTTCCGAACGGGTTGCGGATGCTGGTCCAGTCGACCGTTGCGGGCGTTGTCTGCCACCCCTTCGCCAGATTGGGTTGATGCCAGGCGAAGAGAAGGTCCATATCGTGCCAACGCGCAACCCGCGACGCATAGTGGCCAGCGGGCGCGAGGACATCGCCGTCGGGAGGAATGCGAAAGGGACCGGTCGGTTCATCCGCAACCCAATACCGCTGGCTGCGGTCTTCCATGATCGCCGCGGTCAGATACCAAGGCGCTGGTGATCGGCCCCCGCCCAACTGGAACAGTTGAGGACATTCCAAATCCCAGTAGTGGCGCGGGGCAAAAAGGGGGGGGAGAACGTCCCACGTTTCGAGATCAGTCGAGCGCAGCAACGCCACGCAACCGCGGCGAGAAAGCGGCCCGGCGTTCTCTCTGGCGCAAACGGTGGCGAAATACTCCTCACCGACCCGGACCGGTTTTGGATCGCGGAACGACACCGCGCTCACATCGCCCGGCGTTGCTTCGTACCAACGATGATCGGCGAACGCGACCGGGCTTGATGGCGATTTCGTCCAATGCACCAAGTCATTTGACGTTGCCATGGCGATGCGTTGCACTCGCCCGTCGTCGGTGGTGGACAGGGCCGTGTAGAGCATTACGTAACCGTCGCGCGGCCGTGGCCGCGGCGTGACGCTCATCGTCCAGATCTGGTCGTCGTCACAGGAGCCAGGATCTCCGGTGCGGAGGGCGGCGGGCAGGGGATGCCAGGACAAGCCGTCCTGGCTCACGGCGTGCTGAATCACGTCATGGTTGGGGAGCGTCAGGTGGAAAAGGTGGAGGCCATCGCCAGCGGCGACAATCTCGATGTCACCAAGTTCCGACACCCCGGCGCCACGTGGCGTGTACATTCCAGGCTAGCCGGCTATCCGCTGAGACCAACGGCTCTGGCGAGCGCCTCGTTGAACTGCGGCAGATCAGCGGGGACGCGCGACGTAATCAGATTCTCGTCGATCACCAACGGTAGATCGACATAGGATGCTCCGGCGTTCATGACGTCGTCCCGGATCTTGTTGACGCACGTGACGGTGCGCCCACCGATGACCTTGGCGGAAATCAACAACTGCGGGCCGTGACAGATCGAGCCGACCGGCCGGCCCGACTCGACAAACCGACGGGTGAAATCGACGGCCTCAGCGACAATCCGCAGGTTCTCGGGCGCGCCGCCGCCAGGAATGACCAGCAGGTCGAACTCTTCGGGGCGAACTTCGGAAAACGTGGTGTCCACGTCGAGAACGGCGCCTTTCTTGCCGGTCACCTGTTCCCTGGTCACGCCAATCGTGACGACCTCGGCTCCGCGCTGCTCCAGATAGACCTTGGGGTCGATGGCCTCGGAGTCCTCGAAGTTCTTCGCCAGCAACATGGCGACTCGTGGCTGGGACATAGACGTTCCTTTGTGATCGTACGGCGGCGCCGGTTTGGGTCGGCCGCCAGTATACTGACGGCCCGGAACGGACAGACGAGAGCATGTGCATTGACCGCTGGTCGATTGTGACGTAACGATCTCCTGTTCGCCAGCCGCGATCGACAAGAGGGGCAAACTGGCGTGGGCACCGCAGGATTCGGTCAGGTCGAATTGCGCAATGAACTGGCAGTAAACGTGCTGCAAGCGATCGATCCTGATGAAGTTATCTCCTTCCTTCAGTCACTCGTGCGTGTGCCGTCGGTGAATCCCCCGGGAGATGTGAGCGAGGCGATGGCCGTCTGCGCCGCGCCGCTGGCGGCGGCGGGATTCGATGTGCGACTGCTTGCGCACGGCGACGGCAAACCGAACCTTGTTGCCGCCTGGGGCAACGGGGCGGGCCCCGTTCTGGCCTTCAATGCGCATCTCGACGTTGTACCGATCGGTGATGAAAGCGCCTGGACGCACCCTCCGTTTGGCGGCGTGATCGACAACGGTCGAGTCTATGGGCGGGGTGCCGGAGACGATAAGGCGAGCGTGACCGCGCAGGTAATGGGGGCTATCGCGCTGGCGCGAGCCGGCGTGCCGCTGCGCGGGCAATTGGTGGTAACGGAGGTCGCCGACGAAGAGACGAGCGGCGCTGGCGCGATTCATGTCATCGAGCATGGCGGGATTGCCATCGATGGTGTAATCGTTGGAGAGCAGACGCTCAACACCGTGGCCATCGGGGAGAAAGGGACCGCCGGTGTCGAGATCACCGTGACCGGTCGCACGGCGCATGGGGCCCTCCCCTGGGAAGGGGCGAATGCGATCGAGGGGATGGGCTACGTGATCGTCGCTCTCGGCGAGCAGTTGCAGCCGAAACTGCGCGAGCGCACCCATCCCTACTTCAAGCCGTCCTCGGCCTCGGTCAACCTCATCGACGGCGGGGTCAAGGCAAATGTCGTGCCGGACCGCTGCCGGATCTTCATCGACCGGCGCCTCGTCCCGGGCGAGGATCCCGCCGCAACCACGGCAGAGATTCGAGAGATCGCCACCGCGGCGGTCGCGTCGCTTCCTGGCGTCGGCGTCACCGTGACGCAGAGCCCGGAACAACGCGCATCGACGATGAGCGACCCGGAGGGAGCGCTGGCGCGGGGGATGCTCGCCGCGAATGCATACCTCGGGCTGTCGACCGACTTGACTGGCTTCAGCATGGCCACCGATGGTCGGCACTTCGCCGCCGCTGGCGTGCCGACGATCATCTACGGTCCGGGGGATCCGCGCCTGGCCCATGTCCCCGACGAGTGGGTGGGCGTCGACGAGGTCCTGGAAGCGACCAAAGCGTACGCACTGGCCGCGCTGGCGATCCTGGGCGACTGAGCGCTCGACGCAAGTGCGACGGGGAGCGCCGAATCAACTGGAACGACCGTGGCGCGTTTCCTGCAATGTCTCCTGCGACAAAGGAGGTATTCGCCATGTATATCGGTGGCGGGCTGATCGCGCTCATTATCGTCATTTTGCTTCTCATCTGGATTTTTTAGGGGCAGGAGCGCCACTCCAGGCGCATCTCGACGGTTCATTCTCATGGGCGGGGGAGGCGTTGCCTCCCCCGCTTCATTCCAGGCGAAAGACTTGAAAACTGGACCTGACTTCCGGCTGGGGTGCCCTCATGCCGCGGCGCTAGACGCCGGTTTCAGTTGTTCGCACTGAATTATCATTGCTCGCCCGGCGGAGGAAGAATGCGCCGACCGCGGCAATTCCGGACGCCACACCAAAGAGCGAAGAGGCGGTTGGAGCGTTGTCGCCCACGCCCGCGATCGGGAGTTTGTTCACCCGGTCGCGCTGGCGACCTCGTTGCCGTTGCCGGCCAGTGCCAATAACGCCACCACCACGGAGGCGGCGGACACCCGCGCCACCACTACGCCCGCCCTTGCCCGAACTAGAAGCAGCCGGAGCTGCCGCTATGGCTCGCGGCGAGACTGGGCCGGTATTCTCCTCCGGCGCGAGCGCCGAGGCGGTAGCCGCCGCGCTTTGGGTGATTGCGCCGCGATTCGGGTCCGCTGCCGCGAGGGCCGCCGCGCCGTGAGCGAACGACTCACCATCGCTTTGGGCTCCGGCGAGCGCCGCCGTGGCCTGGACGCGGGCCATGCCACGGGTCGCCGCGGCGGCGGCTATTGCACCCTCCGCGGAAGCCGAACCGGGACTCGCGGTGAGCCGGGATGCTGCGCCCGCGAGCGTGATCGTGCGGTCGTCGGCAGCGACGCGCCGGGCGCCAACACCCGTGACGCCAGCCGCCAGGATCGCCCCACCGACGAGGCGCGCGCCCAAAGTCAAAGCGAGGCGGCGGTCTATCTGCGTTGGGCGGGAAAGAATGGTGCGTCGGCCGGATTCTGACGGATGCATGGCGGGTCTCCTGTGCTGCGTGCTGCTGACGTAGACGAGGGGCGACGTGGTCCCTCCCGGCTCGATCGGTGCACGATCCGTTCCAGATGTTCCAGACCGGTGAGCAATACCAATGAGTGGAGCGAAACACGTTCTTGCGGTGTGCCGTTCTCGCGCGGGACAAATCAGTGAAGCATTGGCAAGAATCCAGGCCGAAACTGCTGGGTCCTAAGTGACTGACTCCGGTACAAGCGGCCTCGAAGAAGTGAAATGGCAAGCACCCGTCTCCACGCCTTGAAGCGGGAACCGGGTGCCAGATGAATTCGTGGAAGTGATCTTCGCGCGCTACTGGCGACTGGACGAGGCCGTTTCGGGAGTTCGAGCGGTGGACGCAGGCTCCAGGGCCAGCGAGCGAGAAGCGATAAGCGGCTGGACCAATGCCAGGAAGTCGGCAACGGGCATCGCGCCAAGATCACTGCCGCTGCGCACCCGGACCGCCACCGCATCCGCCGCGGCCTCGCGCTTGCCGACGACAAGCATGTACGGAATCTTCTGCAACTGGGCTTCCCGAATCTTGGCCTGCATGCGATCGCGGCGGTCGTCCACGTCGACACGCATTCCGGCATCGCCGAGACGCCGGGCGACATCTCGCGCGAAATCGACCTGATCGTCGGTGATCGGAATCACCACGGCCTGGACTGGCGACAGCCAGAGGGGAAACGCTCCCGCGTAGTGCTCGACCAGGCCGCCGACAAACCGCTCCATCGACCCGAGCAGGGTACGATGGATCATCGCCACGCGATGGCGATTGCCGTCCTCGCCGATGTATGTGACATCGAATCGCTCGGGAAGATTGAAATCGACCTGGATGGTCGGGCCAGTCCACTCTCTGCCGAGGGCATCCACCCACTTGATATCGATCTTGGGCCCGTAAAACGCCCCGCCGCCCTCATCGAGCTTGTAGGAGAGATGGCGCAGTTCCATCGCCCGGCGCAGATCGTCGGTTGCCGCCTGCCACACCTCTTCGGAACCGATGGACTTCTCCGGCCGTGTCGCCAGATACGCCTGGAAGTCGTAGCCAAAGACGGCGGCCATATGCATGGCGAGATCGAGGACGCCCCCGACTTCATCAATGACCTGCTCCGGCATGCAGAAAATGTGCGAGTCGTCCTGGGTAAAGCCGCGCACGCGCAGCATCCCATGCAGGGTGCCCGATCGCTCGTATCGGTAGACCGTCCCGAGTTCCGCGAACCGAACCGGCAAATCCCGATAAGAATGCACCCGGTTCTTGTAAATCATGATGTGACCGGGGCAGTTCATCGGCTTCAGGTAGTAGTCGACTTCCTCGATGCTCATCGGCGAGTACATGTTCTCGCGATAGGTCTCGAGATGCCCCGATGTCTGGTAAATCTTCTCGGACGCAATATGAGGGGTGTAGACGAGGTCGTATCCCCGATCGAGTTGTTCTCGCTGCTCGAACTGCTCGATCAGGTAGCGGATCCTTGCGCCCTTCGGATGCCACAGGATCAGACCCGGTCCGATCTCCTCGTTGACGGAGTAGAGATCGAGCTCGCGGCCAAGGCGGCGGTGGTCCCGCTTCTGCGCCTCTTCGCGACGGCGAAGATAGTCATCGAGCTCTTCCTGCGAAGACCAGGCCGTGCCGTAAATGCGCTGGAGCATCGGGCGCTTCTCATCGCCCCGCCAGTAGGCGCCCGCGATGCTCAACAGTTTGAACGGCCCGATGTCACCCGTATTGCCTACGTGCGGCCCGCGGCAAAGATCACGAAATGGACCCTGCTGATAGGTCGTGATGATCTCCGAATCGGGTAGCCCGGCAATCAGTTCGAGTTTGTAGGGATCATCGGCGAAGATCGCCAGCGCTTCGTCTCGGCTCACGACCTCGCGCTTGAACGGTTCGCGCGCCTCGCGATTCGCCTGCATCCGGCGCTCGATCTCGACGAGATCGTCAGGTTGCAGCGACCGCGACAGATCGAAGTCGTAGTAGAAACCGTCCTCGATCGCCGGACCGATGCCCAACCTCGCGTCCGGGAACAGTTCCAGCACTGCCTCCGCCATAAGATGAGCGGCGGAATGGCGCATTCTGGCCAATTCGTAGGCCCGGGCGTCGTCGAGATCGACCGCGATATCCATCGCCGCAATGTCGTCTTCGATTCGATCTTCGCTCATTTGTCTCACCATCTCCCGTTGCGGTTCAGATTGGCCACGGATTCGCATGCGGGCAACAAAAAGACCGGCCCGTGTCCCCAATCAGGGACGCCGGACCGGCGTGGTTCCACCCAAGATACCGGGTCGTGTGCCAAGCACAGCAACCCGCTCGTGATGGCCGCTAACGGGGCCGGCCGGATCAGCCTAACCAGCATGCCTGGGTTCGGTGACCTGCTCCCGGGTGGTTTTCGTCTGGATTCTTGCCGAACCGGCTCACAGCGGCTGCCGGTTTCTCTGACGGAGAATCCAGGACTACTCGTCCCGATCGATGCATGTATCGCATCAGATTGTGCTTGGGAGGATAGGAATCGGCGGGCTGAATGTCAACGCGGCAATATCCGTCGATTCCCATTGCTCGGACCGGTGCCAAATAAACCTGAGGTGCTGGGGCCTTGGATCGTAGTCCGCTCAGTTGAGCGGCCGCGTGAGGTTCAGCCGCCAAACGGAAGCGCCCTGGATGACGATCAACGCGCTGGTGATCACCGATGCGATGAGCAGCCCTGTTGTACCGACCGAGACCCCTGACTCAGGTGGCTCCGGAGCGAGCAAGATCCGGGGTTTGTCAATCACCGCCGCAGACGGATCCTGTGGCGGCGCGTCGATGATCGGTTTACCAATGTCGCTGCCGGAGGTCGCCATCGCCAGGATGGTCTTCGCATCGGGGTCCCGATAGCGCGCGACCTCGCCGACGACGCCGAGACCTTCCTGCTGGCGTAGTGCCTTCTGCTCAAAGGCGTAGCTGAGCAATACGCGATTGTCGTCATACCAATCATCGGGAGCAACACCGTCGAGCGTCACCGAGATCATGGTGCTGCCGTCGCGCTTCGCAACCTCGATCAGGCAGTACCCGGCGTCTTCGTCGTAACCGGTCTTGCCGCCGATAATGCCGTCATAGGTGCGCAACATCTTGTTCGTGTTCTCGAAGGAGTACTCTCCATTGGTGGTCTCGTACTCCTGTGTCGAGATCGCCTGCACGAATCGTGGGTACTTGAGCGCATACATGGTGAAGACCGCGAGGTCGTACGCCGAGGAATAGTGCCCGGGAATGCCCCAACCGTCCGGATTCAGCAACTGGGTATCCGTGAGTCCCATCGCCTGAACGCGCTCGTTCATTTTCGCGAGAAAGACATCCCGGCCGCCATCACCGGCACCACCCTGTTGCTCGCCAAGTGCGCGCGCGAGAGCACGGGCGGCATCGTTCCCGGAAGGCAGCAGCATGCCGTAAATGAGGTCTTCCACCTTGAACGTTTCACCGGGGCCGAACCCAACCTGCGTGGCGTCCAGACTCACCATGTCCTCATCGGCCGTGGTGACAGTTTCGTCCGCTGGCGCTGACTCGATGGCCTCGATCGCCGTAAACACCTTGGTGAGGCTGGCGGGAGCGGAGTGTTCATGGGCGCCGCGCTGCGCGAAGATTTCCCCAGTGTCCGCGTCGAGCACGATGTAGTACTTCGACGTGATCTGGAGTTCGGGGACTTCCTGAGCGTGGGACAGCGCCGGGAAGAGCAACGCCAGCACGCCGGCCAGGAACGCGAGGATGGCCGCGCGCCGAGTCAAGCACCACTTCGTTCGCCTGCTCGTCGATCGGTTCACACGCGCGATGCTAATGAACGGCCCGCAGAGCGTCAAGAAGTTCAGCACGAGTCCTATACGAATCGTGGCAAGATATGGACTCTTGGCCGCGAGCAATGTCTGCCCCGCCAAACGACTGGATTGCGGCCCGCTGTCTTGCGTAGGGGCGGGATCTGCCGATCCTCGATCCGGAAATCTGACCATGCGGAGAAAGGTGAAGACCCGGCGTGACCGACGAAAGTTCCGCCAGCAGCCAGGACCCCGAGGAGTCGCCACCGGTCGATCATTTCCAGAAATTGCGCCCGCAGGCGACCGTGCCTCCAGTCGCCTCGATCGCGGCGCGAAGTCTGCCGGTCCTTGGCTTGCTGGGAATCCTCGTTACGATTGCTCTCGGCGTCGGCGCGGCACGGGGCGAACTTCCATATGTCGGTGTGATATCCGACGCCAATCTTGCCTGGGCCGCGATGCTCGTAACCATTTCGATCTGGGCGGTGTATCTCCTCTGGAAGGTCCCGCGCTGGCAGGCAGCGGCGTGGGCCCGGACCGGCAACGCGAATCCGCGAGAACTCTTCGAAATCGAGAATCAATCGCGAGGAACGCTCGGGCAGATTCTGAGCGGTGTTGCCGTGCTGACCGGTCTCATTTTCGCGTGGCAGCAATTGGGCCAGACGAGTGACAACCTGCGCGTCAGCACCGAGGGGCAAATCACCGATCGCTTTACCACCGCGGTCGATCAACTGGGGAGTGACGCCCTTACCGTCCGCCTGGGCGGGATCTATGCGCTCGAACGGATCGCGCGTGACTCTCCCCGCGACTATGGTCCGGTGATGGAGGTCCTGACGGCGTTCGCCCGCGAGCAGTCGCCGCTTCCGGCGGGAGCCGCGGCCACTCCCGTGGCGTTGAGCATGAACGTCCCGGAGGAGGTGCGCGCCGTTTTCAAGGTGATCGGCCGGCGCACCGATGACCAAATCGAAAAAGAGATCACCGCGGGCGGGTGCCTCGATCTCACCGACATCAACGCGGTGGGCGTCAATCTAATCGGGGCGGATTTGCGGAACACGTGCTGGGACCGGTCGGATCTGCGCGGCGCCCAGCTGATGCGCGCGAACCTTACTGGCTCATCCTTTGCTGGATCGAATCTCAGTCAACAGGCGAATCTCGACAGCGTGTCCGCCGCAGGGATCATTCTCAGCGACGCGAATCTGAGCCAATCCAACCTCGCCAACGCCGATCTGCATCAGGCGAATCTGCTCTCGGCCGATCTCTCTCTAGCGCAACTACCGGGCGCCGATCTCAGCGGAACGCAACTCGTCGGCGCCGATCTGCAAACCGCTATCGCCTTCGGTACCAACTTCAGCAATGCCGATTTCGCCGGAGCGAATCTCGCGGGAGCGGTGTTCAGTGGCGCGAACCTGAGCGGGGCTGAGCACCTCACCCCGGATCAACTGGCGGTTGCCGTCGTCGACGATACGACGATCCGACCAGTTCCGTCCCCAGGTAACTGAGCCCGTACGCCGGAGCCGCACGGGGCGACCAGAACCCGGGATTGCCTCAGCCGGTCGCGACCGGTGCTACGGATTCGAGGAGTTGGATATCGCCGCCGATAAGGGTGCCTTCCGCCTTGTAGCCGAACCCGGTCGCCGACTGCGGATCGCCAACCAGGATTTTGGCCTTGTCTTCTCCCGGCTTGTCGGGACCGGCATCGAAGACTTCGAGGACGAATGGCTCCTCACCCTGCCCGTTGACCGCCATCAGCCCGCGGACGTTGCGCCAGTGTTCTTCCCCCTCCGGCCAGTCGTAGGCGATGGGACCGACGCTTTCCAGCGTGATGCCGCCCTCGAGATTCGGATCGAGCCAGCGCACGAACCCGGCCGCTTCCTGTGGGGCATCATTGGCGAGCTGGGTGGCGAACAGGACGAGATTGATGTTGCCGCCGGGCGTCTGCAGCAGCCCGCCGCCGGTCACGCCGATCAGGCAACAGTCGCACTTATCGCCCTCGCAGCGGCATGGCGTACAAGGCAACCCAACCTGCCCGGTTGCCTCCTCCGCCCCAACCCTACCCGGTTGGCGCCCCATGACAAACCCGGCCGAAGCCGTGAACATGCGCCCGAGGAACCCGCGGCGCGGCTGTGCCGCGCCCCAGGCGCGTGTCAACCTGTCGATTCTTCGTGCGTTCATCATGACCCCGCGGCGAATGCCACAAAGCCGTGGCCGTCTACTTGATTGGCGATTTTGTGGCCCTGACTATACACCCGCAAACGGGGAGGTCGCAGTCGGCAGATCAGCAGGTGCGGCATATCGTGCGGGATTGTCCAGTTTCGAAGTGGAGATTGGCCCGCGCTACGCTACCATGCGAGTGATCGCGCGACGGGATGCGGATTTGAAGACGAAGTCAAGACTCTGCTGCTAAGGGTTCCCGCGAGAATTCCTTCAGTTTCGGGAATGCTCCACCGGAAACCCGATCGCAACCGGTCTTCTCGTCAATATCCTCGCCCCGGCAATTGGAGGAAAGGACTCAGGTGACCAAAATGAGTCGATCGACCGATCCGTTGCTTCATCGTCGGCAGGTGATCGCGGCAGGTGGAGCGCTGCTGGCGTCCGCCCTGCTCAAGTCCAACCAGGACGCCGTGTCCGCGCGGGACGCGGGCGGCCCAATCCGCTGGTCGCTGACGGGGGTGAACGACCTTGTCTCGCTCGATCCGGCAAAGTCTTCGAATATCCAGGACTTCACCGTTGTTGGGTTGATCTACGGTGGCCTGGTGAGACTCGATGAAAAACTGCTGGTTGTACCCAGCCTCGCCGAGAAGTGGGACGTTTCTGAAGACGCCTTGACGTACACGTTCA
The DNA here is from genome assembly GCA_046328335.1 of Thermomicrobiales bacterium. Lineage (GTDB taxonomy): Bacteria > Chloroflexota > Chloroflexia > Thermomicrobiales > UBA6265 > JACCXM01. The sequence continues at coordinate 49,563 of JAXLWU010000029.1, forward strand.
CGCTGCGGGAAGGCATTCAGTTTTCCGATGGAACGCCAATCACCGCCGACGATGTCGTCTGGACCTTCAATCATGCCCTCGATCCGAGTACCGGGGGCTGGACCGGGCCGTACTACTTCACGGCGATCGAGGGCGCCGATGATGTCGCCGCCGGCAAGACGAAAGAAGTGAGCGGGGTCAAGAAGGTCTACGATCGCACCGTCGCGATCACGATCAAGGAGCCGGCCGCGTATTTCCTTAGTTCGCTCTCGGCGGGACCTTCCAAGATCCTCTCGAAAGCCGCGATCGAAGCCGCGGACGACGGCGCGGTGACCAGCGGTCCCTTCGTGGTCAAGAAATGGAATCACGGTCAGGGTATCGATCTCGTCCCCAATCCCAAGTTCTACCAGCCGGTGACCGAAGTCACGGAACTCAACTTCATCTTCAATCAGGACAGTGAAACCGGCTTCCAGCTTTACCGGACGGGCGCGGCCGATATCCTTGGAAGTTCCCAGGATCCGATCCCCGCCGCGCGCGTTCCCGAAGTCTCCAGCAGCCCCGATTTTCGCTCGACGCCCGCCTTCAACACCCGGTATGTCGCGTTCAACAATGTGATCGAGCCGTTCAATAACGTCCAGGTGCGGCAGGCCCTGGCCCATGCCATCGACCGCGACACACTGGCGAACGCCGTTCTCGGGGGAACCGTGACGCCGACCGATCGCATTCTGCCGGCTGGATTCCCAGCGTCCGATCTCGTGATCGAGGGCCTGGCCTTCGATCCCGCGGCGGCGAAAGACCTTCTCGGTAAGGCCGGTCTCGACCCCTCGACTTTCACGTTCACGCTTTCGTATGGCGTCGAGGGCGACAACGAGCGGGTCGTGACTGTCCTGCAATCAATGTGGCAGGAAAACCTCGGTATCAAGGTCGAACTCGAACCACTCGAATTGGCGACCTTCAGTTCCCGCCTCAACGACACCTATCTCGATCCGAGCAAGGGTTTGCAGTCCTACTACAGCATCTGGGGCGCGGATTACCCCGATCCACAGAACTTCCTGTCGCTCCAGCTCCAAACTGGAGTTGGCAACAACAACAGCCACTATTCCAACAAGGAATTTGACGCGTTGACGAAGGAAGCAGATACCTCGGTCGAGGATTTCGCGCAGCGGGCCGAGCTCTACAACAAGGCCGAACAGATCGCGGTCAACGAGGTCGGCTGGCTGCCGCTCTTCAATGCCAAGGTCAACGTGCTCGTGCGCGAATGCATCAAGGGAATCGAGGTTACCGGCATGGATTACCAGTTCCCGGACTGGAGCAAACTCGCCGGTTGCCCCTCGTAACAACGGCTGACACGCCTCACCGGGGAGCGCGTTGCCCGCGCTCCCCGGTCAGGTCGAGACCGAGGATTCCATGATCGCGCTCATCGCGCGCCGCCTGATCAGTTTGCCGCTGGTCGTGATCAGCGTCACCTTCATCACGTTCATCGTCGGGTACCTCGCACCTGGCGATCCGATCCTGTCGCTGATGGGCAACCAGCGAAACGAGCAGGTCTACGAGAACCTCCGGCGCATCTACGGTCTCGATCTGCCCTGGTACGAGCAATACTTGAACTACCTCACCGGGCTGCTGCACGGCGACCTGGGATTGTCGTACCGCTATGCCGAGCGCCCGGTGACCGAACTGATCGGCGCCGGGATCGGTGTCTCGTTCTCGCTCGGCGCGGTGGCGCTGATGGCGAGCCTCTTGCTCGGCATCCCGATCGGGATGCTCGCCGCCTTCGATCACAACGGTTGGGGCGAGCGCCTGACCATGGCCCCGATGCTGGCCCTGTTCGCCATCCCGAGTTTCGTCCTCATCCCGATCCTGCAGTGGGGCAACTTCCAGTTCTACCGGCACGGTTGGCCATCGTTACCGGCGGCGGGATGGGGATCGCCTGCCAACTGGGTCATGCCGGTCGTCGTGCTGGCGGCAGGGAATCTCGGCTATATCTCGCGCCTGACGCGGACCAACGTGCTGGACGTGTTGCAACAGGACTATGTGCGCACCGCGCGCGGGAAGGGACTGCCGGAACCCGAGGTTCGCCGCGTTCACGTCCTCCGCAACGCGCTCCTGCCCATTGTGACGCTGGTGGGTCCGGCGATCGCGTTTCTGGTGACCGGGGCTTTCGTGGTCGAGTCGCTGTTCTCGATCCCTGGCGTCGGGTTTCTCTCGGTGCAGGCGGTGCAACAGCGGGACTATCCGGTCATCCAGGGGACCGTGGTTGTGTTGACCCTCGCCGTCGTCCTGATGAACCTTGTCACCGATATTGCCTACGGCTTCCTCGATCCCCGGATCAGGCTCGAAGCGTGACGGGGGAGCGAGCCGTTGCCCTCCAGCCGCGGCCGGTGACAACGACAGCGCCGCCGGGCGATCTGTCTCTTGTCCCGCGTCACTCGCGTATGACCGTGTTCTGGCGGCGGTTCAGCGCGAACCGGTTGGCGGTCGCCGGGCTGATCGCGATGACGCTTGTCATCCTGCTGGCGTTGTTTGGCCCGGTCATCGTGAAGACCGACCCCAACAAGATCGATTACGCCGCCATCAATGCATTTCCGAGTGAGGCGCATCCGCTAGGAACAGACAATCTCGGCCGCGATACCCTGGCGCGACTGGTCTTTGGCTTGCGGGTCTCGCTTCTAGTAGCGGCGTATGTGGAAGTCCTCGATGTCGTGCTTGGCGTTCCATTTGGTCTTATGGCCGGGTACTACGGCGGCAAACTCGACTTCCTCATCACGCGCATCGCGGATGTGTTGTTCGCCTTTCCGGGACTGCTGTTGGCGATTCTGGTGACGGCGGTTTTTGGGTCGGCGGTTACTGATCTCTTCGGTGGTCTCGGCCGGCTGGCGCTCGTCGCGGGTGCGCTCAGTCTTGTTTCGTGGCCGTTGATGACGCGCCTCGTCCGCTCGCAGACGCTTTCCGTGCGAGAACAGGACTTTGTCATGGCCGCGGAGTCACTTGGCGCCGGCCAGCGCCGGGTTCTCTGGCGCCACATTGCCCCGCAACTCTTCGGCTTGGTGATCACGACAGTGACCCTGAATATCGCGGGGGTGATCATCAACGAATCGGTGCTGAGCCTGCTCGGACTGGGTATTCAGCCACCCGACGCGAGCATTGGCAAGATGATCTCGGACGCGATCCCGTACCTCGAAACCAACACGCTGCAGGTTGTCGTTCCCAGCGCGATGCTCATGACGATCGTGGTCGCGGTGTCGTTTATCGGTGATGGGTTGCGGGACGCCTTTTCCGCTGACAGTCGGGCTTGACAGGTTCCACGCCTGCCGATACGATCCGGACACTGGTCAACCAGTCAACCAATGAACCGGTCTTCAGGGTCCGCGACCCTGATGCGCGACGGCGAGCGACGTCGTCTCGATCGACGATTGTGAGTCTGGAAACCTCTGAAGGAGGGGATCGCATGGGGCGGCTCGATGGCAAGGTTGCCGTCGTTACGGGTGCCGCGAGTGGCATCGGGCAGGAAGCCGCTCGCGCTTTTGCTCGTGAAGGAGCGACGGTTGGACTCCTCGATCGCAATGCCGAGGTCCTGAACGCCACGGTCAATGAGATCGGCGGAAATGCTTTCGCCTTGCCGACCGATGTGACGGATGAAGCGCAGGTCGCCGCCGCCTTTGACGAAGTGAGACGCCGCCATGGACGGCTCGATGTTCTCTACAACTGCGCCGCGGTGCAGCTGATTGGCGAAGATGCGCCGGTACATGAACTCGACATCGATGTCTGGCAACGCACGCACGATGTCAATTTGCGCGGCGTCTTTCTCACCTGCAAGCACGGTGTGCGCTTGATGATGGAGAGCGGCGATGGTGGATCGATCATCAACGCCGGTTCGCCTACCGGGTTGACGATGTGCGGCGCCGGTTGGCATGCCTATTCGTCGTCCAAGGCCGGCGTGATGGCGCTCACCCGGATCATGGCCGCCGACTACGCACCCCATGGCATCCGGGTCAACAGCATCATTCCTGGCACGATCGAGACGACGTTGACGCGAAAACTGGTCGAGGATCCCGAAACGCGAGCGAAACTCGTAGCCCTGCACCCGATCGGCCGTATCGGCACTCCGCAGGACATGGCGGGTATCGCGGTCTTCCTGGCGTCGGACGAATCGACGTTCGCCACCGGATCGCAGTTTCACGTCGATGGCGGAATATCAGTGAGGTAGCGCCAGGATGGCAGAACCGTTTCGTGTCGGCATCGATCCGGCGATCTTGCAACCAGATGGCTCCATCGGCTTTGGCGGGGGCGGGTTGCCGATTCTGGAACAGATCGCTGACTTCGACGTCAGTTTCTTTCCCCGGTACTCCGCAAGCCTCGAACCACGCCACATCGCGGGTTACGACGCCATTCTTCTTCTCGGCGGCCGCGTCGATGCCGAAACGCTCGCCGGCAATGACCGGTTGGCGCTCGTGGCCAGGGCGGGAGTGGGCTACGACAATGTCGATGTGCCGGCCTGCACGGCGAACGGCACGTTGCTGACGATCACGCCGGAAGCGATTCGCCGGCCCATGGCCGTCGTCAACCTGACCTACCTGCTGGCCCTTTCCAGCCGCCTGCTGGAGCAAGACCGCATCACTCGTGAAGGGCGCTGGGCCGAAAAGCAGCGATTCCGCGGCACCGGCCTGATGGGCAAGACGGTCGGCACGATCGGATTTGGCCGGATCGGCCAGGAATTCCACACCATCTCGCGCCCGTTGGGTATGCGCCACGTCGCATTCGATCCATATGCGGATCGGGAGACCGCGAAACGTGCGGATGTCGCACTGGTCGACCTCGAACACCTTTTGCGCGAGTCCGATTTTGTCGTGGTGGCCGCCGCGCTCACCCCGGACACGAACCATCTCCTGAATGCCGAACGGCTGGCGATGATGAAGCCGACGGCGTTCCTGATCAGCACCGCACGGGGACCGATCGTCGACCAGGCCGCGCTGACGGCAATGTTGCGCGACCGGCGCATCGCGGGCGCGGGTCTCGATGTTTTCGAGCAGGAACCAGTCGACCCGAACGACCCGATTCTCAAACTGGACAACGTCATCGTCTCGCCTCATGCCCTGTGCTGGACCGATGAGTGTGACCGGATCATGGGCGAGAGCGTCGCCAGATCGATGCAGGAGGTCGCCGCGGGCCGGGTGCCGGTGAATGCAGTCAATCGGGATGCGGCAGATTCGCCCCAGATTCAGGCACGGTTGGCCGCGATTCGTGAACGGAAGAAGAACGGATGAGAACGAACAAGGTCAAGCAGGCGCTGCAAGGTGGTGGCCGCTCGCTGGGGACCATGGTTTTCGAGTTCCCCTCCACCGGTATTGGCCGGATCGCCGCCGAGGCCGGCGCCGAATTCGTCATCTTCGACATGGAGCACACGGGCTGGAGCACCGAGACGATTCGCGGGTTGATGGCGACATCGCGCGCGGCCGATCTGGTGCCGATGGCGCGAGTCCCCGCGACCGAGTATCACCTCATCGCGCGTACCCTCGACGTCGGCGCGATGGGACTGATGGTCCCGATGGTCGAGAGCGGCCAGCAGGCCGAGCGGATCGTTGCCTCGTCGAAGTACCCGCCGGTGGGCCGGCGCGGCGCTGCATTCGGCGTGGCGCACGATGACTACTCGGGCGGCGACATCATCGCCAAGATGCGATCTGCCAACGACGAGATCATGTTGATCGCGCAGATCGAAACGGCGCGCGGCCTCGAACACGTCGACCAGATCGCCGCCGTTGAAGGAATTGACTGCCTCTGGATCGGGCACTTCGACCTGACCAACTCGCTTGGCATTCCCGGGCAGTTCACCCATTCCACATACCTCGCCGCTGTGGATGCCGTCCTCGAAGCGTGCGCCAAACACAACAAGGCGCCAGGGATCATGTGCGGCGATGTGGCGACGGGGCAGGCGCAACTGCAACAGGGTTTTCGGGCGCTTGCCTACTCGGGTGACCTCTGGCTCTATCAGCAGGCGCTGCGGCAAGGGCTCGATGCACTGCGCGCAACGCCCTAGTCCTTGCCCAGGCAACGGAGTCTGGCTGGGAAATCCCGCGGCGTGCGCGCGTCGCGGTCCGCGCATCGCCCACGCGGAGGTGGGCACGGAACGACAGGAGACGCGGATGGAACAGAAACCGGCACTCAATCAACGACAACGTGACACTCTTGAATCATTCGCCAGATCTCGTAGCTCGCGGCGGCAGGTGCTGCAGGGCGCGGCGGGAATTGCCGGTCTCGGTCTTGCCGGCCGGACGCATCGGGCCGCGGCGGTGACGAGTTCCCCGACCCTGACCCCCGGGGCGATCAGCGCGGCGCAACGCGCGATCCGGCAATCGGCCGATTCGGCGCAAGCCGCCGTGGACGCCGCCAACGCACTCGATCCCAAACCAGAGGTGTTGAACGTTGTCTGGGAAGACGCGCTGCAACTCCAGGACCCGACGCTCTTCTCTGGTCCGAAGTGGGAAGAACTGACGGGGATCAAGATCAACCCGATCGGCAAGCCCTTCCCGGAACTGTTCTCGACCCAGGTCGCCGAGCATCTCGGCGCCACCGGAGCTTATGACGTCCTCAGCTTTGCTCCCGCCTGGACCGCTGACTTCGTGGCGCAGGGACTGGTCGAACCGCTCGATGACTACATCGACCAGTACATGGTGCAGGCCGACCTGGAGGACTACCACCCCCTCTATTACGGCCTGATGAACTACGGCGGCAAGCGCTACGGCCTGTTCGACGACGGCGATACCATCATCCTCTATTACCGCTCCGACCTTTTTGGCGATCCCGCCAATCAGGACGCGTTCAAGGCCAAGTTCGGCTACGACCTCGCCGCGCCCAAAGACTGGAAGGAGTATGACGATATCCAGGGCTTCTTCACCGAACAGGGTGGTGGGAACAGCTGGGGTGGGGCGAGCCAGCGCGCGCCGGGTCAGGTTTACGGCTGGTTCTCGGAGGAGTTCCGCAATCGCGGCGGCCGCTTCTTCGCCGACGATACGCTCGATGCGACGCTCGACAGCCAGGCGGGCCTCGACACGCTGAGCCGGATGATCGCCTCGAACAAGACCATGCCGCCCGGAGTCGAAACCTGGGGTTTCATCGAGGTGCTGAGCGCCTGGATGGCGGGGCAATTGGCGATGATCGGGGGCACCTGGCCGCCCATTGGACGCTGGTCGGAAGGGACAACAGCGGAGCAACTGAGTTGGGTCCCCGAGACCAAGGTTGCCGGCAACGTCCTCTACTCGGTGATGCCGATGGGTCATAGCCTGCACAACTCCGGATTCAATCTCGGTGTCTCTGCTGACAGCCCGAGCAAGGAAGCGGCCTACCTCTTCATCCAGTGGTTGACGAGCCCGACGATTTCGCTGCAGCGCGTGATGTTGCCGTACGCCCTGCGCGACCCGTACCGGTTGAGCCATTACGCGTCCGAGGAGTACCGCGCCCGTTGGCCAAATGCCGGCGCCTACCTCGATACGCTCAAATCGGCGGCAGACGGCGCCCTCCTCGATATCATCATGCCGGGATCGGCGGAGTATCACACGGCCATCGATCAGATGGTCACCGCGGCCCAGGCGGGGACCGCGGTCGACCAGGCGGTCATCGACGGCAACGTCGCGTTCAATGAGATAACCGATCGGATCGGTCGCGAGAGCCAGAAGGCGGCCTACGAGAACTTCAAGGCACTAAAAGGCTCCTACTACGAGCAGTAGCTAACAGCGATTTCATCAAGCGGGAGTTCGGGCGGGGCGCCCGGACTCCCGCGCCGGCACGTGTTTCACTGGCCTCGTGCCGATCGGTCGACCCGGGATGGCGTCGGATCTCACAGGCAAACCTTGATGGCCACGGCTGAGTCCTCGGTCAACCCCGCGGTTGGTCGTAGCACAATGCGATTTGCGGCGCGACGGCGCTTCGAAGGTTGGCTGCTGGTGCTGCCGGCGCTTCTCTTCATCCTGTCGCTGAGCGTCTTTCCGCTCATTTCGTCGCTAGCGCTGAGTTTCCAGCGATGGGACCTGCAAAGCCAGGATCATCCGTTCATCGGGTTGCAGAACTATCGGGATGCCATTGGCGATCCGCGGGTGTGGGGTGCGCTGGAAAACACCGGCATCATTGTCATTGCCGCGGTCGCGATCGAGTTCGTCCTCGGCCTGGGATTGGCGCTCCTGTTCGTCGGCGACTTCAAGGGCAAGCGACTGGCGATGCCACTCCTGATGCTGCCGGTCATGGTCGTGCCGGTAGTCGTGGGGCTGACATGGCGAATGCTCTGGGACAATCAGTACGGCGCCATCAACCAGGTGCTGAGTTGGATCGCGGGGCATGAAGTCAACGTCCTTTGGCTCGCCCATCGCGACACGGCGATCTTTGCCATGATTCTGACCGATGTCTGGCAGTGGACGCCGTTCATGTTTCTCGTCCTGCTTGCCGGGCTCACGAGCGTGAATCCGGAACTGTATGAGGCGGCCGCGCTCGACGGCGCGGGCTGGTGGGAATCGCTTCGCGATGTCTCGCTCCCGGGAATCTCTCGCGTTGTCGCGGTTGCCGTGTTGTTCCGGGCTCTCGATGCGTTCAAGATTTTCGATCTCGTGTACATGTTTACCCAGGGCGGGCCTGGCACCTCGACCGAATCGATCTCCTGGTACATCTATCAACTGGGCTTCAAGTTCTTCCGTCTGGGGTATGCCTCGGCGGTTTCCTACCTCGTGGTGATCTTTCTGACGATTGTCGCCACGATCTACGTCTCCCGGTTTCTCCGGAGTTCCGACACATGAGCGCCATCGCGACACCGACCGTTTCGCTCCCGGAGCGGGCCCAACGCGGGAGCCAGACGCGACGAAGACATCGGCATCTCGTTCGCGACATCCTCCGCTACATCGTGCTCGCGACCGCGCTGATCTTCTTTCTGTTCCCGATTCTCTGGGTAATCGGGACGTCGTTGAAACTCCCTGGCGAGTACATGCGGAATCCACCCGTGTGGATACCGCAGCAGCCAACCATGGTCCACTACGGCAATGTGATGGCTAGTAAAGGCAATCTGGCACTGAGAAACAGCGCGATCGTCGCGACCGGCGCGACGCTCTTGTCAATGCTGGTGGGATGCCTTGCCGCCTACAGCCTGGCGCGACTCAACACAGGAGGGCGCCACTTCGCGTTCTGGCTTCTTTCGCAGCGAATGATGCCGCCGGTGGTGTTGATCGTCCCGTTCTTTCTGATCCTGCGAGAGTTGGGAAAGATCAATCCGGCATTTGGACTCGATTCGCAGATCTCATTGATCGCGCTCTACACCGTATTCAATCTCCCGTTTGTCATCTGGTTGATGCGGTCCTACTTCGAAGCGGTGCCTGCCGAGATCGAAGAGAGCGCGCTCGTCGATGGCTCGAACCGGTTTGGCGCGTTCTGGCGCATCACGTTGCCCCTGGCGATTCCGGGAATGATCGCGACCGGCAGTTTTGCCTTCATTTTCAGCTGGATGGAGTTTCTCTTTGCGGTCGTCTTCACCCGGACCAAGGCGGTGACGTTGCCAGTGGCCATCGCCGGTTTTTCCGGAGCGCAGGGGTCGAACTGGGGCCAGGCGTCGGCCCTGGCCGTCGTCGCCATGCTACCGGTGTTCGCCCTGGCCCTGCTGGCGCAGCGCCATCTGGTGCGCGGTCTCACATTGGGCGCGATCCGTGGGTAGCGCCCTGTCGCACGTCGTCCGCAGTACACGCTGGAGGCGTTGGTGAAAATCGCGATGCTTGGGCCGGGTCTGATGGGGGCGCAGATCGCCTGCGAGTACGCGCTGGGCGGTCACGCAGTGGTGATCCTGGCGCGGCGGCCAGATGTCGCCCGCGAGCGCATCGACTCCGGGTACGAGACCGCCCTCCGTCATGAGATCGTCTCTCCCGACGCGGTCGCGGCCGCGCGCCCTCGCCTGCGGTTCGCGTCGGACATCGATGAATTTGGTGGCTCGGACATCATTGTCGAATCAGTGGTCGAAGATCTGGATGCCAAGGTAGCCGCGCTCATCCCCGCGGTTGCCGCCGCTCCGGGAGCGATTGTTGCCAGTAACACCTCCTCTATCCCGATCACCGCAATTGGATCGGCAATTGGACATTCTGCGCGAACGATCGGCGCCCACTACTGGAATCCGCCCCTGCTGATGCCGCTGGTCGAAGTCATCCGGGGCGAAGAGACATCGGACGCAACCCTGGCCACGATGGTCGAGGTGCTGCCAGCGATTGGAAAGCGGCCGGTCGTGATCGACCGCGATGTCGACGGCTTCGCCTGGAATCGGCTCCAGTTCGCGATGCTGCGTGAAGCGGTTTGGCTGGTGGAAAACGGGGTAGCCACTCCCGACACGGTGGACACCATCATCCGCGATGGACTCGCCCGGCGATGGCGGTACACGGGTCCATTCCAAACCGCCGCGCTGGGAGGATCGGCGACGTTCGAGCGAATTGCCGCCAATCTCTGGCCCGTGCTCTCAAATGCTGCCGAGCTTCACGACCTCCGTCAATGGCTGGACGAACGGCCGGATACCACCTGTGCGCTGAAAGCGAATCGTGACAAAGGACTTGGCGCCGATCTTCGCGCGGATCGCCAAGCCAGCGAGCGCGGCGAGACATGAGCGCCAGGCCGCTCAACGTCGAACGGATTCGGCGGGAGCCGATGGCAGCGGAGGTTGCCCGCCGCCTCGTCGACTATCTCCTCTCCGGGGGCGTCGAGCCGGGCAGCAGGATTCCCTCCGAGCGGCAACTCGCCGAGGCGTTCGGCGTCGGCCGTTCCGCGGTGCGCGAGGCAATCGCCGCGCTCTCTCTGATCGGGTTGACCGAAGTCAGACATGGGGACGGCACGTACCTCAAGCGCCCCGATTCTCCCCTCCTGCCTCAGGTCGTGGAGTGGGGACTTCTCCTCGGCGAGAAGCGGACGGCCGATCTCGTCGAGGCGCGGCAGAAGATCGAAGTCGATATCGCCGGGTTGGCGGCGCAGCGTTGCACTCGTGAGGACCTGGATGATCTGGAGCGCATTCTGAAGCGTCTGGATGTGGAGTCCCGGAAAGCGGGCCCCGCTGGGGGGTTCGTCGAGACCGATGTTGACTTCCACCTCCGGTTGGCTGAGGCGGCCCGTAACTCCGCGTTGCGCGATGTCCTGTCGAGCATTCAGGCGCTGCTGCGGGCGTGGATCGGCCGGGTCATTGCCGAGGGCCAGCGCGAGGCCTCCTATCTCGAGCATGTTCCAATCATGAATGCCTTGCGAGCCGGCGATCCCGCCGCGGCGGAGGCCGCCATGGATGCACACTTGCAATCGGCGGCATTGCGGCTCCGATCGACGCTGGAACAGTCAGCCTCGTTCAATTCTGTGGCTAGTCAGCGTAGCCTCGAGACACCGGTGCAGCATGGTTCAGGAATTTGAAGCCGAGCCGAACGAATTGCAATCACCGGCAAGCGGAATCGGGAGCGAGTATGAGTACGGAAATCACGGGACCAGTCGAGTTTCCGGCGAGAATCAATCAGTACGGCCGGGCGGAGTCGTTGCCAGAACGGTTCCCGGTCCGGGCCGGGCCGCTCACCGGAATTGTGGAGGGCGGCGATCTGCGCTACCTCCGTCTCGGCCCCGACATGGTTGTCTTGCGACTCTACGCCGCCGTTCGCGACAGAAACTGGAACACGATCGAACCGAAGTTTCTCGCCTACGAACTCGATCGACATGACGATCATTTCACCCTTCGCTTCGCTGCGGAACATGTCAGCGCCGACGTCGATTTCGAGTGGACCGGATCGATCGTCGGGACGGCGGACGGCGTGATCACCGCCACGATTGACGGCAGGGCCCGCAAGCACTTCCTGAAGAACCGGATCGGATGGTGCGTCCTGCACCCCATGGAGTTGGCCGGTGTTCCCGCGACCACCACGACCCCGGAAGGTGTCGTGGAAGGCGCATTCCCCGACCTCATCTCGCCACACCAACCGTTCATCGACATGCTCGCGATCGAACATGAGACGGGTTCCGGCGGAAGGGTCTCCATCCAGTTCGAAGGTGACCTGTTCGAGATGGAGGATCAGCGCAACTGGACCGACGCCTCATACAAGACCTACTCGACCCCACTCCGAATCCCGTATCCGGTTGAAATCAAGACCGGAGACCGGGTCGCACAGCGCGTGACGATCACCGCGGCGGGTGACGTGCCATCCCGCGCGGAAGAGTCGGGGCCGGTTCGCGTCGTGGTCGATCAGTTCGGCACGATGCCGCTGCCGCCAATTGGCCTGACCCTGTCGACACACGGCGACGCGCTTGCTGCAGAGGATATTGCTCTCCTGCGGGCGTTGCAGCCGGGCCACCTCCACGTCACGATCGATCTGATCGATCCAGGCTGGCGGCAGGATCTCGCTCGGGCCAGCACCGCCGCCTCCCTCCTGGGCTCGGCATTGGAGATCGAACTGATCGCCGGCGGCGGTGGGGCCGACCTGGAAGAATTTGCCGCCGCGCTCGAGCAAACTCGCGTTCCCGTGGCACGCGTCCTGGTCTTTTCAGCAGGGTCGGTGGTCACGGATCAGGCCGTAATCGAGTCTGCCCGTCAGGCATTGGCGACTACAGGAGTGTCCGCGCAGATTGGCGGCGGCAGCCGCGCCTACTTCACCGAACTCAACCGGGCATCGCTTCCTCTCGCGGATTTGGATGTCGCCTGCTACACGATCAACCCACAAGTTCACGCGTTCGATAACGCATCACTAACCGAAACGTTGGCAGCACAGGCGGAAACCGTGCGCAGCGCCCGCGCCATCGTCGGCGAACGCCCAATCGCGGTGGGGCCGGTCACGCTCGCCCCCAGGTTCAATCCGAATGCCACGGGTCCGGTTGGGAGCACTGCGGCGGAGGCCCTGCCCGATTCGGTCGATTACCGCCAGCCCTCGCTTTTCGCGGCGGGATGGCTGGCCGGGAGCATCGGGTCGCTCGCCCTTGCCGGCGCCGACGCGGTTACCTATTTCGAGACAACGGGCTGGAAGGGGCTGATCGAGCGCCGAGATCACCCTCTACGCGTCTCCGCCTTTCACTCCTGGCCTGGTATGGTCTTTCCTGCCTATCACGTCCTGGCTGATGTTTCCGAATTCCGTGAGGGCGAGGTGCTGCCCGCGGCC
>JAXLWU010000003.1:0-269499 GCA_046328335.1 Thermomicrobiales bacterium
ACGGGCCGCGGGAAGAGGTTGGGATTGGAGTAGACGAGCGGCACGCGCAGCGTCTCTTCGTAGACGTTGAAGTTCTTCTGAATCTGGCCGCCATGGGTCATGCCCATTTCGCCATGGTCCGAGGTGTAGATGATCAGCGTGTTTTCCAGCAGACCCTCTGCTTGCAGCGTGTCCAGGATTTGCACCAGGTAGGCATCCGAGGCCTTGATCAGGTTGCCGTAGAAGTTGAGATAGTTCCGCTGCTGATCGGCGCTCGACGGCCGCATCGGGGTCGTCAGTTTCTGGAATTGCTGCTGCGCGCTTGGTTTGGTGGCGAGGTCTTCATCGACCGTGGCCGGCAACTCGATGCCGGTCGAGGCGAGCCAGGAATCGTCGTAGCCGAAGGCGGAGAAGCCGGCCGGGTAGGCGAGGACGTCATGGGGATTCACGAGGGAGACGGTCAGGAAGAAGGGCTGCTCCCTGGCCGCCTGCGATTTCAGGTAGGACAGCGCGCCTTCCTTGCCGACATCAGGGTCGCCGTCGTCGGTCATGAAGCGGCCGTCGTTGTCGACCGTCCCGCCGCCCGCCTGGCAGATGAATTGGTTGGCGCCGGCGTCCTGGGGATTCCAACGCTGAAAGCCGTACTTGTTGACGTCTTCGGGTACCCAACCTTCGTCCGGCGTGCAGGGCGGCATCTTCGCCGGAGACGTGTTGACCGCGGCGGCTTTGGTGCAGTGCCACTTGCCCTTGTAGGGCGTAGCGTAGCCGGCCGCGGCCAGAACCGTGGCGATGTTGTCGAGATCGAGCGGCATTTCGACCTGGGGGTACTGCGGCGACGGCATGTTTGCCTCGAGACAGTACTTGACCCCGTGTTGGGCGGGAAAGAGCCCGGTCATCAGCGTGGCGCGGCTGGGAGAACACATGCAGGTATTGCAGGTAGCCTGCTCGAAACTGAGCCCGTGTTGTTTGAGCCGGGTCAGGCCCGGCATGTGCGCTTCTTCCCAGCCCGCCGGAAAGTGCATCGTCGCCCGCTGCTGATCGGTCATGAAGAGGAGCACGTTCATACCGTGCAGTGGTCCTTCTTCTGCCGCCGCGCTGTGGCGTCGATCGGTGGACAGGAGCGGCAGCGTCGTGGCGGCCGCCGAGGCAGCAAGCAACGATCTGCGATCGATCCGAGCGGACGTCATGATGCTCTCCTTTCGCGCTTGGACCCGTTGCGCTTACTCGATTCGCCAGGTGGGCGTTCGGCGATCTGGCTGCCGGCGCATTATGGAGCAAACTGGAGGGACGGGATGCGCGAGCAGCGGCGTCACTACCCCTTGACCGCGCCGAAACTGAGGGAACTGATGAATGTCTTGCGGACGAGGATCGCGAAGATCACCACCGGCAGGGTGCCGATCAACGCCGTGGCGAACATCTCGCCCCAGCGAATGCCGGAGTGGGTGAGGAAGAAGCCGATCGATGTCGGGTAGGTGCGGGCGACGCGCGTGGTCAGGAAGAAGGCGAGCGTGAATTCGTTCCAGGCGCCGATGAAGAGCAGGATGGAGGCGGCGGTCAGGCCCGGCGCGGCCAGCGGCAAGGTGATCCGCGTCATCGCGCCGATGCGACTGCTGCCATCGACCATCGAAGACTCTTCGAGTTCGCGCGGCACATCCTGGATGAAGCCGCGGACGAGCCAGATGCCCCAGGGAATGTTCCAGAGGGTGTAGACGATGATGAGAATCCAGACCGTGTCGTAGAGGTGAAGCCGGCGGGCGATGTCGAAATAGGGAAAGACGACGGCGATGACCGGCACCAACTGGATGACGAGAAAGAGATAGGCGATGCCCTCCCGCCGGCGCAGCGGAAAGCGCACCAGCCCGTAGGCGGCAGGCACGGCGAGGATCATGGCCACGAGGGTGCTCAGGGTGGCGACCACCAGCGTATTGCGGAGAAACAGCAGGAGTTGGTCGTTCTCGAAAATGGCGTGGAAGTTGTCGAGCGTGGGATCAAAGAAGAGTTTCGGTGGCATCGCGATGTTGTCCACCGGCGTTTTGAACGACGACAGGAGCATGTACAGGTAGGGGATGGCGAAGAGCGCGGCAACCGCGAACGCGAGAATCGTGGCGATGAGCGATCCACTCTGGCGGCGATCGCGACCACGCCGTACCGCGGCTGGCGGGAGCGTCGCGGCGGTGACAGCCGTGGAATTACTCACGGCCATTCGAAGTACCGGCGCAATTCCGCTTCCAGCCCCGGGTTCGGTGAATCACCATCGATGCCATTACTGTTCCGTTCGGTAGCGCTGGAGGAGGGAGATAAAGAGCCAGGCGATAAGGAGCATCATCGCGATCAGGATGAGACTGTAGGCGGCGCCGACACCCGGTTTCTGTTGCTCGATGGTGGTGCGATAGACGGCGATGGGGAGCGTTTCGGTGCTGTTGCCCGGACCACCCGCGAACATGACAAAGATCACATCGAACTGTCGGAACAGGTCCATCACGCGCAGGGTGGAGGCGATGAGGATCAGGGGTAGCAAGAGCGGAAGTTTGATCGACGCCAGAATTTGCGGCCCGCTCGCCCCGTCGACTTCCGCCGCCTCGAGCGGTTCACGGGGCATCGATTGCAGACCCGCGAGCAGGATGAGGATAAAGAACGGGGTCCACTGCCAGATATCGACGATGATGGTGGCGGCGAGCGCGAAATCGGTGGAATACCAGTTCGGCGGCGGGATGCGGACCAGTCCCAGGAACCAGTTCACCAGCCCCTCGTTGCTGAAATAGAGCTTCCAGATCATCCCGACCATCGCCGGCATCAGAATCATTGGCACCAGGAGAACCGTCATCACGAACGATCTTGCCCCACTCACCGCGCGGTCGAGGAGCAGAGCGATCCCGAGCCCGAGCAGGAGTTCCACTGCCAGGGCGGAGACCGTGTAGATCAGGGTCAGTTTGAGGGAATGGCCGATCGGCACCGAGCCGGTCAGTAGGCGTTCGAAGTTGAGCAGCCCGACATCTTTCGCGTCGGAGAGCGGCTGCCCGAGCTTCCAGGCACGGGTACTGGCGCGGATCAACTGGATCGTCGGCGCGATCGCCAGAACCAGCGTGACGAGCAGCGCCGGTCCGATGAACAGGATGGGGGAGGCCCGCCGGGAGAGGCGGGCCGGGATGGAGCCTGAAGTCATGCCATGTGGACGTTTCTGATCCGGATGGGTTTGGAAGACCAATATCCAACGATGACAGCTGCTTGCTCGCGGCCCACGCCCTCACCCCACCCCCTCTCCCGTTGCGACAGGAGAGGGGCTTGTTGCCTCACCACCAGCAGCGGACTGAGGGTCTTCAATTGTTATCCTCGCAACCGACACGGCAGGTGCAAGGATGACCGCGGTCTCGCAGTGCCCCTTAGCTCCCTTCCTCGGCGAAGACCGCGTCGATATCTTGCTGCATCTTGGCGACCGCTTCGGCGGAGGTCATTTGATCGACAAACGCTTCCGAGCCGTAGTTCCCCATGATGTCCGACATCTGGGTCCAGAGGGGTGTCTGGGGCACCACGCTCAGACCCTGCGCGGAGAGATCACCCGCCTGCGCGAGCGCCTCGCCCGTGGCCTGGAAGAAGGGGTACTTCTCGATGTTAGCCGGATCGTCGAACGCGGAGGAGCGGGAGACGATGCCACCGGCGTTGATGTAATCCTGCTGGGTGTAGCGACTGGTCAACCAGGTGATCACCGCCCACGCCAGATCCTTCTTTTCCGACGCCGCGTTGATGCCGAAACTCCAGCCCCAGACGCCGGTGTAGGCGCCAGCCGGGCCGGCAGGCAGGACCGCATAGCCGAGTTTACCGGCCACGGTCGATTTCTCGGGGTTCTCCATCTCCGGCCCGGCCGCCGTCGCCTCGATCAACATGGCAACGTCGCCGTTCTGCATCGCCGCGAACGACTCGGGGAAGGAGAACGATTCGATGCCGACCGGCGCGTACGGCTTGAGGGCCTTCATGAAATCGAGCGCGGCCGCGCTTTCGGGCGAATCGATCACGACCTTGCCCGTTTCCGGGTCGATCATCTTGCCGCCGAAGGGGAAGAGGAAGATCGAGTAGGTGTAGGTGAACTGCCAGCCCTTGACGGCACGGAAGGCGACGCCCTCGACCTCGCCACCCTCATGGAACTGCTTGGCGATGGCGAGCAACTCGTCCCAGGTCTTCGGCGGCTCGATGCCGGCGGCGTCGAAGAGATCCTTGCGATAGATGAGGAAGACGCTCTCACCGGCGGTCGGGATCGCGTAGATGGTGTCGCCGACCGTGAAGATCGCGCGGTAGGCCGGCATCAGGTCTTCATAGTCGAAGAACGCGGGCGCGCTGGCCACGTAGTCATTGAGGGGGACGATGCACCCCGTCTGACCCATCTGGGTGACGGCCTCGACCGCGGTCTGATAGATGTCGTAGGTGTTGCTGCTGCTGCCACACTCGAGAAGTTGCTTCTCGAGCATGGCGCCCTCTTCCATCACGTCGAATTCGACCTTGACTCCGGTCGCCTCCTCGAAGGGCTTGATCGTCTCCTCGAACGCCGTCGTCGAGGGATGCTCCGAGACGGACATCACGATCGTCTGGCCCTCGTACTTCGCCTTGATATCCGCCAGCCAGGCATCGACCGACGCCGGGTCATAGGCAGCGGCGGCCGGAGTGGCGTCCTGCGCCGCGGCGCCGCCAGCACCGAGCGCGACCATCATCGGCGCGATCAGCGCGATCAGGGCGATGAAGAACGGAATCTTGAGCCTGGCACGGGCCATTCGACGCGACATGTCAGCCTCCTGTTTAAACGTTTCCTATCCAACCGGGCGGCGCGAACAAGCGTGGACCCCGGGTCCAGATGCTGTTCTTCCGGCCGTCCCTCCCGCGGAGGGCACAACCCCGCGCCGATCGTTCCCGCGAACGAAACCATGCATGGAGTTAGCCGCGATCCTATAGCCGACTCTCCCGGACTGTCAACCGTCTCGGTTCAGGATTGGACGCGAGACTGGTTTTCGTGTTCGCGGTGCGGACTGCTGCCGGCCTGATGACTGTGCCCACGGGCGAACGTGGGGGGCGAAGCGGGTTTCACGATGCCCCGGGTTCGATCAGGTCGCGCGCAATCTTCTCGGCGCCGACGAAGGTGGGCACGCTGGTATTCGCCAAGGTCACGAACCGCATGACTGCGGCGTCGACCTGGCAGCGGCGTTGACACTTCGTGCATGCCAAGCTCGCTGCCCGCGGAGGGCCGCGCGGTGGCTTGTCCATCGCGGTTTCGTCACGCTGCATCCGCCATTAGTGCGGCGATCTGGGTCCGAAGACGCGGCAGATGGTTCTGCACGACGTCCCAGACGATCTGATTGTCGATCGTGTGATACCCGTGAATGACCCGGTTTCGCAGGCCAACGATATACCGAAACCGGGGATCTGAACCATCACATTCGGTTCGCTGGCGGCTGCCCGCTGGAGCGCCTCGCCAATGATGCCGAGACGCCGCTCGACCGCGTCGCGAACCATCGAGCCCCGTTCGTAGGACGCGAAGTCGAGAAGCGGCCGATCGTCTCGCAGGAGAGCAGTACGTCAAGCAGCCGCTGGCGTGTCTCGTCCGTCATAGATTGGCTGGCGGGAGGCATCGACCGCCTGACGGAAATACGGGCTACGGATGGACCCATCGGTGACGACATCGACGGGACGGCCGAGCAACACTTCCAGCGCGTCGACGAAGTCGAGGTAGCGAGCGGCGTAACCCGGGGCGCCACTGTCGGCGAACGTCGCGATGAAATCGAGGTCGCTAGTGGTGGGATCGAAGGCGCCGGTCGCGGCCAAGCCAAAGAGGTCGAGACGGCAAACACCGTGGGCGCGGCAAAGCGCCCGGATGGCGTCGAGATGCCGTTCAACAAGTTCGATCATGTGCCAGGTATTCCACCAATACAATCTCGTCGGTCACGTCCTGAAGGCTCTTGATGCACTTCATACTACGACGACGTCCCTGCGACGAGGCGACATCGCGTTGCAATCGGACGGCTCGCTGGCGATGACGGTCTCGGTCGTCCGGTTCGCGGCCGCGAACCGCAGGCCGGCACCATCTCCCTTCGTCCTCATGCCTCCCGGCTGGTCAGATCGCGGGCGATCTTCTCGGCGCCGACGAACGTCGGTACGTTCGTGTTTGCCAGGGTCACGAACGGCATGATCGCGGCGTCGACAACGAGGAGACCTGCCAGCCCATGCACCCGACCGGAGGCATCGACGACCGCGGTGGGATCGCTCGCGGGACCCATCCGGCAGGAGCCGGCGGGGTGATAGTCGTGCGTGGCGTGGTGCCGGATCCAGTCGTAAATCGCTTCTCGCGAATGCACGCGGGGCCCGGGGGCCAGTTCCGCGGCGAAGAGCGCGGCGAGGGCCGGTTGTGCGCCGAGGTCGCGGCAGAGAACGAACGCATCGGCAAGGGCATCGAGATCGTAGCCTTCGAGATCGGAGAAATAGTTGGTATCGATGTCCGGCACCGCTTCTGGATCGGTCGGGTGTTCAGCGTTGAGGCGAATCGTGCCGCGCGAACGCGGTGCCATGACGGCCGCCGAAATGTGGACCTGCCAGCCCTTGCCCCCGAAAGGCCGGGAGGCGACCGGGTAGAGGTGGAGATCGTATGGTCCGGCACAGCGGCGTGAGCGGGCGAGCCCGATCGTTCCTTCCTCCCGCGCCAGCCCACCCGCGGCCGCAAACGCGTCCAGGGCAGCGACAGTCTCCGCCTTCGGCTGGTAATGCACGCCGATCGCCGGATGATCGTGCAGGTTCTTGCCGACAGCGGGGAGATCGTGCTGCGGCGTGATGCCGTAATCGTTCAACTCGGCGGCAGCGCCGATGCCGGAGCGGAGGAGAATCAGGGGCGAGCCGTACGCGCCCGCAGCGAGGATGACCCGTTCCGCGTCGATGTGGGCGGGTCCCTCGGGACCGATGACGTCGACACCGGTGGCCAGTGTGCCGTTCAAGGTGACCTTGTCGACGAGGGTATCGCCCTCGATCCGCAGATTGGGCAAGGCTCGCAAGGGATCGAGATAGGCAAAGGCGGCGTTCCAGCGAATCCTGGTTGTGGGATCGATATTGATCGGACCAATGGCGAACCCATGGACCGGATCGAGACTGGAGAGGTCCGCGATGCGCGGATAGCCGGCTTCCTCGGCCGCGGCGAGGACCGCCTGATGAAAGGGCGTGATCTGATCGCGGGGAGGAACGTGCACGCGCAATTTCTCATTGACGGTGCGGAAGAGCGGTTCGAGGTCGGCCGCGCTCCAGCCGGGATTCTCGACCGCCCAGGCATCGTAGTCCGACCAGTGACCCCAGACCGCCGCGCAGCCGTTGTGGGACGAGCAGCCGCCAATCACCCGCGCCCGTTGCAGGGCCATCGCCGGCGTGCCCAGCGCGCAGGACGAGGTGTACTCCCACGATTCATCCTCGACCGGCATGAGCGTGGGATCGAGGAGCGGGGCCGGCCAGCGCCCGCTGTCCGCTGCTCCGTAATCCGGTCCCGCCTCCAGCACGAGAACATCCTCTCCGGCCTCGGCGAGTCGCGCCGCCACCACCGCGCCCGCCGGTCCGGCGCCGACCACGACCGTGCTCACCGCCTTTGGCAGCATCTCCCGTTTCCTCCCGCATTGGTGTCACCGTCAATCGTCTGCCGGGATGATACGGGGAGTCGGCGACTGATGAGAGTACGGTCAAAGACCGATGGACGGGGGCGGTTGGCAAGAGATCGCTGCCAGGACTTCAGAACTGGCTCAACTCCCAGCCGGGCGCTCCTGCACGGTCCAGCCGTTGCCATCGGGGTCGCTGAAGAAGATGAATGCATTCCAGGGTTCACCTCGCCCATCCTGCCAGATGCCGTGCACCAAGTGGCGAATGGGGCTGACCTCGACGCCGCCATCGATGAGTTGCTGGCGGGCGGCGTCGAGATCGGCGACGACCAACTGCACGCCCTGGAGCGTGCCGGGAGTCATCGTTGCGATGCCCGTGCCGAGCACAATCGAGCAACCCGAGCCGGGTGGAGTCAACTGGACGATGCGCATGGGGCCGCCCGCGCCGGTGTCATGGTCGATGGGAAAACCAACCTGTTCGTGATAGAAGCGTTTGGCGCGGTCGACGTCCGAGACGGGCACGATCACGACTTCGAGTTTCCAGTCCACGTCACCGCTCCGATCCTGCTGATCGATCCGGGTGTGACCCGGATGGGAAACCCCTGCTTTCGCCAGCCGGGAGCAGGGAACCGCTGGTGGTCTAGCGCGCGAGGCGCTCCAGGAGGTCTTCGAGCCGATCCATGGAGTCTTTGACGCCATACTCCATCCCGCTGGCGATCATGGCGTCGCGGTCGGCCACCGACTGAAACACGGACAGGGTGCGGAGCAGCGTGCGCCCGCCGCGGTCCTCAAAGGTGGCCCGCTCCAGCGAGACGTGACCGGGGGCTCCTTCGTACTCGAACGTGCGCGTGATGCCGTCCACGGACGGGTCACCGTGAAGGACACCGCGGAATCCGTACTCGTTGCCGTCGGCATCGGTGTGGATGAAGCGCCAGCGGCCGCCATCGCGCAGTTCGCTGTAGTCGAGGGTCATGGTCAGATCGCGCGGGCCGAGCCACTGCACGACCAGATCTGGTTCGGTGAAGGCGCGGAAGAGCAGTTCGCGCGGCGCATTGAATTCGCGAGTGATTTCGATCTGCTGCGTCCCTGGTTCGGCAACGATCTGAGTCATGGATACGGTCTTGCCCATCGAGGAAATCCTTTCGTGGTGCATTTTGCTTGAATCTGCCGGTCGCGAACCGGATCAATCAGGTCCTTTGTCCGCGGCTTGGAGGGAGGCGAGGAGCGCATCGAGCCGGGCGAAACTCTCGTCCCAATATTCCTGGTAGCGGGCGAGCCAGACGGTGGCATCGCGGAGCGGCGCCGCTTCCAGATGACTGAGGCGAGCGGTGCCGCGGCGACGGCGGGAAATCAACCCCGCGTGTTCCAGAACCTTGAGATGGCGGGAGATGGCAGGTTGCGACATCGCAAACGGCGATGCCAGTTCGGCGACCGTGGCGTCGCCCTGCGTCAGGCGGTTGAGGATCGCGCGGCGGGTGGGGTCCGCCAGTGCGCCGAAGACGGCATCGAGGCTACTCGTCTGCATGCATAACCAACTCCTTTCATAATGATGTGGTTATGATACAACTTGCGTGCGAGGAAGTCAATCGGGATTGGAGCTATAGGTTCCGGATGCGGCAGGCTCGAAAGAAAGCGCTCACGTGTTCGCCTACCATTGACCCGGTCACGCCAGCCCTGCTCAAGGAGAAACGCACCATGGCGACGATCACCCGACTCAGCGACGAGGAATATCAGGCGCTGGCCCTGAGCGATCCCGATCACAACTGGGAACTGTGGGATGGCGTGCTCGTGGAGAAGCCCCTGATGAGCATGAAGCACGACAACGTCGCCTTTTATCTGGGGCTCGAGCTGGCCAAGCAGCTGGATCGATCAGTATTCCGGGTCAACGTGAATGGTGGGAAAACCCGCTTCCCGCGCACGTTCTTCATCCCCGACGTGGTCGTCATCCCGGCGACCTATCAACTGCCCTACGAGGACGATCCCCGGTCCTTCAACGCGTTTGCCGAGCCGTTGCCGTTCGTCGCGGAGGTCTGGTCGCGTTCGACGGGTGACTACGACATGGCGGCGAAGTTGCCGATCTACCGTGATCGTGGCGACCATGAGATCTGGTTCATTCACCCATACGAGCGGACATTGACGACCTGGCGCATACGTCCCGAGGGTGGGTACCGCGAGGATGCCTATCGCGGTGGTGTCGTGGCGGTCGAATCACTCCCCGCCGTGTCGATCGATTTCGATGCGCTGCTGGACGGATAGCGTCCAAGCGAATTCCGTTCAGCCCGTCTGGAACGGAATATCGTGCGTCCCTCATCGCAGAACGTGCTGACTCCCGGCACCCGGGGTGGCCGCGTCGTGACAGGTGCCCGCCGAGAGCGTCACGATCGACCGCGGTTGATCAGGAGCGCCTCTTTGCATCGCGAACTCTCACCCGAAACCCGTTTGTCAGCACTCAGGTTACGGCGGCGTGCGAAAGAGGTGTCACTGCGAGCCGCCACCAGGAACCTCGGTGGTGCTTGAAATTACCGCCAACGCCGAGGTCCCTCCTGCGTCGGGACGACACCACTTTTGCACGTCGTTGTAAGCCATTCTCCTGAGTCTGATCTCGGTTCAGGGACGCGGCCAGACTGGGAATGTGGCGGGGAAGAGGGTTTCCGGGGCACGGTTCTGATAATCCCAGGCAGTGTAGGCGCGCTTGTAGCGATCGAAATAATCCTGCGCCCAGGCGCGCAGACCGTCGACATCGAGGCCGGGAATCGCGCCGTTGCGCACGACGTGTCTCCCATTGACGATGACGTCGCGAATTTGGCTGCCATGCCCGTTGTAAACCAGATTCCGGATCGGGTCGTCGATTGGTCCGGCGCGCAGGGGGGAGAGGTCGATAACGGTAATGTCCGCTTTGGCCCCCGGCGCGAGGCGGCCGAGGTCGTCCCGACCGAGTGCGGTCGCGCCACCAAGCGTCAGGGCGCGGAAGAGCGGGGCAAACTGACAGGCGGTCAGGTCTTCGGACGCGACCTTGCCGAGGTAGTGACCAAGCGCAAGCACCTGGATCATGTCGGGCGGGAAGGTATCCGTGCCGAGAGCGATATTCACTCCGGCGTCCAGATAGGCATCGAACGATTCGAGCAGCCCCCCATAGCGCGCATTGGTGATCGGGCAATAAATGACCGAGGTCCCCGCATCGGCGAGAACCCCGACTTCATCGACCCCATCCGGCGGAATGCCATGGCGTCCCCGGAGATAGATCGCGTGCGGGATGAGCGTGCGCGGTCCCAGCAGTCCGAGTTCAGCCAGGAGGGTAACCGGCGTTTTGCCATACCAGCGGTCGAGGAGGGCGAGTTCCTGGCGGCCCTGGGCGGCGTGGAGCCGTAGTGGGCAGCCGAGGTCTTCGCTGGCGCGCTTGGTCTCCCGTAGCAGGTCGAGGGTCATCGTCTCGATGCGGGCCGGAACGAGCGCGCCACGCACCAGACCGCTGTTGGCGCCATCGAAATCGCGGACGAACGCAACCGCTTGCCGGAACCCCTCGCTGCCGAGCGTTTCGTTCCAGAGGACGTCAGCGGCTCCGTCGGGTCGGGTGACATTGACTCCGGCGCGGTAACTGGGACCGAGATAGAGCCGGATGCCAAGGTCATGCGCGGCGGCGACGATATCGGCGAATTCATCGTAGGTTTCGGCCCACGCTCGTGTCGTTTCGGCAGCGATCGGCATGGCGGTGGTGATGCCGTTGAGAAGCAATTGGACCAGCGCATACCGCCGCATGCGGGACCGATCCTCGTCAGAGAAGATCTCGTGTCGGCCGGACTGGAAGTAGTCGGCCGACCAGCGCATCCCCAGCAGGCGATCACGCGGTCCCCAACTGTCGAGAATGGCGTGGTCGATATCGGCCAGCGCGTCGAGGTCGATGAACCCAGGGCTGACGATCGCATCGCCCGCGTCGAGTTCGACATCGACGGAACCCGGGAAGCCGTGACCGACGAAGACGATCGTGTCGTTCTCGTAGACGACCTCGCCGTTCTCGAAGATGGCGTGATCGTCGTTCACATACCCGATCACGAATGTGCCACGAACTCGCGAACGCATCACATCTCCTGCATTCGGACTGTCCTGCTCACCAGCACGCTGGCCCGTCGGGCGGTAACTGGCTCGAGGCAGACCCGCCCGACCAGCGGCGACTGCCATTGGCGAAGCCGGTCGGCTCAGGCGGCGGGGGCGGGGAGGCCAGCGGGCATTGGGTCCGGGGCCGGTGCGCTGATCCGGCGCTGCGGCAGGGTGCGGCGAGCACCGTCGGCGAGGGCGGCAAAGAGGAGCGCCATCAGCGCGGCATGGAGCAGGGCGCTGGCGAGGGAGAGGCGGGAAAGCACCACGAATCCGCCCCCGAGCGTCTGGAGGATGATGAAGGCCAAAGCCCAGAGGTCGGTACGGTAGAGGTCCGGTCGTTGCTCCGCGAAGCGTCGCGCCCAGACGACGAGCCAGACTACCAGCAGCGCGCCAATCAGGGCTGCCAGCCGGTGGCTCCAGGAGGCGCCCACGCCCGGCAGCGAGAAATCAGGAATGAGGGCGCCGTTGCAGAGCGGCCAGGTGTAACAGGCCAGCTCGGTACCGGAATGCCGCAGATAGGCGCCGAGATAGGCGATCACGATCGCCCAGAGGGGAGTGAACCAGGCGAGGTTTCGGTATCCGGTCGGCACCGCCTGCGCCGCTAATTCGTCGATTTGGGTCGATTCCCACAGCACGCGCATGACGAGGAAGACCGAGGCGAAGGCGACAAGGGAAATTCCGAAATGGGTGGCCAGCACTGGCGGCGTCTGCGGGTACATCACTGCCCAGGCGCCCATGCCCGATTGCAGGATGAGCGTGAAGATCATCAACGGGAGGAGCACCTTGAGTTCTGGGTACCGGCGGCGGAGCGGAAAGGCCGTAATTGCCAGACCGAGGATGAGAAAGCCTTCGACTCCGGTCACGAGGCGGTGTGACAACTCGACCATCGTCTCGAAGGCATATTCAGGAATGAACTGACCGTGGCACAGCGGCCAGGACTTGCCGCACCCCTCGCTGGAGCCGGTATTGGTGACCGTGGCGCCCATGATCAGGACCAGGAACATCCCGATCGTTGCCGCCACCGCAAGTGCTTTCGCCGCGCGTTCCATGCCGGGAATTGTAGCGGGAACGGACCCGTCTAGCGGACCACTGGCAACGTCTCCGAACTCGCGGATCGCGCCAGGCGCAGCAGGTCAGGCCGGTTGTAGTGCCCGGTGACGTCGAAATCGAACCGGGCCGCGGCGAGTTCGCCGGGATCGAGGGTGGCGCGCAGGATCCCCGCCTCATTCCAGAGCGGCCCCGCCAGGTACTCCCCGAGCGGCCCGACGATCGCGCTGCCGCCGCGGCTGAGGGGCTCGTCCAGCACAGCGAGTTCCTCCATCGACCGCGGATCGAGATCGATGGGGTAGTCGGCGCGGGTGACGAACTGGTTGCAGGCAAGGACGAAGCAGCGGCCTTCCAGCGCGATGTGGCGGATAGTGGCTTGCCACGATTCGCGGCCGTCCGCGGTGGGGGCCAGGTAGACCTCGATTCCCTCCTGAAAGAGGGCCATCCGCGCCAGCGGCATGTAGTTCTCCCAGCAAATGAGACCGCCGATCCGGCCAATGGCGGTGCTGACGACGCGCAGGCCGGAGCCGTCGCCCTCGCCCCAGATCAACCGTTCGCTGGCGGTCGGCTTGAGTTTGCGATGGATATTGAGGAGCCGGCCGTCCGGTCCCCAGAGCAGGAGCGTGCAATAGAGCGTGCCCTCGCTCACGTCATCCCGCTCGATGACGCCTACCGCGAGGTAGATGCCCAGGTCATGGGCGGCCGCGCCCAGGCGCTCCGTCTCCGGACTGGGGACGTGCACCGCGTTTTCGGCGTAGCGACGAAAAAGCATTCGGCCGGCGCCGCTACGGCTGCCGACGACAGCGCCAAAACTCAGCCCACGCGGGTAGCCGGGGATGAATGCCTCGGGAAAGAGGACGAGTCTGGCGCCGCCCGTGGCAGCCCGCGTGGCCAGGTCGATCACTTTCTGGACGGAGGCGTCGCGGTCGAACACGACCGAGGCGTTCTGCACCACGGCGACGTCGAAGGGAGGGATGAAGTCGGACACCGGTGAACTCCTGACGCGAAGGAGGGAGGCCACGCCTCCCTCCCATTGTCGCGGTACTCAGACGCGAGGTCGACGCGGGCCAAGTTCGCGTGGGGTGCGTCCATCGTGTCGTTCCGAGCCGCCGCGAGGAATCTCGTTCGTCGCCATCTCGGGCACGAACGCCGAGGTCCCTCGTTCCTCGGGACGACACACCCTCTGTTTGTCGCTGAAGTGAACGGCGGCGCTCCCCGGGCGCTGGACGGTTCCGGCTAGTTGGCCCCGGTCTCCCCCAGGTCCTGGTAGGTGCACTCACCGTTCAGGCAAATCTTGCCATCCCGGCATTGGAACGAATTGCAACACTCCACGCAGTTGCCGTCGTGGTTGCAGTCGATCAGCCCGAACCCACACAGGCAGTCGCCGCGCTCGCAGACCTCGGGGAATGGGCAGACCGCGCCGCTGCCGCATTGGCAGACACCGTTCACGCAGATATCGGCGCCCTTCAATGGGCACTCCTCGCCACAAGCGCCGCAATTCTTGACATCGTTTTTGATATCGACGCATTTGCCGCTGCAGCACGTTTCGCCGGACGCGCAGGTGACGGCAGGCTTGCCATTCGGCAAAATGGTGTTGCAGCCAACTTTGGCGCAGCTGAGTTGAGCTGCGGTCACATTCGAGCCGCGGAAATCGGCGCCGAGGAGATTTGCGCCGCAGAAGATCGCCTTGCTGACGTTGGCGCCGCGGAAACTGGTGTTCTGGAGATCGCTCTCGATGAAGCAGGCGCGAGAGGCGTTGGCGCTATTGAAGCGCGTTTCGGTGAGTTTGGCGCCCGTAAAGCAGGCATCCGAGAGATTTGCCGAACTGAGATCGAACGCGAACAGATTCTGGTCGATGAAATCACACTTCGTCAGATTGGCGCCCGGCCCAACACGCTTGCCGGCGCATGACGTGCAGACATTGGGACAGAGTGGAATCGGTGCTTCGGCATGAGCCCGCCGCTTGCGCCGCTTGCTTGCGGCTTGGACATCCGCGCCCAGCGCTGTCGCGGAGAGCCCGCCACCGACCAGAAGCGCCAACGCTTCGCGGCGCGAGCGGGCGGTGCCCAAAAGCCGACTGATACGATCGAACTGCTCACGATCCACGCTGATACCCCCACCCTGAGTTGCGATTCCCGCCGTTTACCCCTCTGTCAGCGTTCTGACGAGCTGAAATCATAAATGGACTGATGAGGACGTGCTTGTTCGCTCCGTGGCCGCGAGGGACGTTCCTACGGCAATCGTCTCCGGATCGACGGCAACGGAGACGAGGGAAATACCGGGGTGGGCGAGAGCGGCCTGGACCGCGCCGGCAATATCCTGGTTCCTCTCGACGCGCACGCCAAGTCCGCCAAATGCCTCGGCCAGACGCACGAAGTCGGGACTCCAGAGTTCAGTGCCGGAGATGCGCCCGGGATACTCCCGCGCCTGGTGCAGCCGGATGGTGCCATAGAGGGAATTGTCGAAGACGACGCAGGTCAGGTTCAGACCCTGCTGGGCGGCGGTCGCGAGTTCGTTGCCCGTCATCAAGAACCCACCGTCGCCCGCCAGCGCGACCACGGGGACCTGGTTCTCCAACACCACCGCGGCGGCGACCGCCGCGGGCACGGCGTAACCCATCGCCCCCGATGTTGGCGCCAGCAAGGTGCCTGGGCGGAGAAAGCGGAAGTAGCGGGCTACCCAACCGTAAAAGTTGCCCGCGTCGGCGGTTAGGATCGCCTCCGGCAGGAGTTGCCGTCGCAGCTCGGCGATGACCAGCGCGGGGTCGGCTCCGGCGGTCACCGTGGATGTTGCGGGCGGGGTCGATTCCGCAACGTACCGCTCGCGATCCACCTGATTTGCGGCGATGCGCTCGCTGCTCGGTATGTCAAGTTCGACTGCAAGACACGCGGCAATGACTTCCCCGGCGTCGGCGGCAATCGCGATCGCCGCGGGCGCGGTGCGGCCGAGGACATCCGGGGAGATATCGGCATGGATCAGCGTCGTCTCGGGTGACGGGATGGTGTAGCCGAGGGTGGTGATCTCGCCGAGGCGGGTGCCGAGGGCGAATACGACATCCGCCTGGCGAGCGCGTTCGGCGACGCACGGGGGAGCGCCAAACGAAAGAGGTCCGAGGTAGAGCGGGTGATCGTTCGGAAAGATGTCGTGGCGGCGGAACACGGACATCACGGGCACGTTCAACTGCTCCGCCAGTTGGATCAGGGCGTCACTGGCCTTGGCGCGGAGTATGCCGCCACCAGCGATTATCAACGGGCGCCGCGCGTCCCGGAGTAGGGCGACGATCGCTGCCGCATCGGCTGGGCACACGGCCGTGGACGGAATCGCGGTCGGTGGCAGAGACTCGTCGGCCACGGGTTCATCCAGGATGTCGCCGCGAACGGCGACGGCGACCGGCCCCGGCCGGCCGGTGACACTGCGGCGAAATGCCTCGGCGGCAATGGCGGGAAGTTGCGCCCCGGTCGGAGCCTCGACGGACCATTTGGTGATCGGCGCGAGGAATTGCGCAAGTTCCACTTCCTGAAGCGCCTCGCGGTGGCGGGCTGGTGTTTCCACGTGTCCGACAAACGCGAGGAGCGGTGTGGAGTCCTGTTGCGCGGTGTGGAGACCGATTGCGAGATTGGCGGCGCCGACGCCGCGGGTGCCCATGCAGATCGCCGGAGTGCCGGTCAATTTGCCGACCGCTTCCGCCATGAACGAGGCGCCGCCCTCATGGCGGGTGGTTATCAACTTGATCTCCGGCGTCTCGTAAAGCGCATCGAGCAGGCCGAGAAAACTCTCGCCAGGCACGCCAAAGGCGTAGCGCACGCCGCGATCCCGCAGCGTCTGGATCGCGGCAACTCCTGCCCGTACCTGCTTCACCCTTGCTCCCTCCGATGGTCGTTTGTGACTGTCGCTCTGATGCCGGCATTGTAGGGAGTGCTCGAATTTGCTACGACCGACACAGTGTCGGTGGTTATCGCGGCGGGGGAACCAAGGAAGGCGTTTTCCTGCGCGACTCAGCGTCGTGTCGTTCCGAGCCGCAGCGAGGAACCTCGTCGTGCGGCGAAACTGGCAAGGACGCCGCGGTCCCTCCTTCGCCGGAACGACACAGGTGGGTCTGGCGGTTATGGCGCGGCCAGTACTCGACGCTGAGAAGGGCTTTTGAGCCACATGGTTCGAGACTTCGTCGAGCAGGAGAGGAGCAGATCCAGTCTCGATCGAGGCTGATGTCTCATATGCGATTCGGACAATCACTGTCGTTGACTCGCGAGGCCGGCCCTCACCCCCAACCCCGGCCCCGGAGGGAGGAGTCTCCCTGTGCGCAGGGAGAGGGGCTCTCGGGCGACTTCGGTGCCGATTCGGTGCGAATCCCCGATTTCGGTCGCACTTCCCCTTGTGAGTCCTTGTTGGGGAGAGGGGCTTGCCGTTACTTGACGCGCGACGATTGCGAGAGTGTTTATCCAGGTTGGGTATCAGGGAGGGGACATTGGCAGCCAGATCGTTCCGACGTAAGGAACCAGGGGTGAGCCACCCTGGTCTAGTCCGGCGCTTCGAACCATTCGGCGGCGCCGACATTGGTGACACTGAGATGGGTCATGTCGTGACCGGGGGCGGCGCCGTGCCAGTGGCGCTCCATCGGGGCGGCGTGGACGAGATCGCCCGGGCCGACGGTGTATTCCTCGTCCGCCGTGCCAACGCGCCCCTGCCCTTCCAGAATGTAGAGCAGTTGCTCGCCAGGATGAATGTGCCAGTGGGTGCGCGAGCCATTCTCGAAGTGAACGACGCTCACCGCCATCCCGCCGGGTTGCTGCGGGCCCATCATGCGCATCAACCGGGTCTGCCCGGTGAACGCCCCGATTGTTTCCCGGGTCGCCTGATCGGCCCGCACCACCTTCATCAACAACCTCCCATCCCTGACGTGATTCCTAAGCGTTGACGTTGAGTTTGAGACCGAGTTCCTGCGTCATGTAGTCGACGCTTTCCGCGCAACTCTGCTCGGCCGATTTTTCTGAAGCGTCGAGTTCGATGATAACCAATCCATCGTAGTCGTTCGCAAGGAGAATGTCGGTCATTTCCGGCAGGTCGATGACACCTGCGCCGAGTTCGCAGAAGGAGAGATACCGGTCATAGCCACTGAGGTTCTCCGCGCCCGCCTTGCAGTCCTTGTAATGGACGTAGTCGACATGGTCGATGTAGTCGCGCAAGATTGCGACTGGATCGCTGCCGGCGATGTAGAGATGGGTCGGGTCGATGCAGAGTCCGACCAGGTCGGTGTCGACGACGGCCATGAAGCGGTCGAGTTGGTCGCGCGTTTCGATGAAGCAGTCGAGATGGGGGTGATAGACGGTGCGAATGCCGAGTTTGTTCGTGTACGCCCCAATCTCTTCCAGCGCGCGCGCGAACGCCTGGTACTCGGCGTCGGTGTGGGGACGATCGCGGGCAGGGGGACCGCCGCCGGCAACCAGGATGTTGGCGCCATGGCCCTTGAGCAGACGGGCAACCGTGATCATCACATCGCGTTCGTATGGCCAGATCTTGGGATTGATGTAGTTCGGATTGGCGTAGAGCGAGGCGAGTCGCAAGCCGTAGTCCTCTTGCGCCCGGCTGAAGTTCGCAAAGCGCTGCAGAATATCGACATCGCTGATGAAGACCGGTGGACCGGGATCGCCAAGCGACATGTTGCGGCGGGCGAAGTCGCTGCTCAGGCTGTCCATGATCAGCGCTTCGAACCAGCGAAAACCGATCTGGGAGAGAAAGGCGAAGGCGTCCTCATGCGGCAGGCCGGCAAGATCCCAAGTATTGAGGTGATAGCCGATGTCAAACCGCTGCGGATGGTCTGTCGTTGGCATGCCGTTGGTCTCTCCTTCGGTTGATTCCGGTTGTGATATCGCGCCGTACACCCATGGTGTCGTTCCGAGCCAGCGCGAGGAATCTCGTCGTCCGTTGCGAGCGTGGTTCGCACCGAGGTCCCTCCCGCGGTCGGCACGACACGCCTTCCTCCGTTCGCTCCAAGGAAGCAGGCCGAATACCGCGCCGGGCCATGGCCCGGCGCGGCGGAGTGCCCGTTAGGGATAGGTGTAGCCATCGGCGACGAGGTCGTCGTACGCCTGCTGTACCTGGGCCGCGCCTTCCTCAGGGGTCAAGGTGCCACCGACGACACCCTGGATCGCCGCCTGATAGGCGTCGTTGATCTCGGTCGGCCAGATCCAGTCGAGGAAGCGAATGGTGTTCGGGTAGGTCGTCTCGCGCAAAGACTTGGCGACGTCGGTATCGGCCACCGGGACCCCGACGATCGACGCGGCGATCGGCGATTCGGTCGCCAGATAGATGCTCGCCACCTCGGGGCGGGTCAGATACTCGATGAACTTGATCGCCGCCGGGAGGTGGTCTTCCGCGATCCCGCTGTAGACGCAGATGCCGTTGTCTGGACCACCACCGTGGCGTGGCTCACCGGCCGCGCCCTCCATCTTCGGGAAGGGAAAGACGCCGTAGGTGAAGTCCTTGACATTCTCGGCGAGCCACGGAAGTTCCCAGGTGCCGCCGTAGTAAATGGCGCTTTTCTGTGTGGCAAACGCCGAGCGCATCCCGTCCCAATCGACCGTCAGCGAGTCCTTGCTGAGGATGCCGTCGGTGATGAACTGGCCGATGGCCGCCAGTGCCGCCACATCTTCCGGATCGGTGAACTTCGTCTCGCCGCGGAGATTGCTTTCGGTCTTGGCGATTGGGTCGGCCATCGTCTGGGACGAGGTCTCGAAGTACCACATCGGCCACATCCAGGGGTTCTTGCCCTGGTGGAGGATGGGGATGTACCCCGCGTCAGTGAGGGTCTTGGCGATGGCCTTGAAATCCTCGTAGGTCTGCGGCGGCTCGATCCCGAGTTTCTTGAAGACATCGACGTTGTAATAGAAGGTCGACGTGGAGAGGGTCGAGATCGGAATGCCGTACACCTTGCCGCCGACCGTGTAGGCGCCGAGCGCGGCGGGATCGATGCGATCCTGGAAGTCCGCGATATCGGCGGTGATGTCCTTGACGACCCCACGGCGAACATAGGTCCCGTTCGTGGGATTGGCGGCGCACGCGATGAGATCCATCGCCTCCCCGGCGAGGTGGGCCGTCATCAGGCGGGTCGTGGCCTCCTCGATCGGGCCCTGCGCGTCCCAGACGACATCGGCAACGTCCGGGTTCTCGGCGAGAAAGCCATCGATGACTTTCTTCTGAATCTCCTGGCGCTGTTCCTCGGTGGCTTGCGGCGCCAACTGATCGAGCGAACTGGGTCCAAAGACCTTGAGCGTGATGCCGTCGCCCTGCGCGCCAGCGCGCATGGTGAGGCCCGGCATGGCGACGAGAAACGCCAGCACGACCAGCCAGGCAAGCGATTTCTGGAATGAGCGGCGAGTAAACAGAGGCATCGTGTCCTCCTGACCGCGAAGCGGGGTTCGAGTGAAACGCGACGTGCACAGGCGTGCATTCACCGAGAACGCCAGATGGCGCAAGGGTGGGGCGCGAGTCTGTGGCGCCCTGGTCACAGCTCACCTCCTGGAACGGCGCCGGTCAGACCGTCATCGCGCCAGGAATGTTTCGCTCTGAAGCCAAGGAGACGTTCGGCGCTGGTTGAATCGAAGAATGAGTCGTAGTTGCCGAACTGGTCGCGAAGCGGAACCGAAGGATAGTACGTCGCGGCGAGATCACGGGATGGGATGGGCATGAAGGTGTCAGGCGCGGCGACGAAAGCGGCAGCGTGACCTTCGATCTCGGCTGCGAGGGAAAGGCGCACCGCCTCGCCGACATCCCGGGTGTCGATGTAACTCCAGAGGTTGGAGGCCCCTGCGGCGGGATCGTTCCACATCGGTTGCAGTTGGGCGGCAAATGTCCGTGGGGTGTGAATCCAGGCGAGCCTGAGGCTGACAACCGAGAGATGACCGCGACGAGCGAACCCCGCGGCAAGATCTTCCCCGATGGTCTTGGAGAGGGCGTAGGCGTCCTGCGGCTGTCGCGGGTGCGCCTCGTCGATCGGAAAGTACTCTGGGTCGAAGGGCTTTTCGTGGAAGGGGTAGCCGATCACCGAAACGCTCGAGGCGTAGACGATACGCGAAATCCCAAGCGCGTTCGCTGCCTCGAAAACGTTGAAAGAACCCATCACGTTGGTGCGGAAGACCACGTCCGGCGTGTCGAAGGTGGGGCGGGGGATGGCCCCGAAATGGACGACGGCGTCGGCGCCACGCAGGGCGCCATAGACCTGACCCAGGTCGGTCAGATCGGCGCGCCGAAACGGGGCAGCGCCTTCCTGAGGCACGAGATCGACATTGGTGACCGCATAGCCGTGGTCCACGAGGTCGGCCACGACCGCCCGGCCCGCCAACCCGCTGCCGCCGGTGACGACAACCCGGCGCGGCTGGTCAGCCATTGCTGGAACCGACTGGAATAGCGCGGACCATGTCGATCGCCAGAGCCACGTCGGCGCGGGCGTCTGCCAGCGTGGTGCGCGGCGGTGTGCCATTTCGTACGCAGTCGTAGAAATGAAGCCACTCACGGCGGAACGATTCCTGGTTGGAGACGGGAATCTCCGTGCGGTACGGTGATCCTTCCGCGTTGCCACGAATGTTGACCGTGGTGGCGGCGTATGGGACGTAGGGGTTGGGGAAGGCAATCTCGATGATCTCGTCCTCGCCCCAGGCGGTCAGTTGCTCGTCGAACCAGAGATAGCGAGAGCCGACCGCGGCCTCGAACACGCAGCGCCGGCCCTCACCGTAATCGAGCACGGAGAGGATTTGTAGCGGTGCGATCGCGTCGCTGTAGAGCACCCCGCGTGGTGGTCCGAAGGCGCCGCGCAGGATGGTGAGGTCGTGACTGGAGAGCATCAGCACCATGCCGTAGAGCGATGCAAGGTGGGCATGGGATTCGCCGAGCGCGGCGCGCTGCGCGGCTTCGATACTCGCCTGTTGGGTGGCCGCCTGGTCGGCGGGGAGGTCCTCGGCGGTGACGAGGGTAAAAAGGGTCGGGTGGACGCCGAAATCGCCCGCGAAGTCATGAACGCGGATCAGGCTGACGCCCTTCATCGCCTGCATTCGAGCAGCGCCGTATTCGTATCCGGGGTCATAGCGTTTCATGTAGCCGATCATGGCGGTCACGCCGGCGTGTTCGACCGCGCTGATAACCCGATCGGCGTCGGCAAGGGAGAACGCGAGTGGCTTTTCAATGAAGAGATGCTTGCCCGCTTCGGCGGCGGCAATCGCCACGGGTGGGTGATCCATGGTCAGAACCGCGACCACATCGATGCCATCGCGAGCGATCAGTTCGCGAAAGTCGTTCGTTCGAAACGGAACGTGATAGCGCTCGCCGACCGCCGCGACGACGCGCGGTGAGAGATCGCAGATCGCATCGAGCCGGAATTGCGGCAGTTCGGCGAGGAATGGCAGATGCATGATCTGGGCGATCTGGCCGCAGCCGACTACACCTACGCGCAATGGGTCCACGTCACCTCCCGTTCGAATGGCACGGCCTTCATACTGGACTCCAGCGAAGGGGGCATAGGGTGTCGTCCCGACCGCAGGAGGGATCTCGTTGGTCCTGTTAGCCGCAACCGACGAGATTCCTCACGTTCGTCCGGAATGACACAGGTTGTGGTGGCACTATCGGTATGCCTCCTTGTCGTTGATGCGGGCAACGCAGGCGTCGCCCCTACGTGACTTGCTTTCGCTGCCGTCGCCGGATGCCCGCGGGCGTCGCCTGATTGCCGATGGGAACGCGAGCGCTTCACGATCAGCCCTTCAGGGCGCCAGCGGTCAAACCGGCGATGAATTGCCGCTGCATGGCGACATACAGCACGATCACGGGAAGGGTGATGGTGGTCAGTGCCGCGAAATAGAGCGTCCATTCCGATTGGTAGCGGGAGAAGAACTCGACCAGACCGAGCGGAATCGTCTGGCGCTCCGGATCGCGAATGAAGATGAACGCGAGGAAGAACTCGTTCCAGATTTCCATCCCCTGGAAGATGGCGATCGTTGCCAGGCCCGGTCGGGCGAGGGGAAGGATGACCTGGAGAAAGACCTGGAAGCGGTTGGCGCCGTCGACGAGCGCGGCATCCTCCAGTTCAGCCGGGATGGAGAGAAAGAACGCGCGCAGGACAAAGATGCTGAAGGCGGCGCCGGTGGCGGCATAGACCAGGATGAGGCCAAGACGAGAGTTCAAAAGTCCGAGGTTCTTGACGATCAGGAAGAGTGGGATCAGCGTTGTCTGGGGAGGAACCATCATCAGGGCGAGGATGGCGAGGAACAACACCTTGCCGCCGGGCAGCGCGAGCCGGGCGAGCGCGTACGCTGCCGGTGTCGCGACGACGAGGAGGAGCATGATGCTGGCGGCGGTGACGAGCATGCTGTTGCCGATGCGGGTGCCGAGAGAACCAATCTCCCAAGCAGCCGGATAGTTGGCCCACTGCACGACGGCGGGCGGTCCCCAGATGTTGGTGAAGAGATCCTCGTTGCTCTTGAGCGAACCGAAAATCATCCAGAGAATGGGATAGACCGTCTGCACCGCAAAGATCGTGAGCACAGCGTAGATCGCGATCAGCCAGATCGTGGATTGGCGCGAGCCCGGAATCGGCTCCTGTCCACTTGCTGATCCCCCAATGCTCACCGCGTCACCTCTGCCCTACTGGATGTCGTGCGTGCCGGCGCGAGCAGCCCGGATGTAGACGGCGGAGATGAGCGCGACGATGATGAAGAGCACGTATCCCATCGCGGCGCTGTAGCCCAGGTTTCCCTGGCGGAACGCCTGGGCCACCATGTGCGTGAGCACCACTTCCGTCTGATGGTTCGGGCCACCCCCAGTCATGACGTAGACCAGATCGAAATTGCGGACGAAGGCGCCATTGAGCGCGAGCAGCACGTTGACGAAGGTCACCGGCGCCAGCAGCGGCAACGTGACATCGAGGAGGCGGCGCCAGCGTCCGGCGCCGTCGATCGTGGCGGCCTCGAGCAGGTCGCGCGGAATGGTTTGCAGCCCGGCGAGATAAAGGACCATGTGAAAACCGGTCCACTTCCAGATGTCGACGGCGATGATCGCCCAGAGCGCGGTGGTGGGATCGGCCAGCCACGGGCGAGCGAGATGGCCGAGCCCGAGGGCGTTCAATCCGGCGTCGAGCAGCCCGAATGTCGGGTTGTAGATCCACGACCAGAGGAGCCCGATCACCACGAACGACATCGTGACCGGCAGGAAGAGCGCAGTGCGAAAGACGATGCTGGCGCGCAGTTTCATATTGACGAGCAGGGCGAGGAAGAGCCCGAGGACGTTCTTGCCAATCACCACGGAGACGGCAAAGATCACGTTGTTGGTCAGTGCCTGGCGAAAGATGCGGTCACGCTCCCAGAGCCGGATGTAGTTGTCCAGACCGACGAACTGGGGAGGCTCAAAACCATTCCAGCGCAGGAGACTGAGATAGAGACCGTAGATGACTGGGGCGACGACGAAGACGATGAGGAGCACCGCGGCCGGCATGATCATCGCATAGCCGGACAGCGCATACCGCGCGCGTAACCAGCGCGTCCGCGTGCTCTCCACACGGGGCAATGGCGACGGCGGATTCGCCGGCAACGCGCTAGCGGAGTCCATCGACCCCGGTGACCTCGTCGAGTTGCAACCCGCCGACCCGGGCCAACGGGCGTCCACCGGTCGAAAGTGCAGCGATGACGACGATTTCGTCCGCGCGGGGCGCCGCGGGCACCCGCACTTCAAAGGCATCGAAATGGCTGCGGACGAAGGCCGCGTCCTTGAAGTGGAGGGGGACGTCGATCGCGTCGCCAGGCCCCCCCATCTTCTTGGCGGAAGGGATGATGGCCTTGCCGCCGCCGATGACTTGGCGCATTGGGGCACCGAATTTGGGGTGCATCAGCGCCGCGGCGTGCTCCAGTTCGCCATCCAGACCGACGATCGCCGCCTTGCCGAAACTCTCCGCCGGTAAATCGCCGAGGAGCGCGGCGGCGCGGCGGGTCAATTCCCCGCCGAGGAACTCCCCGGCGGCGATCAGGTCCGTGAGGTCCTCGACATAGCGGCCGGCATACGGATTGGCGATGACCGCGGCGACAGCCGCGCGGCGTACGGGACGAAGCGGTTCGCGGCCGGCCTCGCGCAGGATTTCCTCGGAGCAGGCGAAGTAGCGGCGAACGTCGAGTGTTGTCATTGGCGCGTGTTCCCTCCTGTCTGCAGTTTATCCCTGAAACGGCGCCACGATGTGCTTCGCCAGCAGGTCGATCTGGCGCGGGTCGTCGCTGACCGGGGTGATGATCAACTCTTGCAGGCCGATGGCGGCGAGCGCCGCGATGCGGCGCTGGATGTCGTCGATGGTGCCAAGGAGGTAGGAGGCGGTCAGTTCCGGCAGGCCACGGTGGTCGCCCATGACGCGCAGGAAATGAGGTACCTGCTCCGCGATCACCGCGTCACGAGTGGCGGCCTCGGAGAGATGGACGAACTGGGTGTGGGCAAAGGTAAGGGTGGCCGGGTCGCGCCCGTTGGCGCGTAGGTGCTCTTGCACGACCAGCCAGTCGGCCTCGACCATCGCGGCGTCGCTGCCGCTGGAGCGCGACATCCAGCCCGCGGCGTGGAGGATGCGGTCGAGTACGGCGGGAGCAATGTACGGTTTGTCGGGGGTCTCCGGGGCGTGACCTAACGACCCCCCGGCGATCCAGACAGGTGGTACGCGGGGTGGCCGCGGCTCCATCGCAATCTCATCCAGATGGAAGAAGCGGCCGTGGTGGGTTACGGACGGCTCGCTGAGGAGGCGGCGGATGACGGTCAATCCTTCGTCGAGACGAGCGCCGCGTTCCTTGAGCGGCACGCCGACAGTCGCGAACTCCCGCTCCTCCCAGCCGGTGCCGACGCCGAGGATAAAGCGGCCGCCGGAGAGAAAGTCGAGCGAGATCACCTCGCGGGCGACGATCGCCGGATGGCGCAGGGGGAGGACCAGGATCGCGGTGCCAAGCCGCGCCCGCTCCGTCACCGCCGCGACGTGCGCGAGGACGAGGAGAGGATCGTGCCAGGCGACACCGTAGAGGGCCGGCGAAACGAGCAGGTGCTCGATCACCCAGAGACTGTCAAAGCCGCGTGCTTCCGCTTGACGGGCGTAGGCGCCGAGGCGGCGGACGCCATCGTAGGTGGCATCCGGCCAGGCGTACGAGGGGAGCCGCAATCCGACGCGCATCTAGTGGCCTCCCCCCGCGAAACCGGGCACGATCACCTTGCGCTGCGCGGGCGGGGTGTTGCGGCTGGTGCCGACGCGAATCTTGCCGTCGATGATCGCCGCGGCGAGGGCCGGGGTGTCGCCAATGGCGAAGGTTTCGAGCGCCGTTGTTGCCGCCGAGCCGATCGGGGCGTCGATGACGATCAGATCGGCCTCGCGTCCCGGCGCGACGACGCCGCGGTTGAGGCGGTGCAGCCGGGCGGTGTTGCCGGTCGCCATCGCCAGTGCCCGTTCCGGGGCGATGCCCCCGAGCGACGAGACCCAGGCGATGGTGCGCAGCATCCCGAGCGGAATGACCCCGGTGCCGGAGGGCATGTCGGTGCCGAGGATCAGTCGCCGCTCCATCCCTTTCTCCGCTACCAGACGGGCCGTTTCCTGCGCGGCGAGGGTATTGCCGCACTGAACGATCTCCACAAGACAGTCCGTCTCGGCGAGGATCTTCTCTACATCGGCGAGGGGGAGCCGGGTGGGGCCGCCGTTGACGTGGCTGGCGACGTCGGGGCGGATGGCGCAGACCAACTCGGCGCGAATGGCATTGCTGCCGGGAATGGAGACGCCGCCGGTGTGCATCGCCACCCGCATCCCGCGCGCCTGTGCCCAGCGCACCATCGGTCCGGCATCCTCCGGGGTGCAGACGGCGGAGAGGCCGATCTCGCCGACGAGTTGCACCCCGGCCTCGGCCATCTCGTCGAAATCGGCTTCGCTCAGGCCGCACTCGAGGATGACCGCGCCGCCAATCACCTTGACCCCTGCGGGACGGTTGTTGGCGAACGCCTTGGCCCCGACGATGGCGAGCGCCTTGGTGCCGACCCGGTCGCGCGGGCGGCCGGGGAAATGCGGCTCGCCCGCGGAGATCATCGAGGTCACCCCCCCGTGGAGGCAACTGTCGATGAAGTCGAAGATGCGCTGCCGGGGCGAGTAGTCCCCGGCGACGGGATGAACATGGTTGTCGATGAGCCCCGGCGCGACGGTCGCGCCCGCCGCGTCGATCGTGGTTTCGCCATCAGCCGTTGCGGGCGCCCCCGCGGCGTCGCCAACATGGGCGATCAGGCCATCGCGGACGACGATGGTGTCGCCCCTTGCCAGCGGGGCGTCGATATCGCCGGTAACGATGGCACCGATGTTCGTAATGCGCAGGTTCGACATGGGCAACCTCAGCAGGTGTCGGGGCGAGAAGTCGAGGAGTCGAGGAGTCGAGCACGAGAGCGGAGGGCGGAAAACCTGTCGTCCCGAGGAACGAGGGATCTCGTCGTGCGCCCACGGGTGGACGACCGACGAGGTTCCTCCTTTGTCGGAACGACACTTTCACCGTGCGCCCCGCTCGATGCGAAGAAGCGAACGTATCTCAATGGAGCACTCCTTCAGCGGGCAGTTGCCGGCTCGGCGACGCGCAGGGCGGGGAAGAGGTCGGCGCTGGCGACGACGTCGCCGTAATGCGTGTCGATGTCGTAGAGCGAGGAGGCCTGCTCCCGGTCGCTCGTGGCGCTGACACAGTCCTCCGGCACGAAGACGTCGTAGCCGAGGAAATAGGCGTCGTGGACGGTGGAACGCACGCAGATATTGGTGACGACGCCGGTGACGATGACCTGGTTGACGTCCCACTCGCGCAGGTAGAGATCGAGGTCCGTGCCAAAGAACCCGCTGTAACGCCGCTTGGGGATGCGCACGTCACTCGGCGCGACATCCATGGCCTCGATCACTGCAGCGCCCCAGGAACCGCGCCGGCAGTGGGGAACCCGCTTGTCGAACTCGCGGTCGTCGGGCAGCGGGTGCTCGTCGCAGATCCAGACGATGCGCATCCCCTGCTCGCGGCAGGCGGCGACCAGCCGATTGAGCGGATCGATGATGCGGCGTCCTTCGAGGAGCACCATTTCACCGCCGGGTTCGAGAAAAT
This sequence comes from Thermomicrobiales bacterium, assembly GCA_046328335.1. GTDB lineage: Bacteria > Chloroflexota > Chloroflexia > Thermomicrobiales > UBA6265 > JACCXM01. The sequence goes on from JAXLWU010000003.1 coordinate 27,833, forward strand.
CGTTGAGCATGTCAATGACGAGCAATGCCGCCTGACCTGGATCGAAGTGCAGGCGCTTGCCCGAACGGCGCTCGGAGAAGGCGCTGGTGATCGCGCCGTTAGTATCGGTGGTCATGGGTTCTCTCCTTTCATCTGCGGTTCTCAGCGATACGGACGACGCCCCCAATCATGCATGCGATGTGATCCTGGTCTGGTTGGTGGTAGGGACACAGCATGCTGTGTCCGCTTCCCGCAACGCGGTTGCCGTTCGGGAACCCACCTGAGAGGTAGTCGGACACGGCATGCCGTGTCCCTACCCCCGGACGTAGAGGCCGATTCCAAAAGAAGTGATTTGGGTGCCAATCCAAAATGATGCCTTCCTTACTCGTGCTCCTTCACACCACCAAATGCTGCCGCAACCGATCTTCGTCTTGCAGAAAGAGCGGCGACGGACCTGCGTCGACAATGGCGCCTTTCTCCATGATGTAGCAGCGGGCGCTGATGCGCAGCGCCAAGTGCGCGTTCTGCTCGACCAGGAGCACACCGACGCCACCGGCGGCGATCTCCTCCAGGCGCGCCGCCAATTCCTGCACCACGTTTGGCTGCAAACCTTCCGAGAACTCGTCGAGGAGAATGAGGCGGGGCCGCGCGAGGAGCGCGCGGGTGATGGCCAGCATTTGCCGCTCGCCGCCGGAGAGGGCGTTGGCGTCCTGGCCAAGCCGTTCCGCCAGGATCGGAAACCGCGCGATAACGCGTTCGCCATCGACCGTGCCACCTCCGGCGAGGCGGCCGAGGCGGAGGTTCTCCGCGACGGTCAGGGTCGGAAAGACACCGCGGTCTTCCGGGACGAAGGCGACGCCCAACCGCGCGATGGCGTGGGTGGGCAGCCGTTCGACGTGCTGGCCGGCGACCACGATCGCTCCGGCGGTGCGGGTGGTGAGGCCGACAATACTGCGGAGGGTGGCCGTCTTGCCAACGCCGTTGCGTCCAAGCAGGGCCACGATCTCCCCGGCGCCGACGCGGAGATTGACATCGAAGAGGACGGGTGTCCGGCCGTAGCCGGCATGGAGGCCACTCACCTGGAGGAGGTCCATCATGCCTCTCCCAGGTAAACGCGGCGGACTTCCGGGTCGCGCTCGATCGCTCCGATCGGACCTTCGCGCAGGATCGCCCCTTTGTGCATGACTGTGACGACGTCGGCGATGCCGCGCACAAAGTCGATGTCGTGCTCGATGACGACGACGGTGGCGCGCCGTGCCAGATCGCGGACGATGGCGGCGACGGCGCGAGTCTCGTGCGCGTTCATGCCGGCGGTTGGTTCGTCGAGGAGGATGAGCTGCGGCTGCATCGCGATCGCCATTGCCAGTTCGAGCCGTTTCTTCTCGCCGTGGGCCAGGTCTTTGCCGAGCACGCCCGCCCGGTCGTGCAGGGCGACCTGCTCCAACGCGGCCCAGGCGCGTGGGCACGCCTCCGGAGTCTCGCGGCCGGCGAGGAGGAGATGATCGCGCACCGGGAGTGACGCGAAGACGCGCGGTGTCTGAAACGAGCGAGCGAGCCCGAGCCGGGCGATGGCGTGCGGCCCCTTGCCGGTGATGTCGCGGCCCGCGAAGCGAATGCGGCCCTCGCTGAGCGGAAGCATGCCGCTGGCGAGATTGAAAAGAGTGCTCTTGCCGGCGCCGTTGGGGCCGATGATGCAGTGAATGCGTCCCTCGCGGATGGTGAGATCGACGCCATCGACCGCGCGCAGCCCCCCGAAGCGGCGGGAAAGGTTATGCGTTTGCAGCAGCACGCTCGGCTCAGCCATGCCGCGCCTCCGGCGGCGATTCCAGCAAGGGCGTGGCGCCTTGGGAGGAGCGCGCCGATTGTCGTCGCTTGAACCAGGTTCGCAAGGTCTCGCCTTGGTTCTCGACCAGACCGGCGATGCCGCGCGGCAAGAAGACGACCACCAGGATAAAGACCGCGGCGAGGATCATCACGTAGCCGTCGGCAGAGACGCCGCGCAGCCGGTTCTCGAGCAACTTGAGCGCGAGCGCGGCCAGGAGCGGACCGATCAGGGTGCCTTGCCCGCCCACGGCAACCCAGACATAGGCCTGGATCGAGAGCGCGACGCCAAAGAGGGAAGGATGGGCGGTGCCCGTGAGGGGAGCGTAGAGTGCGCCAGCGAGGGCGCCGATCGCGCCCGCGACCGCGGCGATGAGCAATTTGATCCCGGCCACGTTGTAGCCCAGGGTTGCCGCCTTTTCCTCGTCGTCGCGAATGGCGACCAACACCCGCCCCAGCCGGGAGTGGGTCAACCAAATGCAGCCGAGATAGGTGGCGGTGACGACTCCTGCGGTGAGCCAATAGAACTGCTCCGGCGTCGTCGGGGCGAGATCGAGTCCTGCCAGCGAGAAATCGGGCAGGGGGATGGCGATGAGCCCGTTCGAGCCGCCGGTCAGATCGTAACTGACCGCCGTCCAGCGCTGGAGAATAAGCGAGACGGCGAGGGTGATCAGCGCGTAGTAAATCGGCAAAGTGCGGGTCTTGAACGCCGGGAAGGCGACCACGACGGCGAGCAGCACGCCGATGAGTACGGCGAGAGCGAAGGCCAGCCACGTCGGCGATCCCGTCTTGATGTGGCGCATGGTCAGCGCGTAGGTGTAGGCGCCGAGTCCGAGGTAGGCGGCCGGACCGAGGTTGAGGATGCCGGTGTATCCCCATTGCAGATCGACGCTGAGCGCCAGCAAACCGAGCACGAGCGCCGAGGAGACGAGAAACAGACTGAATGGGTCGGCGGTCCGACTATAGAGAAACAAGCCGATCGCGAGCACGATCGCCCAGCGAGTCGCCTTCAAGGGGGAGGAAACTCGCTCCCATGGTGGGCTCACGGAGGCCGCGCTCACCGCCGCAACCTACCGGAGAACAACCCGCGCGGGCGGAGGAGCACCAGCGCCCAGACGATGATGAGGACGGTGATCTGGGCGTAGGTCGCGTCGTAGAGGGCGGTAAAGCCGGCCTCCCAGCCACCGACAATTGCCGCGCCGCCGAGCGCGGCGACGATCGAGCCCGCACCGGCAACGATGACGACGAGGAAGGAACGAAGGACCCAATCCAGCCCCATGGTCGGCACCACGCTGACGAAGGGCGCGGCGAGCGCGCCGGCGAGACCGGCCAGCGCCGAACCAAGGGCAAACGAGAGCGCGTTCATGCGCGTGGTGTTGATCCCCAGGGTTGCCGCCATCGCCGGGTTGATCATGGTGGCACGCGCGCGCAACCCGAAATCGGTCCGGCGGAACAGGAGCAAAACCGCGATGATCGTGGCGGCCGCGAGTACGGTCGCCATGATCTGGTAGAGCGGGTAGGTGTTGCCGAGAATCACCGGACCGCCGGCAATCGGGCTGGCGACGAATTGCGGGCGATCGCCGAAAACGATCGCGACGCCGCGTTGCAGGAGAATGCCGAGTCCAAACGTGGCGAGGAGGGTGGAGAGGTCGCCGCGGGCATAGAGTCGCTGGACAATTGTGCGCTCGACGAGGATACCGAAGGCGCCGACGGCGAGCGCGGCGAGGATCAGATTGAACCAGAAATTGACTCCGCGCTCGAGCAGCCACCACATCGCATAGGCGCCGAGCATGTAGAACTCGCCGTGGGCCATGTTGATGACCTTCATCATCCCGAAGACGATGAACAGCCCGAGCGAGACGAGCGCCAGCAAGGCGACCGCCGAAGTGGCGTTGAACAGTTGTTTCAGCACCAGCCCGGTGTTGATCTGCGCGGCGAGCGACATGAACGTGTCCTTGCGAGGCGGGTGTTGGGTGTCAGGTGTCGGGTGTCAGGAGACAAGAGACAGCAAGTCGGCAAGTCGGCAAGAAGATGCGTCGAGAAGGCGAGAAGGCGAGAGGTCGAGCAGTCGAGGAGACGACGCCGAGGACTGCTGCATCCAATGCGCGTCATTGTGCGCTTCCTTCCGGCTCCTGACACCTGACACCTGACTCCTGACTCCCAACTCCGTCGCCCTATACCACCGAACACCCTTCGTGACCGGGATGGGTCTGGAGCCCGAAATCCTGGTCGATGACGTAGGCGTCGTTCTCGATGCGCAGCAGGTAGATGTGCTGTTTGAGCAGGTGGTTGCTGGCGTCGATCTCGACATCGCCCTGGGGCAGGGTCATGGCCAGACCCTCGCAGGCTTTGGCGAACGGCTCCGGGTCGAAGGAGCCCGCCGTGTTCGCCGCTTCCCGCCAGAGCAGGATCGCCCCGTAGCAGGCGGCCGCGGTGCCACCGATCGGCAACTGGTAGTCGTAGGCCTCGCGGAAGGCGGCGACGAATTCCTTGTTGACCGGGTTGTCGATCTGATCGGAGTAGCGGTCGGCGGTGAGGACTCCCTCGGCGAAGCCCTTGAGCCCGCCGTAGACCTCGGGAGCGAACGTGGCGACCCCGGTCACGGTCATCTTGTCGAAGAGTCCGCCCTCGCGCGCCTGCTTGGTGAAGGCGACGCCGTCGGTGCCGACGGTGGTCGAGAAGACGACCTTCGCGCCGGAGTTGGCGATCTTGTCGATGATCGGCCGGTAATCACTGGTGCCGAGCGGCACGTACTCCTCGGCCACGACGGTCCCGCCGGCGCCCTCGAGGAACTGGATGGCGACCGCATTGACCGAGCGAGGAAAGACGTAGTCGTTGCCGATCAGGTACCAGTCGCCGCCGAACTGCTCGACAATCGCGGGGACGAACGGACCGAGGCGCTGCTGTGGCGTATCGCCGAGACCGAAGACGAGCGGGTTGGTGCTGCCGTCGGGCAGACAGGTCTTGTCTTCGCCGTCGAGCGGGTAGAAAAAGACCTTCTTTGCCTGATCGACGAGAGGCAGCACGGCGAGGGTGGTGGCGCTGCTGACCGTGCCCATCAGGATATCGACGTTGTCCTGCATCAGCAGTTTCCGCGCCCGCTCGGTGGCGACGGCCGGATCACCCTGGTCGTCCTCGGCGATGACGGTCAACGGCCGGCCGAGGATGCCGCCCTCGTCGTTGACGCGCTGCACGGCGAGATTGGTCGCCTTGGTCATCAGGTCGCCGAAATCAGCGAAGACGCCGGTGACTGGGGCGAGCAGGCCGATGGTGATCGGCTCACCGCTGGCCGGCGTGGCCTGGGCGGCGACGCGGCCAGGCACGGCGCCAGTGGCCAGCAGCGCGCCGGCGGCGCCGAATTGCATGATCTTGCGCCGAGAAATCTGGTTCATCGCGTCCTCCTCATACGAATTGCATCCTCGCTATATCCCAATCTCGCAGCACCGCCTGCTGGCGAAATAGCCGCTCACGGACTGGGCTAACCAGGCGTCGAGATCGCCTCCTTTCGGTCGCCGGACTCGGCATCGGAGGCGCCGTACTCGTGCCGCAAGTGACCGTTTCGGCTGAAGGGGCCGCGGCGCAGACCGGCGCCGCAGAGTTGAGACATCAGCGCGGCGGCCGGCATCAGCATGGCGGCCCAGCGGGACTCGTCGAAGCGAGCGGACGGACCGGCGATGCTGAGCGCGGCAAGCGGTTTGCCGGTGGCATCGAAGAGGGGCGTCGCCAGTGCCGCGATGCCGTTGACGTACTCGTCCACCTGACTCGCGTAGCCGCGCGCGCGAATGTGCCGCAGGTCGTCCAGGAGCGCGGCACGGTCATGTCGAGTCTTGCGCGCGGTTGCGGTCAGTTCCGCGGGGAGCATTGCCAGGACCTCCTCGTCGGTCATGGCGGCGAGAAGCACCTTGCCCGAGGCTGAGGCGTGGAGCGGCATGCGGGTACCGGGGCGGATGTCGGCGCGGAGTATCTCGGGACTCTCCACGCGCTGCACGATCAGGATCGATCCGGCGCTGAGCACACCGAGCGAGACACTCTCGTTGCTGCGCCGGCCCAGTTCTTCCATCGCCCCGATCACTCGCGCGCCGAGGCCACCCTGCTCGATCGCGGTCGAACCAATCTCGAAAACGCGCAGTCCGACACGATAGGTATTGGCGACCGGGTCGAAATCGATCATCCCCTCCGCGAGCAGCGTCTGTAGCAGCAGGTGCACCGTGCTCTTGCCGAGGGCCATCTCCGTTGCCAGCGCACTGAGGCGCAGCGGCCCGCGCGCCGCCAGCGTATCCAGCAGGCGGACGGCATTCCGCACGGTGCGCAGCGAGCGATCGGACATCCCGCGTCCCGGTGTTCGACATAGTCGAACGTTGTTTGACAATCACTGGTATTCGCAGTCTATCCCGCGGGAGACCGCCCGTCAACGGGTAGTGAAGGTTGGTCTCGCTGAGGAGGAATGGCGGGAATAGGAACGGCACACCCACAGGGGAGTTCACGATTCGGGCCGTAGAACCACTTGTGTCCGCTCAGAGAACATGATAGCCTCGGAAAAAGCCAGCCAATCTGAAGGACAAGGAGCCTCCGCGTGACCGGTGACGTCAGCCGTCTGGTTGATTCGGATCTCGTCGTGGATCTCACGCGTGGGATCTGCAGCATCCCGAGCCCGCTCGGTGGCGAGAAACCGCTGGCGGAATACGTGGCCGCCCGCCTTGCCGGTCTCGGCTTCGAGGTCGAACTGCAGGATGTCGTGCTCGATCGTCCAAACGTGATCGCCATTCGGCGAGGCAACCCCGCCTACAAGAGTTTCATGTTCAACGGTCACCTCGATATTCCGGAGCCGTTCGGCGAGTGGAGCCACGATCCTTACGATCCGTGGGTTGCCGACGGGCTCATCTACGGTGGCGGCATCCAGGACATGAAGGGGGGCGTCGCCAGCCTGATCGCGGGAGCGACGGCGGCGGCTCGACTCGATCCGGAGACGAGCGGCGATGTCATCGTCACGGTGGTGATGCATCACGACACCACTGGCGTCGGGACCAAGTTCTTCCTGACTCAGAACGAGTGGCCGATCGACGCCGGGGTATGCGGCGAGCCGACGGACCTGAAGGTACAACTGTTCCACGGCGGGGCGTGGGCGTGGGAGATCACCACCCATGGCGTGCCGCGACACCAAAGCCGGCTGGAAGACGGGGTCAACGCGATTACCGGCATGATGGATATCCTGCGCCAGATCACGCCGGAAGCGCTGACTTACACGCCCGATCCCCGCTATCCGCACCTGCCCCGTTGCGTGGTCGGCATGATCAATGGCGGCGCCTTCACCTCGATGACCGCCGAGCGCTGCATGGCCCGCGGCGACATTCGCTACCTGCCGACCATGAGCGTCGACCGCATGAAGCAGGACATCAGGCGGATCATCGATCGCGTCTGCGCCGAAACGCCGGGGCTTAGCGGCGAGATTCGCACGTTCGCGCAGCAGTGGCCGTTCGAGATTGCCGAGGACGCGCCGCTGGTCCAGAGCCTGATCACGGCGCACCGGGCGGTGACAGGTCGGGCGCCAGACGTGACCTCCGGTCTGCCCTCGGGCGCGTTCATCACCGATGCCGCGGACATGGTGCGGTTCGGTATTCCGACGGTGGTCTACGGGCCGGCCGACTGGAACACGATCCCCGACGAGAGCATTCCGATCGCCGATCTGGTCACCGGGGCGAAGGTGTATGGCGAATTGTGCCGGGACGTCATCACCCAACGCCGGGCCGGATAAGAGGACGGTCGACGTGAAGATCACGGCAATCGAGGCGATTCCGGTTTCGATCCCCTCGCGCGGGTTCAACAGCGCGTTGGGCCGCTTCGCGACATACGAATATGCGATCGTGATCGTCCACACCGACGAGGGCATCGAGGGTTACGGGGAAATCTCGACCCTGTGGGACGGCACGAGCGGAGTGCAGTGCGCCTTTGTCGAGCACGCGTTTCGGCCGGCACTGATCGGGGAAGACCCGTTCGCGATCAATCGCTGCCTGAGCCGGATGGCGACGCCATTCGAGGGAGCCTGGCCAGCGCGGGCCGGGGTCGAGATGGCGCTCTACGATATCGTCGGCAAGGCGCTGAATACTCCCGTGTACAACCTGCTCGGCGGCAACGTGCGCGAAAGCGTCGTACTTTCCCGGTCGATCTCGATGGGCGAACCGGCGGCGATGGCAGCCGAAGCGCAGGCAGCGGTCGCGGATGGTTTCACGTGTGTCAAGGTGAAGGTTGGCCGTCCCGAGCGGGATGATGCGGCATCGGTTGCGGCCGTGCGCGCGGCGGTCGGGCCGGAGGTCACGCTGCGGGTCGATGCCAACATGGGGTGGCCGACCGCCAAGGACGCCATTCGCCAGATCAAGGCGATGGAACCGTACGGCATCCACTCGGTCGAACAACCGCTGCCGCCGGGCGACCTCGGGGCGTTGCGGCTGGTCCGCGCATCGGTCGATACCCCGATCATGGTCGATGAATCGGTGTGGGGACCGCGCGACGCCTGGCAGATCCTGCGCGCCGAGGCGGCGGACCTGATCAACATCTATGTCGCCGAGTCGGGAGGTCTGACGAACTCGGCGCTGATTTTCCGCATGGCGGAACTCGCGGGGGTGCCGTGCGTGATCGGCGCCATGCCCGAGCTGGGGATCGGCACCGCCGCGGGCGTCCACCTGGGACTGGCGATGACGAATCTCCACGATCCGTGCGATGCCTGCGGGGTGATCTATCACGATGTCGATGTGATCGCGGAGCGGTTCACCGTGCGGGACGGGCAAATCTGGCCTTTGCCGGGTCCCGGTCTGGGGGTCACGCTCGACCGCGACGCGCTCGCGCGGTACCGGGCGGCTTAGCAGCGAAGCAGGTTGGGAAGAAAGGGGGAACCAGGTTCGATGCCACGCAGGATCGAAGTCATTCTGGAAAATCGCGGGGTACGTGCCGTCGCCGAATTGCTCGACGACGACGCGCCCAAGACGTGTCAGGCGGTGTGGGATGCTCTGCCGCAGAGCGGTCCGACGTTCCACGCGAAGTGGGCCAACAACGAGGTCTACATTTTGACACCGCCATTCGCGAAAGAGGAACCGGGACGGGAGAACGCGACCGTCTTTCCCATTCCCGGTGACATCCTCTACTTCTTCGTGCCGCCCGGAGGGCACGTGCCGCCGGACATGCGCGAGCAGTGCGGCTCTACCGGGGTGATCGATCTGGCGATCTTCTACGGCCGGAACAACTACCTGCACGGGCCGGACGGCCACATGCCAGGCAATCTCTTCGCGGTCTTTACCGAGGGATTGAAGGAACTGGCGGCGGCCTGCCAGGACCTGTGGCGCAACGGCGCGGGGAGCGAGCGGATGACCTTCCGCCGCCTCGAGGAGTAGGTCCGCTTCCGGATCGCTTTCGGGAAGACAGAACCTCGTCCTCCGGTGCAGCCTGGGACCGGGGGCGCGAGCGAGGGTTGGAAGCACGACGCAGCGACGGTCCAGGCGTCGGGTGCAGGAGAGGAGGGCCGATGGATCGTTCGTTTCCGGGATGGCGAGCCCGGCTCGGAGTGATCTATCCCGCGTCCGGTCTGGCGGATATGGAGTATTACGGGCTCTGCCCGCCGGGGGTATCGGTCCATGTCACTCGCTCCAGCGTACCCAACGATGGTGGCGTGACGCTGGATGACGTGCTGGAAGTCGCGGAAGGGCGGCAATTCATCCAACTGTCGGAAGACCTGGCGACGGTGCGGCCGCACGCCATTTCGTGGATGTGCACCTCGGGAAGCTTCAGCCGGGGCGCGGCCTGGGACGCTGAACTGCGGCGAATGCTGACAGAGCACGGCAAGTGCCCCGCAACCACCACTTCGACCGCCCTGGTGGAGACGATGCGCGCGCTGGGGGCGCGGCGCGTGGCCCTGGCGACGCCGTACGAGCCACGCGTGGTGGAACGGTTGGTCGACTATCTCGCCGAATTCGACATCGAGACGGTTTCCGCGGTCGGACTCGGGCTGATCCGGGACTGGGAGATCAGCACATTGCCGCCGATGGAGATGGCGGCGGTAATCCGGCAAGCGGACACTCCAGACGCCGAGGCGATCTTCCTCAGCGATACCTGTCTGGTGCTCAGCCCGTTGGCGGCGGCGCTGGAAGCGGACCTCGGGAAGCCAATCTTCAGCGCCAACATGGTCACCATGTGGCACTCCCTGCGGTTGGCCGGGATCAACGACGACCTGCCCGGAGCAGGATCCATCTTTGGGTTGCGCGCGGCGCGGGAGCCGATGCTCGCGGCCGCGAGTTAGCCGTGTATTCGAGGTCGTAAAGGAGTGCAACGATGATCCGATTACGGCAATGGTTCGCGAGTCTCGCGATCGTGCTCCTGGTGCTCACGCTGGCGGCGCCGCTCGCCGTGGTGGTAGCCCAGGATGCGACACCCGCGGCTGAAGGCGCCCCGATAACGGTGCCCGCCGAAGGCCAGAGCGCCACGATCGACAAGATCAGGAAGAATGGAAAATTGCGGGTCGGAGTCGCGGTCGCCGCGCCGTGGTTGTTGCAGGATCCTTCGACCAAGAAGTACTACGGTCCGGCCGTCGACCTCGTCGAACGGATCGGCGCGGAAATCGGCGTTCCAGTCGAATACATCGATTCCGGCTGGGACGTGATCGTCGCCGGTTTGCAGGCGGACAAGTTCGATCTCACCGCGGCGCCGCTCTTCGCAACCCCGGCGCGGATGGAAGTGATCGACTTCGTCAATTACACCTCGGCGGGAACCTGTTACTTCGCCAAGAAGGACAACGCCAAGGTCAACAGTCTCGAAGACCTGAACAAGAGCGATGTTACGATCGTGACCTTCACCGGAACCGGCACGGAAGAGGGCATCCGGAAGACGTACCCGAATGCCACCATCAACAGCATCGTGCAGCCGCCGGGTGGCCAGCCGCCGATCGAGGACGTGCTCTCCGGTCGGGCCGATGTCGGGCCGTTCGATTCGCCGCTGGCGATCTTCCTCGCCGCGCAGTATCCCGATCTGAAGATCCTGCCCCAGGATCCGGAGTACTGCATCGCCCACGCGGATATCCCGTTCCCGATCGGGATGGGCTTCAACAAGAATGACCCCGCGTTCACCGCCTTCCTGCAGTCCGTGGTCGACGCGATGCAGAAGGACATCGACGCCGCGATCGTCAAGTACAGCGATCCGAAGTACATGGCTCCGGCGTCCTGACAGGGCGGGTGACGGGTAGCGGGTGACGGGTAGCGGGTGATGGGTAACGGGTGATGGGACGGAAGTCGAAAGTCGGGAGGAATCCGTATGCTCCAGCCACCGGCGTCCTGGTACCGACGTCCCGTCACCCGTCACCCGTCACCCGTCACCTGACACCTGACAGCTGACGCCCGCGACGTGTCTTCTTTCCAGCAAGTCCTCCAATACTGGCCGTTCTTGTTGAGCGGCGTCGAACTGACCGTCCTGGTCAGTCTCGTAGCGATGGCTGGCGGGATGGCGATCGGGTTGGTTGTCGCGCTCATTCGCATCGCCAACCTGCCGGTGATCAACGCCGTCGCGGTGCTGTACGTCGATTTCTTCCGTTCCACGCCCGTGTTGGCACAACTGGTTTGGATCTACTACGCGCTGCCGATCTTGACCGGCATTTCGATCTCCGCGTTTGCCGCGGGATCGCTGGGGTTGAGTCTCTACGCGGGGTCCTTCTTCTCGGAAATTTTCCGGGCCGGCATCCTCTCCGTCGAGCGGGGGCAAACGGAAGCGGCGCTGGCGCTGGGGATGAACCGCCTCCAGGCGATGCGGCGGGTGATTCTGCCGCAGGCGATGGTGCGCATGTTGCCGCCAATTGGCAGTTCGCTGATCACCCTGGTCAAGGATTCGGCGCTGGTGTCGATCATTTCGGTGCCGGAACTGATGCGGCAATCAGAAGCGCTGGCGTCGATCACGTTCCGGCGCATGGAGGTGCTGACAATCACGGCGCTGATCTACTTCGCGCTGACCTATCCGTTGTCGCGCGGGGTCGATTACTTGCACCGACGGCTGGCGGCAGAAACATGAGTTACCAGTGGCACTTTGACGTCGTTCTCGAGCGGCTCGATTTTCTGCTCGGTGGTCTGGGATTGACGGTCGCGCTGACGGTTGTGGCGATGGCGGTCAGTCTGGTGGTGGGCCTGCTCGTCAGTTTCGCCCGGCTCTCGGCGGTGAAACCACTGCGCATGGCCGCCGCGGTCTACTCCGACTTCCTGCGCGGCACGCCATTGCTGGTCCAGATTCTCTGGATCTACTACAGCCTGCCGATTCTCACCGGGGTGACGTTCAGCCCGTTCACCTCCGCCGCGATTGCGCTTTCGCTCAATGTCTCTGCCTTCGTCGGGGAGATATTCCGCGCCGGGATTCAATCGATCGGGCGCGGGCAGCGAGAAGCGGCGCTGGCACTGGGCATGACCCCGTGGCAGGCGATGCGGCGGGTGATCCTGCCCCAATCGGTGCGCCGGGTCATTCCGCCGCTGGGCAGCATCTGGGTCAGCCTGTTCAAGGACACCGCCATCGTTTCGGTCATTGCCGTACCGGAATTGATGTACCGCGGCAAGGTGCTGTCGATCGAGACCTATCGCCCGGTAGAGATTTACACCGCGGTCGCGTTGATCTATTTTCTGGTGACGTATCCCCAGGCGCGAGGAGTCGACCGGTTGTTCGAGCGATCCCGGGTGCGGGCATGACCGCCGAGACCCTCATCTCGGTGCGGCAGTTGACCAAGTCGTTCGGCGAGGTCAACGTGCTGCGCGGCATCGACCTCGATGTCCGCCGCGGCGAAGTGGTCGTGGTGATCGGGCCGAGCGGTTCGGGGAAGAGCACGCTGCTGCGTTGCCTCAATCGCCTCGAGGATCCGTCCGGGGGCGTCATCACGATCGGTGGGGTGGAGATCACGCAGCGAGGCGCCAACTTGCCGCAGATCCGGCGCAAAGTGGGCATGGTCTTTCAGCACTTCAATCTGTTCCCGCACATGACCGCGCTGGAGAATGTCATGGAGGGACCACGCACGGTGCTGGGCATGAGCCGTGGCGACGCGGAGCGGACCGCTCGTGGGCTCCTGGAGAAGGTCGGTCTCGCGGACAAGACCGATAGCAAACCGGCGAATCTCTCCGGTGGTCAGCAGCAGCGGGTGGCGATCGCGCGGGCGCTGGCGATGAGTCCCGATGCGATGCTCTTTGACGAAGTCACCTCCGCGCTCGACCCGGAGTTGGTCGGCGAGGTGCTGAACGTGATGCGCGGCCTGGCGGACGAAGGAATGACGATGGTGATCGTCACTCATGAGATGTCGTTTGCGCGGCGGGTGGCGGACCGGGTGATCTTTCTCGACCAGGGGGTGATCGCCGAAGAGGGACCCCCGGAGCGGATCTTCCACCGGGCCAGAGCAGAGCGGACGCGGCAATTCCTCGATCAACTCCACTGGGAGGAAGGCCATAGCGGAACCGGCTAGCCGGTCTCCACTGAACCCTCGATCCCCACGAAGTGGCCGTCACCGCTCAGCGCCGCCCTCCACCTGATTACCAATTCCGCGCCAAGACCGACCTCCAGACCGTGGTCGCCAAGCCGGCGGTCGAACGGTTCGACGGCGATGGCGTTACGCTCTCGGTTCTCGATCCGGATGATGGCACCGGTGATCTGGCCAATCGCGTCCGGGGCCGTGAGAAGCGCCGCGCGAACCAGCTCAAGAATGTCCCGCCCTCGCGCGAGCGCGGCCGTGACATGCCGACGCCGCGCACCCTATGGGACCGGTATGAACAACCAGGAGACGGATACCCTGCTGGTTGCGAAAAACCTTGTCGAGGGATTGGACGACACAGCCACCGTTGTCCATTATGACCAGTCCAACTGATGGCGCGAGCGACCGGTAGAGGTCATCGAAATTGAAAGAGTGGTGACGAGAGGACTCATCGCTTTGCCTACGCGCCATCTTTTGTGCTTGACAGGCAAAAGATGGTCCGATAGGATGCAAACATCATTCTGAAGTAACGCAAGGTAGAGGTGGTGGACTTCGAGCCACGGTTTCCGAGGACCGGCCGGCCATCGCCGGCGGCGGTCGGGCAGGCGCGTGAGATTGCGGACATCGTGGCACTGCTGCGCCAGCGTGGGCCGGTGACCCGGCCCATGGTTGTGCGCGAGACCGGATTGGGCCGCGCGGTGGTCGCGCAGCGCCTGGCCGATCTGCAGGCGTCAGGGCTGATCGTCGGGTGCGGGAGCGAAGCAAGCAGTGGGGGACGTCCGCCCCGGCAGCTGATGTTCAATGCCGCCCTCGGTCACGTCCTCGTCGCCGATCTCGGCGCCACCAGTATCGATGTCGCGGCGGCCGATTTGGCGGGGCGCATCCTGGTTCGTCGCTCGGAAGAGGCTGACATAGCCAGTGGGCCGGAGCCCATTCTCCACCGTGTGGAGCAACTGTTCGACGATATCGTGCAGGCCGCGATCGATCTGCCCGGCAGGCTCTGGGGCATTGGGATCGGCATCCCGGGACCAGTCGAGTTTTCGACCGCGCGGCCCGTCTCGCCACCGATCATGCCTGGCTGGGACGGTTACCTGATTCGAGCCCGGCTTTCTGGTCGATACGGTGCACCGGTCTGGGTCGACAACGATGTCAACGTTATGGCCCTTGGCGAGCGGGCAGAAGGGATCGGCCAGAACTGCGACGACATGATCTTCGTCAAAATCGGCACCGGGATTGGCGCTGGAATCGTGTCGCACGGAACGCTGCAACGAGGCGCCCAGGGCAGCGCCGGGGACGTGGGTCACATCCAGGTCATCGCCGATCCGGCGGTGGTATGCCGGTGTGGCAAGATCGGTTGTCTCGAGGCGATCGCTGGCGGCGGGGCCCTAGGACGTACCGCGACACGCGTGGCAACGCAAGGAGAGAGTGCGGCGCTCGCCGCGGTACTGGCGAAGCAGGGAATTGTGACCGCACGCGATGTTGCCGAAGCGGCGCGACATGGCGACCAGATCTCAATTCTCTTGTTGCGGGAAGCCGGGCGCTATGTCGGTCAGATGCTTGCGGCGGCGGTCAACTTGCTGAACCCGGCATTGATCGTCATTGGCGGTGGCGTCGCCGAATCTGGCGACGTGCTGATTTCGAGCGTACGGGAAGTGATCTTTGGCCGGTCCACGGCGCTGGCGACCCGGCATCTGCGCATCCTCCAATCGATCCTCGGCGACCGCGCCGGGATCACCGGCGCGGCGGTGATGGTCCTCGACGAACTCTTCGCGCGGGACCGCTTTCAACTCCTCGACGATGTCGTTGTGCTCTCTGGGCACGGCGAAGTTGGGCGCTACGGCCGCGCTACCCAGCGCGAGACGGAACAGAAAGGAGGCGCCACGGCGGCAATTGGCGCGGCTGTGTGACGCATGAAACGCACTTTGGGCCGGTGACGGTGACGCACTCGGTTCGTATGAGCGTGGCTTTCCAAAGGTTATGGATCGCGTCGCTGACGAGCAGCGGGCGGCCAGCAGAACGAAAGGAACGGAATTGAGCAAGCAGGTACAGAACCTCGGTACAAAGGGAACACATCCCCGAATGGCGCTTACTCGGCGGGATCTGACCAAACTCGGGGTGGCCCTTGGCGTCAGCGCCAGTGGCATGGCCTCCTTCCTGGAAGGATTTTCCCCGCGGGCGGCGGCGCAAGAAATTGACGCCAACGCGCCCAAGCCTGAAGAACTTCGCGTTCTCTACGTGGGCGTCGAGGCCAACGTCGACTCCATGAACTATGCCGCTCAGAAATACGGTGAGGAGAGCGGCATCAAGGTCACCGTCGATTCCTTCCCGCAGACGGCGATGCGCGAAAAACTGTTCGCCGAACTCAGTTCGCAGAGTCCGTATTACGACGTTGTTTTGATCGACCATCCGTGGGGCGCGGCCACGGCGCCGCACCTGTACGACTTGCGGCCGTTGATGGCGAACGTTGACATCACCGATCCGGCGGTGCTGGCGATCGACGACTTCATCCCGCAAACGTGGGCGCAAGTTGCGTACGATCAGGCGAAGCCACCGCTGCCGCCGATGGAGTTCCAACTGCCGGAGTTCCTGGTGAAAGGTCCGATGGACCTGGTCGATGCGCAGGGCACCGAATTCGCGCTCTGCGGTTTGCCGTTCCATCCCAATGTCCTGACGATGGCCTACCGACTCGATTACTTCGAGAATCCGGACATCCAGGCCGCATTCAAGGAGAAGACCGGCCGCGATCTCACCCCGCCGGAAGACTGGGACGAGTTCGTGGAAGTCACCGAGTTCTTCACGCAGTCGAGCAATCCCGATTCCCCGACGCCGTTCGGGGCCACGTTGATGGCCAAGAAGCACGAGTCGCTCTATACGGATTGGCGGGTCTGGAACCGGACCTTCGGCGTGGTCGAGATCAACGAAAAACTCGATCCCACGTTCAACAACGAGGACGGTATCGCCGCAACGAGTTTCTATGGCGATCTGATCAACAAGTACAAGGTGGTGCCGCCAGAAGCGACGACGTGGACCTGGGACGAAGTTACGACCGCGTTTGGCTCTGGACAGACAGCGATCGCCATGAATTACCACCGCATGTTGCTCGATCCGGAGATCGAGGCGGCGGGGGGCAAGGTTGGATTCGCCAAGGTGCCGGGCAAGAAGGCGGAAGACGGCTCGGTCCTGCGCGCGCCGCACTACGGCACCTACTACCTGGCGGTGAACAAGTACTCCAAGAACCCACGCTGGGCGTACGATCTCATCCTGAAGGCTTCGAGCCCGGACTGGATGAAGGAGTACTCGCAGTTCCTCTTCCACGGCAGCCGGATCTCCTACTACGAAGATCCGGAGGTCGTCGCCACCCGGCCAGAGTACTGGCCGACCTTCGCCGAGAGCCTGCATATCGGGTATGCGCGCCCGCGCATCTCGGTCTACGTCGAGTATTCCGAGACAATCCAGGCCGAGGTCAGCCGGTTCCTCCTCGGTGAGCAGAGTGTCGAGGACGCGCTCAACAACGCCGCGACCAAGATCAAGGAGTTGTTCGAGCGCAACAATTACTACCAGTTTATCCAGTAGCAAACGGGACGGCCACGACGTGGGAACCGGCAACGTTTCCCACGTCGCCGATCTGGTGGTTACGGCGCGCCGAGCCGACAATGGTGAGCAAGCGGTGGGAACGCCACTCCGAATCGACCGCCTGCCGTTGCATGCTCGATTTGCGAATGTTGCTCAACCGCGAGGGCATCACTTGAAGCGATTTGCCGAACAATCGAGTGCCGCGGAGCAGACCGACGTCGGTAAGGCAGGGTACGCGTGAGAACCGCGGACCGCGCCTCGCACACTCTCCAGCAACCCGCCGAGCTGGTCGGTTCGACGTTGGCCTCGCCGGGAGCGGCGGCGACCGTGACGCGCAATGTCCGCCGGAACCCGTTTTCCTCCGATCACCGTCTGTTTCCGTACATGTTGTGGCTGCCGACCATTCTGGTCCTGCTGCTGATGGTGATTTACCCGACGATCTATCTCTTCCGGACGAGTCTCTACCGAATCAATCCCATGGCGCTGGGCATGACCCAGTTCGTTGGGTTGGAGAACTTCCGTGACGCGCTGACACGGCCGGAAGTCTGGGACATTCTGGGCATCACCGGGATCTACATCGGTGCCTCACTCCTGCTCGAATTCGTGATCGGCACCGGGCTGGCGATCCTGGTGGCCAATCACATCAAACGCGGTCAGGGCCTGTTCAAGGTGATGCTGATCGCGCCGATGATGTTGACGCCAGTCGCCGTCGGTCTAGTCTGGCGGTGGATGTTCGATGCCACGATGGGGGTGGTCAACTACCTGCTCGGGCTGGTCGGGATCAGTGGTCCGATCTGGCTTGGCGGCGAGATGACCGCGCTGGCGGCGGTGATCATCGTCGAGGTCTGGCAGTGGACGCCGTTCGTGTTCCTGACGGTGCTGGCCGGTTTGAGCGCGTTGCCGACCGAACCGTTCGAGGCGGCGCGCGTGGATGGCGCGAACAGCAGGCAGATGTTCACCCAGATCACGCTGCCTCTACTCTTGCCAATCTTTTCGGTCGTGCTGGTCTTTCGATTCATCGACATCTTCAAGTCTTTTGACATCATCTACGTGATGACTGAAGGCGGACCGGGGACGGCCACGTCGATACTTCCCTTTTACATCTATCAACAGGCATTCCGGTACTTCAACACCGGATTTGCTTCGGCGATCTCGATTCTCCTGCTGATCCTCGTCGTATCCATCTATTCGTGGATGCTGCGGCGCTTCGTCAATCCGATGGGAACATGAGGCGCGGTGTCATGGCGACTTCCCAGCGTATCCCCAAAATCCGCTTCGGCACGATCGTCGCATATGGCATCGTGACCATCGCCGCACTTTTGGCGATCTTCCCGGTGTACTGGATGGTAGCCACCTCGCTCAAGACCCGCTGGGATTCCTGGCGTCTGCCCCCCAAGTGGCTGTTCATTCCGACCTTCGAAAACTACATCTCGGTCCTGACCGGGGAAGGGTGGAATGCCTCGCCGATGGGAGGCTTGCTCAGGCACAGCCTGATCATCTCGGTTTCGGCCACGATCCTCGCGCTGTTGGCAGGGTCCGCGACCGCCTACAGCTTGGCGCGCTTTCCACAGACCCGCGGCGCGCGGCAGTTCGCCGGCTGGGTACTTTCGACACGGGTTTTGCCGCCGGTGGTGGTCGCGCTTCCGATCTTCGCCATGATGCAGCGGCTCGGTCTGGTCGATACCTACCCCGGGCTGATCATTCCCTATGCGTCGTTCAACCTGCCGTTCGTGGTCTGGATGCTGAAGGGATTCTTCGAGGGGGTTCCAGAAGATCTGGAGCACTCGGCGATGGTTGATGGCGCCACGCGCTGGCAGGCGTTTCGCATGATTGCGCTGCCGCTCGTCGCACCGGGGATAGCCGCGACCGCGGTGTTGATCTGGACGCTGAGCTGGAACGAGTTCCTTTTCGCGTTGCTGTTGACGAGGTCGCTGAAGACGGCGCCGGTCTCCGTCACCGAATTCGTGACGATGTACGGCATCGAGTGGGGGCAGCTCACCGCCACAGCCTCACTGATGGCGCTGCCACCGTTGATTCTGACGATGCTGGTGCAGAAGCATCTCGTGAAAGGATTGACGTTTGGCGCCGTCAAATAGCGCTTCGGCTGGAAGTGCCTGGTGGCATTCAGAGTTCCGTGGCCGTTGCGTCCTACGGCTGACCAATCCGAATGGGTTGCGTCGGCGGAACGAGCCAGTCGTCGCCAACGTCGAGTTTGGAGAAGGGGCGCATCCGAATTCCGTCCGAGTCATCGATGCCTCGGGACAGGAGGTTCGGAGCCAACTCTGCGACGAGGTGTGGCAGGGTGACCTGGTTGCCAGCGCGAGCGTGGCATTTCTCGCCAATGCCGATGCCAGTGCCAGCGAATCGGCATACAAGATCTACTTCGATCGCGACGATCGGGGAACGCCGCACTATTCCGGTATCCGGCAGTTGAACCCAGATCTTGCGGATGGGGTCAAGCGGCTCGACACCGGACACTACGTACTCGAACTTTGCCGCGGCACCGCGGATGGCACCGCCGCTGGCAAATGGGGCATTCGGTACTTCGAAGCCAAGGCAGAGGGTCGCAATCTGATCAAGGACTGTGGAAACGCGATCGGCGGCTTCTACGGACCGTTCTTCACTCCCGCTAACGGACTGGTCAACCCACCGGAGCACACGACTGTCGAGGTCGATACCGAAGTCGAGGGGCCGGTCTACTGCCGCTACCGGTTTCGGGGCGATATTCCGGCGGGCTTGGACCCGGCGCTGCACAACAAGCATTTCGAGATCGTCTGGAGCTTTTTTGCCGACACGCCCTGGTTCATTCGTACTTATGACGTCGACTCGTACGAGACCGTCGTCGATCAGCTGCCGGTCCGAGACAAGATCACCGTCGGTGACGAATACGAGAGTGGCCAGGGCAACGTGGTGTTTTCCCGCTTTGGCGCGTACGGAGGGACGCGGTATCACACTGGAGATCCCTACGCCCGTATCCTCGCCGACGGCGTGCGCCGCCTGCTGGAAGGTCCGGAAGCCGAGTCCTCGCCTGGGCTGAAGCGGTTCCGGGAGGCGATCGGGGACGATATCAACGCGGTGAGTTGGGACTATTTCTGGCGGTTGTTCTGTGTGCTGGAAGGTGTTCTCACCGACGACGAAATTCGCGCGCACGTGAAAGAGATCTTGGCCGAGGCGCATGCGGCGGTCCATGACAGCCCGCGAGCCAGTGATGTCCGCACTGGGGATCTGGTCGATGTCAGCCAGGAGCTGGACGAAACGATCTTCCCGATGAATGCCTCGAAGACGGTTGAACTGAACCCGGAGACTGGCTATGCGATGGTCTGGCGGACCAGCAACCCGGTGGCCCGGTACCAGATTGTGCAGCGACCGGCGTCAGGTTGGGTGAACTGGGGCACCAACGGCGAAAACGAGTACCCGGAACTTCCTATCGGTTCGACCATCCACACCGCGTATGGTCAGTTTGGCCGTTGGCAAGACGTGGCGGATTGCATGGAATCGCCTCTTCAGGTCAGCATTGGTCCGATCGAACGGCGATGAGGAGCGGGCCACGTTGATCCTTGACGGGGATCTGGCGCACTTTTGACCAGTGAGCCAAGACGGCCGGGGAATCCCTCGGTAAGTCACGGCGTCTGGCGTTGCGCGCCACAGGCATGACATATCAGGAATTGGGAGCGTTGATCAGATGAAAGCGGTGCTCTTCCCCGGGGACCGGCAGGTCGTCGTCGTGGAACGTCCGACGCCTCAACCGGGAGCAGGTGAGGTATTGGTGCGGACTCGGGCCTCGGCGATCTGCCGTAGTGACATGGGGCTGTACTACGGTAACCCGATCGTCGGGGGTGATGCCACGTCTACCGGACAGATCGTGCCTGGGCACGAACCGGCGGGCGAGATCGTGGCGGTTGGCGATGGCGTAACCCATGCGAAGCCCGGGGATCGAGTGGCGATCTATCTCGGGATCGGCTGCGGTCACTGCGAGTTCTGCCGATCAGGCTATCTCTTTCTCTGTTCAACGTGGAAATGCCTGGGCTTCGACCTCGATGGGGGAGATGCCGATTACCTGGTCGTGCCGGCAGGAAACTGCCTGACCTTGCCGGATGCCATCAGTTTCGAGGTCGGCGCGGTGATGACCGATATGGTGGGAACGCAGTACGACGCGCAACGCCGGCTGGGTGTCTCCGGAACCGACACAGTGGCGATGTTCGGCATCGGGCCGATGGGCGGGGCAGGTATCCTCGTCGCGAAAGGGCGTGGCGCGAAGGTCATCGCCGTCGACATTCTCGATAGCCGACTGGAGCAGGCACGGGCACTGGGCGCGGATGCGGTCATCAACAGCAGGGACGAGGACGCGGCGGCACGGCTGCAAGAGATGACCGGGGGCCGCGGGGTCGATGTGGCCATCGACAGTTCAGGCAGCCCGGCTGGTCAGAATGCTGCGCTCGATGGCGCGGCCCGGTTCGGCCGGGTGGCGTTTATCGGCGAATCGCGCAAGACCGAGATCAACCCGAGCGATCAATTGATCCGCAAACTGTTGACCGTTATCGGCGCCTGGTACTTCCCGATCTGGGAGTGGCCGGAAATCGCCCGCTTCGTGATCGAGCGAGAGGTGCCTGTCGAGAAATTGATCACCCATCGCTTCTCGCTCGACGAGGCGCCATCCGCGTTCCGGATGTTCGATGAGCGCCTCACCGAAAAGGCGGTGTTCATCTGGAACTGAGGCCGTGGTTGACATTCGGCGCAAGGGATGTTCCACCAATCTGCGAGCCGCGAAGATGCAGTGGATCAACATCACCTACGCAACGTTGATTGACGAGGGAAGGGAGTAACAGGGGTGAAACTGGCGTTCAACACCTGGGCGTATTCGAGTTTCCCCGTCTGGGTGCCGGCCTATCCGCTGGATGAAACGATCAAGCGGCTGGCGCGGATCGGCTATGAGGGGATCGAGATCGGCGCGGCCGCTCCGCACGCCTACCCGGGATATCTGGATGCCGCGCGGCGGCGAGAGATCAAGAAGGTGCTCGATGAGAACGGGATGGTGGTCTCAGCCATGCTGCCCGCGCCAGGAGGAGGGCCAGGGCATAACGTCTCCTCACCAATGCCGGAGGAGCGGCGCGCAGCGATTCAGCAGTACAAGGATGTCGCACAGTTGTGCGCGGACCTCGGCGGAACGATCCTGCTCTATGTCGCCGGCTGGCAGATCTTCGGCACCTCCCGGAAGCAGGCATTTGATTGGAGCCGACAGGCCCTCGCGGAGATTGCGCCATTTGCCGCCGATCTGGGGGTCACGGTCGCTGTTGAACCGACACCGACTGACAGCAACTTGATCGAAACCGCGGATGACGCTATTGAACTGGTGGAAGCGGTCGGCGGGACGAACGTCAAGACGATGTTCGACACCATCCACGTCTACTATCGGAACGAACCCGCGACCGACTACGTGTATCGCATGGGTGATCTTCTCGGGTACGTCCATCTCTCGGATGTCGATCGTCTTGCACCCGGGCAGGGCCGCGGCGATTTCGTCGGGTTGATCGACGCGCTGAAAGAGACCGGTTACGACGGTTGGCTCTCGATGGAAATCGGTTTCAACCGCCGCGACGTCGAGCCGGACAAGGTCGCGCGCGAGGCCTACGACTACATCAAGCCACTGCTCGGATAGCTACGGGGCGGTGCGTTCATGGCCGCCGCTCCGGCACGAACTCCCGCTACTCTGGATACCACCGGATGGGAGCGGGAAGTTGGCGCGGCGGCTCGATCGCTTCCAGCATGCACCCGAGAGCCTCGACCGTATCGAAGTAGGCGTAGGCGCCGTCGCCATCGACCCCAAGGCCACGACCGGTCTGGATGGCTGGGAAGCCCAGCGCCTCCATTTCGGCAATGGCGTCGTCGATGTTGTCGACAAAGTATCCGAGGTGGTGCAGCCCTTCGCCGTGGACATCGAGATGCTCGGTGTAGACGTTCGGCTCGTCCCCAGGTTCGATCAGTTCGAAATTGAGATTGCCGGAATCGGCCGCCGCGAATTTGACCGCGGTTTCCTGAGACTGTCCGCGGAATCGCATGTCGGTTACCCAGTTCGGACCAAGATCGTGGATGCGCCAGGGACCGATGCCGAGGGCGCTCCACTGCGCCAGGGCGCGGTCGAGATCGCGGACCACCAGGCAGATCTGGCGAATGGTGGCGCCGTTTGGCAGGGTGCGGGACAGGAGTTCCATCGATCGTACTCCGAAGCCTACAGACCGAGTGCGGCCAGGTAATCCCGATTGCGGCGGGCGCTTTCCTTGGGGGTGCCCATCCCAGGCAGGATGTCCTGCTCGACGACGCCCCAGCCATCGTAGCCATGATCGAGCAGCCAGCGGACGACGCCGGGAAAATTGACAGCCCCCTTGCCTAGCTCCGAAAAAATACCGGCGCGCAACGCCTGGAAGTAATCCCAGTTTTCGGCTTTGGCCACCCGCGCCAGTTCCAGATCGGCGTCCTTGAAGTGGATGTACCAGATACGGTCGCCCCAGCGGTCGAGGATTTCGACCTCGGATGGACCGGATTCACCGGCGCCGAACAGATAGTGCCCGGTGTCGAAGATCAATCCAAGCAGGTCGGGATCGGTGAGGGCGAGGAAGCGTTCGATTTCCGACGGCGTTTCCACCCAGCCCGCGGAATGATGGTGGAACACCGAATAGAGACCGACTTCCTCGCGCACGGCACGGGCCACCGCTTCGGCCCGACCCGCGTACCCCGCCCACTCGTCGACGGGCAACGCCATCTCCGGGGTGATCCGCCCGGCATTGAGGGTGCGCATCGGATCGGTGGCATTGTCGTCAGCGATGACGATGAATGGTCCTTGGCGCCGGTCGCCACCGGGGACAACCGCGGCGAGCAGCCGCGCGACCTGCACGGCGTGCGCAATCCCCGGCTCGAGCGCGGCTGGATCGCGTAGCCGCACCGGGACAAATGCGCCGAGCATGGCGAGGCCGCGCCGATCCAATTCTGCCCGGAGTTCATCCGGGTCCGTCGGCATGAAGCCCCAGTCGCCGAGTTCCGTCCCCTCGTAGCCGGTTTCGGCGATTTCATCGAGAACGACGTCATACGGCAGTGGCTTCTGGTTGTACCCCTCGAACTCGAGCGCGCCCCAGGATACGGGCGCATTGGCGATTCGGATGCGGCTCATGCTTCCCCTGGTCTTTTCACGCTACGGCCGCTCAGCGGTCGATCGGCCGCTCGCGTACGGCATCGCGACCGTTGGCCTCGAATTCTCGCCCTTCGCGGCGGATTGTGGTGTCGGCCACGGCCTCCGCGCCAGTCGCGCCGGAGGCGGCATCCCGCCGGGCGAACTCTTCCAGTTCGTGGCCAAGTTCGTCGAGCGCTTCACCACCGGCCATCATCTGCACGACCTCTTCCCGCGTCACGGCCGTCTTGGCGAAGGTGCCGTACGACCGGCCGCGATTGAGGATGGTGAAGCGGTCGGAGATGGGGTAGGCGTGATGGACATTGTGGGTGATGAAGATCACGCCGAGATTACGGGCGCGCGCTTGAGCGATGTAGCGCAGCACCACCCCCGCTTCCTTGACGCCGAGCGCGGCGGTTGGCTCGTCCAGGATGAGCACTCGCGCCCCAAAGTAGACGGCGCGAGCGATGGCGACCGATTGGCGTTCTCCTCCAGAGAGGGTGCCTACGGGATGCTCCGGATCGCGAATCTCGATCCCCATCTTGTGCAACTCTTCACGGGTGATCGCATTCGCCTTGGCGAGATCGAAGCGGCGAAATGGTCCCCACCCTTTCTCCGGTTCCTGACCGAGGAAAAAATTGCGCGAGATGCCCATCAGCGGGATCATCGCCAGATCCTGATAGACCGTGGCAATGCCCCGCGCCAGCGCCTCCCGCGGCGAGTTGAAGTGGACCTCTTCGTCGCCGACGAGATAGCGCCCCTGGTCAGGCTGATACACCCCGGAGAGGATCTTGATCAAGGTCGATTTGCCAGCGCCGTTATCGCCCAACAGGGCGTGAACCTCGCCTGCCTTGAGGTCGATGGAAACATCTTCCAGCGCGATCACCGAACCGAAGTACTTTGATGCGTTCTCAAGTGCCAGCAGGCGGCTCCCAGTTGGAACTTCGAGAACGGAATCGGAGTTGTGAGCATTCGTGGCTGTTTTCAGCGCGGTGTTACTGGTCATTGGCGGACTCCCAGTGCACGCTGTCGCACGTAGCGGTTGACGAGCACGGCGGCGAGCAACATCGCGCCAAGCACGGCTTGGACCCAGTCGGCATCAATGCCGGCAAAGACCACGCCCTGGCGGACCATGCCGTAGATCAACGCCCCTAGTACCGCGCCGATGACCGTGCCATACCCGCCGGTGAGGAGGACACCGCCGATGACGGCGGCGATGATGGCGTAGAACTCGCGCTGCTCCCCACGCAAAACGTCGGCGCTGCCGGCCGTTGCCACCTCGATCATCGAGACGAGCCAGGCCGCGAGGGCGGTGTTCATGAAGAGGAGAATCTTCACCCGATCGACCGGTACGCCAACCATCCTGGCCGCGATCGCATTGCCGCCGACCGCGAAAATCCAGTTGCCAAACTGGGTACGAAGCAAGACCCAGGCAGAGACAGCCGCCACCAGGATCCACCAGAGGATCGATACCGGGAACGCCGCGCCGAAGAGCATGAAATCGGCGCCGAAGAGTTTCGCCGCTTCCTCGAATCCCGGGAGTTTCTTCAAGCCTCCAACCTGCGTCCTGCCGGTGATGAGGCGGGTCATGCCGACCGTGACTCCCCGGATGATGAAGAGTGAGGCAAGAGTGACGATAAACGAAGGCAACCCAGTACGGACGACGACCAATCCGTTGAGAAACCCGACGGCAAGCGCGAATACGAGCGCAAGAGCCACGCCCCACCAGAAGCTGACACCGAGTTCAGTGGGGACCAATGCCGCGATGACGCTGCAGGCGCCGATCATTGAACCGACGGAGAGATCAAACTCCCCAGCGATCATCAGCAAGGCGACGGCAACGGCGAGGATGCCGAGTTGGGCCGCGACCTCGAGATAGGTCGCCGCGCCTCGGGCGGAGACGAACCCGCGATCCCAGGCCAGGATGGCGAAGACGATCCAGACGATGATTGCCCCGAAGAGTGCTCCCACTTCCGGCCGTAACAGGAGCCGCCGCCAGGGAGAAATCTCCTTGCTGCGGGCTGCCTCCCGGATCGCTTGTGGATCGGCGGCCGTTGCCTGACTGGACATCGTTGTCTCACTCCGCCGTTTCAAGAATTCCCGACTTGGACCTTGTTTGCCCGTTCGCGGGGATCACATTGGACCACTCCCCCGCTGCCGTCCGATAACGGGAGGTATGGTGATTTCGCCGCGTGAACCCTCATCCCAACCCCTCACCCCAACCCCTCTCCCATCGCGATGGGAGAGGGGTTTTCGGCTCAGTTCGTGCCGGTCAGACCGGGTGAAGATGCTCGATTGCAGCCATACCTCCCCAATCAGCCGCTGCCGCGGGAAAGGGGTCCAACCGGTCACATTGGCGCGGACGCTAGCGGGTGCCGGCCTGGGAGAGAGCGATGACGCGCTCGGCGGTGTCCTGCGTCACGAAGCCAGGGCCGGTCATGATGATCGGGTTGGCAACGGTGTTCAGGTTCCGCGCATAGAGAGTGAGGAGCACGACCGGCAGGTATCCCTGCAGATACTGCTGCTGGTCGATCGCAAAGAGCATATTGCCGTCGCGGATCGCCTCGAGAACCTCAGGCGAGAGATCGAAGGTGGCGAGCTTGATGTCGCCGGTCTTGCCCATCGAGTCGAGCGCGGCCATCGCGGGCGCGGCGCCGGTTGGCCCGAGGGTGAGAATGCCGTTGATCTCGGGATCAGCGGTCAGCGCCGCCTCGATCGCCTGCTGGGCGCCGGTCGGATCGGAAATCTCGACCGCAAGGACTTCGACCGATCCGCCAGCCTTGGTGATGGCGTCGGTGAAGCCACGGCAACGCTCGTCAAGCGCGGCGTTGCCGACTTCCTGATTGACGCAAAGCGCCTTGGTCACACCGGAATCGGCCATGCGCTGGCCGCCGCCGAGACCGGCTTCGTATTCGGTCTGCCCGACGTGGTTGAGCACGCCGAGTTCCGCGGCGACATCGGACCCGGAGTTCATGGAAATGACCGGGATGCCGGCGGCGACGGCGGCCTTGATGGAATCGCCGAGGGCTTCGGCGTCGGGAATGGAGACGACCAGTCCGTCCGGCTTGGAGGCGACGGCGGCATCGATCAACTGGGCCATCGCGACCATATCGAAGGTCTGGGGCGCCTGGTACTCGACGGTCACACCGAGGTCTTTGCCCGCCTGGGCGGCGCCGTTCTGCACGACCGACCAGAAGGGGTCGGCGGCCTGCCCGTGAGAAACGACGACGATGCGGATCTCGTCGTCCTGTGCCGCGGCTGGCTGGACGAAGGCACTCATCCCGCTCAACATCACCACGGCGAGGACCGCGAACAAGCTGACGATGCGGTTCATTGGCTCCTCCGGAATTCCTACGGGCGCCGGGTCGCCGTCGACCCGAGCCGATTCACCAAAAACTCAGCGCGTCGATTCGTCGCCGCTCTCCTCCTTCCCGACCGCGCCCGTATGCGTCGTGTCCGCCTCTGGCGCCGTCGCATCGGCTGCTGACCGCCGGTGATACCGGGATGCGTTTCGGTCATTCCTGTAGGGTTCGGCTCGCGTGGCGCGCCGCTCCGTTGCGGAATGGCGGGATCATAACCCAGCATGGAATGGAAGTCTCGCCACTCACTACCGAGGATTCGACGATGGCTGCGAGACGGTGGGGCGAGTCGCGCATTTGGTCAGTCACGAAGCCGTTCGAACGTGACTGGAAGATGACTCGGACCGCGAAGAACAGCATTGGGCCGGTAGGGCGGGGGATCCTCGACAAGGACCGGATTGACGAGGCGGCGGGCCAGGGACGCCAGCGCGATCTGACCCTCGATGCGGGCCAAGGGCGCACCGACGCAGTAATGCACCCCGCTGCTGAAGCCGAGGTGCTCGTTGTCCGGCCGATCCGGCCAGAATCGGTCCGGTTCGGGAAACCGCTGCGGATCCCGATTGGCCGCGGCGAAGAGAAGGCGCAATCCGGCTCCCTTGGGGATGGCGACGCCATCGAGTTCGATGTCGGCCAGGGCAAACCGGTTGAGGAATTGCACCGGCGGTTCGAAGCGGAGCGTTTCCTCGACCACGATCGGGGCACGGTCCGAATTGTCGCGCAGTCGTGCGAGTTCTTCCGGATTCCGGAGTAGAGTCAACGTGCCGTTGGCGATGAGGTTGACGGTCGTTTCGTGCCCGGCGATGAGCAGCAGCACCATCGTGATCACCAGATCGGCGTCGTCCATCCGGCCGGAAGGATCGTCGCCGACGGCGAGTCCGGAGAGGAGATCGTCCCCGGGATGTTCGCGGCGATCCACGATCAGTGCGCGCATGTAGTTGGCCAGTTCCTGGGCGGACACGAGGGCTGACATAGAGGTCGTTTCGCCTGGATCGGGATCGAGCGCGTGCGCGAGAGTATCCGCCCAGACATGAAATTTCGGCTCATCCTCGCGCGGGACGCCAAGCAGTTCGCAGATCACCGTCACTGGCAGCGGATACGCGAAATCCGCGACCACGTCGATCGCGCCAGCCTCCCGTTTGGCATCGAGCAGTTCGTCGACGAGGGCGTCGATGCGGCCGTGCATGGCGTTGATCCGCGCTGGCGTGAACTGGTGCGTGACCAGGCGTCGCAGGCGGGTGTGCTCGGGTGGGTCAAGAAAGAGGAACGGTCGGGGTTCGAGTTGCTGCAAGGGCTTCATCGGAACGTCACTCTTCCGCTGGTCCTTGCTCATCCGCGGATCGTGGAGCAGGGCCAGCGCCTCGGGATAGGTGCTGACCGCATAGAAGTTGTCTTCCAAGGGCGCGACTGGGGTCTGCCGCATCTCGGCATAAAGCGGGTACGGATTGGCGCGATTGGCGTCGTCGAGAATCTGGGCGAAGATCTCGACTGGGGTTCGTGTCGTCTCGGGCATCTGTGGCCTCCTCTCTATAGCGACGTGCAGGAGTGGTGTCGTCCCGAGGAACGAGGAACCTCGGCCGTCGCGCTCACTACCGCAGTGAACGAGATTCTTCGCCGCGGCGCGGAACGACACGTCGTTCGCTCGTCACCCTGTCGCCGTCGCTCGGAACTACAGCGGGTGCGGTCCCGCGGGAACCCGCGGATCTTCCAGTTGGGCGCGAGATGGAACCTGTGCTCGCGGCAGCGGTGGTTCGATTGGCGCCGGCGGCGAGGCCGGACCCGGTCCAGTGGCGCGGGCGGTTGCGCTGTGCGTCGATTGACCGGGTGGCGGAAATCCCGCCGGGCGAATCTCGGCCTCCGCGGGTAGGTCCATCGCATCGCGCGTCGGTGGAAACGGAGCGCGCGTGAGCACGAGCGACTGGTAATAGTCGAGCCAGCGCGGCGAGTTGACCGCAACCGCGGCGACGACCCGTCCCCTACCGCCGTAGACCGCGATGAAGCGCTGCTCGGCGGGAGAACCTTGAACTACCAGGATTTCGTCGGCGATGGTGGGGAGTCCGACCGACTTGATATTGAGTCCAAACTGGTTGGACCAGAAGGAGGGCAGCGCGTTGTGGGCGCGCCTCTCCGCCGCTGGTCTGACCATATTGTGCGCGGCGACGCCGGCCTGGCGCACGGCATTGTCCCAATGCTCGACCGAGATCAGCTGCCCGTCGAACAGAGGGTGCGGCCAGCGAGCAACGTCGCCAGCGACAAATACGTCATCGAGCACGATCCCCTCGGCGCTGAAGACGCGGCAGGACGCGTCGCAGACGACCCCGCGGCCATCGGCGGCCAATCCCGAACCCTGGAGCCATTCCGTATTGCGCAGCGCACCCAGCGCCATCACCACGACGTCGACATCGAGTACGTCGCCATCGGAGAGATGGGCGCGACGGACGCGGCCGTCTCCTTCCAGTTTCATCACGCTCACGCCGGTGCGCAGATCGACGCCGTAGCGGCGCTGTCGCCGCGCGGCAGCACCTCCCGCCGTTCCACCGAGCGCGCCAGCGAGCGGGGCAGGACCACGCTCGGCCAGGGTGACCGCCAATCCGAGTTCGCGGCAGACCGATGCGACTTCCGATCCGATGAAGCCACCACCGACGATCAGGACGCGATTCGGACCGGCGGCGAGCCGCGCCCGTAGTCCCGCGGCGTCATCCAGCGTGCGGATGGTGAAGACGCCGTCCATGCTCCCTTCGACCTCGTTGGGCCAGGGCCGGGCGCGGGTCCCGGTCGTGATCAACAAACGGTCGAACGCGACGTCCTGACCATCGGCGAGGAGGACGCGGCGCTGCCTCAGATCGAGCCCTGCGGCCGCGACGCCGAGCCGCCATTCAGCATCGAGCGGTACGAACATCGGCAAGAAGGCATGATCGACCGGCAGCCAGCCGCTGAGGATCGTTTTCGAGAGCGGGGGACGATCATATGGCGCGTGCGGCTCGTCGCCGATGAGGGTGAGCGGACCGGAGAATCCCTCCTGCCGCAATGCTTCCGCGGCGCGAAGACCGGCGAGTGACGCGCCGACGATGACAATGCGACCATTGAATGCGCCGTTCGCCGTCATGACTGCCTCGCGGTCGGGTTTGCGTCATCAGGCAGACCAATGCGGATGGCCTGGACCGGGCAGGCGGCAACCGCGCGCTCGACCCGCTCGCGCTCACGTTCGTCCGGGGCATAGTCGAATTCCAGCGACTCCTCGCCGTTGAGGCGAAAGACCGCTGGCGCGGCGTAGACGCACTGCGCGTAACTCTGACAGCGAACCAGATCGACGATGATGCGCATAGAGGCCTCCCTTCGTTTCCATAGATGCTGAAGCGGCGATTGGAGATCGCGACGAACAAGACGTTGGACGCGGCGAATCCCGCCTGCGTGTTTATCACGCGAGTGTGCGGATTGGTCAACTACGTATGTATTTCATCGAAAACGATCAGCAACAACAGAGGAGCCGGTGGGTCGTTCGCTTTCTTCGGAGGGGAGTGGTTGGCCGGCACTCGTCGGCACTAGCGATTGGCCGGCAGTTGCCTATCGCGATCTTCCTCGATGATTGCTTGGATGTGCTGCGCCACTAGCGGCAGGTCCCTGTGGACAACCGTCCACACGATTTCGAGATCGACGCCCAGGTAGTTGTGGATAAGAACATCGCGAAACGCCGCCATGCTTCGCCAAGCAACGTCAGGGTGTCGAGCACGGAAATCCGATGTGAGTCGCTTTGTGGCTTCGCCAATGATTTCGAGCTGACGAATGGTGGCATCTTGCCTGAGGCGCTCAGCGAAGAACTGTGTTCGACCAGCTGCCGCGTAACCCTCGATGATCACGATTGCTTCCAGGATGTGCTCAAGATACGTCGTATTCTCGCTCAAAGTGATGCGGCGGACTTGATAACGGCGTCCCGAAAGTGAGAACTTATTGCGGGTTCGGTGACGATATGGACCTCGCGGCCGAGCAGATCTTCGAGATCGAGCTTGATCGCGACCAGATCGAACAGCGAGCGGTCAGGCTCGAGATCGACCAGAATGTCCACATCGCTGTCTGAGCGGGCCTCGCCTCTCGCAAAGGAGCCAAAGACGCGCACGCGCGTAGCTCCGTGCTCCCGCGCGATGCGGAGGATCTCGGACCGGTGATCGGTGATCAGGGCGGCCATCGCCATGGCTAGACTCCTCTCAACATGCGGTAGAATAGCCGGTTTGGAGTCACGGAGGACCATGCATGGCGTCGCTTTCATCATTCGATATCGTTTCGGATTTCGATCAGCAGGAAATGCGCAACGCGCTCGATCAGACGGAGCGAGAGATTCAACAGCGCTACGACTTGAAGAACACGAAGACGACCATCGAGGCGACCGACACCCTACTCACCGTCAACGCCGATTCCGAGTACACCCTCGGCGCGGTCCGCGACCTGCTCGAATCGAAATTGATCCGCCGTGGTCTGTCGCTGAAGATTCTCGATTACGGCAAGGAAGAACCGGCGTCTGGCGGTCGGATACGCCAGGTCGTGACCCTGCGCAAAGGTATCCCGGAGGATTTGGCGAAACAGTTGACCAAGCGCATCCGCGATGACTTCAAGAAGGTGACGCCGCAAATCCAGGGCAACGCGATCCGGGTTCAGGCCAAGAACAAGGACGATCTTCAGGCGGTGATTCAAGCCCTGCGGGCCGAGGAGTACCCGGTGGCTCTGGAATTCACGAACTACCGGTAGTCACGCCTCGATGTCCGCGCAGGACGATCTCGTTCAGTTTCGATGGACCGCGCCAGATGGTGAGCAGTTCACAATCGATTGATTGCATAAGGAGCATTCCTGGTGGTTGATTCCAGTTCTCGCGCATTTCATATCCTGACCCTGGGCTGTTCCAAGAATCGCGTCGATTCCGAAGGGATGGATCACCTGTTGCGGGAGCGGGGGATGACCGCGGCGGCGCGTCCGGAAGATGCCCGCGTGGTCATCGTCAATACCTGCGGGTTCCTGGGCGCGGCCCGGGACGAATCGGTCGCGGCAATCGCGGAATTGCTGGAGGTGCGCCAGGACGATCAGATCGTGATTGCCGCGGGGTGCATGCCGGCGCTCGGAAACTACAAGAACGACATTCCCGCCGGTGTCGATCGCGTGCTGTCGACGCGAGAATGGCACCGCATCGGCGATGTGGTCGGCGATCTCCTCGGAGAGATCGCGCAGCCGGAGGTTGCCGGCTGCGAAGGGATGTTGACCACCTTCGGGCGCGACCAGGCCGGACCATCCGCCTACGTGAAGATCGCCGACGGCTGCGATCACGCCTGCGCGTTCTGCACCATCCCCAGCATCAAGGGACGGCAGGTCAGCAAACGGCCGCTGCACGTGTTGCAGGAGATCGTCGATCTTGTCGGACGGGGGACGAAGGAAGTTGTTCTCGTCGCGCAGGACACCATCCGCTACGGCGCCGATCTGGGAATCAAGCACGGACTACCCTCGCTGCTCGAGCAGATCGCGGAAGGCGTGCCCGATCTCTCCTGGTTGCGCATGCTCTACATCTATCCCAGTCCACTGACGTTGCGCATGGTCGACGTCATGGCGGAGCACGATGTGCTCCTGCCGTATCTCGACATGCCGATCCAGCACGCGGACCCGACGGTGCTCCGCAACATGAACCGGCCGAGCGACATCACCATGACGCGGCGGCTGATCGACCACGCGCGGTCCCAGATGCCCGAGGTCGTGATGCGCACCACGCTCATCGTGGGCTTTCCAGGGGAGACCGACGCGCAGTTTCAGCGGCTCCATGATTTCGTGCTGGAGCAGGAGTTCGATCACGTCGGCGTCTTTACCTATTCGCCCGAACCGGGCACGAGGGCGGTAACCCTCGATCTCCCGGCGGTGCCGGCGCACATCGCCGAGGAGCGCCGCAACGCGATCATGGAGGCCCAGCAGGCGATTTCGTTCAAGAAGAACCGCGCGCTCGTCGGCCAGACGGTGCAGGTCCTGATCGAAGCGGTGGGAGAAGCGGAGGACGAGGCAGGGAATACCGAACCGATCTCAGTTGGCCGGGCCCGGCGTCATGCTCCGGAAGTGGACGGGCTCGTCTTCGTGCCGGGTGAACATGCGCCGGGAATGCTCCTCGATCTGGAGATCAGCGAGGCGGCGCCGTACGATCTGTGGGCGCTTCCTCCCGGCGAGCAGGTACGACGTCGCGCCGCGGTGGCGGCAAGACCGCGTCGACGCGTTTCAGCAGCTCGCTCTCGAGGGGCGACCCGACCGGAAAGACGCGGACAGGGGGCGCGGGTGCCAATGGCCACGCCCGCTGGAACAGCACCCACTGATCGGGTGTAGCCCCGATCCCTTCCTCCAGGCGCGATCGCATCAACTCCATCCCCGCAGCGAGATCCGCTTCCAGATCGTTGGACTTCGGGACGACGAACGGTTCGCCGAAGAGGATCTGGTGACCGGTGGTTTCGCGTGGGGCGAACGCTGGCAGGACGAGTGATCCGGTGTCCCGGGCAATCCGGATCGGCCCCGGGGGCAGCGTCGTTTCCCGGCCGAAGAACGAAACCGGCATGCCATTCTGGAAGAAGTCGTAATCGGCGACGAATGCTGCCGCCTCGCCACGCCGCAACGCCTGGATGACCTTGCGGACACCGGCCGGATTGGCCTCGACCGGGGTGATGTTGTGGCCAGCCCGCAGATAGGTAATCGCGTCGAAGAGAAAGCGGGACGTGGTCCGGCCCGTGATGGCGGTGATCGGAAATCCCTGAGCCGCGATCGCGTGCCCCATCAGGTCGAACGCGCCGAGGTGGGCCGAGACGATGACGATGCCTTGCTTGCGCTCGATCGCGTCGCTGAAGACTCCAATATCAGCAGGCGCCATCGGCAAGATCGCCCGAAGTTGACTTCCGGAAAGGTGCCGCAAGCGGAGGAGTTCGGCGAAATTCCGCGCCGACTGTCGAAAAACAGCAACGGCCATGCGCTCCACGGCATGTCGCGACACTTCCGGGCCCAGCACCTGATGCAAATTCGCCAGGACATTGGCGCGGTAGACGGGCGTTGTCCTGATCCAGATATCGCCAAATCTGTCGGCCAGGAAGTTGCGGACCGGATCCGGGAGGCGCCAGGCGACGTGGGATACCGCGGTGGCAATGGAAACCGCCAACCGGTGGCGAACCCGTCGCGGATCTTCCCTCCGGTATCGGTCGCTCGGACGCCGCGTCATGCGACGCCGTGGCGCCGCGGGAGATTCCGGCCCTGAGTCCGGTTCGCTCGGTTCCGCTCCCTCGCTCATCAGCGCCGTACCGGTGAAAGGCTCATCCTTCGGCTTCGCTGGCATTGCCCGGCAGCACGACTGGTGGCGCGGCGGTAGCGTCGCGGCCGGCGCGAACGTATGGCATCGCATCGAACAAGACCGGGAGGCCACGCACGATGGTCAGTGCAACAGCCAGCCAGACGTTTGCCCAACCGAACCAGCGAATCACATCGATGCTGAGAAGGTGGTCGAGCCAGGTTCCGGCCGCTTCCGGTTGGATATACCCGAAGTACCCGGTGAGAAAGACGAACGCGGCGGCTTTCACGTACCCGTAGAGTCCGCGCATGAAGCGGCCGGCGGTCAGCCACCGGGTGAATTCGGAGCGCATCATGTTTTTTTCGCCGAACGCGGTCATCCCTTCTCCATAGGAAATGGAGCGCACCGCATCAACGAGCCCACCACGGACGATGACCAGGAACGGCACCCAGAGGGGGATCACCCGCTCCCAGGCGAAGTAGACCCACAGAACGGTCTCGACGATGCGGTCGCCCGCGATGTCGAATACGGCGCCAAAGGGCGAGGTCGAACCGCGGCGCCGGGCGACCCACCCGTCGAGGCCATCCCCGGCAAAGACCACGCCGAGCAGCACCATCGACAACAGCGCCAGATCGACCGGGCGGTAGTGGATCATGGCGATCACGATGAAAAGCAGAATCAGGCGAGCGATGGTGATGAGGTTGGCCATAGGCAGGCGGCGCTACTCCGCGTGTCGCGGCCGCGAACCGCACGGTTCGCCCTGGCGCGACTCCTGGCGATTATCCCTCATTCGCTGGTCGGGCGGTCGAGTTGGGCTCGAACGTCAAGCAATGGCCGTCGATGCCACTACTCGCGCGCGCCGAGGTCATCCTCTTCGGCAATCCAGGCACCGGCCCGGATGCGCTCGGATCGCTGACGGAGGAGTTCGGCGGAGAGCAGGACCAACACCGAAAACACGATGAGGACGGTCGAAACCGCGGCAATCGTGGGATCGATCTCCTGGCGCAGACTGTCCCACATCTTGCGCGGCAGGGTGACCGCCCCCGTACCGCTGATGAAGAGCGCCACGATCAATTCGTCGAATGAGGTGATGAAGGCGAAGAGCGCGCCCGCGAACACACCGGGGCGAATGATCGGCAGGGTGACGCGACGGAACGTCTCCCACCGATTCGCGCCGAGATTCATCGCCGCGTACTCGAGTCGTTCGTCAAAGCCGTGCAGGGTGGCACTCACATTGGTGACTACGAATGGGAGCGCCAGGGCGGTGTGAGCCAGCGCAAGACCGGCGACGTTGCCGACGAGTTTCCACTGCGCGAACACGAAGTAGATGCCGATGGCGACGATGATGCCGGGAACCACCAGCGGCGAAACGATGAACGAATTGACCACGTCTCTGCCGGGGAAGCGGCCGCGCACCAACGCGAGTGAGGCCGCGGTGCCGAGCACTGTCGCCAGCACCGTGGTCATGATGGCCACCTGGATACTGACAAACGTCGCGGGAACCCAGCCCGGCCGTTCGAAATAGTTCTGATACCACTGCAACGACCATCCCGGCGGCGGGAACTGCAAGTACTTGGCGGAACTGAAGGAGACCGGCGCGACGACGAACACCGGAAAGACGAGGTAGGCGAGCACGATGCCGACGAAGACCCAGAGCACGATTCGCCCGAGCGAAACGGGTTTGCGCGGCGAGCGGACCGCCGCCCGTTGGCCGGTGCCCGAGATGGCGGGGGAGGTGGTGGTCGCGCTCATGTGCGGGCCGATCCGAATACGCGCTCGACGCCGAGGATCTTGGAGAAGACGCCGTAGACGCCAAGAGCAAGGATCAGCAGGACCAATGCCAGTGCGGCGCCGAACCCCCATTTGAGCTGGCTGATCTGTTGCTGGATCAACATCGAGATCATGACATCCTTCTGTCCGCCCAGGAGCGCCGGGGTGATGTAGAAACCAAGGGAAAGGATGAAGACGAGCAGGCAGCCGGCGGCGACGCCAGGGAGGCTCAACGGCAGGAAGATGCGGCGGAAGACCGCGCCGGGCGGGGCGCCAAGATTCTCCGCGGCACGCATCAGATTGCGGTCGATGCCGCGCATGACGGAATAGAGCGGCAAGATCATGAATGGCAGGAGGATGTGGATCATGCCCATGTAGACGGCGAGGCGCGTATTGAGCAGGACGAGCGGCTCGCTGCGCACCCCCGATGCCAGTAGCGCTTCGTTGACGATCCCTTCCTTGCCGAGGAGCACCATCCAGCTGTAGGAGCGAACGAGGATGCTGGTCCAGAACGGTATCAGGACCAGGATCATGAGGAGATTGGCTTTGGAGACGGAAATCGAGGAGAGGGCGTAAGCGACCGGGTAGCCAAGAAGAAGCGTGACCACGGTGGTGACAAGCGCGATCTGGAGCGTGATGCCGAAGACCCGAACAAAGGCGTTCATCGGGACCGAAACACCGAGAACATCCATGCTGCTCTTCGCTTGTACCAAAGGCGAAAAGTTCTGGAATCCCCACGTCGGATCGTAGAACGACCTCATCAACATCGATGCTACGGGGTAGCCATACAGGACAAGCAGGAAGATGACCGCGGGCAGCAGCAGCACGACATAGCGCCATTGCTCGCGCCGGCGCAAGCGATCGAACTGCGCGACCTGCGCCTCTCGCGACGTGGCGCTCAATTCACTGGTGAGTGTTGCCACGAACGATCCTTCACGTCCATGTCTTGGTCACTACCTTCCGTGCCGGCTCCAATGGCGAAGCGAGTTTCGGTCTGATTTTCAAACCGGAGGCGGCTCGCGAATGCGGTGGTTGCCCTACACAATCCGGCTGTCCTGGACGTTCCAGGCGATCCGGATGTTGTCACCCCGGCTGAAGTTAGCCACGCCGCTTCGGTTCTGGGCCTTGAGCACCAGGCGCTGATCCCCGGGCAGCGCGACGACGTAGCGTCGCATTTCTCCGACGAAGACCACATCTTCGACGATCCCGGCGACGGCATTCATCCCATCGTCGACCTCTTCGGTGACCGCGAAGATCTTCTCCGGTCGCACCGTGAGCGCGGCGCTGTCGCCGACGTGGGTGGTGGGGCGACAGAGGGCGCGGAGCGTCCCGACGCCGGGGACGGCTACGGTTGCCGCGTGATCGTCACGGCTGGCGATCGTGCCGTCGACGAAGTTCGATTCGCCGATGAAGGAGGCCACGAAGCGCGTTGCCGGTTCGTCATACAACTCCGTGGGAGGACCGCATTGCTCGATGTGGCCCTCGTTCATGACCGCGATGCGGTCAGACATGACCAAAGCTTCTTCCTGGTCGTGGGTGACATAGATGATGGTCACCCCGAGTTGGTCGTGGAGCGCCTTGATCTCGAGTTGCAACCGCTCGCGCAATTGCTTGTCGAGCGCGCCCAGCGGTTCGTCCATCAGCAGCACGCGCGGATTGAAGACGAGCGCCCGCGCGACGGCGATGCGCTGTTGCTGGCCGCCGGACAACTGACGCGGATAGCGGGCCTCGTACCCCGGCAGTCCAACCAGCGCCAGGACTTCCGCCGTGTGGCGGACGATGTCCGCCTTCGACATCTTGCGCATTTGCAACGGGAAGGCAATGTTCTCCCCGACCGTCATGTGCGGGAAGAGCGCGTAGTTCTGGAACACCATGCCGATGTTGCGACGATACGGAGGCACGGCGGCGATCGGGTCGCCATCGACATAAATTTCGCCCGCGGTCGGCACTTCGAACCCGGCCAGCATCATCAACGTCGTCGTCTTGCCCGAACCGGAAGGGCCGAGCAGGGTGACGAACTCGCCGGGAGCAATGGTGAGTGACACCCCGTTGACCGCCACGACGCTGCCGTAGCGCTTCTCGATGCGATCGAACGAGACGTCGGCGCCGACCGCCCCGATCGTGCTGGCGCGGCCCGGCCGCGATCCATTTGCAGCATGGGTCATCGATTCATCCACGAATGCGGGGGACCAGCATTCCCGCTGGTCCCCCGCGAGGTGCCGTCAGCCTATTCGAGGATCCACTCGTTCCAGCGGGTGACGACCGCATCGCGGTTGTCGACCCACCACTGGATATCGCGGATGAACTGCTTCGCCAGATAGTCAGGAGCGGTCGGCAGGTTGGCCAACTGTTCCGGCGACATCAGCGCGGCGGAAGCATTGTTGACCGAGCCGTAGGGGATGAGGTAACTGAGCCGGGCCTGGGAGACCGGGAGCGTGATGAACGCGGAGAATTTCATCGCGTTCTCGGCGTTCGCGGCGCCCTTGGGAACCGCCCAGACATCCGTCGCCAGTTGCGCCTCGTTCCACTGCACCGTGACGGGCGCGCCTTCCTTCTGGATGGCAGCCATGCGGCCGTTCCAGGAGTGGCACATCACCACTTCCTTGTCGGTCAGCATCTGCGCCGGTTGCGCCCCCGCTTCCCAGAACTTGGGGACGTTCGGCTTCAGCTGGCTGAACATCTCGTAGGCCTTGTCGATGTCCACCGGGTAGACCTCGTCCTTCGACACACCGCTGGCGATCATGCCGAACTCGAGGTAGGGAGTCACGCCGCCAGTGCCGGCCGCCGTGGTGCGGGGGCCGGGGAACATCTCCTGGTCCCAGAAGTCGGCCTGCCCCTGCGGGCCTTCCTGGAACACGTCATTGCGATAGCCGATGACGGTCGAGTAGGGGAGCATGTCGACCGAATACTTGTAGCGGCGACCCTCGTCGATGTTCTCGACATCGAAGAGAGAGTAGTCCATTTCCTCCCAGTAATCGCCCTGCTTTTCGAGCAGGAGGATGTCTGAGCGGTCGCTCTGGATCACGTCCTGCTCGACGTTTCCGGTATCGACCATCGCCTTGATCTTGGAGATGTCCGGACCCTCGGACTCGATGACCTTGATGCCGCTCAGTTCTTCGAACGGCTTGAAATAGGCCTCGCGCTGGGCGTCCTGGAAGGCGCCGCCCCACGACTGGACGCGGACTTCGCCCGTCCCCTTCAGGTTGTCGGGGATGCCGTCGTACTCAGGGAGAGGGGGGGTGGCCTCTTGGGCGGAGGCGATCAACGGCAGACCCGCCTGGAACAGGATGGTGGCCGCCGAAACGCCCGCGGCGAGGCGGCCGCCCCGGCGCAACAGTTCGCGCCGGCTCATTTCGTCGAGATCGCGGAGCATCGTGCGCTTGAGCGCGCGGTTCGCGGCCTGCATCTCGACAATCGGATCCCACGGTTTACGCATCGATTCCTCCAGACCGTTCGTTGCCCGCTAACCGGGCACTCTCAAGCGAGGCGGATGCCTCTCCGCTCCGGCAGCGGCTGGCGCCAAGCGTCATTCAGATGCCCGACGCGAGTTCGGACCCCGATCCGCATGCGTCGCCGTTCGTTGGAGTTTGCGGCAGTGTACCGCGAGCGGATACCGCGTGACGGAAGAATCGTGACTGACCAGCCGGTATCCAGCGCGTACCAGCGCGGTCGCTGAACCGTATGGCGACCGCGCGTTCACCCTGCGCACGGGTGAGCCCGATCCGCACCGCGTTCGGGTAAACTGCCATCTCAGGCCAGATGGCGATACGAGCCAAACTAGGAACGAGGAGCAGGGTATGTCCAGCCTCTCTGAGGCGAAACAGTTTGCGTTCGACTGGGTTGACCAGAATGCGCAACGCATGTCCGACTTCGATATGGAAATCTGGAACTACGCGGAGCCGGCCTGGCGCGAATACAAGTCGGCTCGGGCGTATGTCGATCTGCTGCGGGCGGAAGGCTTTGAGGTCGAAGAAGGCAGTGGCGAGATGCCGACCGCCTTCATGGCCACCTGGGGTGAGGGCGGTCCGGTGATCGGCGGCTACGCCGAATACGATGCGGTCCCTGGTAATTCGCAGCAGCCGATCGCGCGCCGCGCGCCGCGAGATGGTTTGCATCCATACACCGCGGGCCACACCGATCCCCACTCGATGCTCGGGGTTGGTGCGCTGGCCGGTTTCCTGGCGACGAAGGCGGCGATGGAGCGCTACGGGATCAAGGGGCAACTGCGCTTCTTCGGAGAGCCGGCGGAGAAAGTCTGCGGCTCCAAGCCGGTCCATGCCGCCAAGGGCTATTTTGACGGCGCCGACGCGTTCATCTCCTACCACCCGTTCAACTCGAACACGACGGTCTGGGAGACGCACTGCGGGTCGTACTGGAGCGCCGTCTTCACCTTCGAGTGCGCCGATCCGGAAGCGTGGGCGATGCGAGGCCGGTCCCCCAAGACCGATGCGAGCGCCGCGAACTCCCATATCGTCGCCCGCACGCCGGGTGCGATCGACGCTCTCTGCCTGATGTACACCTTGACCAAGTACACCAAGGAGGCGATGTTCCCGCACACCGGCACCTGGACGCTCAACGAGTTCATCCTTGCCGCGGGTGATGCCACTTCCGACAACCTGCCGCCGCGCTGGAGCCAGATTCAGTATTCCTGGCGCGCGCCAACCCTGGAGATTCAGGAGCAGATCTACCGGGTGCTCGAGAACAACGCCAAGCAGGCGGCAGGCGCCACCGGTTGCCAGGCGCACGTGCAGTGGGTGACCAAGACCCGGCCAGGGTTGTCGAACAACGCGATGGCCGATCTCACGTTCCGCAACATGGAATTGGTCGGCGTGCCGACCTACAGTGACGAAGCCAAGGAGTTCGCCCGGGAATTGCAACGGGAGTTGGGCCTGGAGCCGATGGACGAGCCGTTCCCGGACTCTTATTACCGCCTGACCCCGCCCCAGGAATACGAGGACGTGCTGCGCGGCTTGCTTCCGGCCTGGCAGAAGAATTTCACCTCGGACGATTACACCGATTACACCTGGCACGCGCCGACCGTGCGCGTCTTCACCGGCCGCCCGATCATGAAGGCGCCGTATGAAGGCTGGGAATGCCCGGCATGGGCCTACAATGCGATGGGGGGCCGCCCCGAGATTGTCGACCCCGGGATGTTCCTCGGCGCGAAGACAATCGCGGGAACCGCGCTCGATCTGCTCACCATTCCCGAGGAACTGGCGAAGGCCCGTGCCGAATTCGAGGAGCGGACCGGTGGAGGCGTCGGCGGCAGCAAGTGGATCGCGCCGCTGCTGCCGCGCGATTTCAAGCCGCCGGTCGACCTCCGCTGGCCCGAGTATGTCACCACCACCCGCGGCGAGGAGTGGTGGCTGCCGACGCCGAACGAGGGCGCCATGGAGCGGATCTTCTAGGTCATCTGGCGCGAGAGTTTCAGCAGACCGGGCGACAGCGACGTCGCCCGGTGTCGTTTACCACTGCGAGGCACCGTGAAGGACTACGCTCGATATTCATACTGGCTGGAGAACTGCGGCGATGACCTGACGCCGCGGCCACCGCTCGATGGCTCCACGACGGTGGACGTGGCGATCGTCGGGGCCGGGTACACCGGACTCTGGACGGCGTACTACCTGCTCAAAAACGACCCCTCGCTGCGTGTGGCGATCGTCGAGCGGGACATCGCGGGCTTTGGTGCGTCCGGGCGCAACGGCGGCTGGTGTTACCCCGGATTTCCCGTTTCGCTCGGGTTGCTGCGGGAGCGGTTCGGACTCACCGCGGCGAAGGCCGTCTCCGCCGCGATGTATGAGACCTTCAACGAAATCGAGCGGGTCATCACCGACGAGAAGATCGACGCTCAGTGGGCCAAAGGCGGGGTCATCCGCCTGGCGCGTGGGGAGCATCAGCGGGAGAGTGTCGAGGGAGCGTATCGAAGCCTGGAGGCATTCGGCCTTGGCGACCACTATCACCTGCTCGATGCCGCGGAGACGGCGGAGATGGTCCGCGTCACCGATGTCGTCGCCTCGATTTACAACCCGACTGGCGCCAGCATCCACCCGGCGCGGCTTGCGCGCGGGCTGGCGCGCGTGGTGGAGCGGATGGGAGCGACGATCTATGAGCAGACGCCGGTGCTCGACTACGAAGGCGGTCACCGACCGCGGCTGATGACCGCCCGTGGCGATGTTCATGCCCGCACCCTGGTGCTCGCCACCGAAGCGTATGGCCAGGAGTTGCCGAAACTGCGGCGCACGCTCGTCCCGATGTATTCGTTGATCGTGCTGACGGAACCGCTCGCGGATAGCGAGTGGGACCAGATCGGCTGGCGGCATCGCGAATTGCTCTCGTCGTCGCGGATGTCGGTCGACTATCTCAACCGCACCGCCGATGGCCGCCTTCTCTTCGGCGGCCGCGGCGCGCCGTACAAGATGCACTCGCGGATTGCCGATC
This sequence comes from Thermomicrobiales bacterium, assembly GCA_046328335.1. GTDB lineage: Bacteria > Chloroflexota > Chloroflexia > Thermomicrobiales > UBA6265 > JACCXM01. Next base: position 70,681 of record JAXLWU010000003.1, read on the forward strand.
ATCTCGATCGGCACGAGCCGACGCATGACATGCTGCGGCGGATGACGGTGGAGTGGTTCCCGATGCTGCGCGACGTCCGTTTCACGCATGCCTGGGGCGGTCCCCTCGGAATGCCGCGGGACTGGATGCCGACCACGTCGTATGACGCGGCGGCGGGCATCGCCCGCGCCGGAGGCTACACCGGGCAGGGGGTGGCGACGACCAACCTCTTCGGCCGCATCCTGACCGATCTCATCAACGGCGACGTCACGGCGCTGACTCAGTTGCCGACCGTGAATCACCGCTCACCCCTCTGGGAGCCGGAACCGCTGCGCTGGCTCGGTATCCGCTACGCGCAGGAAGGTTTCGCCAAACTCGACCGCGAGGCGGAACGGACCGGCAAGCCACCCACCGGCAAGACGCTGGTGGAGAAGCTGGGCAGGCACTAGGTAGGTGGTCGTTGGATGCTGAAGCGTTGGTGATCAGCGGTCCGGGCGACGCTTGCGTCGCCCGCGCTCCCTCCCCACGACAGACCTCCAGAACGCGATGTCTCCCCACTTGGGCGTCATTCCCCGGTACGGCGTAGACCCAGCGAGATGTTGCCGACATGGCGTGGCGAGCGTGAATTTCCCGTCTGAACACGGCACGGTGAGGCCATGACCCGGTCGATCGGTCCTTCCCATCGCGTCGCGGCGGCACTGGCCGGCATCTTTTTGCTGCTCACGATCGCGTTTGGATTTCGGCATTGGCAAACCACGAGCGGCATCGGATGGAACCTCGGCAACAACGATCGGGTGACGCTCGGTCTGCTGGTGCTTGGCTTCGCGTTGTCGGCCTCCTATGCCACGTTGCGCCCCGGCCGGCGGAATCCCGCCGGAGCGCGCCAGACCGCGATGGTGTGGTCGCTGCTCTTGCTCGTGGCGCTCGGGCTGGCCTGGCGCGCCATTATCGTTTCCGATCGTTGGTCAGACCCGGTCGGCACCCAGATCACCTCGCAAGAGGCGTTGGATGCGTTTCTGGCCGCGCATCCTGAATCGACCAAGCGCTACGACTACCAGATCCCGACCGGCGCGTTCCTCCAGTCGTTCGAGTTCCTCAACTCGCACAACGTCGAAATGACGGGGTACGTCTGGCAGTACTACCGCAACGACATTCCGGAATCCGTGACTCGCGGCGTGGTGTTTCCAGAAGCGATCGAGGAGGCCTATCAAGCGACCGAGGCCTGGCGGATTCCCCGTAACGGCGGGGTCGAGATTGGCTGGTATTTCAACGGCACCTTTCGCCAGAATTTCGATTACCAGCTCTATCCCTTCGATCGTCAGAGTATCTGGCTCCGGCTCTGGCACCCCGATCCCCAACGGAACGTTCTTCTGGTGCCCGATTTCGAGGCGTACAGCGACCTCGATCCGCGATCACTTCCAGGGATCGAGAACGATTTTGTCTATGGTGGGTGGGACCCGGTTCGCTCCGAGTTCAGTTACAAACTCGTCAGTTACAACATGGATTTCGGGCTGGGAGGTTCGCTGGACCAGACCCCGCTCCTCAATCTCTACTTCAACCTCTCGGTCAAACGAGACTTCCTGGGACCGCTCCTGGAGCACGTCATCCTCGAGTTGGCGATCGCCGTCCTGCTCTTCTTTCTGTTGCTGCTGATCGCGAAGGATCGCGACGAACAGGACCAGTTGGGTCTCAACCTATTCGACCTGATCGTCGCCGCTGGTGGTCTCCTGTTCGCGGTCATCCTCGATCTCAATGCAATCCGCAATTCGATCGAGTCGCAACAATTGACGTATCTGGAGTGGATTCCCCTGATCATCATCTGCTTCATCGTGCTCGTGGTGTTGACCGCGATCCTGCGCGCGCACGATTGGAAACTACCGTTTCTCGGCTACCGGGGGAATCTGGTGCCGGTGCTGGCGTACTGGCCGGCCATGCTGGGATCATTCCTCGTCGTGACTCTGCTGATTTTCTTCACGTGAAGCTGGAGTGGATTCGATGACGCGACCGATCAGGTATCTGATTCTGGCTACGCCCCGCTCCGGAAGCACGCTCCTCGGGCAGGGATTGCAGGCCACTCGACTCGCCGGCGATCCGAAGGAGTATTTCGGCCACAAGATGGCCTACTGGATGGAACGTTGGCAGTCTCCGGGGCTCGCTGATTATGCCGAGCGGCTGATGCGGACACGATCGTCACGCAACGGCGTGTTCGGCGCCAAGTTGCACTATCGCCAGTTGCTGCATCTCGAGGGCGTGGCGCGTGATGATCCGGGATTCGCGCAGTTGCCCCTGGCAGATGTTCTCTCCAGCATGTTTCCGAACCTTCATCTGATCTGGGCGACGCGTGACGACAAGGTCCGTCAGGCGATTTCGTGGTTCAAGGCGCGGCAAACGGGCGTCTGGGGTCAGGATTCCAGCACGGAGACCGTCAAGTTGGGGCGAGCATGGCGGTTCGGTGACGAGCCGCTGCAGCCAGGTGAACTGGCGTTTGACTATGCTGGAATCGACGCACTGCTGCATCAGGCGGAGGAAGAAGACGCGGCTATTGGCGAAATTCTCGCCCGACTTCCGTTTCCATCCTCGCGGGTCGTCTACGAGGAGTTTAGCGGACGATACGACGCTTCGCTGAAGGATCTGCTCACCTGGATGGGTATCGAGACGCCGGCCAACCTGACCATCGACAAACCGCGAACCATTCGTCTTGCCGATGACCGCACGGAAGAATGGGTGGCGCGGTTCCACGAACTGTCCCGCTCTGTCTCACCCCAGCGCGAACTCGAGTCGTAACGCCGAGGCTGCCGCGACGTCGAGCGTCAATGTGCGGCCTCGGTCCCAGAGTTCCTGAAATCGCGCCTCTCCCAGTCGTCCTCGCACGTGCATGGCAAACCGCTCCAGCTCGGCGCGCTCGGTAGGATGAGCGACGTGAGGATGGCCCTGGTCGATCGCGTCTGCCGCCGCGAGGCACTGTACCGCATGGTCGAAGTCGGAGAGCGATGCCGCGATACGGGCAAAGACCGCCAGGCAATTCCCGATTCCGATCCGATTCCCGATGGAGCGATGAAGCACCAATCCGTCGCGGCACACGTGAAAGGCGTGACGGTAATCGCCTTGATCGCAGGCGACCTCTGCCCGGAGCGTCAGCAGGACGGCGGTCATGTGTTTGTCACCAAGTGACTGCTGAAGCGACAGCGCCTCGTCGAGCAGCCGTTCGGCAAGGGAGAATTCGCCGCGCCGCCTCGCGACGATGCCGAGATTCAGCAGCGAACTGGCGGTACCAGAGCGGTTTCCCATCGCTCGATTCAGTGTCAGCGCCTCCACAAGCAAGGCCTCAGCGCGAGATTCATCGCCAAGGCCGCTGACAGCGGTGGCCAGGTTGTTCAAGGCTGCCGCGATGCCTTGGTCATCATGTAACGCGCGGCGCTGCGCAAGACTCTCTTCGTGCAGAAGCGCGGCTCGCCCGTAGTCGCCGCGAGCAAACGCGACGACGCCAAGATTGCCGAGAACAATTGCGACGCGCCGAATATCGCCGTCCTCACGGTGAATCGCGAGCGCCGCTCCGTAGTAGGAAACCGCCGCGTCCAGATCGCCTTTACTGTCGTATACGACCCCGAGATTGTTGTATGTGCGCGCCAGGGCATGGCGGTCTTCCGCTGCCTCCCAGATCGGCAGGGCTTGCAGATGGAGGGCCATGGCGCGATCGTAATCTCCCTGCATGTCCGCGAATGCCGCCGCGGCGGTCAGTGCGCGGGCACGGAGCGGCGGTGAAACGTGTTCGCCAGCCGCCACCGCTTGCTCCAGCCAGGACCGCCCCTCGCTAACGTAGCCACGGACCTCCCAGAAATCCCACAACGCGGTTGCCAGCCGCATCGCGGCCACCCCGTTTCCTGCATGGAGGGACCACCGCAGCACCCCGCGAATGTTCTCGTACTCCATTTGCACGCGATCGAGGGTGCGCGATTGCTCCGGCGTTTCCATGTCGGCGTCTACCTGCTCGACGAACTCGATGAAGTAACGAGTTTGGTGATCCAGCAGCGAATCGAGTTCGTGTTGAGCGCTGGCCAGACCGCGGACGAACGCGCGCACCGCGTCGAGGAGGCGGTGCCGAAGGCTGCCGTCCGGGACCGTCTCCGCCAGCACCAGGTTGCATGCGACGAGGCGACCGAGAGTGTTCCGGAGCACTGCTGGATCATGGTCGGCGTCAGTTGTGGCCGCGATCGCTTCAAACGAACAGCCACTGGTAAAGGTCGCGATCTGGCGGAGGACGGACTGACAATCGGCGTCGAGGTGCTGGTAGCCCCATTGGATCGTTTGCTCGAGCCGTTGCTGCCGTGGTGGCAAGTCGCGGGGGCCATTTGCGAGGCGGTCGAGCCCGCGCGCCGTCTGCTGCGAGATCTCGGAGATGGACGACTGGTCGACACGGGCGGCGGCCAATTCGATGGCGAGTGGGAGACCGTCGAGATGGCGACAAATGAGCTCGATGTCGGGCGCGTTTCGCCCGTCTAGCGCGAAGTCGAAATCGACTGCCTGGGCGCGATCCAGGAACAGCGCAACCGATGGAAACTGGGCGAATCGCGCCAGGTCTTGACTACCACCGCGGCCCGGTACGGGAAGCGACGGCACCTGAAATCGCCGCTCAGCGCGGAGGCGTAAGGGCACTCGGCTTGTCACCAGGAGTTTCAGATCGGCGGCCGCGGACAGCAGGTCGGCTACATCGCCGGCAGCGGCGATAAGGTGTTCGAAGGTGTCGAGAACGATGAGTTGCGGTGTTTCGGCAAGGTGGCTGACCAGCGACTCCCAGAGGGGATGCTCGGGCGACTCCGTGATGCCCAGGGCTCGCGCCAGCGTGGGAACCACCAGATCTGGATCATCGAGCGGGGAGAGATCGACAAAGTCGACGCTGCCGGCAGGATCATCGATCAGTTTTGCCGCCACCTCGATCGCCAGACGCGTCTTGCCGACCCCGCCCGGACCAACCAGGGTTACGAGGCGGGTATCGCGGCGGCGAAGAAGGGCAAGGCAGTCCACCACCTCGCGATCCCGGCCAAAGATCGGCGTCGTCGGATGCGGCAGCGTGCTTGAAGGTGGAGCGCTATTGCTTCGGGTCGAAAATGGGCTGGATGCGTGACGGGCAGCGGCGAGGAAGCGACTGCGCTGCTCGCCGGAAAGTGTGAGTGCATCGGCGAGAAGCCGCGCTGTCTCGCGGCGGGGCCTGCGGGTGATGCCGCGCTCGAGATCGCTCACCCCGCGCGCGCTGAGACCGGAACGTTCCGCCAGTTCTTCTTAGGACAGAACGGCAGCTTCGCGGTGGCGCTTGAGGAGCCGCCCGAAGGGAGAACCCTGACTATTTCCGGCTCCCGCCGAGGTTACCATGGTGCGTGACCGCGTGCACGTGGTGCGAAGATGTGGCCAGTTGACGTGCTCAACATCCTACCATAAAGAGCCCTGAAATCATGAGTTCACAAGCGTACATCTCTTGACCATCCGGCGATTCGTGCCAACTTCCTTCCTCGCGATCGCCAGTTACGACTGGTGCCATCGGAGTGAGTCCTGAGGCTCGGACTCGAGGCCTCATCTTTTCTCTTATTCGGTGACCGAAACTGTGTGTTTTCTGTCTGTCCAATCGATGGAACGAGACATAGAGTAAATGTCGGAGGTCCGACGGTATCCGTTGTATCGATGTGATCGCCACTCCGTCGTGGTTGACCGCTTCCGTTGCGCGCACGGGCTGTTCGAATCTCGTGGCACTTCATAAGGGCGGAAGCGGTGAGAACTGGGAGGAATGAGTGGACGTTTTGGCTGATGGTGCTAACGAATTCGACGTGCTCGTCCGGGCAATCGCCGCGGAGGGAAACCGGCGCGTCGCGCTGCGCGCCATGATCGGGTCTGTGTTGGTGGGCGCGCTCAATTTGAACGAAAGCGAAGCCTCACGACGCAAGCAGTCACGTAAGCATGACCAGAACACAAACAAGGACAAGGACAAGGACAAGCACAACAAGAGCGTAAAGAAGGTAGAGAATGCCGGCAGCGAACGGGACCAGACCAGTACCCTAGAGATCGGTTCCCTCGACAAACACGGCCGAGCCGGCTACAGCACGACCATCGGAATCCGCGCGCCCTGGGCGCTCAACTCCTACACGCCCTACGCGACCTGGAAAGTGGTGCAAGGCTACCAAGCGTCGCCAAGCGGGTTTCATTGCTCGACCAATTCGAACAAGCAAGCGCTGGCGTTCGATATGGTCCCCGAAACGGGGGACGCGGGTGGCCGCGCTATCTATGCCCCAGTGAGCGGGGTGACGTCGGTCTACTCGATCGGGACCGGACGAGGCTCCGCGGTCGAAATCCGCACGTCGAACGGCTACAGGGTTGTGCTTTACCATCTCATGAACGTCGCCGTCGGGAACAATGTGCAAGTCGCGGAGAACCAATACCTGGGTCAGGTTTTCGACAAGTACAACTACGCCGGGACGACGTTGAATCATCTCCATCTCCACGTCAATGATGCGTACGGGAACCCGGTACCGTTGAAGATCGCGGGTCGGCTCTACGCGGGGTCGACGAGCGACCGCTGCGTCTGGCCCGGCAAGTGGGCCAATACGAGAATCCGCGAGAATGCATTGTTCAAAGAACCGAATCAGGCTGGACCAGCATTGCGGGTCCTCAGCAGTGCGCCTGGGATCGCTGGATCCGAATACACCGCGTGGAACGATTCGATCTCCTCGGCCCGTGTCAATGATGGCTGCAAGATCACGTTGTACCAGCACACCAACTACACGGGGTACTCGTACCTCATGAGCGTGGGCATGCCATTTCTGCCCAGCTATATCGACAACCAGACGTCGTCGGTGCGGCTGATCTGTAGCTGAGATCGAGATCGGTTTCGCGTTTCGCCGCGAATCTCCGGGGTGGGGGCGAAGGCCGCCGCACCCATGCGTCTCCGCCCTCCCCCGGATGTGCTCTTCGGCCGGTGTACTTTGATATGCGCAAGCCGCCGCAAGGAAACCAGCGGCGGTAGCCGAGTAGGAGGGTCTATGCGTCCGTGTCTCGGCTGGGTGGTTGTTGGGGTGGCCGCGTTCTTCTGGATCGCGCTCTCTGGGCACGGTTTACCGGTGCGGGCTGCTCAGGAGTTTGACCCATTTTGGAGGTGTGACGGACCTACCCTCGCATGTGATCCTTACTGGGGATGCGATACCCCGGTGTTCGAATGTGACCCGTACTTTGGCTGTGAGCCGGACATCTTTCCGACTCCAGTGTACGAGCCAGGTTGTGAACCGCGAACGGAATGCGAAGGCGAGTTCACCCCCACGCCGTTCCCGATGCCACGGTGCAATGCCAGACATGAATGCTCCTGATCCGGAAACGGGGAGCGCACCGCCGTGGTTGCAAGCTGTCGCGAATCGGTATGGTAAAGTCTGGGGACTTCTACCCGAGCGCGTTGATGGTCATCGCGGGAAATTCGGCAGGCTCGCCCGCCAGCACGGTGATCTCCTCCGCCTCGAGGAATCTGGCGAAGTCCCTCAGCGCAGCGGCGACTGACGAGGCCAGGGATTCGGTGGGCCGTTCACCTTGCTCCAGGAAGATGCCGCGGATGGTGAGCAGACGGGCCTTGCGGTCGAGCGAGGGATCGATGCGGCCGACGAGGCGGCCGCGGTGCAGGATCGGCATGGTGTAGTAGCCGAACTGGCGTTTGTGCGCGGGGGTGTAGACCTCGATACGGTAGTGGACATTCCAAAGATCGGCCATGCGGCCCCGATGCCAGATCAAGTTGTCAAATGGGGAGAGAAAGGTGGTCAGCGTCGGTTTACCGCGGCCCGCACGCAGATCGGCTAGCCGTGGAAGGAGTGCGGCGTCCATCCAGGTGGGTTCCGTGATGCCTTCGATCTGGACGGGTATCGCCAGACCGTCCGTTTCCAATTCGGCGAGTGCCTGCTGACTGATCCTGGCGGGGCTATGGGGTTGCGCCCAGGTGCGGAAATAATCCGCCACCCAGCGCGAGGTGCTCACCCCGAGCGCGCGCAACGCCCGCGTGCTGAAATAGCGGCGTCGTTCTTCCGGTGAGGGACGCCATTCCAGCGCCTCTGCCGGAATCACCCGCTCTGTTATGTCATAGACGCGCTGGAAGCCGCTTTCTCGCCGCAGCACCATGATGTCTCCGCTTGACCAGAGGTGATCGAGCGCCTGCCGGGCCGGTTTCCCACCGTACCAGGTCCACGCCTCGGGTCGGGGGCCATCGGGACGCTCGAAATGGCGGGATGCTAGCGGTCCGTTGTCCCGGAGGCGTGTCAGTACATCGTCGATGACGATGGCGTTTTCGCGTACCCAGGCATGCTGACCGTACTTGGCGCGGTAATCGTCCATGGCGTCGCGAAAGTAGGGGAAGGACTCGACCGGGATGATGGCCGCCGCGTGGGCCCAGTACTCGGTGACGAGGCCGCCGGGATAGTGCAGGGAGGCGAGCACGGCGGGATCATAGGCGCCGATCCGGCTCCAGAGGACGGTTTCGTGCGACCTGGAGACGACACTGATGGTATCGAGTTGGACACAGCCGAGCGCCCGGACCGTCTCGATCAGTCGCTGTTGTTGCGTGGCCGGGTCAGCTGATAGACGCGGTCTCCGATCCAACCGCGAGGCAATCGTCGCCAGCGCGCGCGCTTCCGCGATGCTCAGCGATTCTCGCGCCGAACCAGTCACGGCACGTTGCCGGCGCGCATTCATCCGACTCGAGCACGCTCCCCGGAAGTGGTGACGGACTCCTCGATATCGGCGCCGAGCCCCTTCAGTTTGTCCACAAATCCCTCGTAACCGCGGTCCAGGTGATGCAGCGCGGAGACTTCTGTCTCGCCGCTCGCTACCAGACCGGCGAGGACCACTCCCGCGCCGGCCCGGATATCAAGACAACGCACGGGCCTGCCGATCAGTGAGGTCGGCCCGGTGATCTCGGCGCGAGTGCCGAAGCGGACGATGCCCGGGACTGGTTCTCCCTGCTCATCCAGGGGCGACATGCGATCGACCCAGATGTTGGCGCCCATGGCGCGGAGTTGATCGGTGTAGCGGAGACGATCCTCGAAGACGCGCTCATTGATCCGGGAGCGCCCGGTGGCCTGTGTCATCAGCACGGCGAAGGCTGCCTGCAGATCGGTTGGGAAGCCAGGGAACGGGAGAGTCTGGATTTCTACGGACCGGAGGCGGTCTCCAGGACGGACGAGCATCCGGTCGCCATCGGACCAGACTTCGGCGCCCGCTTCGCGCAGTTTGGCAGTGAGCGGCAGCATGTCCGGCTCGCGGACATCCTGAAGCGTGACTTCACCGCCGGAAATGACGGCGGCGATGGCGTAGGTGCCAGCTTCGAGCCGGTCGGGAAGGATCGGTTCGGCGACGCCATGGAGGCGGTCAACGCCCTCGACCACGATCGTCGGGGAACCGAGGCCGCTGATGCGAGCCCCCATACGGATCAGCATGTTGCCGAGGTGAATGATCTCTGGCTCGCAGGCGGCATTGACGATCGTGGTGCGGCCGCTGGCGAGAGTGGCAGCCATGAGCAGGTTTTCGGTGCCGGTATGGCTCGGGTAGTCCATATAGATGTTGGCGCCGCGGAGAGCGGCGACTTGGCCGCTGATGCGCTGGCCATCCTCGGCAAAGGCGATGTTGACCCCCATCTGCCGGAATCCGCGGACATCGACATCGACCGGTCTCGCCCCAAGTTGACAGCCGCCGGGAGTCGACGCGGACATCTCGCCGAATCGCGCCAGGAGCGGTCCCGCCACGAGGAACGATGCCCGCATGCGCGCCACCAACTCCGCTGGCGCTTCGGTGCTGGTGATGGTCTGAGCGCGGACATGGACCCGTCGCCGCTTGTGGTCGTGTTCGGTCTCGGCGCCAAGACTGCGCAGCAGGGCGAGCATCGTGCCAATGTCGGCGAGATCGGGCACGTTGGTGAGAACGCACTCTTCCGGAGTCAGCAGGGTCGCCGCCAGCGCGGGCAACGCCGCGTTCTTGGCGCCGCCAATGCGCACCACGCCGTGGAGCGGCTTCCCGCCGCGAACTCTCAGGATGCGCTCGCCGCCGGGCACGGCATCACGACTGGCGAGCCGATCGAGTGTGGTAACCAAACCTGCCTCCCCGCTCCGGTGAGCGTTGCGACGACTGAAGCGAGGATACACCGAATGCTCGATCGGCTATCCGGATCAGTCAGATCGGCAGCGATGGCCGGATCGACGCGTAGTTCCAGATTCCGGCACGTTCCAGGGCCGCACCGATCCGGAAGGACGTGAGATCATCGAATGTGCGGCCAACGAGCTGCAATCCGGTGGGTACCCCGGAGGCCGAGAACCCGGATGGCACGTTCAGCACCGGGCAGCGGCTGGCGATGTTGAATGGAAGGGTCATCAGGTGGTCGTATGGGAGCGCAGCGGCCTTCGTGCCACGAATGAGACCTGTACCGCATGCTTCGACCCGTAACGCGGGGATGGTCAGAGTCGGGCAGATGAGGGCGTCGAACGATTCGAGCAAGAGACCGAGTTGGTGAGTGATCCGGCCTTCGATTTCGAGTGCTTCATAGTACGCGCCGGGATGGATGCTCGTCGCGGACTGGGCGAAATCGACAACGTACGAGTCGACGAGATCGGGATGCGCGGTGACGAGCGCGGCAAGCTGTGCGCCGAAGATCGCGCCGTAATGCGCGGTCGAAGCCGTGTCCACATCCTCCTGGCTGATGTACAGATCGACCTCCTCGACACTCGCACCCGCGTCGCGCAGCGCGTCGATGGCGACCTGGGTGTTGCAAAGAACGTCGTCATCCGGTTCCCAGTCGCCGAGGTCGAACGAGGCCGCGATCCGCAGACCGGCAACGCCGGGAGGATCGAGAGGGAGCGTTACCCGCTCGCGCAGCGATGCGATATCGACCGGGGAGGGACCGCTGATCACGTTCTCGAACAACGCGCAGTCGGCAACGGTCCGCGCCAGTGGTCCTTCATGGCAGTAGTGATCGAGATTGAATGGCGGATCCTGCGGCACCCGGCCGTATGGCGGCTTGAATCCGACGACACCGCAGCACGACGCCGGAATACGGATCGATCCGCCAATATCGGAGCCGCCCGCCAGCGTCGTGAGACCGGAGGCGAGCGCTGCCGCCGCGCCGCCGGAGGAGCCCCCGACGTCGTAATCGAGATTCCAGGGATTGCGGGTAATGCCGAAGAGCGTGGACTGAGTGAATCCCGCGCAGGCGAACTCAGGCTGGGTGGTGCGAGCGTGGATGATGGCCCCGGCGGCGATGACGCGCTCCGCCAGGGGAGAGGTGTGAACGGCGATGGCGTCGGCGTAGATGCGCGAGGCGCTGGTGATCGGTTGACCGGCGACCGGCATCTCCTCCTTGATCGCTACCGTCAGTCCCTCCAGGGGACGCGGATCTCCTGCCTTGCCGCGGTATCGGGCCTCCGCTTCCTCGGCCTGTTCAAGCGCGGCGGCATCGAATCGCCAGGTGAAGGCATTCACCGAATCGGCCAGGGTATCGGCGCGTTCGAGTTGCGCCCGCAACACCTCTACCGGTGAGATCTCCCTTGATTTGAAGAGGGCGAGCTGTTCAGTGGCGGAGAGATAGGCAAGATCAGCGGAGGGGCGTGACACTGGCATTTCCAATTCCTTGACGGCCCGGAAACAGGTCCGCCCCGGTGAGAGCCGGGGCGGAGGGGTTTCGGCGCTTAGCTCGCGCCGGGATAACCTTCCGTTCCCGGCGTGGGACCGCGACGGATGCCGCGCCGCTGGCCTACCCGGAGCCGGAGTGTCGCTCGTCGCAGGTCAGCCTGCGCGGCCTGGAGATCGATCGTTTCCTGTCTCCCCGCGATGGAGGTCTCGGCCCGGCGGCGCGCCTCTTCCGCGCGGGCCAGATCGAGTTCTTCCGCCCGTTCCGCGGTATCGGCGAGCACGAGCACCTTGTCCTCGGCAACTTCCATGAAGCCGCCGAAGACGACGATCGACTGCTCCTCGTTGCCCTTTTTGATGCGCAGTTCTCCGGACGCGAGGGTGGTGATGATTGGGGCGTGTTCGGGCAGGATACCCAGCGTACCCGCGCCGCCTGGTGCAATCACCATGTCCACACCCTCGTCCTTGTAGACGAGGCGCTCACCCGTGACGATTTCGATACTCAGTTTCCCGGCCATGCTTGGTCCTTTTGCCAATCCGCGATCAAGGTGGCGTCAAGAATCGCCGACGCGGTCGGCTCCACGAGCCCCTCTCCCATCAGAATGGGAGAGGGGTTTGGGATGAAGGTGCTATGCCGCCGCGGCGCCTTGGGATGCCATCTGGGCGGCCTTGGCGCGGGCCTGGTCGATATCGCCGACCATGAAGAACGCCTGCTCGGGCAGATCGTCCACCTTGCCCTCGATGATCTCCTTGAAGGAGCGGACGGTGTCCTGCCGCGATACGTACTGACCGGGTGTGCCAGTGAACGTTTCCGCGGTGAAGAACGGTTGTGACATGAACAGTTCCAGCTTGCGCGCGCGGGAAACGGTCTGCTTGTCCTCGTCGCTCAACTCCTCGACACCAAGGATGGCGATGATGTCCTGGAGTTCGCGGTAGCGCTGGAGGATTCGCTGCACCTCGCGCGCGACGCGATAGTGCTCTTCACCAACAATCAGCGGGTCGAGAATGCGGGAGGTCGACGCGAGCGGATCGACCGCCGGGAAGATGCCGCGGGCGGCAATCGCGCGCTCGAGGGAGATGGTCGCGTCGAGGTGCGCGAACGTCGTGGCCGGCGCCGGGTCGGTGTAGTCGTCGGCGGGGACGTAGATCGCCTGCACCGAGGTGATCGACCCCTTCTTGGTCGAGGTGATCCGTTCCTGCAGGGCGCCCATCTCGGTCGCCAGGGTCGGCTGGTAACCGACGGCGCTCGGCATGCGCCCGAGGAGGGCCGAAACCTCAGAACCGGCCTGGACGAAGCGGAAAATGTTGTCGATGAAGACCAGGACGTCACGGCCCTCATCGCGGAAATACTCCGCCAACGTCAGGGCGGTGAGGCCAACGCGGAGGCGGGCGCCAGGCGGCTCGTTCATCTGGCCGAAGACGAGTACCGTCTTGTCGGCCACGCCCGATTCCTGCATTTCGCCCCAGAGCTGGGTGCCCTCGCGGGTCCGCTCACCCACGCCGGCGAAGACGGAATATCCACCGTGCTCGGCGGCGATGTTGCGGATCAGTTCGGTGATGATGACGGTCTTGCCGACGCCGGCGCCGCCGAAGACGCCGGTCTTGCCACCCTTCGTGAAGGGAGCAACCAGGTCGATGACCTTGATTCCGGTTTCGAACGCTTCCACCGCCGTGGCCTGATCTTCGAACGCCGGCGCCGGGCGGTGGATCGGGTACTCGGTCTTGGCCACAACCGGGCCGGCCTCGTCAATCGGCTCGCCGACGACGTTGAGAATCCGGCCAAGCGTTTCCGGCCCGACCGGAACGGTGATCGGACCGCCGGTGTCCTGGACGGCCATGCCGCGGCGCAGACCATCGGTCGAACTCATCGCCACGGCGCGGACCGCGTCGTTGCCGAGGTGGGACTGGGTTTCCAGGGTCAGGATCGACCCGTCGTCCTTGGTGATTTCCAGCGCGTTGTAAATCTCGGGCAGCAATTCGGAGGGGAACTGGACATCGACCACCGGGCCGGTGATCTGGAGAATGCTCCCCTGGGCGCCCTGCTTGTGGCCGTTGCTCGCGGTGCTGTCGCTCATCATGACTCCTTGCAAATGACTATCCCGCCAGCGCGTTTGCGCCAGCGGCGATTTCGGATACCTCGCGTGTAATCTGGGCCTGCCGCGCTTTGTTCAGCGAGAGGGTCAATTCGCGCTGGACTTCCTTGGCGTTATCAGAGGCGCTGCGCATGGCCACCATGCGGGCGGAATGCTCGGAGGCGAGTCCCTCCAGGATCGCCTGGTAGACCAGCACCTCGACATAGCGCGGCAGGATGTCGCTGAGCACTGCTTCCGGACTCGGCTCGAAGATGTAATCGGAAAACCCGTCCTGATTCTCCGGCGTTTCGACCGGGAGAATCTGCATTACCTCGGGCCGCTGCACCAGCGTATTGACGAATCGCGCGTACACGACGTAGACCGCATCGACCGTACCGTTGATGAAATCCTGAATCGCAATATCAGCAATTGGCCGGACGTCATCGAGGGAGACAGCGTCACCGAGACCGATGAACTCGGCCGCCACTTCCTGCCGCGTCCGTACGAAGTAGTCGCGCGCCTTCTTGCCGACCGCGATGACCCGAGCCGGCGCTCCTGCTTCTTCCAGGATGAACCGCGAGCCGCGGCGGAGAATGTTGGCGTTCAACGCTCCGGTGAGACCCCGATCCGGCGTGACGACGATCAGTTCGACTCGCTGCACTGGTCGTCTGCTCAGGAGGGGGAATTGGGCCAGTTGATCGGGATCGGGCTGCTGTGTCGCAAGATCGGCGATGATCTCGCGTAGTTGATTGCTGTACGGCCGGCTGGCGGTCACCCGCGCCTGGGCGCGTCGCATCTTGGCGGCGGAGACCATCTCCATCGCCCTGGTGATCTGCGACATGTTGGCGATGCTGCGAATGCGCCGCCGGATTTCACGCGTACTAGCCACAAACTTGTCTCCTTAGGGGGTGGCGCTGCGCTCAGGGGGTGAAGGGGGTGGCGGCGACTGCGTCGCCTCAGGGGGTGAAGGAGCACGACGAGTTCACGTCCTCGTTCGCTCCTTCACCCTGAAGCCGCAAGCGGCTGGCACCCCCTGAGGCGAAGCCGCCACCCCCTTCACCCCCTCGTTACGCTGCTGCCTTGGCCCGAGAGGCCCACTTCGATCCCGCCTTGAACGCCTCGGTCGCGGCGCGCAGGCTGGCGATGATCTCGTCGGAGAGCGCCTTTTCATTGGCAATTCTTGCCAGCAGTTCCGGTTGCGCGGTCCGCATGTAGTCGAGGTACTGCGACTCGAACTCGCGCACGTCGGCGACCGCGACGTCATCGAGGAAGCCGTTGCCAGCCATCCAGAGATCGGCGACCTGCTCCTCGACCGGCATCGGCTGGTACTGCCCCTGCTTAAGAATCTCGGTCATGCGCATACCGGTTTCGATCTGCTTGCGCGTCACCGGATCGAGGTCGCTCGTGCCGAACTGGGCAAACGCGGCGAGGGAGCGGAATTGGGCGAGGTCGAGGCGGAGACGACCCGCAACCTGCCGCATGGCTTTGACCTGCGCCGCGCCGCCGACGCGGGAGACCGAGATACCGACGTTGATCGCAGGCCGGATGCCCGCGTAGAAAAGATCCGGGTCGAGGTAAATCTGACCGTCGGTGATGGAGATGACGTTGGTCGGGATGTACGCCGAAACGTCGCCGGCCTGGGTTTCGATGATCGGCAGCGAGGTGAGTGAACCGCCACCGAGTTCCTTCGACAGTTTCGCCGAGCGCTCGAGGAGGCGGGAGTGCAGGTAGAAGACGTCGCCCGGGTATGCCTCACGACCCGGTGGGCGCCGCGTGAGCAGAGAGACTTCGCGGTACGCCTGAGCGTGCTTGGAGAGGTCATCGTAGACGATCAGCGCGTGCCCGCCGTTCTCCATGAACTCCTCGCCCATGGCGGTGCCGGCGAACGGCGCCAGGTACTGCTGCGTGGCGGGGTCGGCCGCTGAAGCCACGACGATGATCGACTTGTCGAGCACGCCCTGCTGCTCGAGGATGCGCACCGCCTGGGCGATCTGGGCCTGCTTTTGCCCGATGGCGACGTAGATCGGGATGATGTCGCTGTCCCGCTGGTTGATGATGGTGTCCAGCGCGACGGCGGTTTTGCCGGTCTGCCGGTCGCCAATGATCAACTCGCGCTGTCCGCGGCCAATCGGGATCATGGCGTCGATCGCCTTGATCCCGGTCTGCACCGGTTGATCGACGTTGGCGCGCTTGATCACGCCAGGGGCGATGATTTCGATGGGGCGCCGCTTGTCGGTCACGATGGGACCCTTGCCGTCGATCGGCTCGCCCAGGGCGTTCACGACGCGGCCGATCAGGGCTTCGCCGACCGGAACGGAGAGAACCTCGCCGGTGGCGCGGACCTCGTCACCCTCTTCGATGTTCTTGTAGTCGCCGAGCACGAGCACGCCGACCGAGTCCTCGGCCAGGTTGAAGGCGAGACCAAAGACACCGGTGCGCGGAAACTCGACGCGCTCCGAGGCCATGACGTTGCTGAGCCCGTAGACGTTGGCGATACCATCGCCGACGCTGACGACGCTGCCCACGTTGGTCAACGACGTGGTCTCGTTGAAGCCGGCAATCTGATTTCGGATGATGTCGCTGATTTCAGTGGGCCGAACCGCCATGAAATGCTCCTTCGATGTGCGCCCCGGCATCGCCGGTGACGGCGCGAGTTACCTGCGTCCGCTTACCAGCCGCGTCCGCAACTTCTCCAATTTGTTGCGGACGCTGCCGTCAATTACCTGATCACCGATACGAACGATGATGCCGCCAATGATGTCGGGATCGACCTTCTGCGCCAGTTCGATCCTCTTGCCGGTCAGTTGCTCGAGATGCTTGAGAACGAACTCACGCTCATCGTCTGTAAGAGGCTCTGCCGTCGTGACGTGCGCGACGGCGATGCCGCGTTCTTCCCGAAGTTGGTCGTCAAAGAGTTCACGAATTTGGGGAATCAATCCGACCCGGCCGCGCTCGATCAATAGCCGGACGAGGTTCAGGGTCTCCGCCTGCACCTGATTGCTGAGCGCCTGCTCGACCGCGGTCACTTTCTGTTTCTCATCTACGCTGGGATTACTCAGAAAGGCGGCAGTGGTGTGATCGCTCGCGATATCGGACAGCAAGGTCAAATCGTGCTGCCACGCATCGAGAGCGTTCTGCTCTTTCCCAAGACTGAATACCGCCTGGGCGTATCGTTTTGCCGCGCTGCTGGCCACGCCGATCGTTCCTTCGCGTTGGGACTACCGTCTACCGTCCGAAGTTGCCGCCTGCGCCAGCGCCTCTTCGATCAGGCTGGCTTGCGCCGCGGGATCGAGTTCCTTGCGCACGATGCGGCCCGCGGCCATCACCGCCAGATCCGCGAGTTCCTGGCGCAACTGCAGCCGCGCCTGTTCAGTCTCCTGTCGCAGCGAGGCCTGTGCCCGCGCCAGATAGGCATCCGCCTGTTCGCCGGCTTCCTTCTGCGCCCGGCTCACCGTCGCGTCAGCGACTTCGCGCGCCTGGGTGATGATTTGCTGGGCCTGCTGGCGCGCCTCGGCGAGGATCTCCTCGTTGCGGGCGCTCACCGCCGCCATTTCCTGCCGCATCCGCTCGGCGGCCGCCATGCTCTCCGCGATGCGCTGCGAACGCTCGTCAAGCATGGAGGTGATGGGGCCGAGCGCGTACTTCCAGAACAGGAAGACAAAGATCAGGAATGCGACAAGTTGGACCGCCAGGCCCCAGGCATCAAGACCAAGTTGACCCATGCGAGACTCCTACGGGTGGCGGGTGACTGGTTTCAGGTGGCAGGTGGCGAGTGATAGGACCCCCGCCACCCGCCACCCGCCACCCGCCACCGCCGTTAGACGACGAAGGCGATGATGATCGCGATAACGAAGGCGTAGATCGCCACCGCTTCGGCGAGCGCCGCGGCGAGGATCATGACGGTGCGGATTTCGCCCGCGGCCTCCGGGTTGCGGCCGATGGCCTCCATGGCGCCGCGACCGATGAAACCGATACCGATGCCTGGGCCGATGCCGCCGAGGCTGATCGCAAGCCCAGCGCCAATGGCTTTCGCGGCGTCGACTTCCATCCTGCTTCCTCCCCCTGGCAGTCCCGGTGCTCCCGGTTGCCGTTGTCGCGGTCGGACCTCCCGTCCGCGGTCATGTTGTCCAGCATCGCCCTCGCGACGCCTGTGGAAACACCCAGTGGTGCCCAGTTCTAGTCTCCGGCCGGGGCCGGCGCGACTCCTTCTTTGCCGTGATGGCCGTCGGCCGCGGCATGCGCATCATGGTCGTCATGGCCACCGGTGGAGGCCATGACGATGTAAATCGTGGTCAGCAGAGCAAAGACGAGCGCCTGGATGGTGCCGAAGAGCAGTTCCAGGAAGATGAAAATCACTGGGAAGAGCAGCGGGACGATTGCGATCTTCAACGCGTTCGCCATGGCATACATCACGCCCAGCAGGATTTCACCGGCGAGGACGTTTCCGAAGAGCCGGGCGGAAAGCGAAATGATGCGGCTGAACTCGGAAACGAGTTCGATCGGGAAGATGAACGGCGGATCGGCCATATGCTTGATCCGGCCACCGATCCCGTGCGCGCGGATGCCGAGAATCTGCACCGAGGTGAAGGTGATCAGCGCCATTGCCAAGGTCATGTTCAGATCGGCGTTCGGTGGGCGGAAGAGGGGCACATGTTCGATGTGCTCGGCCTCCTCAGCCGCGGGCTTGATGGCGGTGGCGGCAAGATCACTGGAAAGACTGGCGACTTCGCCGCTATGGGCCGCTTCCGTCTGCTCTTCCGCGGGAGCGGGCCGCTCCAGGTAGATCGTGCCGACGCCGGGCAGGATGCCGGTGTAGTTGGCAATCGCGATGAAGATGAAGATCGAGCCGATCAACGGAAAGATTTTGCGGCCGAACGACTTGCCGCCGGTGCTTTCAACGAGGGTGAGAATGAAATCGGCGACGACCTCGAAGAGACCCTGCCAGCGGCCCGGCACGATTTTCGCGCCGCGCGCGATCAGCGCGCCAATGATGATCAGCAACGCCATCACGATGAACATCGTGAACATCGAGTTGGTTACGCGCACCGGGCCGATCGTGAACAGCGTTTCGGCGGCGATCGAGATATGGATATTCATACCCGGACGCTACTCCTCGTCCTGAACCGGTTGCGGACGCGCTCCGTGGGGAGACGCCTCACGTTTGGCACGGGAGAACGGCAAGCGGCTCAATTGCCGGCTCACCGGCCCCGCCTGCTCCACGTTACTTCCCAATCTGACCAGCTCCCAGAGTTGA
This sequence comes from Thermomicrobiales bacterium, assembly GCA_046328335.1. Classification (GTDB taxonomy): domain Bacteria; phylum Chloroflexota; class Chloroflexia; order Thermomicrobiales; family UBA6265; genus JACCXM01. Next base: position 89,617 of record JAXLWU010000003.1, read on the forward strand.
TAGCCCGCCGCGGCAAGTCCCAGCGCGAGACCAATCAACGTCCATACCGGAGCCGTGTCAAACCGGCGGTCAATCACGAGACCGCCCACGATACACACCAGAAACGTCACGACTATCGAGCATCCCAGCCCGGTCGCGACGCCCACGACGCGCAAATCTTGTTGCTGCGGAGTTGGACTCCGTTTTCCGCCCGACTCCGAGTTCATTTCGGGAGGTAAGGATAGCACAGGCCGCCACTCCCGACCGGTCCCCTTGGCACTCGCGCTACCGGAGCGCCAGGGCCGAGCACAGCGTCGCATATTGCCGGCCAGCCCTCCACGTCCCGGGCCGAGGCGACATGCGCTAAAGGAAAGGCAGGGAAGAGCGCGGCGAATTCGCCTACCGGAGATCCGCCATGGCGGCTGTATTCGTCATTCCCCAGATGTCGGGGGTGGTCCTGGCGGACAGGGGCGAGCACAAGCCAAGACGTTGCCACCGCAGCGGGGAGTGCTGCAGGCGAGGGCCGGCACGCAGGCGGCACCACGGCCAAAATGTTCGATGCAATCCTGATCCTCGCTGCAGATCGATTGCTGAGGGTAGCAAATGACCGGGCCAAAGGCACACATGCTCCCACCACCGACCGTCAGGACGCAATTGCACCCTTCGCCACAGGATCTCGCGTTGGGGCTGCACACCAAGCGCGGGTCATCGCAAGTCTGGGTTCCCTGCGGCACGCCGCAGGCGCCGAACTGCGCGCCGACCCGCAACATCGCCTCGACAGCGTTGATGGGGACGGTCAGTTGCTGACCATTGAGGCAAACCTGCACGGTGTCACGCCGTGTGCGCCGCCGGCGGCGCTTCCGCGATCGCTTTCCGGCTGATACCGAGCCGAAGGCAGCAGTGGCAGAGGCGCTAAACAACCAGGAGAGTAGCGTGCGTCGCGAATTGACACGCTTCGCGACTTGCCGTGCCAGTGCGTCGATCGTCACGTGCTCCATCGTTTCTCCCTTACGCGGTGAGCGTCATGGCTGCCAACGTCGTTGCCGGACTGCGTCAGGATAGGCCAGGGAGATCAGCCCCGGCTGGAGGCAACAGCGCAATCTTGACCGCGGCACGGGTTTCGTCTTGCGCCTTCGTCTGCGAATCGTGAGCTTCCCGCCACAGGGGCAATCGGGCCGCTGCCGCTCGGCGGGCAGACAGAATCTCTACACTGAACCACCCATGCCCGCGTGATGGCGGTGATGTCGGTCAATGGGGAGGAACGCGGGCAAATGCGGCTGGTGCGGATCGGGCTTTCCAACATCGATACCACGGTGGGGGCGTTCCGGGAGAACACCGACCGCGCGATCGACCTTGCGCTGGCCATGGCGGAGGACGCGGTTACGGTTGGCATTTTTCCGGAGCAGGCGATTGGCGGCTATCCGGTCGAGGATCTGATCCAGTGGCAGGGGTTTGTCACCCGCCAATGGCCGGAACTGGAGCGATTTGCGCGGGAAACCGCTCGTCTCGCCATGGTTTCGGTTATCGGCGTTTCCGTGCTGCATGAGGGACTGCGGTACAACTGCGCGGCGGTCGTGGCGGGCGGGGTGATCCGCTCATTGACGCCCAAAGAGAAGTTGCCGACCTACAACGTCTTTTATGAGGGGCGAACCATGTCGCGCGGCGTGCCGAACGCAACGGGCATGGTCAACGGGGTGCCCTTTGGCGATCTCATCGTTCGTTTTGATTTTGGCGCGATTGCGCCGGAAGTCTGTGAAGACCTGTGGAGCGCGGACGGGCCGACCAAGCGCCGCACATTTTCCGGGGCGGAACTGGTCTGCAATGTTTCGGCCTCGCCATTCCGCCTCGGTGTGGTGCAGACGCGGCGCGAACTCATCGCCACCCGCGCCGCCGACTATCAATGCTGTCTCGCCTATGCCAATCTGCTCGGCGCCAATGATGGCCTGATCTTCGATGGCGGCGGCTACGTCAACCAGAATGGCAAGTGGATGCTGGAGTCCCCCCGCTGGCGGAAGGGATTCTCGGCGGTAACGGTCGATCTCGATCGCTCATCCCGGCTCCGTGCCGAGAACACCACCTGGCGGGACGATGCCGAGGCGTACCTGGCCAACCACCCGCTTGTCGCCGCCGTCGATGTACCCGAAAGCGAGTTCAGCACCGCCTCGGCCCGTACCTCGCTCACGTATCCGGTTCCCACGCACGGCTCGTTCTTCCTGCCCGATCCGGTTCCGCCGCCTTCTCCCCGGGAGGCGTTTTTCGAGGAGATTCTCGATGCCCTGACCCTTGGCCTGGGGGACTACTTCGAGAAGAATCCGCACTTTCGCGTTCTCGGGGTTGCCCTGTCCGGCGGCCGGGACTCCCTTTTGACATTGCTCATCGCGCACCGCTACGCGAGCAAGGCACGCCCGGACGATCCCGGATCGCTCTTGCGCGCGTTCACGATGCCGTCGCGCTACACCTCCCGGGAGACGCTGCGCGGAGCGGAAACGATTTGCCGTGAGCTAGGAGTGCCGCTGGAGGTGGTGCCGATTGACGACGCCTTCACGCGGGAGCTGGAGGCGACCGCGGCGATGCTCGGGCCCAGCGAGCCGGTGACCGAATTGACGAAACAGAACATCCAGGCGCGGATTCGCGGTCAGCGTATGTGGAACTGGTCCAATTCCTCGGGTGGCCTGTTCCTGCAAACCGGCAACATGAGTGAACGTGCGGTGGGGTACACCACGATCGGCGGTGATCTGGAAGGGGCGCTCGGGGTGCTCGCCAATCTGCCCAAGACCGTGGTCATGGCGTTGCTGGAGTACCTGAACGAAAAAATGGGTCTGGAAGGGATCGCGTTGGTGTTGAGCAAGCCAGCCGGGCCGGAATTGGCGCCGAATCAGCGCGGCGAAGAGGAGTTGATGCCCTTCCCGGTGCTGGACGCCTGCTTCCACCTCTTTGGCGCGGAGAAACTTCTCCCGGAGGAGGTCCTGGAGGCGCTGGTGGTGATGTTCCCCGATGTTGGCCGGGAGCAGCTGCGCGCCTGGGTCGAGAAGTTCACCCGGCTCTTCCTCGGCTCGATCTACAAGTGGGTGCAGGCCCCGATCTCACTGCACATTGGCAACCTCGATCTCGATCGGGAGCGGGCGTTGCAACTGCCCGTGGTGCAGAACCGCGAATGGGCGGCGATGCGGGATCTGGAAACGGTCCCTGGATAGAGAGTGCCGATGGCTGATGTTTCACAGCGGCGCGCAAACGACGTGTCGTTCCGAGCCGCAACGAGGAATCTCGGCGTTCGTGATGATCACGACGCTTGCCGAGGTCCCGCCTTCGTCGGGACGACACCATCGCCAGTCGTGCGCATAGCACCCCGTAAGCACGACCCTCGAATTTCTCGAGCATTTCCTGATTCTGGTATCAGGAAATGAGATGAATCTGGGTGTCCTAACCCATATTTGATCGCCGCGAATCCATCTCACGTTCGGATCCGGCGAGAAAATCGAGCGCAACACGGTTGAACCGCTCGGCCTGTTCCCACATCGGCGAGTGACCGGCCTCCGGGATGACCGCGAGGTGAGCGTCGGGAAGCAACGTGGCGAGGCGGGCGCCGAGCGATACCGGCGTAATCAGGTCGTGTTCACCCCAGACGATCAGCGCCGGGTGAGGGATGGCGGAGAGTTCCTTCTCCCATTTCGCCCCGAGAAGATCGATGCCAGAGACGAAGAAACTGCGCGGGTGCGATCGGAAGAGGTCGCGCGCGACGAGTTGGGCGAGCCCCTCCGGCCGGCGACGGAACGTGTAGTGAATACTGGCGCCACGGATGGTCAGGCGTGTCCTGGGAAGTCGAATCGCGGCGTCGACCAGAATGAGACGATCGACACGATCGGGATGGAGCGCGGCGAGACGGGCGGCGACCGCGCCGCCGAGCGAATGACCGATCACGTGCCCATTGGCGAGCCCTTCGTTCTCCATCCACTCCATCAGTAATGTGACGGTGTGATCGATCCGTTCCCAAGGCACACCGCGACTTCCGCCAAAGCCGGGAAGGTCGATGCAGTACGTGCGGAATCGCTCGGCAAGGGCGGGAACGTTGCGGCTCCACCAGTGGCGCGAGCCCGACATGCCGTGAAGGAGAAGAACGGGAGGTCCCTCGCCGCTGGCCGCGAAGGAGAGCGAGGTGGTCCGGTCGTTTTCAGCCCGCTTCATCGTCCAGGTTCGGTTGCATGTGGGCGATGAGGCGCTCTCCCTCGGCGATTTCGTCCAGTGGATGGCCCTGGAGATACGCGTGGACTACGCGCGCCAGCGCCTCCGGATGGCTGAAGTTGATCGCGTGAGCGGAATCGAAGTGATAGACCAGATCCATCTGCGCCGGAGAGTGAAAGATCGACGTCATCTGTCGTTCCGAGACCAGGGGATCGCGCATGCCAACGATGCCCAGGAATGGCACCGGGAGGGCAGACAGGCGCTCCACCGTCGGGTAATGGGCCATCTGGTGGAACATGCGCAGGGAGTTGATCGCGCCGTAGCGAACGTAGTCGGGGATGGCGATCCGCGCCAGGGAGCGGGGTTCGCGCAGCGCGTCGCGCATCAATTGAGTTGCGCCGCGGGGAAGCGGACGATTGTGGGGGCCGCCAGCGGGTGAGACGAGAATCGCCCGTGCGATCATCGCCGGGTGACGATGGGCGAGTTCCGCGGTGACCAGGCAGCCGAGCGAGTTGGCGAGCACCACGGCGCGGGAAATCTCCATGGCGTTCAGATAACCGGCGAGGGCGTCCGCAAGACCCGGAATATCGAGCACCGTCCCGGGGGTGTCGCTCCGTCCGTGGCCGGGCAGGTCGGGGACATAGACTGGGTAGTGCACGGCGAGCCGGGACGCCGTCGGCATCATGTAGCGGCCGGAAATCCCGAACCCGTGGACGTGGACGATAGGCGGCGCGCCGGATGCGACCGCGGCTTCGGCGACCCGCGAGAAAACCCGTCGACCATTGACCTCCGTCCAGTGCTCGTGGAGCAGACGAACGGGGGAAGGACGCTGGGGTGCGGCGGCGGCGCTCAGAATGGCCAGAGGTTCATCTCCTGGGTCCAGGCGCGAGTTGGCTGACGGAGGAGGAAGAGAATTGCGTCCGCCACGTCTTCCGGTTCGAGATAGCGCTTGCCGGGATCGGCGGCCATGGCGCGGCGTTTCTCCTCCACCGAGCGGCCGGCAAATGGCGACAGGATCGAACCCGGATTGATGGTGCAGACCTTGATTCCGTCCGCGCTTACCTCCTGCGCGAGACTCTGCATGAATCCGAGTAAGCCGAACTTCGAGGCGCTGTAGGCGCCGAGATTGGCATACCCCTGTTTGCCGGCCCCGGAGCCGATCGCGATGATCGCGCCGCCACCGCGCTGACGAAGATGAGGGATGGCCGCGCGGGAGCAAAGAAATGGGCCGCTCAGATTTGTCGCCAACGTCGCCTGCCAGTCGGCGAGAGAGTAGTCCTCGATCGGGCCATAGCGGCCGATACCGGCGGCAAGAACGACGATGTCGATGCCACCGAGACGATCGACGATTTCCGTAAACGCGGCAGCAACGTCACTTTCGTCGGTGATGTCGGCAGCGGTCACCAGAGAGATTCCACCCGCTCCCGCCACCAGATCGGCGGTCGCATCCAGCCCGGTCCGATCCCGCGCGAGCAAAGCCGGGATCGCGCCACGCGCCGCCAGGGCGACAGCCGTGGCGCGGCCGACGCCGCTGCTGGCGCCGGTGATCACGGCGACCTTTCCGGCCAGGGCCATCGGTTCTCGCGGGTGCGTGGCATTCACGATTGCTGCCCCTCGATCTCGAATTCCTGGACGATTTCTCGCTGATTCAGCCAGCGCTCCCGGAACGCGCCGCCGGTCACCTGGCCGATGACGCACCTCCAGAATGCCTGAGCGTTCGGGTTGTCACGGATTTCGAGCACCTGCCACGCACCCGGAAAGCGGTCGAAGAGCGCCCGCGCCATCGCTTCACCATAGCCGCGCCGGCGATAGGCCCGCATCACGAAGAACGCGCTCAGGTAGCGGCGGTCCGCGCCATCGTCATCGAATCTTGATTCACAGAGGAGGGCGAATCCGGCCGGATGACCCGCGACGCGGAGCAGGAAGGCATGCTTTCCGGGTTCGCCCCAGTGGCGTTCCACGGAGGGCCGCGCGGGCGGCTGAAAGAGACCGTCATCGTTGACATCAGCATGCTCCATCTCGCTGAAGTCGTAGAGATAGAGTTCGAACAGGCGCAGGAGCAGATCCCGTTCGTTGTCGGTGACCGGCTCCAGCGTCCATGGCTGATTCGGTGGCGCTGGCGAGGGGATGTACGACCCGCTCATGCGGGCGCTCCGCTGAGCCGTCGCGCCAGACCAGCCAGAAAGGTCAGAATGACCGAGCAGCCGGTGCGGCTGGTAAGGTCCTTTACGTCCCGGCTGGGATCGATCTCGACCAGATCCATCGCCTGGACTTTTGGATCACGACCGCAGGACCAGACCGCTTCCAGCAATTGCCAAGCGCTCAGCCCCTCGGGGGAAGTCGCGGCGGTGCCGATGGCGAACGGGTAGGCGAGGCAGTCGATATCGACGCTGAGGTAGATCAGGTCCGTGCCGTCACCGGCAATGCGGAGCGTATCCGCGATGCAGTCTGCCATGCCTCGCTGTTGCACCTCGCGCGCGGTGATCACGGTCACCCCCTGCTCGCGCGCCCAGCGCATGTAGCTGGCGGAGTTCATGAATCCGTGGATACCCAGTTCCACAACGTTCTTGCCCGAGATCGGCAAATCGCCGGTGAGGATGGCGCGAAACGGGGTGCCGTTGTGTGGGCCGTGCTCGAAATTCCGGACGTCGAGGTGAGCGTCGATATTGATCAGTCCGAGGCGCATCCCTGGATTGGCGGCACAGAAGCCGCGAAACGCCGGCGCGGTGACGGAGTGATCGCCTCCGATCATGACCGGGACGAAGCGGGGTTCGATGCGGCAAGCCGAGGCGACCGCGGCCTCGATGCGGCCATGGGCGACCGTGACATCGGTCAGGTGACCGCTGACATCACCCAGGTCGCGGACCCGGAGATCGGCGAGATCGACATCCCAATCCGGGGAGTAGGTGGTGTTGTAGCGAAAGGCAAGGCGCACCGATTCCGGCGCGGCGTAGGCGGCGGAGGGATTGATCGAGGCGCCGGAGTAGGGGAGCCCGATCAACGCGGCGTCGAGCGGTTGCTCGCCGTCCCACGGCGTGATCCAGTTGCTGACGCGAATCTCCTCGCTGTCCTGCCAGCCGGCGCGCTTGACGACGCTGGCCGGGTTCAGGTGAGGAACACCGAAACGAGCGGGAATTGAGGGGGACACCAATGCTTCTCCTGATTTCGGCAGCGACGCCGACGACTCGTTGTGCAGGATACCCGGCTGTTCTGTTTTGTGTACGCTGTCATGCGGTAGACATCGTCACTGGATTCGCCTGGAGGTTCAGGAATGTCCGCGGCAACGAACGAGGCAGCCGAAGAGTACGTGGTGGACCATCCACGATTGCGGTCGTTTATCGCCGAGATCAGCCGGATTCGGCACGAATTCGATGACCCCCGGCAGATCATCGCGGAGATTCGGCCCCATTTCGCGAAGATGCTCGCGGACAAGGAGTGGCTGCCAGATCAGTATCAGGAACCGGCGGAGGGGAGTGGCATGGGTTCCGGCATCGGAACCTGGCTGCTCTACCGCGCGGGAGATGGCAGTCTGGCCCTTTCGGCTCTTGTGGTGCCACCCGGCGCGCAGACCCCCGTGCATGACCATCTGGCGTGGGGACTGGTGGGTCTGTATCGCGGAACGCAGGACGAAGATGTCTTCACCCGCACCGACGATGGCGCGAGTGAGGAGGAAGCCTCACTGACGATCCGGGAGAGCCGGGCCTTGAAGGAAGGTGATTTCTACGAACTGCTGCCGGAGACCGATATCCATCGGGTCCGTACCACCTCCCCGGTCACGTCCGTCTCACTCCATCTGCTCGGCATCGACAATGGCTGCATCTGGCGGCATCGGTTCGTGCCGGAGGAAGGCAAAGTCCTTCCTTTCAAGAGCGGCTACGTGAACGCGCCGTGCGACGAAGGGGGCGAAGCAGGCGCCACTACGCTCAGGGAGTGAAGGGGGTCAAGGATTGGGGCGGCATTACCGCGTGCCAGTACCCCTTTTTTGAGAAAGGACCAGGAACCCGTCATCCTGGGGGGCATAGCCGAGAAGGCGACGGGTGAGGTTGAGGTCGAAACGGTTCGGCTGGTTGTTGGAGACGCCCGCGACGATGGCGTACTCGATCCTCTCCGTTTCAATGCAGCGGACGATGAGATCGTTCAGGTCTCCCTCACTGACATAGGCCGTGGCGTCACGCGCTGTACCGTGCTCGTGAAACCATGGAGCGTCGTAGGCGCCGATGCGAATGGCAATCCCGGAGAGACCGTTCGCGGCATACGTGGACAAGACAGCTTCGCCGAACGCCTTGCTCGCGCCGTAGAGATTGACCGGGCGCGGCGCCGCGTCGTCCGCGATCGACGGCTGCCACGGATACCCTGCCACCGCGTGGACGCTGCTGGCTAAGATGATGCGGCGACATCCCGCTGCGTGGGCGGCGCGAACGATGTTGACCGTGCCCTGAATGTTGTTCGGGAGAAGCGATTCCTCCCACTCGGCCTCGGGTGACGGATCAGCCGCAAGATGGAGAACCGTGTCGATGCCGATACAGGCGGCTTTGCACGCCACTGCCTCTGCCACATCGAGCCTGATGGCCTCGTGGCTCGCGCCGGGAGTGTTTTCGAGTCCGTTTGAGCGAAGGTCCGCGAGACGGAGCCGGTAGCGATCGCCCATCTCCCGCCGGAACGCGGAGCCGATTCGCCCGGCGGCGCCGGTGATCAGGACGAACCGACGCTCCTCTCGGCTTGTGGGTATGGACTCGGTCAATTTCTTCGCTCCGCATAGCATCGCATCTGCGTTGCACTTCCATTCGGGACAGCGGCAGTATGAATCTGGTGAGAAATGAGACGGTACGGGACCGGTTCCCCTGAACTGCTGAATTCATCGATTGTGAGGCGCCGGGTCGAGATGGTCCGGAGTGGTGATGGCGACGGACCGCGACCTCGGCATACCTCATGCATTAGGTCTCCAGGCGGCCGGCCATCTTGACGCCCAATCCTGTCGCTGCCTGATCGCACCTTCCCTTGGCGTCGAAAGGACTCTATCTCCATGAATCGTTCCCGTTCACTCATGCTCGCGTTGGCGCTGGGATCGGCCATCGTGGTTCCCAGCAAACTCGCGGATGTGGGGCTTTCAACCGTTCTTGCCCAAACTCCGGACGCATCGACCAGTCAGGCATCAGTGCCGATGGACGCGCAAGCGGTCGTGCGCCAGACGCAACCCGCGGTCGCGACCGTCGTCAACGAGCAGGCGGTGCCCGCGGACGCCGGAGGAACGGCGAACCAGGATCAGAGCCAGATGCCCGGCCTGCAACCTGTTGGCATTGGCACCGGCTTTCTCATCGACACCAACGGCAATATCGTCACCAACGAACACGTGGTTCGCGGCGGCGAGAGTTTCCAGGTCATCTTGCAGAATGGCGAGACCCGTCCCGGTAGGTTGGTCGGCAGCGATCCCATCAGCGACCTGGCGGTCATCAAGATCAGCGGCTCGGTTCCTGCCACGCTCGGCTTCGGAGATTCCAGCCAGGTCCAGGTCGGGGAGCCGGTTCTGGCCATTGGCTCGTCGCTCGGCAGTTTCACCGGGACCGTGACCGACGGCATCGTCGGCGCGGTTGGCCGCGATTTCCCGGCGCAGTTGGGCGCGGCGGGATACTCCAACCTGATCCAGCATGACGCGCCAATCAACCACGGCAACTCGGGTGGCCCACTCGTCGATGCGCGGGGCCAGGTCATTGGCGTCAACACGCTCGGCATCAACGAAGTGCCGCAGGCAGGGCCAGTGCAGGGACTCTTTTTCGCCATCCCCTCCAATACAGTGCAGCAGATCGTCACCCAACTGCTCAGCGCCGGCCAGGTCACCTATCCGTATCTGGGAGCGCAGATCGAGGAGATCACGCCCGATATCGCGGGGCAGTACAACCTTCCCGTCGACTTCGGGGCGATGGTTGCCGATGTCTCCCCGGACAGCCCGGCGGCACAGGCTGGTATCCAGCAGGGGGACATCATCACCGCTCTCGGTGATCAGAAACTCGATGCCGAGACCTCGTTCAGCGAATTGCTCTTTGCCCACAAGCCCGGCGATCAGGTCACCCTCACCGTGCAGCGTCCGGACGGGAGTCATGATGTTGCGGTGACTCTCGGCACACGCCCGACTGGACAGTAGGCACTATTCCATCCAAAATCGGGAGGAGTAATCTGGAATCCGGATGAACTCTGCCGTTTGCTCGGATCGCAACCCCTCACCGCAAACCCTGGCTCCCATTTGGCCGGTTTACCAGCTGAGTTTAGGCGGCCTCGCCGCGCCGGCCCTCACCCCAACCCCTCTCCCGTCGAGCCGGGAGAGGGGCTTTCGGCATCGTCAGTGGTGGGTATTCCTCACGTCTTCATCCAGATTCCGTGGCCGTGTCTGATACCATCTGGTGCGATTGACATAGCAACGCAATCATCCGCCGTAGCTAGTCGGAAGCATCGATCGTGAAGGATCAGTCCTCGCCGAGATACGCCTTGCGGACCATATCGTTGCCGAGCAATTGGCGCCCGGTGCCGGAGAGGACGATCCGGCCGGTCTGCAGGACGTACCCGCGATTGGCGATGGCGAGCGCCTTGAGCGCGTTTTGCTCGACGAGCAGGACTGTCGTGCCTTGCGCGTTGATGTCGGTGATGATCTGAAAGATCGTATCGACGAGGATCGGGGAAAGGCCGAGCGACGGCTCGTCGAGCAGCAACACCGTCGGGCGCGCCATGAGGGCCCTGCCGATGGCCAGCATCTGTTGCTCGCCACCGGACATCGTTCCGGCGATCTGCGCGCGGCGTTCCTGCAGCCGGGGGAAAAGGCCAAAGACGCGGTCGAGGTCGGCTGGGTCGGGCTTCCCGTGCGCATAGGCGCCGAGCTCGAGATTCTCCATCACGGTCATGCGGTTGAAGATGCGCCGTCCCTCCGGAGCGTGGGCAACGCCCATGCCAGCCAGCACGTGCGCTGGACGATCGCTGATCATCTTGCCGTCGAGATGGATGGAGCCAGTGCGAGGTTTCAACAGGCCGGAGATGGTGTGGAGGGTCGTCGTCTTGCCGGCCCCGTTGGAGCCGATCAGGGTGACGATTTCTCCCTTCTCGACCTGAAGCGAGACGCCTTTCAGCGCCTGGATGTTTCCGTAAAACGTGCTGATGTCCTGAACATCGAGCATCGCCATCGCGCTACCGCTCCTTCGCGGGGGCCGCGGCTGCCGCTGCGGTGTCGGAGTTGACAATGGAGGCGACCTCGCTCGCTCCCGTGCCGAGGTATGCCTCGATCACTTTCGGATCGCGCTGGATCTGGGTGGGAGAACCCTCGGCGATCTTGGTGCCGTGATCCAGCACCGAGACCTGATCGGAGATGCCCATCACCACCCGCATGTCGTGTTCGATCAGGAGAATGGTCAGATCGCGCTCATGCCGCATGCGGTCGATGAAGCGGGTCATCTGCGCCGTTTCCTGCGGATTCATGCCGGCCGTTGGCTCGTCGAGCATCAATAGCCGCGGGTCGCTGGCGAGGGCGCGGGCGATTTCCAGGCGACGCTGGTCGCCGTAGGCGAGATTCTTGGCGGTAACCACGTCCTTGCCGCGCAGACCGACGTAGTCGAGAAGTTCCCGCGCCTTCTGATGGGCGGCCTCCTCTTCCCGCTTGACCGAGGGAAGGCGCAAGACGGCTCCCACCGGCGAGGATTTGAGGCGGCAGTGCATCCCGATCAGCACGTTTTCCAGCGCGGTCATGTTCGCGAAGAGGCGGATGTTCTGAAAGGTACGGGTGATTCCCCTCGCCGTCACCTGATCCGGGCGGAGCCATGCCGACTTGGTCCCGCCGGTTCCATCCGAAAAGAGCATCTGATCGGCAAACTGGATTTGCCCTTCCGTAGGCTGGTAGATCCCCGCAATCATGTTGAAGACCGTGGTCTTGCCGGCGCCATTGGGGCCGATCAGCCCGGCGATTGCGCCGCGCGGGACGGTCATGTCGACCTGGTCGACGGCGACCAACCCGCCGAAGCGTTTGGTCAACCCCCGGATAACGAGAATGTCGCCGTCGGCGATTGACGTGTTGGCGGGCGCTGCGGCACTCATGCGACTTGCCCTCCGCGTACGTCAGGCGTTTCATCGTCGTGGATTCGCACGTCGAACGCGTCCTGCTGTTCCTGAATGGCGATGTCAAAATGCTCCGGTTCCAGTTCCGCCGCGCGCTGCTTGCTCGGGAAGAGACCGCCCGGACGCAGCAGCATCATCAAGACCAGCGCCAGGCCGAAGACCAGGTAACGGTCCTCGCCGACGTTGTGGGTCGCGAGAAACTGATTGCCAATTCGTTCCCCGAGCGCGTTGATCGGACCCGTGAGACGCTCGGCCAGAATGCGGTCGAAGGAGCCGATGATGAAGGCGCCGGCGATCGCGCCGTAGACATTGCCGATGCCGCCGAGGATGACCGAGGACAGGATGAGGATCGACAGGGTGAATTCGAACTGGCTGGGATGGACATACTGAAAGGCGGAGGAGTAGAGCGATCCCGCGAAGCCGGAGAATGACGCACCCAGCGCGAAGGCCCAGAGTTTGGTGCGGACGAGATTGATTCCCATGCTCGATGCCGCGAGTTCGTCCTCCCGGATCGCTTGCCACGACCGGCCGAGCCGCGAGTTGTACATCCGCAAGATCATGAAGACCGAAACGCAGCCGACGAAGAGAATCAACCAGTACCAGTTGCGCTGGTCGGTCTGCCCGAAGGTGAGCGGACCGAGCGGCGGGGGCTTGGCGATCGGGTTGATGCCGCGGGTGCCACCGGTGAGCGGCACGGCATTAAGAAAGAAGTTCGGCACGATCTCGCCGAAGCCGAGAGTGACGATCGCCAGATAGTCGCCGCGAAGACGCAGTGTCGGCGCACCGAGAAGCACGCCGAAGATCGCCGACACCACGAAGGCGACGACGAGCGCCGGCCAGAATTGCTGTAGCCAATTCGGAACGACACCGGCCCGAACGAAGACGGACGCCGGAGAGGTCAGGAATCCGACGGTGTAGGCGCCGATGGCAAAGAACGCCGCGTAGCCGAGGTCGAGCAGGCCGGCATAGCCAACGACGATATTCAGACCCATCGCCAGGAGCGCGTAAATGCCGATCGGCAGGATCGCCCCAAGGAGACCAAAGCCGAATTGCTGATCGATGATGGGGTAGAGAACAAGGAGCAGGAGCACGATGACGAACGTCGCGATTTCTCGTGGCGTGCGCTGATTCGAAGCCGATGACGGAGCCGAGGGTGCGCTCATTGCGGCGGCGCGAGGGAGGCTGGCCATGGGAACCTCCTAGACCTTCTCGGCCACAGTTTCGCCGAGCAAACCTGTCGGCTTGAAAACCATCACGAGAACGAGCACGCCGAAGATCATCAGCGGCGTCCACTGCGCTCCCCACCAGGGGATGAACGCCTGAAGGAAACCATCGCTCATCTGCCAGACCAGGCCGATGATGATGCCGCCCAGCACCGCGCCGTTCAGATTGCCGATTCCCCCGAGGACTGCCGCGGTGAAGGCGAACAGACCGTAGCGGAAACCCATCTGAAAACGAGCGGTATTGGTGTAGTAAGCGATGATGAATCCGGCGGCCCCGGCGAGTACCCCGCCGATGAGGAAGGCGGTGGCAATCGTGCGGTTGACATCGATACCCATCAATGCCGCCGCACCCCGATCCTGCGCCACGGCTCGCATCGCTTTGCCAGTGCGGGTGCGGTAGACGAGCCAGGACAGGCCGATCAGGAGTGGAATGGTGAGAACGATCACCGCCAGATCGAGCGCGCGGAACCGCAACTTCGTTTCCAGTCCCAGCCAATCGGTGAGAATGTTGATCGAGCGCACGTTGGTTGGGATGAGGGCGGGCGGCAGGATCGTGTTCGACCCTTTCCAGTAGATGCCGATACCCTGCAGGATGAAACTGATGCCAATGGCGGCGATCAGCGGAGCAAGCCGGGGCGAGGCGCGCAAGCGCCGGTAGACAACCCGGTCGATGCTCCAGTTGAGCGCCCCGCTGAACGCCATCGCCGCCGCCATGGCCACGATTGCCGCGACCAGGATTTGGCCCCACCCCGCACCGGCCGCAATCGCGAACCAGCCGACCACCGTCAGCGAGAGCAACGCGCCCATCATGAAGACCTCACCATGGGCGAAGTTGATCAGTTCCACGATTCCGTAGACGAGGGTGTAGCCGAGCGCGATGAGCGCGATCAGCGTGCCGTTCGTTATCCCGAGGATGATGTACTGGATGAACAGGGTCCAGTTGAATTCCATGCCGGCCTCATCGTTGAGTTCGCATGAGACAACGAGGAATCGTTGCTGCTGCCTAGCGCGAGCGGGTCCGGGAACACCCCGGACCCGCTCGCTGGTTCGATTCGATGAACCCGTTACTCGGTCCCAATCGCCTCGAGGAAGGCGAAGTCGAGTTTGCCCTCGGCGTTCGGCTTGATCTCGTTGACGGCCATGGTCAACGCATCGGTGTCGCCGGTCTCGGTGAAGGACCAGGTGCCGCCGATGAGGCTGTTGAAGTCCTTGGTGGCAAACATGGCGTCGAGAATGGCGCCGCGGTCCTTCTGCTGGACCTTGTCGATCGCCTGGATGGCGACCGCGGTGCACTCGTACGCGTACGTCGCGTAGGAGTCAGGGGAATGGCCGAGAATCTCGCTGATGCGGGCGACATAGTCTGCGCCGGGGCCGACCAGCGCTGATGGTGGGAACCCGGCGAAGGTGACGAAGGCGCCATTGGCGGCGTCGCCCGCGCCATCGATGAACGCCTGGTTGATCAGGCCGTCCGGACCCATGAAGACGACGTCTTCCGGGGACATCAGCGAGCGCATGTCGAGCAGCACCTTGGCCGGGTTCTGATCGACCGTAGCGCCGACGTAGAGGATGTCTGGACCCATGTCGGCGATCTTGGTCATCAGCGCCTGATAGTCGGGGGCCTTCGGATCATAGCCCTCGAATCCGAGGACTTCACCGCCGAGCACCTGGGAGAAGGTGTTGTTGAACACCGTCGCCACGCCGTGGCCGTAGAGGCTCTGGTCGTCGAGGACGTACGCCTTGCGCACATTCTTGGTCTCATACGCCCATGTGGCCGCCGCCGCGCCTTGGATGTCGTCCGCCGGAACGGTGCGCATGTAATTGCGCTTGCCGCTTGGGTAGTAGACATCCGGCTCGCCTTCTTCCGTGGCGCCCTCGATCGCCTTGGTCAGCCCGGGATAGGTGTTGGCGTAGGAGATCATCGCCATCCCGGCCTCGTTCATGATCGGAATGGAGATTTTGGCGGCGCCGGAGTTGTAAGTCGCGAAATAGATCATGGCATCCGCGTCGGAGATGACCTTGTTCGCGTTCGCGGACTCGGCGCCGGCGTCCCAGCCACCGTTGTTGGCGGCGATGCCGTCGTCCAGGGCCTCGTATTCGAGGGCAAACCCACCAGCGGCGTTGCCGTAGTCGCTGAGCGCGAGCTTGATGGCCTGCACGGCGTCGCCGCCGATCTGCTCATAGGCGCCGGTAAGTGGCCACGAGGAGTAGAACTTGATGACGCCCTTGTCGGTGGTGGTCAGGTGCTCGATCGACGCGTTGCCGATCGACGACGCGCTGGCCGCTGGAGTGGCATCCTGGGCAGCCGCGCCGCTGGTGCGGAGACCGGTGCGGATCGCGCCCGCGGAAACGCCGAGCGCAACCGCGCGCACCATGAACGTGCGGCGATCGATGCGCCCGCGTTGCAGTTCCTTGAGGAGTCGCTCGAAACGGGTGTCCACCTGCTTTTCCTCCACGTTCGTCGCCGGCATCGTTGCCGGCCGTATCGCGCGAGCTCGCGGAGCGCGAGCTAGTCGCCACCTGGATACACCGCGTGCATCTATCACCGCACGCGCAGCCCGACCCCAACCTGGGGCCATGTCATAAACGTGGCGGGAGAATAGTGCAGCGCGGTGTGCGTGTCAATTTTGCCAAACGGAGTCGGCAAGACGGCAAGTCGGCAAGATGGCAACACGGCAAGTCGGCAAGGAGGTGCGACGGCGAGACCGCGAGACCGCGAGGAGGTGCGACGGCGACTGATCCGCCATGGTGAGGCAAAACCAATAGGGGACTGAACCGTCAGCGGTCCAGTCCCCTACCTACTCGCCGTCTTTTCTTCTTGCCGTCTTGCCGTCTCGCCGACTTGCCGTCTCGCCTTCGTCAATACGCCGGAACGTAATCCGGATCGAGGGGGCGGATGCCGCCGGCGGGAGGCTGATACCCGCGCGCGACGAGGGAGGCGACAACTGATTCGATGACGTCGTCCGGAGTCGAGGCGCCAGCGGTGACACCGATCACGGATGCGTTCACAATCCAGTCATCACCGATGTCTTCGGCCCTCTCTATATGGTAGGAAGGCACACCCAGGGAATTACCAACTTCGGCCAAACGTGCCGTGTTCGAACTCTTGCGGCCACCGATCGCCAAGATGACATCGACGTGATCCTGTTCGACCAATCGCTTGAGCGCGTTCTGGCGTTCCGATGTCGGCTCGCAAATCGTATTGCATAGGCGGAACTCACCGCCTTCGGGCATGACCATTGCCTGCAACGCCTGGGCGAAGGCCATGAGTTCGTCGACATTCTTGGTCGTCTGCGAAACGACCGCCACCTTGCGCGGCGGCGTGACCATTCCTTCACCTTTGGCGCCACGCGGCGCGTTCCAGGGGAGATCGGCAATCTTCTTCGCCGCGACCGCCTTCGAGGTACCGGCCCAGGCGATGACCCCGCGCACTTCGGGGTGCCACGAATCGCCATACACCACGAGGTAATAGCCCTGGCGCACCAGTTTCTGGGCGAGCCGCTGCACCTTGGTCACCAGGGGGCACGTCGTATCGATGAGTTCGAGATTGGCGGAGGCCGCTTCGACCGCCAGTTGGGGTCCTATGCCATGCGCGGTGATCGCCACCCGCCGGAACCCGTGATCCGCCGCATCTGAGACCGATTCCGCGCCGGAGACCCCTTTCAATCGGAGGCGGTCGACCACTTGCGGGTTGTGAATGACATCGCCAATCGGGGCAATTGGGCCCGCGCTCTCGGCAGCGGCTTCGACAATCTCCAGCGCCCGACGCACGCCCCAGCAGTAACCCAGCTCGGCCGCGACGACGATCCGCTTTTCCTGGCTGGTTTGACGGGACGCAGCGCCTGAAGCGGCGACCCTGTCAGTGACCTGAACTGTGGACAAGAAGTGCTACCTCGTGGTTTGTTTGCTCAAAACGGTGTCTGGCGGGCAACGCCCAGCACCTGAGGAAAGTATAGTCTCCGGGATCAGTCCGGACCGTAGTCTGAGTCATCTCGGCGCGACCGGGCGATCCTGGTACTGACGACGAGAGACGCGGAGTGTTCGAGACTGCACGGCGATCGCGTTGGCCCGCGTTCCCGCGACGGGGGTTCAGGGGCGCGCCGCCGTACAGACACAGGAGCAGGTGACGATGCAACGGGCAGGCGAAGCGGGGACGCTGCCGAAACGGATGACGCGTGGACTGGCCGCGGTCGTGGCGTCCATGCTGACCGTAGCGATGCTTCTCCCAGGTGAAGGCCGGGTGTTGGCGCAGGAATTGCCGACTCAGCCCCCTTCGCCTGCCGCCATTCAGCCAACGCCCGCGGCACAAGCGGCGCCCGGTCCCGCGGAGTTCATCGCCGGCGCCCCGCACGTGCAAACGATCGCCCAGGGGCTGGTCAGCATCGACGGGCCGGTGGTCTGGCGAGTGCGCGAACTCGGTCTCGGCGCCACCGGGGCGCCGGAAACGGCCGCCTCGTCGTTCGCGCTGCAACGAACCGGCGCGGCCATCATCCGGAATGAGTTGACGACCCGACGCAATCGGCTGGAAGCGGGCGAGGCGTATTTCCTCGCCAGCGGCGATCCGTACCTGCGCTACGCGGTCGGATCGGACCCCAGCATCGTCTGGCTCATCGAGTTACTGACGCCGGAGGCCGCCGCCGCTGGGGTCCCCGCCAACGAAACAGTGCTCTTCACCAGCGACGCGATCAATGACTATCCCAAGGGAACATTCGACGCAGAGTTGCAGCGAAGCGTGTTGCTCCCAGGCGAAGTGTCCGAGATTCCGCCGCACACCGGTCCCGCTCTGATCATGGTCACCACCGGCCGGTTGGAAGCCACGGTCGACAATGGTCAGCCCTCTCCAGTCTCAGCCGGGAGTGGACGGCTCGTGACCGGGGCGCTCACGCTTCGCAATGGCGACACTCAGCCCGCCGCGTTCGTCGTGGCCGCGCTGGGAGAGCCGGTCGACGGCGCCGAACAACCTGCGGCGGCGCAGACCGTGCAGACGGTCCCGACTGTCGCCGCGGCGCAACCGGTACCGACCGTGTTGCTGCCGCCGGTGGACACGACCACCCAGGCGCCGGTTGCCGAACCGACGGCCGTTCCGGTCGCGGTCGAACCGACCCCGGTTCCGGTGCAGCAGGAACCCGCCCCGGCCGAAGGTGACACCGATGGCGATGGATGGAGCGATGCCGAAGAAATCGCCTATGGCTCCGACCCGCTCAACCGTGACTACGATGCCGACGGCATCCTCGACGGGGCCGAGGTCTATCAGACCGGGACCGATCCGCTCAACAACGACACCGACGGCGATGGGCTCCTCGATGGCGAGGAAGTCAACCAGTACGGCACCTCGCCGACTGCCGCCGACACCGATGGCGACGGTCTGGGCGATGCCGACGAAATCTACGTCTATGGGACCGCGCCCGGTCTGTATGACACCGATGGCGACGGGATCAGCGACGGCGATGAGGTTTTGTCGTACGGCACGAATCCGCTCGATCCAGCGAGTGGTCCGTAGCGGAAATCAGACGGTGACCGGCAGAGGTGGGGTGGGCGAGGGATGGGAGATCAGGTTCGCGTTGCGCTGATCGGGGCGGGACGCATCGGGCAGCGCCACGCGGCGACGCTGGCGTCAGCGATTCCGGGTGCGGATCTAGCGGTCATCGTCGATGTGCAGGGCGCCGCGGCCGAGGCGCTGGCGCGACGCGTTCGCTGCGACGCCTGGAGTGCTGATCCGCTGGCGGTGATCGACGATCCCGACATCGACGCAATCGTAATCGCCTCCTCGACCGACAGCCACGCGCCCCTGATCATCGCTGCAGCAGCAGCGGGAAAGCAGATCTTCTGTGAGAAGCCGATCGCGCTCGATCTCGAGGCGACCGACCGCGCGCTGAGCGCTGTCGACGCTGCGGGTGTGCGCCTGCAGATGGGATTTCAGCGGCGCTTCGACAAGGCCTATCACAAAGCCAAGGACCTGATCGACAGCGGCGCACTCGGCCGGGTCGAGATGATTCACGATGCGATGCGCGATCCCAGTCCGGCCCCGAAGAGTTACCTCGAGACCTCCGGCGGTCTGTACCGCGACATGACGATCCACAACTTCGACTGCGTGCGCTGGCTGATGGGCGAGGAGGTCAGCGAAGTCTTTGCCATGGCGAGCGCCATCGTTTCGCCGGTCATCAAGGAACTCGGTGATGTCGATACCAGCGTGGTGTCGCTTCGATTCGCCAGCGACGGTCTCGCAGTGATCGACAACAGCCGCCGCGCCGGGTTTGGCTACGACGTGCGCACCGAGGTCTTCGGCAGCGAAGGTTCGCTGATGATCGGATACTCGCGAGAGACGCCGATGCTCCGCTTCGACGCGCAAGGCGTCCACTCCGATCACATTCACTGGTTCCTGGAGCGGTTCGACCAGGCCTACGTCGATGAATTGCGCGTGTTTGTCGACAGCATCATCGACGGCACCCCGCCCCCTGTTGATGGCAATGACGCGCGGGCGGCGATGGTGCTGGCTTACGCCGCGGAGGCGTCGCGGCAGGAGAACAGACCCGTATCCCCGGCCCGGTTTGCCCGCGCCTGACGAACAAAGGGACGCCACGAAGGAGGTCTGAGGCAGATGGCCATCGCGGGTGATGTTGCGGATTTGCTGCTGAAGTCCGCGCCGCTGGGCAACAACTCCGGCGTACTCATCGATGTCACGGTCGAAAGCGCCGGTTGGGAATTCTGCGGACTCACGGTCGTCAAGTTGGCTCCCGGCGAAACATGGTCCCGGCCCGGCAACGAGGACGAGATCGCGCTGGTGCCGCTCGGCGGCCGATGCACGGTGACGTCAGGCGGCCAGGAATGGACCATCGGCGAACGGTCCAATCCGTTTACGGGTCAACCCTGGGCCGTTTATCTTCCGCTTGGGCGAGCGTGCGAGGTGCGGGCCGAATCGCCGCTGGAACTGGCGGTCTGCTCCGCCCGCGCCACGCGGGAATTGGCGCCAAAAGTGGTCACGCCCGATTCGGTCAAGGTGGAGATTCGCGGCGGGGGAAACGCGGCGCGGCAAATCAATCACATCATCGAGCCGTCATTCGAGGCGGATCGCTTGCTGATCGTCGAAGTGTTCACGCCGAGCGGGAACTGGTCGTCCTACCCGCCGCACAAGCACGATGTCCACGACATGCCACGCGAGGCCGATCTGGAAGAGATCTACTACTACCGGATTTCACCGCCAGATGGGTTCGGGTTGCAGCGGCTCTACACCGGGGATGGCACGACCGACGCCGCCTACGTGATTCACGACGGCGATCTGCTCCTGGTGCCCGAGGGGTATCACGCCTTCGCCGTCGCTCAGGGGTACACCGGCTATTACCTCAACGTCCTCGCCGGTGACGAACCAGTACGCACGATGCAACCGAAAGACGACCCCGCCTACACCTGGGTGCGGGGCACCTGGAGCGACGAACGCAACGCCGGACTCCGATCCTGGCGCGACATCGAAGATCGGGTCAATGGCCCCGCGGGCCGCTTGCCGGGGTAGTTCATTGTGTTCAGCAAGGGAGTATCAGCGATGGCGGCGAACACCATGCGGATGACGATGGCACAGGCGGCCGTGAAATTTCTGACCCGGCAGTACATCGAGCGGGATGGCTTCGAGCAGCCGTTTTTCGCCGGTGTCTGGGGCATTTTCGGCCATGGGAATGTGGCGGGGATCGGGCAGGCGCTGGAAGAACTCAAGGACGAGGTCTTGTATCACCGGCCACAGAATGAACAGGGCATGGTTCATTCGGCCATCGCCTACGCCAAGATGAAGAACCGGCTGCAGACCTTTGCCTGCACATCCTCGATCGGCCCGGGGGCGACGAACATGATCACCGGCGTCGCCACCGCGACCGTCAACCGGCTGCCGGTGCTGCTCCTGCCCGGCGACATCTTCGCCTCGCGCCGTCCGGACCCGGTCCTGCAGCAACTCGAATATCCACTGAGCATGGACGTCTCGGTCAACGACGCGTTCATCCCGGTCTCCCGCTTTTGGGACCGCATCAACCGCCCGGAACAGATCCTGGCGAGCCTGCCCGAAGCAATGCGGGTCCTGACCGATCAGGCGGAAACCGGGGCGGTGACCATCTGCCTGCCACAGGATGTCCAGGCTGAAGCCTACGACTATCCGGCTGCCTTCTTTGCGAAGCGTGTCTACCGCGTGCCGAGGGTCGTGCCGCCAGACGAGGAATTGCGGCGGGCCGCGGAGTTGCTGGCGACTGCCAGACGTCCGCTCATCGTCGCCGGAGGCGGCGTCATCTACTCCGAGGCGACCGCGGCGCTCTCCGACTTTGCCGATGCGCTCGGCATCCCGGTGGTCGAGACCCAGGCAGGCAAAGGCGCGCTCCCCTGGAACCACGCCTGGAACGCGGGTCCGGTCGGGTCCAACGGCGGACTGGCGGCGAACCGATTGGCGCGCGAGGCTGATCTGGTCATCGCGGTGGGAACCCGCCTCTCCGATTTCACGACCGCGTCCCACACCCAGTTCCAGCATCCCGAGGTGCGGTTCATCGGGATCAACGTTTCCTCCCGCGATGCCTTCAAGTTCGGCGCTCTGCCGCTGATCGGTGACGCACAGGTGACGCTCGACGCGCTGCGGGAGGCGCTTGCTGCGAGAAAGTTCCGCACCGATGCCTCGTACGGCGATCGGGTCGAATCGCTCAAGGCGGAGTGGGATGCCGCGGTGGATGGCATTCGCGCGGTGGAGAACCCGGTGCACTTGACGCAAGCCAATGTGATCGGGATGGTGAACGCCGCGAGTGGTCCGCGCGATGTCGTCGTCTGCGCCGCGGGCGGGATGCCCGGCGATTTGCTGAAACTGTGGCGGCCGGTCGATCCGAAGGGCTATCACCTGGAGTACGGCTACTCCTGCATGGGATACGAGATCGCCGGTGGTCTCGGCGCCAAGATGGCCGACCCTTCCCGCGAGATTTACGTGATGGTCGGGGACGGGTCGTACCTGATGCTGCACACCGAAATCGTGACGTCCCTGGAAGAGGGGATGAAACTGACGATCGTGGTGGTCGACAACGGCGGTTTCCAATGCATTCGGGCCTTGCAGATGGGCACCGGCTCACCATCGTATGGAAATGAATTGCGCTTCCGCAATCCGGAGTCCGGCATCCTCGACGGACCATACATCCCGATCGATTTCGCCGCGAACGCAGCCAGCCTCGGCGCTGTGGCGATGCGCGCGACCAACGAGCATGAACTGCGCGACGCGCTGGAAAAGGCAAAGCGGGAGACCCGCACCGTCGTCATCCACGTCCCGGTGCAGAAACACGCGCGGGTACCGGGATTCGAATCGTGGTGGGACGTTCCCGTCGCGGAGGTTTCCGCCGTGCCGTCAGTGCAGGAAGCGCGGGAGGAGTATCTGACGCTCGAAGAGAGTGAGCGGTTCTTTTACTAGAGCATGGTGCATACGTTGTGTCGTCCCGACGAAGGAGGGACCTCGGCGTACGACTCGATGCTGACGGACCCCGAGGTCCCTCGCCTTGGCTCGGATGGACACAATTTCTGCTCGCCGGTGTAGGTGGGCGTGCGTAGAACTTTGGAGCCGGTTCGGTTTCGAATGCGGGCGGCGCAAGCGTCGCGCCCTACTGAATTCGCGTTACAGGGTGCGACGCTTGCGTCGCTCACGCTCCTGATCACAAACGACGAAAGTCCAAGAGCTGAGCAATACTGGTCGAGTTGTCGCCGTCGTAGAATCAGGCACCACCACATGGAGTTCCAACTCGACCGCGATCTCAACGCACTGTATATCCGCTTCCGACTCGGCGTGGTATCGCGCACGATCGAGCTGACTGATTCCGTCCACGTTGACGTGGATGTCGACGACGTGCCGCTTGGGATGGAGTTCAGCGACGCCAATCAGTTTGGAGCGTTTCTCCGCGATGACGCCAACGATGACCGGGTTCCACCGTGGTGGCGCGAAATGTTCAGGGTAAGCGCCGCGTAAGCCGAGCGATTGGAGCGCCATGAGGAAACTGCGTCGCGCCAACCAAAACAAAGACGGCATCCTGGCGAGGCATGTAGCTGGTCGATCGTAGAAAGGCGAAATGCTCGAGCGCGGATCAAAATCACTCATCTTCCGCATTCCAGAGCGGCGTGCGAAAGGCGTGTCGTTCCGAGCCACAGCGAGGAACCTCGGCGTTGGTCGAACTCACGGCTAACGCCGAGGTCCCTCCTTCGTCGGGACGACACTGACGCCGCTTGTCGGCATGACACCCCGTCTGCGCGACGCTGAAACGTAGCGAAACGCATGTTGGCGTTGTCCCGGAGCGGCGGCCAGCCGCGAACTCGATTCACTCCAGCAGCGGGCGAACCGTGTGTCATGCCGAGTCGCCGCGAGGAGTCTCGGCCTTTCGCGGCGACGGACCACGACGAGGTCCCTCGTTCCTCGGAACGACACGTCGGTTACACGACGCGGTAGCAACGAGTCATTCGCAGCGCTACACCGAATGGCGAAGAGTTTCGTCGTTCGTCGGAGATCGCAACGACGGCGAGGTCCCTCGTTCGTCGAGATGACACCTGGGATCATGTCTGAACGACAGGATTCCGGTGTGCCGCTGGAATCTCGGTTGAACTATGCGATTGCGACCCGCGTCCCACCTTGCGCGAGAGAATCGCGCGCGGCGAGGGCGACGGCGAGCGCCCAGTAGGCGTCGGTGGGGGTGGCACGGCCCGCATCTTCGCCCCGACGGATGGCATCGACAAAATAGCCGCATTCGGTGGCGTAGGGATCGGTCTGGGCCGGGGCGAGCAGCAGCGGTTCGCCCTCGTTCGGAAAGAGCATCAATTCGTTGACTCCGGCGCCCATCTCGACGCTGCGGCCACCGGCGCGGAAGGCGTACTCCATCGACCCCTTTTCGCACAAGACCTCCAGCCGTGCCGAGAAGGGGTAGGACTCCGGCATCATCATGCCACCATCGACCAGCGCGGAGGCGCTGTCGGCGTAGTCGATGAGCACCTGGACCTGATCGAACCCGCCGGAGCGTGAGTTGAGCTCGCCACGCGCGGTGACCGCCAAAGGTTTGCCAAAGATCCAGTTCAGCGCGTCATAATCGTGAATCATCATGTCGATGACCGCGCCGCCAGTCAGATCGGAGCGACTGAAGAGCGCCGACCAGGCGGGAAACGGTTGGCGCCGGGAGGCGAAGCCGGAGCGGGGTTTGCCCAATTCGCCGCTGGCCACCCGCCGGGCGATTTCGACGTATTCC
Source organism: Thermomicrobiales bacterium (assembly GCA_046328335.1). GTDB lineage: Bacteria > Chloroflexota > Chloroflexia > Thermomicrobiales > UBA6265 > JACCXM01. Next base: position 114,311 of record JAXLWU010000003.1, read on the forward strand.
GGCCAGAAGCGGAGGACATGGGCGATGACGAAGACCCGGTCGGTCGCGGCGCCGAGCCGGACGAGCGCTTCGGCGTCCGCGGCAGACATCGCGATCGGTTTTTCGAGCAACACATGTTTGCCAGCGGCGATCGCCGCTTCCGTTACCGCGCGGTGCTGGGGGGTCGGCAGGCAGATGTCGACCGCGTCGATGTCGGGATCGGCGAGGACCGCCGCCAGATCATCCGTCCAACGAGCCCCTAATTCGGCGGCGAGCGGTTCGCCCCGCGTCGGACTCGGCGCGAAGACCACCGGAACCGTCACGTCCGGCAGCGTGGCATACGCCCGGCCGTGGACGCCGCCCATGAACCCCGCACCAAGAACCGCGACTCGAACCATGCCATCCTCCACGAGGGTCTACATTTCCGGTGTAGATGAAGCCGGGTGCCTGATCAGGGTCCGATCCTGGCGCCTTAACTCTCCTTGATCAGGGGGCGGACGTGCTGGAAGGATTCGGCCATGGCGCGATCGACTTCTTCCAACGGCGGCCACGGTTCTCCCTGGAATTCGATCTCGACCGAGCAGGGTCCATCGAATCCAGCCGCATCGAGGGTGGCAAAGAGCGCGGGAAAATCGATGTCTCCGGTGCCGACCTGGGGGAAGTTCCAGACTCCGGCCCCGCCGATCTGATCCTTGACATGCATGTGAGTGACGGCATCGACCGATTCGGGCAAATCGCCTTCCGGACGGGTATCGCCATAGAAGATGACGTTGCCCGGATCGTAGTTGATCCCGAGGTTGTTGCGACCGATATCCGCGATCAGCGCCTTGGCGATGACCCCGGTGGCCAGGAGCCCACCATGGGTTTCGAGGCAGATGTCGATCCCTTCCGCGGCGGCTTCGTCGGCGAGCGGGCGAATTCGCTCGAGAAAAGCCACTCGCTGCTCTTCGAGCGTGCCGGCGGAAGAGGCATCATGTCCACCGGTCGAGGTGGTGATCTTGTTGACGCCGAGTTTCTTGGCGATGCGGATCGCCTTGCGGAACTGCTCCATGCCCTCATCGGTGACGAGGTCGGAGTGGCCGGAGAGACTGACCGCTGTCAACCCGTACTTGTCGAGCAAGTCCTGCACCTGCTCCAGTTCGGCGTCATCGGCATCGCGCCGAACGTGCTCCGTCCAGCCCGGCACGCTCGTCAACTCGACCGACTTGAACCCGGCGCGAGAAATACCGTCCAAGGCCTGTTCGAGACTGTAGGAGTGATAGGAGTTGGTGGAAGCAGCGAGGCGCTCAGCCATGGTGTACGAATCCTTCCCTTGCGAACTGTGATCATGGTCGCTGTGGACGCGCCTGGCGCGACGCGACCGTCCTGCTGCTAGGGCGACGCAGGCGTCGCCCCTACGTGAGAGCCAGTGGTAGGAGCGGCGCCTGTGTCGCCCTGTGGCCCGAGAGCCATCACTCCAGCGCGAGGCGCAATGTTCCCTTCCTCAACTGGCCCGGGCGCGTTCGGTGCCGACGTCGTTGGGATCGAACCAGACGGCGCCCGGCACGAAGGCCATGTACTCGGAGATCATGCCCTCTTCCCAGACGAAGGCGACACGCACGAACGGCGGATCACCGACCAGAAACGGCGCGATGGCGATCTCCTTGTCCGCGATCCAGGGCTCGATGTCATCCACGATCCAGGCGACGTGCGGGGTGTTCTTGAAACGGTCGTCCAGATAACTGTCAGGTTCGTAGCGGAGCCACTCGATCCGTTGCGGGTGATGGTTGGGATCGGTGACCCAGACCCGCGTCGCCGTAACGAAATTCTCGTTCAGTTGCGGATCCATGGCGCGCAGTCCAACGTGATGGAAACGGCGGCCGCCTTGTTCAGTTGCTGGCATCGTTCATTCCCGGCAGTCGAAGATAATGCATCGCGGGAAGCGCGGCGATCCGGCAGTGGCTCGCAAGAACCGCCGTCGCCGCCGCTCCCCGCGACTCACGACATACGCGAACTACGCTCCGGCGCCCTCCGGCTGCTTCAGCGAGATGAAGTCGCCTGTCAATTCATAACCGGTGGCGGCAGTCTTGATCGCGTCGTGATCGAAGTCGTTGGCAGCCGCGACCCAGTCATTGGTCAGCACGTCGCCGGCTTTCAACTCCTTGGTCAACTGCCCGATGTCGTAGGTGGTCTTGAGGAAGAGATCCCAACTCTCCTCGGAGTGCCACCCCCACCCTCTTCCCGTTTCGCCCAGTCGCCGCGGAAGACCTCGGCGAGTTGCCACATCGATTCCACCCCGACCTGCTTGTCGGAGAAGATTTCGTTGAGGGCCGGTAGCGCCTCGAAGGTGATCTGGGTGGCCGCAACGGGGTTCTGGTAGCCGAATTCGAGACCCTGTGCCCAGCCGCGGAAGTAGCGGCCGTAGATATCGGCCAGCGCCGCGTCTTCGAAGTCGGAGCGGCGAACCACGAAGGAGTTCGCCGGAAACTTCGACCAGTCTTTGCCGAGGATGTAGTCGAAGTCGAGCCCGGTGGCGGCCCACTGCGCGCGCAAACCAGCCCAGGAGAGGGCGGAATCGACCTGACCCTGGGCCAGCACCTGGCCCCACTGGGGGCCGGCGTCGACGTAGTTGACCTTGGTCGGGTCACCACCGGCCTGGGCAATCTCGGGGTTGACAATCCCTTGCCAGCCGGCGGAGCCGAGACTGATGGTCTTGCCTTCGAGGTCCTTGACGCTCGCCGGCGCCTTGCCCTTGGGGAAAGCGAAGTCGAAGACGTCATACGCGCCCATTTCGAAGACCGAGATGAGCGGGCTGCCCTGCTCGATCATGAGGGAGTAGACGCCGGGGGAGGGATAGGCGACATCGGCCTGGTCAGTCACCACTGCCTTGGTGCCCGCGGTGGCCTCGATCGGACCGGGCTCGAGGGTCGTCTCGATATCGCCGAAGTACCCCATCTTGACGGCGACGTGGTATGGATAGTCGTCGAGCACGTCGATGGTGCCGCGTGGCGAAACCCAGCGCACCTTGTTGTCCGCGGGCTGCGCCAGGATGATGTTGCTTCTGCCGAGCGCCTGCAACGTAGCGCCACCAATACCGAGCGCCGCCGCGCCCTTGACCAAGCCGCGGCGCGAGATGCGGCCGGCGGCAAACGAATCGAACAGTGCGTCGAAACGATCCATGATGTCCACGACCTCCACAACAGGGCGCCACTCCCTGGCGCCAGCGGACCCGAGCCACAACGCCCGGGTCAATGAACCCACGCTCCGCTCGTCAATCGCGTGATCCTCGCGGGGTGCGGATCCTCCTTTCAGCGAGGCGAAACGGTGAGCAGTCGAGGCGTCGAGAAGACGCCGATGTCGAACCGGAACCTGTCTCGGGGCGTGATGGCCCGCTCGACTCCTCGACTCCTCGCCTCCTCGACTTCACTCATGCCTGCCAACCGGCCCATTTCTTGCCGACCCAGTAGAAGATCACGTAAATGCTCACTCCCATCAGGGCCAGGAGCAGAATGATGGCGTAGAAGTTTTCCATCTTGACCATCGACGACCAGAACATCAACTGGTTGCCGAGACCGTTCTTGCCGCCGACCATCTCCGCGCCGACCGCGGTGAGCATGCCGAAGATGGCCCCGACCATGAACCCGACGATGATCATCGGCAGCGCGAGCGGGAATCGGATCTTGGAGAAGATCTGCAACGTGGAAGCGCCGTAGGATCGGGCGAGCGCGATCTTGGCGAGGTCCGTACGCCGGAAACCGGTGGCGGAATTGATCATCACCATTGGGCCAACCGCGAGGGCGACCGCGATGATGCGCGGCGTCAGCGTGAAGCCGTAGAGCAGAATCAGCAGGGGCACGAGCGCGATCATCGGCGTCGTGACGAGGAGCAGGATGTACGGGGTGATGATTTTCTCGACTAATGGCACTTGCGTGATCACCGCCGCCAGCACAAGACCGATTGTCGCCCCGATAGCATATCCGCTCAGTAGTTCGATCAGCGTGATCTGCATGTGCGGCCAGAAGAGATCGGGAAAGCGGGTCACGAGGGTCTTGCCGATGGCGCTTGGTGGCGGCAGGATGTAGTTCGGGATATTGAACGCCTTGACCGCGAACTCCGCCGCGAGGATGAGCACCACGGCGACGGCGATGATGAGCCCGGCTTCTCCCCACGACTTGGCGAATCCCTGGTTGGTCAACGCCGACCAGTTGGTGAGACCGACTTCACCCGAATCAGCGGGTTCGCCCTGGCTGAATGTCGGGATTGTTTCACGCAGTTCACTGGCCATCAGGCCTGATTACCTCCCGGTCGAACTGCCGCCATCAGGGCGCGGCAGCGGCGTATAGCGGCCAGTTTCGATCGTGTTCTTGATCTCCTTGACCACGTGGATGAAATCCGGCTCGAACGTCATGTCGATCGTTCGTGGACGCGGCAGATCGATCGGGAAGATGTGAGCGAGGCGGCCAGGACGAGGCGTCAGCACCACCACCCGGTCCGCGAGAAAGATCGCCTCCGAGACGTTGTGCGTCACGAAGATGATCGTCTTCCCAGTCTCCATCCAGATCTTCTGGATGAGCAGGTTCATTTCATCGCGCGTGAACGCGTCGAGCGCCCCGAACGGCTCGTCCATGAGAATGACGCCGGGGTCATAGGAGAGGCAGCGCACGATGCTCGCCCGTTGCTGCATGCCGCCGGAGAGTTCGCGCGGCATCTTGTTTTCGAACCCGGCCAAACCGACTTCCGAAAGCAGCGTCTTGATCCGGCCCTCGTGCGGTTTGGGATCGATCTTCTTGATTTCGAAGGGGAAGCGGATATTCTGCCAAAGGTTGCGCCATGGCAGGAGATTGGCGTCCTGAAAGATCATCCCGATTTCGGGCCGGGGACCGGTGACGGGCGTGCCATTGAGCAGTATCTTGCCCGAAGAGAGGTCGTGAAGACCGGACATGCCCCAGAGCAGGGTGCTCTTGCCGCAGCCCGAAGGGCCGAGGATACAGACAAATTCCCCCTGGGGGATTTCCAGCGAGAGATCCTCCAGGGCATGAACGGAACCGGTGCTCGTCTTGTAGTGCTTGGAAACATGCTGGACGGACATGGCGATCGGCCGCGAGCTCGCCGTCTGCCCCAGTGCGCCATTGGCGGCGATTGTTCGCGCCCGCGCATCCGTTTCGATCACGCCTGAAGCCCCCCGCGGTGAGCCGTTTCCGGGAGGTTCGCCGTCCGCGCCCGTCCGCGCCAGTTTCCGGTCACGGGCCGCGCCAGTGCCTTCTCCGGTCACAGGGTCGCGCTGCTCTCGCCTTAATTCTCTGCCGGCAGTCTAGGAAAGGGCGCGGGAGTATGTCAACGGGGCGTCGCGATTTGGGAATTGCTGGCCGCGACAACGTGGCGGGCTGAGTTCACAGGAATATGTGAAGAACGCTGAACGTGCCGCGGTTGGCCAACCGCGGCACGTTCAGCGTTACAGGCCAGCCTGCAAATAGGTTACGACGTCGGCGTCCCTGCCGCGTCGACGACTTCGACGGGCGATGGCACGACTGTTGGCGCCGCCGATGTTCCCGTATCGACCGGGCTCGGCGTGGCGACAAGGCCGGTGCGAATCTGGGCTGGTGCCGTCAATGCCAGGAGTTTCAGGGATTGATCGGCGGGACGGCCAATGAGAATCAGATCGTAAACCGTACCGGCATCGATCTTGGCGTCGGTGGCCAGCGCGACATTCATATCCTGACCGCCGGGCCGAATCTCGAGAGGATAATCACCGGCGTCGAGCACGACGTAATCCGTGGCATCCCGGAAGTTCACACCGCTGAACAGGTCTTCTTCTTGCCCCTTGACCCCGAGATTGACGCTGCCACTATCAGGCGAGGCATGAATCAACCGCAGGCGTGCCTGGCCTTCGGGCACCGGTCGCAGATCGGTGCCGGTGATGGTCAGCTCCAGATTGTCCGCCGCGCCCGTCACGAGGATTTCGTATGCCTGACCGGGATCGAAGTGCAGGTTGCTGTCGATGATGGCCTGTTCGACAGGAGTGCCAGTCGCGGCCACGCGCACGGCGCGGTCATCGCCGCTCGGCGCGGCCACGTATTCGGTCGCGGTGCCGTACGCCAGATTCTGAGCGATCGTCGTGTCGTTGAGATAGACATCGACCGGCGGGGCATCGGGCGCGGCATGCACCAGGCGAATGCAAGCGTCCTCCCCGGTCCCTTCGATGCCAAGCACCTCGGAGCAGGGCGGCGACACTCTCGTTTCCAAAGAGACGAGGGAGAGCGAGTTGTCGGCGAGTTGGCCGAGAATGACGACATCGTAAGCGCGCGTCTCGGCGAAGGTGACGTCCGAAACTGTTTGCAGCACGCGGTCGTCACCACCGCGGACATCGACACTGTAGGTTCCGGGGGTGACATCACGGTAATCGGTGGCCTTGCCCAGGTCGACGTCGCTGAACCACTCGTCACCGCCGGTTTCGAGCAGATCGACCACGCCGGCATCGGGCGACAGGTTGATCATGCGAACGCGGGAGTGGCCAGGTTCGATCTCGCTCAGATCCACCTCATAGACATCGCCGCCAATGTTGTTGAGCAGGCCGAACACGGCGAGGACGTAGGCTTGTCCTGGTCCGGCATCGATCGTCTTGTCGACCACCGCCGCGTCCGCGGTCTGCCCGGTGGGGACGACCTGGAACCGATGCTGTTGCGGGGTAAAGGTCATGTAGTCGGAGGCGGTGCCGTAACTGACGCCTTTGAGCAGCGGCTGACCATCGAGCAGAACATCGACATCTGGTGCGCCGGGCGAGGCATGAACCACGCGAATTGTGGCATCCGCCTCCGCGATCTGGTCCTGTGCCGAAGCACGCAGGATGCCCAAGGGCGAGGCGACAGCGAGAAACAACGCAACACAGAGGGCAACAACCGAGCGTAACGCGTCGCGACGCAACGGGTGCATCATTCCCTGCTTCCTTTCACTGCGTGCCATGGAGCGCAGACCTCGCGTCAGACGACGAAGACGCGGTCAGCCACAGGCGCTATTGCATAAAGCGTTCCAGTTAGGTGAAGGAAGGCGAGCGAGGATCGGTGAGCAAGGGATTCATGTAGTCCGCGGCACACCCTGGCGGCCGCGTTGCCAGAATGGAACGCGCTGTCAGTGGCTGGGTTCGACTCCGCGCAGATACAGACCGAAGACGAGACACATGACGATGTCGAACACCGCCGCGGGGTACAGACCGGGCGAGGGAAGGGTGCCATCACCTGCGGCAACAGCGACGAGCGCAATGAATACGACTTTCATCGCGATGATGACGAGAACGAGGTCCCGATTCGGGCGCGCACCGCGCCAGGCGAGAAAACTGGCGACCGCCTCGGTAAACAGCCACGCTCCAGCCAATTGCACGAAGAAGCCGTTTTCCAGCGTGACGATGCCAAGCCGAGCGAACACCGCCGGGTAGGCGATGACCAGCGGAAGCGAGGACAGCGCGATCACGACGGCGTTGAGGAGCAGCGTCCAGCGCAATCTACCTTCACCCGAGGTCGTTGAATCGGGCACCGTCTGCCTCCCTAACAAAAAGTTGGTTGCCGTGCTTTGACCGTTCCGAACCGGAGGACAGGAACACGCGGAATTTCCGTGTTGGATCGTATCAGGGAGATGGCCGGTCTGTCTCGGATGCGACAACGAGTGCGGGAATGGGAAAACCGACTACAACCGCGGGCATTGACATGACCCATTTTGTCCATATAATCTCCATTGTCCACTGTTAAAGTGGACATCTGGGAGGGGGAACAGAGTGGGATTGCAGCGATTCGTATTGCTCGCGTTGTTCGGCCTCATCGCGCAGTTGATCGACGGCGCGCTCGGCATGGCCTATGGACTGACGTCGACGACCTTGTTGCTCGCTTCCGGCCTCGCCCCCGCGGTCGCTTCCGCGAGTGTCCACCTCGCTGAAGTCGGCACTACCCTGGCTTCTGGCGCTGCGCACTGGAAACTTGGCAATACCGACTGGCGCTCGGTGCGTTGGTTGGCGATTCCGGGTGGCATCGGCGCGTTCGCCGGGGCCACGGTCCTGAGCAATCTCGACGGGGATGCCGCCCGTCCCTGGATTGCCGCGTTTCTCATGGTGCTCGGCTTTTATGTGCTCATCCGCTTCGCCTTCCTCGGCGGTTCGATCCAGGTCAATGCGGGAACGCTGCACCGGCCGCTCCTGGCCCCGCTTGGGTTGATCGCCGGCTTTCTCGATGCGGTCGGTGGCGGCGGGTGGGGACCGATCTCCACCCCGACACTGCTGGCATCGGGCCGGATGGAGCCACGGAAGGTGATCGGTACGGTCTCGACCAGCGAGTTCGTGGTTGCGACCAGCGCGAGCGTCGGATTTCTCGTCTCCCTCGATCGCTCCGCGTTTGCCATCCCAGTGGTCGTCGCGCTGTTGGTTGGTGGCGCCATCGGCGCGCCGATTGCGGCGTGGATGGTGCGCTACCTTCATCCGCGGGTCCTCGGCGCGATGGTCGGCGGCCTCATCGTGGCGATGAACGGCCGGGCCTTGATCAACATCACCGGCGTGGAGGACGAGCTGCGGACCGCGGCCTACATGGCGCTGGTGATCGTCTGGGCCGTCGGCCTGTTCGTGGCTTGGCGCAGCGTGCGACAGGATCGGGCGCAACCCGCGTTCGCCGCGGCGTAATCACCTACCTGGAGTGCGCAGGGGGTCGAGCGCCCACTTCGCGGCGAGTGATGACCATGGGGTCCAGGATCGCTCCCACCGATGGCGAGGCGATCCCAGGAGCATCTTTGGCGCCGCTCGCCGAGATCAGCCCGCGTTGTCGCAGGGGACCTTGCCCGATGTGGTGATCGTCGCCGATCCACATTCGATTTGCCTTGCGCCTCGCGGCATCGATGTCAGGCTCTTGCAGTTGAACCTGGCCGAATCTGATCGTGGCACCCAACGCGTACCAGCGTTGAGGAACGCACACCGGTTGTCGGCGGGCCGAGGATTTCAGGTGACGCCCTCAGTGACGGCAGCAATCAGCGCGGGAGTGGTGGCGGTCCGGCTTCCCACTGATCCCAGTGGGCCACGATATCCTGCACCACCGGCGAACCAACCCGGTAGATGTTCTCGAGACCGACAAAGCCGAACGTGCTGTCGAGCGCCTCTGCCAGCGATTCGCCCGCGCTCTGGCCGGGATACTGCCGGTCGATATCGGTGGCGACGCGCAGCGCCATGACCCTTCGCATATCGATGCGCTTCGCCTCCTCGAGGCGCTGCAGGGAGGTGAAGATGCCGCCCTCTTCATCTCCCGACATGCAGTAGGCGTCTTTGCCGTCGGTCCATTGGGACACCCACCAGGACGACCATTCGGACATCAGCGTGCCATGGATGAAATCGTTCACGCCGAGAATGGCACAAGTGGTCACGAAGGGCGCACCGCGCGCGACCGCATCGGGATAGTTCTGCATGGCCTGGCGTGCTTTGGGATCATCCGCCAGCGGAACATCCTTCGAGAGGGCATAGGCCCATGCGGTCATTTCCGGATCGAGAGCGAACACCTCGTTTCCGGCGCGGAAGCCGTCGGGGCACCACTGCTCCGCACAGCCGAGCGACGCCTTGGGGAATTGCCAGGTATCAGGCATCTCACGGGCATCCAGTTCAGTCACGAGATCGCCACTGACGATCCAGGTCGCCCAGGCCGCCGCGCCGACCGTGATCCGGTCCGGCGGACCGCCGCCAATACCCGCGACCATGATGTACGTCCGTGAGAGATCGACCCTGTCGCTCAAACCAACCGCCATGATCGAAGCCGCGGCGTTGGAGGCCAGGACGCCGGTGATGATCAAGCAGTGGTCGTAATTGGCATTGCAATACAGCGGCGAGTACCCGCCCGGAATTGGGACGAGGTTGTCGAGTTTGTCATTTTGTACCCAGACACTCGCCTCACCGCTGCCATTGGTGAGCGGATCGCCGGTCTGAAACATAGTCACCGTGAGGACCTTGGGTGCGATAACGCCTGGCTCTGCCTCGGCCAGCGTGGCCTGGCGTGAAGGAACACCCAACCCAAGCATCGTGCCGGCAAGAATCAGCAGGACAACCGTTCCGGCTTGCCAGAATCGGCGAACGTGTCCAAGCGTGGTCGCAGAAAATCCAAACCTCATCCCAACTCTCCGCGGTTCGCTTCATAAGGACTCTGCCGTCGCTTCGTGGGGGAGACGGTATCAATTAATGTACTTCCCGACGGCCGAGAGATGGTTGGACAATCGGGTCATGAGACGCGCATTGTAGGTACTTGCAACCCTTCCTGATTCGTAACAGCCGCATTCTGGTTCACTCGCTCGCAAGGACGACGGCAGTTGCACGCACCGACATTCCGCCGGGAACGAAAAAAGGGGCGCGTATACTCGCGAGGATGTGTTGCGCGATGAATGACAGGCTCAGGTGTTTCCGGTCATGACCGATTCTGATAATCGCTCCGCCACGCCCTTGCGGGTTCGCTTTGCGCCAAGCCCCACCGGGTTGCTGCACGTCGGCGGGGGCCGCACGGTGCTGTTCAACTGGTTGCTCGCGCACGGCCAGGCGCGGCGCGAGGGACGTCCTGCCGCGATGATCCTGCGCATCGAAGACACCGACCGGAACCGCTATGTCGAAGGGGCCGAGCAGGGAATCCTGGAAATTCTTCACTGGTTTGGGGTCGAGTGGGACGAGGGTCCGGACGTCGGCGGACCTCATGCGCCATACCGGCAGAGCGAGCGTACGGCGATCTACCAGGAGCACGCGGCCCGATTGTTGGAAACCGGTCACGCCTACCGCTGCTTTTGCACGCCGGAGCGGCTGCAGCAGGTGCGCGAGGAGCAGATCAGCCGCAAAGAAGCGCCGGGCTACGATCGCTTCTGTCGTGAACTTACACCCGAGCAGGTGAAGGCCAATCTGGACGCCGGTCTCCCATTCGTCATCCGCTTCATGATGCCCCTCTCCGGGGAAACGGTGGTATATGACGAAATGCGAGGGGATATGGTCTTTCAAAACGCGAATCTGGAAGACCTGGTCCTGCTCAAATCCGATGGTTTTCCGACCTATCACCTTGCCAATGTTGTCGACGACCACCTGATGGAAGTCACCGCTATCCTGCGGGGCGCGGAGTGGATCCCCACCGCGCCGCTCCACGTCCAGCTCTACCGGGCGTTCGGGTGGGAAGCGCCCCAATTCGCCCACATGCCGCTGATCCTGGCGCCTGGCGGGGGGAAACTCTCGAAGCGCCACGGATCGACGTCGATGGAGGAGTTCCGTGCTCAGGGCTATCTGCCCGAAGCGTTGATGAACTACCTCGTGTTGCTCGGGTGGAGTTTCGATGGCACGACCGAAATCTTCAGTCGTGCTGACCTCCTGGAGAAGTTTTCACTGGAACGGGTCAGCCCGTCTCCGGCAACCTTCGATTACGCCAAGTTGCGGTGGTTCAACCAGCAATACATCAATCACATCCTGACGCTTGATGATCTGACGCTTCGGGTCATGCCATTTCTTGGTGAGGCGGGGATGATTGGCCCTGGTCCGTACGATGAACAACACCGGGATTTCGATCGTGTCCGCGCCGTGTCCGCGCTGCTCAAGGACCGGATCGAGATTCTTTCAGAAGCGCCGGACCTCATGTCCTACTTCCTTCAGCCGGAACTGGAATCGTACGAACCTTCCCTGCTGGTGCCGAAGAAGTCGAGCCAGGAGGAAGCGCTGGCCGCGCTGACCGCGGTTTCCGCCGCGTTGCCGAGCGTGTCGCTCGATGACGAAGCGGGAACCGAGGCGAAGTTCCGCGCCCTCGCGAATGAACTGGGGCTCAAGCCGGGAACGATGTTTATGCCGATTCGGGTCGCCGCAACGGGGCGCACCCAGTCACCGGGGCTGTTCGGAACGCTCCGGGTCATCGGCGCCGAACGAGTTGCCGAACGGATTGACCGCGCGATCGCGCTCCTTGGCGCTTGGCGACCGGATGCCGCGCCAGCGGGCAGTTACGTCGAAAGTTAGACAGGAGAGCAGTTAGTGGCGCGCCATCCGTGGGTCGCGGCAGCGGACAGCGGCATCCGCTGGGGAGTCCAGGTCGTACTCGGAGATGGCGGGTTGGACCGCTTGCGTGATGTTGCGAGGTTGCTCGAACAGTTAGGCTACGACGGCTGCTTCATTTTCGATCATCCCGCCCTGCAACCCGATCCGTGGATGTGCCTCGCGGCGCTCTCGTCTGTTACGGAGCGAGTGCGTCTGGGCTCGGTCGTCAATTGCGTGCCGTACCGCCATCCGGCGATGCTCGCCCGCTTGGCTGCCGACCTCGACAACCTCAGCAATGGCCGGCTGATGCTCGGGCTGGGAATCGGCTGGCTGGTCCCCGAGTTCCAGGCCTATGACGTGCCATTTCTTTCCCCGGCGGAGCGCTACCGGCAACTCACAGCGGCGCTGAAGATCATCCCTGGTGTTTGGGGCGGCGAAAAATTCAGCTTCGATGGCGAGATGTACCGGGTGCGCGACCTGCAGATCAGCCCCGCTCCCGTGCAAAGACCGCGCCCGCCACTCATGATCGGCGGCAGCGGCGAGAACCAGACGCTCCGATTTGTGGCTGAATACGCCGATGCCTGCAATATCAACGAAGTTTCGGCGGTGGAGAACCGCCTCCAGAATACCGGCGGACCCGAGGTGGTCGCGCGCAAACTCGACATCCTCCGCGGGCATTGCGAGGCAGTGGGGCGGCCCTACGATGAAATCCTGCGGACCCACTTCACGATCAAGACGGTCGTCGGCAAGACCGACAGCGCCGCGGCGGAGAAACTGGAACAACTCCTCGCCCAGCCATCGACGTCGCCGGGCACCCGACGGGCGCACCGCAGCGCGTTCGTCTTTGGCGCACCGGAGACGGTGGCTGCCCATTACCGGGCGATTGCCCAGGTCGGGATGCAGTATTTCATCGTCCAGGTCGATAGCATCGACACCGAGACGATTGAGTTGCTCGCCACCGAGGTCGCGCCGCGCGTTCAGGCGTAGATCGAATATCGCTTGCGGTTGATGAATGCCGCGTTCTCGACGCGCTGACCATCTGCTCCTGCTGGGATGTGGCAAGGGGAGGTACAGCGGCTTCGCCGCGCTGACCCTCACCCCAACCCCTCTCTCATTGCGATAGGAGAGGGGCTGGAGCACCGTGTGTCCGTCGTGTGGGCCCGACCGCAGGAGGGACCTCGGCCGTGGCCGTAATCGTCCCCGACGCCGAGATACCTCGCGACGGCTCGGAACGACACCATTTCTGCACGACGCGGTAATGCGACGGTTCGCACCCGGACTCAATAATACGGAATCCGGATGAATGCTTGGGAAATCCGTCGCGGTCCACCTTGGCCGTGAGCCCCTCGCCCCGTGCACGGGGAGACGCCTCCCTCCAGTGGAGGGAGGCTCGGGAGGGAGCATCGGGAGGGAGCCAGGGGTTGGGGTGAGGGGCGACGTCGGCAACGCGACACTGATCACCCGGACTCAATAAGAGGTGAAACTATCCCGCATCGGCCCCTTGCACGATCTCGGCGGGGCGAGGGGGAGAGATCTGTTTCGGATTGCGCCGTTCCAGGTGGTACGGCACGCTGGTGACGACCGTCCCTGGCCGGAAGAGCAACGCCGCCTTGATTCGCAGCGCCGTCTGGTTGTGCAAGATCTGCTCCCACCAGTGGCGCGCGATGAATTCGGGGAGGACGACAGTCAACGTGTCATTCGGGCGCTGCCGGTCGATTTCGTCGAGATAGGAGAGGAGCGGTCCCACAAGGCTGCGGTACGGCGATTCGATGATCACCAGGGGGACATCGACATCGAGTTTGTTCCAATCGTCTCGCATCGTCTCGATTTCCGCTTCGTCATCGGTGATGTAGACCGCGGTGACGTTCGGCGAGATGGACCGGGCATAAGCGAGGGTCTGCTTGGCAACGCGGTTGGTCGAGGAGACTGGCACGATGACGGTGTGCTCGATCTCGTCAACATTTACTGGGGTCTGGGTCGCGAGTTCGTTCGCCGCACGCCCGTAGTGGCGGTGAATCGCCTTGAACATCATGATCAGGACCGGGATGAGCAGAATCACGATCCATGCGCCAGAGCGGAACTTGGTTCCCGCTACGATCAACGCCACGATCCCAGTCGCAATGGCGCCGAGCAGGTTGAGGGGTAACCCGACTCGCCAACCCTGTTCTTTCAGCCGCAGCCAGCGCACCACCATGCCGGATTGAGAGAGGGTGAACGACGTAAAGACCCCGACCGCGTAGAGCGGAATCAAGCGATCCGTCTCACCGCCGAATCCGACCAGCACCAGGACGGCTAGCAGAGCAAGCGTTGAGATGCCAATGCTGTAGGCCAGCCGGTCGCCGCGAAACATGTATTGCTTGGGAAGGTAGCGATCGCGTGCCAGGAAGTAGGCCAACCGGGGGAAGTCGGAGTACGCGGTGTTCGCGGCCAGAATGAGAATACCGAGCGTCGCGAACTGGATGTAGTAGTAGGCGGCGTTCGTACCGCCGAACACCGCGCGCGCGATCTGGGAAACGATCGTCTGATAGGTGGGATCGTGCGGCTCCATCGGATAGGCGCCGTATTGATGGGCGAGGAAGGTGATCCCGGAAAAGGTGATCGCCAAGATGACAATCATCGCCGTGAGCGTCTTGCGGGCATTGGTCCATTCCGGCGGTTTGAACGCGGGTACGCCGTCCGAAATGGCCTCGACACCAGTCAACGCCGCGCACCCTGACGAGAAGGCGCGCATGATCAGGAAGATGGTGAGCGTGCTGGCGCCGGCAACCTCCGCCAAACCGGCCGCAGGGGGAGGCGTGACGGGGAACCCTTCGCTGGCATTGCGGAACAGACCGATGCCGATCATCACGAACATGCCGAAGATGAACATGTAAGTCGGGACGGCGAAGATGGACCCCGATTCGCGAATGCCTCTCAGGTTGAGGGTCGTCGTCAGGAGGATGAAAAAGACGCCGAGCGCGACCTTGTGCCCGTTGAGCGCGGGAACCGCCGATATCAGCGCGGCAACACCCGCCGAAATACTGACCGCCACGGTCAGGGTGTAGTCGATGAGTAGCGCTGCGGCCGCCGTGAGCGCGGGTGTTTCGCCGAGGTTGTCCTTGGCGACGATGTATGATCCGCCACCGCGCGGATACGCCTTGATCGTCTGGCGGTACGAGGTGCCGACGATGACCAGGAGCACGACGATCGCGGCGCCGATGCTCAGGCTGTACGAGAGTGCCGCCACCCCGGCAACGAGGACGGTGCTGACCAATACCCGGAGAATCTCTTCGGTGGCGTACGCCACGGAGGACAGCGCATCCGAGGAGAGGACCGCCAGCGCCTTGGTATTCGTCAGGCGCTCGTGAGCGGCCTGCGAGGTACTGAGCGGCACCCCGATCAGCGTGCGCTTGGCAACCCCAAAGACCTTGCCCACCGGGCCGCGGGCTTCGTTCGCATCTTCTGTCGCGATGAGATGGCCGGGCGATGAGCGCTGAAAATCGGGAGTTTGGACCCGGCAGACCCGAACGTAGCGGTCACCGATGTGCTGGCCCTGGATGCCCTGTTTGCCGACGAGATCGCCTTGCACACGCGGACCGGTACGACGCGGCGGCCGTACTTTCTTGTGCCGTTTTTCGCCAGGATCGTCGCCGGGCGCCGCCTCGTAGTCGCCGGCCAGCACAAATGGTTGTGGTGGCGCGGCGGGTTGTTCCTGCTCCTCGCCTCGCTGGCGTTTCGCAGCCCGCTCTTCACGCTCCCGCTGACGTTGATGTTTATCGTGAGGTTCTGGATCGATACCCGGTTCGGATGGTTCGCGTTCGCGCCGGGGCCGATACTTGGCAATCGCCATTCATGCTGCTCCGCGGGCGCCGTCTGGCCTGCATTGCTGCAAAGTCTGAGGAGGCAAGAATCCCGCAACACCAGCTCCATGGGAAGAGAGCAGGCCTCCCAATCCCCGGAGCCACAAGATGACAAGTATAGCCAAAACGCCGCGTTCCAGACGGAATTGACGATCAGCGAATCGTGAACGACCTGGTGCCGGTGGGAGACGCTGGGGTGCGAGAGACTGCGGTCACGCGGGCCGCCGGGGGTCCGATTTCACACCAGGAGATGAACGCGTCGACGGCAGGTAACACCCCTTCGACATCGACCTCGACCGCGCCATCCGGAGTGTTGCGCACCCAACCGCCAAGGTGGTGCTGGTGGGCCTGACGAAGCGTGGCGGCGCGGAACCCGACGCCCTGAACGCGCCCTTCGATCCGGAGTACGAAGCGAACTGGCAACGACTCGTCTGACATGGTGCCTTCCCCCCGGAGTCTCCAGACCAGAACGGCCGCTTCCGCGACGATCCGCCGCGAGAGCTTGGAGGCTCCGGCCACCCTGTCGGTGAACAGGATTGGCACCTCCCGCACACGGGCCCCGGCACGGATGGCGCGCCACGTGGTCTCGATGGCGAATCCGTAGCCGTCCGAGCGGATGGCATCCAGATCGAGCGCGGCCAGCGTCTCACGCCGCCAGACTTTGAAGCCACCGGTGAGATCGCTGATCGGCACATCCAGAACGGCCCGCGCGTAGCGTCCACCCATCCTGCTAAGCAACTGGCGCCAGAAAGGCCAGCCGACGGTGCCACCTCCGGAAATGTACCGGGAGCCGATCACCAAATCCGCCTCCCGCGCGGCGGCGACCAGCGCCGGCAATGCCGCCGGGTCGTGGGAGAGATCGGCGTCCATTTGGGCGATGAGATCGGGCCGGAGGCTAAGCGCGTGGCGGAACCCCGCGATATACGCCGGGCCCAGCCCTCCCTTCCCCGGGCGATGAAGCACGGTGACCCGGCCGGGATGGTCCGCGGCGAGATCGTCCGCCAGCTCGCCGGTGCCGTCGGGCGAGCCATCATCCACGATGACGAGGCGGTAGTTATCGCCGAGGCCAAGCACGCCCGAGGCGAGCGTCTGGATATTGAGCCGCTCGTTGTAAGTCGGCACAACAACGACGACGGAGGCTTTGCCCGCGGCGAATTTCCTCACGGACCGTCCGCCGCATCAGCGGTTGCCGCCGCATCGGGCACGAACTGGATCCGCGGAACGGTGGCGAAATCGAACTCCGTGAGCCTGTCTCGTCCTAGTTCGCGCATTCGTTCGAGCGCCGCCTGACTCTCTGCCACCAGTCGCCCGGTTTCGATGCCGAGACAGACGGGCGCAAAGTCGATGACCTTGTCGATACCATCCCCCAGAAGAAGCAGGGCCCCGGTGTGGTTGCCGCGCAAGGCATGGAGAAAGCCGACTCCGATCTGGAGGATCCCCTGATAGAGCTTGCGAATGGACCGTGTCTCAGCGTGCCATTCGTGCTCGATCGCCTCGTGACAGGCATAGAACTCCCCCTGGTTGAACAGCCTGATGCCCTCAACCAGTCCCGGGGGAGCCTTCGCCTCGCACGGCGAAACGGTCTCTGCGAGGACATCGCGCAGGATTGGATCGAGAAAGCGACGGGCGCTTTCCAGCCGCGCCGGGTCGTCGCCGATTGCGGATTCGAGCATCAGCGGACCACTGTAGGCACCAGAAATCGCGCGCAGGAGCGCCGGCCAGGGCAGGTCGCCAGCGCCGGGAGGAAGATGTCGATTCCCGGAGTCGTGCTCGCGCCGGTCGCTGAGATGCACGTCGAAGACGCGCCCCTGCATTGCAGCAAGGACCATGAACGGATTGGCCCCTGCTTCATCCGCTTGAAAAGGATCGAACGCGAATCCGATCCGCTCCGCGCGCGGATCGAAGTCCTGAACATTCGCGGCAAGGGCGAGGACGTCGCGAACCGATGCTACCGCGCACCAGGAGACATTCTCGATGGCCAGTTTGACCCCGGCCGCGGCACAGGCGCTGCCGCGATCGGCAATGGCATCGAGCATTCGCGCCTGATCGTCGGGACCGCGCACCTCAGCGCGTTTCGGGCCGTGCCAGACGACGACTTTGGCGCCAAGTTCGACCGCGCCCTCGATTGCCCGGCCAAACAGCATTCGTCCTTCGCGGGCGCGCCTGGCATATGGCGACAGGAGCGGGTGGAGTTCCTGCCAGAGGTGGACCGCGTGAATCCGGCAACCGGCGGTCCGGCTGCGCGAGGCGAGTTCATGAATGAACCCGGCGCCGTACTCACCGGGAGTCTGCAACATGATCTCGAGATCGAACAGGCCCGCACGAGCCGCGGCATCGGGAACGTCTTCCGTCGGCATGGGGTAGAGGGCGCCAGTAGAGAGACCGAGTCGGAGCCGAGGCGGCTGCAAGACACGGAGCGTGCCCCGTCTGTCAGCGCGAACCGCGGTGCGAACATCGGACACGAGCGATCGTCCTCCCCCTGGCCACCGGGCGCGTTGCCTGCCCCCAAACGCCGATGGTACCATCCGGCCCTCGCCGGGCAGTCACATTCTGATGCCGGAGCAGATGTCGTGCCGGGGGCCGCCGCCGCGATGACCGACGACGTGACCCCGTTGCGTTCGCCCCGTCTCACCCGCCTCGAGATTCAGGGTTTCAAGAGTTTTCTCCACCGCACAGTCATCGCGTTCGAGCCGGGGATCACGGCGGTTGTCGGCCCGAACGGCAGCGGTAAATCGAACGTGGCTGACGCCATCCGGTGGGTTCTCGGCGAACAGGGTCAGCAGGCGTTGCGGGCGCGCAAAACCGAAGAGGTCATTTTCAGCGGCGGCCAGGGTCGCGCGCCGGCAGGGATGGCCGAGGCCACGCTGACATTCGACAATAGCGACGGCTGGCTCCCAAGCGAATTCTCGGAAGTCTCCGTCACCCGGCGTGCCTATCGCTCCGGGGAAAACCATTACCTCATCAACGGAAGACGCGTACGCCTCAGGGATGTGGCGCTGCTCACCGCCAGTCTGGGGCAGAGTCACGTGGTGGTCGGCCAGGGTTTGGTCGATGCCGCGCTCAGTCTCAAGGCCGACGAACGGCGGAGTCTGTTCGAACACGCCGCGGACCTGACCGGTCTACGGCTGAAGTTGGCGGAAGCAGAGCGCAATCTCGCGGAAACGGAAGCCAACACCGCACGGTTGAATGACCTCCTGTTCGAAATCGAACCTCGGCTCAAGAGTCTGGAGCGCGCCGCACGCCAGGCACGAGAGTGGCAGGGCCTTCGCGATCGTCTGCTGATTCTGCAGCGCGCGCATTACCGCGAAGTCTTCGCGGTGGCCGCCTGCCGGGTCGCCGAGACCGAGGAGTCGGTGCGGGCGTCGCTAACGGCGGTAACCAGCGCGCGTGTCGAAGTCGCCCGTCTCGCTGATGGCGGGGACCGAGCCAGCACGCGCATGACCGAGGCGAGAGAGCAGCTGACGCGCCATGACGAACGGCGCGGCGCACTCGAAGACCAGGTGAGGCGCCACACGCACGAGCGGGATCTGGCGCAGGCGCGGCTCGAATCGTTGGACCGACGGCGCGCGGACATGCTCGACGCGCGAATGGGACTTGACGAGCGTGTCGCCAGCGTTACCACCGATCTCGAGAAGCTGCATTCGGATCTGCGCGAACTGGAGCGTGTCACAGCCGACACGCGAGAGGGAGCGGCACGACATCGCCGCGCCGCCGCCGCGAGTCGAGCGGCACGGAGCGCGATCGAGCAGCAGTTGGCGGCAGCGGCCGATGCCATCGCTGCGAGCGAGCGTCGGGAGACCGACTTGCAGCGAGAGCGCGCGGTCCTCGGCGAGCGGATCGAGGCCCACGAGCGGGAGTCCGCGTCTCTGCGCATGGCGATTTCCGACCGAAACGAGCGGATCGAAGCATTGCGCGCGGAGCGAGGGCAGGTCGACGAACACTCCCGGGCCGATGAGCGGAAACTGATCGAGGCGACCGCTCACCGGGAACGCGTGTCGACCGATCTGGCCGAATGCCAGCGCGCCCTCGTCGCGGCGCGCGATCACCGCGACCGTCTTGATCGCCAGTTGGCCGAGGACCGCACCCGGCTGGACGTGCTGCGCCGCCTCCATGAGAGTGGGACAGGTCTGCATGCGGGCGTGCGCGAAGTGCTGTCCGCCGGCCGCAGTGGCCGGTTGCAGGGCATTCGCGGCACCGTCGCCGAACTGCTGGACGTTCCCCAGAGGTATGAGGTTGCGATCGAGGTTGCCCTGGGCGGCCGTCTCCAGGATCTGGTGGTTGAAACGTGGCCGGACGCCGAAGCCGCCATCGCGATGCTGAAGCATACCGGCGCCGGACGGGCAACCTTCCACCCACTGGATACGATCCGGAGCGGCAGGGGTCGGCTCGACATTGCGATCGCCCGCGTGACCGGAGTCCACGGCATCGCGTCCGAATTGCTTACGGTTGCACCGGACATTACGCCGGTCATCGCCGCGCTGCTGGGGCGGACCGTGGTGGTCGACGATCTCGATATCGCCCGGATCGTGCTGCCGAAGTTGGCGTCCGGTTGGAGTGCGGTGACCCTCGGGGGCGAGATTGCCCGCGCCGGAGGCTCGGTCACGGGGGGCGCTCCGACGAGAGAAAGTGGCACGCTTGGCCGGGAGCGAGAGTTGCGTGAACTGCCGGATCAGGTCGCCGAACTGGACCGAAAGTTTGGCGTCGCGCAATCTCAGGCCGCTGCCGGCGAGGATAACCTCCAGGCCTTTCAGGTGTCGCTACAAGATATCGACGAGCGGCTCGCCGCCTTCCGTACCGCAGCGGTGGAGCGGGAACGTGAAGCCGAGCGTCTCGACCGATGGCTAAGCGAACTGGCTATGGAGGGGGAGCAGACCGAACGTCGCCGCGCGGCCCTGCAGCAACAGTCCGCGGCCGCAACCCAACGCCTGGCGGAGATCGATGTCGACATCACCGCATGTCGCGACCAGCGAAGCGACGCGGCGAAGCGAAGGCAGGCGGCGGAGACGAACCTGGCCGAGTCGATCGGATCGACGGCCGCCGCCGAACGGGCCGAGGCGGAAGAAGGGCGCCGCCTCGCCGGACTCGAAGAACGACTTCGTCTCGAACGCAGACGAGAGGCGGGGTTGCGCGCGCAGGAGCGGGCGCTCGCGGAAGAACTCGAACTGCGGACGGAGCGGATGGCGACGCTCGACCGGGAGCGCGAAGCGCTGCGGGCGGAACACGCCCGACTGGTGGATGAAACGTCGGTCAGCGCAGCAGCCCTCGCCGAACTTGTAGCGGAACGGGAGCCGCTGCGGCTCGAAGTCATGGGCGCGGAGATCGCGGCGTCTCGTCTCGCTGAGTCGCTACAGGCGGCTCGGACCGCGCTGGTCGAACGTGAGCGAGAGCACGACCAGACCAATTTCGCCTATGAACGGGCCGCACAAGAACTGACCTCGATTCGAGACCGGATCGCGGACGACCTCGATTGCGCGCGCGCCGAAGACCTTCTCGTTGCGGGGGAGGAGTCCGTCATCGGGTCGCAGGAAGAGCGAGCGGCGGAAATCGGCCGGCTCAGGGAGCGACTGAGGCGGGTCGGATACGTCGGCGATGACGCCGTTGCCGAGTACGAGCGCGAAGCGGCCTACCAGACCGACTTGCGAAACCAGTTACGCGACGTGGAAGGGGCGGCGACGGCGCTGCGAGCGCTGCTCACGGATCTGAGACAGACGATGCGCGCGCGGTTTGCCTCCTCTTTTGCCCAGGTCGCGGCCGAATTCTCCGAGATCTTCGCGATCCTCTTTGGCGGCGGCACGGCGCAGTTGGTGCTTGTCGGTGGCGATAACGGGGAAGAACCAGGGATCGATATCATCGCGCAGCCACCAGGAAAGCGGCTGCAAAATCTGTCGTTGCTCTCCGGTGGAGAGCGGGCGCTGACGGCGGTCGCGCTGCTGCTGGCCATCCTGCATGTGAACCCGGTGCCGTTCTGTCTGCTCGACGAAGTCGACGCCGCGCTCGACGAGGCGAACGTCGTTCGCTTTCGTCAGCGGCTGCAATTGCTCGCGACGCACACCCAAGTGATCGTGGTCACCCACAACCGGGGCACGATCGAGATCGCCGATACCCTGTACGGCATCAGCATGAGCGCCGATGGGGTCTCTCAGGTGCTCTCCTTGCGGATGAGCGAGTCGCTACCCGCGGACTGATCAGGCGAGAGCTTTTCCCATGACGAGCCACATCCCTTGGGCGGGGAACTTGCGAGTCATGAGAATCCGGTTGAGAGCTTGAACCGAAGTGAAGAACGTAGCAGATCTTCATTCCCTTGCTGGATACCCGTCCCCCTCTGGGAAAATACCGCTACGTCCTTTTTGCCGGTTCAACAGCCTGTTGCTCCTTCATCGTCGAAGCAATTGTCGCCAATGTCGGCAGTGTTGCCCGAAATTCCAGTATTTCTGCGGTCGAGGCTACCGCCGTTGAGGACGCCACCGCCACGCCCTTTCGTCGTTTCGGTGTGGGCAACATTGTCGGTTATCGTGCAATCCTGTAGCGTCAACTCGGCCCGCGGCCCATTGAAGATGCCGCCGCCGTAGCCCGCCGTGTTTCCGGAAATGACGCAATCAACAACCGAGAGTTCCCCAGTGGTGACTATGCCTCCACCGGATCCCTCGTCATTTCGTCCTCCCGTGATCGTGAGCCAAGCCAGATTGGCAGTGAAGAGATTGCCGATGACCGACGAGAATCCGCTTCCACTCCCCTTCAGCGTCGTAAGGCCCGCTCCAGCTCCAAGCAGTGCGACGCCTCCAGGCAACTCCAGGTCTGAAACCGAGATCGTCGGTGCAGGCAGCGCATACTCCCCTGCGTCAAGGCAAATCGTGTAGTGGTCTTTGGTTTCGGCGGTCGAAACCGCGTCCAGCAACTGTGCGGTGGTGCTAACTCGGACATCGCAGGCGCCGCCAGGGCAAGTCCCTCCCTGACAAGCTTGGCCGGTCGCGCATTGCTTGCCGCAGCCTCCGCAGTTGGTGGCATCGTTGGCGGTGTCGACGCACTTCTCGCCACAACGCGTCTGACCGCTGGGACAAGTCGGCGGCTTCGTCTTCTTCTTTTTTTTCTTCTTTGCGGAAAGAGGGGTGGGTCCTGAAAGGCCAAGGGCGGTCAGCACGGCCGCGATCGTGGCGACTATCGAGCGGCGACTCGTTCGAGTTTTGTCTGGATTCGTGGATGGCACGGCACTCTCGCTGTCCACGCTGCGCTCCTTTGCGACGACGGAAGTTTCCACGTTGTTGGATACCTGGCAGTATGTCACGCACATCTGCTTCGTGTCGACAGTTCGCGCCTCCGGGAACCATGGCGAGGTCCGACGCTGCGCCGCGCTACAACCCCCGCAATGTCACCATCCAGGTGATGCCATCAAGCCGTGGCTATCGATCAGCGCGATCAGCTCCGAAAACGGCAGTGACGTACGCCGCGATGTCCTCGCGGTCTTCCGTACCGTCGAGCAGCATGGCTTCCATGACTTCGACGCTCTCGGGATGCATCTCATCCAGCGCCTTGACGACAAGCCGCTCGTTCCGCGACGGGCGCGGATCGGTCACGAAGGCCCAGATGGCGTTGGTAAGTTGATCGAGATCGACTTCGAAGCGAAAGAACGGGTCGGTTGACATTGCAGGCTCTCTAGTTCGGACCGCGGCGGTTGCCCGATCGAGCTGGCGCGCGCCGCCATGCGATCTGGTCGGCGCGAACGGCGTTCTGGCGAGCGACCGCATCCTTGTCCCGGAAAATCCAGACCAGGAGCGTCCCGGCGATGAAACCGCCGACGTGCGCCCAGAAGGCAACCCCTCCGGAGTCGGCACCGGCCCCGAGCGAACCAATGCCACTGATCAACTGCATCAGGAACCAGATGCCGATCATCACCCAGGAGGGCACCAACAGCACCTGCCAGAAGTATGGGAGCAGAACCGCCGCGCGGACGTTGCCACGCGGGAAGAGCACGAGGTACGCACCCATCACTCCCGAGATGGCGCCAGACGCGCCGACCATCGGAATCGTCGAGGTTGGATCGAGCAGGACCTGCGCGACCGCCGCGGCGATGCCACACAGCAAGTAGAAAAGCACATATGAGATGTGGCCCATTGCGTCTTCGATGTTATCGCCAAAGACGAAGAGGAACAGCATGTTCCCGCCAATATGGGCGAGACCACCGTGGAGAAACATCGAGGTGAGGAGCGTGTAGAGATTGTGAAACTGGGAGATGTTCGCGGGAACCGCGCCGTAGTTGAAGAACAAGGCGTCGAGCCCACGCGGACCCACTGCGAGTTCATAAAGAAAGACGATGATGTTGATACCGATCAGCGTCCAGTTGGCAACCGGAGTGGTGACCTGGCCGGCATTCTCGTCGCCAATCGGGATCACCGCTCATGCTCCTTGCCGTGACCGGTCAAGCCGGGGTCGTGTTCCGAGGACGAGTGGCGGTAACGAATCAGCCCACGTTCTCCCTTGGCCGCTCGAAACGAACGCGCTCACTGACCTGCTGATCGACATTCGCCAGTTGTTGTGCGGTGCGTTCCTCGATATCGTGCCACCGCTCCATGTATCGTGCCCACGTTTCTGCTCCTGGCCTGGGCGCGTTCATGAGCGCAACGAGTCCACCGAGAGCGCCACCCACCGCGGCCCCGACCAGAAAGGCGACAACGTGCTTCTCATTCGTCACGATTCATCCTCTTCCTGTGTTCTCCCGCTCAACCCATTTGGCCGTTTGTAGCAGGTTCATTGTGTAATCGCATCACCATGTTCAGCCCCCAGCGGGCTGGAGAGCGCCGATGGATAGACTTGCGTCGTGAGGAGAGCCCGAAACCTTGCTCGCTTTTCCGCATCCGAACGTCCGGCCATCCAGTTCGCAAGCAGATCATGGCCAACGTGATACGTGAAAATGTAGGCGCGCCATAACGGGTCGGCGATGAAGCGAACCTGCTGCCTCGCTTTCGCTTCTGGCGACAACGCATACCGCTGCACATAGGCGACGACCTCATCTTCCGCGGCTCTCCCCTCGTGGAGCAACAGCGCGGCATTGCCAGACACCGATCGCAGAGCCTGTTCCGCCTGGAGCACCTCCCGCTCCAGCGCGGCGTCGGCGGTGATACCAGCCAACGGGTAGACCTGCTCGGCGCGAAACGCGATGACCTCGTCAGGCTCGAACGCCATCTCCTGCGCGGTGGTGGCAATGCCTTCGGAGATCACGCATTCTGGGGTGTTGATCAATTGCAGGGCGTGCTCACCCAATCCATCTTCGGTATAGAGCCGCTCCTTCAACATGTGCTCGGTGTGATGCCCGGGATAGGCTTCGTGCGCCAGCAAGTCCGTCAGGCGGAACGCGTGGATCGGCAGATCGGTGTTGAGTTCGACGCGTGACCGGCCGCCGCCGAGATACCAGTTGTACCCCGACCAGGGCTGATCCTGGACGAGGCGAATTTCGACATCTTCGTCGCCAGGAAGATCGACAATTCGCCCTGTGCGAGTCTTGAATTCGGGCAGGATGACATTGACGACGTCGGCGAGACGCTCAGGTGGAATCGTGTACGTGGCACGCCAGGCGTTCATCCTCGCGGCGACCGAACCTGATCCTGGCAGCAGCTGATCAAGGGTCGCGATTGCCGCATCGAACACGGCTTCCGGAGTCGCCGCCGGAGTCACATCGAAAAGCAGCGCCACTTCGTCCCGGTACGGCAAAGTGTCCCCCGCGAGTTTGCGGGCGGTGGCGGCCATGGCTCGTGCCTGCGTGCGGAGATAGCCTTGGCGCAGGTCCCCGCTGTCGAGCGTTTCAATTCGGTCCAACAGGGCATTGGCCGCCCTGATCAGATCCTCAGGAGGCGGCGGGGATTCGGGGTCGAGTTTCGCCCGGTCATCGTCCGAGCCGAGCCAGGCATCGATGTAGCCGGGAACATGATGGGCGATGCCAAAGGCAAGCGCGGCATAGTCACGGCCGATATCGTCCAGGGCGGGTTTGCCGGTCACAAGGCGTCCTCTCAAATCAAGTTCAATCGATGCGCGACATGCGTGCAAGCGAACGTGATGTTAGCGACAATGTTGCCGACCGGGGAGGGGGCGTGGAAACTCAGAGCCTGACGCTGCTCATCAGCGAAGTAATCGATCTAACGGGCGTGGCGATCATCGCGATTGGCGCCGCGCTGGGGATCGCGCTCTTCTTTCGCGATCTGCTCACCTCGGCCCCGACGAATCAAGCATACAACCAGGTACGGACGTTCCTCGGACGGTCACTGCTCTTGGGCCTGGAGTTCCTGGTGGCAGGCGACATCATCAAGACGGTGGCAATCGAGCCGACGTTCGACAGTGTCATTGTCCTCGCCATCATCGTGCTCGTGCGGACGGTACTGAGCCTGAGCATCGATGTGGAAATCGATGGCCATTGGCCCTGGCAGGCGGCGCAGGTCGAAGCGAGCCGTTCGGTTTCGGCGGCGCTGATCGACAAGTCAAGCGACGGCAAGCCGGGGTAGCAACTGGGGCGGCACTGTAGCCGCCCCGGTGCATGACGAGCCAGTTGACCCTGACGAGTTAGTAGATCTCGAGGTAGCGATCTCGCTCCCATTGCGAAACGTGGCGGCGGAAATCGTCCCACTCGCTCTGTTGCGCATCGGTCAGGCGCTCGAAGACGTGATCGCCCAGTGCTTCCCGGATTAGCGGATCGGCGCGCATTTCGGAGACGGCCTCCCCCAGCGTCGAGGGCAGGGTCGGAATATTGCGGCGGGTGAGATCCTCATCCGTGAAGTGATAGAGGTTCTCCTCGACCGGTTCCGGCAGCGATAGCTCACGCTGCATGCCATCCATACCCGCCGCCAACATCACGGCGAAGGCGAGGTACGGGTTGCAGGAGGGATCCGGGCAGCGCAGTTCGACGCGGGTAGCAGAGACATGGCCACCGTGGATGGCGGGAACCCTGACCAGCGCCGAGCGGTTGGTGCGCGCCCAGGAGACATAGACTGGTGCCTCGAACCCGGGCACCAGGCGGCGATACGAGTTGACCAACGGCGAAAGGACACCGGACATACCGCGCGCGTGGGTCAGCAGACCAGCGATGAAGTGGCGGGCTTCCTTGGAAAGACCGTATGGATCATCCGTATCGACGAAGGCGTTGCCCTTCTTGTCGAGGAAACCGAGGCTCATGTGGACGTGCATGCCGGAGCCGTTGATCCCCTCCAGCGGCTTCGGCATGAAGGTGGCGTGCAGACCGTGCTGCTGCGCGGTTGCCTTCAAGACCGACTTGAAGGTCGTGGCGCGGTCGGCGGTCTTGATCGCGTCGCCGTACTCGAAGTCGATCTCGTGCTGGCCGATGGCGACCTCGTGGTGACTGGCTTCGACGTCGATGCCCATTTCGCCAAGGGCTTTGACCATGTCCTTGCGGACGGTGTAGGCGAGGTCGGTGGAGTAATCGAAATAACCAGCGCGGTCGTGGGGCAGCGGCGCGATTTCGTCACCGATCTTCTGGAAGAGGAAGAACTCCAGTTCCGGACCGGTCTTGAACGTGTAGCCCAGCTCCGCGAGCTTTTCGAGCTGGCGCAGCAGGACGCCGCGTGGATCACCCGGAAACGGGGTGCCATCGGGCCGGTGAACCCAGCAAATGATGCGGGCCGTGGTGTGTTCGCCACGGGTCCACGGGATGACTGCATATGTCGACAGATCAGCCGTGAGAAACATGTCCGATTCGGCGATGCGGGTAAACCCGGCGATTGACGAACCGTCAATCCACTGGCCGCCATCGATGACATGCTCGACGATCGAAGCGGGGATGGTCACGCTCTTGACATGACCCATAACATCCGTGAACTGGAGGTCGATAAACTCGACGCCGTCTTCCTTCACCCGGTTGAGGATCTCGGCCTTACTCGGGCTATCGCCGAGAATCTGCTCGAGCAACCTGGAATCTTCAGCCACAGCCATCGTGTCGATCTTTCCTTGTCGTCTCGCCAGCCGTCACGGCATGGCGCATCCCTCGGGCGCGCCCCGCGCCCACCAATCTCAAGAGTCTAGAAATGGCGTGGGGTACTGTCATCGTGCATTGTGTATGGCTTTACCCTCGGTTTTCGTGCAATTTGCACAAGTCGCGGAGAACGAGGACGATGGCGAAACCTGAATGCCTCTCCCTTCGTACTCTGTTGCAGGGAGATAGACGGGGCGTGGGTGCCGACAGCGATGTTGCGCCTGTGCTGCTGATCGACTATGCGGAACACTCGTGGAGGACCGGGATGGCGAAAAAACACGTGCTTCCTGTCATTGGCGCGGCCGCGCTGGGCCTGATGCTCTGCTTCAACAGTGTGGGAAGTGTCTGGGCGCAGACCGAGAATGCAACGGCCGAGGACGGCAATTCGTCTCCGGAGGCAACGGAGACACCCACCGTGCCGAATGTGCCGCTCGGGGCCAATCTCACCCCACCGGTAGGCATCACGCCCCCCGGACCGGCGCTGATCACTCCGCCTGGCACTGGGCAGTCGGGGTCATCGACGGTCTCGATGGCGCCGGGTACGCTCACCACCGGTACCGCGCATGAGGGAAGAAACGCGCGTCACGAACCGGAAGCGGCCCCTGACCCGGCGTCGGTGCCGACCTGTGGCGATTATCCAACCTGGTACGACGCGCAACTCGCGCTGGAAGCGGCCGTCGATGACGCGACGAGAGCATCGCTCGATCCGGACGGCAACACCATCGCGTGTGAAGAGGTCATGTACCCCTAGCGAACGATCTCGATTTGCTAGAAGGCCGTTACCTGGCGGTCCCGGCCGTTCCCAATCGGGGACGGCCGGGGTCGTTTCCATGCCATGGCTAACAAAGCGAATCACGCCGGCACGATTCGCATGCAGTCGCCAACTCACGTTCTTGGCTTGAATTCCGGCATCCCGCGAACCGTTCTTCCGCGCGTCGCCTCATGCCGATATGATCCTATGCCGTGCATTGATTTCGGCCACAAGACACAAAGGGGCGGCTGTGAAGATCACGGGGGTGCATGGGTTTCCGGTCAAGGTGGGTTTTCGCAATCAATTCATCGTCGTCGTCGAGACCGACGAGGGGATCCGCGGTGTCGGGGAAGGGGGAATCTCCTGGCGGGAGCACGCGATGCTGGGAATGCTTCAGCACTACAGCCGCTTCCTGATCGGCGAGGACCCCCGCCGGATCGAGCATCTCTGGCAGACGATGTACCGCGGCGCCTACTTCGAGGGGGGCAAGATCAGCGCGGCGACCATCTCCGCCATCGATATCGCGCTCTGGGACATTCTCGGCAAGTCGCTCGGCGTCCCGGTTTACCAGCTGCTTGGCGGCGCTTGCCGGGAACGGGTCCAGTGCTTCGCCACCCCGGGGCTGTTGATCGGGCCCGAGGTTGTCGAACAGGCGCGGGCGCTGAACGATGCGGGCTGGCGATATATGCGCTTCGTTCCTGGAATGCCGGGGGCGCATTGGGTCGGTCAGACTGGCGAAATCTACGAGCCGTTCGAATCGATCGACCTCGCGGTGCACTGGCTCGGGGAACTGCGGCGCGAACTCGGCTCCGGCGTCGAACTATCGATCGATTTTCACCACCGGCTGTCGGTCGCGGAAGCCGCGATCTTCTGCCAGCGGGTGGAGCATTTGCATCTCCAGTTCGTCGAGGAACCGATCCGGGCCGAGAGCGCGGCGGCGTACCGGCAACTGCGCAGCATGACGCGGGTCCCTTTCGCCATTGGCGAGGAGTTCTCCAGCAAATGGGTCTTCGCGCCATTCATCGAGGAGGGACTGCTGAACTACGCTCGAATCGATGTCTCGAATATTGGCGGATTGACCGAGGCGAAAAAGGTCTCCGGCTGGTGCGAAGCGCATTACGTCGATGTGATGCCGCACAACCCACTGGGACCCGTGACCACCGCGGCAACTATCCATCTCGCGGCGAGTCTGCCCAACTTCGCCCAGATCGAATATCAGCACCGGGTAGCCGCCGATTTCCCGCCCGATCTGTTCCCGGTGATGCCCGCGCTGGAAGGAGATGGATTCCCGCTGCCGACGGCGCCTGGGCTAGGCGTGGAATTCAATGTCGACGCGGTCGCGGACCACGCTTACGAATGGAGCGAGGCGCCGCACTGGAAACGGCGGGACGGGAGTTATACGAACTGGTAGGGATGGGGTCATTTGGCGAGAGCGGTGTGCCAACGGTGTGTCATCACGAGCCGCCACGAGGAACTTCGGCGGTCATGATCGCTCGCTACCGCGCCGAGGTCCCTCCTGCGTCGGGACGACCCCGATGGCGTTCGCCTGCACGACACCACTATTGCACGTCGCTGTAGCGGCAAGCGCGGGTGAAGAGTACGCGCTGTCGAACGTGACTTTGGCTCGGACAGCACTCCTCGATCAGCAAGAACCGTGGCAGGAAATGGCTTCACGGCCGCTGCATCGTTCCGTCCCGCAGGCGGACGGGCGGCCATGCGCCGTTGAGGGGATGCGTCGGAAATGGGAAGCGAGCGGCCAGCGCTTCATCGAGGTCGATGCCGAGACCGGGAAGGTCGTTAGCCCACATCATCCCGTTCCGAATTTCCGGCGATCCGGGAAACACGGCGCGGCAGACATCAGTGAAGAGATGCGCCTCCTGGATACCGAAATTGGGCGACGCCAGATCGAGGTGCAGATTGGCGGCGTGCCCGACCGGCGAGACGTCGCCCGGGCCGTGCCAGGCGGTGCGAATCCCAAAGAACTCGCAGAGCGCGGCCAATTTCCGCGCGGGGGTGATGCCGCCGATCGCCGACAGATGGACGCGCAGAAAATCGATCAGGCGATTCTGGATCAACGGAAGAATCTCGTTCACGTTGACGAAGAGTTCGCCCATCGCGATCGGGATCGCGCTCTGCTGCCGCAGTTGGCCGAAATAGCCGAGGTCTTCCGGCGCGAACGGGTCTTCCAGGAAAAAGAGACGATAGGGCTCCAGGGCTTTGGCCAAGCCGATTGCCGTGATCGGCGGCACTCTTTCGTGAATGTCGTGGAGCAGTTCGACCGAGTGGCCGAGCGCGTTCCGGAGATGCTCGAACAGGGACGGGATCGACGTGGCGTATGCCTCGGGATGCCAGGGATCCTGTCGCAATTGAAGATAAAGAGGAACTGGATCGTCGTCATGGCGGTCGATGCCGTACGTCGCGGTCCCCGGGATTTCGACCTGGCAGCGGATGAGGGTGAAGCCACGCTCCAGGAATGCGCGCGCCGCGTCTTCGACCTCCATTGCGTCGCGGCCCGACGCGTGGACATAGACCGTCGCGGCGGTGCGGCAGCGGCCTCCGAGGAGGTCGTACAGCGGCATCCCGGCGAGTTTGCCCTTGATATCCCAGAGCGCCATATCGATGCCGGACATGGCGTTGAAATGGATGGGCCCGCTGCGCCAGTAGCCACTGAGGGAAAGCATCGACCAGATGTCTTCGATGTCGTGGACGGCGCGGCCGATGACTTGCGGTTTGAGATAGTCGTCGATAGTGGCGGCAACCGCGAGCGGGCGTTGGGTGAAGGTGGCGCAGCCGAGTCCGTAGAGTCCGGGTTCGTCGGTCTCGATCTTCACCACCACCAGCCGGATACCTTCCGGGGCGGTCAGGATGACGCGGACATCCCGAATGCGCGGACTCCGCGCGGAATCGTCGTCCCACGGGGGTGGGAGAAGCGGATGGGGAACAGCTGGAGAAGTTGTTGATCCGGTCACGGCGAACCCACGTTCAGGGATGCATCGCTATGCGGCGCGCGTATCGTCGCGATGACAAGGCGCGGTTCCCATAGAGGGTGAGGAACCTCGCGTTTCGTTATGGCCGATCTGAACGCCGAGGTTCCTCGTTCCTCGGAACGACACCGGCTGCACCCATCGCTGTCAGTGGTTGCGAGAGCGACGCGCATCAGTCGGGCAGCGGCGCGTCGCCGTATTTCGCCACCGCATCGAGATTCAAGGTTATGCCGAGACCGGGGCGATCGGGAATAGCGAGCATGCCATCCGCGTCGAGTTGCCACGGTTCTGCCACGAGTTCATCGACGTACGGCGAGCCGTCGATGTACTCGACGAGATTGGTATCAGGGAACGCCGAGGCGAGATGGAGATCGGCGGCGAGGCCGACAGCGGTATTCCACCCATGCGGAATGAAGCGGATGCTATGCTCCTGGGCCATCCAGCCAATGCGCCGTTCCTCGGAGATGCCGCCGACCTTGGTGACATCGGGCTGGACCACATCGAAGGCGCCGGCGCGTAGCCAGGGAACGAATGACTGGCGGCGGGTGAGGACCTCGCCGCCAGCGATAGGGACGCGGGACTGACGCCGCAGTTCGACGTAGTCTTCGAGCGCATCAGGGCGCAGCGCCTCCTCGAACCAGGCCACGTCGTAGTCAACGAGCATGTCGGCCGTGCGGAGCGCCCACTTGAGCCCATTCGGCCAGAACCCATCGCTGCCGCCGGCATCGACCATCAGTACGCCGTTCTCGCCGACGTTCTCCACCGCGGCGCGGACGATCTCCTCGTCCAGTTCGTCGCGCACGCGGCCGAAGGGACCCCAGCCAATCTTCACGGCGCGAAATCCGCGCGCCACCACGGCCGCGACATGGTCAGCCATGATCCCCGGTTCGTCCATCAGGAGCGAGGCGTACGGGCGGACACGATCACGGTAACGACCGCCAAGCAGCCGGCCCACCGGCTGACCCGTGGCCTGACCGAGGATGTCCCAGAGGGCGATATCAATGCCGCTGATGGTGTGGGTGAGACTGCCGCCCCTTCCGAGCCAGAAGGTGTTCTGGTGCAGTTTCTCGCTGACGCGCTCCGGCTCGAGCGCGTCTTCACCGCGATAGAGCGGCTCCATCACCGCGAGGGCGCCCCGTACGAGATCGGAACTGGTGAAAACGCTACCGACACCAGTGACGCCTTCATCGGTGCGGACGAAGACCATGGTGTGGACGGTGCTTTCGGGCTGGAGTTCTTCGGTCCAGCCCCCCTTCGGGGTAGCCCCGCGCAGTCCGATCGCGTGGATATCACGAATCCTCACAGCAAACTCCGGGACGGTTGTGTTTCGCCGCCAATTCCGCGTTTCGATGGCTTCGCACGCTACTATAGCGATTCGGGGCAGAGAGTCCGGCGGTTGATCATGTTCCGGGAGTAGGTAGCAATGAAATCACGGTCGACGTTGGCGCAGGGATTGCCGCGCTCGGGAATTCGCGAAGTCATGGATATGGCCCGGCAGATGGATGACGTCATCGTCCTGGTCGTCGGCGAGCCGAGTTTCAACACCCCGAAGCACATCATCGAAGCCGCGGCCAACGCGGCACACCAGGGAACCACCAAGTACACGCCGAACTCCGGATTGCCCGGTATTCGCGCCGCGGTCGCGGAGCGCTACACCGAGCGCTTTGGGCGTCCCGTCACTCCGGCGGAAGTGCTCGTTACGGCGGGCGCGGTGAACGCGCTGGCGGCGCTGGTGGCCGCGATCGCTGAAGAGGGCGACGAAATCCTCGTCCCCGATCCGGGCTGGCCGAACTACATGTCGATGATCGGACTCGCGCGCGCGGAGCCGGTGCGGTATCCACTGCTGCCGGAGAACGGCTACCTGCCGCAAATCGCCGACATCGAAGCGCGAATCACGCCGCGCACAAAGGCGCTGATCATCAACAATCCTTCGAACCCGACCGGCGCCGTTTTCCCCGAGGAAACCGTGCGGGCGCTGGTCGAGGTTGCCCGCAAGCATGATCTCTGGCTGATTTCGGACGAGGTTTACGAGGATCTGATCTTTTCCGGCAAGCACGTTCCCGCGGCGAAGTTCGACGCGGAACGGGTGATCACCGTCTCCGGCGCCTCGAAGAGTTACGCCATGACCGGCTGGCGGATCGGCTGGGCGATCACCAATCCGGAGTTGGTGGCCCTGTGCGGCAAGATCCAGGAGGCGCTCGTCTCGTGCCCATCCGCGCCATCGCAGGCTGCCGCGGAGGCAGCGGTGCGGGGTCCGCAGGATGCGGTCGAGGAGATGCGGCAGGCGTATCAACGACGGCGCGATCTGGTCCGCGAGATTCTGGAACCGGTTGGTCTCCTGCCGACCATTCCCCAAGGCGCCTTCTACGCCATGGTCGATCTGCGAGGCGCGAAAATTCCGAGCCGGGAACTCTCGAAACTGCTGCTGGAAGAAGAACGCGTCGCGGCGGCGCCGGGTTCGACTTTCGGTGATGTGGCCGAAGGCATGGTGCGGATCTCGCTGGCAACCGCTGACGAGGACCTCGCGGAGGGTTGCCGGCGAATCGTCCGCTTCGCGGAGCGACATGGCGCGCTGGCGCAGATGCCGGTTGGCGCCGGGATGGCCGGGTAGCGGCGAGCGCAACCCAGTGAGGCGGTTCATGGTGAGGTGGGGAGGGAACTCGTGATTCTGCTCACGTTCGACGATGGTGGGGCACTTAGACTCGGCGTCCTGACACATCGAGGTGTCATCGATGCCGCCGCTGCTGCTGCGCTCGGGGTCGATGGCGTGCCAGGTTCGATGGACGACGCCATTGCCAGCGGCGCTGGCGCGGTCGAGGCATTGCAGCGACTGGCCGATCATGCTGGCGAATATGGTGAACTCAACGCGCCATGGCTGCGCGATGAGTCGTCATTGAAACTGGGGCCGGCGGTTCCCGCTCCAGGCAAGATCATTTGCGTCGGGCTCAACTATCGCAAGCACGCCGAGGAGTCCGGCGCGGCCATTCCCAAGACGCCGGTGCTCTTTTCCAAGTTCACCAATACGATCGCCGCCCACGGTGACGATGTGCCGCTCGCGGACGTCGCGGTCGAGTACGACTACGAAGTGGAACTGGCAATCGTCATTGGCAAGAGGGCGAAGGGCGTTTCAGAGACCGATGCGCTCGGGACGGTCTTTGGCTACTCCACGGCAAATGACATCAGCGCCCGCGATCTGCAAATGCGCACGAGCCAGTGGTTGCTGGGGAAGACCCTGGAACGGTTCCTGCCGATTGGCCCATATCTCGTCACCGCCGATGCGGTGCCGAACCCGCAGGCGTTGGCGCTGAAGACATGGCTGAACGGTGAACTTCGGCAGAACTCCAACACCGCCGACATGATCTTCTCCTGCGCCGAGATCATCGCCTATGTGAGCAAGCACATTGCGCTGGAACCGGGTGACGTGATCATCACCGGCACGCCGGAAGGCGTGATCATGGGAACCGCCGAGAAGAGGTGGATGGTGCCCGGGGATGTGGTCGAGGTCGAGGTCGAAGGACTCGGCAAACTCCGCAATCGCATGGTCAAGGGATAGCATTTCCTTCCATCGGCGCAATTCAAACATTCGCGTTCGAGGACGACCGCAAGGCCGTCCTCGTTGCTGCTGCCTGCGACGTCGCATGAGCAGGCGACGTTCGGACGTCGAGGGGCCGCTGCTTTGGCTCTTGCCGGGGAGCGCGATCGGTGCGACGCTACCGAAATGGCGTTCAGCGAAGCGTTTGTCGGGGGGCGTCTTGCGGGCGGCCACCGGCTTGGGAAAGGTGCGGACAGTGGCGGAATCTGTTTCGGTCCAGATCGAGCAGGATGTCCCGGTTGAGATGCGCGACGGTACGGTATTGCGCGCCGATGTCTATCGGCCCGCCGATCACGCTCGCCGTCCGGTCCTCCTCCAGCGAACGCCCTACAACAAGCAACTTCTCGGCCTGGCGCCGCTCCACGTCGATCTCCTGAAAGCGGTCAGTCGTGGGTATGTCGTCGTGATCCAGGACTGCCGAGGCCGCTATCGCTCCGACGGCGATTTCAATCCGTTTCACCAGGAGATCCCGGATGGGTACGACACGGTGGAGTGGTGCGCGGCGCAGTCATGGTCGGACGGCAACGTCGGGATGTTCGGCACGTCGTACGTTGGCGCGGTGCAGTGGCTGGCCGCGATTGGCACGCCACCGGGCCTGAAATGCATGATCCCGATCTTCACCGCCTCTGACTATTACGAAGGGTGGACCTACCAGGGCGGCGCGTTCCAGTGGGGCTTCATGTGCAACTGGGTGCTGCCGTTCCTGACCTCGGCGGACATGATCCGCGCCCACGATCGCAATCCAGCGATCGACATCGAGGCGTGGCGCGAGAAGACCATCGACGCCGTCGACCACATGAGCGAGACGGCACGCACGCTGCCGCTCAAGGATTTCCCGGTCAACCCGGAGTGGACACCGTACTTCGCCGACTGGCTGTCGCATGCCACCCGGGACGACTTCTGGACCAGCGTCTCCATCGAGGACCGGCACGAGAAGATCCAGGTTCCCGCGCTGAATGTTGGTGGCTGGTACGACATCTTCCTCGACGGCACCTTGCGCAACTTCAGTGGGGTGCGGGCGAAAGGCGCAACCGAAGCGGCGCGGACCGGAAGTCGCCTCCTGCTGGGCCCCTGGACGCACACCACCCCACCGCAGCCGCAATCGGGAGCGTTCGATTTCGGCCTGCGCGCCGGGCAGAATCTATCGCCGTTGACGATGGACATTGACCGGGAATACTTCCGCTTCCTCGACTTCTGGCTGCGCGGGATCGACGACGGGTACTCCAGCGAACCGCCGGCCAGGATCTGGGTGATGGGCGAGGGCGTCTGGCGGTCAGAGAACGAATGGCCGCTGGCTCGCGCCGTGAATACCGAATTCTTCCTGGGTAGTGATGGCAACGCGAACTCGATTGCCGGCGATGGCACGTTGGCGACGACGACTCCCAGCGGGGACCGGCCGGATGTGTTCCTCTACGATCCGTTCCACGCCGTGCCGTCCGTTGGTGGTCAACTCTGCTGCTACCCGGCCCAATTCGCTCCAGGCGCTTTCGACCAGCGCTCGGTCGAGGAACGGAACGACGTGCTCGTCTACACCACACCGCCGTTGGAGCAGGATGTCGAGGTAACGGGACCGGTGCGCCTCCACCTCTGGGCGGCGACCACGGCGGTGGATACCGATTTCACGGGCAAGGTGGTCGACATCGCGCCGGACGGATACACACAGAATCTCACCGACGGCATCGTTCGCGCCCGCTACCGGCTCGGCACTGACAAGGCGCGCCCGATCACGCCCGGGGAGCCGACCGAGTACGTGATCGATCTCTGGGCCACGAGCAATCTTTTCAAGCGGGGGCACCGCATCGCGCTGGAGGTAAGCAGCAGCAATTTCCCGCGATTCGACCGCAATTTGAACACCGGACACACGCTTGGTGAAGACGCAGCGATGGTACCGGCAATCCAAACGGTCTACCACGATCAGAACCATCCTTCACGCCTGATCCTGCCGATCGTGCCACGATAGCGAACCGTCCCTAGTCGTTGCTTCCGGCCGGAAGCAACGACTGGAACCATGTCAATCAATCCGCGCGAACCCTACGGAATCTGGATGATGACTGCCGTTTTCATGCAGCGCCGGCCCTCACCCCAACCCCTCTCCCTCCCGGCGGGAGAGGGGCTCACCATCCTGGTCAAAGATCAAGTCTTCAACAGGATTCAGTGCAACAGGTGCTCAACTCAGCGAAAGAAGACAACGGGCAGATCGTCTGGGCTCAGGGACGCCCCAATCAGAGCGGCGCGGCGGAACGGTTCATCGCCAAGCTCGGAGTGTATCGTCGCGACCAGCCGGTCGTGTTCTGAGACATAGATCGGGGCGAGCGGGGCGCCGATGTGTTCCCGGAGCGACGCGGCGGCGCCGCACGCTCTTGCGGCCTTGTCGAATTCGTGTCGGGCAGCGGCGAGCGTGGCAAAGACTTCGAGTCCGCGCGCCATCCCCTCCGTATCCCCGGTTGCGCGGGAGAGCGTCGCTGCCTCCTCGAGCAACGAGGCCGCCAAATCGAACGCCTCCCGGCCGATCTCGATCTCGGCCTGCGTCACCAGCGTCGATGCCATAGCCCGCTGATCGCCGATCTCTTGCAACAGGACCAACGCATGTTGGTAGAGGTCGTCGGCTTGTTGGAAGTCGCCGCGGCGGAACCTGACTTCTCCGAGATTGGAGAGAAGGAGTCCTTCGCTGGCGCGAGCGCCAACAGCGCGAAAGATGCCCAACGCTTCGTCATAGCACTGGACGGCCTGATCAAGGTCGCCGTTCAGGAACGCCAGTCTCCCGAGATTGGAGAGGGCCGTCCCGAGTCCCCAGGCGTCACCGAGTGCGCGAAGCAAGGCAACACCTTCAGTCAGATGCAGCGATGCGGCCGTTGTGTCGCCTCTTTGCGCCGCGACCGTTCCCAACCCGACCAGCGCCTGCGCGGCGCCGGCGTCATCGTTCGCGGCGCGGAACCGTGGCAAAGCCGCCTCGAACTTCTGGCGTGCCGCGTCGAAATGACCGTGGTCCTGGGCGATCACGGCAAGCGCCAACTGAACGCGGGCCGCTTCGTGATCATCTCCGGCGGTCTCCGCCAGCCGCAACGCCTCCTCGTGCAATGCGATCGCCCGCGTGTAGTTGCCCTGTGCTTCGGCGATCGACCCCGCGCCGGTGAGGATTGCGATGCGATCGGGAATGGGCACCTCTCCCGGGAGGGCGAGGACCTGTTCCATCCAGGCCATCCCTTCGCTTAGGTAGCCGCGGAGCCACCAGAACCACCAGAGTGTTCCGGCAAGGCGGAACGCCCGTTGGCTGGCTTGGTCCCCGATGAGGAAGCGGAGCGCGGCACGGAACTCGTCGTGATCGGTCTCAAACGTCGCGAGCAGTTCACCCTGCCGCGATCCCGTGAGATCCGGTCTCGCCACATCGGCAAACGCTAAGAAATGACCGGCATGCCGCTCGCACACCACCTGCAATTCGAGGGATTGCGTCAATTGCTCCTGGGCGTAGGCCCGAATGGTCTGCAACATGCCAAATCGCGACTCACCGGTCGCATCGATTGTCTGTTGGAGAAGGCTTTCTTCCACAAGGGAGGCAACGGCGTCAAACGTTGCAGCCGACGCCTCGATATCGACGACGGCTTCGATGGAGGTCAGCGTTGGCGCGCCGGCAAAGACCGCCAACCGGCGGAATGCGATTTGTGCTTCTTCCGAGAGGAGATCGTGACTCCAGGCGATGGCGGCGTGCAGCGTCTGCTGCCGCGCCGGAGCATCGCGCGAACCACTCGACAAGAGTTTCAGCCGGTCTTCGAGCCGGGTCAAGAGTTCCCTGGGCGGCAGGACGCGCACGCGGGCCGCGGCCAACTCGATCGCCAGTGGCAATCCGTCAAGCCGGCGGCAGATTTCGACCACCGCGTTGACATTGTCTTCGGTCACGTCGAACGCCGGTCTCGCCGCTCGCGCCCGATCGACGAAGAGTTGGACCGCATTTGAATCAAGTGCCGACGCGATCGTGGCCGTGCCGAAACTGGCGCTTGGCGCGTCCAATGGCGGCACCGCGAACTCCCGTTCGCCGCGAATGCGCAGCGGCGCCCGGCTGGTTGCGAGTACGCGCAGTCCAGGCGCCGCGGCGAGTAACTCGGCAATACGGGGAGCCGCCCTCAGGAGATGTTCGAGATTGTCCAGTACCAGCAGAAGGGTCCGGGGCTTCAGATAGTCGGCGACGAGATCGGGGAGTGGACGGCCGTCGCCCTCCCGGACGCCCAAGACCCGCGCGATCGCTGGCAGCACCAGCGTGTGGTCCTGAATCGAGGCAAGATCGACGAACCAGACGCCGTCCGGGAAGGCACTGAAGTCCGTGATTGCCGCTTCGAGCGCGAGGCGTGTTTTGCCTACGCCGCCGGGACCGGTCAGCGTCAGAAGCCGCACGGCGGGTTCGTTGAGAAGATCCGTGACCTGCGCGAGTTCGGTCGTCCTCCCGATGAGCGGGTTCGCGGGCGCGGGCAGATTGTGCAGTTGGCGGTCGAGCGAGAGGAGGGGTGGGAACTCATGCGGAACATCGGGGTGAACAATCTGAAACACGGGCTCCGCATCGGTCAAATCTCGAAGCCGGTGGACACCGAGATCGCGGAGTGCCGCCCCCGCGGGCAGACTCGCGCGGACAAGATTCGCCGCGGCATCAGTCAGGAGAATCTGTCCCCCGTGACCAGCGGATAGCAAACGGGCGAGCCGGTTCAGCGCAGGCGCAAGGTAATCCCGTCCAACCGGTGTTGCCTCACCGACGTGGACGGCGGCCCGGACCAGCAGCGGCTGACCGTCGAGCCATGACTCGGCATGGAGCGCGCGTTCGCCGTCGAGAGCCGCGCTCACCGCCGCCGCGACCGTGGGAAATGCGGCCTGCACGGCATCTCCCACCGTCTTGAAGCGAATGCCACCATGGGTCGCGATTGCTGAATCGAGAAGCTCGAAATGGCGGTCCACTATGCGCCGCATCGTTGCGGGATCTCGTTCCCAACGCCGCGTGCTCCCCTCGATGTCCGTGAAGAGAAAGGCGACAGTTCCGGTGGGGAGATCCGGTTCATTCACTTCAGCGCCCCGGTCCGGTCAGGGAAACTGCCCAGCGTAAACCTCGCAGCTAGTGCGGCCTGCAAAGTCTGTGTCGTGCTGAGCCGCCGCGAGGACACTTGGCGTTTCGCCCCGGCGGAGCACCACGACGAGGCCCCTCGTTCCTCGGGACGACACACTTTTTACGTCGCGGTAACGCCTCTAGATGTGCCGCGGCTGCGTTGGCGGTGCGTTCCCGAACGATCCATACTCGCGGACTGGCGACGTTGCTATCGAGAGAGCGGAGCGCGGCGAACTCGCTGAAATCCCCCGGAGCCGGAAGGACACATGGTGCCGTCCGATTTCAGCACGCAGCCCAGCACCGCGTCACAGCGGCACTCTTCAGGGCAGCAGAGGCTGACGTTGCAAACGAACTCATCCTTGCAGACGCAGACGCCATTGTCGCAGCGGCGGGTGACGGGGTCACAGCAGAAATCGCCGCACACGTTCTCCTCCGGGCAGCAGAATTCCCTGGCGTGAGAATGCTTGTTCTGGCAGGTCGGAAATGCGTGCTTCGTCCCAGCACAGCAGAAATCGTGGTTCCTGCGGCACAGACAGTCAATCGAACACTCGACGAAGAGGCGGTCTTTGGGGCAACAGGCCCGGTCTACGCAGGAATTCCGGCCGCAGCATCTTCGCCCGGCCCCGCAGCGCTGCCCGGTCTGCCGGCACTGTTTCCTGTTCGCCGACGTGGCTGCCGCAGCGGGGTCGCTTTGACGGTCCCCGCATGTGGCAAAGGCAAGACCGAGCAGGGCGACGGCTTTGCGCCGCGAGCCAGGTGCGGAAAAAGAGCGGGTCAGTATGTCAAACCGGTTTCCGTCCATTTCATGTCCCGCGCAGTTAGATCGATGTTGTCGCGGCAGGCCAGTCAGGAGAACTGCCGGTCTGTCAGCAGCGTAGCCTGACATCAAATGGACGCAAGCGCAACCCGGAACCAGCACATGGCCTCCGGTCACTCAGGCTTGACCGGAGGCTGTTGCTGCCGCGGCACGTGTCGCGGATCGGAGGATCCAGGTCCCGATCAGGCGACAGGCGTTGCCGTGCCGGAGGCACCAAGAACGTAGGTCGCGAACCAGGCGAGGGTGTCGTGCCATGCCTGGAGCGCCTGTTCCTCGTTCCAGCGCGGACCGGTATCGTTGTGGAAGGCGTGCTGGGTGCCCGGGTAGATATTGATCTGGTACGTGATCCCGGCGGCATCGAGCGCCGCGATCAGTTCATCCCGGCCTTCGTTGGCAAAATCATCGGGATCATCGGAATAGATCCCGAGCACCGCGGCCTTGATGTTCGGCACATCCTCGAGTGGCGGCGGCGGGCCGTAGTACGGAGCGGCGGCTTTCAATTCGGGCATCTGGGTTGCGCAACGCCAGGTGATGCCGCCGCCAAAACAGAAGCCGGTCATCGCCATGCGATTGGCGTCGGCATGAGGCTCCGCAGCGTAGAAGGCGGCCGCCGCCTTGAAGTCGTCGACATGACGCTGCGGATCGGCCTGGCGGGTGAGCAACGCCGGAATCTCCGCTGGATCGGCGACCCCTCCCGTACCACCCTCACGACTGAGCAGATCGACGGCGCAGGCGAGATACCCCTGAGCCGCGTAACGGCGAGCGACATCCCGAATATGCGGGGTCAATCCCCGATTCTCATGGCAAATCAGGACGACCGGGAAAGGACCGTCTCCGGACGATGGCATCGCCTGATAGGCCCTTATCTCGGCCCCATCCAGGCCCTGGAATGTGATGTCGGCAGCGGTTACACGCGGATCATTCTCCGCGACACTAACCGAACTCCGCGGTCCCGTCGGGGTCGGCGCTGGCGGCGGGGTGGCTTCCTGAGCGGAAGCGACCGGCACGCCAAGGCTGGTGAGAATCGTCGCCGTGGCGGCCACCCCGCCGGTGATATGGAGAACCCGGCGCACCATATCGCGCCGGGACATGATGCCATCGACGTAGTCGTCGACGAATTCATGGACCAGGTAGTTCTCGAACTGACTCAGTTCTCGCACCATGCGTAGCCTCCCGTCGCGGGGTTCAGACCAGCTCCGACCCACAGATGAATTGAACGCTTGCAAGATTCACGCCGAATGTATTGGCGCTGCCGTCGCGCAACAAGGCGATCACGGCTCGCTCGTCGTCCGCGGTCAGTGTCAAGCGCTGTGCCGCCCAGAAGGCGCTGGCGCGATCCCGTGGGACATCCTCCCGATCGACCAGGGTGGGGATCCATTCACCCCGGCGACGTAGACCGGTGTCACGCAGTTGCGCCAGGAATCCAGTCACCAGATTCACCGCGGTTGCCGGAGCCGAGCGAGGGGCGAGCGCCACATGCGTTACCACCGGCAAAGCCGTGAGAATGAACCAGGCACGCGCCAGGTCTTCGCTGAACCCGCCCTCGGGTTCACGCAACGCTTCGGCGCCCTCGACGATGACGACCTGCGCGTGCGCGGCCTCGGGTGATGTATCGTCCCGAATCCAGGTTGTCGGCGTGATGCCATAAAAGCGGTCGAGGACCGCGCGCGCCAACGTCTCCGCGAGGTCGCCCGCGTCGAAGAGCCGCACCGGGGACTGATCGATTTCGTCGGGCCGCACCGGGGTGCGCAGCGCGATGTCGCCGACCCCCTGGGAGATCGCCGCGATATCTCGCATCACGACATGAGAGGTTGCGAGCCGTGTCAGCGCGGTCGAGGGCGCCAGTGCTGCCGAGTCTGCGTCGATTGCAGCGCCATTCAAACGAGGAACGAGTGAGACTTCCAATCCACCTGGGGCGGAAATCCAGCCGGAGCGGACAGGCGCCGTGAAGACCGACGTAGCGAACGAATCGTCAATCAGCAACCGCATTGGTCTTGGGACCTTTCACACGCTGCCTGTGCTCACGCACCATGACATGAAGAATTGCACGGGCGCAATCGCAGGCTGGGCGTTGGACGACGACCGCGGTAGCACGCAATACCGCCCATTCGGCCCGGCGGCGTTCAGTCCAGCGGTTGGCCCGCGTCCAATGCGGCCCGCAGCGATTCGAACGGAAATCGCGGATACGAGCCGAAGATCTTCAACATCAGACTCTTCTCGGCGATCTCGTCCAGCACGTTGCTTACGCGTGGATCGACGCGATGTCCTTCGATATCGACGAGGAAGACGTACTCGCCGAGCCATCCTTTTGTCGGCCGGCTTTCGATCTTCGTCATCTGGAGACCTTCGTCCGCGATGCTGGTCAGGATCCAGTGCAGCACGCCGGGAACGTTCTCCTTGACGCGAAACCCGATCGAGGTCTTGTCGTCACCGGTCGGCGGGGCATCCTCCCGGGCGAGAACGACGAAACGGGTGACATTCGATTTGGCGTCCTGGATATCGTGCGCGAGGATCGCGCCACCGTAGATCTCCGCCGCGCGGCGCGTACCGATGGCGGCCCGCGTGGGGTCGCCTCCTTCCGAGACTTCCTGGACCGCGAGCGAGGTCGAGAGCGCGGCGACTTCCTCGACGCCAGGGAGACAGCGATCGAGGAAGCGGCGGCATTGGCCAAGCCCCTGCGGGTGCGAGGTGACGACCTTGATGTCCTCGATCCGCGCCCCCGGAATGGTGACCAGGAACTGGCGCACCGGAAGCACCAGTTCGCCGGCGATGCGAAGTGAGGTCTCGTGGATCAGGAGGTCGAGCGTTGTGCTTACCGACCCCTCGATCGAGTTTTCGATGGGGATCACCGCTTCGTCGGCGAGCCCAGTCTCAACGGCAGAGACCAGCGCCGGGAACGAGGACATCGCGATCAGGTGATCGGAAGCGGTGCGCATCAGCGCGGCCTCTTCGCTGAACGAACCCCGTGGTCCCAGCGTCGCAGTCGTCATCGTGCTCGTTGCTCCTCGGGCGCTCCTGGTCCCGGCGTACGCGATCTTCAGGAATCTCGACACCTGGCTCCTATACTACCCGCCATGTCTTCACCTGGCTCGCGTTCCACTCCGGCTCGGACTTCCGCCACCCAGGCGGTGGATGCGCCGTGGCGATTGTTCCTGGCGGCGCCGCTGACCGCTGAGGTCAAGACATTGATCGGGAATGAAATCGCATCACTCGAGAAGGAGGGATGGCCGGTACGCTGGACGCAGCCAGAAGCCGCACACCTGACGCTCCATTTCCTCGGGGAAACGCCGCCGGAGCGGGCGGAACTCCTCCGCCTCGCCTTGCCTTCGGTCGTGACCGCGCACGAAGCGTTCGATCTTCGCACCGCCGCCTTTGGTGTCTTTCCCCATTTTCGAGCCCCCCGGGTGCTCTGGTTGGGGTTGCATGGTCCCGTGCACCGCCTGCAGTCATTACAGAACGACCTTGGACAGACGCTGGCCGAATTCGATTTCCCGGTAGAACCTGGTCCTTATCACCCGCACATCACACTCGGCCGCGTGCGTCGCGCCGAAGACATCCGCCAGGGTGGCCGGGGACTCGCCGATGCGATCAAGCGACGGTTCGTCAACAGCGCCACGGGCGCCGCGGTGGCGCCGCCGTCACTGGCTGTGCCGGTGCGCGAGGTGCTGCTGATGCGGAGCCACCTCGGGCGTGACGGCTCCCGCTACGAGGAGATCGCGGCGTTTCCCCTGCGGCAGACGCCGGAGCAAGCGGAATGAGCGCGGTCGCGGTGCGTGCGCTCAGAATTGCGGTTTGCGCTCCCGGCACCGCGTCGGACGAG
Organism: Thermomicrobiales bacterium; assembly: GCA_046328335.1. Taxonomy (GTDB): domain Bacteria; phylum Chloroflexota; class Chloroflexia; order Thermomicrobiales; family UBA6265; genus JACCXM01. Next base: position 159,121 of record JAXLWU010000003.1, read on the forward strand.
GAACTCCTGCTGGCGGGAAGGGTGGGGACATTGCTCGCCGAAAGCGGATGTACGCTGGTTTGTGGCGGGCTCGGCGGCGCGATGGCCGCGGCCTGTCGTGGCGCCAAGGAAGCAGGAGGCACGACGATCGGCATCATCCCCGGGTATGACGACCGCGCGGCGAATCCCTGGGTCGATCACGTGATCTGCACCGGACTCGGGCAGGCCCGAAACACGCTGGTCGCGGCGACCGGACAAGCGCTCATCGCGGTTGGCGGGGGCTGGGGCACGCTCTCGGAGATCGCCCTCGGGCTGCGCCTGGGGCGTTCCGTGGTGCTCCTTGGCGGTTGGTCCGAGCGATTTACGGCTGATGCGTTGGCGGAAGCGGAGATGCTCGGCGGCACGATCCTGGTGGCGTCGACGCCGGAAGAAGCGGTATCGTCCGCGATTTCCTCGGTGCGCGGTGCGGCCGCGAGCTAGCGCGGGCATCTCGTCGATGCGTCACCCATGAGCCAATTTCATACCGATAGCGGGTAGTCACTGCCGTCTCTTCTTGAAGCGCACCCTCACCCCAAACCCCTCTCCCGTCGAGCCCTGACAGGGGGAGGTAGGGCAGTCTCGTCGCGCGAACCCTCACCCCAACCCCTGGCTCCCTCCCGCTGCTCCCTCCCGTGCCTCCCTCCGCCGGAGGGAGGGGTCCCCCTCCACGGGAGGGAGGAGTCCCCCGTCGAGCCGGGAGAAGGGCTTTCGGCATGGTCAGTGGTGGGTATTCCTCGCGTCTTCATCCGGATTCCGTATCAGGCGTAGAGTTCGTCCGTCTTCGCCGCCATGATGAAATCGTTGCGGTGGAGACCGCGGATCTTGCGCGACCACCAGGCGACGGTGACGCGGCCCCACTCGGTCAGCAGCGCCGGATGGTGACCCTGTTCCTCGGCGAGCTCGCCGACGCGGACGGAAAAGGTGAGCGCCTCGCGGAAATTGGGGAAGCGGTAGGTACGCACCAGCCGCGGCACCCCTTCCTGGATCTGCTCCTCCCAGTCTGGAATGAGCGGGCCAAGTTCGGCCGCCTCCTCCGGCGTTACCAGTGGTGAATCGCGACGGCAGGCCTCGCAGTGTTGAGAGCGCAGTTCGGCCAACTGCGGCACGAGTTCATCGGCCACGCCGGGGTGCTCCTTTCGCTGGCTGCCGCTGTCGGCCGTGACGAAATGGTGCGCGGCGCGGACGCTTCGCGGCCGCGATCGTGAGCCCATGCTCGAGTTCGGTGAGGGAGCGCAGCATCATATCGATGGCGGCGCGAAGCAGACTGGGCGGACGCTCCGCAACCCCGGCTGGATAGGCCTGCACGAGCAATTGACCGGTGGTTGCCACCGCATCCAGCGCGGCTATCGCGGGGAGTACGCGCCGTTCGGCGGGCGGGAGCGCGACTCGCTCGCTGTACGCGCCAATCGCCGCCTCCACCGCTTCTTCCGACCATCCCCTGAGACGAACAATCGCCTGGCTCAAATCGAGAAGGGGAGAACCGGCAACCGCGCGTTCCCAGCCGAGGAGCCCGGTGATGGAATCTTCTGATCGCAGGACGTGGGACGGCCAGAGATCGAGATGGACCGCGGCGACCGGGAGGGCGCCGGTCGCCGTGGCGTCGACGATCACAGGTTCGGCAGCCGCCAAGAGGCGTTCTCCGGTCGCCAGCCAGCGCTGGATGGCCGGTTCACGCGGGGCGCGCGCGCGCAGTGAGGCAAGTTGCCGCGCCTGCGCCTGACGGACGATGTCAGGCAACGCCGCGATCGGTGCCGCGGGAACCCCTGGTTGCGCGGCAAGCGTGGTGGTTGAGCCATGGACAATGGCGATCGCGGCGATCACCTGAGCAAAGAGCGGTACCGGGAGCGCTGCTGGTAGATCGATCCGGTCGTTCGCCTCGGGCCAGAATGTCTCCGCCCGCGGTGGCGGCTGCCCTGGCAACCAGTCCTGAGCATCAAAGAGGCGAGTTCCAATACGAAGAACCGTCTCGTTTGAGTCTGGCAATGACAGCACCGCGGGAACGGTCTCGAGACCGGAATCGCGCGCCGCTGAGATCACCTCGTGGCCGAATGCGAGATCGCCATGGGTGGCGGCCGCTGGCCATTGCCTGACCTTTCGCGTCCCTGTCGATGATTGCACCTTCACGATATCAGGGTGTCCCTGAATTGCTTCACATTGTGATGCGTCGGGAACGAACGCGCGGGCAGCTACGGCGAGGTCGTCGGTGCAGATCGAGGTGGGCGAAGAGTCAACCATATCGGGAGTATAGGCCTCTGTCAGTCAATTTCCGCGAGCGGATCACCGATGCGCACGGCCATCCCAGGGTTCGCGATCAGGCGAGTCATGACTCCGTCACGGTGCGCGCTGACATCGTTTTCCATCTTCATCGCTTCGATGACACAGATGGTCTGCCCGCGCTGAACGACGCTTCCTTCCTGGAGTGGCACGCGAACCACCGTCCCCTGGATCGGGCTGCGCAACAAAGCATCGGTCGCCCCCGCGGTGTGCCCGTTGCCGGCGCCGATGCGGGCGGGTCGCACGCCGCGGGACGAGCCGGTAGCACTGCCGTGATCAAGGCCATGAATCCGGACATCAAAGCGACGACCATTGACCACCGCGGTCAGGTCCGTTGCAGGCTCTGACGACGTTGCCGGGCTTGTCACACTCTGGCTGGGAGGCGGCAGGACGTCAGGAAAGCGATCGATGAACGTCGTGGCCGCAATCTCGTCCCGCCATCCCGGGTGATCGAGTACGCGCAGGTGGAAATCGCGCGTGGTCGGGACTCCGGTGACTTCCAGTTCCAGCAACGCCCGGCGCATCCGGGCGATCGCTTCTGGACGGTCGCGGCCCCAGGCGATCACCTTGGCAATGAGCGAGTCATACGTAGGGTGGATTCTCGTGCCGCTGGCCGCGGCGGTGTCGACGCGAATACCCATCCCGGCCGGGGCGTGAAACGAGACGATCGTGCCCGGCGCCGGGGCAAACCCCTGACCCGGATCCTCGGCGTTGATGCGGCATTCAATCGCGTGGCCGCGCGGCGCTACTCGGTCCGCTGTGAACGAAAGCGGCCTTCCGGCGGCAACGAGGAATTGCTCTCGCACCAGGTCGATGCCGGTCGTCGCCTCGGTAATCGGATGTTCGACCTGGATGCGCGTGTTCATCTCCAGGAAGGCAAACGTGCCATCGGCGGCCAGGATGAACTCGACGGTGCCGGCGTTGACGTACTTCACCTCACGGGCGAGCGCGACCGCGGCGTCGGCCATCGCCTGCCGCGTCGATGGTGATAGTCCGACGGCGGGCGCTTCTTCGAGCAACTTCTGGTGACGGCGTTGCAGGGAGCAATCACGATTGCCGACGGCGACCACGTTGCCAAAGACGTCGGCCATGATCTGAACTTCGATGTGGCGCGGATGCTCGAGATAGCGTTCCAGATAGACCTCGGGGTTCGCGAACGAACGAGCCGCCTCCCCGGTAGCGCCAAGAAACGCGGTCTCCATCTCCTCCGGGTGCCGGGCGACCCGGAACCCGCGGCCGCCTCCTCCTCCGGACGCCTTGATCGCGACGGGGTAGCCGAAGCGCTTGCCCCAGGCGAGCGCCTCCTCGATGGTCGTGACCGCGCCATCAGAACCCGGTACCACCGGCACGTTTGCCTGATGCGCCAGACGCCGTGAGGCGATCTTGTCGCCCATCGCGGCAATGGCGGGCGCTGGTGGTCCAACGAACACCAATCCGGCGTCCTGGCAGGCGAGGGCAAATTCGGCATTTTCCGAAAGGAATCCGTAACCGGGGTGAATCGCTGCCGCGCCGGAGCGTTTCGCCACATCGATAATGGCCGGGATATCGAGGTACGGAATGGCGGAAGCCGACGGGATCCGGAACGCGTCGTCCGCGAGGCGGACATGAAAATCATGCTCTTCACCATCGCCGAAGAGGGCCACGGTACTGAGTCCGAGATCACGAGCGGCGCGGATGATGCGCACCGCGATCTCGCCCCGATTGGCGACGAGCACTGTCCGGAACGGAAGATCATGCGCAAGAATCGATGCATCGGTCATGGCGCGATGATAGCCCGGACGGCTTCATGGCGGCGGAATCGCGCGGCGTGAGCACGATCCGAATCGGTGACGATTGGGGCTTATCCTGGTGCTAGACTCGGGCGTAGAAGGTGTCCACGGAGGAACGTCGAGGTGACGAAGATGGTGCTTCACGCCAGTGGGATGCGGCAGGAATACAAGCGCTCCGGACTTGACTTCGCGGACCTCGACGGCGATCCACTGAAGCAGTTCAAGCGGTGGTTCGAAGATGCGCTGGAAGCGAGCGGAGGCGAGGCGAACGCGATGATCCTGGCGACCTCCTCGGCCGAGGGCGTGCCCTCGGCGCGAGTGGTCCTGCTCAAGGGCGTCGACGAGCGGGGCTTCGTTTTCTACTCCAACTACGAGAGCGCCAAGGGCCGGGACCTCGACGCCAACCCACGCGCCGCGCTGACGTTTTTCTGGCCCGCGTTGGAGCGCCAGGTGAGGATTTCGGGCCGCGCGGAGCGGATCAGCCGCGAGGAGTCGAGCGAGTACTTCAGTAGCAGGCCGCTCGGCAGCCAGATTGGCGCGAATCTTTCTCGCCAAAGCGAGGTCATCCCGAGCCGGGAATACCTGGAAACCGAATTCGCCAAGCTGGAAGCGCTCTTCGGGGACGGTCCCGTTCCGCTGCCTGATTACTGGGGCGGTTATCGCGTCGTCCCGGAACAGGTCGAATTCTGGCAGGGGCGGCCCAGCCGCCTGCATGACCGGCTGCGCTATCGACAGGATGGAAGCGGCTGGACGATCGAACGCCTGTCGCCGTGAGATTCCGCCACCCAACCCATTGTCAAATGGAATCCGGCTGACTGCCGTCTTGGCGCCGCAGCCACCCTCACCCCAACCCTATCTCCCTCCCATGGCTCCCTCCCAAGCCTCCCTCCGCCGGAGGGAGGAGTCTCCCGTCGAGCCGGGAGAGGGGCTTTTTGGCTGGGTCATTGGGGTGATTTCCTCACGTCTTCATCCGGATTGTGTGAGAGTCCAGGTCGACTGCTAATCCCCGCCCGCGCCGACTGACTCGCGGACCCATTTGGCGCCGCCTTCCGATGCCGGGAGATAGAGCCGGGTGATGTAATCGATGACCATGCGCCGGGCAGAGAAGCGGGGAGCGATGGTGCAGATCGCCTCCCTCGACCGGGCGATCCACTTCCGGGGCAACCCCTGATCGTCGCGGTCGTAGAAGAGCGGCACGAGTTCATTTTCGAGTGCGCTGTAGATCGCTTCGGCGTCGGCGCTATCGCCTGGTCCGTCCGGCAATTCCGACGGTTCCAAGCCCCAACCATTGGACGCGTTGGCCTGCCAGCCCTCGATCCACCAGCCATCCAGAATCGAGAGATTCAGCACGCCGTTGGCTCCGGCCTTCATGCCGGAGGTGCCACTTGCTTCCAGCGGCGCGCGCGGATTGTTGAGCCAGACATCGACGCCCGCGTACAGTCGGCTGGCAAGCAGCATGTCATAGTCTTCGGCAAACGCGATGCGGCCTCCAAAACGAGGATCGAGCGAGCGCCAGAAGATCTCCTGGATCAGCCGTTTGCCGCCGTCGTCGGCGGGATGAGCCTTGCCGGCAAAGATGATCTGGACCGGGCGGTCGGGATTGGTGAGGATTCGCGCCAATCGGTCGGCGTCGTTGAAGATCAACGTGGCCCGCTTGTAGGTCGCAAAGCGGCGAGCGAATCCGATAGTCAGGACATCCGACTTGAGGAAGGGCGCCCCGACGACGACCTGTTTCGGATCGAGTTCACCGGAAGTCCAGCGGCGGCGCGCATATTCCCGCAGATAGGCGAGGAGGGTCTCCTTGTTCGCCATCTTGACCGACCAGAGGGCTTCGTCCGGGATATCTCGTACCGGTTCCCAGGTCTCAGGCTCCTGCAACCGGTCACGCCAACCTTCCGGCATCCATTCATCGAGGAGTTTCTGCAGCGGGTCCGAAAGCCACGTCAGCAGGTGAACCCCGTTCGTGATGGAGGTGATCGGCACCTTCGGCGTTGGAACGTCCGGCCAGAGGTCATGCCACATGGCCCGGGTGATCTCGCCGTGCCGGGAGGAAACGCCATTGCGAAAGTCCGAGAGCCGCATCGACAGCGCGGTCATGTTGAAGCCGTCGCCGCTGGCGTCATGGTGGCCGAGCGCAAGAAACTCGTCACGGGTCAAACCGAGTTCCGGCCAGAAATAACTGAAATAGCGGTCGATCAGAAATGGTGGGAAGACATCGTGGCCGGCCGGGACCGGTGTGTGCGAGGTGAACACGGACGAGGCTGCCACCCGCTCTGCCGCTGCGGTGAAGGTCAGGCCCTGAGCAACCCACTCCCGGGCGCGCTCGAGTAAGTGAAACCCGGCGTGCCCTTCGTTGCCATGCCAATAGACTGGGTCGATTTCCATCGCCCGCAGCGCCCGCACCCCGCCGATGCCGAGGATCTTCTCCTGGCGTAGCCGATGCTCCTGGTCGCCGCCATAGAGACGCGAGGAGATCGTACGCGTCCAATCGGGATTCCCCTCGACATCGGCGTCGAGGAGATAGAGGGGAACCCGGCCGACCTGGACTTTCCAGATCTGCAGCCGTACCGGCATGGTCGGGTCGTCGAAGACGATTTCGACCTGGAGCGGCTGGCCATCCGCGCCCAGCACGAGGCTCGTCGGTTCGGCGCCGGGTTCGAGGCTCGGTGTGACATCGAGTTGCCAACCGTCATGCGTCAATCGCTGCCGGAGATAGCCCTGCCGGTAGAGGAGCGAGACGGCGACCAACGGCAGGCCCAAATCGCTGGAGGCCTTGGTGTGGTCCCCCGCGAGAACACCCAAACCGCCAGAGTAAATCGGAAGCGAAGGATGAACGCCGAATTCGGCGGAGAAGTAGGCCACGGTTCGGTCCACCAGTTCTTCGTGGTGGCTCCCCACCCAGGTGGCACGGGGTGGAGCGGAGAACGCGGCGTCGAACTCGGCGAGAACCGCATCGTAGTGGGCCAGGTACTCCGGGTTCGTTGCCGCCTCCCGGAGCCGCTTCTGATCGACGTCGCGCAGGAGGATGACCGGGTTTTCCTCGACCGAGTCGAACAGGATCGGGTCGAGTTGGCGATAGAGGCTCTCGGCCTCCGGGTGCCAACTCCACCACAGATTCTCGGCCAGCGGACCAAGCCCGCTGATGCGCTCAGGCAGCGTTGCCGGCGGCGCCACGTCCGATCCTGTCATCTCGCGACTACTCCTCAAGTGCATTGTCGTGACTGCGCGTGCATAATCAACAAAGGCGCAATGGCGCGGATATCCATGCAGGGTATCACGTTGCCGTCACGGTGTTGGTCGTTTTGAGGTCAGATGTGATGACGTTGTTGTAGCGGAGTGACCGCGAGCAGGACTCAACGATCCGCGCTCACGGCCCGCGACGATCGCCGCGAGGACTCCTGGTAACTGAGCCCGACCGCATCGGCGGCCTTCTCACCTGAGGCGATAGCGTCGGGGATGCCGACGCCGTACAGGGCATTGCTGGCCAGGAACAGACCGGGCACAGTTCCAGCCAGTTCCTCGATCCGCTTTACTCGTTCGCGGTGTCCAAGAAGGTACTGGGGCATGCCACGCGGCCAGCGCTGGACGCGCAGGAGATCAGGGGGGGCACCAATGCCAAGACGAGTACCGAGTTCGTCTCTTGCGACGCGAACGAGAGCATGATCGTCTGCCGCGAGGATGTCATCCTGGCCGGTCCGACCGAGAAAGACGCGGATCAGTTCCCAGCCTTGCGGCGCCCGGTGCCGCCACTTCCGGGACGACCAGGTGCAGGCCAGGATCGGACCGCCCATGGCACGTGGAACGACATAACCGTGGGCATCGAGCGGATGCCTGAGGTGGTCGCCCCTGAACGCGAACGTGACGATGGCCGTCGAGGAATAGGGAATCGCACGGAGTTCGTTGGCAAGGGCTGAATCCAAGCCCGAAACGAGATCTCCGGCGATAAACGCCGGGACCGCCAGGATGACTGCCGCGGTGCTGATGGTGGGGCCTCGCTCGAGTTCGAGTTCAAACGCACCGGGCGAACCCGTGATCGACACGACTGGCGCGTCGGTCAATATCGTTACTCCGGCGAGAGAGAGTCGTTCGGTGAGGGCCTCGACGAGCTGGCTCAATCCCAGCTTCGGGGTGAGAAAGGCTGGTTTCGGCGCTTGGTCCGTCGCGGAGTGTTTCCGGTTGGCAAGTACGCCACGGATCAGGCTGCCGTGGGTTTGCTCGGCCAGGCGCAGCTGCGGGAATGTCGCCATCAGACTCAAGGCATCGCCATCGGCGGCGTAGATGCCGGCCATCAGCGGCTCGACAAGGCGTTCCCAGGCTTCCGCACCGAGTCGACGCCGGATGAAGCCGCCGAGCGGTTCGTCCTCGGATAGCTCCCGTGCCGGAATCAGGTAGTCCGCGGCGGCCCTGGCTTTGCCGATGGGCGAGAGCAACGATGAGCGGGCCAGGGGCCCGAGGCGGGTGGGGACGAGCCCCGTCAGTCCTTCCGGAAGTTCGTGGAGTCGGTTCCGCCAGAGGACGTAGGCGCGGTGGCCACGTGGGGTGACGGCAATCAGGTCGTCACGCAGCCCGACTTCTGCGGCGAGACCGATGCCGCGCGGCTTTGCGGCGAGAAAGGAATCGGGTCCGGATTCGATGATGAATTCACCGATGTGTTCGGTGCTGATCTTGCCGCCAAGTCGAGAATTTGCTTCGACAAGCGTTATCAGGCGGCCATCGAGGTATCTGGTGAGCCGGTAGGCGGCGGCCAAGCCACTGATTCCGCCGCCGACAATAGTAACCCGCGGGTGATCCTGGTCCATGCCAACGCTCAAACGGCGGTCCATCCCCCGTCGATCGTCATGGCCGAGCCGGTGATCATGGCCGCCTGCGGACTCGCCAGAAACACGATCGCGGCGGCCACTTCTTCCGGGGTGGCGAGGCGGCCGGTGGGAGTCCGATCCAGGATGTCGGTCTTGATCGCCACATTCTCGAACATCACCTTCGTCAGCGGCGTCTCGACAAAGGTGGGACAGACGGCGTTGACCCTGATCGCATGGGGCGCCCACTCGATGGCGAGAACTCGGGAGAGATTGACGACGCCTGCTTTCGATGAACAGTAGGCGGCCCGGTCGAAGTAGCCGATGAGGCCCATGATCGAGGCGACGTTGATGATGCTCCCGCCGCTAGGGGTTGCGTCTCGCATCACCCGGCCTGCTGCCTGCGCCATGAAGAACAGACCCTTGAGATTGGTGTCGAGCACAAGGTCCCAGGCATCTTCCGTGACGTCAAACGCCGGCTGCCGGACGTTGAGACCCGCGTTGTTGACCAGGATGTCGAGTTGGCCCGATCCAAATTCGACGGCCGATGCGACGGCGTTCGAGATCTGCGGGAGTTGACGGACATCCAGGGGGATAGCGATGGCGGACCCACCGGCGGCTTCGATGCGAGCAACGGTATCTGCGGCGCGATCGAGACGATCGGCCAACTCCGTCACCACGATCCGGGCCCCGCTCTCAGCCAGAGCCAGTGCTGTGGCCTGGCCGATGCCGGATCCGGCCCCAGTAACTAGTGCCGTCCGGCCGATCAATCCAGGACTGTAATTCGCGGGACGATTGACAGAGGTCTCCATGCCGCTAAGGATAGTCGCAGACGTGGACGCGAGGAACGCGTCAAGGCGTGGGAGCGACTGGCGCCGGCCCGCGATTGCCTTGCCGCTGGAGGAACGATGAGTCACAGACTGCGGTTCGGGGTCGTGCGAAATCAGAACTTGCCGTGGGACACGTTGATCCAGCACTGGCGAGTCTTCGAGGATCTCGAGTTCGATTCGATCTGGCACGCGGACCACTACCAGCGGCCAAGCGTGCCGGATTTGCCATTCCTCGAAGGGTGGACCTTGCTGGCCGCGCTGGCCCTGAAAACAACAAAACCGCGCATTGGCATTCTCGTCAGTTCCAACACCTTCCGCCATCCGCCGCTGCTGGCCAAGCAGGCGGTGACGGTCGATCACATCTCCGGGGGAAGACTGGAGTTCGGCCTCGGCACCGGCTGGTTCAAGGGAGAACACGAACGATTCGGTGTGCCGTTTCCGGACGCGCCAGAACTGGTTGACCGCTTCGCGGAAGCGGTGGAACTGATCGCCACCCTGTTCCGGAACGATCGCGTCACCTGGGAAGGGGAGTACTATCAGGTTCGCGATGCGCCATTTCGCCCGGCGCCGCTGCAGGAGCGGGTCCCGATCACGCTCGGCGCCCATGGTCCCCGCATGTTGCGGATCGTGGCTCGCTTCGCCGACCGCTGGAACTCGTACGGAACAACCGCCGAGGTCAAAGAACGCAACGTGCGACTCGACGAGGCGTGCATCGCGATCGGGCGCGATCCTGGCGAAATCATCCGCTCGCTCTACGGCTGGACGATCCCGATGGGCGCCGATCCCTGGTCTTCACCCGATGCCTTCGCCGATGTCGTGGGCCGCTATCGGGAAGCAGGGATGAGCGAGTTCCTGATGGAAGCCCCGCATGAAGCGCAGTTTCCGGTGATGGAGCAGATCGCGGCAGACGTGCTGCCGCGTCTGAGAGCGCAATCAACATGATCGTTCACACCGGTGCCGCACCTGCGCGGCCGGCTGCGTACCGTTCGGAATCACCTCCATGAGAGAGGTCTTTCAGAGATGCAATCCGCGATCTCACCCCATTCACCTCAACCAAATGGGATTGGCTATTCGGAATCCGGCGTTGACCCCGCCCACATGCTGTGCTACGTTCGGCCCCACGCAACCGGGATCGAAGTTTGTGCACGCGGTGCAGGCAGTCAACGTAGCGACGGAGCCACGTTCTTGCGGCGCCGTTTTATTCGTGAGCCCGGTCAACGGCAGGCGGCAGGCCTGAACAATCCATTTCCATCGGTCCTGATCCCGGAGTGCGGGCTGGCAACGGCGCGGCAACCGGGCATGGCAACAGGGACGCCGGCGGTGGTCGCCGGCAAGGACGTCGTCGAGTCCAGGTGGAGGTTGCAGCGATGGAAGAAATCGTGGAGCGCGGTCCGCTCGCCGGGCTGGAGCTGGAATTCGTTGGCGACCGGCTGAAGAAGGGTTTCCGCCGTCGCGATACGTTCAAGGGCAGTTTTGCGATGCTCGGCGCCCTCGCGGTCGCCACGGGCGTCGGCCGCGGCACGACCGCGGCACAGGGGTTGGCGTCGCTCGGGTTGCTCCCTGAGGATCTGCCGGCGAAAAAGTACACCGCCGCGACTTCGGAAGTCGGCGCCGGTTCGACGTGGGTTTCCCATGGCATGGAAGTCGCCAAGTTCTTCGGCGACCTCCTCGGCGTCGACGTCACCTCCTTCGATGGTGAGTTCAGCGTCGAGAAGCAACTACAGGACCTGCAGACGATCGCGTCGCAGGACTTCGATTACGTGGCCGTTCATCCATCGGCCAGCGATGCCCTGATCGACGCGGCGAACCAGATCATCGCCAAGGGGGTGCCGCTGATCGACATGGACACGCGGCTCGTTCAGGACCCGGAGAAATTCGCGAGCTTTGGTCACCTGACGTTCTTCGAGCCGGACAATATTTACATGGGTTCGACTGTCGCCGAAGAACTCTTCAAGGCCATGAACTACGAAGGGCAGGTCATCCACACCCAGGGCCAGTTGGCGCACACCGGGGCGCAGGGTCGCGCTCAGGGTTTCCACGAAACCGTTGCCAAGTATCCGAAGATCGAAGTCGTTGACGAGACTCCGGGCGACTGGAAGATCGATCAGGTCGCCACGCTCTGGCAGGACCTGCTGCAGCGCTTCCCGGACGTCAAGGGCGGTTTCTTCCACTCGGACGACATGGCGCTTGCGGCGCAAAGCGTCATCGAGGCCGCGGGCAAGCAGGATCAGATCAAGATCGTCGGTGTTGATGGCTTGCGCAACGCGAGCGAGGCCATTCTGCAGGACAAGATGCTTGCTTCGGTGATCAACCCGAGCGGGCGCATCCATGGCGGCGCCATTTGGGCAGGCTATTTCACGGTCTCCGGCACTGACAACTACAAGGGGTACGAGGGAGACTCGACCATTCCGAAGTTCATCCGCACCGATGGTGGACCGATCACGAAGCAGAATGCCCTCGGGTACATCTGGTTGCACGACAACATGCAGTACTAGGAGACGATGTCGCGTCGGGTGACGGGGTGAGGGCTTGCGTTCATGGCTGTGCCACAGACCAGTGATACCGGTGCTTTTCCCGCGCCCGGCGTACCCGAAGCGGACCCCGCGCAGCCGATTCTCGAATTGCGTGGAGTCACCAAGCGATTTGGCGGCGCCACCGCGCTCGACAACGTCAATTTCACGCTCTACCCAGGCGAGATCCACGGACTCGTGGGGGAAAACGGGGCGGGCAAGAGTACGTTGATGAAAATCCTCTCCGGCGTGCATACGCCGGATGAGGGGGAGATCGTGCTGCGAGGCGAGGCGGTGCAGTTCTCGTCGCCCGCTGAAGCCAAGGCGCGCGGCGTCGGCATGATCTATCAGGAGTTGTCCTGCATGCCGGCGCTCAGCGTGGCCGAGAACGTCTTTCTCGGCCGCCAGCCGACATCGTCCACCGGATTGATCGACTGGAAGCGGATGCGACGGGAGGCGGCGGAGCACCTCGCTTCGCTCGGGTTCGATGTCGATGTCAGCAACCGGCTGGGGTCGATGTCGCTCGGCGCCCAGCAACTGGTCGAGATCGCGCGTGTCGTCTTTTCCGGGGCGTCGATCATCGTTCTCGATGAGCCGACGTCAGCGCTCTCCGCGCCGGAGGCGAAACGGCTCTTTGCCGCGATGGCGGAACTGAAATCCCGCGGCGCAAGCCTCGTCTTCATCTCTCACTTTCTGGAGGATGTGCTCGCCGTCTCCGATCGCGTGACGGTGTTGAAGAACTCACGGAACGTGGCAACGCTGCCAAACCGCGGGCTGACCAAACATCAGCTGATCCAGTTGATGATCGGCCGGGACGCGGATACCCTGGCGGAGAGTTACGAGGGAGGGGTGATGCTGCCGCGGGCATCGACCAACCCCGTCGTGCTCGAGGTCGAGAACCTGTCGCTCGCGGGCGAGTTCGAGAACGTCTCGTTTGCGGCGCGCTCCGGGGAGATTCTCGGCGTGTTCGGGAATCTCGGCGCGGGGATGACCGAGGTGGCACGGGTGATTTTCGGGCGCATGCGTCCGACCTCTGGCACGATCGCCCTCGATGGCAAGAGCATCGCACCGAAGACGACACAAGAGGCGAAGAAGTTGGGCATCGCCTATCTCTCGGAGAACCGGCGCGCCACCATCTTTCCCCGACATGAGATCTACAAGAACATCACGCTCGCGCACCTCGATGACATCGTTGGCGGGATTGTGCGGAAGCCGCGCGAGGTCAGGATTGCGGATGACCTGGTCAAACGGACCGGGGTCCGTCCGCCCCGGCCGGAATTGGCCGCTGGAAATCTGAGCGGAGGAAACCAGCAGAAAGTCGTCCTCGCCAAATGGCTCACGGTGCAGCCGAAGGTGCTCATTCTCAACGAACCGACCCGAGGCATGGACGTGGGAGCCAAGCGTGAGGTGCTCGACCTGATCAAGGCGCTCAAGGCGGAAGGGGTCGCCATCATCCTGATCTCGACTGAGCCGGAAACCGTCCTTGCCGAATCAGACCGGATCTTGGTCATGGCGAAAGGGCACGTCGCCAGGGAACTTAGCGGCGAGCAGGTCACCAAGGATCTGCTCATGAGTTACGCCTAGGGAAGAAGGACAAGGGGATGGTGGGAGAGGTACCGCGGGTGGAGAGCGGTCCCGGCGGTGAAGCGCGGCGTCCGCAAGGGCAGGCGGCACTCGGCTGGGCCAGCCGCAATGCCCGGTTGCTGGCGCCGTTGCTGACGCTGGTCGTCATGGTGATCTTTTTCAGCGTTGTCACCGATGTCTTTCTGACCACCCAGAATCTGCAGAACATCGTGACCCAGATCGCGCCGATCGCCGTGGCGGCGACTGGGGTCACCTTCGTCTTGCTTTGCGCCGAGATCGACCTCAGCATCGCGTCCGTGGCGACCCTGACGGGGGTGCTCGCGGCATGGTTCTGGGTCGGCGAGGTCGTATCGCTTGGAAATTGGGGCATTCCAGCGGCGCTGATCGTGGCGCTGCTCATCGGCCTCCTAAACGGGGTGATGGTCGCCTATGTGGGAATCCCGTCATTCATGATGACCCTCGCCATGTTGACGATCGCCCGCGGAATGTCAGTGTTCGTCAGCAGTGGAAAGCCGATCTTCGACGTGCCGCCGGTGCTTAAGCAACTCGGCAGCGTCAGCAGCCAGGTGCTCGGCATTCCAGTCATTGGGCTGTTCGCGCTCGCCGTGTTGATCGTTGGCGACTTCATTCTGTCCTTCACGAAATTCGGACGCTACGTCTACATGACCGGCGCCAATCGCGAGGCGGCGGAGATGTCCGGAGTCAATACCCGACACGTGGTGATGATGACCATGGTCATCTCCGCGTTCACCGCTGGTCTAACGGGTCTTCTCTATATCGGCCGCCTCAGCAGCGCCAACCCCTCAGCGGGAGAAGACATCCTGATCAGCACCATTGCGGCGGTCGTGCTTGGGGGAACCTCGCTTTTCGGCGGCGAGGGCGGCATGCGGAATACCGTTCTCGGTCTCCTGATTTTTGGTGTTCTGTCGAACGGGTTGAACCTCTTGCCAAATATCCCGATTACGTTCAAGCAGGCACTGCAGGGGATCGTGTTGCTGGCCGCGCTGTTGCTCAACGTCTTCGCGCTGCGCATCGAGCGGGTGCAAACGAAAAACGAGTAACTATAACGCTCAACGCGAGATGATCCGGCCCAATCCCAAGCCAATGCCGCAAGCCACCAAGCCAAACAACAGGCTGCCCCCGACGTAGAGCAGGGCGGATTCCCAGCGGCGCGCTTCGAGCAAGGCCAACGCCTCGAAGGAAAACGAACTGAACGTGGTGAACCCGCCGAGGAACCCGGTCACCAGGAGCAAGCGGTAGGCCGGATCGGCCTGCCTGGCAGCGAGAACCGCCATGAGCAAGCCGATGATGAGCGATCCGACGAGGTTGACGGTGAGCGTTCCCCAGGGAAACGACCAACCGAAGCGATTCCCGGCCCACTGGGAGACGCCGTAACGGCTCGCCGCACCGGCCGCGCCGCCAATCGCCACCCAGATGAACTCCATGCCGCGCTCCGCCGTTTCTCGCCAGTCCGTTCGCGCGGCGACCTTAGCGGACGTTGAAGGCCACGTCAATCGGTTGCGCTTCAAAAATTTCATACAAATGAGTGATACCGTTCGACATTCGCAGGTTTTACAATTTTCGACAATGACTGGCGAATTGGGTAGGTGGACCAACTGATAACAGCTTGGAAGCCCACTGAGTCAGGTCTTGATTGGTATGAGGAGTAGTGCTGATGACACGGGTGTTGGTTGTCGAGGATTCACCGGAGATCGCCCGATTGGTGCAACGGAGTCTTCTCCTCGAAGGGTACGAGGTCGATGTCGCCGGTGACGGCCGAGGCGCGCTGTCCGTCGTGCGCGATACGCCGCCGGACATGATTGTGCTTGATCTGATGCTTCCCGATATTGATGGGATGGAAATTTGCCGCCGCGTGCGGGCGATGGAAGCCGCGTATGGACAGGCGCCGATTCCGATTCTGATGCTCACCGCGCTCGATTCCGTGCCGGACCGCGTAGCGGGACTCGACGCCGGCGCCGATGACTATGTGCCCAAGCCGTTCGCGATTACGGAGTTGATGGCGCGGGTGCGGTCGCTGATGCGCCGTTCGCGAGCGCCGGAAGTCCGGCCACGGCAGAAGGATGTGCTGACCTACGAGGATCTCACCCTCGATCCAAGCGCGCGCACCGTGTTTCGCGGGGACCGCGAGATTTTCCTCACGGCAAAACAGTTCGATCTGCTGGCCGTGCTTATGGAACACCCCAACCAGGTAATGTCCTATGACACCGTGATGCAGCGAGTCTGGGGCGGCCAGTTCCGAGGCGAATCAAATGTTCTGGCCGTTACCGTTTCGACCGTACGCAAGGCACTCGAAGAAGGCGGTGAGCCGCGCCTGATTCAGACCGTGCGCGGGGTTGGTTACGTGATGCGCCCTGCCAAGGGTCGAAAATCGGCCGACGTGGCGGCCTAACCTCGCCGGCATCTGTTGCAGGAAACCCGGGCAGGTGATCCTGCCCGGGTTTCCTGTTTTTCAGAGTGGTCAATACAGGTTCTATGGGTTGACGTTCCGGGCCGTTCGCGTTGTACGGCAGGTTGCTTCATCCAGCCCTTCGCGCAGCAGGCGATACTACAGCAGCGAGCAAAACTCGTGTCATAGCGAGCCGCCGCGGGGACAGTCGGCCTTTTACTACGGCGGACCACGCCGAGGGCCTTCGTTCCTCGGGACGACACATCGTTTGCCCGTCGCTGTGGTAGGCGAGGAACCGAGCATAACCAATCGGGGAAGGGAGAAGTATGGCTCATCGGGTCACTGTACTTGGCGGTGGAAATACCGCGTTCAGCATGGCGGCGAATCTGGCGCTTGCCGGCCATGAGGTCCTCCTCTGGGAACATCCAGAATTTGCGCACATCCTGGAGCCAATTCGATCCTCTCTCACCATCCATCTCGATGGCGCCGCCAGAACCGGCGCCGCGAAGCTGGCGGGGGTCACCACCGATCCCGCGGAGGCGCTTGCCTGGTCGGAGACGCTGGTCTGCTCAGTTCCCTCGTATGCGCACCAGCCGTTTCTGGAGCAGATCCTTCCTCACCTGCGGCCGGGTCACATTCTGGCGTGGTTGCCGGGGAATCTCGGGGCGCTGGCGACGGCCGAGGCACTGCGGGAAGCCGGCATCGAGGGGGTGATCGTCGCCGAGTCGGATACGGCTCCCTACGTGTGTCGCAAGAGCGCACCGGACCGAGCGGTGATCTGGGGAACCGTCAGCGCGCTGGGCATCGGGATCGAGCCCGCATCACAAACGGAAGAAGCCATGCCGGTGCTGAAGGCGCTTTTTCCCGGTGCGACGGCATACCACAGCGCTCTGGAGGCGGGGCTCTCCGCGTTGAATCCGGTCGTCCATCCGCCCGGGGTCCTGATGAACGCGGGCCGCATCGAGCGCAGCCGCGGCGAATTCTGGTTCTACGACGAAGGTGTCACGCCTTCGGTCGTCAATGCCATCGAGGCGATCGATCGCGAGCGGCGGGCGCTGGGCGCCGCACTGGGCCTCGAGCTGACGCCGGTCGCCGCGGCCTTCCATGCGGCGGGATTTGGACCGTCGGGAGACCTCTGGGCGACGATCAACGGGTCGAAAATGCTGACCGCGTTGCGGGCACCCGGGCAGGTCAATACCCGCTGGCTGACGGAAGACATTCCGTATGGTCTGGCGACCTGGGCGGCGCTTGGCGATCGCCTCGGCGTGCCTACGCCGACCATGGATGCCCTGGTTTCGCTCGCGGCCGTCGTGCTGCAGCGCGAATTCTCGGCGGAGACGCGTGGTCTGGAGGCGCTCGGACTGAACGACCGCTCTGATGACGAGTTGCGAACGCTGGCGGCGGGAAGACAAGGTTGAGGCTCTTTATCTCGTGCCGTCGTTCAATCCTGAAACGGCGTTGACGGCGCTGGCGACGATTCGTATGCTCGCCTCCGAAGCGTCGATCGAGATTCATCCAGTGAGGTGTTGCGGTGCCTGCGAATGATCGCGCCCGACCACTCCCCGGTCTGCCGGACGTCACGCTGGAACGGAATGTTCCCTGCGTGACGCGGGATGGCACGACTCTTTTCGCGGATGTGTACCGACCGCGAGGAGATGGGCTATTTCCGGTCGTCCTCATGCGCTTGCCATATGACAAGACGCAGGCCGAGAACATCTCCTACGCCGACCCGTCCTGGTACGCGCGCCACGGCTACATCGTGGTGATCCAGGACACGCGAGGCTGCTGCACGGCGGAAGGGGAGTTTGTGCCCTTTCTGCGCGAGGCAGAAGATGGATACGATGCCATTGAGTGGGCGGCGCGGTTGCCGGGAGCCAATGGCAAGGTCGGGATGTATGGCTTCTCCTATGCCGGCGCCACTCAGTTGATGCCCGCCACGCTGCGTCCGCCGAGCCTGACGACCGTCTGTCCGGCGATGACCGCTTCCGAGTATTACGAGGGGTGGACCTACAACCAGGGCGCACTCGCGCTGGGGTTCACCATGTCGTGGGCGACCGATTTGGCGTCGCGGCAGGCGCGGCGGGCGGGCGATGATGCGGCCGTAGGCGATCTGTTCACCACCTTTGCCAATATCAAAGGTTGGAACTGGTTTCTGCCGCTCGCCGGATTTCCGCCTCTTGCCGGTTCCTACGGTCACTTCTTCCGCGACTGGCTGTCCCATCCGACAAACGACGACTACTGGCGGCGCTGGAGCATCAACCGCGACTATGGGCGGCTCACGGTCCCCGCGTTGCACGTCGGTGGCTGGTACGACATCTTCCTCTCGGGAACGGTCGAGAATTTCCGCGGCATGCGTGCCGGGGCCGGGACGGACGAAGCCCGCGCGGCGCAGAAACTCGTGATCGGTCCCTGGCTGCACATGCCCTGGAAGCCGGTCAATGGCTCCCCCGATGGGCGTGGCGTGGAGCCGACCGTCGTCGATGACCTGCAACTGCGCTGGTTCGACCAGTTCCTGAAGGGGCAGGACAGCGGCCTGCTCGACAATCCGGTTTCGCTCTTCATCATGGGCGCCGACACCTGGCGAGACTACCCGGATTGGCCGCCACCGGGAACGGTCGAGACCAATTGGTACCTACACTCCGGAGGGCGAGCGAACTCTCGCTTCGGTGATGGAACCCTCTCGCGCGAAGCGCCTGGCGATGAGTCGCCGGATCGGTTCACCTACGATCCGCTCTATCCGACGCCGAGCGCCGGCGGTCATTCCTGCTGCCTGGAATTCGCGGCGCCAATGGGCCCGGCCGATCAGCGCGGAGTGGAAGCGTTCAATGGCGTCCTCGTCTACACCAGCGAACCACTCGCCGAACCACTTGAGATCATTGGTGACGTGTCGGTGACACTGTACGCCGCAACCACGGCATGTGATACGGACTGGACGGCGCGGCTGTGCGAGGTCTTTCCCGACGGCCGATCGATCAACCTGCAGGAAGGGATCGTTCGCGCGCGCTACCGTGAAAGCTTGACTGATCCGTCCCTGCTCGAACCGGATCGCGTCTATCGCTACCGGATTCCGCTCGGACCGGTGGGAGCGCGCATTGCCGCCGGAAATTGCTTACGAGTGACGATTTCATCGAGCGATTTCCCGCAGTGGGACCGCAATCTCAACACCGGCGGGCCGTTGTTTGGCGAGCAGGTATCGGCGGCTGTGGTTGCAACGCAGACCATTCTTCACGACGCCGAGAACGCGTCGTTTGTCACGTTACCCGTGGTCCGATGAAGAGGGAATCGTCGTGAGCAGCGATTCAGAGGGGATTGTTATTGTCGGTGGCGGGGTGATCGGCAGCGGCATCGCCTTCGCTCTGGCTTCTCGGGGCGTTCCGGTGACCCTCATCGAGCGGGGCCGGATCGGGGGCGAAGCCTCATGGGCCTCCGCGGGAATCATCTCCCTTCCCAGCCGGCCGTGGATGCGCGCCGAGCGGGTCGAACTGGGGAGGATGAGCCTCGAATCGTATCCCGCGCTGGTCGCGGATCTGGAAGCGCGTACCGGTCTCGATATTGGGTATCGGCGGCCGGGCGAATGGGTGATCGCCGTCGACGCCGAGCATGCCGAGGCGGAACAGGCCGTGGCCGACTGGCAACATGGCTTGGGGCTACATGTCGAACCGGTGGACCCGGTCGATGCTCGCCGCAGGGAACCGGCGCTGCCGGAGAACCTGGCGGCGGCCTGGTTTCACCCGAATGTCGGTTCGCTCTCCGTCTATCGTCTCGCTCAGGCGCTGGCTGCTGCCGCGAAGGGGTTGGGCGCGATCGTCCTGGAAGAGACACCCGTCGGTGGGTTGATCGTCCAGGATGGCCGGATTCTGGGCGTGCGCGTGCTGGACGGTGAGATGCGGGCGGCAACCACCGTGCTCGCGACCGGCGCCTGGACGCGATTCCTCAGCGACGCCATCGGTGTCAGGCTCCCCACGAAACCGGTGAAAGGCCAATTGATTGCCTTCGCCGGCGCGCCCTTGCGGCCCGCGACGGTGCTCTCCGGTCATGGCGGCTACGTGCGGCCGCGGCCAGATGGAACCACGCTGGTGGCGGCGACGGAAGAGGACGCGGGATTCGACCGGCGCGTGACCGGCGATGGCGTCGCCTGGTTACTCGGGCTAGCACGCACGCTCTGCCCGGTCCTGCTGCAAGGCGAACTCGTCGAGTCATGGAGCGGGTTGCGGCCGGGATCGGAGACCGGCGATCCGCTGATCGGTCCAGTTCCGGGATTCGATGGCCTTTGGGTCTGCGCCGGTCATTTCCGTACTGGGGCGAAAGAGGCGCCGGCGACGGCGACGCTCGTCGCGGAGGCGCTGACATCGGGGAACACCCCGCCGTTGTTGGAGGCGTTCTCTCCGGCGGCGCAGGGAATTGGGGCATGACCATCGCGCGGCCCGAGCGCAGCATTCTGGCCACGCCGGGGTCGAACCCGAGGATGATCGAAAAGGCGTTGGCAAGCGACGCCGATGTCGTGATGATCGACCTCGAGGATGCGGTCGCGCCGGAAGCGAAATCGGAGTCCCGCGTGATCGTGGCGGCGGCCCTGCGTGATGGAGACTGGCGAGGACGACCGCGCACCTTTCGCATGAACGCCCTCGATACGCCCTGGTTCGTGCGCGATCTTGTCGATATCACGGAGCAGACAGGGGCAGCGCTCGATCGCATCGTGCTGCCGAAGGCGAGATGTTCTACCGATGTCGTGACGGTTGCAACGATGCTGAATGCCCTGGAAGCGGGGAGAGACCATGTGGAGCCGATCGGACTCGACGTTCAGATCGAAAGCGCGGCCGGGCTCGTGCACTGCGAGGCGATCGCCACCGCGAGCACTCGGATCCAGGCGCTTGTCTTCGGCCCCGGCGATTACGCGGCGACCGTGGGTATGCCGTTGACCGCTATCGGCACACCCGACGAGTGGGATACTTCCTATCCTGGACATCGTTGGGACTATCCGATGCACCGGCTCGTTGTTGCCGCGCGAGCAGCCGGTGTTCGCACCATAGACGGGCCCTATGCCGATTTTCGTGACGAAGCGGGGTTTCGCCGCTCGTGTCTGATCGCCCGTGCGCTCGGTTTCGACGGCAAATGGTGCATTCACCCGGCGCAGGTGCCGATCGCGAATGAGGTCTTCACGCCTACAAGCGAAGAAATCGCGTGGGCGAGAGAGGTGCTTTCAGCGAACGAAGCCGCAGCAGTGGCGGGACGTGGCTCGTTCGCGCTCGATGGGCGGATGATCGACGCCGCGAGTCTGCGCATGGCGCGGGCAACGCTGGCCCGCGCCGGGCAGGATGAATTTACAACCGACGCCGGTTAGCGGGTCTCAACGTCGCGCATCCGACTGCGGCAAGCAAGCCACCGCCGGCTGCCGCGGCGATCAAAGCCAGATCGATTCCGTCCGCAAGCCATCCTGAACCGGTGCGCGGCACCTGAACGACCGTGGGGTTGGCCGACGGGAGTGATGAGCAGGCAAAGCCGTCACCGTTCGGATCGAGATTGAACGGGTCGGATGGATCCAGGTTGTATTGGGCCTGTGCTTCTTCCTGCGTGGCGAAATCGGCGCAATCGAGATCGCGAATGGCGACCGGAGTTGGCTCGTTGGCTGGCGTCGGTTCAGGGGTTTGGTTCCCGTTCTGGCGAGCCTGCCGCTTGGCTTCGCGCTGCGCCGCTCGATCCTGGTTATCGGTCGGAGTCGGCTCGGTTGTCGCGAGTTCTTCGCAAACGACTCCGTCTCCATCCTCATCGAGGGCAGCGAGGCCTTCCTTGTCGGCATCGAACGCGGCCTGGGCGTCCTCCTGCGTCGCGAAGTCCGCGCACGTTACTTCGGTGGTCGTCGATTCGTCGTCCTTCCGATTTCGTTTCGTCTTCTGGTTCTTGTTGCCATTGTTGTTGCTGTTGTCGGTTTCCTGCGCCGCTTGATCGTTGCCGTTGCCGTTGCCAGCGTTGTCCGCGGCGACGCTGGCTGCTGACGGCAGAAGCGCGCAGGCAATGCCATCACCGTTGGGATCGAGGTTGTTGGGATCGGTGGGGTCGGCTTCGAGAACGGCCTGCGCCTCTTCCTGGGTCGTGAAATCCGCACAATCCACATCTTCGTCCGCGCTCTGTTGCTCGGTGGCAACCTGCTGGTCCGATCCGCCGTTGCCGGACCCGTTGCCGCCACTCTGCGGATCTCTGGTTTCAAGCCCGAAATAGACTTCGCAGGCTTGCCCGTCGCCGTCGTCGTCGATGGCCGTGGCCGCTTCGGGATGAGCGGAATAGTAGTCGTTCGCTTCTTCGATCGAGGCAAATGACTTGCAGTCGACGGGCGTATCCTGCGCGGCCGAGGCACTCCATGGGGCAAACGGAAGCGCGGCAAGAACCATGGTGACGAAGATGAGGGCTCGAATTCGCGTCACAGGCATGCCTCTCGATTCAACCTGGTATTCACTCGTATCCGATTGCGCCGTTGCCGCGCCAACTCTCAGACGAGCAGCGAGGCACCCTCGTTACGCGCTGCCTCGCATGAAATCGTGCCGATCGATTTGGAGAACCTCGCTACTCGGCGGCGGTCGGTAACGGCACGCTTCTGGACCGGGAAGCGACCTCCTGTCCGTACAGGGGCACGGTGACACGAAGTCGGTAGTTTGGCAAGTCCCGCGGTCACGATTCTGGTTGCGCGAGCGCTGCCGCATCGGCCCAGGCTCGATCAGGATGTGCGGCTCGCCACCCGCTCACCACCTGACTGATGGCCAGCGCAAGGTCTTCGAGTTCGATCGGCGCGACTACTCCCTGATCGGCGCCGGCGGTGACCACCGCTGCCACGTTTGCGCTGTTCTCCCCGATCGCCAGAATGGGGATGTCCGTGCGAGGCGTCCCCCCGGCGCGGCCATCGCCATCTCGCAAGCGACGTACCAGTTCGACCGCACCGATGCCGCCGATTGCGCTATCGATCAACATGGCATCGAACGACCGCAAGCGAAAAACCTCGATAGCCTGTAACGCGCTCGCGATCACACTCGTCCAGAAGCCAACGTAAACCAGTCCTTCGCCCAGAAAATCGCTTAGGTCACGGTCGTCGCTGACAATCAGGACATGGGGGCGTTGCAACGCAGAAGGCACACTCGACTCCCATCCGACTGAATAACGGCGCGCACTATGCGCTATGATGCAATCACCCCGCAATACCATTCGACGTGCCATGCCCGAGACGTGGCGCGGAACGAAGGCGCAGGATCTCCGCTTGCACTGGCACGTTGAACATGAAGAGACGCGGCTCCTCCTGGAGCGCTACATCGCGGTACTGGCGTTGCCGACGGACCGGTTGCGGGTGACCACCGAGCGGCGAGAGTTTGCAACCTGGCTAGGGCGTGAAGTGCGGGCGTCGATCGGTGGCGCCTATGCCTTCAAGCCTTCCACCCGAGAACATCTCGTGTTCATCCATCTGGCGCGCATCGATCTTTCCCAGCCGAAATCGCTCGAAGTCGTTGTCGCGGAAGAGTTGATCCACATGCGTGATCGGCTTGATGGCGATCTGAGGCGTCATGCTCGACATGGCTACGACCGAATTGCGCGTCGGGTGGCGGCGGTCACCGGGGCATCGCTGGAAGAGGTGCGGGCCGCGGTCATTCCGCCGAAGCGGCGACCGGCACGCTTTGTGTATGCCTGCGCGTCGTGCGGGCTCGAAGTGCCGCGGCGGACAACCGGAACCTGGTCGTGCGGCCGCTGCTCGCCCCACTTTGACGCGAGGTATCTGTTGCGGCTGGTGTCCGCTTGAATGAAAGGTTTGATGTCACCCGGCAGCCGGCCGCATCGTGCGTTAGGCTATGAGGTGGAGCATCTCGTCCATCGCGGACCGGCGATGACAGGGGACTGGGGAAGGTAGGGCGACAATGGGCGGCTGGGATCGATTCAGTGAATGGGTTGCCACGCTCGTGGTCGCGGCGATGACCTGGACATCCGGCGTCCTTGCCCCGCAACCACCGCATGACGCTGTATCCACGGCAGATCCTGTTCCAGCCGCGATGCAAGCATGGGCGATCGCGCTGCCAGCGCAACTCGATTCGCCGCAGATCGAGCCGCAAACCGACGATGTCGAAACGCTCGATGAGGGAGCACCTCCGACTGCTACGAGCACAACCACCGATCAGTCGGGAACGTCGGCGCCGATCGAGGCGACCGGCGATCAAGATATCGAACTGCTCGATCAGGGAACGCCGCCGCCGACCCAGGTCACGACATCAGAACCGGTGGCGGTGACCAGTGAACCGGCACCGGTTTCGAGTGAGCCGGCTCCGGTGGCAGCGGCGCCGATGTCGGCGGAGACGACGAGTGCCGCTCCTGTGGCGTCGGGACCAGTGCTGCCGCCGGGATTTGGCACGGGGCGGGTGCAGGTGGCGGCGGGAAACAACGGATTTCCAACGGGACTTGCCAATTGCCACGTTGGCGCCGTGACGGGCCGTGCCTACGTCGGTATCGACTGCGGCGACACAGATGATGCGTTCGTCGGTCACGCGGCGTCGTTCACCGATTTTCCGTTCGTCGTTGAAGCGCCGTTTCCATTCAACGACTCGAATGAACCGGCCGGCACAACGTCAACGGTCGACGACAACCCCAGTGCGAACGATCAATTCGTCCTGAACAACACCGGGGCCGACTCTTTCTTCGTGCGCGATCCGCGTGTCCCGAACGTGGAGACGAACGGATCGAGCGGATCGGTCGTTTCGCTGGCGCAGAAATCTGGGGAGCACCCCCGGGATCGAATCGAACAGCAGGGTTCGCACAAGGCGCGTTCACAACACGGCGGTTCATCTACGAAGGCCCAGCGAGCCGATGACTCGAACACCGATGTCGGCTCGGCAAGCAAGGACAGCAAGCAGAAGCATCACAAGAGCGAGAAGAAAAAGGACAAGAGTAAAGAAAAGAACAAGAAAGAAGATAAGAAGGATTCCAAGGATAAGAAGAAGAAAGACAAGAATGGTCAAAATAGGAAGAGCGACAAAGACGAGAACAAGTGAGCTGCAACTCCCCCGGCGAGTCCCAGTTCAGCTTTGACGCGGGAGTGTAGCCGGGGCGGTACAGGGGCGTTTGACACTCTCTGGGTTACAAGATCAAAGGCGATCTGTTTCCTAACGACGCCGTGCGGGAGGTGTGTCGTCCCGAGAAACGAGGGACCGCGTCGTTCGGCCCGGGGCACGACGGACGACGCGCTGCGTAGGATGGACACATAGTCTGCCCGCCGCGCTAACTGTTGAAATCGACGTTGTTGTTGCCGCCGTCTGATGATGGCGTTGGTACTGGCGTCAGATTTGTCGTGCCTGACGTATCGGTACCGGTGCGAATGAGTTTGGCGCCGTCCGGGCCGGAGATGGCCGTGACCCCGTCCGAGCGGGCAAACGCGAAGCCGCCGCGTCCACTCACCTGCGCGATCACATCCGGATTCGACTGAACGGTCAGGTCGACATTGGACGAATCATCGGGCGACGGGGTTGGGAATGTGACGTTGGGATTGGTCGACGGCGGGGAGGACGGCGTCGGGGTCGGCGAGGGGTTGTCATCGGCGCGGCCGCGCTGCGCGAAGTCCGCGTCGCCATCACTGCTGTTATCGTCGTCGCGGTTATCGTCATCGCTGGTGTCGTTACTGTTACTGGCGGATTGGGAGTGATCCGACTTCCGATCGGACTTGTCACTGTCTCCGGTGTCGCCGCGGTTCCGGTTCTTCCCTCCGCCGTCGGAACCACTATCCTGGGCCGAATCCTTTTCGGCGCGGCGATCGCGGGACGCGTCGTCCTTGCTGCTCGATTCGCTATCGTCGTTCTTGTTGCCGTTGTCTTTGTTGCTCGCGGTGTCGTCGGATTCCGCGTGGTCAAATCGCTGCTTGTTACCCTTGCGCGCCGCTCCAAATCCGACAGGAATCAGTGATGTCAACCCGAGGGCCGCGAGGATTCGCGCCGGACGTGTCGTCAGGCCCTGGCGTGCGTCAGCCAGCGACGGAATGTGCACGATTCGATTCCCTTCCCCACCGATCACCTGGCGACCATTGTCCGCAAGAGTGGCGTCCGGACCAAAAAGGTGATCGGTGCTTCCCTGCGTGCTCGTCAGTCTCCCTCACCAACGAGCAACGGCGCGCTCGCGTTTCCTGAAAGTCGCAGTATTGACGGCGAGCGCTCTGACGAGTCTAACACGATGACCGGCGCTGCTGGTCTACCGGATTCGCGTACGTACGCGAATCAGTCCAATGCATTCACCGTTAGCATGGGCAGCATCTCGCTTGTCGCCAGGACCATCGATTCTTCGTCGTCCGGATCGAGTGTCTGGACGACAAAGTATTCGATCCCGACATCGACGTAACGCTGGTAATAGGCGGCGGCCTGCCCTGGCGTTCCCCACACCAGGAACGCGCCCCAGAATGCGTCGAGTCCATTCGGAAAGTAGCGGGCAACTTTGGCCTGCGCTTCCGCTTCGGTCGGTGCCAGTATCAACCAATGGGTGAAGTGACTGCGGAGGATATCGTCGTAGGTTCGTCCCTGTTCGAGGCACTTGTCGGCGAGAACGGCGAGTCGGGACCTTGCCGCTTCGGGATTGTCGACCTGCCCTGCCGGACCCGGACCGAAATTGCAGATGTCCGCAAGCCGCGCCACTTGGTCCAAGGTGCGGTCGCCGGCACCGGCAATCACGAGAGGAGGGCCACCGGCCTGGACCGGCGGGTCGACATTGGCCTCACGCGCTCGGTAGTACCGGCCGTCGAAGGTGAACAGCTCGGGTGCCCAGAGGCCGCGGATGATGGCGATGGCTTCCACGAGTGCTTTCTGGCGATCGGGTACCGGAGGATACGGAATACCCATGCGATCGAATTCGTTCGTGCCGAGGCCATAGTCCGCGGCGTTCCAGCCGATGCCCAAGCCAAGAATGGAGCGCCCGTTGCTCACCCGATCGAGATCGGCCTGGAGGCGAGCGGTGAGCAGCGGGGCGCGGTAGGGGACCGCGGCGACCATCTGGCCGAGTCCTATGCGCTGTGTGCGCGAGGCGACAAGGGCGAGATGGAGCCAGCAGTCGGGCGCCCAGGCCGGATGATCGCCGAGAAAGAAGGCATCGAACCCATGCCGCTCAGCCCGCTCACCGGCACGCTGGAGGGCGTCGCCGCGGTCGCCATCACTGTGCGCGGCAACTGCTTGCAGGGCAAGATTGATGCGGCCCTTGCGCGCGGCGACCCAGGGATGACGTGCTCTGTCCATTACCCTCCCTCCAACAGCGCGCGTCGGTGTTGTGACATCTTCAGCTGGCGGGCTTGCACGGTCAAGCAACCTTGGCTCATGGTGAACCGGAGTCGATTGCTTGCTTGATGTGGTCCTGAACGCTCCCTATGGCTCGTGGCGGCTGGACTGCTCACCTGATGCAACCAGGATCGGCCCGGATCTTCAATGCTGACGAATGCATCCGAACCAGAAT
This sequence comes from Thermomicrobiales bacterium, assembly GCA_046328335.1. Lineage (GTDB taxonomy): Bacteria > Chloroflexota > Chloroflexia > Thermomicrobiales > UBA6265 > JACCXM01. The sequence goes on from JAXLWU010000003.1 coordinate 186,757, forward strand.
TGCTGACAGGAAGGGAGTAAAGGAAAACCATGACTCTGGAGGCGGCAGATCGAAAATCGCTTTCGCGCGAGCAACCGGTCAAGTCCTCGCGCTGGCCACGCACCGAACGGCGCCAGGCGCGGATCGCGGCGGTCCTCGCGAGGCGACAACCCGACCTCACCGTGGTGCTGGAGAATGTCCACGATCCGCACAACGTCAGCGCGATCCTGCGAAGTTGCGATGCGGTCGGCGTGCTGCGCGTCCATGTGATCTACACCGTGGAAGAGGCGCCGGAGTCCGCGTTCGCCCGCCAGACATCCGCGAGCGCCGCGAAATGGGTCGAGGTCGAGCGGCACGATTCCGTGGAGACCTGTTTCGACGCACTGCGCGCGAATGGCTTGACGATCCTGGCGACGGCCCTCGGAGAGGTGGCTCAGCCGTTGTTCGATGTCGATCTACGACGCCCGGTGGCCCTGGTCTTTGGCAATGAGATGCGGGGCGTTTCTGCCGAGGTCCTGGCACACTGCGATGGTCTGCTCGAGATTCCGATGGCGGGGATGGTGCAGAGCCTGAATGTTTCAGTGGCGGCCGCCGTTTGTTTGTACGAGGCATTCCGGCAGCGTTCTGCCGCGGGAGCCTACGATTCGCCGCGGCTCAGCAGCGATCAACGGCAGGCGCTGCAGGAGGACTGGTTGCTGCGCTAGGGATGCAACAGATCGCGCTCACTCGTCCTTGAGGTCGAAGCGAACTTCGACCTCGTGCAGAATCGTTACGGAAACGACCGTGGCGATCGTCGCCACCGCGCCAAGAACGAAGAAGCCCGCGCCAATGAGAAGACCGATTGCCGCGGCTACCCAGATGCCGGCCGCGGTGGTGAGATTCTTGACCGATTTGCCCTGGGTGAGAATCAGGCCACCGGCGATGAAACCGATGCCCTGGACCACGGTAGAGGCGATGCGCGTCGGATCGGAGACGTGTCCGCTGGCCATCACCTGGCCGCTGACCAGAATCGAAAGGATCATGAAGAGCGCCGCGCCTTCGACCACCAGCATGTAGGTGCGAATGCCGGCCGGTTTGTTGGCGCGACGCCGCTCGAAACCGAGCACGATGCCTGCCACCATGGCCAGGGCCAGGCGCTGAATCGATTCGATATCCGATGGGATCTCCACGTCAGGCACCCGGCCCGGCGCGTTGTCTGAGCATCGCGGCTAAGGACCAGCTCATCTCCGTGCCCCGATCCGCGCTGGCCCTTTGCCTTAGAACTGCAGGATGACCGAGTGTTCCTCGCCGTCCCGCAGGAACCGTGCCGTGGCCTTGTCGCCCGCTTTGAGCGTCTCGACCATCTGATCCAGCGCCGCCATATTGCGAACGCGCTTGCCGGCGAAGGTGGTAATGATGTCCCCTGGTCGAATTCCCGCTCGCTCCGAGACCGTATCAGGCCGGATCTTGCCGATGTAAATCCCCTTGGTCCCGGCAGGAACGTTCTCCGCCTTTTCCGGGTGCTTTGTCAGGTATTCCTCCGCATCGGCGGCGAGAATGCCGAGTGGCGGCCGCTTCGGTCCGGCGAACTTCTCCGCCAGTTTGGAGAATTTGCGCTGGTCGAACCCGAGGATGACCTCGCCATCAGCGACCGTCACGGGAACGCCCTGCTGTCCGCTGAGCCGAATCATTTCCAACGCGGCGTTGTAATCGCGAGCGACATCTTTCTCGACGAAGGGAACCTTGCTGCGGCTAAGGAACTCCTTAGCTCTGTCGCACCACGGTCAGGTGTCCGTGGTGTAAATCGTTACCTGGGGGAGCGCCTCTGCCATCTGGTGCCTCGTCTCGAGCAATCTGTAAACCGGGTGGCTGATTCACCACCTGGAGACCCAATGCCGTTATGGTACCAGCACCGCGTCTCATGACATGAATGCGTTCATGCCTTATTCCCACTCGATGGTGGCGGGCGGTTTGGAGGAGATGTCGTACACGACGCGGGTGATGCCATGAACTTCGTTGACGATGCGATTACTGATGCGCGCCAGTGTCTCATGTGGGAGGCGGGCCCAATCCGCGGTCATCGCATCCTCAGAGGTCACAGCGCGGACGGCGCAGACCCGGCCATAGGTCCGGTCGTCACCCATGACCCCGACGGAGCGCACCGGCAGGAGGACCGCGAAGTACTGCCACACCGGTTCTTCGGCAATGGTGGCATCGATTTCTTCGCGCACGATCGCGTCCGCGCCACGGAGCAGGTCCAGGTCTTCGCGCGTGACCGGACCAAGGATCCGCACCGACAGCCCTGGTCCGGGAAACGGCTGCCGGTCGACGATCGCGGCGGGAAGACCGAGAGCGCGCCCGACGTGGCGGACTTCGTCTTTGAAGAGAAATCGCAGCGGTTCGAGCAGCGGAAAGCGGAGATCCTCCGGGAGACCGCCGACGTTGTGGTGCGTTTTGATCTTGGCCGCGGCTTTGGTGTCCGCGGTCGTGCTTTCGATTACGTCGGGATAGAGCGTGCCCTGGGCGAGGAAATCGAATGGACCGAGCCGGTCCGCCTCGGCCTCGAACACCCGGATGAACTCCTCGCCGACGATCTTGCGCTTGGCCTCGGGATCGTCAACGCCGTGCAAACGCGTCAGAAAGCGCTCAGACGCGTCGACGAAGACCAACGGCATGCCGAACGCTTCGCCGAAGACCTGGCGCACTAATTTTGCTTCACCGAGACGGAGGAGACCGTTGTCGACAAAGACCGGCGTGAGGCGGTCGCCGATGGCGCGGTGAATCAGCGCGGCCGCGACCGATGAATCGACGCCACCGCTGAGACCGAGGAGGACCTGGCCGTCTCCAACGGTCGCCCTGATCTGATCGACCGCGGCGTCGATGAAATGTTCCGGCGTCCAATCGGCACGGCAACCGCAGACATCGACCAGGAAGTTGCGGATGACTTCCCGGCCCAGGGGCGTATGGACGACCTCGGGGTGGAACTGAATGCCAAATCGCGTGCCGTCGCTCATTCCCGCCAGGGGAGCATTCGGCGAACGGGCGATGGCGGCAAAACCCCGCGGCAGACGAGCGACGTGGTCTCCGTGGCTCATCCAGACTTGCATGGTCGGCGGCAGATCCGTGAACAGCGGCGATGTTGCGTCAACCGCGACGACCGCGGGCCCATATTCACGGCGTGACGCGGGTTCGACCTGGCCGCCCGCGGCCAACGCGAGGAGTTGCATGCCGTAGCAAATGCCGAGTACTGGCTTGTCGTAATCACGCATCCATGTCGGCAGACTCGGCGCACCCGGCGCATAGACACTGGCTGGACCACCGGAGAGGATGATTCCCCGCGGCTCGAGCGCCATGATGTCCGGCAACGGGGTATCCCAGGGGAGCAGCACGCTGTAGACGCCCGCTTCACGCACCCGGCGCGCGATGAGTTGGCTGTACTGGCTGCCGAAATCGAGAACGATGACGGTGTCGAACGATGTTTTCGCGCTCTGCTCGCGCGAAGTGGCCGTGGCTTCAGGGGGGGTCGTCGCGGTCATCGTCACCTGTCTTTTCGTCTCCTTCACCGTCGGATGCACCAAGGTAATAGTATGTGCGATCGAATTCCCACTCGGTGATTGTCTCGATTTCCACCTCGACTCGCGGCCGCAGCGGGTCGATCCGCTTCGACAGGTGGACGTCAACGATGGCCCGGTCGTCGAAACCGAGGGCCCGTCCCAGCGCATCGAGCGTGATCTTCAGCCCGCCGTCCAGGTCCCGGCGGTGTGGCGTCGCGAAAAAGTAGTCGAGATAGACGCCAAGCAGCGATTGACCGAAGGAGCGTTCGATTGACGGCAGCAGGAGGCCCTTGCCGCGAAGTTGGGCGATCGTCTTGTCGACATCGCGATTGAACGACCGGGCCTCGGCACTGAGCACGCGGCGACGTCCGACCGTGGCGTACTGGCTGTTGACGCTGGGCGGTAGAGGAAGGGCCAGACGAAGAGATGCCGGCGCAGCCGGCGTTTTCTCGGGCATTGGTTCCGATCCAGACGCGGGGACACAGGCAGTTTAGTTTTCCCTTTTGCCGCGCGGCAACGGCTATAGACGCGAGCGCGGGTTGGGCATAACCGACGGAGAGCGAAAACTTCGAGGGACTACACTCAAAGTGATATGCACACCTTCGCCGACACAATTCAGTCATGATCGACATCATGCTCCTCGGGACGGGAGCGATGCTCCCATTACCTGGACGCTGGCTTTCCAGCGTGATCGCGCGCTGCGACGGCGCCACCATCCTCGTCGACTGTGGCGAAGGAACGCAGATCGCGTGGAAGGCGCAGGGTTGGGGTTTCCGACGGCTCTCTGCCATCTGCATCAGCCACACGCATGCCGATCACATAGCCGGTCTGCCTGGCCTGTTGCACACCGTGGCGAACTCCGGGCGAATCGAGCCGATCGATCTCTTCGGACCCCCGGGCATCGTGGATGTCGTGTGGGGACTGCGCTCGATCGCCCCGGATTTGCCGTATGACCTACGCGTGAAGGAATTGGTCTCCGGTGAACAATTCGAACTGCCCGGTGGTCTGCGGGGCGGCTGTGTCGCTGGAGAACACCAGTTGCCGGTGCTGGCATACCGCTTCGACCTGCCGCGGACGAGAGCCTTTCTCCCGGATCGAGCGCGCGAGCTGCAGGTCCCGATTCGCTACTGGGGACGTCTTCAGCGCGGCGAACGGGTCGAATGGGACGGGCGGACCATTGATCCGGCCGCCGTCCTCGGTCCGCCCCGGCGCGGGCTGGCGTTTGCCGTCATCACCGACACGCGACCGACTGGCGACTTCGTCAACCTGGCCAGAGGAGTCGATTTGCTCGTCTGTGAGGGTACTTACGGCAGCGACGACGATCGGCCGAAAGCGGTTCGCAACCAGCACATGACCTTTCGTGAGGCGGCCACGATCGCGCGCGAGGCCGGCGCGAGGGAACTCTGGTTGACCCACTTCAGCCCGGCGCTGACCGCACCGGAGTCGTTCGCCGGGAACGCGACCGAGGTCTTCCCGGCAACCACGATCGGCCGGGCAGGACTTGCCATCTCACTCGAATTCGACGACGAAGCGACCGCGTCAGCGATCCTTCCCGGCGAGTGACTGGGTTCGCTGATAGGCGGCAAAGACGGCGCGGGAGAGGACGGTCCGTAGCCCACCTTTCTCCATTTGGTAGATCGCCTCGGCCGACGTTCCCCCCGGCGACGTCACCATGTTTCGCAGCTCGGCCATATGCTTGCCGGAGTCACGGGCGAATGCCACCGAGCCGGAGACGGTCTGCAACACGATCTGCTCGGCAATGCGCCGCGGGAAGCCCATATGCACACCAGCATCGATCAGCGCTTCCATCATCAGGAAGACATAGGTAGGGCCGGTCCCGGAGAGCGCGGTGGCCATATCGACGTACTTTTCCTCATCGACCCAGAGTTCTTGACCGAGCGCCGCCAGCGCCGCCCGGACGCGGCGCCGTTGAGGCTCGCTCACCGAGGGGGTCGCATGCCAGACGCTCATCCCTTCGCCGATCTGGGCCGGGGTGTTCGGCATGACGCGGACGATCTGTTCGTGGCCTAGCCCGTGGATCAGCGTCTCGATCGGCGCTCCGGCGATCACCGAAACGACAACCTGATCCTGTTCCAGGCTGCCGAACAACTGACGCATCACGGTCTGCAGCACCTGGGGTTTGATCGTCAAGAGGACCAGATCGGCGCCACGCGCGGCATCTCGGTTGCTTTCGACGACCTCGATCCCGAAGCGTGAGGTGAGACGCTGGCGGCGATCGTCGCGGGGGTGGCTGGCGACGATGCTTGTGGGAGGCAGCAAGGACTTCTTGAGGATGCCGGCGATCATCGATTCCGCCATGACGCCCGCCCCGACGAACGCCAAGCGGGAGCCGGCCAGCGGGTTGTCCTGATCGTCTGCCGCGTTGACTACAGTTGCCGGTGAATCCATCTCAAATGTACCCCTTCGCACCATCTGTGCGACCATTGTAGAGGGACGCGCCAGAGCAATTGTGGCCCCGCGCGCCGCCCGATCAGCCAGCCAGAAAGCGAGCAGTAGTGGCAAACCGATTGGCCCAAGAGACGAGCCCGTATCTCCTTCAACACGCCAACAATCCCGTCGATTGGTTTCCCTGGGGTGAGGAAGCGCTCGCCAGGGCGCGCGAAGAAGACAAACCGATCCTGGTCAGCATCGGGTACTCCGCATGCCACTGGTGTCACGTCATGGAGCACGAGTCGTTCGAGAATCCCGACATCGCGGCCCTCATGAACGATCTCTTCGTCAACATCAAGGTCGATCGCGAGGAACGGCCCGATCTCGATTCGCTCTACATGTCCGCCGTCCAGGCGATGTCCGGGCATGGCGGGTGGCCGCTCAATGTCTTCCTGACCCCGGATGGCACGCCATTCTACGGGGGTACCTATTTTCCGCCCGAGGACCGCACCGGGATGCCCGGATTCCCGAAGGTGCTCACGGCGGTGGCCGATGCCTACCGCGACAAGCGCAACGAAGTCGATGAAAACGCAACGCAGATTCGGGAGCTGTTGCGACGGGTCACCAGTGAATTGCCAAGAGCCGACGAACTGACGCCGGACATTCTGACCGAAGCCGTGGACCAACTGGCAAGTTCGTTCGATGCGCGCAACGGTGGGTTCGGTGCCGCGCCGAAGTTCCCCCAGCCGGCGGCGATTGAATTCCTCTTGCGGGAAGCGCATCGCTCCGGGAGCCAGAAGGCGACACTGATGGCGCAGCGGACGCTCGATCGAATGGCGGCCGGCGGCATCTACGACCAGATCGGTGGTGGTTTCCATCGCTACGCCGTCGATGCGATCTGGCTCGTACCACACTTCGAGAAGATGCTCTACGACAATGCGCAACTCGCTTCGGCGTACCTTGCCGCATCGGTCGCGTTCGGGGAAGAGCGGTATCGCCGCGTGGCGGAGGAGACGCTCGATTTCGTGGCACGGGAGATGGCCGACGAACGGGGCGGGTTCCATGCCACGCTCGATGCCGATTCGGCTGGGCACGAGGGCACGTTCTACACCTGGACCCCGGAGGAACTGGAAACGGTCCTGGGGGACGATGACGCTCGCATCGCCGCGCTCTGGTTCGGGGTGGAAGCGGGTGGGAACTTCGAGGGGCGAAGTGTCCTTTCCGCGCGGCGCACGGTAGCGGATGTCGCCGATCGGCTTGGTCTCGACCCCGCGGTCCTGGCGGAGCGGTTACAGTCGATCGCCGCCAGGATGCGGGAAGCACGGGCGCTGCGCGAACGTCCGGCCCGCGATGAGAAGGTCATTACCGCCTGGAACGGACTGATGCTCCGCGCATTCGCCGACGGCGCTCGCATCTTGGGCCGCGACGATTTCCGCGAAGTGGCGGTTCGCAACGCCGAATTCATCCTCACCCATCTCCAGCGGGATGGGCGCCTGTTGCGCATCTGGAAGGATGGCGAGACCAAGATCGAGGGATTTCTCGAAGACTACGCCTTTTTCATCGCCGGCCTGCTGGCGCTGTACCAGGCGACCCTCGATGGCCGGTGGCTGTCCGAAGCTCTACGCCTCACTGATGACATGATTGCCTCCTTCGCGGACCCGGACGGCGCTGGATTCTTCGACGCGGCGGTCAATGCCGAAGCGCTGGTGGCACGGCCCCGCGATTTGCATGATGGCGCGACGCCGTCGGGCAACTCGGTAGCGACTGAGGTTCTGCTGCGACTGGGGGCGATGACCGAAAACGACGACTACACCGGGAGAGCAACTGGTGTACTGCGGGTGCTTTCGCGCACGATGCGCGAACACCCATTGGCTGCCGGGCGCTATCTCGGCGCACTCGATTTCTACCTGGGTCCGGTGAAGGAAATCGCGCTCGCCGGTGATCGAAACGATGCGGCGCTGCAGGAATTGCTCGACGTCACCTATCGACAGTACGAGCCGAACGTGATTCTCGGGTTTGTCGATCCGGCGATGCCCGATCTGCTGGCCCGGTTGCCGTTCCTGCAGGAGCGGCCGGCTCGGGATGGCAAGGCGACGGCCTACGTTTGCGAGCATTTCGCGTGCCTGCCGCCAGTACATGAGCCGGCGGCGTTGGCGCGGCTGATCGAAGAGGGAACCGGAATCAGTTGGCGCGACGTTTAGCGTGTCAGGCTTGGAACGCATCTCAGCCGCGCTGAGATGCGCTCCTGGTGACCGGGCTTCACGCCAGCGGCGCCATTCCTCGACCATGGCCGCCGCGGTCCCTGGCTTTCGGCTCCGCGCAGGTTCGTGGCCGGGCATACCGGGTGCATGGTGCCGGCACAAGTAGAATTGGGCGAGCGCAAGACGCGCTGGAATGACCATGAATCCCGAGAAGGTGCATGCCGGATCTGTTCCTCGAGCTTCGCGATGACTCGGGCGACGGCGAGATCACTCAGGCTCCCCTGACCGAATCGGAAGCGATCGATCTCCTGACCACTGCCGAGTTCACCGCGGCGAAGTTGATTCCGTGGGGCTCGAACTATTCATTTGCGGTCGCCCTGGAAGGGGAAGACGGCGTGGCTCGCCTCGCCATCTACAAGCCTCGATCGGGTGAGGCTCCGCTCTACGACTTCCCTGACGGCACCCTCTACCAGCGGGAGTACGCCGCATATCTGTTCAGCCGTTGGGCAGGATGGGATCTGGTGCCCCCGACCGTGATCCGCGTGGGACCGCGCGGCGTCGGCAGCGTCCAACTCTACGTCGAGCCGGAACCAGAGCGGGACGATCGCTACGAGTTCTGGGGAAGCCGGCATCCGGACGTCGAACGCCTCGTGCTCTTCGATCATCTGGTCAATAACGCGGACCGGAAGATTACGCATTGCCTGCGAGACCCCGCGGGAAAGGTTTGGGGTATCGACCATGGTCTGACATTCAACTGCGATCCGAAACTGCGCACCGCGCTGTGGCAGTTCGTGGGCGAGCCGATTGCTACGCCGATGTTGGACGAATTGCGTGCTTTGGCGGCCCGGAGTGAAGAACTGCCAGAGGCGCTAGGCGACGTGATTTCGCGGCCGGAAATCGACGCCCTGCAACGCCGGATCGTCCGCATCGCCGAGCACGGGCACTATCCAGTCCTCAATCCGCGGCGGAACGTTCCCTACGGTTGGTGGTGACCAAGGCTCACGCTGGGCTTGGGGTCACCGCGGGCAGTTCACGATGCCCGGTGTCGTACTCCATCAGTCGTTTGCGAAATGACCACCAGGCGATGATCGCCACCGGGCCCGTCGTCAGCACGAAGGCGAACCAGACCCAGCCGATCCCGGCATCGAACCACTTCACGCCAACCCAGCCGAGCAGGACGGCCAACCAGATCGAGGTCGCGCCGAAAATCAATGGCGTGCGGGTATCGCCGCTGCCGCGCAGGGAGCCGCTGCTGACAAACCAGATCGCCCACCACGGAAGCGCAAACGAGAGGGCACGCAGGGCCGTCGCTCCGGTGGCGATCACCTCGGGATCGCTCGAGAAGATTCGCATCAATCGTTCGCTCAGGAAGAAGACCAGCACCGCGCCAATACCCATCCAGGCAAACGCCCAGCGCAGAGAAATCTGCCAGGCGCGCCGCGCGTTCTGGGGCGAGCGGGCGCCGATGCTCTGCCCAACCAGAGCGGTCGCGGTAATCGAAAACCCGACACCCGGCAGGAACGCGAGGGACAGGGCGGTAAACGCGATCTGCTGCGCGGCGAGCGCCGAAGTACCGATGAGCGCGACCACGGCGATCAGGGTCGTGAACCCGCCCGAGGAAAGCACCTGCTCCGCGGCCGCCGGCAGACCGAGCCGGAAGAGTTCGCGCGCGCGAGAGACATCGGGGCGCCAGCCCCAGGTTCCCCGCATGGAAATAGCCCGCTTTCCGGCGATCATCAGGACGAGCATGAAAATGGCGCCGCAGCCGCGCCCGATCGTAGCGCCCCAGGCGGCCCCGGCGACGCCGAGGGTCGGCAGTCCGAATTGACCAAAGATCAGTAAGTAATTGACGATCACATTGACGATGTTCGCGATGAGGGAGGCCGCCAATGGCGTATGGCTATCGCCGGCGCCGCGAAGCACCGCACCCGCGACGAAAGACATAAAGAGCGAAATGCTCGTGGCAGCGACGATCTCGAGGTAGATCGTCGCCGCGCTGGCGACCTCCGGCTCGGTGCCGAACAGGCCGACGATGACGGGAGCCGCGAAGTACATCAGAACCGATACCGGAATCGAAAGCAGTACGCCCCAGACGATCGCCTGCCGGGCGAAAAGATCGGCCCGTTGCTTATCGCCCGCACCAATCGACTGGGCAACGAGCACCGTCGCCCCCACATCGATCGCGGAAAGCACGGAGATGATGAGGAAGACGACCTCGAACCCGATTCCCACACCAGCCACGGCCGCGGCGCCCAGCCGGGCAACCATGAAGGTATTGACGGCGCTCACGGCCGTCTGCAGCAGGTTCTCGCCGATGATGGGGAAGGCGAGACCGAGCACCCGGCGCTGGGTCATCGGCTCCGGTGAATTCGCGCTGGTTGCCGTTTCGACGTCTGACGTGAGCGTGGGAACGGGGGCCGAGGTTGGCGCCTCGATCTGCTCTGCGACGATGCTATCCACCCAGCCCCCTCGACGACCGGCGCGATTGGCCGAGGGTGATGATCATACCGCGACGCCCGGACGCGCGGACCCGGCGAGGTATGTTCGAACCAATCGTGGCTTGTTGTCGTTACGGGATTGTGAACGTCACCGCACGGATGTTGCGGTACGCTCCACATGAGCATTCAAGCATCGGACCGCGGATTCAGCGGCGTGTCCGCAGGAGGAACAGGTGAACAATCAGAACAGCTCGAGCGGTGGCCGCTGGCAATGGGGGAGCTACGGATTCATGGCTGGCCTCGCGGTCGGCGTGATGGCAGGGTGGATATTCAGCGGGTTTGTCGGTGCGCTGGTGCGCGTGGGACTGGTCGCGTTGGTCGTTGTGCCGCTCGTCCTGGTCTTCCTGGCCTACCGGCGCTATGTGGTGCCGATCTTCCAGCCGAAGCGTTCGCCTTCGCCCCTCGTCAACCCAAACGCGATCGAGACGCGCGCGGTGATTCACTCGCAGGCGAGGGAACCGCTGCCGCGGTGACAGCATGGGGATCCCAGTTGACGTTGATCGCCGAACTTGCGGCGGTCACGTTCTTGCTCGGATTGCTGATCGGCTTTATCGGCGCGGGAGGTGCGGGAGTTGCCGTCGCAATCCTCACCGCGCTCTTTGCCGTGCCGGTCCATACCGCCATCGGCACCGCCATCGTGGCAATGCTTTTTGTCACCCTCTCGGGGGCGATTTCGCACGTGAGAGAGGGGAACGTCGATCTCCAGCTTGGTCTGGTGGTCGGGCTGGCTGGCGCGGCGGGGGCGGTCGTCGGGGCGGGATTCAGCCAGACGCTGTCCGACCGAACTCTCGGCATTGCCGCCGGGATCGCCCTCTGGACCCTGGCGCTCCTCGTCTGGATTCGGTTGCGGATCACCGCTCGCCGCGACCTCCCGACCGACGTCGACTGGCATAATGGCATGCAACGGCCCGGGGCGGAGTGGGCGAAAGGGGTCGGCATCGGCGTCAGTGGCGGAGCCGCGGCGGCCTTGTTTGGCGTCGGCATGGCGCCATATCTCCAACTCGGTTTTCTGACGGTGCATCGGCTGCCGCTGCGCCAGACGGTCGGCACGACGATGTTGACGCTCGTGTTCATCAGCGCTTCGGGCGGCATTGCCATGGCCCGCCACGGCGATGTCTCGCCACCGCACCTGATTGGTCTGACCGCGGGGTTGGCGTCCGGGGCGTATCTCGGCGCGCGCTTCACCAAGCGCGCGCCGAAAGAAATCCTGCGCGGAGCCGTGGTGGTGGTGCCCTTCGTCGCTGGCGCGATGCTGCTCTTTCGCTGAAGCGGCCGATCGATTCGCTGCGCCGGTTCAGGCCCGGGTACCGGCGACCTGAACCTTGAGACCCTTGCCGCTGCGAACATAGGCAACGGCCTCGGGGAACTGCTCCAGGGTGAAGGTGTCAGTCACCATCTTGTCGGTATCGATGGCGCCGGCAGCGATGATGTCGATGGCCGGGCCATACGAATTGAGGACCGCCATCGAACCAAGAATCGTAATTTCCTCGTTATAGATCTTGAACGCGTCGTAACTCGCCTTCTCCCCCGGCGGGCAGACCCCGAAAAGCAGCAACTTGCCGCGCCGTTTGACCGCATCGATCGCCATCTCGGCGACCTTGGTCACTCCCGTCGCCTCGATCACGTTGTCGAAACCTCGCGGGGCAATTTCGCGCAGTTCATTTAGAGTCTGAGCGACATGCTCGAAGCCGAACGCATCCCGTGCCCGGTCCAGGCGGCTCTGGTTCTTGTCGATAAGGGCGACCAGACCCGCGCCGTGATAGCGAGCGACCTGGGCGTTGAGGAGACCCATGGGACCCGCGCCATAGATGAGATAACTCTCACCGGGCTGGGGCTGAAGCCGGTGAAACCCACGCACGACGCAGGACACCGGCTCGATCAGTGCCGCCGCCTTCATCGACAGCGACGTCGGAATGGGATAGACCACCCGGGCCGGAACGGAGACATATTCGGCGAAACCGCCTGATGCGTGCCCGACGCCGACCGCGTTCCACCGCTCGCAGAGATTGCCCATGCCGCGCTGGCAGAAATAGCAGGCGCCGCAACTGAGCGTGGGGTCGACGCCAACCCGGTCGCCGACGGCGACGCCCTTCACCCGGTCGCCGACGGCGGTGACTTCGCCCCCGAACTCATGACCGATCACCAGCGGATACACGGTCGGCGGGAACTCGCCGTCGATGATGTGGATATCAGTGCCGCAGATGCCGCAAGCACCGACCCGGATCACGACATCGTCGGGACCAGGCACCGGAACCGGAAGATCGACGACCGAGATCGAGCCGGGCTCATTGACCTGAACCGCCTTCATGGGACCCTCCCGAATTGATGGCACGCCACTTCTGAATGGGTCTACTTTACGCGAGCGAGGTCATGGTCGCGACCCCGCAACATCGGATCGATTCGAAACTCCTCGGGAGGCGAATTTGTCCCGATTCCCCCACGAGCGACCGAACGAGATCGCACTCATTCCCTATCTGAGGGGTGGCCGGTCGATCTCGAACGCTACCGCGACGGGCGGGCGTTGTGTCATCCCGAGGAACGCCGGGCCTCGTCGTCCGTTTTGCCACGTGCCGAACGACGAGGTCCCTCGTTCCTCGGGACGACACAAATTCTGCACGCCGCTCTCGTTGTCGGGTTGTCTTGCCGCCCTTATTGAACCAACCGAGATCGAAGCGCCGCAAAACTTGTCGAGAGGGGGCGCGAGCAATTAGGCTTGCGCCCGCCCGCCTCGAACAGCAATGTGCAGGTCGAACCCGATGACCCGCCGGGCGCTTGTTTTCCCGCATCCGGATCGAGGGCCAACGAACGGATGAATTCGCGGCAGAGCCGGCAAGAGGAGACCGCCCGGGGAGCAACGATCCTCCTTGTCGCCGCCGTCATCGCGCTCGTCATCATTTTTGGCCGATTCGGCGCGCAGCGGTTCGCGGCCCCGCCGCCGACGCCAACCCCGGCGCCAACCGCCACCGCGGCCCCGACCGCCACGGCAACGCCGCCACCACCGCCAACGGTCACCCCCACTCCGCGGCCGTCGCCACCCACGCCGACGCCGGTGCCAGTTCCCGATGCGAGTGTCGATGAGGATTACGCTCAGGATGGCCGCAAGATCGTCTGCCTCGATCCGGGCCATGGCGGGATGGATCTCGGGAATGTACGCCTTGAGGACGGCAAGATCGCGCTGCAGGAGAAGGACCTGACCCTGGAAATCGCGCTCAAACTTGCGGACTGGCTGCGACAGAACGGGTATGAGGTGGTGCTGACCCGGGAGACCGATAGCGAGGTCAATCCCTCCAACGAGGACGTCAATGGCGATGGCATTGTGGCGGATGACGGCGTCGCGAATAGTGACCAACTCGATGATCTTCAGGCCCGCGTCAACATTTGCAACCTCGCGGCAGCGGATCTCCTGGTGTCCATCCACCTCAACGGCGCTGAAAACGTCTTCCTCGCTGGCTACGAGGTCTGGTACAACGGCGACCGGCCGTTCAGCGGACGCAGCAAGACGTTCGCCGAGTTGATTCACACCGCGCTTGGTCAGGCATACGCCGACGCGGGGTACGATGCGAACGACCGCGGCATCGGGCTAGAGGATCACGCCGTCACCGGGCCGGCGCGGCCGGGGAAATTGATTCCGAGCGAAATGCCGGGCGCCGTGATCGAGGCACTCTTCCTGTCGAATGATGAGGATGCGGCATTCATCAAGACCGGCCGCGCCATTGACGCGATCGTTGCGGCGTACGAGAAGGCGATTTCGCAGTATTTCGACGTATACCCGGGATGAGCGGGCCGGTCTGTGGACCGGGTGCGAATCGTGCATCGCGCTAGGTGGCGATGAGCGACTGGAAGGTTGAAACCGGTGGTCGAGAAGGGCCGCGGTCATGGCGACCGGGGGGCTCTGGCCGTCATGACCGAAATTCGACCGCCAGCGCAGCGTCCCTCTCCGGCATGCCCCCGGAACAGGAGCAACCGAGTCCGTGGGCCCGGCGCAGGCCCGATCCAGTCAGCGGTCATGAGCGGGCAGCAACACCGCCCGCCGCGACCGGTCGCCGCACGTCCCGGCCGGTTCCGCGCATGCCCCGGAAGCACGACGACTCGCGGGTTAGATCACCAGGCATCACCCTCGCGGGAACGCTGCTGATTATCGGGTTGACGATCCTCGCCTTCGCCGGCGGGCGGATTTTCGGGCGTGTCGAGGAACCCCAACCGGAAACGGTGGTGGCGGCAATTCCAACTGAACCTTCCTTGCCCGCTCCAACCGAGGCGCCGCAAGAACCGCCCGGCAAGATCGCGGAACATCAGACGCCGATTCCGATGACCTATGCCCGCCCACCGATTGTCTGCCTCGATCCCGGCCATGGTGGGCCGGATCGCGGTTTCCCGCGCTTCTTCGACGGGACGCTTCCCGACATGGAAGAGGCGGTAATCGTGCTGAATCAGGCCTGGGAACTGAAATCCAGACTGGAGAATCGCGGATTTACCGTGGTGATGACCAGAGAGACGGACTCCGCGGTGAACGTCGATGGCCGTGACGTCAATGGGGACGGCCGTACCGCCGCGCACGATCCGCCGAACTCCGATCGGAACAAGGAACTGGACGAACTCCAGGCGCGGATCAACATTTGCAACGCCGCCCATGCGGACCTGCTCGTTTCGATGCACATCAACGGGTACTCGACGAGCAAACCGCATGGCTTTGAGACGTGGTTCACGCGAGAGCGGTCATTCGGCGATCGCAATGCCGTGTTCGCGACGCTCGCCTACGCCCACCTGAAGGAGCAGTTGGGCAAAATCGGGTATTCCTTGCCCGCGGAAGAGGAGCGAGGCGTGCTTCCCGACTCGACAGCGGACGTCCAGAAAGAGCATTCCCTGTTCCGGCACTTCATCATCACGGGTCCCGAGATTCCAGGGGTGGTCAAGCCAAGTGAAATGCCTGGGGCAATCGTCGAGGCGCTGTTCATTTCGAACGATACCGATGCGGCCGTGCTCAATTCTCCCGACGGAGAAAACGCGATTGTCACCGCCTATGAGAATGCGATCGTCGAGTATTTCGAGCGATATCCGCCGGAAGTGAAATCGTGACGTCGAGAGCCGTGCAATCAGAGATTCCGGACGATGGCGCGCGCGCCTCGCGTCCCACAAGAATCACGGGAAGGGCCGGCCAGCCCCAGTTCAGCCGGCGGGCGTTGATTGCGGCCGGGATCCCGGTGGCCGCCGCGGCGATCGGGGCAACGGCGTCGATCGCTTTGCAATGGCAGCAACGCGCCAGCGCGCCGCAGGTGCCGGAACAACTCCCGCCCAAGATCCCCGCCACTGTGGACCAGTTCGCCGCGACGCCGATAGCGACGGCCAGTCCGACATTCCCACCCGCGACCCCGGCTCCGGTTGTCGAGGTGGCACCCGTGGCAACACCGCTCGCGACTTCCGCACCCTCGCTCGTGGGGGGATTGCCGCCTGGAATGGCGCTGGTTACCTCGCCCCGGCTCGCCCTGGCCAGCGTCGGGCGGGAGGATGTCCAGCGTCTGCTGACTGGATCGGTGGCTGACTGGCGTGAGGTCGGATCGGCGGTTTCGATTCCCGTGGTGCCGATGGCCCTGCGCGGCGAGAGCGCCGGGGTCCGGGCCGAGCAAGCGTTTGCTTCGATGGACGAACTCGCTGCGGCATTGTTCGTCAATCCTGGCGCCGTGGCGCTCTTGCCGCTCGAATTGGTCGATTTCCGCGTGCAAGCCCTGGCCGTGGAGGGAGAAGATCCTCTTCGCCAGGCAATCGAAGGTACGCCAGCTGTCCGGATCGGTGTCGTCGGCGATATCGTGCCCGGGCGCAACGTCCACCTTCACATGGCGCAATACGGCGATTTCTCGCGTCCGTTTCGCCGGGTGGCGCCGCTGTTGCAGTCGTTCGATCTGATGGTGGCGAATCTGGAAGGAAACATCTCCGATACGCTGCCGCAGCCAGCCGATCCGCATTCGTTCAGTTTCGTGTCCAACACGGCGATGCTGGAGGGCTTTGCGCTGGCCGGCATCGATGCCGTGACGCTCGCGAACAATCACTCCGTCTGGAATTCCGAAGGCTGGGGTGTGCAGGGGCTGCTCGACACGCTCGACGCCCTCGAAGCGGCGGAAATCGCCTACTTTGGCGCCGGGCGCACCCTCGATGTCGCCCGCGCCGCATGGGTCCAGGAAGTCAACGGACTCCGCATCGCATTACTCGGGATCGACGGGGTCACCGCGAACTACGAGGTCGAGCCGGGGGTCCAGAACGGAGTGCTCGATTTCGACGCTGGCGCGACCGCGGACCGCCCCGGCACCAACCCCTACCTGCTCTCCCAGGTTCTCGATGATATCAGCGCGGCTACCGCTGTAGCGGATGTGGTGATCCCCTATTTTCACTTCGGCGCGGAGTATGTGGCGGTGCCCCCGGCGTGGGCGGTCGCCGGCGCTCAGGCGGCGATTGACGCCGGTGCGACGATGGTGGTGAGCAACCATCCCCACGTCAATCAGGGGATGGAGACCTACGCCGGGAAGCCGATCGTCTACTCGCCGGGGAACTTCATTTTCGATCAGATGTTTGCGGTAGAGGTGCGCTCCGGATACGTGCTTGAGATCGTGCTCCACGGCGCCAATGTGACCGGATTGCGTTATCACGGCGTCGAGATCGAGGACTTCCATCAGCCGCGCCCGATGGACACGGGTGAACAGGCGGCACTCATGGACCGGTTCTGGACCGCGACCGATCGGCGTATTGCACGTGACGGAGCGACGGGTTAGGCGGTACCTGGTTCCGGACCCACGGCCCGACGTTGCTGGCACTCGAGAAGCGTTTGAGCGGCCGCGGCGACAGCCGCCCGGCTCACGGCAAGGCGCTCTGCCGCCTTCCGCATCTTCGCCTCATCGCGCGCCGCGATCTGCCGCGCGTCACGCAGTTTTCGCTCCGCCTTTCGCTCGGCGCGAATCAACTGCATTTCTGCCTCCGCGGCGACTCTCCGCATCTCCTCCGGATCCTGGACCGCAATGCGTGATGACGTTTCCTCGGGTGGGTTCATCCCTCGTCTCGCATTGTTAACGAAGACTCTGATCGGGCCGATGCCTGTAAACTGTGCTGATGATACCTGTGGACACGTCTCCAATTGAGCAGCAGGAATCCAACCTGAGTCGGGCAGACAAGACGGTGCCGGTCGCAGCGGCGATCGACATCGGGTCGAACTCGATCAAGATGACGATTGCGCGTGCGGACGGCGGCGGCGGAATCGAGCAGATCGCGTGGGCCTCGGAAGCGGCGCTGCTCGGTCAGGGACTCGAATTGACCGGTCAGCTCGATCCCGCGCGGATCGACGCGGCGGTCGATGTCCTCAAGCGGTTCGCGATGCAGGCCCACGAAGCGGGCGCCGGGGACATAGTCGCCGTCGCGACCGAAGCGGTGCGGGTTGCGGCCAACGGGAGGGAGTTTCTCGATCGCGTGTCTGCCGAGACGGGCATTGCGGTCGAGACGATTGCCGGTGAACGAGAGGCTGCCCTGACCTTCCGCGGGCTCGCGGCAACCAGCGATGTATCAGGACTGATCGTCGTGGCCGATATCGGCGGCGGGAGCACCGAATTGATCGTCGCACATGACGGTGTGATGCTCGATGCCGTTTCCACCTCACTAGGTTCCGGCCGCCTGACCGATCGATTCGTCTCTGCCGATCCTCCCACGCGCCAGCAGTTTGCTCGCTGTATACGGGAGGCCAGCAAAGCCGTCAGCAAAGAAAAGTCGTTGCTCGGACTTGTCGAGGGTGCAACGCCACGATTGATGGTCCTGGGCGGGACCGGCGAGTACCTGGGGAGGTTGGCCGGCGCGGAGCGGGAAATCGATCGTGACGCGTTACGACGCACCGTTGGCCTGCTTCTTTCCATGCCCGCGGGGCGCTTGGCAGAGGAGTTGGGTATTCCCGAGGCGAGAGCCCGCGTGCTTCCCGCGGGCGCCGCGATTGTCAGCGCATTGGTGGAGACAATCGACCCTTCACACATCGAGGTTGCGCGGAGCGGCATCCGGGCGGGTCTGCTCCTGGATATCCTCGGCAACGAGGCAGTGCCAGACCGCACCGACAACTCAATGGGGGACGATGCGCAGGGCGCTCCGTTGCCGGACGTCCCGCCTGAATCAGCCAGCGTCCCGAGCCCCGCAGCCGTTGAGCCAAGATTTCGTGATGCGATGCGAACGCTGATCGGCGAGCGCTGGGAGGCTGTCTGGGCCGCGATTCCCGCGGCAATCGACGGCGAGGATATCGAAGGGGTCCATGCCGTGCGGGTTGCGTCGCGTCGTTTGCGGGCGGCAATGGATACTGGCGCACCCTGTTTCCCACCCAAGTGGTACAAGCCGCTCCACCAGGCTGCCAAAGAGATCACCAGTGCGCTGGGAGAGGTGAGGGACCGGGACGTACTGCTGGAAGCCCTCAGTGCGGAACGGGAAACTGCCGCGGTGCCGGAACGGCCCGGAATCGATCGCGTGATCGCGCGAGTGGATCGGGAACGCATCGTCGCGCGTGAGGCGATGGAGACCTACTTGACCGATCTTCTTGGCGGCCCGCTGCACGAAGAAGTTGCGCGGAGATTTGGCTCGCGCACTGGCGTGGGTGCGCCCGGAGCGAAAGCGTGACCAGAGCCTGGCCGGTGGCCGATCTCGATCCGGAGGCGTCTGTTCTCGACAATGCGCGCCGGGTGCTGGCGGTGAGAACTGCGGAGGTCTACTCCTACGTACCAATCATCACTCGCGCCGATCAGATCGAACATCTGCACGACATGCGCATCTCGGCGAAGCGGTTGCGCTACACGCTCGAGCTGTTTCGCCGTGAATTTGGCGAAAAGGGCGATCGCGCCATCAAGGGTGTCAAGGCGATCCAGGAGGCGCTCGGTACTCTGCACGACCATGACGTGCGGATCGCCTTGATCCAGGATGAGCTCTCCTGTCTTGCGACGGAGCAGGCCGCGGATATCGCGACCGCTTTTTCGTCGTCGGACATCGGTGATTTTCCGGCCATTGCCGCGGCGGCGCTGAGGCCGCCGCCGGATGACCCGAAGCGAGGATTGATCGCGCTGTTGGGCCGCGAATACACCGCCCGCCGTCGCGTCCACGAGGAGTTTGTGACACTGTGGCTACGATTGCAGGATGAGGGGATGCGGCGCGATCTGGTGGCCCTTTCTTCCGCGCCGATTGAAGCAAGCGAGACGGCGGGAGTTCACCTCCAGTGACGAACCAAAAGCCGACCACTGCATCGAATCATGCCATCGCGGCAGCCGTCGCTGAACTACGGCAGGAGTTGATCTCATCACTCCAGGATCTCGTCCGCATCCCCAGCCAGACCGGCGCCGAAGGAGATGCCCAGGCATTCATGTCGGCGCTCATGCAGCGAGCCGGTCTCAATGTCGACGTCTGGGAGCCGGAGGTGACGGCGCTGGCGCCGTTCGCGGAATCGGTGACGCTTGGCGAGGGGTTCGCGGAACGCCCGAACGTGGTGGGATTCCTGCCCGGCACGGGTCGTGGCCGATCCCTGATCCTCAACGGCCATATCGACACCGTCGAGGTCGGCGATGTCGCGGCATGGGATGTGCCGCCATTGAGTGGCGAAATCCGTGACGGCCGGCTGTATGGCCGCGGCGCGTGCGACATGAAAGCCGGTGTGCTGGCCAATCTCTTTGCCGTCAAGGCGGTGCAGCGGGCGGGAGTTGCCCTGGCGGGCGATGTGATCGTCGAGAGCACGATATCGGAAGAGGACGGTGGCGCCGGGGCGCTCGCCGCGGTGCTACGCGGGTACGCCGCCGATGGGGCTCTGATTTCCGAACCGACCAATCTGGCGATCATCGCCGCGCAAGGCGGATCATTGATGTTTCGCCTCAGAGTGCCCGGTCTTTCCGCGCATGCTTGCGTGCGCGACGAGGGGGTCAGCGCGATCGAGAACTTTGCCTATCTGCATCAGGGCCTGCTTCAGTTCGAGGCGCGGCACAGCGAGGAAATCGATCATCCCCTGTACGCCAACAAGCGCAACAAGGCGCCGCTCAACATCGGAACCGTGCGCGGCGGTTCCTGGCCCTCGTCCGTTCCCGAATGGCTGGAGGCGGAAGGGCGCGCCGGTCTCGTCCCAGGAGAAACGCTCGAGTCGATGAAGGTGCGTCTCGGCGATACCGTTGCCACGCTCGCGGAGGCGCATCCGTGGATGAAAGACCATCGACCGACTATCGAGTGGCGCGACGGTCAGTTCGCCGCTGCCGATGTCCCGCTCGACCACCCGCTGGTACAGAACCTGAGCGCCGCCTGGAGCGTGGTTTCGGGGGAGCCAGCCCAAATCGATGGAGCGACCTACGGCGCTGACATGCGGCATTTCATCATGACCGGCGCGACTCCCTGCGTCATGTTCGGCGCGGGCGATGTCCGCGTGGCGCATGCCCCGAACGAATCGATTTCTCTTGCGGACCTGACGACCGCGGTCGAGACGACAGCCATCTTTCTCGCTGCCTGGTGCGGAATCGACCCTCGCTGAGTTCCCCTCAACGTGCAACGAAATCGCGCTGCCGAGGTCGGCAGCGCCTGGTTGCTACCAATGTCAGTGCGATACCTGTGCAAAGTATTGACATTACCTGGACAAGGCCATA
Source organism: Thermomicrobiales bacterium (assembly GCA_046328335.1). Classification (GTDB taxonomy): domain Bacteria; phylum Chloroflexota; class Chloroflexia; order Thermomicrobiales; family UBA6265; genus JACCXM01. Next base: position 207,978 of record JAXLWU010000003.1, read on the forward strand.
TGATGAGGGTGTGGCATCGGCAGCGGCCGGATGCCCCGGGCGCTGAATCGGCGCCAGACGCAGCGGAGCGATGTGCCCTGCCCGAGGAGATCGACGATGAAATTTGCGTCCCGCGAAGGTGGAACCTCACGCACGCTGGCCATGACTGCCTCCGGATGGCTCGCTGGTAATCGGATTGGAAGCGGACCCGCCGCACCCGTGGCGGCGGCACCCACGCTGACGCGAACCGTTCATGCTCCTGGCCGGCGTTCCGGACCGGCCGGTCGTGATTCTGGTCAGTCACGGACCACCACGACGTCGTACAACAAGGGACAGGAAATCTTTGGACCAGGCCGGGGGCACGGCGCGATCTACATCGTGCGGTCAGGATGCGTCCGCCTCTACAAGGCGTTGCCCGATGGTCGGGCGATCAATCTTGCGCTTCTCGGGCCGAACACCGTCTTCACCCAGGAAGCCGATCCCGACGGCCTCTCCAGCGGATCGATCGCGGTCGCGCTCGTCGATTCCACCGTCTCCGTGGTCGATCTGGAGCATCTGGCGGAATTGATCGCGCGGTCGCCAGAACTCGCCTCGTCAGTCGTCCAGGGTATGAACAAACGCATCTCGGAATTGCAGATTCTCACCGAGCAACTCCTGGCGCGCGACACATCGGTACGGCTTGCGACGACCCTGCTCACCTTGGCGCGCGGGTTTGGGCGCCCGACGGCGGATGGCTTCACCGCGATTACCCTGCCGGTGACGCACCAGACGCTGGCTAACATGATCGGCTCGAACCGGGTCACCGTCACGCGCAAACTGCTCGAGTTGCAGGAGCGTGGAGTAGTCCGCGCGCTCGGCCGGAACTCGATCGCGGTGTCGATGGACAAACTACTCGAACATGCCCGGGCGGCGAACGACGGCGACATCCTCGATATCTAGTTCTCGGCCAGCGGTGAAGTGCGGCCTGGATGCCTGCCCTCGGGCCAGCGCCAGGGCGCGTGATCAGGCGATCAGAGCAGTGCGATCTTCACTCACCGACTACTATGCTCTCCCGACGGAGGTACTCCACGTTCTCACGCAGTCGCAGCCAGCGGAGCAATGACGATGTCAACCAGGGACAATGGGGCCAGACCAGAAGCGAAGCCGGTGACCGGCAGGATCTTTATTACCGGGGCGAACGGGTTCGTCGGCCGGAATCTGATTACCGCACTCGGCGATCGGCCGATGCGGGCGCTGGTGCGGGACAAGCGGGCAGCCGGGAAGATCGCGGGGCCGAACGTCGAGGTCGTCGAGGGCGACGTGACCGATTCCCGCTCGCTGCAGGGGACGATGGATGGTTGTGAAGCAGTCGTTCATCTCGTCGCCATCATCTCGGAAGAGGGCAAGGAAACCTTCGACGCCGTGATCCGCCAGGGAACCGTCAATGTGGTGGCGGAAGCGCAGCGCGCCGGGGTGTCCCGGTTCGTCCAGATGAGCGCGCTGGGAACCCGCAACGACCCACGATACGGTTACTTCGAAGCGAAGTGGCAGGCCGAGCAGGCAGTCCAGCGCGCGGGTATTCCCTGGACGATCTTCCGCCCGTCGGTCATTTTCGGCTCTGGTGACGAATTCATCACGACGCTGGCCAGCCTGGTGAATGCGGCGCCAATCATTCCGGTGGTCGGTGGCGGCGACAGCAAGTTCCAGCCGGTGGCGATCCGCGATGTGACGGCCGCGTTCGTCCACGCGCTCGATGACCCCTCGACCTCCTACCAGATCTTCGATCTCGGCGGCGGCAAGATCTACACCTACGAGGAGATGCTCGACGTCATCGCGCACAAACTCGGCAAGCAAAAGCCGAAAGCGCACGTTCCAATCGGGATGATGAAACTCGTCGTCGGCCTCTCCAACCCGCTGCCGAAGTCGCTCCGCCCGCCGGTCACCAGTGAGCAACTCAAGATGCTGGCGATCGACAACGCGACCGACCACTCGGCGACCGCCGATCTCATCGGGCGACCCGCGCTCCGGCTGGAGGACGGGATCGACTACATCGTGTCGACCCGATAACGCGCTTCCGAGCTTCGTCCCAGCCGCAACAGTGGGGCGGTTTATACTCGCGAGGCGGTCTTGATCACCGCCTCGCTTGTTTTTGTTGTCACAGAGCGATCGAGCAGATGCATCACTTCGATCCCGAATCTGATAACGACCGGTTGATCCAGGGGGAGCGCACAGCTTGGTCGGGTAGCTCGCCGCAGCAGCGCATGCCGGGAAAGCGAGAGGTCGATCTCTACGTTCGCACCTATACCACCCTGCTGCAAAGTTCGGGCGCGATTCCGGTCTCCAGTCTGATTCCGGCGCATCTCACCGCTGCTTCCTCGCTTCACGCGGGGGCGGAGGAACCAGAACCGGACCTCAATGCGTTCATCTACGCCGCGCAGCGGTTGCCGGAATGCATCATCGATGTCACCGATATCATCCTGGGGCAATCGGCCCGAGATTTTCGCCGGCACGGCTACGCGGGGATGGAGCAATGGGAGGTCGTGACTGCCCCCGGGCGGAGGCGCCGCTGGCGCTGGGACGGGATGGCGACCCTGGCCGCGACCATCGCTTCCGCCTCGGATCTCGATGACCTGGTGCCAACCATCGTGGCGTACCAGATCGAGCGCAACAAGATGCAGGCGATCATTGCCGACGACGCGACACTGCGAGAATTGATCGTCCGCGGCGCGTCCGGGACGGCATTGACCGAGGCGGAACAGGCTGACGCGGGCGCAAGGCTATTGCTTTCACCTGAAGATTGGCAGCGTTTGCGGAGCGTGTGGGGCGTCGCGGTTTGGCGTAATCTCGCGGTCATCGGCGAGGCTCGGAAGCGGTATACGCTGCGCATGATCGGTGGCAGTCATCTCGGCAATGCCCGGACCACGAACCAATGGTGGATGCCAGCGGAAGTCCTGCTGCGAACACTCGGCGCGAGCGACCGACCCATCTTCTTCGTTTCATCCAACACCCATTCGATCGTCAACGTGCTATCCGGAACCGCTCGGCGGCGCAAGGAAGACTTGACCGAATTCATCCGCCAGGATGGATTGCCGGAATTGCGCGACGAACTGCTCCGCCTCGAATCCGGTCAGAGCCGGTCCAATTGGGAAAATCTGCTGTACTTCGCCGCGCGGCCTTATTTTGCCTCGTCATCGCGGCAGCGGGACCGGGCGTCGCGCAGCCAGGAAGAACTCGCCGTCGGGATTCACCATATCGAGGCGAACGGACCGATCGACGTCGGCATCCAGATCATTGAACTGGCGAAACTCGATCCCAATCAGTTCGATCCCCGGCTCTGCGACGATCACGGTGTCTGTATTGACCCTCGGCGCTCCGACGCGCTGGTTGTCAATGTCAACTATCCGCTCGGGCTCGCGGCGTACAACATCATGACGCAGGTCGGGATGACCACCGATCAGTTGCAGGGCATTTACATCCTCGGCAAGGCCGCCACCCTGAATGGCCGCATCGGCGATGTCATGATTTCCGACGTGGTGTTTGACGAGCATTCCGGCAATACCTACTCGTTCGACAACTGCTTCAATTATGCCGATCTCGCGCCTTACCTGGTTTACGGCGCCGCGCTCGACAACCAGAAGGCGGTCACCGTCAAGGGAACGTTCCTGCAGAACGAGGGGTATCTCGACTTCTTCTATCGGGAGAACTTCACTGTCGTCGAGATGGAAGCTGGTCCCTATCTCAATGCGCTGTATGAGGACCTCTTTCTCCGCCGCTATCCCTCTGGTGAAGCGATCAACCTGCAAACGCACCGGCCGGGAACGTTCGATCTCGGGATCATCCATTACGCGTCGGATACGCCGTACACACGAGCCCAGACCCTCGGCGCGCGCGGACTTTCTTACTATGGGATGGATTCGACCTACGCCTCGACGATTGCCATCCTGCGGCGGGTGTTCCAGCAGGCATTGCACCTGGCCGATGCTGACCAGACGCCGCTGCCCATCGCGGCGAAGGCGATCGCCGCGCCGTGACCCCCGACAGACGCCCGGCGCCCTTGCCTGATAGCCGGGTGTTCGTGTCGTTCGTCCGGGTGCGGTTCCACGAGATCGATGCGCTCGGGCACGTCAACAACGCCGCCTACCTGAACTATCTGGAACAGGCAGCGATCGATCATGCGAACGCGTTGGGACTCGATATGGCGTTCCTGCGCCAGCGCGGTGGGATGTTTGTCGCCCACCGGCACGACATCGTGTTTCTCCAGCCAGCGCTGGCGGGCGACGTATTGCGGATCACGACGTGGATCGGCGAAGTGAGCGGCGCCCGCGTCAACCGGCACTATCTGATCGAGCGAATCGACCCGGACCAGGACAAGGCGACGATTACGGGCGAGATCGTTGGCTACCGCGCAGAAGACGCGCGGGACACGATCGTCCAGGCGACGACCGAATGGGTGTTCGTCTCAGACGCCGGGCGGCCGCGGCGCGTTCCCGCTGACGTGACCGATGCCTTTGCCGCAGGCAGCCGGCCCGATTAGCGGCGGCCGGAGCGAGGATCGAGCGCGTCCTGGAGGCCATCGCCGAGGACGTTGAAGGCGAACACGGTCAAGGTCAGGGCGAGGCCGGGGAAGGTGGTGTACCACCATGCCTCGCGGAAATAGTTGCGGGCGGTGGCCATCATGGTGCCCCATTCCGGTGATGGCGGTTGCGCGCCGAGCCCGATGAAGGAGAGGGAACTCGTGGCCAGAATCGCGTAGCCGACGTCGAGCGTCAACTGAATAATGACGACCGACACGGCGTTGGGCAGGATGTGCTTCAGGAGGAGCCGGGGTCCGGTGAGGCCGAGGCTTTCCGCCGCGGTGACAAAATCCCGCTCCCGGATGCTGAGAATCTGACCGCGCACGAGGCGCGCGTACCATGGCCAGAAAACGGTCGACAGCGCGACCATCGTCCAGTGCAATTCCCGCCCCAGCGATGCGGCGATGGCGATCGCCAGAATCAACGCGGGAAAGGCAAGAAACATGTCAGTGAACCGCATCAGCAGTTCATCGACGATCCCACCGAAATACCCGGCCAGTGACCCGATCAGCGTGCCGAACAGCACCGCGAAGGTCAGCACGACGGCAGCGACCTGAAGGCTGATACGGCTACCGGTCATCACTCGGCTGAGCACATCGCGGCCCAGTTCATCCGTCCCCATCCAGTGCGCGGCGGAGGGGGGGAGAAGTTTGGAGCCGGTGATGTCCTGGGCATACGGGTCATATGGCGCGAGAATCTGGCCGAAAATGGCGAGGATGAAAAAGACGATGACGATGATCAGCCCGATGAGATTGAGTTTGTTGCCGATGAGAAATCGCTTGAGATTGCGGCGCATCTGGCTCTGACCAGACGAGGCTCCCATCAGCGTGGCGGTCTCCGCCGCACCACCCGCTCCTGGATATGGTGGCGCCTGGATCTCGGCTGTGGTCAAAACCTCGCTGCTCATCAGTATGAAATCCTTGGGTCGAGGAAAAGATACAGGATATCTACCACGAGGTTCATCAGGACGAAGATGAGCGCGATGACGAGGGTCACGGCCATGGTGGCGTTGTAGTCGAGGCGCTGGATCGCATCGACCGCGTAGCGGCCGATGCCGGGCCAGGAGAAGACGATTTCCACCAGGAATGCCCCGGAAAGAAGGAGCCCGATCTGTAGACCAAGCGAGGTCACGGTCGGCAACAAGGCGTTCTTCAACGCATGGCCAAAGACGACGTTGTTTGGTGAGATTCCCTTGGCGCGCGCGGTTCGGATGTAATCCTGATTGAGGACTTCGAGCATCCCGCCGCGAACCATCCGGGTGATGACCGCGAGTGATCCGTAGGCGAGCACGGTGGCGGGGAGAATCAGATGGACCAGGGAGAGGCGGAACAGACCCCAGTCCCCGGCGAGGATTGAATCGACGGTGTAGAGGTTCGTGACCGGAGGGGGTGGGTCAGTGCCGATGGGCAGCCGCGCGCCGTCCGGCAGCCAGCCGAGGCGCCCGAAAAAGATGAACTGGGCCATGATCGCGAGCCAGAACACCGGCAGCGCCAGCCCGGAGATCGAAATGAACCGCGCCAGATGATCCGGCAATTTGTCGCGGTTCACGGAGGAGAGCACGCCGAGCGGGATGCCGATCAACGTTGACAGCACGAACGCCACCAGCCCAAGTTCCAAGGTGGCCGGGAGGTATTTCTTGAGGTCTTCGCTGACCGGACGTCGGGTCGTGAACGAGGTGCCAAGATCTCCCTGGAAGAGGTTGACGACGTAGTTCTTGTATTGCACGGGCAACGGATCGTCGAGGTGGTACTTGTCCCTGATCTTTTGGACCGCGCTCTTGCTGGCACGCGGACCGGCCATCAGCCGTGCCGGGTCACCCGGCACGACGTGCGATAGACCGAAGGTGATGAGCGACAAACCGAAGAGGACGAAAACGAGAAAGATCAGCCGCCTGACAATCAACCGCACCAGCATCGCGGAACCTTTGCTAGGCGGGGACCGCGTTTGCGGTCCCCGCGTCGGTCACGGTCTTGACTACCCGCTGGCTCTGGACATCCCGTAGAAATTGTAACTGTCGAGATAGAGCGGATTCGGCACGAATCCCTGAATGTTCTTGCCAAGGACCGTGTAGCGAACGACCTGACCGTAGTAGATCGCCGGCGGATCCTGCTCGGTCAGAATGTTCTGGGCCTCCTTCATCAGTTCGTTCAATTGCTCGTCAGACTCGTAGTGCTCCGCCTGAGCCATGAGTTCTTCGAAGCGCGGGTTGACCCAGGCACCAGCATTCGAGCCGCCGTTGCCAATGTTCGCTTCGGTGAAGTTTGGCCAGAGCTGATTCCAGGGGTCGTTGTAGTCGGGCCACCATCCCCAACCACCAATGAAGTGCGGCTTTTCTTCCGCGGGGGCATCGCCATAGACGGTCGATTCCACCGTGGCGTAGTCAACCGCCACAATTTCGAGATTGAACCCCATCTCGGCCACGTTCGCCTGGAAGAGCTGGGCGGTGGTCTGCTCGCGCTCGTCGTTCGCATCCGCCATGTACTCGAAACTGTCGCCCTCCTTGAACCCGCCGGCGAGAATCAGTTCCTTGGACTTGGCGAGATCGGTCTGATACAGAAAGACATCGGGATCGTAGCCGCGGACACTGTCGGCGATCGGCCCGTTTCGCTTCATGAGACCCTTGAAGACGACGTTCACGACGTCATCGTAGGGGAACGCATACGAGAAACCCTGGCGAACCTGCGCGTTCAGCAGCCGCGGCGCGTTCATGATGACCCAACTACAGGCCGACGATGGGTACTCGACCACCTGCAACTCGGGATTAGTCCGCATCGCGTCAACCGCCTCGACGGTGAGATTGAATGCGGACGCGTCAGCCTCGCCTCGTTCCAGAAGTTGCCGCCGGGTACCGTCTTCGGGCACGACCCGGAAGATGATGGTGTCGAAGTGGTTGCCTTCCCAGCCGCGGTGGTAGGCATCGAACTTCTTGAAAACCAGGCCCTCGCTGATCGAGTTCGATTCGAGCACATACGGACCGGAGCCGACCGCGAACTCCTTGGCCCACTCGTGCGCGTATGGGTCGTCCTCGGTGGCGTTCTCGGAAATCGCCGTCGGACTGATGACCGACGGTCCGTAGGCGGAAGCCATCGCGGACAGGAACAGCGGCTGCGGTTCACCGAGGTTGAAGCGGAGAGTCAGGTCGTCGACGACCTCCATCTTGTCGGGGGAATCGCAGAAGCGGGTGATGACATTGACCGGGGACCCGCCAAGTTCGATCCAGCGCGTGTAGGAATCTTTGACCGCCTGCGCGTTTGCTGGCGTCCCGTCGTGAAATGTCACATCGGGAAAGAGTTTGAAGGTATAGGTGGACTTGTCGTCGCTGACTTCCCACGATTCGGCCAGCATCGGCTCGAACTCGTCGGTGCTGTCGCCCTTGAGAATGATGAGCATTTCGTAGACGGCGAGGGCCACGGCGGACGAGAGGGTGGCGTACGAGAAGTGAGGATCGATGTCTTCGGTACCGGAGGTGATGATGACTTGGAGCGTGCCGCTCGCTGCGTCTTGAGCCATGACCGAGCGAAGGGACGCATCTGGTTGAGATGAGGCGGCCGCGGTTCGCGGCGCCGCTTCGACCAGTGCGGTGATGACTGGCGTCGCCAGCCCAAGCCGCAGCCCGGTTTCCAACAGTCGCCGGCGGCTCATCTGTCCTTTGCGCGCGAGGGTGAAAAGTCGATCGACAACGGCGTCGTTCACGGTGGTTCTCCTGCTCAAACCTATGCGGACCATATCAGTTTCGCGCATCCGTCAACCCCAATAGTGCAATCGAAGCGCCCGGAGTTGCGAAACCGTGCATGTATCAGCGCCTGCGTTCAGGCCGGGGAAGCGTAGTTCAATTCGCACTATGACGAGTAGTGTACTCAGCGTCGCCTCATGCCCCGCGCGAAGAGCGGCTCGCTCCTTCGCGCAGTTCAGCCGCGGCGACCTCGCCGATGACGCGAATGCCCGGCTCAATGCGATCGTCCTCGACAAATGAGTACGAGAGGCGAAACTGGTTCGGGCCGCTGCCGTCGAAGAAGCATTCTGGCCCAGGAAGGTAGTCGACCCCCAATTCCTGTACCTGCGGCAACATGCGCACCGTATCGATGCCTTCCGGCAAGGTAACCCAGATGAAAAACCCGCCTTCGGGGTGCGTCCAGGTTGTACCCGGCGGCATGTGCTGTTCAAGCGCTTGCAGCATGATGTCGCGGCGACGGTGATAGACCGCCTGCAATCGTTCGACGTGGGGCAGCAGTTGCCGTGGCAGCCACTCCGCGGCGACATGGGCGCCGAAGATGTTGGTCCCGCCATCGATCTTCAGCGCGGCGAGGCGGCGGATCAGATCCGGCGGGCCGATGAGCCAACCGAGACGCATTCCCGGGCCCATCGTCTTGGAGAGGGTACCCATGTAGACCACAGTCGAGCCGTCGTCCATCGAGTAGATCGACGGTACGTGCTCGCCCTCGTAGCGCAGATCGAAATAGGCGTCGTCTTCGATGAGCAACGTTCCGGCTTCCTTGGCCGCCGCCAGAAGTTCACGCCGCCGTTGCGGCGTCATCGTGATGCCGGTGGGATTCTGGAAGTTCGAGATGACATAGATGAATTTCGGGGTGATGCCGCGCTCGCGGAGCGCGGCAACCTCCCGCCGCACGGCGGCGATATCGGTCCCTTCTTCGTCGACCGGGAGAGAGATAACGTTCGCGCCGACGTTGCGAAATCCCTTGACGGCGCCCAGCCAGGTCGGCATTTCGCTGAGGATGGTGTCGCCCCAGTCGACGAGCGCATCGAGCAGAAGACCGAGCGCCTGCGAACCGCCCGCCGTGATGAGGACGTTTTCGCGGCGCGCCCTGATTCCCTGGTCGCGCTCCAGTTTCGCCAGAAGGGCGTCGATCAACCCGGTGTAGCCCGCGTTATCGCCGTACTGAAGGGCGATGCTGCCGCGATCGGCGAGGGCGGAGACGGCGGCGGCGGCTACTTCTTCCGCGGGCAGGGAATCGGCATCCGGGAAGCCCCAGGTAAAGGTGATCCGTTCCGCCGCCTGTTCGGTTCCTTGCAAGAGGGGGGCACCAGAGACTTGCTGTGCGCGTTGGGAATAGAGCGGGGCGAGATCGAGCGTCTGCGCCGACATGGTGCCTCCTGGGATTGGTTTCCGAGCATCCTGACGTGACGTCATTCTAGCCAACCGGCGGGGGGTTACGCGTCCCGGCAAATTCCCGGCGGTTCGGTTGGGCAGTCAGTACAGCATCCATTGTCCGGGGGCGCGGAATGCCAATGCTAGAATCGCCAGCGGTAACAGGGGGCGCGCCAGCGGTGGCGTGTCTGGCGCGGAGAACGCAGCAATGACCGAATCACCGGCAGCGCTCATGGATACGCCTGGCGCTCTTCCGGACGACGACATTTTCGACATCACGATCATCGGCGCGGGTCCGACGGGCCAATTCGCGGCGTTCTACGCTGGTCTTCGCGGCGCCCGGACGCAGATCATCGAGGCGCTGGAAGAACCAGGCGGGGCGCTCACGGCGATCTACCCCGAAAAGTACATCTACGATGTTATCGGGTTCCCCCGGGTGCTGGCCAAGGACTTCGTGGCCCACTGCGATATTCAGGCGCGTCAGGCGGACCCGACCGTGCGGCTGAGCGAACAGGTACGGGAGCTCGAAGCGCGACCGGATGGACTGATCCGGCTCGGCACGAACAACGGCGATCGCTGGACGCGAACGGTCATTGTCTGTGCCGGCGTCGGCGCGTTCGAGCCGAAGCGGCTCGATGTGCCGGGGATGCGCGAACTCGAAGGGAAGGGCGTTCACTACTTCGCGAAGCGGGTCGAAGATTTCCGCGACCATCACGTCGTTGTCGTGGGAGGCGGCGATTCCGCGGTCGATTGGGCGGTCACCCTGGAGCCGATTGCGACCCAGGTCACCCTGATCCATCGCTCGAAGTTTCGCGCGCACGAGGCGACGGTGCGTCAACTCGAGGCGTCGACGGTCGATCTCAACTATCCAGGCTGCGAGATCACCTCGGTTCACACCAACGAAGACGGCCGCCTTTCGGGCGTAACCTTCAAGAACAGCGATGGCGACGAGCGGACGATTCCAGCAGACGATGTGATCGTGGCGATCGGATTTCTCGCCGATCTGGGACCGCTCAAGACGTGGGGCTTCACCTTGCAGCGGAACCAGATCGTGGTCGACAAGACGACGATGGAGACCGGCATTCCAGGCGTCTACGCCGCGGGCGATGTCGTGACCTATCCGGCGAAATTCAAACTGATCGTTACCGGGGCGGCGGAGGCGGTCACCGCGGTGAATCACGCCGTGACCTATTTCGATCCCAAGGCGCGGCTCGATCCTGGCCACTCGACGAACATCATGGAGAAGCGGGAGAAAGCCGAGGCGAGCGCCCTCGCTGAGGACTGAACAGTGCCGCCCTTCCCAAGATGCCGTGTTTCGAGAGCCGTGCGGGTCACACCCGTGCTCGTCGCGTGGGCAGGAGTGCCTTTCGTTACGCCTGGCGCGGCGAGCTTTCGTGGTGACGCACAAAGGTGTCGTTCCGACGAAGGAGGGACCTCCGCGTTCGTCTGGCAGAGGACGAGCGCCGAGGTCCCTCGCTGCGGCTCGGGATGACACTGGTTCGCCCAGCGCCCTAACTGGTCGGCAAGTCCTCGACGATCGAGCGGGCGATTTCGAGCCATTTGTGATCGGTGTCGTCGGGGACCGAACAGCCGTTGGCGAGGATGAATTTGCGGCCACCCGTCTGGCTGATGGCGTCTCGCGCTTCGGCCGCGATCTGATCTTCCGGACCATTCGAGAGCGGACCGAATTCGTGCCAGCCACCCATCAGGCACTTGCTGGTCTTCACGCGCGCCTCGCGCAGGCTCGGCCCGGCCAGCCGGTCTGACCAACTGAGAACCTGAACGGGGTAGTCGAGCACTTCATCGAACATGAGATCGCGGTCGCCATGAATATGAAGGATGTTGAGCCAACCGTAATTGGCTCCGCGTAGCGCCATGAGATCGTACGGACGACCGAATTCCCGATACTGGGACTCGCTCATGATCGACGTGGTGCAGCCCTGGATGGCGAAGAAGACGCCATCGGCGCCGGCATTGATGACATCCTGGATATGGTTCGCGAGATTGTCGGCGATGATCGAGAGCACCTCGTGCATCAGCACTGGATGCTCCTGAAGATGGGCGAAGAACTGCTCGCGGTCCTTGGCGGCGTACATCGCTTCCGCGAGTGGGCTGAAGACGGTCATGATCACTGGCGTGTCGAACCCGAGCGCTTCGCGCAGCACACCGACCGCCTCGACTCGCTCTCGGAAATAGCGCGACCGCAGGGGATCGATTGGCTCGAACAATCGCCAGTCGTTCACCGCGGTGATCGATTTCTTGGGGAAGGGATAGGGAATATCCGGCATCACCTTGGCGATGTCGAGATCGAATTCCTCATCGAAGAAGCGCAACGTGGCTTCCGCCATGGCGCGGCCAGAGCCTTCCGGCTGAAAGTGATGCCAGAAGCAGACCGGCACGCGGTCAACTTCGGCCCCGGTCACGGCCGCGTGCACGCGTTCCGCACGGGTCATGTAGTCGACGGGTATTCGCCGTTTCGCCGGCAGAGCGGTCTTCGACTTTGCCACGTTCTCCTGCTCCCGGGACGGAGGTGGACGACTCGGTCCGCCTGTCTCCCCTACGATTCGGGCTGTAGTTACCGGTCTGAGCCGACGCCGATCGTAGCATAGGGGCGAGGAACGCCGGATCGGATTCCTTTCACTGGATGGGGGATGACGATGACATCGAATACTGCATCCGGGGATGACGCGGTTGCCCTGGTATTGAACCGGGATTTGATGTTTGGTTCGCGGATTCGAAACGCACTCGCCCAAATCGGACTGAAGACGATCGTGGCGCCCGACTCGCTACGGCTAGCGGACGCCATGCGCGAGCATGGCGATGACGCAGTCATCGCCATCATCGACATGAACGGTCCTGTCGACTGGGACACGATCAGGCACATGATCGAGCGGGCGGGTGATGTGCCGACGCTGGCGTTCGGACCTCATGTCGACGTCGAAGTGCGGCGGGCGGCGAAGGCGGCAGGGGTTTCCCGCATCGTCTCCAACGGCCAGTTTCACTCTGACATGATTTCGTTGATCGAGCGCTATCGCAGGCGTTGATGATCGCTGGCAATATCGGCCGCTCTGTCCCGCATGGTACGATGTACGTACACCCCGCGGATGTGCAGCAATCGCCGCAACCAGCGCGATACGCGATCTGACCGGGGAGTCCGACACCGTCATGGCCCAACAACGCGTGGCACCAGAAGACGGTCTTCGCGAACATCACCTGGAAACTCCTGAACTACGGCTCGTTGCGAAAGACGAAGACGCACTGACGATTGCCGCGGCCGTTGATCTCTTCTTTGGTGATCTCCGGCTCGCGCCTCGCTCGAAAAAGACGTACCGGCACGGTATCGCAAAGTTTCTGCGCCATTTATCCCAGCACGAGGGGATCGATCCGGAAACGGCGCCGGTCGCGGCTCTCCGCGCCGAACATGTGACCTCGTTTGCGGCGATTCTGGTGCCGCCGGATGTGCGAACCCCGGAAGAGGTCTCACAGATGCGGACGGCGCAGAACAACATCTCCGCCGTCCGGAAGTTGTGTTCGTATCTGGCGAGTTATGATCTCAACACGGACATCGCGGGGGACCGCCTCAAGACGCGAGTGGCGGCGATGATGCCGCGCTTCACCCCGCCGCCGCCCGATGTGAAGCTCGGCGATCTGGAGCATATCGTCGCATATGTCGATGGCCGGCCCCACGAAGAGAAACCCGTGGCGGAATTGCGGCGTCTCAAGATCAAGGCGATGGTCCGCTTTTTGTTCCGGTCAGGGGTCCGCGTATCCGAACTCTGCGCGCTGCGACGCCGCGATATCGACCTGGCGGAAGGGACGGCCAACGTCTATCGCGCCAAGGGGGGCAAGAGCCGGACCGTTCATTTCGACGGGGACACGGCGGCAGCGCTCACCGCATACTGGGCGATGCGCGGCGATCCGGTCCGCGGCACGGGAGCGCTTCCGGCGTTCAGCGGCCGCGACAAGGTGGGTACGCCGGGGAACGCCATCAGCCCGCGCACCGTTGAGCACATCGTTGCCCAATTGGCGGAAGGCGCGGGGGTCGAAAGCGACGTGACGCCGCACTCCTTCCGGCATGGGCTGGCGACCGAACTGGTACGCCGCCGCGTACGCGAATCGACCGTTCAGACAATACTTGGGCATGCGTCACCAACTACCACCCGCATCTACGTCCACAAATCCGCGGTCGAAGTGGCGGATGAGTATCAGGACGCCTTCGGTCGGTACCAAGCGCCGCGCGATCAGCGATCCGGCTAACGGCCAGGCCTCCCGGCTGATCGTCGTCGCCCTCGTTTGCTGTTTGCTGGCGGGCTGTTCGTCCGGCGTCGCGCGAGATGCCCGAAGCGACGAAGCCCGGGATGCTGGTCTTGGTCGCCGCCTGGCAGAAGAGCAAGCAACCTTCACCGTCCAGCGCTTCTTTCCGGCCACAGCGACGCCCGAGGCGACGAAGGCGCCGACGCCATTTTTGCGGAATCTGGCGATCACCTTTGGCTTTCGCCCCGATGGGACGCCGGATGGCAGTTACGCAAGCGTTCCGGCCGGCATCGGCGGGGCGTATGCCGCGGCGGAACTGGCGGACGTTTCGGTCGGGCAGAAGATCCGCGCGGTGGTGACCGACGCCTGGGGAAACGAGATCGCCCGGCCCGAGGTGACGATCGACGCCGGCGCGGCGGATCGCTGGGTTGCCTTCCCGATACCACTCCCTGCTGAGTTGGCGCCAGGAGCCTATGGCGTATTTATCCAGGCCGGCGGCCGGCAGATCGGATCGCTGGAGTTCGGGGTCACCGGCGTAGGCTCCTCGGCGCAACTTCTTCCGGAAGCGCCAGCCAACCCGCAAGCGAAATCGACTATTCCGCCGCCCGGGATGTCGTCGGTAGTGCAAGAAACACCGACCGTCGCACCGTCCAACTAGAAGCGGTTCTGGCGCCGGGGATAGGACCGGCCCCGTTGCCCCCTGAGATGGTGACCTTTACAATCCCACGCCGGAGAGGCAATGGACAGACCGCGGGGACGATGGGGCGTGCCCGGGTTTGGGGAGGGAAGGGTTCGTGATCAACCGGGAATTCGGGATCGCGTTACTCGCGGAGTTCTTCGGACCGTTCGCGCTGTGCGTCGCGGGGATCGGCGCCATCATCACCACTCAGGGGTCGGCGGATGGTGGCAGTCTGGTGGCTGTCGCGCTGGCCCATGGCCTGGCGATCGGACTGATGGTCGCCGCGCTCGGTCATATTTCGGGCGGTCATTTCAACCCGGCGGTGACGGTCTCCATGCTGGCTACGGGCCAGATCAGCGTGACGCGCGCGATCGGCTACATCGTGGCGCAGGTTCTCGGCGCGGTTGCGGGAGCGGGAATTCTCACCTTCATCTTTCCGGCGCTCGGCCAATTTGGCCGCAACAACGTCAATCTGGGATTACCGGGACTTGGTCCCGACATCACCGTCGCCGGGGGTATGGTGATGGAAGCAGTCATGACTTTCTTCCTCGTGCTGGTGATTTTCGGCACCGCGGTCGATCCGCGTGGACCGGTGGGAATCGCGCCCCTGGCGATTGGTCTGACGATCGCGATGGACATCATGGCTGGTGGCCGGATTACCGGAGCGGCGATGAATCCGGCGCGGGCGATTGGACCGGCACTGGTGCAGCAGGATTTCTCCAACTGGTGGATCTACTGGATTGGTCCGATCGTCGGCGGCCTTGTCGCGGCATTCGCGTATACCGTGTTTTGGATGGAGCCCGCGAAACCGGTCGAACCGATGGGTCGTGGTCCGGCGGCCGCCGAACTGGAGAAGAAGATCGCGGCGCAGCCCGCGCCGCAACCGAAGCGCCGCCGCCGATAGTCGAGCGCTGACCTCGACGCGCCGGGAGGAAGTACCCCTCCCGGCGCGTTCTTGCGTGTTCTTGGTTCAGCCGGGGCGGTTCGGCTTCCAGTCCTTCCGGATGGTGTCGCGGAACTGCTCGTACTTGCGGCCTTCCGCTAGTGCTTCCTCGATCGCCGGGGCGAAGACTCGCTCGTAGAACTCGTCGCCCATGCGATCGATGATTTCGTGGTCGAAGGTGGCGTCGGTCTGGAACTCGCCGTCGAGCGCGCGGAATTTCTCGCCGTCTTCTCCGGCAAAGCGGCTGCCGGTGGCGGGTTCAGATTCACCCTGTTTCTTGTGCTGGGCGGTCTTGGCCGCGCCGCCGAAGCGCCGGCTGGCGACGATCTTCGCGATGCGGATACCGTAGCCCTTGGCGACGTCGTCCGGTTCGCCATGGGCCAGCGCCTCCCGCCGCTTGGTTTCGGCAAAGACGTCGAAGCGGCGGATAGGTTGACGCGGCCGGAGATCGGGATTGTCTGGCACGATGGACTCCTTCCACGGTATGGGAAAGCCGCTACTCCCGGGACTAGCGATGAAGCCTGCCGGCGGCGGCTTCGTCGAGAATGACTTCGAGACGCGGCCCGGCAAGACGCAGCCATGACGTCGGCACATCGCCGCTCATGGGCTCTTCGAGTGCGCGCCGCACCATCTCCGCCTTCGCCGCACCGGAGACAATGAGCGCAATTCGTTTCGCTTCGAGCAGTGTGCCCACGCCCATGGTGATCGCTTGCCGCGACACCGGGAGGGTGTCGTGCCAGTACGCGGACGCCTGCGCGATCGAGTCTGGAGCAAGGTCGATGACTCTGGTGCGAGAGTCAGGCGCCGAACCAGGTTCGTTGTAGGCCACATGACCGTTTGGCCCCATCCCGAGCACCGCGAGATCGAGTCCACCGGATCTCGCGAGTTCCTGTTCGTAGACCGCCGCCGCTCCTGCCGGATCGCCGGTCGTTGCTGGCAGCGCGTGAACCTGCGCATCGGGAATGCCAATGCGATCGATCAGCGATTTGTAAAGCCAGTTGGTGAGACTGTTGGGATCGCTGGCCGACACGCCGAGGTGCTCGTCGAGGCAGAAGAGTTCGGCGCGGCTGAAATCGATCGTTCCATCCCCGACGCGCCGCGCCAGTTCGTCGAACATGCCCAGCGGCGTGTTTCCGGTAGGTACAGCGAAGACGAGGTCCGGTTTGCGCGCGAGTTCCTCTTCGACAATGTCAGCGGCGGCAGCGCTCATCGCCGCCGCGTCGGGTACGATGCGAAGCCGCCATTGCTCGTTGGTTTCTCCGGTGCTCTCCATCATTTCCTCATGTTTCCCTCAATGGGCAGGCACGTGCTCCCACGCTAGCATCATAGCCAAGGCGCGCCGGCGGATACGGCGGTTTGAAATGCAGGATGGCCGCGGGCCGTGCCGCGGGAAGGCAAGACGAGAAATGACGAAGGGTGGATTCAACCAGGCCCTGAGCGCCATCGACGAATGGGTAGGACCCCAGGGGGCGCCGGGCGTCGCCGCGGCGGTGTGGCATCGCGGTGTGATCGTGGCCGAACGGTATCAGGGTTTTGCCCGTCCAGGTATGCCGGTTGCCGAGGAGACCCTCTTCCCGCTGGCTTCGGTAACGAAGCCCATCACGGCGGCGGTGGTGTTGTCGCTGGTCGATGCTGGGTTGCTTTCGCTGGACGAACCGGTCGCGCGACTGGTGCCCGAGTTTCGCGCCGGTCCGCCTCCAGGAACCGAGGGAGTGGACCCTGAACTGGAGCGACTGCGAGCAACTATTTCGGCCCGACAGTTGCTCAGCCACGTCTCGGGATTGCCGGAGGACCTCGGATCGCGGGAGTCCCGGTACGCGGACATGGCGGGGATCGAGACGGTGATCGACCAGATGTGCCGGCTGCCGCTTCTGTTCGCGCCTGGGAGCGAATTGCGCTATTCGAATGCCGGATTCGGCGTCCTGGCCCGACTGGTATCCAACCTTGGTGAAGCGCCGTTCTGGGGCGTGGCGCAGGCGCGGATCCTGGGGCCGGCCCGGCTGCGCGATATCGTGCCAAATCCGCTCGGCGTAGATCTGGGGCGGACCGCGGACCTGAGCGATACCATCCACCCGGGGACGGCGCTGGAGACCTATAACGGCGCCTATTGGCGTAGCCTGGCGCTCCCCTGGGGAGGATTGTTCGGCACGGCCCGTGACGCGTTGCGCTTCGCTTCGGCGTTTCTTCCGGCGGGGGAAGGGATGGTTTCTGGCGCGAGCGTCACCGAGATGACGACCGACCAGACCCGGGGCGTTCCCGGGGGAGTGGAGAGCGCCAAGGTGCGCTGGGATCCCGGCCGGTGGGGACTTGGCTGGGAGGTCAAGGGAGAAAAGCGGAGGCACTGGACGGGTGAATTGACTTCTCCCCGGACTTTCTGTCATTTCGGTCACGCCGGAACCTTGCTCTGGGGCGATCCGGAGCGCGATCTGGCGATGGCGGTCTTCGCCAACCGCGCGGTGACGCACATGTGGGGTTTCATCCTGCCGCGCTGGGCCCGGCTCAGCAATGCCGTCGTCGCCACGGCGACACGGTGACCGCGATTCAGCCACCTCCCGCCAGCCGCCGGCTCGGATTTGCGGTCAAGGTGCTAGGCCAATCGGGATCGAAGGACCACGACAGCCGGCGGTGGCAATCGAGTCCGCATCTGCGCGTCAGCGTTGGGTATCTAGAGCAGATCTTTGCGTACCTGAGCGAGCAGCAAATCCGGATGTACCGAATGTCATCGAACGTCGTCCCGTACGCGACCCACCCGGATCTGCCTCAGTTTCACCGCCAGATCGAAGAGAGTGAGGAGTTGCTGCAATCGCTGGGCGCCGATGCGCGCCGGCGCGATTTGCGTTTGTCAATGCACCCCGCCCAGTACATCGTTCTCAACTCTCCGGATGAGCAGATTGCCGAGGCAGCCGTGCGCGAATTCGTCTCGCACGCGGCCTTGCTCGACGCGATGGAACTGCCTGAAGAAGCAAAGATCGTGACGCATGTCGGAGGCGTGTACGGCGACCGCGAAGCCGCGGCGGAGCGATTTGCGCGGCGGTACGAGCGACTGCCGGAAGCCGCCCGCCGCAGGTTGGTACTCGAAAACGACGAGACCTCGTGGCCCATCGGCGACGTCCTGCGAATCCATGCGGCAACGGGGATTCCGATTGTCTTTGACAATCTGCACCATGCGGTGAACAACCCGACAGCAATACCGCTACAGGATGCACTGCGCAGCTGCCTCGCCACCTGGCCGACGGGCCAGGTGCCAAAGATCCACTGCTCCAGCCAACGACGGGAAGCGCGAACGATCGCGCGGCGTGGCCATGAGGCTGCTGAGCGCACAACGACGGAGGCGGCAGCGAAGCCGGGTCAACACGACGACTGGATCGACCCGGAGGCATTCATTGCCCTTGTCTCACCGCGCGGCGACCAACGCTTTGACATCATGCTCGAGGCGAAAAAGAAAGATCTCGCGTTGCTGGCGCTGCGAAAGGAGTTGCAACGTCGGGGACAATCGCGTCTCGCGTGGTGACAACTGAGGCGTGAAGCGGCGGAATCGTTCCGTCAGTTGACAAGGTATCTGCCCGTCGCTACCGTTCCGGCCCACAGAATCGAACAGTGGAACCGCTCTTGGCAAGAAGACTTGTCTCTTTCGAGCCGCACTGGCGCGGAAAGGAGCCCAATCGTGACTCGAGATCGTGATCACATGTTGTCCCTGGTCGAAGAGGCGGTAAGTGGCCGCTATTCCCGGCGCCAGATCATCCAACGCGGTGTCGCGCTAGGCCTCGCGGGTTCGGCCATTGCCGGGGCCCTCACCCGCGCGGGCGCTTTGGCCCTGACGCAGGATGGGCCGGTGAAAGTCAGCATCCTGAACAAGGAGATGACCCACGACGAGATCGTCGCCGAAATCCAAAAAGAGGGCGAGGTCAACGTCGGCAACTGGACGTACACGGCGAATGACACCCTGATCGCCAAGTTCCAGCAGTACGTCAAGGACACGTATGGGGTCGATGTCAAACTGAACTACCAGGCAAGTCAGGCGCCGACCACCTACATCACGAACCTCTACACCGCGCTTGGGTCGGGTACCCCGCCTTCTATCGACGTTATGGCGATCGAGGAGAACTTCCTCGCGGAGGCCAATTCGCAGCCGAAGGCGGTGGCCGAGGACTATCTTCCGTCCGGGCTGGTGCCGAACGCCGAGCGCGTGTTCGACATGTTCAAGAAGTTCCCGACTGGCGTCGGGTTTCAGGCGTCGGCGACGCCTGGCGTCGTCTACGACAAGGAGCGGGCGCCGTACCTGACCGACTGGAAAGATCTCGCCGACGAGCGGTTGAAGGGTCGCCTCACGATGCCGCTCCCGGGCGACATCACCTGTGGCGGTTTCCTGCTGGGCATTGCCGCTTCGCTCGGTCTCGATTACAAGAAGCCCGAGGAGATGTCGCAGGCGATCGACTTCGCGATCCAGAAGATTCACCCGAATGTCTACCAGTACACGACGGACAGCGCGACGATGCAGCAGTTCTTGCGGGCTGGTGTTGTCGATGCCGTCGGCTTCTGGAACAGCCTGGCACGGATGGAATTCCTCAGCGGTCAGCAGAACACCGCGTTCATGATCGCTGCGTCTGGCCAGTATCTGGTCAACGGCTACATGTGGATCACCAAGGGCACGCCGCATCCAGTGCTGGCGCAAGTGTTCGTCGACTGGCGGCTCAGCGATGAAGTCCAGTTCCCGCCCGATTCCTGGGGACTGGAGCATGGCCCGTGGGCGGAACTGAACGAAGGTATTCTGGGTGACTCGTACGCAGACCTGATTCCAGAGTGGTTCGCCGCCGACTATTTCACCTACTACCCAACAGTCGAGCAACTCACCAAGAACTACAAGTCGGTCGACTGGGACTATTACGCCGCGAACGTCGGCGAGTGGATGGACATGTACGCGAAGGGTATCGGCCAGTAGGCTTCCGGCCGTCGCACCGGCACCTTGAGATTTCGCCGGTCAAATCACACGCCGTGACGAGGAGGATCTTCGTCACGGCGTGTCGACGGAGAAAGCGGTTGTTAGCCGCATGACGCACGCTCCCGCCGAAGTCGCACTCGAATATGGGGCTGCCGAGTCCGCGGAGCGGAAGCGGTTCGGGACGCCCCGGCAGAAGGGGTTGCTCCTGTTGGCGCCCGCGGTCATCGTCGCGGTCCTCTTCTCGCTGATCCCGCTGGCGTATCTCGTCCAGGTGAGTCTCACCAAAGAATCGAGCTATTTCTTCGGCGCGGAGTACACCTTTGACAATTACCGGGAAGTGTGGGAGCGCTATCCACCAGCCGTGGGTATCACTCTCTACCTTGCGGCCGTTTCTTCTCTAATAAATCTCGTGTTCGGGTACCCGTTCGCGTACATCCTGGTGCGAAAGATCCGCTACCGCGAGCTCGTGCGGACCATGATGACCTTTCCCCTGTTTGGCCCGCTCTATCTGGCGTTCGGCATGTTCTATCTCTTGTTGCCAACAGGTCCTCTGGGACCCATATTCAAGTTTCTCGGCATCAACACCGCGAAGTATCTGATTTCCCAGGGTGCCGTGTTGTTCGCCATGGCGGTATTCACGTTCCCGTTCATGGTCATGAACATCGGTGCCGCCTTGACCAACGTCGATCCGATGCTCGAAGAGGCGGCCCGAACGCTCGGCGCGAAGCCGTGGCAAATCTTCGTGCGGATCCTCTTCCCGTTGAGTTGGAGTGGAATCGTCGCCGGATTCCTGATGTGCTTTGGGTGGAATCTGGGCGTCTTCGCCCAGGCGCAACTCTTGGGCACCCCACGGGAGCAAGCGGTCCTCTCGATCCAGATTTTCATGAAGGGCATGGCGCAGTTCAACTACGGGTTGGCCGCAGCGCTGGGTGTGCTCCTGATGGTGCTTGCCTTCGCGGTCACCTGGGTGTCGCTGCGCTTCTCGCGCGGGGCGTTGGGAGCATAAGGTGAGTGCAGCAACGACCGCCGCAACCGTGGGGACGCTGCCCGAGACGGATAAGCGGCATTTCAGTCTGGGTGGGTTGGGTGATGCCCTGGCACATGGCTATGTCTGGGCCTGGTTGCTGATCTTCGCCTTGCCGTTCGTGGCGACGCTAGCCTATTCCCTCCGCACCTCGACCGGCGATTGGACCTTCTCGGCGTATCAGTACGTCTTCGGCAGTTTCAAGGAGAACCTGCTGCTTTCGTTCGAAACCACGATCATCACCATCATCCTCAATCTTCTCATCTCGATTCCGGCGGCCTACGCGATCGTGCGGTATCCCATCCCCGGCAAGAGCTTCCTCCTCTCGACGCTCAATTTGTCCCTCTACACTCCCGCCGCCGTTATGGGCGTCAGCCTTGTCATTGCGTACGCTTTCCTGTTTCGGATTCCCCAGACCATGATCGGGCTGATCGCCGCCTACGTCGTGGGGACGTTTCCGCTCATGCTGGTGCCCATCATTGTGGCGCTACGGGATCTCCCGATGGTGTTCGAGGAGGCGGCGCGCACCCTGGGGGCTACCCGGATGCAAACATTCTGGCGAGTGGAACTGCCGTTGCTGGGACCGGGCATCAGCGCGGGCATCTTGTTGACGTTCGTAATCATCTTCAACGAATTCCTGGTGACATTGTTCATCGCCGGGCCGAGCACCACCACCGCGGCGCTGCGGGTGTACAACCTGACGCGTACCGCGGGTTTTCAACCTTCCACCGCGGCTCTGGCGACAACGATGCAACTGGTGTCTTTCGTGGTCGTGCTGGTCTTCTTCCACTTCTTCGGCTCCCGATACCTGAAGGGGACGTATCTCATCTAGGGCGAGCCGGAGGCGTTGGGATGACCCGGGTCCAACTGACAGACGTTACGCGACGTTACGGCGCGACCGTTGCGGTCTCGCATTTCACCGCGGACATCGCCGATGGCGAGTTCATCACGCTGCTCGGTCCATCCGGTTGCGGTAAGACGACGACCTTGCGCATGGTGGCCGGGCTGGTCGAACCGACATCCGGGGAGATTCGCTTCGACGGGCAGGTTGTCAACAACGTCCCGACCCACAAGCGCAATATCGGTCTCGCGTTCCAGAGTCACGCTCTCTTTCCGCACTTGACGGTGGCCCGCAATATCGCGTTCGGACTGGAAGTCAAGAACCGGCCGAAGGTGGAGATTCAGCAACGAGTCGCCGAGATGCTCGACCTGGTGGAACTGCAAACCTATGCGGATCGCCTGCCGTCGCAGCTATCCGGGGGGCAGCAGCAGCGGGTGGCGCTGGCGCGAATGCTTGCCACGGACCCGCGGGTACTGTTGTTCGATGAACCGCTGTCAGCGCTCGACCGCAACCTGCGCGACACCCTGAAATACTCGATCCTCGATCTGCAGCGACGCACGCGCAAGACCGCGATCTACGTCACCCACGACCAGTCCGAAGCGTTCGCCATTTCCGACCGCATTTTCGTCATGAACCACGGACGGGTGGAGCAGGCGGGGACCCAACTCGATATCTACCTGCGGCCGCAGACGGAATTCGTTGCCAACTTCGTCGGCGACAACAACGCCATTCGGGGGGTGGTGACGTCTGCTGCCACGGTAGAGGAAACCCGAATGGTCGAGGTCGAGGCGAATGGTATCCGGGTGCGTGGCGTCGACCCGGGAAATGTGCAGCCCGGTGACCGGGTTCTGGCATTCGTCAGACCGGAAAACATCGATGTTCTGCCCGTGCGTGACTACCCTAACGAGCCCAACCTCGTCCGAGGCCGGGTGGAACAGATTGTCTTCGAGGGCCCGACGGTCCGTTTGACGGTGGATGTCGGTGGGGAACCGGTCAAGGTCACAGCTAGCGGGCTCGAGCGTTTGACGCTCCTCGATCAGGAGCAGCGTGACGTCGTGCTCCGCCTGCAGGACGTCAGCGTGGTGCGGGATGAACCCGCTCCGGCCTGAAACCTCGCCATCTCCCTACGAGCAACCGTCCGCTCGCCAGGCAGCGAGCGCCTCGCTGACGACTTCGAGGCGGTGAACAGGCATCTCGACCTGAGGCCAAATCCGGCTCACCGCCTCCGGCGTCGCCGATGCGGGATCGAACGTTGCCAGCAGTTTCCGGCTCAGCGGCGCGGCCACCAGGCCGGTACGCGGGTGAATCGAGTAGGGGACGCGAAAATTCGCGTTCTCCTTGAGAATGTATTCGTCGAAAAGAATCGCGCCGGCATTCTCGCGATCCGCGTTGGCGGTCGTGATGAGTGGCTTACCTTCACCCACCGCGGCGCGGAGCGGCGCTGCCCGCGGATCGGCGGCAAGCCGGCGCTCGACCTCGCAGGCGACCGCGCGCACGACGGCTCGCTCCATTTCCCAGAGCTCGGCGTCGGGAAGATCGCCCAGATCGGGAACATCCCACATGAGATGGTAACCGTCTGAACCCGAGAACTTGATCAGTGCGGAAAGGTGCTGCGCGGCCAGCACATCCGCGGCATGTTCGGCCGCGATCCGCGCCATTTCGGTGGGACGATCGCGGGAATCGATATCGATCACGAACCAGGCGCCGCGGTCTTCGGAGCGAACGTGGGCGTGGATCGCGACCGCGTGTTTGCGTGCCCACTCGAGGAGATCGTCGCGGTTCCTGATCCGAATCCACGTATCCTCACCCGGTTCGCCCGTGTGGCGGCGGTAGACGAGTTTGTCCGAACCAGGAAAGCGCTGCTCGACGGCGATCTGGCGTCCGAGGAGGAAGGGCAGGATTCGCTCCGCGACGGCGTCGTAGTAATCGAGGTACTTACCTGGCACTGTTGCTGCCGTTCGTCGCCGTTCTTGTCTCTGCCTGCTTGCTCTCGTCGAGCGTGCGGGGCCCGAACGCGCGTGGCAAGAGATCGCCCAGTGTGACGACTTCACCGTCCTGGCGGTCATCGAGGATGACATCCATATCGCCCGATTTCGGACGGAACTCGCTCAGGACCTGCCGGCACGCGCCGCAGGGCGATGTCAGCGCAAGTTTCGGCGCTGAAACGGCGACGGCGACGATGGTTCGTTGCCCCGCCGACGCGGCGGCGAAAACCGCGCTGCGTTCACCGCAGACGGTGAGACCATAACTGGCGTTCTCGATATTGGCCCCGGAGTAGATCGATCCGTCATCGGTCAGCACCGCGGCGCCGACCGGGAACTCGGAGTAGGGAACGTACGCGTTCCTGGCCGCCAGTCTCGCGCGTTCGAGAAGGGTTCGCTGCCGGCTTGCATCGAGGGTGGTCAGGTCGGGTCTCCTTCCTTGGCGATCTACTGCCCCGGACGGACTGAGGCTAGTTGACACGCGCTCAGTTTACGTCGGTTGGTGTACCCAAATCGCCCGTTTGTGAAGACTGGGTCAAGTATCGGGCACGCCAGGCGGTCTCCGTCTCTGCCGCGACCCGCACGAACGTGGCGGTCGCCGAGGCGACCACGGAGTTGTCAGCCAGCAAGAGCAATTCCGCCGCGGTCTTGACGAGCCTGCGGCGTGTGTCCGTTACCTGTGCTTCGACCCGGGTTTCCGCGCCAACGCGGAGGGGTTGCCGAAAGCGGATCTGGATTTCGCCGGTCACCGTCCAGAGACCGGCGGCGGCGGTCGCCCACGCCATCGCTTCATCGAGCACGGTCGAAATGATGCCGCCGTGCACGATGCCATCGAATCCCTGATGCACGATCTCGGGCGTGAATTGGGCTACGACGCCGGCCGTAGTCCGGGTGAAGTGCAGATGGAGCCCGATCGGATTGGCGTCACCGCAGCCGAAACAGCCGTGGTCAGAGCGTACGACCGTGAGAGGATCGAGGACTTCGGTGCGGTCCTGGCCTTCGTCGCGTTTCATCACCGGAACGTACCATGCGCGTCAAGGTCGATGTTGCCGGGACACTGGCATTTCTCTAAACTTGACAAAGAACTCAAGAATAGTCATCGGGGAGCCAGCAATGCCCAATTACCAGGATCTACTGCAGCAGACGCGAGCCCGTATTCGCGAGGCCGATGCGCGGGAATCCGCCCGCCTGCGCGAGCAGGGGGCGACCCTGATCGATGTGCGCGAGCAGGACGAAGTCGACCAGGGGATTGTGCCGGGAGCGATCCACATCCCACGCGGTTACCTGGAAATGCGCATCGAGGAAGCGGTCCGGGATCGGGATACGCCGATCATCGTGTATTGTGCAGGAGGGGTGCGCTCGGCGTTTGCCGCGGACGCCCTGCATCACCTCGGCTATTGCAATGTGGTCTCGATGGCTGGTGGTTTCTCGGGTTGGAAGGCGGCCGGACTGCCATGGCGCGTGCCGAAGACCCTCACCGCCGAACAGCGGCGGCGATACAGCCGACATCTCCTCATACCCGAGGTCGGTGAGGAAGGACAACGCAAACTTCTCGACGCCAAGGTGCTGCTGGTTGGTGCGGGTGGACTTGGCTCGCCCGCCGCGCTCTATCTCGCTGCCGCGGGGGTAGGAACGCTGGGCCTCGTCGACGCCGACATCGTCGACGATTCGAACCTGCAGCGGCAGGTCATCCACTCGACCGAGCGCCTCGGGATGCCGAAGGTCGAATCGGCGCGGGAGGCCATTCTGGCGCTCAACCCCGATGTGCATGTCATCGCCCACGAGACCAGGCTCTACAAGGAAAACGTGCTCGACATCTTTGCCGATTACGACATCATCCTCGATGGTACCGACAATTTCGCGACCCGTTACCTGATCAACGATGCCTGCGTGCTGCTCAACAAGCCGAACGCGCACGGCAGCATCTTTCGTTTCGAGGGGCAGGCGACGACGTTTGTTCCCTACGTAGGGCCGTGTTACCGCTGCCTCTTTCCGACGCCGCCGCCGCCGGAACTTGCGCCGAGTTGTGCCGAGGCGGGAGTGCTCGGGCTGCTGCCCGGAACGATCGGGATCATCCAGGCGACGGAAGTGGCGAAACTGATCCTTGGCATAGGTGAGCCGCTGATCGGCCGCTTGCTGACGTACGACGCGCTGGAAATGGAGTTCCGGGAACTGCGCCTGAGCCGTGACCCGCAGTGTCCAATGTGCGGACCGGGGGCGCCAACGACACTCGATGATATCGACTACACCGATGTGGGATGCCTCATCCCGGCTCTTGCCGGAGCGCACTGACCGGCGAACCTGTCGTTCACACAACTCACTGACTTCTGAACTTCATGCAGGGCAAGGCGTGGCCGGTTCGTCGCGCCTGACCTCACTCCAGACCGACTCCCATCGCAATGAGATAGGGGAGGCTTTGCGGTTTCGCCGCGCTGGCCCTCACCCCAACCCCGACACCCTCCCAAGCCTCCCTCCACGGGAGGGAGGAGTCCCCCGTCGAGCCGGGAGAGGGGCCTTGTACGCCGGTTACTGGGCTCACTGCGAACGCACTGATCCGGATTCGGTATCAAAGTACCGATTTCGCCACGGGACCGGGTGACACCCAACAGGGAGTACTGGCGGACAACGATGCGACGCAAACGGGGAGACGGAGCCGTCGCAGACATGCTCCGTTGCCGTCCTCGAGTCGTCTCAATTCACTAGCCCGGATTATTCATGGCGGCGATGATAGGCGGTCGAGGTCCCAGAGCGGTTGCCCGGGATGACTGGCGCGAGGCGCAGGGACGTGATCGCGCCACTGGTAGACGCGCCCGCCGATCTTGAGCAGGCGCAGCCGCAGGGTGTCCAGTTGCAGGCGCGGGACGTGCTGGTCGCTCAGCCAGCGGCGCACGGTATCGAGCAGCCAGTACGCGGCCGCGTGCAGCAACAAGCGGAATTGGTTGGCCCAGAAACGGTGCAACTCGCGATCGGCGAAGAGGCCACTTTCAGACTTGATGGCGTTCTCGCCATCGCCGCGCTCGACGTACCAATCGTAGAGCGCCTCGGGCGGATCATCCCGCGTGGTGACCACGAAGCGGTGCGGTCCTTGGGCAGCGCCTCGATCACCCGCCGGGGATGGTCCTGCTCGGCCTGATAGGTCACCTCGCCAAGGAGGCGGACTTTTCCGCGCTGGCCCTGCCGCGCTGCGCTCGGCGGCGAGGGAGCGGCCAGCGTAGCGGGGATTGGTGGTCAGGCCAATGGTGAGGCAATGCTCGCTCTCGCACCAGTCGTAGATCGCCGCACCGCCCCCGCGTCCATCCGGATTTCGACGTCCGGCCAGCGAGCGCGGATGGCGCGGACCACGCGCTTGAGCACGGCCTTGACCCCGGCGCTACCGTGGGTGTTGCCGGGCGCAAGACCGCGGTGATGGCTGCGTCTGCCATCGAAGATCAGCAGCGGTGGAGCACGGCCGATAATAGCCGATAGGCGCTCTTCCTGTGGCCATGGGTCGGGTCGTCCGTGCCGTCGATGTCGAGGACGATGGGTGGCGCCCGTCGCGTTCCGCTCCGCAGATACAGCGCGCCGATCGCCACGCCGAGCGGTAACACGCCCGCCGATCGACCGCGTTCTCCAACGGGAGAGGGCGACTCGCCAAGTCCCGTCCACTCGGGCAGGTGGCGAGACCAGCCAGCAGCGGATCAGGCGCAGCGTGTCGGCATCGTTCTGTCTCACCGCAGGCGATCTGAAGACCCGCCGGACCAGGTTTCCAGGCTATGGCGCACTGGACGCGCTGCCAGTCGGGGATCACCGGCGGCGAAGCGGCGCACAGCCCGAGCGCCTGCTCGGCCTGTTCCAGCCACGGCAAGCCGCCATCACTGGTCAGCCGGCCCCCATCGAAGGGGCCTGCAGCGGCACGGGGCGGAGCCGGAAAGCGATAGACGGGTGTGGCAGACCGGATGCGGGCACCTCCGCGTGGCTGGTTTCGTCACCACCCCACAGAGAGGTGCCCGCTGTCACTCATGAATAATCCGCTAGGGCAGGCACCAGGGGGCCGTGAGCGGCGAGGAGATCGTCGACGAGCGACTCGATCGCGGCGGGATCGAGTTCCGTCGCGGTGCGAGGATCGAGCATCGCTGCCTGGTAGACGTAATCCCGATTGCCGGTCAGCGCTGCCTGTACGGTGAGTTCCTGGACGCCGACATTGGTGCGCATCAGGGCGGCAAGTTGCGGCGGCAACGCTCCGATCACCGTCGGTTGCACGCCGTTGCCGTCAACCAGACAAGGCACTTCAACACAGCAGCCGTCCGGGAGGTTGGCAATCAGTCCGGCGTTCCGGACGTTGCCATTGATGGTCGCCGGGCGACCCGTCTCCATGGCGTTGATGATTTCGATTCCATATTCGCCGGATGGACCAAGGGTGTGTTCGGCGCGTTCCGCGAGCCAGCGTTCGCGCAGGCGGTCCGCCAGACCCGGTTGCTCTTGCCCGACCAGCGCCAGTCGGCGTTCCGCGCTGCCTGACAACGTGACCTTTTCGCTACCCACGATGCGGTCCGTCACTGCTGAATCGCGCGAAAGAAGTGCGGATTCCAGCTCCTGCCAACCGGCAATCTGTTCTTCACAACGGCGCGGATATTCATCGAGCGGTACGTTGTACACATCGATCAGGTCGGGATTCACGCGCTTGATGTACCAGGGAACATATTCCGAGAAGTGTTCGCTCGATTCCGTGACCAGGTACCCCCAGCGTTTGAGGACATCGAAACGGACACGCTCGTGTGCCGGGGCGTTCCCGGTTGCCGCAAGCGCGCGCAGGGCTGGGTAGAGGTCCGTGCCATCCCGTTCGAGTGTGAGATAGAACGCCATATGATTGATGCCGGCGCAGCGGTAGCGGAGACCCTGGGAAGGAACGTCCAGCCAACTCGCGGCCTCGGCTGCGGTGCCCTGGACACTGTGGCATAACCCGACAACTGACACCGTCGATGCGGCATAGACCGACCAGACGAGCATGGCCATCGGGTTCGAGTAATTCAGCAGGAGCGCGTTGGGACAAAGCCGCTCCATATCGCGGGCGATTCCGAGAAGTACGGGAATCGATCGCAGACCGCGCATGATCCCGCCGATGCCCAAGGTGTCGCCGATGGTCTGCCTGATGCCATATCGCTTCGGTATCTCGAAATCAACGATCGTCGCTGGATCGTAGCCGCCCACCTGAAACATGGTGATCACGTAGTCGGCGCCATCGAGTGCTGTTTGGCGGTCGGTTGTCGCAACGATCTTGGCGCTCGAGTTCCGCCCAGTCACCATTGCCGCGGCAATCCGCTCCGTTGTCTGGAGGCGGCGGGGATCGATATCCATTAGCCGAATCTCGGCACCAGCGAGAGCCGGATACAACAGAATGTCCCTCAGTAGGGCCCTGGCGAAGACGGTGCTGCCTGCGCCGATAAAGGTGATCTTCGGTGAAGTCATGAATCGCCTCGCTGGTCCGGGAACACGACAGCCGTCGGTCCGATCATTCCGACGCGATTCGACACCTGAACGAGCCAACTCACGCCAAAGCCGCACGTTGCGATGTCCGCATCCTTTCGAATTCCACGATAAAGAGAGTGGACTATTTCGGCAGGCGAGGAGAAAGGAGCACCCGTCATTCTTGCCGAGATCGCTATGCGAGTCCGAGTCCCATGCGGTCCCGCACGAGACCCATCTTCATCGCGGCGCGGGCGCGGGCGCGGGCCGCCCCGTCGCCAAGCACGGCCTGAGCGATCGATGGATCGGCACTGAGTTCGGCGAGCCGTGTCTGGATCGGCGACAGCGCCGCGACGACGACTTCCCCGAGGTCCGATTTGAAAGCGCCGTACCCCTTGCCGGTGTACTCCTCCTCAATGGCTGGAATCGACTTGCCGCTGAGGAGGCTGTAGATCGTGAGCAAATTCGTCAGCGCCGGCTTGTCAGGCGCTGCCACCACATCGCTCCCGGAGTCGGTGACGGCCCGTTTGATCTTGCGGCGGATGGTATCCGCGTCATCGGTGAGGGCGATGGCCGCGTTGGGACTCGCATCGCTCTTGCTCATCTTCTTCGTGGGGTCCTCGAGCGACATGATGCGCGCGCCCGCCTCCTTGATATCCGATTTGGGAACGACGAACGTTTCGCCGTAGCGGGAGTTGAAGCGAATGGCGATGTCTCGCGTCAACTCGATGTGCTGCTTCTGGTCTTCCCCGACCGGAACCAGATCGGTGTCATAGAGCACGATATCCGCGGCCTGAAGGACCGGATAAAAGAGAATCGCGGAATTGACCTGTTCATCCTTGCCTGCTGACTTGTCCTTGAACTGCGTCATGCGGCGCAATTCGCCGTACTGAGTCACGGAACTGAGTAACCAGCAGAGTTCGGCATGCTCCCGCACGTCGGACTGGACGAAAATGATCGATGCCTCCGGATCGAGCCCGGAGGCGATCAGTACATTCGCCAATTCGATGATGTTCTGGCGCAGCGTATCACGGGAGGTAACCTGCGAAATCGCATGCAGATCGACGATGCAAAAGATGTTGTCGTAGAGCGCCTGTTGGTTCGCCCAATTCCGGATCGCGCCGAGGTAGTTGCCGAGGTGGAAGTTCCCGGTCGGCTGAATCCCCGAAAACACGCGCTGCCGTGTGGTCGGAGACGTTTCCCTGGTTGCTTCCAGAAGTGCAGTACCGTGAGCGGCGCCGTCGTTCACGCTTCCTCCAGAATCCGCAGTCGAACCGGGCCACGAGTATAACGCTGGCCCGCAGTACGGCAGTTGCAGTCTCGGGGTGGGACTAGTTGGCGATGGCGAGCGAGATGATCTGGCCGCAATCGCAGGTCTCTTCAGTCCAGAGCACGCCGAACTCGCGCATGCTCTCGACGACCGCGAGCAGGGCATGGCCCTTCGGGGTGAGATCGTACTCGACGCGCGGCGGCATCTCAGCGTAGCAGGTGCGCCGCACCACTCCCGCATCCTCGAGCCGACGCAGGCGGTCCGAGAGCGTCTTTGGACTGATTCCCTCGAGTGACCGTTGCAGTTCGCTGAAGCGGCGGCACCCCGGAGCGAGATCCCGGACGATGAGCGGACTCCAGCGATCCCCGATCAGGGCGACCGTCCGCGCGATGGGGCAACAGACGCATACGCTCGTTGACATATGTTTCCTTGCGGCCGGCAGGTGGACCGGCAGTTTGCGCCTGGGGCCACCGGCTCGATGCCCCAGACAATGGCTACGATAGCACGAGGTTCGGGCCCGTTTCCGGCCACTGATGCAGGACCTGCTACGGAGGATTTGTGCCAAGCCGCGGGGAGTGGACACGGCGTTTACCACTGGTTACGAACGAGATCATTGTCGATCTACCGCTCACCCTGGGAGTCATCGCGGATACCCACGCGAGCCCGATGCGAGGCCAAGCGGCTCTGGCGGCGATCGAACATCTCTTTCAGCGGCTGAGCGTCGGCCTGATCGTGCATGCGGGCGATGTCGGGCACCAATCGGTGCTGGACGAACTGGTCTCAGTGGCTCCCGTGGTCGCGGTTCGCGGCAACGCCGATCCACCCGATCTGATCTCGTCTCTGCCGGATCACCTCGTGATCCAGGCGGGACCGATGACCATTCTCGTGCTCCATGGGCACCGCGGGAAGACTGCGCGCCAGGCCGCGCGGGCCGTTGCCAGCCCGGACATCGATCTCATCATCTACGGTCATAGCCACCGGCCAATGATCGAGCGGGAAGGCGCAACCATTCTGTTCAATCCGGGTTCACCGGTTGAGCGCCGCTGGAATCCGCATTTTGGCGTGGGTTTGGTCGAGTTGAGCGAGGACGGGATCAAGCCGGAACTGGTGCTTTTCACCGATCCGGCGCACCTGGCCAACATCGAGCGCTGAGAGGCCCTACGTCGCGGCGCGCAGTGAAGGCTCGAACGCGGCGGGCGAAAGCAGGAACGACGCGGTCGGGATGCCGGCGGCGGTGGTCAGCGATCCCGCGATGCCGTCGGGAGTAACCGAGGAAAGTTCGATGTAATTCGCCTGGGCTTCTTCGACGACGCGCATTACGAGAGGCAGATCGGACCACTCGAGCGCGCCAGGCTCGATCATGAGGACGATCGTCGCATTCTTTCGGTCCTTGAACGTTGCTCCCACCCGAGCGAGATCGTTGGCGGAGGTTATGACCTCGACATGGCGGACGGAACTCGCCAGAAGCTTGGCGTGGAAGAATTGAATGAGCAGTTTGAGAACCGCGGCCAGGGGTACGGAGAGGATGAGACCCAGGGGACCCGCGATGGACGTGCCGATGACCAGAACGAACATGACAGCAAACGGATTGAGATGAACGATGCGTCCAATGACGAGCGGGATGACGAACGCATCTTCGAGCTGGCGGAGGGCGAAGTAAATGACGGCAACGACGATGGCGAGCGTCGTATTCGACCAGTCAAATGGCGCGGTCGGCTGAAAGAGCGCGATGGTGACCGCGATGGTGCCGGCGGTCCAGGGGCCGATCAACGGGATCAGTTCCAGGAAGCCCGTGGCGACAGCCACCGATAGCGCGTAATCGACATCGAGGATGCTCAGCGCGACAAACGATGCCGTGGCCATGATGATGACCAGGAGCGCTTGTCCTCGAATATAGGCGCCGAGGGTGCGGTTTACGTCGGCCATGAGGCGATCGTATTCGCTGTGGTAGCGCCGGTTGATCGCATCACGGAACATGCGCATGAACTTTGGACCATAGACGATGAGGTAGAACGAAGAGAAGAGGTAGATCAGTAACTCGATCGCAAACGAGAAGGTGGATAAGAGAAGGGGTACCGCCTCCGTGCCAACGAGGTCAGCGGCTTGCTGGCCGAGAGAGTTGATGCGGGTTTCGATCAGGGCAATATCGATTCCCGCGACGCGATCGTCCACCTGCTTGCGTTGCTGCATCCATTGATCGACGTCGCTGAGCAGGTTCGGAATCAGTTGCTGCTGCACTTCTTCGAGTTGATCTACGATGAGCGGCGTGATGTTGATGAAGACAATCGCAAACAGGAGCCCGATCAGCAGGAAGAACCAGAGCGCAACCACCTGCTTTGGAAGTCGCGTGCGGCGCTGGATCCCGGCGACAATGGGGTGGAAGAGATACGCGGTGACCACCGCCCAGATGAACGGAGCAAGCGCATGCCACGCCAGGACCGCGAGCAATATCGCAAGTGCGACGCCAATCCAGGCCACCGTGGTGCGAGCACGAGGTGACAGCGTGACTTCCATTGTCCCGTCCAGGCGCCGCGAGTTCGGCTGCCCGCTCAATGTTGGCTCGTATGCGCCGCCGATAGACCCCGATTTGCCCCTTCCGACGGCGCGATTCTAGCATGGAGCCTTGGACGGTCCCGGTTTTCTGGGACTGGACGACTTCATTGACTGCGTGAGCGATCCCTGAGGAGATTCGATGTCGGTGAACTTCCGGCTTCCCGGACCAACGCCGCTGCCGCCGGAGGTCATTGCCGCGCTGGGGCGGGAGATGATTCCGCATCGCGGGCCGGTTTTTCGCGCTCTTTTCGCCGAGACCCTGGCGATGGCGCGGGAGGCGCATCGCACCGCGGGCGATGTGCTGGTCTGGGCGGCGACAGGATCGGCGGGATGGGAAGTTGCCATCGTCAACCTCCTCTCTCCAGGTGATCCGGTGCTGATTGGCGTCAACGGCGATTTCGGGGAGCGGTTCGCGCGCTGCGCGGGACGACTCGGGCTCGACGTGCGACGGGTAGAGCGTCCCTGGGGAGCGCCGATTCTGCCAGACCAACTGCGCGCCGCTCTTGTGGCAAACCCGGACGTGAAGGCTGTCTTTCTCGTGCACAACGAGACGTCGACCGGCGTGACCAATCCGCTGCGCGATCTGGCAGGCGTCGTGCATGACCACGGCGCACTCGTGGTCGTCGACGCCGTGAGTGCCGTGGGCGCGTTGCCCCTGGAAACCGACGCCTGGGGTATCGACTTCGTCCTGTCCGGCTCGCAGAAGGCGTGGATGTGCCCGCCCGGGCTGCTCATTGCCGCAATCGGCCCGCGCGCCTGGGACGCTTACGAGCGCTCGCGGTTTCCGCGCTTCTACTGGGATATCGGAGAGGGAAAGCGGATGGCGGATCAGGGGATGACGCCGACCACCCCGCCCCTGTCGGGAATCTACGCCTTGCACGCCGCGCTGAAGATGATCATGGCCGAGGGCATGGAGCAGGTTTGGGCCAGGCATCGTCACCTCGCCCAATTGACCAGGAGCGGCATTACGGACGCCGGGTTGCGCCTGCTGTCAGAGCCGGGATACGCAAGCGATACGGTGACCGCCTTCTTTCCCCCGGAAGGCGTGACGTCGTCGCAGTTCCTGACCCACCTGCGGGACCGTTTCGGCATCGAAGCGCAAGGTGGGCAGGGACATCTGGCGGACGCCATTGTCCGGGTCGGGCATATGGGCTGGGTGCATGAACCCGAGATGAGCGAGACGGTGAACGCCATCCGCGAGGTTGCGATGGTGGATTCCGTGATCCGCCTCGGTGCGGAGGCACGTGCTTAACCTCCTTGCGCCAGCACGCCATCGGTCGCTATACTTTCGCCTCTAGCTTTCCGAACCTGCCTCCATGATCAGGGAGTGGTTCAGGAAAGCACTAGGCATGTTCGGATTTATCGGAAGGCTTGATGGACGGCACTATCGTGAGTGAGCAGACGAACCAGTCACTTGGCGACGGGCCGACAGGTTCCGCAAGCGCAGAGGTGGCCCAGCCGGTGGCGAGTGGCGTCGCGGTCCAGTCCATGCCGGGAGCCGGCGACTCGGAACTCGATGCCGCGTCGCTCATGGAGCAATTCCTCAACGACCCCAGCCACGACTACAAGAGCTTGAAGTACGGCGATGTCATGGACGGGGTCATTATGCACCTCGATCGTGACGAGATTCTCGTCGACATTGGCTCGAAGTCGGAGGGGATCGTTCCCTCGCGCGAGTATTCAAGCCTTTCGTCCGAGGAACGCAACGCGCTATCGATCGGCGACACCATCCTGGTGTTCGTCGTTCAGCCGGAGAACCAGGAAGGTCACGCGGTCGTCAGCATTGACCGGGCCCGCCAGGAGAAGAGCTGGCGACGACTTCAGGAACTCTACGAGGCGAACGACGTCATCGAGGCCGAAGTCACCAATTACAACAAGGGCGGACTCCTCGTGAATCTGGACGGCGTGCGCGGCTTCGTGCCGGCGTCTCAGGTCACCGAGATTCGCGGCGGTGACGAAGCGAGCAAGCAGGCCGACATGGCGCGCCTGATCGGCAGCTCGTTGCCGCTCAAAGTGATCGAGATCAATCGCCATCGCAACCGGCTCATCCTCTCCGAGCGCCAGGCCGTTCAGGAACGGCGCGACGTGATGAAGGAGCGGTTGATCGAAGAACTGCACGAGGGAGAGGTTCGCAAGGGCCGTGTCTCCTCGATCTGCGATTTCGGCGCATTTGTCGACATTGGGGGCGCGGACGGACTCGTCCATCTCTCCGAGCTCTCCTGGAGCCGGGTCCGCCATCCAAGCGAGGTTCTGCGCGTTGGTCAGGAAGTCGATGTCTATGTCCTGGGGATCAATGCCCAGGAAAAGAAGATCGCCCTCTCGATCAAGCGGACGCAGGCCGAACCGTGGAGCCGCGTGGCGGCGGCGTACGAGGTTGGACAGCTGGTGCGCGGTACCGTGACCCAACTCGCCAACTTCGGCGCGTTTGCCCGCATCGAGGATGGTATCGAGGGACTGATCCACGTATCCGAGTTGGTCGATGACCGGGTGACGCATCCGAAGCAGGTTGTCTCCGAAGGGGACGAACTGCTCCTTCGCATCATCCGCATCGATCCGCAGCGGCGGCGAATGGGGCTCAGCCTCCGCCGCGCGCTCGATACGCCAGATGCGGAACTTGCCGGGGTGTTCGGTCCCGAGGTCCTGGCGGAGCGCGATGCGCTGATCGAGCGGATTCGGGTTCGCCTCGAGGCGGAGGGAATCGAGCTCGGCGACGCGTTCACGGGTGGTTATCCAACTCCTGATCTCGATGGTGGCGAGGGCGGCCAATCTGAAACCGGGACCAGCGACGAGTCCGCGGAGATCGCCGCGGTCGCTCCGGAGCCGGTGGTCGAAGCGGTCACGCAGCCTGCGGAAACACCGCAGAAGCCGACGGCCCAGCCGAAGTCGCGGCGCGAGCCGGCGCGAGCGCCGATCGAACTGCCGGACGATCTTGACGGTGAGCTGTCGGCGATGGCGATGGCCTTCGCCATGGCGGGGGCGCCGGCGGATCTGGTGGCCGAGGCCACCGGAGATGAAGAAGGCGGCGACGAAGGAACGAGCTCCGAATGATTCAGCGGCGGGACATCCCACGTCTCGCCAGAGTCAATCAACGCGATCATGTGAGCAAGGCAGGCCCTCATGGGCCTGCCGCTTGCGTATAGAGAGGAACTTGCACGGTCTCCGGAACGTTGCGTTTGTGCAGGGCGCGCGGGACATGGTTGTCCCGGAGGACTATCATAGTGAAACGTACGGTGGTGGCTGAATCGCTGCCCACCGAGGGCGAATGGAGATCCACGGATGTCAGATAAGTTCGACAAGTTCACAGAGCGCGCCCGGAAGGTGCTGACGCTGGCGCAGGAAGAGGCTCAGCGTTTCAACCACAACTACATTGGTACAGAGCATCTTCTGCTGGGTCTCGTTCGCGAAGGTGATGGGGTCGCCGCCCGCGTGTTGAGCAACATGGGCGTGCAATTGCCGAAGGTTCGTTCGGCTGTCGAGTTCATTATTGGCCGTGGTGAGACCATGGTCATGGGCGAAATCGGACTTACCCCGCGAGCCAAGAAGGTTATCGAGCTCGCGGTCGATGAGGCGCGGCGCCTCAATCACCATTACATCGGTACCGAGCATCTCCTGCTTGGTCTGGTGCGGGAAGGTGAGGGAATTGCCGCCGGCGTGCTGGAGAGTCTGGGCGTCAATCTGGAAAAGGTGCGCGCCCAGGTAATGCAGGTCGTCAGCCAGAGTCCGTCCTACAGCCAGAGCAAGCAGCAGACCAAGACCCCCTATATGGATGCCCTGGGTGTCGATCTGACCGAGGCTGCGCGATCGGGCCGGCTCGGCCCGCTGATCGGACGGGGAACCGAAATCGACCGGGTGATGCAAATTCTCTCCCGGCGGACGAAGAACAATCCGGCGCTGATCGGGGAGCCCGGGGTTGGCAAGACCGCGATTGTCGAGGGACTGGCGCAGCGAATCGTCGCGGGCGATGTACCAGAGCAGTTGCAGAACAAGCG
Source organism: Thermomicrobiales bacterium (assembly GCA_046328335.1). Taxonomy (GTDB): domain Bacteria; phylum Chloroflexota; class Chloroflexia; order Thermomicrobiales; family UBA6265; genus JACCXM01. The sequence continues at coordinate 245,533 of JAXLWU010000003.1, forward strand.
GCTGATCGCGCTCGATATCGGTGCGCTGGTAGCGGGCACCAAGTATCGTGGCGAGTTCGAGGAGCGGCTCAAGAAGATCGTCGGCGAGGTCAAGGAGACCGGCAGCATCCTCTTCATCGACGAGTTGCACACGCTCGTCGGGGCAGGCGCGGCCGAGGGCGCCGTTGACGCCGCCAACATTCTCAAGCCCGCTCTTTCCCGCGGTGAATTGCAGACGATCGGAGCGACGACGCTCGACGAGTACCGCAAGTACATCGAGCGGGACGCGGCGCTGGAGCGGCGGTTCCAGCCGATCCAGGTCGACGAACCGAGTGTGGACGATACGGTCCAGATTCTGATGGGGGTCCGTACCCTCTACGAAGACCATCACAAGTTGAAGATCACGGACGAGGCCCTGCGCGCCGCCGCGAACATGGCGGCCCGCTATATCACCGACCGGTTCATGCCGGACAAGGCGATCGACCTGATCGATGAAGCGTCGTCGCGGGTTCGGATGTACCGGCAGGCGGCGCCGCCGAACCTCAAGGAAGCGCTGGCCGGACTGCAATCTTTGCAGCGAGAACTCGATGCCGCTGTCTCGAACCAGGAGTTCGAATTGGCCGCGGAGTTGCGCGACCGAGAACGCAAGTTGCGCGATCGCATCGACGCGCAGGAGCAGGAACTGCGCGATGCCAACGCCTCTGACGAAATCTATGTGACCGAAGAGGACATTGCTGAAGTCGTCTCGATGTGGACTGGCATCCCGGTCGTGCGTATCGCCGGCGAGGAATCGGAGCGGCTGCTGCGCATGGAAGAGGCGCTTCATCGCCGCATTGTTGGTCAGGACGAGGCAATCACCGTTCTGGCGAAGGCGGTGCGGCGAGCTCGTGCGGGGATCAAGAATCCGAAGCGCCCAATCGGCTCATTTATCTTTCTCGGTCCGACCGGAGTCGGCAAGACGGAGTTGGCCAAGGCCCTCGCCGAGTTCATGTTCGGTTCCGAAGACCACCTGATCAAGATCGACATGTCCGAGTTCATGGAGCGGCATGCGGTCAGCCGGCTCGTTGGCGCGCCTCCAGGATACGTTGGGTACGAAGAGGGTGGGCAGCTTACGGAGGCTGTGCGCCGGAAGTCCTACAGCGTCATCCTGCTCGATGAAATCGAGAAGGCGCATCCAGAGGCGTTCAACATGCTTCTCCAGATCATGGAGGACGGAAACCTGGCTGATGCCAAGGGCAGGAAAGTCGACTTCCGCAACACGATCATCATCATGACCTCGAACGTTGGCGCTGAGCAGATCACGCGAGACATGAACCTCGGCTTCGCCTTCAAGGAGGACGAAGACAAGGCGAAGACGCGTGAATACGATCGGATGCGAGAAAAGGTCACCGGTCAGTTGAAGCAGACCTTCCGGCCGGAGTTTCTCAATCGTATCGACGCGGTGATCGTGTTCCACTCCCTGGAGCGGGCACAGATCCGGGAGATCGTGGAACTCGAACTCGCCCGTGTTCGCAAGCAACTGCGCGAGCAGGAGATCGAGCTCGAAGTCACCGAGGCCGCGATGGATCTTCTTGGTGAGCGCGGCTATGACCACACCTACGGGGCGCGGCCGCTGCGACGCATCATCCAGAACCTGATCGAGGACCCACTGGCGGAGGGAGTGCTCGACTCCCGCTTCCAGGCGGGCTCGATGGTTCGCGTCGATGTCGAGGACGATCTGCTCAAACTCGAACCGGCGGTGCCGGTCGAGACGCCAGAACTGGCGGGCGTTTCCTAGACCGTCCGTCGGAAGCGCGATATCGAATAGACTGGGGCGGCATGCTGTGCCGCCCCAGCGCTATCTCAGCCGCATCTCGACCTTCTTCACCCTCTGGAACAGCGATGGCGAAAGCAAAAACCACATTCATTTGTCAACAGTGCGGCGCCTCCAGCCCGGCGTTCCTTGGTCGGTGTCCCGGTTGTCGGGAATGGAACACGATGATCGAGACGATCGAAGAACGTCGTCCAGCCGCGGCAACGGTCCACCGCATCGCCGAACACCCGCAGCCCCTTACCGCACTCGGCAAATCGACGTTCGAACGTATTCCGGTGCCGATCGCCGAACTCGAGCGGGTGCTTGGTGGGGGGCTGGTACCGGGCACCCTCGTGCTGATTGGAGGTGATCCGGGGATCGGCAAGTCGACTCTGGTGTTGCAGGCTGCCTCGGCAATGGCCGCGACGCAGGGACCGGTGTTGTACGTCTCGGCGGAAGAGTCCTCGCAGCAGATCCGGATGCGGGCTGACCGCCTCGGGGTCACGAACGAGAATGTTCTGGTCCTCTCGGGAACAGACCTGGATGCGATCCTGGCCAGCGCGAGCGCAGCAGAGCCATCGCTCCTCATCGTCGATTCGATCCAGACCGTCTCGGTCGAGGAGATTTCCTCTGCCGCGGGCAGTGTTTCCCAGGTCAGGGAATGTACGTCGCGCCTGATGCAGTGGGGGAAATCCCGCAACATCCCGGTCTTCATCATCGGCCACGTCACCAAGGAAGGCGCCATCGCGGGGCCGCGTGTGCTCGAGCACATGGTCGACGCGGTGCTCTACCTGGAAGGGGAGCGGCACGGATCGTTCCGGGTGTTGCGGGCAGTCAAGAACCGCTTTGGGTCGACCGACGAAGTCGGCGTGTTCGAGATGGTCGAGCTCGGACTGCAAGAGGTGCGCAATCCATCAGAGGCGTTTCTTGCTGAGAGGCATGGCAACTCACCGGGATCGAGCGTTGCGGTTACCGTCGAGGGCACGCGTCCGATTCTGGTCGAGGTGCAGGCCCTTACGACGCCGACGTCCTTCGGTCTGCCCCGGCGCAGTGCAAACGGACTCGACAATGGCCGGTTACAACTCTTGGTTGCCGTGCTCCAGAAGCGAGTCGGATTGGGACTGGGTGGACAGGACGTTTACGCCAACGTCGTCGGTGGCATGCGGATCGGCGAGCCTGCTGCCGATCTGGCGGTCGCCCTCGCCCTGGCCTCGAGTTACCGGGACCGGCCGGTCGACCCGCAGACCGTCGCCATCGGCGAAATCGGTCTCGCGGGCGAGTTGCGTTCGGTGAGCCAGCTCGAACGCCGACTCAACGAAGCGAAGCGATTGGGATTCACCAGGGCGGTGCTGCCGGCCGCGTCTACCCGGCGGGGGGCAACCGACATCTCCGGGCTACGGGTCGTGCGGGCGGATACCGTCGCCGAGGCGATCGAAGTCAGCGTCGGCGGCGAGTAGCCGTCCGAGCGAGATCCAGCACGGCATCCGCCAGATTGGACGCGGCGTCACTGCGCGAGATGGACAGGGCCGCCACGGCCATCGCCTGCAGTCTTCCGGGATCGCCCAGGATCGACGTGATTTCGCCCAGGAGCCGTTGTGCGGAAGCGTCAGGCTGGGCGATGACGACTGCCGCGCCGGCATCACCCAGCACCTTGGCATTGACGGCTTGCTCATCCCCTCCCGCTCCCGGGAGCGGAATCAGGAGCGCCGGCAGACCAACGTAGGCCAATTCCGCGACGGTCCCCGCGCCGGCCCGCCCCAGGACGAGGGAGGTCATCGCGTAGACGTCGGCGATGTTGTCGCGGACGAATTCGACCACCTTGTAGCGGCCGCGAAGACGGTCGGGAAGGGTCGAACGGAGTTCGCCGAGAGCGGCGGCGTCACGGTTGGCCGATGCTGGTCCAGTCTGGTGGAGAACCTGGGTCTGCTCCAGCAAACTCGGGAGCATCTCCGCGACGCGCGTGTTGATCGGACTTGCGCCTCTGGCGCCACCGGTGATGTAGAGGACCGGGAGTTCGGCGGAGAACTGCGCCCAGGCGAGACCTCGGGTGCGATCACCATCGCGAAGACCGGCGCGGACCGGATTCCCGGTGACATTCACCCGCTCGTGCAGGGCTGCTGCCTCGGTCCGCGTCTGCTCGAATGAAACCGCGAGGACCGCGGCGCCGCGGGCATTGATGCGAGTGGCAAGACCTAGAATCGCCGTCTGCTCATGGGTGAGGACCGGGGCAATTCCACGCGCCGCAATGACGGTCGGCACACTCACAAACCCGCCGGTACTCAACACCACGTCTGGCCGAAACGACTTCAATGCGCGGCGAGCGGCAAGAATGCCAATGGGCACCCGCGCGGCATCGATCACGTTTTCCAGCGAAAGGTAGCGCCGGAGTTTGCCGGTGGGAATTGCCACGAACGGGATGTCGGCCTGGGATGCCGATTCGCCCTCGAGGCCGCCGTGGCTGCCAATCCACAGCAATTCAGCCGCCACCTGCCTGCACCGCAACTCCTCGATGACGGCGATCGCGGGTAGGACGTGGCCGCCGGTTCCGCCGCCGGCAATCGCGATACGCACGTGTTCCGGGGCAATGTGGTCCATGGAACCCGTCGATTTTGCCATCATGGAGCCCAGTATAGGCTGACCCGAATATGGCTCAGATCTTGCATTTGGGGCGCGCGGAGGCTGTGCTACTATCGGTCTAGCCGTCATTTAATTCCACAAACGTGGTGCAGCAACGAGTGGGATATTGACGACATTTCGCTGGGGGAAACGATGAATCAGCAGAAACTCGATACACTCCGTGAGCAGTTGGAAGCGCGCAAATCAGAGCTCCTCAGCGACATGTCCTACATGTCCCAGGAAATGCAATCGATCGGTGTCGACCAGGACGACGAGAACGGGAGCATCGGCAATCATATCGCTGATGATGGCTCGAACGTCGTCGAGGCGGAGCGGATCGTGACCGTAACCGAGGACTTCCAGTACATCCTCGCGCAGGTCAATACCGCCCTCGATCGCATGAACGAGGGTACGTACGGCATCTGCCAGCGCTGTGGGCGGCCGATCGCGGATGAACGACTGGAAGCCTTTCCGTATGTCGCCTACTGCATTGAGTGTCAGTCCCGGCTCGAGCGCGAGGAGGCACTTCGCTCTGGGGGTTAGGCCGTTGGCGACGATGGCGGCGGTCGCCACCATCGTAATCGTTGCCGACCGCGTGGTGAAGTCAGCAATTGTCAACGCCATCGGACCCGATCAGTCGGTGCATCGCATCGATCTTATCGGTAACGGAGTTGGGTTGGAGTACACGGAGAACCGTGGCTTGGCATTCGGTCTCTTGCCCGGACTCGGCCCCCTATTAGTCCTCGGGTCGGTGTTGATCGTCGGCCTTCTGCTGTTCCAGTTCTGCCGCGAACCCGCGCCGAGCGGGTGGAACGCTATTGCGCTCGGGGCCGTCATCGGCGGTGCGCTTGGCAATGTGATCGATCGGCTCCGTTTCGGCTATGTCGTCGATTACATTTCTGTTGGATCATGGCCGAACTTCAATGTCGCTGATAGCGCTATTACGCTCGGGGTTATCGGACTCATCTGGGTATGGTCCAGAGATCGGGAAACCATGCCTGCTCCTGGGCGCAAATAGATGGACGATGACGCGCGCGATGACCGCGGTCGAAGCGACGACTCCGCGGAGGGTGACGAATCAATCACGCTCCTTCCCCAGCGGACCGACATCGGTACGCGACTCGACCGCTTTGTCGCCGACAACCTGCCCCATCTTAGCCGGGCAACGGTGCAAAACCTGATCGAATCGGGCAATATCCTGGTTGATGGGGTCGAGCGGAAAGCCAAATTCAAGATGACACCCGGCGAGGTGGTGACAGTCACCTTACCAGAACCAGAGCCGGACGAGATTCAGCCTGACGACATCCCGCTCGACATCGTGTACGAGGATCGGGACGTCATCGTCATCGACAAGCCAGCGGGTATGGTGGTTCACCCGGCGCCTGGACATCCGCGGGGAACACTTGCCAACGCGCTCGTTGCCCACGTCCCGGATCTCGCGGTCGGTGGCTCGCAGCGACCTGGCATCGTGCATCGGCTCGACAAGGACACCTCAGGATTGATCGTGGCCGCCAAATCGGACCGCGGGCGGACGTCACTCATCAGCCAGTGGAACAGCGATTCGGTGGAAAAGCGGTATCTCGCGTTGGTGGATGGAGTCGTCGAGGTGGACGAGGCGACCGTCGACGCGCCGATCGGCCGGGACGAGAAGAACCGTCAGCGCATGGCCGTATCCCGCAATGGCCGGGATGCCATTTCGCATTTCCGCGTCCTGGAGCGGTTTCCAGACGCGACGCTCCTCGAAGTTTCGCTGGAAACCGGGCGAACGCACCAGATTCGCGTCCACATGGCCTTTATCGGCCATTCAATTGTCGGGGATCCCGTCTATGGCCGTGCGGATCGGCAGCAAACGGGTCTGCAGCGTCAGTTTCTCCATGCCAGTGAGTTGAGTTTCGCTCTGCCAGATGGTAAGCGCGTTTCCTTTGCCTCACCGCTCCCAGCCGATCTGGAGCGTGTCCTCGTTTCATTGGGCGCTCGCTCGAACCCAAATTTGTGATGCTTATTCTCGGAGCGCCAACGCCATTTGACGAAGAGCGCCGATTGATCACCGCTCTGTTCGCCGCGGGCCTGGCTGCCGTCGATCCTGAACAAGCGGTGAAACGGGCGTTGGTGGTGGAGGACGGACGCCTCTCGGTCAACTCCGATGATATCGAGGTCGGAGGGGGCGTACACCTGATCGCCATCGGCAAGGCGGCCGTAGCCATGACGCGAGGAGCGTTTGCCGTCCTCGGTGAAACCATCCGTTCCGGAGACGTCTTGACGAAGGAAGGGCATGTCTCCCGCGAGTTGCCGGCAAATATTCGCGTGTTCGAGGCCGCGCATCCCATACCCGACGCACGCGGGGTAGCCGCGACACGCGCGATTCTCGATCGACTCGCAGGCCTGGCCGCGGGAACCGTTGTCCTCGCCCTGATCTCCGGTGGCGGATCGGCATTGCTCGAGGCGCCGCGAGATGATCTCACCCTGGGCGATCTGGCGGAGACCACGCGTTTGCTGCTGCAGGCGGGCGCCCCGATCGACGCGCTCAATTCGGCGCGTGCTCCCTTGAGCCGGGTCAAAGCGGGGGGGCTGCGCCGGTCGGCACCTGACGCGACCTGGTTGACGCTGGTGCTCTCGGATGTGCTGAGCAACGATCCGCGTGTCATCGCCAGCGGCCCGACGATTCTCGCGCAATCCGACCGGCGGGAGGCCCTCGCGGTTCTCGATCGGTTCGGTGTGCGCGAGCAGGTGCCTTCACCTGTGATTGCAGTGCTCAACTCTCCCGCGGAAGCCTCATCCAACATATCCGGGCGGAGTTACCTGGAGATCGTTGGCGACAACGCGAGCGCGGTTGCCGCCGCTGAAGACGAGGCGCGTCGTCTCGGACTCAGGCCCCGCGTCATATGGACCAGAGTCGAAGGGGAAGCGAGAGACCTGGGCCGCTCCTGGATAGTCGAATGCAAGACGGTAGATCCAGATGTTGATGTGCTCATGGGAGGCGGGGAACTAACAGTGACCGTTCGTGGTGAAGGCCGCGGCGGACGAAACACGGAGTTTGCACTTGCCGCCGCCGTCGCCTTGGAGGACCGCCCTGGCGAAGATTGGGTGGTTGCGAGTTTGGCCACGGACGGGCAAGATGCGCTCACCGGGATGGCCGGAGCGATCGCGGACCCAGACACATGCCGTCGCGCCCGGAAGGGGGGAGTGGATCCGCGTCAGGCGCTGGAAGAGAACGATAGTCTGGCTGTGTTCGAGGTGGCCGGAGGCGCGGTAGAAACTGGTCCAACGGGGACCAACGTCAACGATCTGTATTTCGCCGTACGTCGCCGCGGCATGGAAACATTGCAAAAGGGAGGCCGCTGATGCAGGGAGCGCAGGCACTGGTTCAGGTACTCGCCGAATCAGGGGTGGAGCACGTTTTCGGTCTACCTGGCGATACCGGTATGGCGCTGTATGAAGCACTGCGGGACCGGCGCGAGCAGATTACCCACATCATGACCCGGGACGAGCGCTCGGCATCGTTCATGGCGGATGTTTACGCACGAGTCAGCGGCAGGATCGGAATCTGCGAGGGGCCGAGTGGCGGCGGTGCCACCTACATCGTGCCCGGCGTCGCTGAGGCGCAGGGTTCGGCAATCCCCCTTCTTTGCCTCACCTCCGATACGCCGGTCGGCCAACACGGCCGGGGGGTGCTGACCGAACTCGACCAGGAAGGACTCTTCCGGGCGGTCACCAAATGGAATACGCGTGTCAATAGCGCGGAGACGATGGCCGAGGCCGCACGCCGAGCGGTGCGGATGGCCACCTCCGGCAGGCCCGGTGCGACGCACCTTTCCCTGCCCACTGATGCTCTGGAAGGCGAGACGCCAGACGCGTCGGTGTTCGGCGTGGGCGAGCTGGGGCGGGCCCCGGCGATGCGGACGGTGCCCGACCAGAGACTTGTCGAGCGGGCGGCGGCCGAGCTGGCGGCGGCGGCGCGGCCGGTAATCGTGGCTGGCGGCGGGGTGCTGATCTCTCACGCGTGGGACGTGCTGACCACGTTGGCGGAATCCCTCAACGTACCGGTGGCAACATCGATCAACGGTAAAGGGAGCATCGCCGAGACGAGCGATGTCGCCATCGGTGTGATCGGCGGCAATGGCGCGCGGCGATACGCCAACCAGTGCCTCGCCGAGGCTGATCTCATCGTCTATGTTGGTTCGCGCACCGATTCGACGACGACCTGCCACTGGACGCTGCCATCAATGGCGCACCCGCCGACCATCATTCAGATCGATGTCGCGGAGCTGGAAGTCGGGAACAACTATCCATTGCAGGTCGGTCTGGTGGGCGATGCCAAACTGGCCCTTGCCGCAATGCTCGACGCGATCCCGCGCCCAACCGCGGTCGCGCAGCGTAATCGCGCCAGAATCGAGCAGCTGCTCGCGGCGCGGCGGCAGTATTGGGAGGAGGTCGATCGGCAGGCGGCGATCCGGACTACTCCGGTCAAGCCGGCCCAGGTCGTGCGGGCTATGCGCGAAGTCCTTTCGGACGACACCCTGATTGTGGCTGACCCGGGCACTCCCACCCCGTTCCTCAGCGCCCAATACGAACTACGACGGCCCGGCCGCACAACGGTGATACCACGGGCGCATGGTGGTCTCGGCTACGCCATCCCGGGCGTCGTTGGCGCCTGGTACGCGGGAGGTGGTCGCCGCGTGGTGGGCATGACCGGCGACGGCAGTTTCGGCATGTCGGTCGGGGAACTGGAAACGATCACCCGGCTCGGGCTGCCGATTGTGATCATCCAGTGTTCAAACGGGAGTTTCGGCTGGATCAAGGAATTGCAGCATCTTTACCATGGTGACCGTTTCTTCAGCGTCGATTTCAACCCGGTCGACTACGCGGCGATCGCGCGAGGATTTGGATTCCAGGCGCGGCACGTCGTCGACCCCGGCGATGTTGGCGTCGCGATCCGGGAGGCGCTCGCCGATGGAAGACCGTACTTCCTGGATATCGTCACCGAGTCGCCGTTGACGGAAACCCCACCGGTGGCGGCCTGGACCGCGGTTGAAGCCGCGCGGCAAGACGCAGTCGGAGCGCGATCATGAGCGAGCGGACCTCGATTATTCTCGATGTCGACACCGGCACTGACGACGCGCTGGCGTTGGCCTTCGCTGTCAATTCACCGCACATCGACCTCGTCGCGGTGACGACCGTGGCAGGGAATGTCGGCGTCGAGAAGACGACGGCCAATTCGCTCGCGGTGCTCGATCTTCTCGGGGCGTCCGATATTCCAGTGCACCGCGGCGCCAGCCGACCCTTGGTGCGGCCACATGAAGATGCCGCATGGATTCACGACGAGGGTGGTCTCGGCGGAGCGAAGATCGCCATGTCGAACCGTTCGGTCGCCGCCGATCGCGGTCCCGCCGCCATCGTTCGGCTTGCGAACGCGCGACCGGGAGCGTTGACCGTTGTCGCGGTTGGCCCGCTGACCAACCTCGCGATCGCGCTGAACGTCGAACCGCGATTGCCGGAACTTCTGCGCGCGCTGGTGATCATGGGCGGGGCGTTCAAACAGGCGGGAAATACCACACCTGCCGCGGAATACAACATCTGGGTCGATCCGGAAGCGGCCAATCAAGTCTTTGCCGCTCCATTTCGCGAGATTGTCGCCGTCGGTTTGGACGTGACCGAGCGGGTGGCGCTGACTCGTGGTGACTGGGACGCTGTCGCTGGTGTTCCGAATCTGTCGCCTGGCGCCGGCTTGTTCGCGGAGGTTGGCAAGCACTTGTTCACGCGACGCGGTGAAACCCGGTTTCATCTGCACGACCCGCTTGCCACCGCGATCGCGCTCGATCGCAGTCTGGCCGGCTACGAAGACGCCGAAGTGATCGTCGATACTGAAGGCGATGACCGCGGGCGCACCCGGATTGCTGGTCCAGGCGTGACGAAGGTTGCCGTCGATGTCGACGAGGAACGCGCCGTGCATATGTTCCGCCAAGTGCTCGGGATTCCCGCGTCAGACGCGTAAGTCGGAGTCACGACCGTTCACATTCCGTGTTGGCTGTGGTATCCAATCCATCTCCACACTTTGGTCCGTGGTCCAATGCGGATACGGTGCGGGCGGAGTATCGAGGATGGACGATCGTCAGGAACTAATCGAACAGGCGCCGATCCAGGATCGAGACCTGCTGCAGCGCATGAGTCTCTATTTTGATTCGGTCGACCATCGGCTGCGCCACGGAGAGGGGTGGCTGATCTTCAACGCCGGCAACCGCCGGGCGCGGCGGATCGCCGGATTCATCCAGCAGCGGCTATCGGAGCACCGTCCGCCGATCTCCTATTGCATGATGCCGTGGCGAGATCTGGCCCTGAGTTCGCTTGTCACCGAGATCGGGTTGCCGACGCTGCTGCCATCCTTCGCAACCGACGCGCGCGCTCGGGCCGAATTCGACATCGCGACGAAGGTGACATCAGTGACCTTCACCCAGATGGTCAGTACCGAACTTCTTGTCGTTATCGGTTGCGCGCCATCTCATCGACACGAGGCGGAACTGCTCGATCGCACGCTTGAACAGCGGCAAGCGCTCAAACTCGCCACCATTCTGATGACGCCCAGGATGCCGCATCAACTCGAGGCGGAATTCGATACCGTCGACCCCGAGGGCCGCTACTGGAGCAGCATCTTCGGCCGCATGTACGAATCGGGCATGGTCGCGATGTGAGGGGCGACGGTCAATTGCGCGCCTGAGTCGGTGATTGCGAGCACCACTCGCCGCGACAGGCCCCGCTTTGACACCCCTCAGCAATGCCCCCTCACCAGGCGCGAAATCTGGCGACTGCGCTTGCTCACCTTTTCTTCGCGTTGCATCGCCGGGGCCGATCCATTCATCGATGAGAAGCCGCGAACTTCTCATCGGCGGAAACCAGGTAGGCGTCCTCATTGGTGGGGTCGGGGGAGCGAACGTGCTCGGAGGTGCCCTGGGCGCAGCTGCCGGTTCGGATCGCGGCGCTCCCAGGAGCTCGGAGGTGGCATCAACAGGCGTTCTGTCTTGAGAGCCAAGTGGCGTGGGGCGTGCTCGTCACTCGAGCGGCCAAGCGACAAAGGCGAGGCTCCTCGGAGAAGGAGGGGACTCCACCCGCTGTCGGCTCTCAGGCCAAATGAAACTGGTTCCCAGGACCGGTTTCTTTAGTCGCTCCGACGTCCCGCCCACCAATGCTGTAACAATTTTGTCCAGCCGCAGTTCCTTCTTCCAGGCAGGAGTCGATCGAGCCTTACGGGGCGGCCGCGATGCGCACAGGGCGAGACCATCCAGCTCACGTCCTTCAGGAGCCCGCGCTCGCCACTGATAGTGCGCTCGTGGTGGCTGCGCAACGAGACCCGACCGCGTTCGCCCCGCTGTATGCCCGATACCGGGACGACCTGTTGCGTTACTGTTTCTATTGCCTCGGCGACTGGGAGGAGGCGGCTGACGCCGCCCAGCAGGTCTTCACCAATGCCATTGCTGGCCTGCCACGTTTCGTCGATCAAGGGAATTCGTTTCGTTCCTGGCTCTTTCGTATTGCCCACAACGAAGTCTGTACTCGCCAGCAGCGCCAGAAGCGCCAGCCGCAGCGCCTCCTCGTGGACGCGCACGTGGTGGTCGATCAGCGGCCGTCGCCAGAGGCGCTGGCGATTGCGGCCGACGAGCACGAGCGCCTTCGCATCCTGATCGATGCGCTGCCACCGGATCGGCGGCGCATATGCGAGTTGCGCTTGGCGGGGCTCACCGATATGGAGATTGCCCGCATTCTCGACAAGAGCCACGCCGCGGTGCGCGTGGCTCAATCACGGGCCGTGCGGCAACTCCGGACTCTGCTCGGGATCGGACTGGTGCACACAGGAGGGCCCCATGGCTGAAGGGCGCCAGCAGGACCACGAGCTGAATCGCTTCTGGAACGCACTTGTCCACTCAGCGTCAGCCCCAGACCTGGAGGAGGTCGATCCCCTTGACGCGGAGACGCTTCGCCAGATTCATATCATGGCGCAGGCGCCGCCCCCATCCTGGGTGGGAGCGCGGGTTGACGCGGTGATGCGCGGGCGCATGACCGTTCCCCGGAATGGGCGCACTCGGAGCGGCTTCGGGCAAACCACGCGACTGGCCAACCAACCTGGGCCTAACGGCCCGACTTCCAAGCGGGCATCCGCGGTGGCGATGGAGATCGCCCCGCCCGGCCGGACATCGGAGCCGAGGGTACGTCAGTATTTCGCGACCGCGTGCCTGCTCCTCCTCACGCTGGTCTTTGGCTACCTCGCTCTCTCCGTGCGTCTTTCCTCCAACGCGGTGGATGACCAGCACATCTCCGCACCGGTCGCGGCGGTCGAAACGGTGTTGGCCACGACGTTGCCATCCGGCGAAATCCCGGACGACGGCGTGCTGCATTTCACTTTCTGGCGGTCTGCGCTCGATCCTGGTGCGCGGAGCGCAGCATCGCCGGAGGGATCGTGCTGCCAAGGCCCGCAGATCACCCACGTGCTCTCTGGTGAGCTCACGGTCCATGTCGACGGGACAATGCGTGTCTTTCGCGCATCGGATGCGGGACTTGCTGGCGCCACGGCGACCGGAACGGACGTCGTGCTGCGCGCCGGCGACTCGGTCATCCACGATGTGGCCATGCCGTCGACATACACCAACTACAGCGGGACACCGGCGCAGATCGTCACGGCCGGTCTAGTGAGCGGGACCACAACCAGTTCCTGGGGGAACACAATGCACTACCTCGACGGGAGCGAGGAGTTTCATCAGGGTCCCTTTCCCGCTGGACCGGTGGCGATCGATCTCGTCCGTGCCACGCTGCTACCAGACAGGGAGTTCCCTGCACCGCCTGCCGGCTCGCTCGTGCTGGAGGTGGGCGAATCGGGTGATGCCAGTGTGGGCAAGAGTAGCGACGGCTCGCTGTTCAACATCTCCAATCGGACTGAGACCATTTACATCATTGTCGTCGAGCCGATGGGGAACCAGAGCCTGATGCCATCATGACACGCGGTATCACCAGCACCTGGGGAGACGCGTCGTCCACCAATCGGGGTGGATTGGCGAACGACTTAGCAAGAACAGGGGGGACCGACATGGACCCGCGTGGACATCCGTCGTCACGTGCCCGGCTGAATCGGCGTGTCGCCCTTGGCGGGGCGGTCGCCGCCGCGGCCACGGAAGGGCTGAGCCGTGTCAGCCAGGTTGCCGCTCAGGAGGTCCCCCCAAACATTCCGACGGAGGACCCCATCGTCGGGGTGTGGCAGTGGAATGCCGCCCCCGCGCGCCAGGAGCCCGCCACGTTCGCCATCTTTCATGCTGACGGCACCTACACCGAATGGCAACCCGTTGCGGGCACAGCCATCGGCATCTGGCGGATGACCGGGGACAGGACCTACGACCTGCTCTTCGTCTTTCCGGATACGGACCCCTCGTTAGCGGGGTTTGGTCCAGGAACGTCGACGTTCATGATCTCGATCGAGCTCGACGATATGGGCAATGCCTTGACGGCACAGGGGATGGTCGACGTGCGGGATGCCGGCGGGGTGCAGTTGGCCACGGTGCCCTGGAGCAGACCGGCCACCCGCATGACGTTTGAGACGAATCCGGCGACGGGCAGCATTCCGGCCACGCCGACATCGTAGCGCCCTGCCTTCGACAATGCCTATCAGTTGGGAACGGACCTCTGCCCATTACGCTGGGGCCCGTCACCGAGCGGGAACGCCACGCCACGACATGCGTAACACATCGTTATGGTCAGCCATAGCTGAGGCGTGCGGCCAACGCGCAGCGGTGCTCCGTCCCAGATCGGAAATCCGCCTCGCCGTTGACAAAACGCACATTCAGCGTAGAGGGCGACGACTCGTTAGATTCACCCCTCGCGCGGCAGCGCAACGCTGCTCATTGGTGGCTGTGCCTGATGCCGCGTGCACACGGTGTGTCCGTCCCGCGGGGGAGAGTTCGTCGTCCCGACCGCAGGATGGACCGTGGCGTCCGTGCGAAGGATCACGAACGACGAGATTCCTCGCGGCGCGAAACGACACGTCGCTCGCACGCCGCTGTAACGCAAGGAGGACCAGCATGCTCCACCAGTCCATGCTCTCGCTCTCCCGTCTCAGCCGTCGCTCACTGGTGGGCCGCGCCGGCGCGCTGGCTGCCACCCTAAGCCTCAGTGCGAGATCGACTCGCGCCGCCCAGGAGGCAACACCCACAGCGCGTCCGGCGTCGCCAACGCCTGAAGGCCAGTTCGCCAACATCAACGGGGCGGAGCTCTACTACGTGCTGGAAGGCCCTGAAGACGGGCCGCCAGTCCTGCTGCTCCATGGCGGCATCGGCAACACCGAGGAGTTCCGCAATGTGGCGCCGGCGCTTGTCGCCGCCGGCTACCGGACGATCGCCTTCGATCAGCGGGGGCGCGGCCGCTCGACCTGGGGCGACCAGCCCATTACCTACGAGCAGATGGCCGCGGATACCGTCGCCGTGCTGGATAAACTCGGGATCGAACGGACCGACGTCATCGGCTGGAGCGACGGGGGCATCGTCGCACTCGAGTTGGCCGTTACGCATCCGGAACGCCTCAAACGGGTCGTCGCCTACGGCGCGAATTCTCGCCCGGAGGGCAGCTACGCCGAGCCACAGATGAGCGACCAGATGCCGCCGTTCGAGGACTTCATCGCCGACTATCAGCGCCTGTCCCCGGCACCGGAGCGCTTCGAGGAGTTGCTGGGAGTGCTGGGCGATCTCTACAAGGTGGCGCCGAACTTCACGGATGCAGATCTCGAGGGCATCACCGTGCCGGTGCTGATTCTGGACGGCGCGCAGGAGGAGTTCGTCAAGCCCGAAGACACCAAGCGGATGGGCACGCTGATCCCGGGAGCGGAGTTGGTCGTTATCCCAGACACGGGCCACTTTGCTCCGTTCGCGCGTCCCGAGGAGTTCAACCGGATCGTGTTGGCTTTCCTGGCGGGCTAGGCCATCGCCACCCCGGCCGCATAGCGGCCTACACCCCCGGAGCGCCTGGGCGTCAGGTTTCAGGTCTCAGGATTGTGAAACAGGTTCGAGGATTTTGCTGGGTGGGCACCGCACAGCTGAAGTTGCTCTAAAGCGACGTGCAGAAGATGTGTCGTCCCGAGGAACGAGGGACCTCGGCGTACGCGCTTGATGTCGGGACGAACGAGATTCCCCGCGGCGGCTCGGAACGACACGTCTTGCGCACGCCGCGCTAGGCCGAGCGTTCCCGCACCAGGTCGGCGATCTCATCGAGCATCGCGCGAACTTCGGGGTCCGGCACCGCCAACGTATTCGACTTGGCCCGTTCCACGAAGCGCTCCGCCTGAAGCATTGCGGCCGCGAGCGCGCCGGAAGCCCGAATGTCGAGCACCACGCGCTCGATGGCGCCGGCATCTTCGATGTCTCCCGAGACCACACCGCGCAATCGCGCCATTTCCTCCGAATCGAGAGGGAGATCGGCGGCATAGATCATCGTCGGGAGCGTGACCGTCCCCTGGGTCAGATCGTGACCGGCCGGTTTGCCCAGTTGTTGCGTGCCCTCCCGCAAGTCGAGCACATCGTCCACAATCTGAAAGGCCATGCCGACGTCGGCACCATACTGGCGGAGGGCCTGGACGTGCGACTCGGGCGCCTGACCGATGATTGCCCCCATCTCGGCCGCGCCCGCGAAAAGGGACGCGGTCTTGCCGAAGATGCGGCGCTCGTATTCTTCGCGCGTCTGATCCAGGCGGTGGGCGTTGAACATCTCCTGAAGCTGCCCGTCGCAGATGTCGGCCAGGGTAGCGGCAAAGATGCGCACAACGCGTGGGCGATCGGTGGCGGCCGCCAGCATCGCTGACTGCGCGAAAAGGAAATCGCCGAGCAGGATGACCGCGCCAGATGACAACACGCTGTTCAGCGTGGGCTTGCCCCGACGAAGGGCGGCGCGATCGACCGTGTCGTCATGGACGAGCGAGGCGGTGTGCAGGAGTTCAACGCCGGCGCCCGCGGTGACCAGGGTATCGAGATCGTTTTCGTAGGCTCGCCCCGCGAGGAGGAGGATCAGTGGCCGCAGCCGCTTGCCGCCCGCGCGAACCAGACCCAGAATCAAATCGGATATGGCGGGATAATCGACTCGTGCCGCGCCTTCGAGTCGTTCTTCCACAAGCCGAAGATCCGGCCGCATCGTCGCGAAAACATCGCGCGTCCGGATCTCTACCATTGCTTACCCAGGAAGACGGCCACCCGATTGCAGCACGTCTTCGTTTCGCGCTTCATGTCCGAGGGATTATAGGGCGCGGCGGAGACGCAGAACCACCGCCGTCAGGGGAGGCCTGGACCCTGTGCTACACTCCGGCGTCGCGAGATTCCAATAATCGTGATCTTGCGTTTCTCGCGGTCTTCTGAGTCAGCCTCGGATCCGAAACGCCGGTGACGCCGGTGCGCGTAGACCCCGCCAGGACAACTGAATGGAGTCAGATCCGCAATCAGTCCACTTCGGGCGTAGCTCCACGACACGCGTCCGAGCGCCGTCGAGCAGCCACCTGAGCGCTGGACCGGCCAAATCGACTTCCCTGGGCCGGTGGCCAGCGCTGACATGGCCACTGAGTCTCGCTACGCTAGCTATCCCGGTCGTATTACTCCTGGTAACTCTCGCTATGCCGCGGTTCACCGCGAGCCCAGAGGTGTCCATTGCGGTTTCCGACCGGTACACCGGCAAACCCCTTCCCGGGGCGATGCTTGCGTTCAATGGGCAGAGCGTGACGACCGCGCCAGATGGTTCCGCGACGGTCGATATCGCTGCCGATTCACTCCAGGTGATCATCAGCGCCCCTGATTACGAAGCGGTGTCGACAACATTGCACCGCGGGGGACCGCGCGACTGGCAGGTTGCGCTGCGACCAAATGTGCTGCGCGGCACGATCACCGACGCCGACAGCAAGGCCGGCATTCCTGACATCGAGGTTGCGCTGAACGCCGCGGGGGGCGTTGTCAATACGACCACCACCGGGAGCGATGGCTCGTTTACCTTCGCAGGCGTCCCGGAAGGCGCGACGCTCACGATATCCTCCACCGACTACGGGAGTCTGACAGCGCCGATCGAGCAGCAGACCAACATCGCGCTCACCATGAAGCCGAGTCTTGTGACGGGAACGGTGACCGACGTTGGAGGCAACCCGATCATCGGTGCGCGCGTATCAGCTGTCAATGGAACGGCGGCGACAACCAGCGGCCCTGATGGGAGTTTCCGTCTGAGTGGTGGCTCCGATGTTGGCGAGCTGAAAATCACCGCCCCTGGATTCTCGGACCAAGTGGTCATGGTCGACGACAGCCGACAGATCGCGGCCGTGCTCGAAACGGAGCAGATCAAGGCGATTTACGCCAATCTCGGGGTACTGAGCGATCCAGAGCGATGGAATCGTCTCTTGGAGATCGCCGACACGACCGAGATCAACGCGATCGTGGTCGATGTCAAGCAGGACACGATCTACTACGACACCCAGGTGCCCTTCTTCCGGGATATCGAGGGCATGGTCACGCCGGTGTTCGATCCCCAGGAGTTGCTGGCGGAGCTCGACGCTCATGGGATTTATTCCATCGCCCGCATGGTCGTGTTCAAAGACCCGCTCGTCGCCAAGGCGCGACCCGACCTGTCAGTCAAGGATGAAAACACCGGGGAACCCTGGCTCGATTACAACGACGTGCCCTGGGTCAACGCGTTTTACCAGGAACTCTGGCAAGCCAATGCTGACCTGGGGGCTGAACTGGCGCACCTGGGATTCGACGAGGTCCAGTACGACTACATCCGTTTCCCATCCGACGGGAACTTGAAAACCGCGGACTTTGGAAACGATTACAGCGAAGCAGACCGGCGGGCCGCGATCACCGGAGCGGTGGCACTGGCGAGCGAGCAGATTCACGCCGCCGGCGCGAACTTCGCGCTCGATCTCTTTCCCATTGTGGCGTTGTTAGGAGATGATCAGGGCATCGGTCAGACATTGCAGGATCTGACTCCGTATGCAGACTTTGTTTGCCTGATGATCTATCCATCCCATTACGCCCTGGGCAACATCCCGGTCGATGGACATCCCAACGATTTTCCCGCCGAGACGGTAACGTACACACTCCAGCGTTCACAGGAGTGGGCGCCCGATACCATGAACAAGATGCGCCCCTGGCTGCAAGATTTCACCTACCCGGCGGAAGGCTTCTCCGCATACGGCCCGGAGCAGGTGCGCGCCCAGATCGACGCCGCGGAGGCGATGGGCGTGTCCGGATGGTTGCTCTGGAACGCCGCGGGAGAGTTTGAAGTCGATGCGCTCAAGCCACAGTAGTTCCTGAAGTTCTGACGAGCCAAAGGCGGCGAATCGGATTGCGTGAACAAGCAGGATCCGTTGCCCCGGAATCTGTCATGACCGGTGACCAACCGCCCGCATCAACGGTTCGGTCCACCGTCACGCTTCTGGATGTTGTGGCCGCCGTCGTGCGGGGCATGCGCCCGGCGCAATGGACCAAGAACGGTCTTGTTCTGGCCGGACTGGTGTTCGGCGGGAAACTGCTCGATGCATATGCCGTTGGTCTCGCCGTGGCGGCCGTGTTCGTGTTCTGTCTGGTCAGCGGCGGGTTCTACCTGATCAACGACGTGCGGGACATAGAGGCTGACCGCCTCCATCCAGGAAAGCGAATACGCCCCGTCGCGTCTGGCGAACTTGCGCCTTCCCTTGCATTTACGGTCGGGCTCGCGCTGATTGCCGTTGCCATAGCCGGCGCCGCGGTCATCAACGCGCCGCTTCTGCTGATCGTTCTGGGATATGCAGGTCTCAGTGCCGCCTACAACCTGGGACTCAAAGATGTCGTCATTGTCGATGTCTTTGCGATCGCCTGCGGGTTTATGCTTCGTGCGGTCGCTGGGGCAGTCGCGGTCGATGTTTCGATTTCGCCCTGGCTGCTGGCCGTTACGATGATGCTGGCGCTCCTCATCGGCTTTGGAAAACGTCGCTACGAACTGATCTCGCTGCCGAATGCAACCTCTCACCGGCGAAATCTCGAGACGTATTCGCGACCGATGCTCGATCAGTTTGTGACATTGGCCGCGGCCGGAACGTTGATCTCCTACACGATTTACGCGCTGGATGGCAACAACGTGGCACACGACCCGCGCTTCATCCTGACGGCCCCGGTCGTCGCGTTCGGTATCTTCCGCTACCTCCTCGTACTCTATCAGCATGGCCAGGGCGGCGCGCCGGAAACCCTGCTGCTCACCGATCGCCCACTCCTGATCGCGGTCCTCATCTGGGCGCTGTTGAGCGCGACTCTGATCTACCTTCCACGGTAGCCGCGACCGCGCTCGCCAGTCTGATACTTGACACAGTTCGTAGCAAGTTTGCGAACCCCAATGTATAATCCTCTACCTGAGGGAGCATGTGATCCCCGAACCAATCGAGCAGGCGGGAACCATGGCGTGGTTGCTCCCGCTGTCTGGAGATTTCTTGAGAGAGGGAAAAGTGGATGATGATTTTGCGCCGGGGCCGATCCGTCCAGGTGATGGGCGCGACGGGTGATGCGGCCGCTCCATATGAAATGGAGGCCCCGTTGACGCGCCGCCATGATCGACCGGGGCCATGGCGACCACCGATCGAGGTTTACGAGACGGGCGGTGAACTCGTGGTTCGGGCCGAAATTGCGGGGCTCTCAGGTGGCGAAATCGAAGTGACGGTCGAACGGGACCTGCTGGAAATCAAAGGTGAACGGCCTCTCGCGCCATGTATCGACCCCCGGATGTATCACGAGTCAAGAATCCGCTACGGCCCGTTCCTGGTCGCGATTCACGTTCCGTTTCCCGTTGATGATCGCGCGGCGACCGCCGACTATCGGGAGGGACTGCTCACGGTGACCTTGCCACGGAAAGAAGCGTCGCGCATCGCGACGCTCGAGCGGGCGCACAGGCACGAGAGTGGTCAGTAAGGAGTCCAGAACCTATGACAGCCAATAGTGAGCGCAAGCCGCGCGCCCGAAAGAGCAAGAAAGAGGCCGAAGAGCCACAGAACGGCGTTGAGATACCTGATTCGGATGCGGGCGAGAGCCTTGCAGCGCCCCAGGTGGACGAGTTGACGTCGGACCCTGAAGGTTCGGAGTTTCTGGAGTTGCCGGTGCTGCCCCTGCGCGGTACCGTGGTATTTCCGTTGACGGTTGTCCCGCTGGCGGCCGCACAGGCGCGATCGCTGCGGCTGATCGATCACGTCATGTCCGCGGATCGAACGGTTGCCCTGGTCATGCAAAAGGACGCCGAGCTCGAGGGCGCCGGTCCGGATGATGTCTATCGCGTTGGCACCATCGCGACGATCCATCAGATGATGCGCGTGCCTGACGGAACGGTGCGGCTCGCGGTGCAGGGCAACGAGCGCATGCGGCTCCTGGAATTCACCGGCGAAGAGCCGTTCCTCGTGGCGAAGGTTCAGCGTGCTCCGGAAACTGTCGACGAATCGGTCGAAGTCGATGCCCTGACCCGAAACACCCTCGAACTCTTTCAGCGGCTTGTTTCGCTTGTCGCCCACATGCCCGACGAGCTCGTGACCGCGGCATTGAATGTCGACGATCCCCGACATCTCGTGTACCTCGTCGCGACCAACCTCCGCATGGACGCGGAAGAGCGGCAGCGGTTGCTGGAACTCGACTCGGTTCGCGAGAAACTGGTCGCGTTGAACACGTTCATCGCGAAGGAACTCGATGTCCTGGAACTGGGTCGCAAGATCCAGAGCGACGTGCAAGAAGAGTTGGGCAAGAACCAACGGGAGTACTTCCTGCGGGAGCAACTCAAGGCGATCCAGCGCGAACTTGGCGAAAGTTCAGAGACCGAAGCCGAGATCACCGAGCTTCGCCAGAAGATCGACGACTCGGCAATGCCGGACGAGGCGGCCAAGGAGGCCCGGCGAGAACTCGACCGGCTGAGCAAGTTGCCGCCGGCGGCGGCCGAGTATGGCGTCATCAAGACCTATCTCGATTGGCTGACCAGCCTGCCGTGGAATACGAGCACCGAGGACGAGATCGACGTGGCGAAGGCGCGTCAGATTCTCGATGACGAGCACTACGATCTCGAGAAGATCAAGGACCGGATTCTCGAGTACCTCGCGGTCAGGAAACTGAAGCAAGACGCGGCGGCGGAACTCGGTGAAACGGAGCCGACACTTTCGCGCGAACCGATCCTGTGTTTCGTCGGTCCTCCGGGAGTCGGTAAGACCAGCCTGGCGCAGTCCATCGCGCATGCGCTGGGACGGAAACTGACCCGCATGTCGCTTGGCGGCGTGCGCGACGAGGCGGAGATTCGGGGCCATCGCCGCACCTATGTAGGCGCCATGCCGGGCCGAATCATCCAGGCGATTCGCCGCGCGGGATCTAACGATCCCGTGTTTGTCCTGGACGAGGTCGACAAGTTAGGCAGTGATTGGCGCGGTGATCCGTCGTCGGCGCTGCTGGAAGTGCTCGATCCCGAGCAGAACTTCAACTTCCGCGATCACTATCTCGATGTGCCGTTCGACCTCTCGAAGGTGATGTTCATCGCCACGGCAAATCTGCTCGACTCGATTCCGGCGCCACTGCGGGACCGGATGGAGGTGCTCGACCTGAACGGCTACACCGATGAGGAAAAGCTGGCAATCGCCCACCGGTTCCTGATCCCGAAGCAGGTCAAGGCGCACGGTCTGGCGAGTGAGCCGCTGGAGTGGAACGACGAGGGACTGAACTTCATCGTCCAGAACTACACAAGGGAAGCGGGGGTGCGAAATCTCGAACGGGAGATCGCAACTGTCTCCCGCAAGATCGCGACCCGGAAAGCGGAGGGACGTGAATACAGCCTCACGGTTGGGCCGGAAGAAGTCCGCGAGTACCTTGGCCGGCCGCGCCACTATTACGAGGAGCGCTCGCAGCGGACAGAACAGCCTGGTGTGGCCATTGGTGTAGGCGTCTCTGGTGTCGGTGGCGACATCATGTTCATCGAGGCGTCTCGCATGCCCGGCAAGGGGGCATTGACCGTTACCGGTCAACTTGGCGACGTGATGAAGGAATCGGCAACAGCGGCGATGTCCTTCGTGCGCTCACGCACGACCGATCTGGGGATCGACCCCGATTTCTTCAAGGAGTCTGACGTCCACCTGCACGTGCCCGCCGGCGCCATTCCAAAGGATGGGCCATCAGCTGGTACCGCGATGACCACGGCGCTGGTGTCGTTGCTGACTGGGGTTCCGGTGCGGGACGATGTGGCGATGACCGGCGAGATCACCCTCAGAGGCCAGGTCCTTCCAGTGGGTGGCATCAAGTTGAAGGCGCTCGCTGCGCGCCGCGCGGGGGTGACGACCTTTGTGCTACCGAAGCGGAACGAGGCCGATCTCGACGATTTACCCGCGGAGTTGCGGGAAGAGATGACGTTCGTGCTCGCCGAGACGATGGACGATGTCCTGGCCACGGCGCTGCCGAAAAAGTACGTCGATTCGCATCCTGGGATCGACGATCGTGCTGACGTACTCGAACCGGTGGCGGACGTGCGCACCGAGGAACCGGCGCTGGTGTGACGCGATGACTTTGAGATAAGTCACAATGACGATGCCCGGTCGCCTGACCGGGCATCGTCATTGTGCGTACGCAGTTCTGGTCTATGTGAAGGCGGGGCTGAGTTTCTTCGCGAGCGCCGCGGCGACGAGATAGCGGAACGGCTCGAGTTGGACGGCATCACGTTCGAACATCATTTCCGGATGCCATTGCACGGCGAAAACATCCGGCCGATCACGGAATACCACGGCCTCGATCAACCCATCCGGTGAATACGCGACGGGAACCAGATCCGGGGCGAGATCACGTATCGCCTGATGATGAAACGTGTTGACCCGCGCCGCGGCGCCGGTCAGGAATGGCAGCAACTCGGAGTCCCGGACCGCGACGTCGTGCCCAGGTTTCCAGGCTTCGATTCCACGTTCGTGCTGGCGGTGCCCCACTTCCGCAGCTCCCGGGTGCTCACTCGGCACATCCTGAATCAATGAGCCACCCAATGCGACGTTGAGAACCTGGATGCCACGGCAAATGCCGAAGATCGGAAGTTGGCGTTCCATGGCGCCGTTGACCAGCACAAGTTCGAGTTCATCACGGGCGGGATCGATGCCGTAGGTCGCTGCGTGGATGGTGTCATCGCCGTATCGCGTGGGGTGCACATCCGGGCCGCCGCTGAGAAGCAGGCCATCGATGGTGTCAAGGAGTTCCGCGGCAGCGTCGGGTTGCGGCGGGAGAATGATCGCGACCCCGCCCGCCGCGCTAACGGCGCGCACATACGCCCCGGTGAGATAGAAGCGCTGAAATGTGCCATGTGACAGTTCGTCGATCTGTGACGAAGGCGTAATCCCGATGATCGGCTTCATGGTCCCCCCGACCGTTCGCGACACAATATCCTGATCCTGACGGGAAGTATAAGAACCGCCACGCGGTTCCGCTTGCGGTTGGTCATCGCATCTTGACGCGAATGAGCACTGCCACTGGCGATGGATAGGGCCATTTTCGCACCGGCACGCGAAAAAATTGTCCATAAAAGGCCTTGACGTATGCGCACCCCGGTGATATGATTATCGGGTTGCG
>JAXLWU010000030.1:0-60260 GCA_046328335.1 Thermomicrobiales bacterium
CGGATCGTCGCTCCCCTTGTCTCCTGACGTCAGGAGGACGTAGATAACCTCGTGACCTTCATCCGCCCAGCGCGCGACCGTCCCGGCGCAGATGAACTCCGCGTCGTCGGGATGCGCCATGAAGACCGCGATCCTCTTTGGACCTGTCGGCTCCGAATCGGGCGCCGCGGCCTCCCGCGCGATCTGCAGCGCTTCCGCGTCAATTGCAGCCGATGGTTCGCTCGGCGCGGCAGCATGATCGTGTTCGCTCATTCCCTCTCCATCTCGTTACGGCGCCCAGGACATGCCCCGCGCACAGCACGTCGATTGTGCGAGAAGCGCACGTGCGCGCGCAAATGTCGCGGGAGGCAGGATTCCGTGTTGTGGAGTATCGTCTCGTTATGAGTCAGTCCGCATGCGAATGCAGGAACGTCTTCATCGTGATTCGTTCAACTCCAGATTCGTGGTAAGGAATAGAGCAAATCAATATGACATCGCTTCAGTCTCCGCCGGATGGGCCGCTGACGAAAGAGCGCGTGCTCGAGGCCGTTTCCGGCGTGCAGGAACCCGCGATTGGGCGCGGACTTGTCGATCTCAAGATGATTACCGCGATTGAAATTGACGGCAACCGGATCAATCTGACAGTCGAACTGCTCTCACCGATCGCCCCGTATCGGGATGCGATTGAACGTGAATTGAAAGCGGCCGCGGGAGCCATTCCCGGGGTGGAACAGGTCGACGTTTCCTTCCTCACGAAGGTGCGCGCGTCCGGTTCCGGAAAAATGGATGCCGATCCGATCAAGGGAGTTCGCAACACCATCGCCGTCGCGTCGGGGAAGGGCGGCGTGGGGAAGTCGACCGTGGCGGCGAATCTGGCCGTTGCGCTGGCGAAGGCTGGCGCGAAGGTCGGGCTGCTCGACGCTGACGTCTACGGTCCGAGCATCCCGTTGATGATGGGACAGCACGGCAAACCACTGGTTCGCGATGGGAAGATCGTTCCTCTGGAAGCGCATGGCGTCCAGGTAATGAGTATCGGGTTCCTCCTCGATCCGGAGAAGGCATTGATCTGGCGGGGACCGCTTGTCGCGCAATTGATCACACAATTCCTGAACGATGTCCTCTGGGAAGACCTCGACTATCTCGTGATCGATCTACCGCCAGGGACCGGCGATGTGCAATTGACACTGACCCAGAAGATTCCGCTGTCGGGCGCGGTCATTGTCACGACTCCCCAGGACGTGGCGCTGGCGGACGCCGTCAAGGGCCTGAAGATGTTCCAGGAAGTCAAGACGCCTGTGATCGGCATTGTCGAAAACATGAGCGGGTTCGTCTGTCCCTGCTGCGGTGAGGTCACCCCAATCTTCGGCGAGGGCGGCGGCAAGCGCACTGCGGAGGCGCACGGTGTGCCCTTTCTCGGTGAAATTCCGATCGAGCCCCAGGTGCGGGCCGGGGGTGATACTGGCGACCCCATTGTTGCCGACCACCCAGATTCGGTAACCGCCAAGGCGTTCGAGAACGTCGCCGAGGCAGTGGCGGTGCAGTTGGCACGGGACGCGGCGAACAAACCGCGGAAGCCGGTGATCCGGCTGATGCAGACGCGGTAGTTGCATCCGTCAGTATGGGCGCAGCCTGAACCAGAGCGTGATGCGGTGCAGCGGGAGAAATCCCATGCGCTCGTAAACGGGGCGGCCCGGGTCGGAAGACAACAGCATTGCCGGAAGTTCCGGGTCCGCTTGCGCGGCACACCAGGTTAGCGCCTCGCCGAAGCCGCGTCGGCGCGCCTCAGGTACCGTCGCGACCATCGTCACGTCATTGACACCGTGCTGGGTCCAGCCCATGGATGCGCATACCGGCCGTTCGTTTTGCCAGCCAACCCAGAACGACGCGTTCGGCTCGTCGAGCCAGCGAGCGGGCATCAGCACCCCGCTGGGGGCGTCCCTGAGTGGTTCCAGGGGATAACCCTCGATGGCGACCCGTTCCCAGGCATCGAGCCCTCGCTGGTCACGCACCCGTTCGATGCGGAGCTCGGCCGGAGGTTGCGTTGGTTGCGCCGACGCAGGGAGTAGATGCAATGGCGGATGACCCATCAGATGCCACCCGTATCGGGACAAGTCCGGTGTCGGCCAGAGCGAGCAGAGCAACACTTCACCCCGGCGGCTTGGGTCGTGGAACTCGAAAAACGCGTTGATCTCCGTCATGGTCGTCTTCAGCGTCTCGGCTCGCAGTGGTTGCAGAAGTGTCGCGCAGTTCGAGAATCCGGCGGGACGCCGGCTGTCAGCCAGACGAAACGCGGGATCGGAAACGACCACGCCACCGTGGAGCATGGCGGTTGCGGCGCACATGTCCGCCCAGTTGAACAGGAACCGCCGCGCGTAGGAATCTGCGAGCGGGGTAGTAGGTTGCCAGCCGTCTTCCAGGGTCGAGGCGTCAATATCGTCACTCACGGCGGTGCCCGTTCTCCTCTCCCCGAAACGAATCCTGCTACATCTACGAAGCGTTGATGGCGGCGGATCAACCTAGGCGGGTGTTGCTCCGATCAGGGTCTCAGCCATGGCGGAGTCGCTTCGCTCACCGGCTGTGAATGGGTTGGCCCAGGCGACCCCTGCCGTCGCGAAGCGGTCGGGGCGGAAGGGCTCCAGGTCAAATCCTGGGTCGGATCCGCTGAGGAGTCGGCTCATGACTACGCCGACCACGGCTCCCCAGGAGAATCCCCCGCCGTTGAATCCCGCGGCAACTGACAGCCCTGGCGCCGGACGGTACGGGCCGATCAGGGGGAGACCGTCGGCAGTGAAGCCCATGATGCCAGCCCAGCAGCGAACGACGCGCGCCGTGTCGCGGAGAGCGGGGATGAGGGTGGTAAGGCACCGCGCGATACCGGAGAGCACCGAGGGCGTGACCTCCTCCCGGTATGTTCCGAGCCCTTCGTTCTCGTCCCATCGCCGGTAACCGCCGCACAGGATTTGACCGGTTGGCGTCTGACGGCCGTATTCCTTGTCGAAGTTCGTACCAAATGGACAGCTCAGGAGAGGCGGCAACGGCTGGGTGACCAGGATCTGGCCGCGCGCGGGAACGATCGCCCCTGCGGGAAGGTCCGGCAGGAGGCGGGGCGTCCAGGCATTGGTGGCGAGTACGACATGTTGCGCCAAGACAGGTTCGCCATTGGCCATGACGCCAGTCACGCGATCGGCATCGCGAAGAAGTCGGTCGACACGGACCCCGGTGCGAATCCGGGCGCCGTGGCGCGATGCGGCGTCAGCCATCGCATTGACCAACGTGAACGGCCAGAGATGCCCACGGTCTGGCGCGTAAGCCGCACCCAGGATGTCGGGTGCGAGCGCGGGCATCACCCGGCGCGCTTCATCGCGGTCGAGCAACTCGATCCCGATTCCTGCTTCCTGTTCGGCGGCCACCGCCCGCTCCAGATGAGCGAGTTGTGCGCCGTTCGTGATGACGTCCAAGGTGCCGGTGAGCCGCAATTCGAAGCCGGTTTCCAGTTCGTCCGAAAGTGCTTTCAGCATTCGCAGGTTTTCGGTGGTGAGCGCGTAAACGGCCTTCCCGGAGCGAGAATGAGCATGGAGCGATGATCCCGCTCCCGTCATTCCTCCATTGCGTCCTGACGCACCCGAGCAGACCCCCCGCTGTTCGAGCACCAAGACCCGCATCCCCGCTTGAGACAGGCGCCAGGCGATCGAGGCGCCGGTGACACCCGCCCCGACCACGATGACATCGGGAGAAGCCTCCTGAAATCGCGAACTCACGAAGGGTTTCCTCCTCCAACTGTTGCCGTCGATCCTGTGCACCGCGCCGGACTGTATAGCACGGAGGCTCACCGCGCCCAGCGTCACCAACCCGTCGCTATACTGCCAGGAACATCGCCTGACCTGCCCTGATTGGGTCCGGCAGGATCGGATTTTCATGCGGAATCTCCTCGGCCGTCTCCACGCGCGCACAGTGCCGGAACTTCTACGTATTGCCGCCGCCTGGAGCGTTCCACCCCATGCCCAGTCCAAGGGCGAAATCGTTTCGGCGTTGTACCGAACAATGAGCGACCCCAGTGCGATGCGGGATGTCTGGTCCGATCTCGATCAGACGTCGCGTTCACTCCTTCTGGCGCTTGCCGAGTCGCCCGATGCCGAGGCGACGCCGACGTTGCGGGAACTGGCGACCAGACTTGGCGGCGAAGAAGCGAGCGCGCGTGAAACCGCCGTCGCGCTCTACCGGGCCGGGATTCTGGCGCGGGAGGGAGATGACGATCCGTTACCCGTTGGCGTGGCGCCGCGCCTGTTGCTGCCGCGGGAGTTGGCAACGAACATCCGGCGCATCCAGGACGAAATCGCCGCGGGAAACCTGGCGCACCGCCCGCTCCGCGTGTTGATCGAATTGCTGGAAGACGCGGAAATCGAAGAAGCCGCGGCGATCTGGGGCTGGCGGCCAGTCCCCGGTGTCGAGCAGCGCACGGACATCGCGCGCCGTCTCATGCGGATGGTGAGCGATCCTGAACGGATTCGGCAGGTGACCGGCCGGCTGGGTCGGGACGCCGCCGCGATCTGGCGAACGGTCCGGACGGCAAATGAGCCCATTCTGCTCGGGGACGTTCTGGCCCAGTGCGGGTTGGGCGGGAGCGAACCAGCAATAGTCGCGAGACGGCGCAGCGCGCTCGACGAACTCGAGACTGCCCTTCTCGTCTGGCACACCTACAGCGGTGATGGAGAGCGCTGGCTGTTCGTGCCGCCGGAGATTCGTAGTCCCAGACGGCACCTGGCGCCGGAACTCCCGCCTCTCGTTGCGCTTGAGGATGTTCCGGAGCCGCCAGAACGGTGGCAGCACCCGGACGCCGTCGCCTGGGATCTGATGACGTTGCTGCGAGTGGTTGCCGATCGTCACGCCCCGTCCTGGGAGCCTGACGCGCCGCTGCCGCGCTGGCTGCGGCGCTCGCTGGCGGGCAAGCTCTGGATCACCGGCGAGGATGGTCCACCAGCGGGCTATCTCGAACTGTTGCAGGCGCTCGGATTGGCGGAAAGTGTGCTGTCCGCCAACGAGCAGGTACATCCCCACCGGATCGAGCCCAGCCGCGAGGCGCGCTCATGGCGGTCATTGCCTTTTCCCGCCCAGACCATGCGTCTCCGTCACCGCTGGCTGCGGCTACCGACCTGGGTCGAAGGCGCGTCCGCCGACCTTCTCGACATCTGGGGCGCCGATTGGAAGGGCTTCCGTCCACGACTCCTGCACGCGCTGGCCAGCCAGCAGCTCGGATTGGCCGTCGGCGAGTGGGTTCCCCTGGAGAGCCTATCGGAGCGGGTTTCCCGTGCCAACCCAGCGCTGTTGGGTCGCTCATTCGTGGCGGCCAGCGCCCGGAACGACAACTCGTCGGACCGCGACGAAGAAGCAAGGGCAAATCTTCTCCGTGAGATCGTATCTATCGAGTTGTCTGGCCCGTTGTCGTGGTTTGGTCTGGTGGAACTTCGCGATGTCGAGGGCAAGTCGACCGCCGTGCGGCTCACCCGAAACGTCCTTGCCGCGGTTTCCCGCCAGCAACTCGAACCAGACGCGGATACTGGCGCGGGGGAGCCGGCATTGACCATTGCGCCCGGTGGCGACGTTTCCCTGCTGACGCCGACGCCGAGCCGGGTCTGGGCACTTGGCGCGATCGCGGAACTGGTCGAACTGGGACAGGTCGCTCGCTATCGGGTTACCGCTGCAACGATCGCCATGGCCGCCGACAACGGAATAGAACCAGGACAGATCGTCACCTTCCTGGAGCAGGCGAGCCGATCGCCGCTGCCGGACCGGATGGCGTCTGACATCGTCACATGGGTAGGAGAGGCACGTCGTGCCAGACTCACGCGGTTGATCCAGATCGAATTCGATGATGCCGAAAAATGCCAGGCCGTGTGCCATTCGCTTATGGACAATGGCTGGAACGTCCGCCAGCTGGATGAGCGCCTGCTGATTGTTGCCGTCCCCGGAGAAGATCGAAACGAGGATGCGTTGAGCACCTTGCTGCGCGCGCGGGGGATCGAGCCGGCGTGGTCTGGCGAGGCCTCAGCCGAATCACTCTTGGCGGCTGAATCGGATGGACAACTGGTGCTTTCGCGCGCCGACGATGGAGCGTGAACCCCGCAACGGGTCCGAGCCGCGTGAGATTGCGATCGGGATGCCGGCTCGACCCACGCCATTCGCCGCCATCCATGCGTTTTCCAGTTGCAGAAAGGTCGACTGATTGACTGATACACCGACTGAAACCAATGGACGGGCGAGACGAACCCTCAGCAATCTGTTCGCGGTGCTGGCCGTTGCCTTCGCGCTGATCGCGATCTTCCTGTTCGCGCGCGACCGCCGGTTTGGTGTGGCGCCAGTCCCGACTGCGGCGCCGGGGGGAAGCCAGATCGTCAACGTGGTGGGCGAGTTACAGCAGGCAGGACTCTCGGTAGCGCAGCCGAAGGGGATGTTCATTCCCAAGGGTGCGCTCGCCGTACCGGGCCAGGGCGTTGAAATCGATGGCAATCCTGGATTCGTGTTCCTCTACGATTCCGCCGCCGCGGCGGCGGCGGACGCCGCCGCGGTCTCGCCCGACGAGGCAGTTCCGGAGCGCGTGGGGAAGGAACCAGCGCCACAGGGCGAGCGGCGTATGGCGCAGGGAAGCAACGTGATCGTCTTGATGATTGGTGGGACGGGCCAGACATGGGAAAAGGTCGAAACCGCCGTGAAATCATTGCCGTGATTCCGTGGTGATGGGAGACGCACAGGCTTCGCCAGCGCCGCTGCCAGATAGCGACCCCCCAGACGACGAGGACGCCGACCACGGCCGCGTCGGCTACGGTCGGCTGGGGCGCTATTCGCCGCTGATCCTGGGCTTGATCATCCTCGCCGTCGTCGCCGGAATCTGGGTGGTGCAGCGCAATCAGCCTTCCGGCGAACCAACCATGGCGAACCGGGTGAGTGAGGCGGCTCCTGACGTTTCGCTGACGCTCTTGAACGGCGACACGCTCGATCTTGGTGACCTGCGGGGAAACGTGGTCGTTCTCAATTTCTGGGCCTCTTGGTGCGGCCCGTGCCGGGTCGAGATGCCGGAGTTGCAGGCGTTCTGGGAAGAGGCGCAGCAGTCAGGCGAGGCGACAAGAGTAATCGGCGTCGGCGTCCGCACCGACACCGACGCCGATGCACGCAAGTTTGTCGCCGACGGCGGCTACACCTATCCCATCGGCCGCGACACGAATACCGATCAACCTGGGATCGGACCAATCGAGACCGCCTTCGGCATTCCCAGCGCCTACCCGGCGACCATCATCATCCGTCGTGACGGCACGATTGACCGCTATCACCTGGGTCCGGTCACCGCCGCCATGCTGCGACTGATGGTGGATGAAGCGCGAACGCGCGCTCAGGGTTGAATGCCCGGGCGGCAGTGCTGGACCGCCTGGACAGGATCACGATGAGCGGAAGGGTGTTCCAGCCGGCGTCCAGCAAGATTCCAGGCGGGACTCGGAGAGATCAGACCGTCAAGCCCATCGCCTGGAGATTTGCCACGCTCCGCCGCGCCCCTGCCAGGCACCCTTCGTAGTCCGGCCAGCCCCGGTCGTCAAATTCCACCTCGGCGCTTACCGGCCCCGTGTAGCCTGCTTCGTCCAGGATCGCAAGCAGCCCCTTGATATCGATCTGACCATCCCCGGTGGGTGGAAAGTTGAAGACTCCCTGGCCGCCGATCTTGTCCTTCAGGTGGAAGTGCACCAGCCGCGGAAGGGCAAAGTAGATGTCAGTGAGCGGATTGGCGCCGGTGTAGTAGATGACGTTGCCAGGATCATAGTTGAAGCCAAGCACATCCGGGCGATCGATGCGATCGAGAATCGCCCGGCCGATCTCCGCCGTTGGCAACATGTTGCTGTCGGTCTCCATGCCGATCTTGAGACCATGGGCGGCGGCGCGATCGCAAAGTTCCCCAACATTGACGAAGTAGGCGTCGCGTTCCTCGTCGGACTTGGCGTCTCCCGTGTAGGTGTTGACGATTTGCATACCGAGTTCGGCGGCGATGTCGATGGCCCGCGCGAACCGGGCCGCTCCCTCCGGCGTCTGCAGCTGGGCGTGACCACTCAGACTGACCGGTTGGAGACCAAGATCGGCAAGTTTTCTGCCGATCCGCGCGAGTTCGGCGTCAGTGACGGTATCGGGGTCAATGTGCTCGAACCAGCCCTTTACCCCGCCGATTTCGCACGCGTGATAGCCTGCTTCGGCCAGACCTTCCAGCGCGCGGTCGATGTCATACGGGGCAAAGACGATCGTCGACCCAATTACGGCCCGACCCATGGTCGCTCCTCATTCCCTGTGGCGCCGCCGGCGCGGCATGCTATTGCGTTCGTCGCATGCTACCGAATCGCAGACGAACATGGGCGGCCGTATTGGCCGCCAATTGCCTTCGACTCGACCCGCCGCCGCTGGTCTCAAGCCATTTCAGTCTCGCATGCGATCCCGTCGTAGTCGGGATCGACCTCCTGCACCAGGGCAGGATCGGCCGCCGTCGCGCCCAGGTTTTCGTATGCCACCTGCGCGTCATACCAGGTGCCATACTGGGCGCAGAACCCTGTTGGCGCGGCCGTTCCGTCGGTTGACTCGGCGGCTACCGTATCAAGCGGCACATTCTCCGTGGCGCTGCCGCTGTTGTTGGCGAGATTCGTGGTGGTCGTCGCGGTGTCATCCGGCGCCGTGGGCTGAATTGGCACGCCGCCAATCAGGCCATCGCCAGCGCCCGGCATCACCAGCAATCCGCCGTTTGGACCCGGGTTGTCCGGGACCAGGGGACTGTAGACCGCGTTGGGATCGCCGAGAACCTCGCCGCCACCGCCGCCGGTGTTGATGTCCCCGTAAACGATGTCCTCGCCCTTGCCCGATACGATCGGGACGCCGTCATCGTTGGCGACAACGTAGGAGCCGTCGGCATTGACAGGTTGATCGGTCTGGGCCGCGACCGGCAGCACGAGTGCCGCCGCCACCGCCATGGCCCCCACCGTGGCGAACAATCGCTTCATGTGATCCCTCCAGGTCCGCTCCATCTCACATGCCGCGGGGCGATACGGACGGGGCGATCTCGCTCAGACAATAGCCTGTACCCGATCCTCAGGCAAGGCGATGATCGGTACCGGGGTACCGCGAAGCATTCACGGCACCCCGTTGCGACAACGCGCCCGCGGTCTCGCTCGTTTCGGCGCATCATCCCTGATGCTGGTCGAGGAACTCCAAAAGCGCACTATTGAAGCGTTCCGGTGTTTCCCAGAACATGCCGTGACCCACATCCGGCAAGAGGGTCAGGATCGAGCCGGGAATCGCTTCCTGAAGTTCTTGCGAGAATCGCGGTGGGGTAAGGATGTCTTCTTCACCCGCCACGATGTGGACTGGGGCCGCGATGTGCCCGATGCGGGCGAGGGCGTCGAACCCGATTGCGGCCTCGGCTTGACGGCCGAACATAGCCGCTGTCTGCGGAAACGGGTAGGAGGCGGTTGCCGCGATCAGCGTATCGAGGTGGTCGGGATCGCGGTACCAGCGGTGGGTGAACACCCAAAGCCAGGAATCGCGG
The DNA here is from genome assembly GCA_046328335.1 of Thermomicrobiales bacterium. Classification (GTDB taxonomy): domain Bacteria; phylum Chloroflexota; class Chloroflexia; order Thermomicrobiales; family UBA6265; genus JACCXM01. The sequence goes on from JAXLWU010000030.1 coordinate 9,545, forward strand.
GCAAAGGCCAGCGGGCCCATCTCGGCGAAGATCGCTTTCCATTGTCCGAAAAGGTCGGCCAGCCAGTGGTCAGTCCTTGCCCAGGAGCAGACGATCTGAACACTCCGCGTCAGGTCCGGACGCCGCAGGGCAAGTTCCTGGGCGATGGCGCCGCCCATGGAGGCGCCAATGACATGGATCGGGCCGATCTCGAGTTCTTCGACCAGGTTTGCCGCATCGTCTGCGAATCGGTCGATTCCATACGACCGTGGATTCGATCCCGTTCCGGTCTCGCCCACGTCGCGATTGTCGTAACTGAAGACGCGATAGCGACGCCCCAGCGCCTCGACTTGCAGGCTCCAACCAGCACGCGCGGCACCCAGGCCATTGATCATCAGCACCGGTGGCGCGTCGATCGGTCCGGCCACGTCCCAGACCACGTCGATGTCGGCGCACCTGGTTTTTGGCATCGCGTGCTGCTCCCTTTCAGACACCACCGGCGGAGGTGACCCGGAACCGTGAAAAGCGCCGCTGGAGCATGCTCCAGCGGCGCCTTGGCAGTTAGCGACGGGCTCAGGCTGTTGGTGTGGCCGCCTCGGGAGTGCCGTAGTTGGCCGGGACGATCGAGAAGTCGACCCAATCGTCGATCAACCAGTTTCCGTCCTGATTGGCGAACACGAAGAGCAGCGTCTCCGGCCCGGACGGCGGCAGCAGCGGTTCGTTGATGACGACGAATGCGGCAACGCGTCCATCAGGAAGGGTGGATGCATCGGTGACGGCCAGGAGGCGAACCGACTTGTCTTCCGGGCGAGGCACTGGAGTGGAGGAGAGGCGGGACTTGGTCTCATCCCGCGATGCTTGGTCGATGGTCAAGCCCCAGTACGCGCGCTTGATGCCGTTCTCGGTCATGAGCGCGGTGGCGCGGGCAATATCGCCGGCGTTGAAGCAGGCCAACGCCTCGCGTGCAACAGTCTGAACGGCGAGTCGGGTGTCGTTGTCCACCACTTCGCCCAGCGGCGGAGTGATGGTAATCAGCGCCGGCGCCTGGATTCCCTCGGCGTCGAGCGCCAGCACTGAACTGACCTCATCCGCCGCCCTCGGCTCAACGGTGCACTCGGAAGGCGCGGGGATTCGGCTCTCGCCGCCGCTGTCGTCCCCTTCTTCCTGGGCCATTACCGATCCCGTCAGAAGCATCGCGGCCACCGGCACAATCCCCAGGGCCTGCCACTTTCGCATCGCGCTTTCCTCCCACATCTACTGCTACACGGGCGTGTTCGTACGGGCACTATAACATTGGCCCGACACACGTTTGCTCGGCCATACCGATCTACGGCTCCTTACTGCAAACCGGATTCCCGCCAAACGTCCCACAACCTCCGTTGTGGTGGCCGCGGTAACGAAAATGCCCTCAATAGAGCCGCTTCTTGTCCAGCATCGGAGCCATGCGCTCGAGCCGTCCATCCAGGAAGTGGCCGAGGTTCTCGATGAACCGATCGACCAATTTGGCATTCTCGCTATCAACCGTGCTCGCCGAATGCGGGTTGATGAGCACGTTTGGCAGGTCCCAGAACGGAGAATCGTCCGGCGGTGGTTCCTCCCGAAACACATCGAGTGCCGCGAACGCCACCGTGCCGTCGCGGAGCGCCGCCAGCAATGCCACGTCGTCAACAATCGTGCCGCGGCCGATGTTCACGAACACGGCGCCACGTTTCAGCGCGGCGAACTCTGCTGGCCCGAGCAGATTGTCCGTCTCGGGTGTTTGCGGCGCGCAAACCACCAGGCAATCCGCCTCTGCCAGCATCTCCGGGAGTTCGTCGCGCTCATAGAGGCGATCGAACCCCAGCGCAGCTGCGCGCGCGGCTTCGGTACTCCGTCCCATCGCGACCGTTCGCATCCGAAACGCCCGCGCCACGGAAGCGACTTCGCGGCCGATGCGGCCGGGGCCGATCACCGCCATCGTTCGTCCCGCAAGTTCAATGCCACTAAACCGATGCCATTGATGGAGGCGCTGTTCCTCGCGCAGCCGACCGATCTCCTTGGTGTGGTAGAGGAGCGCGGCGAAGACGAATTCGGTCAACGGTTGCGCGTGGATTCCGCTCGCCGTTGTCACCAGAATGTCCGAGTCCTGAAGGCCGAGCCGATGGACCTGCGGGCCAACACCGGCAGACGTGGTCTGCACCCAGCGCACGCGGGGGATGTAGGGCGCGATGGGGCCTGGGATGTATTGCGGCAGATCCCAGAGCACATCGGCGCTGGCGAGCAGCCGGAGCCATTCCTCGTTCTGCTCCGAGGGGCGCCGCCATGCCGGATCGCCGTGATCGCCGATATAGCGAGTAGCCGGCATCAGATCGGGCCGGTAGATCAGATCCACCCGGTCCGGAAATGCCGCGGCGATGCGCGAGGCATGTCCGGGTTCGAGCGGCGACGTGATCATGACGACGAGTTTGGGCTGCTTCGTCAAGGAAGGCGCTGTCATGCCGCATACGCCAGTCGGTGCAAGGCGCGAGCCAGCACTTCTGTTCCCGCCGCCGCATCGTCCGCCGCGGTGAACTCCTCCGGCGCGTGACTGATGCCACCCCGGGAGCGCACAAAGATCATGGCGATCGGCCCGATATCCGCCATTTGCATGGCATCATGGACTGCGCCGGACGTCATTCGCATCGCTGGTACACCAGCCTCTGCTGCCGCATCGGCAATCGCCGCCACGAACGTCGCGTCACAGTCGACGGGCGCGCGGTCGCTATCGACCCGGATCGTCAGGCGCAGACCCCGTCGGGCGGCGACTTCGGCGATGAGCGCTTCGTGGCGAGCGATGAGCAGGTCGCGCTGGGCCGCATCCGGCGAACGGGCGTCAACGGTGAATGCGACCTGACGGGGGATGACCGCCCGTTCGTTGGGTACCACCGTGACCCGGCCGACGGTCGTGACGCACGGTCTGCCCATGCGGTGCGCGGTGTTGGTGACGCCCGAGATGATCTCTGCCGCCCCGGACATGGCGTCGCGACGCAAGTCCATGGGGGTGGTGCCCGCGTGATTCGCGGCCCCTTCCAACGTGATGAGGTACTGCTTGTAACCGGTGATCCGTTCCACGATCCCGACCGGGATTTGCTCGATATCGAGGAACGGGCCTTGCTCGATATGGAGTTCGATGAATCCACCGATGTCGCCGCGGCGGGCGTTGTCGACGTGGGCGGGATCCAATCCGGCATCTCGCATCGCCTCGGCCATGGTGACGCCGTCATAGCCCCGCAGGCGCTTCGCCTCATCCTGGTGAATCTTGCCGATGATCGCCCGCGAGCCCCACATATTCGCCGAAGCAAAACGGGAGGCCTCTTCCTCGACCAGCGAAACCACGGCAAGCGTGCGCCTGGGCTGGCCGTATCGTGCCTTCAATGCGCCAAGCGCGGCGATGCCGGCGATCACCCCGAGCGCACCGTCAAAGCGCCCGCCCGGATTCTGACTGTCGATGTGTGAACCCGTGGCGAGCAGAGGCAGATCTGGATCGCTACCGTCGAGATAGCCCCAAACGTTGCCGACCGCGTCTCGTTCGACCCGCAGACTTGCTTCCTTCATCCAGGTCGTCACTTCTGCCTGGGCGGCTTCCCATTCCGGGGAATAGACGAGGCGGGCGACGCCGGTCTCACCCTGGGCGCCGTGGTGCGCCAATGCCAGCACGCGCCGCTCGATCTGCTCGGGCGCGATCATGCGATCACGGGAAGCAACCATCAACCTACCTCTCCGTATCCTCGTGGCAGGAATCTGCCGGACCCTGGCGCGGCGAGCATACGATCTTCACCCTGCCTCGCATCGTCAAAGATGATCACGCCGCGACGGACGGTCCGTCGTACGCGGCCGGTGATCGATTTTCCTTCATACGGTGTCCACTTCTGCTTGTGGAGGATGTCGGGGACGTTCACCGTCCACGCCGCATCGGGATCGAGGAGGGTGAGATCGGCGTCCGCACCGACAGCCAAGGTACCCTTGCGGGGGCAGAGGCCAAAGATGCGCGCCGGATTGGTGGCGGTGAGTGCGACGAATCGTTCGACTGGCATGCCGCGCTTGACCACCGCCTCGGAATAGAACCCGGGTAGCAGGGTCTGCACCCCGGAAAGGCCGAGCGGCGCCTTGAAGATATCGTCCGCTCCCGCTTCCTTGCTTTCGATGGTGTACGGACAATGATCGGAGCAGATGATGTCGATCGTGCCGTCAAGGACAAACGTCCAGATGGCATCGACCTCCCGCTGGTCACGCAGCGCGGGTGCGCAGCGAGCAAAACCGGCCCGCCGCTCCAGGTCGTCGGTGTTGAGCATCAGGTATTGAGGGCAGGTTTCCGCGGTGACATTGACGCCGCGCGCTTTAGCGGCGGCGATCAGGCGCAATGCGCCCGCGCTGGCGGCGTGACAGATGTGGACGTGACATCCTGTCTCCTCCGCCAAGAGCAACGCGGTATTCACCGCGATGGTCTCGACGATCGGCGGCCGTGACTCGGCATGGGCGAGCGGATCTTTCCGCCCTGCCTCAGTCATAGCCCGCAGCCCGGCGGCGAGCATGGCGTGGTCTTCCGCGTGCAGACCGTACGGGATTCCCAGCCGCGCCGCCTCCTGCATCGCCCAATGCAACTGGGCGTGGTCCACCGCTGGAAAGAACGGCGACGAAGACGCCATGAACGATTTGAATGCCGCGGCGCCCGCCGCAGCCAGTCCTGCGAGATCGTCGCGATCCTGTGCGGGGGGCCCGATGACGCCGCCCCAGAGCGCCATGTCGACGATAGCATTGCGCGCGACGAGGTCCCGCTTCTCGATGAACTGCTCCGGTTTCAGCGTGGTTGGGTGGGCCTGCGGCATTTCGACGACGGTGGTGATGCCGCCCGCCGCGGCGCCAGCGCCGCCGGTGGCGAATCCTTCCAGCAGGTTCGGGTCCGGTTCCTCGAAATGGGTGTGAACGTCGATCCCTCCGGGGAGAACCAGCAGCCGGCTGGCATCGATGCGTTCATCCGCGGTCCAACTCCCGCTATCCGTCGTAAGCGCGGCGATGCGGCCATCGTTCACGACGATGTCGGCGTCGAACACGCCACCTTCGGTCGCCACCGTGCCGCCGTGCACGATCAGGTCGGCGTGTGCCATGAAATCGTAGTCCTCGCACTTCAGTCGGGTTTCGCCACTACGGCAAGCGTACCGTGCAAGGGGGCTGGGAAACAGGAGATTCCGCGCGGCTTGGCGAGAGTTCGTGGTGAGCGAGGGGAGATGCGAATCGACTGCCTGAAGACACAACGACACCTCCTGTCCAGCCCTCCGGCAGGCGACCGTTGCGATGGCGGTCCGTGCGGCGACCTACACTACGAACGGTGATCTGGGGACCGCGGGAACGCGGCCGACGGGGAGAGAACGACGCGATGGGACATGAGGCGCGAGTGTTCGCGGTCGACGACAACGAAATCGAACGCTACGCGCGGGCGATCGCTCATATTGCCAACAAAGGGCTTGCCGACGGCAGTGAGGAGCGGCAACGCGCGGTCAACACCTATGGCACCGCGTTTCAGATGCTGGTCATGCGGCGCGGCGCCGATTACGGCCGGGCGCTGGCAATGGCTGCGGGGAATCGTGCGCTGGGACTGGTGATTGACACGGACCATGCGACGGGGCTCGTCGATGGCGACCTCTCGGAGATTCACGAACGGGTGTGCGTGGCCGAGGAGGAAGCGCAGGCAAGGGCTCTCGCGGAAGAGCAGGACGACCAGGCGATCGACTAGCCGGCGGTCTCGAAACGCAGAACGGTCGCGCCCCGGGTGTCCAACCAGCGTGATGTCGCCGTCGCACCGATACGGAGGATGGCGTTGTCGCAATCCGGGCAGCGGAGAATCGCCCCCATCTCAAGGGCATAGACCATCAGTTGCCCAACCGGTGCGGCGGCGCCGCAGCCAGCGCAGACCGCAATTGCCGTGCTGGTCTCGAAGCAAAAGAGTTCGTCGAGAACACCGGCTGCGGCGTTGCCATCGAGTCGAATCTGGCCGCCTGCATGCTCGTCCTGCATTGCTAACCTCCTGTCGGGCCGAACCGCTCCGTCTTGACCCGCTGCGGCGGGTATCCCAGGGAGACCATGGTGCTCGCTACGCTTTCGACGAGCGGGGTCGGCCCGCAGATGAAGACGCGCGGATCCGCGCCAACTGAGGCGCCGATCTCTTCGATCATCGCCCGGTCGATGCGGCGGCGGTAGCCGGTCCAATTCGCGGGTTGTGCTCTGGTGAGCGTGAAAAGAATGTGGACGCCGGGGAGATGTCCCAACTGTTCAAGTTCGTCCCGATAGATGACGTCATTCCAGTCACGGGCAGAGTAGAGCAGCGTGACCGGCACGTCCGAGCCGATCTGCGAACGATAGCGAAGCATCGACATCAATGGCACTACGCCTGATCCTCCGGCGATCAGGAGGAGCGGCCCGTTGTCGGTGGCGGTCCAGGTGAAATAGCCGCCGATCGGTCCGCGCAGTTCCAGCCGATCACCCTCGCGCAGTTCTTCCACCAGGTACGGTGAAACTTCGCCGTCCGCAATCTCCTCGACGGTCAATTCCAGCGAGCCCGGCCGCGGCGCGGAGGCAATTGAATAGGATCGCTGCGTCTGGTAGCCATCCTCCGCCGTCAGGCGCACATCCACATGCTGCCCGGCGAGATGTCCCGGCCATTCGTCCGAGAGGAGGCGCACGGTTGTCGCCCGATCGGTCTCCCGCCGCTTGCCGCTCACCTCGGTGAGCAGCCAGGTCAATCGCCTTGATAGCGCTGTTCTCGCCATGGGTCACCATAATCGTGATAGCCGAGAGATTCCCAGAAGCCAGGCCGGTTGTTCCTGGTAACGTCCAGGCCGCGAACCCACTTGGCGCTCTTCCAGAAGTACAGATGGGGCACGAGCAGGCGGGCTGGGCCGCCATGTTCGGGCGCCAGCGGCTTGCCGTCGTAGCCGAACGCGATCCACGCCTTGCCCCCGGTGATGTCGGTGAGGGGAAGATTGGTGGTGTAACCCCCATCACAGAATGCGGTGATGAAGGATCCGTCCGGCTCCAGGCCTTCCAGCAGGGTATCGAGCGAAACTCCCTCCCAGACGGTGTCCAGCTTGCTCCACTTGGTCACACAGTGGATGTCGGTGGTGATTGTCTCACTCGGCAGGGCGCGAAACTCGTCCCACGTCCAGCGGCGATCGGGTTGCACGGCGCCGCGAATGGCAAAGTCCCATGTCGCGAGCGATGTTCGCGGCGTGGGACCTGCCGAGAGGACGGGAAAATCGCTCGTGACATATTGGCCCGGCGGCACGCGGCCGGCGAGGGCAGGGTCTTCCCGGCGCCGGCCGCGAAATCCGCGCGAAATGAAACTCCCTGTCATCTGAATCCTCCTGGCTCGACGTCGATGTGATCTCGCATCTGAGCGATCTCCGGGCGCCATCCGTATCGTGCCATAGACAGTGTCACCGAGAACGCCATACATTACGATGTACGTACACCCGATCATGCGATAGAATCAGAATCCCGCCACTGGATTCCGCTTTTCCGTACTGCGCTGCGCGCACGTCGACTGGAGAGCAGCATCATGCGCCATCGAATCGTCGCCATCGTTGCGGTATTCATGCTCGGATTCGTCTCCGCGCTGGCTCCGCTCGTTTCGGCCCAGACCGCGGCGGAACGCTTCGCGGAGACAATCGACAACCGGGACCGTCTCCCCGTGCTTTCTGGTCCCTACGAATTCGAGTTGGCGCAAGCGCCGGGCGTTCTATCGGTCTTCCGCGCCGGCATTGATGTCCCTGATTTCGTCGCACACGCCGTCTTCGTCAATCCGGAGGCAGATGATGGGGTACCGTGGGACTATGGTTTCCAGTTCCGCACGACCGGCGATAACGAGGACTTCCGCATCTTCGCGGTCTCGACCGGAACCTGGAACTTCAGCATCGGCACCGATCCGCCGGACCAGACCGTGGCCGCGCCGAACCTGAAAACGGAGCCGGGAGAGCGCAATACGATCGATCTGATCGTCGAAGGCTTCGAGGCCACCATTGGCATCAACGGGGAATTCGCGGCAACGATTCTCCTTCCGGATTTGACGCCGTCTGGCGACGTCTACGCCTCGACGGGCTTTTTCTCCGATCTGGTGGTGCCGGGGAGGGCGATTGGATTACAGGAGTTCACCGTTTACGGTCCTCCGGGGTCGGAAGGGCAGGCTGCGGGCGCCTTTGGCGGCATCCCCCCAGCGCGACCCGCTACCCTCTATCGCGGGTCCTGCGCGGAGTTTGGTGAGGCAGCCTCCACGCTGAACGATGTGACTTTTCCGAATGGTAAGGAACGAGGACAGGCAAGCGCCGTCGTCGCGCAGACATCGTTCACGCGGGTGCCATTCCTCCTGGATGAACTGGTTGACGAGCCCTTCGCGATCAATGTGGCGGCGTCGGCAGATGAACCAAATCTCTCGATCGTCTGCGGCGATATCGGGGGCGTCTTCGATGAACTGGGCGCGTATGTCATCGAGTTGACCGAGCGCAACGGCTCGGGATACCGTGGCATCGCCTACATCGCGCCCGATCCGCAAACGGGACGTTCTTCGATCAGCATCTTTCTCGCTCCGCCGGTTGACGTTCCGGTGCCAGCGGCGAGCGCGACCCCCGCCGTTGCATCCACGAACGGCGGCGAAGACGCGGCAGCAACGGAAGCAGCGGCTGGTGCTACACCCGTTTCGGTCATTACCATCGAAGTCGAAGACCTAGCCACGCCGAATGCGGGTGCGGGAACTCCCGTACCCTGACGCGGAAGCAGTGCGGGTGCGAGGGGCTTTCCGCGCGAGCGCCGCTATTGCGCCGATCGACTGAATTCGTCCCGCCGATTGGACCACATCGGTGCTGTCCGATCTCGCGTCCCCTCGCTCCTTACATCCGCGCATCGGATGACGAAGGATCGACAGGATTCGGGACGGATGTCACGTGGTCTGACATTTGCTTGAGGTGGAGCGGTCAAACCGTCGCCGGGATCATCGTTCAGGATCGCCGGGTTCGTCCGCGCCACCAGCGCGGCGGCACGTGTCGCGAAACGGCACATTGAATTGCCGCAAGTTCGGGCCGAGTCCGGTCTTCGAGGTTGCCTATGCCCGACCCCGACCGAGCGAGGATCGAGAAGAAATCCGAGTCAGCCAACAGACGGACCCGGGTTCGCCGCGTTAGAGGCAGGTCTGGCGCAGGCGCCCGAACGCGGGAATCCCGCCTGCCGCCGCTGCCGTCTCACTTGCGGCTGGTCTCGGTCACGATAGCTGGCAATTCCCGTCAGATCATTGGGCCGGCCCTGGAAAGCGTCGTCGATTGGGTCGACGTCTGTCTGGTCGTCGATACCGGGATTACGGACGACACGCTCGAGATCGCCCGCGACATTGCGGGGGACAAGCTCGTCGTGCGCCAGTTCACATGGCGCAGTGATTTCAGTGCAGCCCGGAACTTCGCGCTCGCGGCGGCCGCCGAGACAGGGTCGGACTGGGCCATCATGCTCGATACCGACGAGCGTGTCTTGGCGAACGACATCGACATCCGGGGATTCCTGGCGACCACCGATCAGGATGCGCTCCTGGCGATCATGGGTCATCGCGCCTACGCCAAGGATCGTTTTTTTCGGCTGCCAGTGCATGGAGAATTCGTCGGTCCAGTCCATGAGGCATATATCCAGATCAAGACCGGGGGTGGCGCGGAAGTCGAGATCCCCAATTTCCTCGTTGACGAACTGGCGAAGACGCCAGAGCAACTACGGCTCAAGTTCGAACGAGACGCGGAAATTCTGCGCCACTACATCGCGGCTCATCCCGACGAGCCCAGGTGGCTCTACTACCTCGGAGATTGCCTCGCCGGACTCGATCGGCTGGAAGAGGCGATCGGCGCGTTTCGCGGGTGCGCCGCCCTACGCGGTTGGCGCGAAGAGGGCGCGTGGGCCCTCTATCGCGTCGCGCGGAGCCTTCATGCCCTCGGCCGATATGACGAAGCTCTCCTGGCATGTGCGGAAGGGATGACCATCTATCCTGGCATGAGCGAGCTGCCGTGGTTCGCGGGAGTCATCGCCCTCCGCAAGGGCGACTACATCGCGGCGATCGCCTGGGCGCGGATATCCATCGCCGTTGGCCCGACTTCAGAGAGCGCGCTGCTCACCACTCGCGTCGCCTGGAGGCATCTCTTTGGGCAATGGGATGGACCGTACGACGTCCTTGCCCTGGCATATCACGAACTTGGCGACATTCAAGGTGAAGAAGAAGCCAAACGGCTTCTCAAAGATGCTGCCGCCATGCGTGAGAGCCTGGAGCGACTTTCGACATAGCGACGTCGACCTCACCATTGCCTAGAAACGGTCGACCCGGGCGGATCCCAAAGGTTCGGATCCAAGCCCGGGTCGATTCAATTTCATGGCTTCCAGGAACGAGTCTGTCTCTGAAGATGCCGATTCAGGGCGTGTCCCCGATGACCGCGTTGCCCCCGTCGCCGCCAGCGCCGCCTTCGCCGCCTTCACCGATGCCGGTGGCGTTGCTCTCGTTGTTGTTCTTGTCGGAATTGTTGATACGAACAGTGAAGTTCGGATCGGTGCCCGGGGTCGAGGCGGCATCGCCACCATCGCCGCCGCTCGCGTCAGCGATCTGCGCCCCGACTTCGGCGACGAAGTCGAGGTTGCTCTCGCTCGACATCTCATCAACGGAAACCGTCAAGTCGCCATCCGACGTGCCGCCGGTATCGACACTGTGACCGGTATTCATGCCGGTGATGATGTCGCCCGTGGTGACGCTGGATGAGCCGGTCGCGGTGGCGACGCCGCCGGTGGACGCGACGGAATTCAGCGATGTCTCGTCGGCAAGCGCGGGTGACGCAAAAAGCACCAACGACAGAGCCGATGCGGTTCCTGTCAATGCCCAGGCCGCCCGGCGACCCCGAACGAGTCGAACGGATTGACCGCGACTCACCATGTGCGATTCCCTCCCCGCCAGAACCAAGGTGCGTCTTTGGCAAGGCCATCGCTGGCGCGCACAACCCGGTCCGGAGTTCCCCCAGATTCCCACGCTGACGCTAGCACTCGCGGGCACCCGCGTCAACCTGTGTCGGCTGTTCAATTCGAACGTTGCTCCCATTTTTCCCGGGAGACCGGCCGCGGGAGCCTGCGCACCCCACTGGCTACCAGAGAATACGAAACGATCGGGTCGAATTTCGGCTTCCTGATTGATCACAATATCGATACTTCCATCGCGATTGATGCTGTCCGCAACAAACCAAGCAATGCGAACCATCGACCATACACCGTAGCAATGCTCTCTCCAGATGTCGCGCCCTGCGCCTGCCGCTTCAGAGCCATTTCCGGGACTCATTTCGTGAAACTGCCTATTCGAGGAAACCCGTTGACAGGTGGGGGACCACCCATATGATGACGCCGGGATGGTGTGTCTTTGCCGACATACCTCGTGCGGTTTACGGGCGGAGGAACTGGAGTGTCACACGACGAACTCCTGCAGCAGTATCGATCTGGACAGATCGATCGTCGCGCGCTCGTGCGCGGGCTCGCCGCTTTGGCGGCCCGGCGATCGCGGCAGCGGTCGGCGCCAAGGCGGTAACGGCCAATAACAACAACAATGTGGCCGAGCGGGCCGATCGCCGGTCTCGCGCCAAGGCGAAGTCCAGCCCACCGCAAACGGTGGCGATGGCGGCGACGGCGGCGACGGCGGCGACGGCGGCGATACCACCGGCGGCGCGGGCGGCAATGGCGGCAACTCCGGCAACGCAACCGGCGGCAACGGCGGCAACTCCGGCGACGGTGGTTCCGGCGGCGCTGGCGGCAATGGCGGCAACGGTGGCAACGGCGGTTCCGCGAACGGCGGCAACGGCGGTTCCTCCAATGGCGGCAATGGCGGCAACTCCGGCAATGCGACCGGCGGCGCTGGTGGCAGCGGGGAAACTCCGGTGACGCCGACGGCGGCAGTGCCGACGGCAACACCGGCGGCGCGGGTGGCAACTCCGGCAACGGCGGCAGCGGCACTGGCGGCAATGGCGGCAGCGCCGATGGCAACACCGGCGGCGCGGGCGGCAACTCCGGCGACGCTGGTGGTGGTACATGGCGGCAACGGCGGCAGCGCCGATGGCAACACTGGTGGCGCGCAACGGTGGCAACACTGGCGAACGCGACCGGTGTGGCAAGTCGGCGGCAGCGCCGATGGCAACACTGGCGGCAACGGTGGCGGAACGGTGGCAGCGGCACTGGCGGTAGCGCTGACGGCAATGGCGGGGGCAACGGCGGCAATTCCGGCGATGCCGGCGGCGGTGTAGGTGGCAGCGGCGGCAGCGCCGATGGCAACACCGGCGGCGCGGGCGGCAACGGCGGCAACGGCGGTAATGGCACCGGCGGTAGCGTCGGCGATTCGACCGGCGGCGCGGGTGGCAACTCCGGCGACGCGGGCGGTGGCGTCGGCGGCGCGGGTGGATCCGGCGGCAGCGCCGACGGCAACACCGGCGGCAGCACCGGCAACGGTGGCGACGGCGGCAGTGCCAATGACAATGATGGTGGCGACGGCGGCGACTCCGGCAACGGTGGCGCTGGTGGTGACGCGACCGGCGGCGCGGGCGGCAACGGCGGCAGCCAGACCCAGGGCGACAGCACCGGCAACGGCACCGGTGGCGCTGGTGGCACTGGTGGCGACAGGTGGCAGCGGAACACCCAGAATGGTGGCGACGGCGGCGGCGGTGGCCAACGGTGGCGACAACACCGCAAACGAAGCCGGACCTCGGCGATAACAACAACACTGGCAGCGGAGGTGCGGGCGCGAGCGCGGCTGGCGGCGGCGGCGGTACCGGCAATGCTGGCGCCGCCGGTACCGGCGAGGGCGGTGGCACCGGCGTCGGCGTCGGCGCGAACGTCGGCCAGAATAATGGCCAAGGTGGTACGGGTGGCCAAGGCGCAGTTCGGCGCTGGCGCGGCAAGTGGAACTGGTGGTGCGGGCGCGACCGGCAGTGGCGCAGGTGCGCTGGCGCGCGAGCGGCGCCGGTGGCGCTGGAACCGGAGCGGCTGGCGACCGGTGCTGGCGGCAGGTACGGGGGCTGGTGGCACGAGCGGCGCGGCTGGGGTCGGCGCGGTTGGAACCGGCACCGGTGGTGCCGGAACTGGTGATGCTGGTGGCGCGGGCGCGGCAGGCGCGGCAGGCACGGGCGACGGCGGCGCCGCGCGGCTGGCGCGGGCGGCACGAGCGGTGGCGGCGGCGCGGGCGCGCGGGCGGAACCGGGACCGGCGGGCGCCGGGACTGGCGAGGCCGGTGGCGCTGGAGCGCGCTGGGCACAGGGTACCGCCGGTAGCGGCGCGACTGGTACGAGCGGCGCTGGTGGCGCCGGCGCGGGTGAACCGGAACCGCGGTGACGGCAAGGTGCTGGCGCGGGCGGCAATGGCGGCGCTGGTTCAGCCGGTGCGACTGGCACGTGGTAACGCCGACGTGCCGGGCGCGCCGGAAACGGTGCGCGAGTGGCGCTGGTGGTGCGGGCGCGACTGGAACCGGTAATGACGGCTGGCACTGGTGGCACGACCACTGGCGGCGCGGGCTCGGCCGGCGGGCGGTGGCACGAGCGGGGCTGCTGGCTCCGGCGCGACTGGCGGCAACGCTGCTGGTGCGACCGGTGGCGACGGCTCCGGTGGCGACGGCGCGGTTGGCGCGACTGGCGGCGCGGGCGGCGTGAGCGGCGCGGGCGGCACGGGGCGACCGAACCAGCGGCGCGGCCGGCAACGGCGGTGCTGGTGGTGTCGCTTCCCCGAGCACGGGCGGCAATGGCGGCGCGGGCGCGGTTGGCGGCGACGCTACGGCGACCTCGAAGGCCAAGGCCCGGGCGCGGTCCCGAGCGCGCGGTCGACGCTAATCTCGCTCGGTGGAGCGGAGTCGATACTCCGCTCCACCGAAGTTCAACTCGACTGAAATGAGATTCGGAGCTGCCTCATGGCAGCTCCGAATCTCTTTGGTCCGAGATATCGGGGAGAGTTTTTCTCCGACCGATCGGTCTGAAGTCGCCCAAAAGCCCACCGCCGCGGCGCTATGCGAACGAAGTGGCATCCCGAGACGTGACGAAGACTCATCTCGATAGCGGCTGGCTGCCCGATCGCCGGTCGCTCTCCTGCGATCATGACGAGTCCATCACTCTTGTTCATGCAGTGGGTCTTCTATCGACTAATGCGTCAGCGATTGAAGGCGATGGTGAATTGATCTTCGGAGCACTGACCCTTTCTCCATCCCGATGTGTGGGCGGACACTGCCATCATCTCCGGATAAGCGCGAGCATCGAACTCCCAACGATTGGTAAGGATTTCGGGCCTTCGTCTTGAACGGTACTGGCGGCAGGCGACGACGCCTTCGAGCGCACGCCTGGAGCGGCGTGGGAACAGGGTATCGTTCCGAGCCGCAGGGAAGAATCTCGGCGCGAGACACAATCATTGCCATCGCCGCGGCCGCTCCTCCTGCGGGATGACACCCCTGCCCCGCGTCCGAACGGCCCACCGCCTGCAGGTCGCTGGAGGAGAGCTGTTCCTGGTCTCGAGACTTCAGAGTTGCCGATGGAGATACGGTCAGTTTGCGTCGGATTGAAATCGATCCCGGCACTGCCTCGCCTCACCGGGAAAACCCGTTTCAATGACTGATTGGGGAGGATTAATCTATCCACTCGACGCGGTTCGTGAGAAGATGGTCTGGGCCGTTTTGGCCCGGCGGAGGTCGTATCCTGGGTGGAGGGATGCGGTATGGATCATGGGTCGTTCGATCGGTTGACGCGAATTCTGGGCGGGGTGGGATCGCGGCGGGCAGCGCTTGGCGCGTTGGTGGCCGGTGGGATGGCGGGAACGGGACGCGAGGTTGCCGCAAAGAAGAGGCGGAGTGCCAAAGGTTCGGTGACGGCGCAGGCGACCTGTGACACACCCGAGTCCGGAGCCAACCTCAGCAATTGTGATTTCACCGGAGCCGACTTCGCCAACGATGATCTGCATGGCTCTTCGATGAGGGCGACGATTTTCAAGGACGCCGATTTGCGCGAAGCGGACTTGCACGGTTCCAACGCAAAGGGCGCGAATTTCCGCGGCGCCAATCTCTGCAAGACGCGGCTCTATTCATCGACGCTCGCCAGTGCCGACTTCAGCGGCGCCAATCTGCGCGGTGCGGACCTGCATTCCTCAGGCTGCACTGGAATCGTGTTCAACGGCCCAACCAAGTTCTGCAACACCGTTCTCTGCGACGGCACCGTTGACGACAGCGACTGTGCGAAAGACCCACTGGGGCAGGGGCTTTGCTGCTTCGACAGTGAATGTACGGTGCCGGCGGTCTGTGGTCCGGACAAGAATCGTTGTTGCTGGCCGACCGGAACGCCGTCCATCAAGGCGAGCTTCTGTTGTTCAGGCGTACTCCTCGCCGGTTTCTGTGCCTAGTGCAAGATTCTCGCTTCCTATTCACATCGCGTCGTGGCCCGTTCGATCACGTCAGGAACCTGATTTCGACACCGGTTGATCGCCACGATTGCCCCGTGAGGCACGCCCCCGACCAGAACCCTCTCCCGGAACCAGGGAGAGGGTTCTTTCTGTCTCCTCCCATGTGCGATGTCCAGGTCGTCAGTTGGACTTAAAATGAACGATCAATACCTGGGTTCCGCGCGTGGCCCGGCTTTTCGTTCATCGCCATGAACGCCGGAGATCTCGTTCACGCCGCTACCGGGCGGCCAACTGCGGAGCCTGAGGAGGTTCCACTGGCCCCAGCGCAGGAAGAATCCTGGTGATCGCTCTACCGTGGACCCACGCCGGACATCTTTGGGCCGACTGGAAACGACCTAATGGTTCCAGTGCAGGTCGGAATTTGAGCCCACACGCGACACTGTGCATTCGATGAGCCGATCACGTCTCCGCTGGCGACGACGTGGCATCTGGTGTGCAACGTGACCGGAAAGCATGCGGCTGCCCTGTCAGACGACGATCAACTGGTGCGTGGAAGGCGAGTAACCATGGCGACCTCGGAAACCCCTGTCGAGCCGACCAGTCAGTTCGCGGCGCTGACGCCCTGACCACGGAGACTGCTGCTGATCGGCGAAGTCGATCCAGGTAACGACCGTGCGGTTCGTGAGATTCAAGCCCAATTTCCGGCTCGGGCCGCGGCCGCGGCCGGGATCACCGCGGTCGAATCCTTCATCGGAAATGGCTTCTTCGCCATGATGCTCGAAGTGGACGCGGAGGACGTGCAGGAAGTCCTTGGCAGCTATTTCAATCACCCAGCAATCAGGGAATTCCATGCCCAACTGGAGTCAGTGACGAATGGATTTCCCCCTGGAGACCGCCAGTTCGGCGTGGCAGACGAGTTTCACGAAGAGGCCGAAACGGTTCAAGAAACCGGTACGTCGCCCGTAACCACGGGCGATCTTCCCATCGCCGCCAGCATGTTTCGGTGGCACATGGGAGATCGTCCTGATCTTGGCGATGTTCCGCAGAAGCGCCTTGACCGTCATCCTTCATAACGACGCGCGGATCGTCGCCTGACACTCACCAGTTTGCCCACTCCACGAGGCACGACTGGTGAAGGCTGGCTCCCCGCCTACATCGCCGCGACCCCTTTGTCTCCGAGGCTGCGGACTCTTTTCACTTCAATTCCTACTTCAGAGTACGATCACCGTAACCTGAGGTCCCGCTCAGGCATTGGGGTTCGCGGTCGTGGTGGAGGAGACTGACGTGGAAAGCGAATCATTCGACCGGGTAGCGAGAGTGCTGGGAGCCGCAGGACGCGACGCGGGGCGCTGGCGATCCTGACCGGCGCGGGGATTATCGGTGCGAGGGATGCTTCATCCGCCAGAACGAGGAGACGCACGGCGGGCAAGGGAACGTCGCGAGTCACGGCGCAGGCGTCGTGCGGCAGCCCTGGTCCGAGCAGTAATCTGAACGGTTGTGATTTCGACAGCGCCAATTTGACCGGCGCGAATCTTTCTTCCTCATCCATGGTCGGCACGAACTTCCGGGGCGCCACGCTCGTCGGTGCTGATCTTTCCGCTTCCAAGATGAACGGCGCGAACTTCAAGCAGGCCAACCTCTGCGGCGCCCGAATGGTCTCCTCTGTGCTCAAGGACGCGGATGCGCGCGGCGCCAACCTGACCCGCGTCGACGCCCGCTCGTCCAACTGCAAGGGTCTACTGACTGACAATCGCACGGTCGTTTGTCAGACGGTTGATTGCGACGGCAACCTACGTAATGACAGTTGCCCCGGCGTCGTGGCCAGTGCGGTGTGCTGCCAGACCAGCGAATGTCCAGCCGGGTCGATTTGCACGCGCAATCGCTGTCAGTCGATCATCGGCTGATCCCGAGATCCGGTCCGGATCGATCGAATTCGACCAGTTGGGAGTCCGAAAGATTACTGCCGTCTACTCGTGAGGCTCGCCCTCACCCCAACCCCTCTCCCCATGCGCGGGCTGACAGGGGGAGGTATCGTGGTCTTGCCGCGTGAACCCTCACCCCAACCCCTGGCTCCCTCCCAGTTCTCCCTCCCTGGAGGGAGGAGTCCCCCGTCGAGCCGGGAGAGCAACCGTATTGGCTGTCAAGCCGCGTGGGCCGGATTGGGGCTCCAGGGGGTGCCATCGCGCAGCATGGCGTTGGCGATCGTGAGCAGTTTGCGCATGCAGGCGACGAGGGCCACTTTGGGCGGCTTGCCGGCCGCACGCAGGCGGACGTAGAGGGCACGAATGACTGGGTTGCAGCGGACCGCGCTGACGGCGGCCATGGCGGCGCGGACCGCGGCCCGTCCGCCCAGTGCGGCGCACCCCGGCGCGTTCCGCTGTCCGCGGTTGAGGGGGCGAGCCCGGCCAGGGCAGCGGCTTCGTGGCGTCAGCCGCCCCAGTTCCGGCAGCTCGGCCAGCAGCGTGCGCCACCACCGGACCGATCCCCGGGATGGCGCGCAACAGGTCCTCCTTGGCGCGCCAGAGCGGGCTGGCGCGCAGCGTCCGATCCAGGTCGGCGTCCAGCTCGGCGAGCTGCTGGCTGAGCCAGATCAGGTGCGCATCGAGCGCCGGGCGCAACCGGGGGGCGAGCCCCGGCCGCCGGTTCTGCTCGGCGACGCGCATCTCCAGCACCTGCCGCCGCCGCGCCAGCAATGCGGCCAATTCCTGGGCCGTTTCGTCCGGCAGGGAGCGCACCGGCGGCTGGACCGCCTGGGCGAACCGGGCCAACACGCGGGCGTCCAGCGCATCGGTCTTGGCCAACTGCCCGGTCGCCTTGGCGAAGTCGCGCACCTGGCGCGGGTTGACCACGGCGACCGGGACGCCAGCCGCCGCCAGCGCCGCCGTGACCGCGCGTTCGTGTCCCCCCGTCGCCTCCAGCACCACGAGTGCCGGCTCCCGCTCGGTTACCGCCACCACGAGCGCGGCAATACCGTCCTCGTCGTTGCTGACGTGCGAGACCGCGCCACCGTCGCTGCTGGCCACATCCAACCCGGCCTTGCTCACATCAATGCCGATCCACGTGGTCGTGTGTTCGTTCATCTCCCGCCTCCGTCGTGGGCGCTCGCCCCGCGCCGCCCCTCCTTGCCTGATGCGGGCTCCGCTCGCGCTGGCCCTGGCAACCGTTCGGGCTCTGGCAGGGCCCACGGCCGGATCGCACCAAGCTCTCCCACGACCTTGAGCGATCCGAGGGGCAACGGGCTGATCCGGCCGGCGCCGCGCGTGCGGCCCCCCGCGGGGGGCCGAGGTCCTCGCCTAAGCCTACGACGAGACCTCCCCCACAACATACAAGGGGCTTTTGGCGGCAGTGTGGACCACCCGGCGCCCTGCGAACACCCAGTTTCGACTGTAACTCCTTGTCAGCGTGCGCGGGGAGAGGGGCGCGCACCTCAGCATGGTCGCCTGCAACGGGGCTGCATCCATTTGGAATCCGTATGACCGCCGTAGGCGCCCGCGGCCGCGAGCATTTCGCGCAATTCGGCGGGACCGCGTCGCTGTCGCGCGGGGTAGGGGTTCTTCCCCAAGCCGACTTGCCTCTGTGGAGCCCGACCGTACAATGCCCACATGGTCGATTCCCGTTCAACGATGGCGGGTTGGAACATTGGAGGGACGTGTGACGGACGAAATCAACATAGACCTGTTGTCGCGACTCTGCGCGGCGCCGGGGATCCCGGGCCGGGAAGAGGCGGTGCGGGCCCTCGTCATCGACGAACTGCGGCCGCTGGTTGATGATCTCCGGATTGACGCGCTGGGGAATGTGCATGGCGTGAAGCGCGGCAGCGGACCGCGAGTGATGATCGCGGCGCACATGGATGAGATCGGCTTTTTCGTTTCGCACATCGATGACCGCGGATTTCTTCGCCTCCAGCCAGTCGGCGGTTTCGATGCCCGCACGCTGGTCGCGCAGCGAGTGCTGGTTCATGGCTACGGCCGAACATCGTGGCCCGGGGCGATTCAACCGGCGGCGAAGCCGATCCACATACTCGAAAAGGACGAAATCAAACCCGCCAAGATGGAAGACCTTTTCGTAGATGTTGGGCTCCCGGCGGATCGGGTGCGCGAAGAGATCGAGGTTGGCGACATGGTGACCCTCGATCGCGCCCTGGTGACGGCGGGGGATTGCGTGATGAGCAAGGCGATCGACGATCGGGTCGGGGTCTTCGTCATGCTCGAAGCGCTCAAGGCGATGCGGTCGACATCCGCCGAGATTTACGCGGTAGCGACAACACAGGAAGAAGTCGGCCTGCGGGGCGTCGAAAGCGCCGCGTATGCCGTCGAACCGGACATCGCGATCGCGCTCGATATCACCCTTGCGCTCGACATCCCCGGCTTGCCACCGGAATTGGCGGTGACCAAGCTCCGCGAGGGCGTCGCCCTGAAGATCATGGACTCCTCCCATATCTCTCATCCCGGGCTGCTGCGGCATTTTCGGGATCTGGCGGAATCGAACGATATCCGGTATCAGCTGGAGATCCTGCCGCGCGGCGGCACCGACGCGGCCCCAATGCAACGGGCGCGCTCCGGAGCACCCGCGATCACCATCTCGGTGCCGACGCGATACGTCCATTCCGCGAATGAGACGACTGCGCAGGAGGACATCGCGGGAGCGATTACGTTGCTGGCCCGATTCCTGGAAGAGACTGGATCGCGTTCGTACTCCTATGCCGGTTGATCGCGACCGCGTTTTCGAGTTGCGCGCTGCCAATGACTGCGGATATCACTGCCGCTCGCACGCGGCGCGCTACCTCACCCCAACCCTGGCTCCCTCCCGCTGCTCCCTCCCGAGCCTCCCTCCGCCGGAGGGAGGAGTCTCCCTCCCTGGAGGGAGGAGTCCCCCGTCGAGCCGGGAGAGGGGCTCGGCGCGGCGCCACCTGCGGTCAATACATGAGTCTTCATCCGCATTCCGTATCAGCGCATTCCAACCATTGAATTCGGAGGCATCGAGCGCGGGCGACGCAAGCGTCGCACCCTACGACGATCCGTTCGTAGGGTGCGACGCTTGCGTCGCCCGCTCCCCCTAATCCGTGTATGATCCTGAATCGGTCGATAGGATTGCGGACGTCTCCAGTTGGATTCCGGATCAGACGGAGTAGTCTGGTTCACCGGAGAGCGTGGACTCACGGTCGATGCCGTAGTTGAGCGCGGAAAGCAGCGCAAGGCTGAGCACAAGGCCGATCAGCGCGGTCCATTGCTGCTCGTAGAAAGCGAGCGGCTGCGCGATCAACAGGAACACCAGGGTCGCGCGGCGGAACCAGCGGTAGGCTTCGAGGCGTGACGGTCTCAGGTGAATCAGACCGACGATCAGGAGCACGCCTGCGATCACGTTCGAAATCAGAAGCAGACCGTCCGTGGAGTCAATATCGACCGTGAGTTGCTGGCTGTTCGGATCGGTGAAGATCGCGATCGAGAGTTCTCGCAGGCTGAACACGATCGCGAATGCGGCAACAGCCAGCACGAGCCAGAGAAACCAGCGCCGCGTAATCGTCCAGGTATAGGCGTTGCCGATTCGATTGCTCATCCTGACGGCGAAGTCGGGCCGCTTGTCCGGCCGAGTCTCAGTTTGCTGGACGGCGCCTTGCAGCGCGTTGACGAGGGGATCGTCCTGATTGCTCTGGCCAAGCAATTGCAGCGCCAGCAGGCGGTCACTTGGAGAGAACCCATCGAGCACCCCGTTGGTGATAATGTTGGTGGCCTGGGCCAGCCGCTCCTCCGGTGTTGGCGAAGTATCTCGCGCGAGCCTGTCCCCCGCGATGACGAGCAAGACAAAGACGACGTAAATGAGCGCGACGGCGGGACGATAGAAGTAGTTATTGTCGCTGGTTATGAACTTGCCCAATTCGTCAATAAACGCGCCAAAGCCGATACCGCCGACGATCGTTGCTACCACTCGCGGCCGGGCGCCGAGCAGCGTCAGGCTGACCAGTAACGCGGCCAGCATTCCGGCGCCGCCAAAGAGCATGTGGGCAATATGCAGGCCGTGTCCGCCGATTTGTGGATAGCCGGTCGCCGCGAGCCAGGCCCGGATCAGGAGAACGGTGACGACGCCGGCGGTGAGAAACCGCTCGACGAGGAGCGGCGCATCGACGACGCGCGTCAAGTGATGGGCGCGCCGTTGCGGGCGCGCCCTCGAATCACTGCTTCTGGTTGGGGGCGACGCGGAAATCAGGTGATCTCCCAGACGCGGAAATTGGTGTAGTCGGTCACTCTGCCTACCACGTAGTCCTCATTGAAGAACCCGGTGCCGATCTGGACATCGGCCGCGATTGGTGCGGCCGTGAGCGTGATCGCCGCCACGAGTTCGCCGTTGACGCCGAAATAGGCCTGATCGCCTTCGACGAACAGTTGAAGGGTGTTGCTGCCGCTTGCCGTGGCGTCGAAGTTCGTCGTGCTACCAAGCTTCTGCGCATTTTCGCCCCGGTGCGTCAGATAAACATCGCCGAGGGAGTCAACGACGATCCGGTTGAACGCGGTGCCGTCGCCGTGAAACCTGATGCCGATATCCCAAAGCGCTCCCGATGCATCCTGTGGATTGGCGAACGTCGCGGTGGCGCCAAAGTTGGTGAGCGAAACTCCGGCAGGAGCGATCGCGGGGCTGCCAAGCGCGGACTCGACGAGCCGCCCCGCGAAGGGACCTACGAGTGGGACAATCTGATCTGTCTGGGCTACCCAAGCCTGGAAGGTACTGATCTCGTCCGGGGTGGGACCCGATGACTGCTCCGTGCCGCCGCCGAATGCATCCGCGGAGAGCGGGAGCACCGCAAAATTCTCGAACGCGTTGAGGCGATCGGGAGCGATCTGATCGCTGTAGAAGCCGGACCCAAACGAGACATCCGATGCGGTCACGCCGGCTGGGAGCGCTGCGGTCGCGGCGAGCACGCCATTGACCCCGAACCAGGCTGTGCCTCCGGAAACCATCAGGTCGAGCGTATTCACGTCGCCGGGAGAAGCGAGCAAGTTCGTCGCCTGACCGATCACCGCTGGCGCGCCAGCGCCAGTGGAGAAGTAAACCTGCTGGTTCGCATCGACCGCGATGCGCAATGTGCCATCCAGGGTCGATCCGAACATGAACCCGATATCCCACGGCACGCCGTCCACGATTTCCGAGGCGGTCGAGGTCACCGTGGCGTGAAAGTCGGTGACATTGAGATTGGCATAGGCCAGTGTCACCGCCCCAGTTGTTTCGCGCAGGTTGGCGGAGTAGGGGCCAGAGAGCGGCGCGACCGTCGCTTGCGCGGCCAAGACATCAGCAAATCGGGTTGCGTCGGCCGGGGATACCGCGGCCTGAGCTCCTTGCGTTACGCCGGTGTCAGGGGTGGGACTCGAAGCTGAGGTGGGTACGGAGGTCGCGGTGGGGGGAAAGGTCGCGACCGGAGCACTCTGCGCCGGCGCCGGCCAGACCTGGAATTCGCTGTATGCGATGGCGCGTCCGGGAACCACGGAACCGACAAAGTACCCAGTACCCACCTCCACATCGGCCGCGACGCCGGGTGCGAGCGTGAGCGTGGAGACGAAAGTTCCGTTCACCCCGAGCAGGGCTTGCGTGCCTTGCACGATGAGATCGATGGTGTTGCTTCCACCGGGCGACGCGTCGAAATCAGTGACGATGCCTGAGCCCTGGGTGCCGGCGGGGTACGGGGTGTTGTACCAGTTGCCGGCCGAATCGACGACGACCTGCTGGACCTCGTCGCCGTTGCGCCGGAACGAGATACCAACATCCCAATTTGGCGCGTTGGACTCCGCAGGATTGGCGAACGTTGCCGAGACCGAGAAATCGGCGAGGGTGACGCCCGCAACGGCAGTGGTATTGAACCCGTCTTCCTGCACCAGGTCGCCGGAGAACGGACCAGCGAGACTGGGCGTACTCGACCGTGCCGCAAGCGCCGCGGCGAACCGGGCCGCGTCATTTTGAGCCGCAACCTGTTTAGGCGCCAAACCGACAATTGTCAGCACCACGGCCAAGCAGACAACGACCCGCGCGACGCGAGCGAACGGATGCGGCATGATGCATTCTCCCCCGCCGAAACGTGACAAAGCCTTCTACGAGACAATAGTCAGCTGGCGAAGTCTGTCAAGTACCCACTCGTTCTTCGCCGTCGCAACTAACCTTGATTCGCACGTGGTTGACTCTCAGTGTCGAGTATGTTATTGACACGAATGGGAAGGCGTCTGTGAATTGAGTCGGTAGGGGAGATGCTTCTGAATGGACAGCCAGCAGTTCGACGAACTGAGCAAACGATTCTCTGGTACATCTCTGAGCCGGCGAAGCGGATGGCAGTTGCTCCCCTTCCTGGTGGTCTCGGGGCTCGTCCGAGCGGAACCGAATGACGTTCTTGCTGGAAAGAAGGGCAAGGGAAAAGGAAAGGGCAAGCCGGAATGCAAGGGCGACCAGGACTGCGATCGCCGTTACTTGCCCGGTCTGAACTGCGAGAAGGGACGCTGTGTCTGCAAGCGCGGTGGAAACTGCACGGGGTGCTGCAGGTCATCAACGGTTTGCGTGCTCGCTGAGAATCAGAACTATACCGCGTGCGGTCTCGGTGGAAAGAAATGCGAAGAATGCAGCAACGGTGTTGCATGCGACCGAGACTTGGGCGCGTGCGTTTGCTCTCCAGATGTTTCGTGCACCGGCTGCTGCTACGACAACGGGAAACGATGTCATCCAACTGGAGTTGACAACAAACTTTGCGGAATCCACTCCCTGTGCGTTGACTGCACGAAGGACGGCAGAGTTTGCCAATACAACCACACGTGCTGCGTACCCGTCGGCGGCGCCTGTGACGACACAAACGCGAATCGAAGATGCTGTGCCCAGGCGGGTGTTTCCTGTCGAGAAGGCGTCTGCTCGCTCATCAAATGAATTCGGTGTTTGGTCGCCACATCTTCCTGCGGAAGTCGGGATACTGGCCGACGGCAAGGACGCGGTGAGGCCCCGCGGGAAACCTCGTTCGCCAAGCGAACGGATGTTCCTGACTCGTACCGATTGCGGATGATGACGGCCGTTTCGCGTGAGGCGTGCCCTCACCCCAACCCCTCTCCCGTCGAGCCGGGAGAGGGGCTCTGTTCGTCTCTACCGGGTCCTGATGCGAAAGTCATCATCCGGATTCCGTAACACTCGATTGAAACGTGCTGACGGCCTCGATCTCAAACGTGAATCCTCCCTAGGATCGAGCCAGGGTCTGCTCAGGTCGGTGCTTCCAGTAGTTCGTTGCTTGCTCGAAGGCGTGAGCGAACTGGAGGACGCCGAAGTCGTCTCGAGCGCGGCCGACGATTTGCAAGCCAACCGGCAGGCCCTCGGGGGTGAAGCCGGCGGGAATAGAGATTGCCGGATGGCCGGTGACGGTAATGCGCGAACAGGATCGCATCCATTCGATGTAGGTTGACATCGGCACGCCATCGATCTCGGTCGGATAAGGAATGCTGTTCGAGAATGGCGGGACTTGCGACACCGGCAAAAGCAGGAAATCGTAATCCGCGAAGAATTCCTGGGTGCGTCGATAGATCTCAGAGCGGAGCCGCATGGCGCGGCCGAGGTCGGGTCCGGAGAGGACGCGGCCAGCCTCGACGTTCCACTGGACCGTGTCTTTCAGCAGGTCGCGTTGTGCGTCGTATTCCTCGCCGTGGCCGAGTTCGAACTCCCACGCGCGAAAGACGTGAAAGACCTCGTCGGCGCCGGAGAGATCGGGTTGGGTCTCGACAAGTTCGACACCCAGATCGGCGATCACGCCGCGCTGGGCTTCGAGCACTGCCGTCGTGCGGGGATCGACCGGCAAATCGCCGAGATTGCGGCTCCAGGCAACCTTGACTCCGCGGAAGTCGCGTTCCAGGGGCTGGTTGAAGATTTCGCCGGCGGCATCGAGGCAGAGGGGATCGCGAAGATCCGGTCCCGATATTGCACTCATCATCAGCGCGACATCGCCGACCGTGCGCGCCAGCGGTCCGTACACGGTCATGTCGAACCAGGCGGAACTGGAGGCGATCTTGGGTACCCGTCCCGGAGTCGGCCGGAACCCGACGATGTTGCAGTAGCCGCCGGGATTGCGCAGAGACCCGCCGAGGTCGCTCCCATCGGCGATTGGATGCATGCCAGTGGCTAGGGCTGCGGCGGCGCCACCCGAGGAGCCGCCCGGGGTCTTGGTCAGATCGTAGGGATTGCGGGTGACACCGAAGAGCGTATTGAATGTCTGCGACCCCGCGCCAAATTCAGGGACATTGGTCTTGCCAATGGGAATGGCACCCGCGCCGTGAAGGCGTTCGACGATCAGGGCGTTTTCCGTCGGAATGTGATCGCGATAGAGCGGTGAACCGCGCGTCGTGCGGATTCCTTTGGTATCGGTCGTGTCCTTGTGTGCAATCGGCAGACCGTGCAACGGCCCCACCCGGGCCCTGAGATCGAGCAGCGCATCCGCCTCCCGCGCGGCAGCAAGTGCCCGGTCGGGAAGCAGGGTGACAATCGCGTTGATCGCGGGGTTGATCGCTTCGATTTGGGCGAGATGAGCCTCCATCACCTCGACGGCGGTGATTTCGCGCGCTCGAATCCGTTGCGCCAATTCACGCGCGGTCATGAAGATCAGTTCGGCTGCCACGGCCGCAAATCCTCCCAAGCTGCTTTCCCGAATCCGTGCTGATTGTAGCGGGACATGGACGGGTCGTTGTCATGCCGAGAGTCGCACACGCGTACCGGCTCATTGGGCTGGAGAATGTGCGAATCCCCCCGTCTCCGGCGTACGCAGTGGCGGCATCGCAACCGCCAGGAACAGACCGGAGGCCGCGCTCATAGCGGTCCCGCGCCCAGGACGTGAACGAGGATCGCTACTCGCTCATGCGGCGAACCCCGTTGACAGCGCGAAACAAGACGTTACACTGGCCCGATCCCACGCCACCGGAGGGGGTTCGGAGAGGAGCCGGTCCGGAGGGGAGACTGTCACGGCCGCCCGTTGCCGCGCGGCCTGGAACCCGGAGGATGCCGATGACCCCTACGCGGATGGGAGACCGGGGAGCCGATGTGGACGGCCCGGACGAAGGCCGTTGGCTGACCATTCACCAGGCCTGCGCGTTTCTGGGCGTGGATCAGAGCACCCTGCGGCGCTGGAGCGATACCGGCAAGGTGCCCGTGTTCCGGACGCCCGGCGGTCACCGACGTTATGCGGAGGCGGATCTTCGCGCGATGGTAGGTGACGGTGCACGCCTGCAGGAGCGACCTCGCGTTTCGCGTCAGGTTCTGACCGATCTCTCCCTTTCGGCATATGAAGACGACTACCTGCGCGCGGCGCGAGACCGGCCCTGGTTCGGTTCGTATGCGGCCGGCACCCAGGAGGAACACCGCCGCCTCGGGCGGCGGTTGGTCGATCTCGCCGCCCGCTACGCCGCGGCGCCAGCGACCGCTGCCGACCGAGCGTCGCTGCTGGATGAAGCGCGGCAGATCGGCGAGCACTACGGCCGCAACGCCTCGGCACAGGGACTGTCCGCCTCGGAGACGGTCGAAGCGTTCATGTATTTCCGGTTCCCCGTGGTGCGGGCGATCAGCGGCCTGATCGAAGAGCAGGAACCGATTGCGAGACGGGCGCTCCGCGTATTCGCCGAGATCAACCATTTCCTCGACCACGTCCTCGTCGCGACGGTCCAGGCACATGAAGCCACAGGCAGTCGAAACCGCGGTCTTCGTGGGGAGGTTCTGGACGAGCCATTGTTGTCTGGGTCCTCTTCTTTGTGATCCTCCGTTGAAGTAATGACGTAGTACTGGTTGTGTAACGGGAAGAGCGCCGTAGCTCACTATTGTGTTGGAGCCGGTTACGCCCGGTGATCATTGCCACGATGCATTGCATTCCCGTATCGGAGGAACATTCATGGAGAACGCACAGCCAGTTCCGGCCTCGCGGGGTCGCGAAAAAGGGGCCATCTCGGGCGCGCTGGCGGCGCTGCTCGCCGTATTTCTCAATCTGCTCTGGCGGTCATCACTTGCCCCGCCTGGGGTGCCCGCCATACCAGAGTCGATCGTCGCGGCGGTGGCGCGGCTGACCCCGACCTCCCTGTTCGGCTGGGCCACGGAGAACTTCGGCAGTCTCGCGCAGAATTCCCTGTTCGCCGCGTCGATTGCCGGGATCGTGCTTGCTGGCGCTGTTGCCGGCAGGATCGTGGCGAGCTGGGAACATGCCGCCCGACGAGGAGGCAAGCTCTCCAGACTGACGGCGGCAGTGTCGATGGCGGTCTTGCTCTTCCTGGTGATTGCCGTGGTCGTGTTTCCCTTGGCCAGAGAGGGGATTTTCGCTTCGTCCAGTGTGCGGCAGGTAAGCATGCTGTTGCAGGCCGCCGGTTTTGCCGCGATCTGGGCGCTGGGCTGGATCGCACTCGCAACAGGAGAAGAAGAAATGACGCCAACCTCCGAAACGCGCAACCCCGAAGTATCGCGGCGACGCGCGCTGCAAACGGTCATTGGCGCGGGGTTGACGGCCGGGATCGCTGTCGTCGGCTGGCGATTGGCGAAGAGCCCGGACCGGGTCGACGCCGCGACGCAGGACGAGGCGGCCAATGAGATCAAAACCCGCGCCCGCCTCGCGGCAGCGAATGCAACAGAACCGGCAACAGCGACCGCGGACGACATCGCCGGCCTTTCCGCTATCGAGGCGCTTCAGGACAACAACCCAGAAGCGGCGTTCGATGCCCTGGAGGCGGAAGGCAAGCTTACGCCGGTCATCACCTCGGTCGCGAACTTCTACCATGTCTCAAAGAACATCGGTGACCCCGTGGTCGATGCCGCCAACTGGACGCTGAGCATCGCCGGCAAGGTTGAGAAGCCGCTGACGTTCAGTTACCAGGACATCCTCGACCGGTCGAAGATGTCGAACATCACCACCCTCTCCTGCATTTCCAACGAACTGAATGGCGATCTGGCGGGCACCGCGGAGTGGAGCGGTTTCCCGCTGCGGACGCTGCTGGAAGAGGCGAAGGTCGATCCGGCGACCGTCGATATCGTCTTTCGCGCCGCGGATGGTTACGACGATTCAATCCCGCTGCAACAAGCGATGCACCCGAGCACGATGGTCGTCACGGGAATGAATGGCGAACCGCTGCCGCCGGATCACGGTTTCCCCGCCAGAATCATCGTTCCCCCCATCTATGGGATGAAGAACGTGAAATGGCTGGAAAGCATCGAGGCGGTCGATACCGATTATCAAGGGTATTGGCAAACGCGTGGCTGGAGCGATCCCGCTCCATATCAGATCTGGGGACGCATCGATACACCGGCCCCCGGCGAAGAGCTCGCCGCCGGAGACGCGGTGGCGGCTGGCGTGGCCTCCGCCGGAGACCGCGGCATCTTTCAGGTCGAGGTGAGCCTCGATGGAGGTGAGACCTGGGCCGATGCCACCCTGGAGCCGTCGATCAATCCTGACTTTACCTGGGTGCGCTGGGTCTTTCCCTTCACCGCGACCGCGGGTACGATGACGCTGCTGATGCGAGCGACCGACGGTGAAGGCAACGTCGCTCCGGAAGAGCGGCGTCCGCCATTGCCGGATGGGGCCACAGGCTGGCCGGACCGCACTTTCCGCGTCGCGGGTTAGCCGGTCCGCGCGGGCCGGGTGGGGGAAGAAGGATCAGATCGATGCTGACGTATGCGGCTGATACCCGATCCAATGCTGAGGCGCTCCGCGCTCTCTTCGCGCCCGCACCAGGGACGATCTATCTCGATGCCGCAACGTACGGGCTGCCGCCGCAACCGACGGTCGATGCCTTGAGCAGGGCGCTTGACCGTTGGCAATCGGGTGAAGCCAACTGGATCGAGGACTGGGACCGTGAAGGCGAAGCCTGCCGCGGCTTCTTTGCCACGCTGATCGGAGCGGAGGCTGCTGACGTTGCCCTGGTGCCGACAGCGTCGGTTGGCATCGGCTTGATGGTGCTCGCTCTGCCACCGGGTAGCGAGGTCGTCGTGCCGGACGACGAGTTTACCTCGGTGATGTACCCACTCCTGGTGGCCGCCGATCGACGCGGCGTCACCTTGAAGCGCGTTCCCTTTGCCGACCTCCCGAACGCGGTCTCATCATCGACACATACTGTGGCGTTCAGCCTGACCAGATCCCAGGATGGAGCGACTGCATCGCTGGCCGACATGGTCACGGTGGCGCGAAGGCATGGCGCCAGACTCCTGATCGATGCCACGCATGCGGTGCCGTTTGTGCCAATCGCTCCCTGGAGCGAAGAGATCGATGCCCTCGTCTGTCATGGCTACAAGCACTTGCTCTGTCCGCGGGGGGTTGGATTTCTCTACGTCAAGCAGGACCGCTGGCCAGGATTGGCGCCCTGGTTCGCCAACTGGAGAACGGGTAACCCGCTGTATGGCACGAGTTACGGTGGGACGATCGCCGATCTCGCCAGTGATGCCCGCCGCTTCGATGTCTCGCTGGCCTGGCACGCGTGGGCGGGCGCGCGGCAATCGCTCGAACTGCTTGTGAAGTGGCAGGCGAACGGCGCGCTGGAGGACGTCACCGTGCTGGCGCGCCGGCTCGCCGCGGGTCTCGGGCTGCCCGAACCTGGTGCCTCGATCGTCAGTCTGCGCGTACGCGATGCCGAAGCGGCGGAATCCGTACTGGGCGCGAGAGGCATTCGCTGCGCCGCACGGGGCGGGAATATCCGGCTATCCCCGCACGTCTACAACACCGACGCGGATATTGACGGCGCTCTTGAAGCCCTGGCGGGCCTGTCAGTTTGAAAACATGAGTAGCGGCCATCCACAGAAGACTGGAGCCCCTGCTGACTCACTTCTGCTACGACGGTGCTTTCGCTCCGTGTCAGCATGACGGATCGCGACATTGGGTGCGAAGAAGAACAGCGCCGGAGTTGCTGCGCTCGGGATGACATGCCTTTTGACCATGGGTCTTTGGTCTTGCAATTCCTGCCTGTTCGCGCAACATGAATGGAGGATAGAGGAGTTGCCCGGGAGTGAGGGACGGCTGATCGCGAGTGTCAGTTGACCGCGTTGCCGGATTTGGCGTCGAAGACGAACGCGTCGCGCCAGTCGAACGAGACACTGACCGGCTCTCCGACGTCGAAGAGATGGCTGGTCGGCGTCACGGCGCGCAGGGTCTGCCCCTGGGACATCAACTCATAGAGGATGTCCGTGCCCAAAATCTGGCGGGTGTAGATCTCGGCTGCGATCGAGTCCGCGGAGCGATCTTGCTGGTGCGACAGATTGAGGTGCTCGGGGCGGAGTCCGATGACGAAAGCGTCGTTTTCGCCGCGCTTTTGAATGCGGCGGCGTGCTTCGGATGAGACGCGGGTATCCCAGATTCCCCCATCGAGCAGCCGCGCCCGTTCACCCATCAGTTCAGCGCTCACGATGTTGATCGGATGCGCGCCGATGAACTGCGCCACCCAAAGCGTCTGCGGCGCCTGATAGACATCGAGTGGCGAACCGAGTTGAACGAGTTGTCCTTCGTTCATGACCGCGATGCGGTCGGCGATCGCCATCGCCTCTTCCTGATCGTGGGTGACGAAGACCATCGTGGTCTCCACCTCGCGGTGGATGCGGACGAGTTCGGAGCGCATCTGTCGCCGGAGCGCGGCATCGAGGCTGGAGAAGGGCTCATCCAGCAGGAAGAGCCGCGGGCGCCGCACCATTGCCTTGGCGATGGCGACCCGCTGCCGCTGCCCGCCCGACAGTTGATGAATCTTGCGATCGAGCAAGGGCGTGATGCCCAGAATGCGCGCCACCTCGTTGGTCCGCTGGTCAATGACGTCGCGCGGTTCACGCCGGGTCTTCAGCGCAAAGCCGATGTTTTCGCGGACATTGAGGTGGGGATAGAGGGCGATCGACTGAAACACCATGGCGATGTCCCGTTCTTCGGGGGGAACGTTGTTCATAGACTGCGACCCGAAGAAAAGTTGTCCACCGGTGGGTTGTTCAAGTCCAGCCAGCATGTTTAGCGTGGTCGTTTTGCCACAGCCAGAGGGTCCCAGCAGCACCAGGAGTTCGC
Organism: Thermomicrobiales bacterium; assembly: GCA_046328335.1. Taxonomy (GTDB): domain Bacteria; phylum Chloroflexota; class Chloroflexia; order Thermomicrobiales; family UBA6265; genus JACCXM01. The sequence goes on from JAXLWU010000030.1 coordinate 40,947, forward strand.
CATCCCGAATCTCCAGATCGAGACTCTTGACAGCGGCGACCCCGCCTTCGAACTGCTTCGTCACGTTCACGAATCGAATCTGGCGATCCGCCGTGTTTCGGGACTGAACCGGTTGCATGGTTGCGGTTTGCATCGCGCTGCTCATGACCTTCCCCGTGGGCCGGTGACACCTGTTTACGTCGTGCCAAAGATTGCAGGCGCCGATCGCTCGGCAAGAACTTCGATTGCTGCGGTTCTCACAGTGGATCGACCAGATTGAGGCTGCGAATGCGGCTTTGGAAGAGATAGGCAAGGATGGCGGGAGGAATGATGGCGATGATCGATACCGCCGCCATCTCGGTCGGCTGCGAGATCTGGAAGAAGAAGGTGGAGATAGCCGGTGGAAGAGTCTGTGCTTCCGATCCGGCAGCCAGGAACTGGGAGAACGCGAACTCGTTCCAGCAGACCATGAACGAGATCGCCGTGGCTACAGCAATTCCGGGCCACGACATCGGCAGGATCACGCGGTAGAAAGCCTGCCACCGGGTATTGCCGTCAACACGCGCCGCCGCTTCGACAGTGCGCGGCAAGGACGAGAAGAACCCGGTCATGACCCAGACGATCAGCGGAATGGTGAGGGTCAGATAGATGATGATCAGTCCACGAACCGTGCCCTGCAACCCGATCTGGCTGTAGAGGAGGACGAACGGGATGATGATCGCGATAGGTGGGTATGACCGGCTGGTGATAATTGCAAAGAGCATCGGTGTCCGGCCGCGGAACTCCAGCCTGCCCAGCGCATACGCCACTGGCAGGGCGATAACCATCGTGAAGACCGTGACGATGATGGCAACTACCAGGCTATTGCGAAGCCCGCTTTGGATGATGGGCGCCTGACCAATTACCGGGAGTTCGACACCTCCGGGCCCAATGGCGGTTGCACCGAACAGGCGGGTGTAGTTGCTAAGCGTTGGCTCGTGCGGGTAGAGATGCGTTGGGACGGCGAGGAGTTCGGTCTTGAACATGAGTGACATGTTCAGGAGCCAATAGAGTGGAACGAGCGTCCAGATCAGCAGCAGTGCCGCGAAGATGTAGGTTCCGATACCTTTGGCGGTCATCACCCGTTCCTATTCGGCCACACTGAAACCAGCGTCTACAAGTTGGCCTTCCTCGCTGGGGCGATGTCGTCGACGCCAGAAGAGCAGCAGGAAGTAGATGGTGGTGATGATCGTGGTGAGGATGACCAGGAGCCACCCTAATGCCGCGCCTTGGCCATACTGATTGTTCTTGTAGAAGACGCGATAGACCTCCCACGTCAAGGTTGTGGAGACATCTCCCGGACCGCCACCGGTCATGAAGAAGATGATGTCGAAAACGCGAGCGGCCTCGACAGTAACGAGAACCATGACGATTAGCAGTGGCGCCTTGATGTACGGCAGAACAACGTGGCGAAAGCGTCCCCAGGCGTTGAGACGGTCGACCTTTGCTGCCTTGTAGAGATCCTCCGGGATGACCTGGAGCGAAGCCAGCACGAAATACATGCCGAGCGGTGCGATCTGCCAGGCGTGGGCAACCGCCACCGCGGGAACAGCGAGTTTCTCCGAAAGAAAATTGAACGGCGTATCGACGACACCGAGTTTGAGCAGGATGGCGTTGAACATGCCCCAGTCAGGACTGTAGAGATACTTCCAGATGATTGCCGTGGCGTAGAGCGAGACAGCCCAGGGGAGGATGACGATCGTCATCAGCAGGCTACGGCCGCGGAATTTCTCGTTGAGAATGAGCGCACCGCCGACGGCAATGATGAGCGCGAATACGGTCACCAGAGCCGTGTAGTAGATCGTGACCTGGAGCGCGTGGGCGAAGGAGGGCGAGGCCAACGCCTCGGTGTAATTCTTGATCCCTACATACTCGGTGCGCTTGAAGATCAGATCGATGCGATGAAAGCTCATCCAGAGCGAATAGAGCGTCGGGTACCCGACGATCACCGCGAGCGCCACGATGACCGGCATCGTCAGCAGCGTCGCAAACTGACCGTCTGACAACCGAGACGAACTCCACCCGTGACTCCTGGCGGGCACGGATGCGGATGGTGCGATGTCGGCAGTGGTTGCCATGCAGACCAGCCCCTGGATGACGATTTACAGGGAACGCGCTTCCTCCGGCATGGTTTCCGCATGCCGGGAAGTGCGCGGCATACAGCCGCGCACTTCCGTGCGTTTCGTGCGGACTACGACATTTGGTAGCGGGCGACGAGATCCTCGGCCAGCTTCTTGAGACCGGCATGGACCTCCTCGACCGGAGTCTGACCCAGAACCGCCTTTGGCAATTCGCTCATCGCCTGGGCGTTCCACTCTTCCCACCAGAAGGTCTGCCAGACCTTGGGGAAGGTCCCGGCGTTGACGATGCCCTCGAGAACGCCGAGCAGTGCGGGATCGGGCAACCAGGCGTTATAGGCGTCGATGACCTCGGGATCCTGCAAGATTTCTTTGTATCCAGAGTTCAACGCCGCTTCGATGGCCCACCGCTTGGCGACGTAGAGGTTGCCCCCTTCGACCTGATCGCGATAGCCGAAGAACCCCGCGAGGCGGTACTTGCGGGCCAATTTCTCGTCGCTGTCGTCGCCTCGCTTCGGCACCGTGTAGATGCCTTCGTCGATGATGCCCCACGGCTGCTCGACGACCGGGACCGGGACAACCTGCCCTGCCACCTGTGACTTGGCCGGGTCGTTGAAGACCTTGAGATCGTAGATCTGCTGTGGGCTGTAGGCGTACTTGCCGGTCGCAAAGGCATCGATCCAGTCCGCCTCGCCCATGGTGAAGACGGTATCGGGAACGATGCCGTCTTGCAGCAACTGCCGCCACTCCTGGAGGATCGCCAGTGTTTTGTCATCGAACACCGGAGCATTCGAGTCGTCGAAGAGCACCGCGCCACGGTTGAGGCACTCGAAGAGGTAGCCCCAGGAAATGCCGAACCAGACGCCGGAGGCGAACCAGTGCGGCAGGAACGGAGGACCCTCGGTCACGCCGTCGGCCTTCAACTGGCGCAACTGGGCGTAAAGATCGTCCCACGTCTTGGGGAAGTCGGCCGCGGTGATGCCGGCCTTGTCGAGAACGGCCATGTTGGCCGCCATTGTGCCGCGGATCGAGACGAAGTACGGCAGCCCGTACAGCTTGTCGCCGATGGTCAACGACTGACGGACCCCGTCATACAGTTCGCCGCGGGCGTTATCGACATCCCACCAGGCCTCGTAGTCATGGACCCAGCCGGGGACTTGCCAGCGGGCAAGGGTGGCGGGGTTGGCATAGGCCATGTCCAACGGCTGATTGGCGATGTGGAAGTTCTCCATGATCGCGATGTAGTCGCCGGTGATGGTCTGGTAATCGACATTCTCCGAGTACTGCTGGTTGAACTTGTTGGTGTTGTCCTGGACCACCTCCGGCCGGTAGTTCCAGCCGCGGAAGACCAGTTGCTGCGAGGTATCGATCCCGTCTGCTGGTGGCGAGAGTTTCGCGGTCTGGGCGAAGGTGCGAGTCAGATTGAACCGGTTGTAGCTTGGCGCGGAGTGCGCGACCGCACCCGCGGGCTGGGAGAGGTACTCGGCGATGACTGGCGTGACCGCCCCCGCCGCCGCAGCCCGCTTGAAGAACGTGCGGCGGTCGATCCGCCCCTTGAGCAAGTCGTCGAAGTGCGCGTGAACTGGCTTCATTCCCGGCTACTCCTTCCGCATGGAACCTGCCGGGACCGTCCCGGCTCAGAGTTTTCGAGCGTGTACAAGACCGGATTACAACGGTCTTGCCATCTCCAGAGTTCAGGTGGCGTGGGCAGAAACGATTGCAGTTTACGCCGAGCGCACATCAAATTGCTGATCTTTCACCGACTATATCATCGTGGCGAAGAGGCGTAAAGACAGACCAGGCGCCATTCGGCGCAGCAGGTACCGCATCTGAATCCATCAGTTACGAGACCGGATTCAAGGCACGGTTCCGGGCACTCGCGAGCAGTCGCCGCCCGGTCTCTCGCCGAATGGCTCAGTGGGCGATTAGAGACGCACGTCCCACGTTTCCGGCGATGGGGGCTGCCGACCAGCCAGGCGCCGTTCGCCGCCTCCAACGTCTCCATCTGCACCAAAGGCCGCAGGTACATTGGCCGCCGTGCGTGGCAACGAGTACGCCGACTGAGAGGAGCGAACCAAATACCAGAATAGGGAGCGATGCCTCAACGCGGTTGGGCAAGTCCAGGGTCGATCTCCCTGAGGAGAAGAAGCGACCGATCGAGGACCGAAACCAAGGCGGATGAACCATAGAGTCGCCCGTCATTGTCAGGTGGAAACGCGGTGTCGACCAGCGTCTGCCAACCGCGTGGGGCATGGTCCGCGTGATGACTGAGATCGAACTGAACGGACTGAAGGCCAGCATTCATCAGGATTGCGAGGGTCTCACCGGTAACGGGGCGTCCCCACTCGTCCAGTTCGACGATCGCATCCCCATGAAGCACAAGCCCTAGCGCGTGCAATCCCGGGTCGAACCAATCGGCGGCGATCATCTCCCGGCCGTCAGGACGCAGCCAATTGACATCCTTGGCGCCGATCTCCCGCAAGCGGCTGCCGAGGAGGAAATTACTGCGACGCAGCACCGGCTGTTCGTGCCGAATTCGCGCCAGCAGGGCGACGAACGCAAGGAGTTCGTGGTCGTCGTTGTCGAGTGACCATTCGTACCAACTGAGGTCGTTGTCCTGGCAGTAAGCGTTGTTGTTGCCGCGCTGGGTACGCCCGATTTCATCACCGCCGAGCAGCATCGGGGTGCCCTGGGAAAAGAACAGCGTCGCCAGGAAATTGCGACGCTGGCGGTACCGCACAGCGCGGATTTCCGGACTCTCCGTGGGACCTTCAACGCCGTAATTCGCCGAAATGTTGTCGTTACTTCCGTCCGTGTTGTCTTCGCCATTTGCCGAGTTGTGCTTCTGATCGTAGGAGACGAGGTCGTTCAGCGTGAACCCGTCATGCGCCGTAACGAAATTGATGCTGGCGTATGGTTGCCGGCCGTCGTCCTTGTAAAGATCTGATGATCCGGTGAGCCGGTAGCCCATATCGGCGATCCAACCATCATCGCCGCGCCAGAAGTGCCTGACGCCGTCACGGTATTTGCCGTTCCATTCCGACCACCGGATCGGAAATCCACCGACGTGGTAGCCGTCGGCGCCGACATCCCACGGCTCCGCGATCAACTTGACTCGAGAAAGAATCGGGTCTTGATGCACGGCGTCGAAGAATGAACCATCGCGATCGACCTCGAACACCTCGCGCGCCAGCGCCGGAGCCAGATCGAACCGGAAGCCGTCGACATGCATCTCCTGCACCCAGTAACGGAGAGAGTCCATGACCAGACGCAAGGTATCGGGCCGCTGCACGTTGACGGAGTTACCGGTGCCGGTGACATCGACATAAGTGCGTGGCTGCGACGGATCGAGACGGTAGTAGACGGGATTGTCAATGCCCCGGAGCGAGACGATGGGACCAAGGTGGTCCCCCTCCCCGGTGTGGTTGTAAACCACATCGAGGATCACTTCGATCTCCGCCGCATGCAGGGCCTTGACCATCTCCTTGAATTCAATCACCTGTTGCCCAAGGGAACCGCTAACAGCGTAACGCGCGTCCGGGGCAAAGTACGCGACGGAGTTGTAGCCCCAGTAGTTGGTCAGACCGCGGGAGACCACCGATGGCTCGTCGATCCAGGCATGGACCGGGAGGAGTTCGACGGCCGTCACTCCGATCGTTTGGAGATGATCGATTACATTCGGATCGGTGAGGCCAAGATACGTCCCCCGCCACTCGGGGCGGACGTGCGGAAAGAGCCGGGTCAGGCCTTTGACGTGGGTCTCGTAAATGATGGTCTGACCCCACGACGTTTGTGGCGCCGCGTCACCCTCCCAATCAAAGGTGGGATCAACGATTACGCCGCGGGGCACGAATGGCGCGTCATCGCGCGTGCACCGGGGCGCCTCGTCATCACCGCGTTCAAGTCCATGCTCATGGGCATACACCGGACCGGAGTAATCGAGTCTGCCGTGGATCGCGCGGGCGTACGGGTCGAGCAGCAACTTGGCAGGGTTGAAGCGCAGGCCAAGTTCTGGCCGGTACGGACCGTACACGCGGAAGCCGTAGGTCTGGCCCGGGCGCAGGCCGGGGACATAGCCGTGCCAAATATGACCAGTTCGTTCCGGGAGTGACAGCCGGTCCCGCTCATAGGGATCGCCCGGTCGTTCGAAGAGGCAGAGTTCGACCGCGGTCGCGTGTTCGGAAAAGAGCGCGAAGTTGACCCCGGCGCCGTCCCACTGCGCACCGAGCGGAAACGCCCGACCTGGTCGGATCGTGGGCAGGCCAACGCCCTCCGGCTGTGGCTGCTTTTCCGGGACCAGAACACTCATGCCGTGGTGTGACACCAGGCCTCCAGGAGACGACATCTCACCGTGCGGGAATCTAATGATTGCTATCGGCACCGCCGCGGGTCAAGTTGAAGAAAAACATCTTCGCTCCGACGTGAGCCTGTAGCGCGGCGAGCGATGGTCGGTTCGACTCGATCGAGATCCTGATCGGCGGTCAAGTCGCGTTGCCCTATCGCCGTCGGGTGGGCATGCGCTCGCGGTATGCTGGCGGCGGAGCGAGCGGGCGAGGTTCGATATGGCGAACGCGCAACCCAATATCGTCGTGATCATCACGGACGACATGCGTAATTCCGATTGGCGAGCGTTGCCAAAGACGCAGAACCTGATCGCCGATCGCGGCACGCGGTTCCCGAATTTCTTTCTGACGACGCCCGTCTGCTCACCGTCACGTGCCTCGATTCTCACCGGCCGCTATGCTCACAATCACGGCGTGCTTGCGAATACGGGGAGCAAAGGCGGTTTCGCCGCATTCTCCAAGCAGAAACTCGGCAACCAGACGATCACGGCCACGCTGAAGGACGCGGGCTATCGAACCGGGCTGTTCGGCAAATTCATCAATGGCGCGCCGGAAGAAGGCGTGATTCCTGGCGGCTGGGATGATTGGCTGGTCACCACGACGCTGGACTACTACAGGCCATCGTTCAACGACCACGGCACGGCACGTCATGACAACGATCCTGACGCCTACGTCACTGATGTGTTGATCGATCGAGCGCTGCAGTTTCTCGGCGACGTCAGGCCCGATGACCCGTTCCTGATGTTCTTCACGCCGAAGGCGCCGCATGGTCCGTCGACTCCAGCGCGACGCGATCGTCGCGCATTCTCGGGCGCCAGGGTCGAGCGCTCCCCTGATTTCGCCGAGCGTGATGTGGCGAGCAAGCCCGCCGCAGTGCGGGCGGAGCGAATCCCGAATCCGGGCGGACTGGACGTGCTGGAGCAGCGCCGCCTGGCCAGTTTGGTCGCGGTGGATGACGCGGTCGAACGGCTGATCGGCGCGGTCGAGAACCGGGGACGACTCGAAAACACCTACTTTTTCGTCTTGTCGGACAACGGGTATTCGCTAGGCAACCACCGGCAGGTCGGGAAAGGATCACCATATCGCAGCGCCGCGCAGGTCATGATGGCCGCGCGAGGTCCACGCTTTCGCGTGGGCACGACTGACGAGCGAGTTGTGGCGAATATCGACCTGGCGCCGACGATCGCAGAAGTGGCAAGAGTGTCGATCCCGAAAGCGGACGGGATGTCGCTGCTTCGGGAGGTGACGCGGCAGGCAGTATTGCTGGAAGAACTGCGGGAAGGGAGCCGATTCCGCGCGGTGCGGACAGCAGACCTGCTCTATGTCGAAAATCCGCATGATGAGCGCGAGTTGTATCGCTACCCAAGCGACCCGTATGAAATGGATAACCTGCTCGCGGATTGGAGTGGATTCAGTCCGACACCCGAGGCTGAGACGATTGGGGCGGATCTGCATGCGGAACTCGAAAGGTTGAAATCTTGCTCCGGCGAACAGTGCCGATAGCACATAGTGATGACCGGCATCATCGTGACCACGTTCACGCAATGGTTGTGGCTCGGCGAGACGCCAACGCGCCGGTAGCGTCGTGACGGACATCAGGAGTTCACCATCATGCAACCCAACGGTTCAGTAACGACATGAGCGCCGCGAAAGCATCCCGGCGAATGCTCCTGTCAATCGCCGCCAAGATTGGCGTTGGCGCATCCCTCCCGCCTTTGACGCGAGGGGTGGCGAGGGCGCAGATTGCGACTCCGGTGGCGACGCCAGTGGAACATGCGGTCAGACCGAGTGTGGTGCTGGTGATCACCGACGATATGCGAGACACGGATTGGCAGGCGTTGCCGCAGACAAGCGCGCTGTTTGCGGAACGTGGCGTTCGGTTCCCCAATTTCTTTCTCACCACGCCCACCTGCGGTCCATCGCGGGCCTCGATCCTGACCGGTCTCTACGCGCACGAACACGGCATCTTTCTCGGAGACGACAAGGACCGGGAGGGTGGCGTCACCGCGGCGTCGATGTTTGACGAGTCTGGTCTCCCGAAGCGCACGATTGCGCGGACACTGCAAGACGCCGGATATCACACCGCGCTGTTTGGCAAATATCTCAACGGCTACAACGACGATGACCCGGTTCCCATCGGCTGGGATGAATGGGCTGCCACGTCCACGACCCGCTATCTGGATTTCAAACTCAACGAGGACGGCAAGCCGGTCTCGTACAAAGACGGGGAATATCAGACGGACGTGCTGGCCGATATGGCCGTCGCCACGATCGAGACCACCCCGGCGGATCAGCCGCTATTCCTCTATTTCTCGCCCCGTGCCCCGCACGCACCGACCGATCCCGCGCCCCGGCATCTGCACGAATTCACCGACGCCAAACTCGAAGCGAACCCCGCGATCGACGAGGAGGACATCAGCGACAAGCCCGCCTTCTTGCGCAAGTCGCGAGTCGGAGATCCGGTGGACGAGCAGGAAACCGAGGTGCGGCGGCTGCAATCGCTCCTCTCCGTGGACGAAGCCATTATTCGAATCGTCGCCGCCCTGGAAGAGACCGGCCGTCTCGCGAACACGTATCTCTTCGTGCTTTCCGACAACGGCTTTGCCATGGGACACCATCGCTGGCGAGCGAAGGGGTTGCCATACGACACGATTACCCGGGTGACCATGATGGCGATGGGCCCGGCATTGCCAGGCGGTACTTCAGACAGCCGCATCGTGGCCAACATCGATCTTGCGCCGACCATAGCCGAACTCGCTTCGGTGACTCTGGAGGACCCAAGTGGGCACTCTCTGCTCGCCGATGGGCAGCGTGCCGGCGTCCTGCTCGAGAACGAAAATGGCGATCAGAAGCCCGCGTATCGCGCGCTGCGCAGTGTCGATTGGCTCTACGTCGAGTGGGATACCAGCGAACGCGAGCTCTATTTCTATCCGGACGATCCGTATGAACTCGAGAATCTGCTGGCCGACTGGGAGGGGCATACGCCGGGCGCAGCAGCGATTCAGGTGGGAGACGTTCTTCACGCGCGGCTGGAAGAGATGAAGCGCTGCCAAGGACATGACTGCTTTGTGGTGGAAGCGGCGCCGCTCGATGTGTGAACAAGGCCTGCGGGTGATTGTGCCATGCTGACTGACGGGCGCAAAGGACGAGATCAGATCCTGCTCGAAGGTCTTCAGTTTTACGGCTATCACGGCGTCAATGCGGAAGAGCGCGTTCTTGGCCAACGATTTCAGGTTGATGTGACGCTGGACTTCGACCTCTCGGCCGCGGCCTCATCAGATGACATCGCGGACACCGTCTCCTACAGCGCGGTCTTCAAGGTCGTGCGCGTGGTGGTTGAAGGAGAGCCACGGAATCTGCTGGAGGCCGTCGCGGGAGCGATCTGCACGTCGATTTTCGCTGAATTTCCGCCGGTTGACCGCATCGCCGTTGTGGTGCGAAAACCGCACCCGCCAATGCGCGGCGCGGTGTTGTCCGCGGTTGGCGTGCGCCTGGAGCGAGACCGTGCGGAAGGGGGATGACCGTCGTGAGTGACCCGGTCGATCGGGAACGGATAGCCGCGGCGGTGCGGGAGATTCTGATCGCCATTGGCGAAGACCCCGACCGGGAGGGCCTCCAGCGTACGCCATGGCGAGTTGCCGACGCCTACGCCGAGCTGTTCGCGGGCGTTGGCGTGGACCCGCGAGCCAATCTCCGCGTGACCTTTGACGAAGATCACCGTGAAATGGTGATCCTGCGGGATATTCCGTTTGCCTCCGTCTGCGAGCATCACCTGCTGCCGTTCACCGGCATCGCGCACGTTGGTTATATCCCGCGCGGCCGCATCGTCGGGCTGAGCAAGTTGGCCCGGCTGGTCGAGGGATACGCGCGGCGGCCGCAGGTGCAGGAGCGGCTGACGAGTGAAATCGCCGATGCCCTGGTGGACGAACTCAATCCCGATGGTTGTGGTGTGGTGATCGAGGCGGTGCATATCTGCATGACCATTCGCGGCGTGGAAAAGGCTGGCGCGGCGATGATTACGTCGGCGATGCGCGGCGGATTTCGCAACCGGCCCGAGACACGCGCGGAATTCATGGCCTTTATTCGCAACGGTCGCCCGTGATCGGGATGACGCAATCGGCGTCAGGCGCCGGAACCGGGTATCCGCCGACCCGTTGGCGCAACCACGAATTGCGCTGGGGCGAGCGAACGCATGTCATGGCGATTCTCAACCTCACCCCCGATTCGTTTTCCGGGGATGGGCTGGGAGCAGACATCGACTCAGCCGTCGATCGCGCCAGGTCGGCGATCGAAGAAGGCGCGGATCTGCTCGATCTTGGCGCGGAGTCGACCCGTCCCGGCCACACCCGGATTTCGGCAGAGGAAGAACTGAGACGATTGCTGCCGCCGCTGCGCGCGATGCGGGCGGCGACCGACCTCGTGATTTCCGTGGACACCAGCAGGGCGGCCGTTGCCAGCGAGGCCCTGACGGCCGGGGCGGACATGGTCAATGACGTGCGAGGTCTGTCCGCCGATCCGGAGATGGCGGCGGTCGTTGCCTCGTTCGGGGTGCCGGTCGTGGTGATGCATGACCTCGTTCCGGAACCAGGTGTCGATCTGGTTGCCAGTGTTTTGCGCGAACTGTCACGGCGGCTCGACCGGGCGTTGGCAGCCGGGATCGCGTGGGATTTGCTGATCGTCGATCCCGGCTTTGGATTCGGCAAGGACTGGCGACAGAATCTGGAGTTGCTGCGACGATTGCCTGAGTTGCGGGCGCTGGGGCGTCCGCTGCTCGCCGGCACATCGCGAAAGAGCACGATCGGGCGGGTCCTCGGTCTACCCGAGAACGATCGCCTGGAGGGTACGGCCGCTACGGTTGCGCTGGCGATCAACGGCGGGGCCGACATTGTCCGGGTACATGATGTGCGTGCGATGGCGCGCGTAGCGAAGATGACGGACGCCGTCGTCCGCAAGATACCGGATGTCGCTCTCTCCTGGCCCGGCGGACCAGGGACCTGATCGGTGGCCACGGCGCTGATCGGTCTCGGGGCCAATCTCGGGGATCGGGAAGAGACACTACGCCGCGCCATCGGTGAGATCGGCTCGCTTGGGAAAGTGACGGCCGTTTCCTCCCTCTATGAGTCGGAGCCGGTCGGGTATCTGGCGCAACCGCGCTTCTTCAACGCGGCACTCGTACTCGAGACCGCGCTGTCGCCGCGAGAACTGATGGCCGGCCTATTGCGGATCGAGGAGCATTTGGGGAGGACGCGCTCGTTTCCTAACGCGCCGAGAACGATCGATCTCGATCTCCTGATAGTGGACGCAGTCGTGGCAGACGATCCCTTTGTGACGCTGCCGCATCCGCGCTTGCATGAGCGGGCGTTTGTGCTGGGGCCGCTGGCGGAAATCGCGCCAGAGGTGGTGCATCCCCGTCTGGCGCGGACGATTGAGGCGTTGCGCGACGCGTTGCCAGCCGGGCAGGGGATTGTCCACGGGCGGCCTCGAGGCTGGGAATCAACTCCTCCCGATGTCGCCGAACCGCGAACCCCTGGGTAGAGGGTGTTTGCTCCGCTCTGATAGATCCCTTGTTTGTTGGCTTCCGGGTTCGGGTCGGCTCGGTGCTACGATTTCGCGACGCTGGAATCGGAAAAATGAAGTACGGAGAGACGAGGAGTGGCCACAGCACTGGGAGCGGCCCAACGGAGTCTGCTCGAACGGTTGCTCGCGGATGGAGTCGAGCACCTATGGGTGGCGTACGCCGACTATAACGGCCGCACCCAGGGCAAATCGATTCCACGCGCCCGATTCGAGACGACGCTGCTGAAGGGGATCACCTTCGCCCAGGCGAATCTCGGGCACAACGTCCTCGATATCGGCGCCCCGGACACGCGATTCGAAGCGGATAGTGGCGACTTCTTTGCCGTGCCCGATCCTGATTCCTTTGCGATCTACCCTCTGGTTCCCGCGACCGGCCATGCCTATTGCTGGATGCGGCAGGAGGGCGGCGATCCCTGGGGCGGTGATCCGCGCTGGCTGCTGCAACAGCAAGTCGACGCGCTGGCGGCGCTTGGGCTCTCGGTGCAGGCCGCGTTTGAGCCGGAGGGGTACCTCTTCCGGATCGGTGAACACGGGGAGCCTGTTCCGTTCGAGCCGCGAGGCATGTTCACCCTCGATGGTCTCGAAACCAACGCGGAATTGCTGCATCGGATGAGCGATACGCTAGAGGCCGCTGGGGTCGGGATCGAACAGATTGCGACGGAATTTGGGCCGGGCCAGTTCGAAATCAATATCCGCCACGCCAATCCGATCAAGGCCGCGGACGACCTGCTATCGGTCCACGATCTGGCCCGCGGCGTCGCTCGCCGCGAGGGATTGGTCGCGAGCTTCATGCCCAAGCCGTTCGCAGGAGCCGGCGGCAGCGGCATGCACGTCCATCTCTCACTCTGGACCAACGATGGCTGGAATGCGATGGAAGGCGAGAACGATCATCCCAGTGGACTTTCCGCGACCGGGCGCGCGTTTCTCGCCGGGCTGCTCCGCCATGCGCCGGCACTCGCGGGGGTTGGCGCACCGACAGTGAACTCCTACAAGCGATTGCTCCCAGGTTCCTGGGCGCCGGCACATGTCGCCTACGCGGTCGGCAATCGCTCTTCGTTCATCCGCATTCCCGGTGGCGCGCGGCGACGGATCGAGGTCCGCTCTGGGGACAATACCGCCAATCCGTACATCTATCTGACGGCGCTGCTCGCCGCCGGCCGCGACGGGATTGAAAGCGGCGCCGATCCTGGCGTTCCCGCGCGGGGCGATCTGGGCCATATCTCCGCCGCCGACGCGGCGGCGCAGAGAGTGGCCCTTTTGCCGCGAACGGCGAACGAGGCGCTCTCGGCGGTGGAGGCCGATCCCCTGATCATGGATGCGCTGGGAGCGATCGTTGGGCCGGAGTGGCTGAAGGTGAAGCGGTCTGAAATCGCGCTCTACGAGACGGTCGTCACTCCCTGGGAGCGTGCGGCATATCTTCGCACGTAGCCAACGAGAAGTGCGCGGATTGGCCTACGCAAACGCCGATGATCAGCGCTGCACCACGTACCATCCACATCCCGAAGGCCGCTCCTGGTCAGGAAGGCTGACCCGTTTCGTATCATTGCGCCGGGAAAATCAGCAGTCTGAGTCTTGGCCGGTTCAGGTGGTGGGTAAGTTCTTGCCGTCGCCCCCTGTGATCGGTATAGTCGGGTTCCGAGACGGGTGGCGCGATCGCCACCGGATGCGAGAGGTTCACGGACCCGCCCATGAGTGACTCCGCCCAGTCACCGGACGTATTCCCGCGCGATGCGCTCATTATTTCCGCCGCTACTACTGGCTCCTGGCCAACCAAAGCCCAGAACCCGAACGTTCCCACCGCGCCGGGCGAGATCGCTGGCGAGGCGATCATGTGCGGTGAGGTCGGCGCGGCCATCATCCACATCCACGTCCGCGACGACCAGGAGAAAGTGACGTGTGACCCCCTCCGCTACGCCAAGGTCCGCGAACTCGTCGAGCGCGCTGGATCAGACGTCATCATCAACATGAGCACCGGCGGCGGAGCGGGAACTTCGAGCGATGAGGAGCGCATGGCGCCGATCGAACTCGCGCCGGAGATCGCCTCTTTTGATTGTGGTTCGCTCAACTTTGGCGAGCGCGTCTTCGTCAACTCACCTGGATTTCTCCGTGAGTTGGCCCTTCGCATGAAGGCGAAAGGCGTCAAACCGGAGATCGAGTGCTTCGAGCCGGGACACATATGGAACGCGATTCGCCTGATCGATGACGGTCTGCTCGAGCCACCCTTCTGGTTCCAGTTTGTGCTCGGCGTGCGCGGCGGCAGCCCACCTGAGGTGAAGCAACTCCAGCACATGGTCGATATGCTTCCGCCGCAATCGCACTGGTCCGTTTGCGGTATTGGCCGTGCGCAACTTCCGCTGGGCATGGCCGCGATGGCCATGGGGGGCCATGTACGGACCGGTCTCGAAGACAATATCTGGTACCGCAAGGGCGAACTCGCGCAGAGCAACCGGCAACTGGTGTCCCGTGTGGTGCGCATTGCCAACGAACTCGGCCGGCCGCTGGCGACTCCTGCCCAAGTTCGGACGCTACTTGGCTTGCGCGGGCCGGCCAGCCCCAACCTCCCGTTGCCGACCAACGGCTAGGCCATGGCTCCCCGTGTCGCTGCCGCCCAGATTTCTCACGAAACGAACGCCTTTTCCTCGGTCCGCACGGACTTCGCGGCGTTCGAAGCCTCAGGTCTGCACTTCGGACGAGATGCGATCGAGGCCGCGCTCGGGACGAACACGGAGTTTGGCGGCTTTGCCACCGGGGCCGAGGTTCAGGGCTTTGACCTGATTCCGATCATGGCAGTCTGGGCAACCCCATCCGGTCTCGTCACCCGTGATGCGATCGAGCGCCTGACCCGGCTCCTCGAGGACGGGCTGCGAGGCGCCATGCGCGAGGGGCCGCTGGACGGCGTGTTGCTGGCGCTTCATGGCTCGATGGTTACGGAGATCGACGATGACGGCGAGGGATTCATCCTACAGGCCGTGCGCGATATCATCGGTCCGGACGTTCCAATCGTCGCCACCCTCGATCTCCATGCCAACATTTCGCCCCGCATGGTCGATCTGGCGGATGTGCTGGTTGGCTATGACACCTATCCGCATGTCGATATGGCGGAGCGGGCGGAAGAAGCGTGCCAGATTCTGGCGCGGCTGATGCGCGACGACATCCATCCCGTAGCGGCGCTGCGAAAACCGCCAATGCTGCCGACCTCGCAACGAATGACGACTGGCCGCATGCCGATGCGCGCGTTGATGGAACGTGCCTCGGAGATGGAAGAGGATTCGCGGGTCATCAATGTCACGGTGGCGGGCGGATTTCCGCCAGCGGATGTCGTCGATGCGGGTTTTGGGGTCCTTGTCACCACCGATAACGAACCGGAGGTGGCCGCCCAGTTTGCGGACGAACTGGCGGCGCTCGCCTGGTCGTTACGCGATGGATTCCGCGGCGGTGTGGCAACCTTCGAGCATGCCGCGGAGTTGATTCGATCGCTCGATGACGAATCAGACATGGAGATGCCGGTTAGCGGGCCACTCGTGCTGGTCGATATCGCCGACAATCCGTGGACGGGGGGGCCAGGCGACAGCGTCGAGTTGATCCGCTTTCTGTTCGGATTGCAGGTTCACGGCGCGGCGGTCGCACTTGTCAAGGATCCAGAGGTGGTCCGCATGGCCACCGCGGCCGGACCAGGTGGAACGATCGCGGTTGACCTCGGCGGCAAGACCGATCGTCTCCATGGCGATCCACTCCCAGTCCGCGCATACGTGAAGTTGCTCAGTGACGGCAAGTACGAGAACGACGGCCCGATGATGGCTGGATTGCAGGTAGACCTCGGGCCGAGCGCGGTGCTTCTCTGTGAACCAGATTATGGCCCACCTGCGCCGCCGATCGAAGTGCTGGTGACGACGCGGGCCGAGACGCCGATCGACCTCAATGTCTTTCGTTGTCACGGCATCGACCCAACCCGGCACCGGGTGCTCGGTCTCAAGGGCAAGGGGCATTTCCGGGCCGCCTTCGAACCGATCGCGCGGCGGGTGGTGCTTGTTGAAGGGCCAGGGATCACCGGCGCGGACCTTTCGCGTCTCACCTTTCACAAGGTGCGCCGCCCAATTTGGCCGCTCGATCCGGTCGAGGCGATTGCCATGGGGAGCGGCTAACCCCGCGGGTTCTCCGCTCAGCGCTCCGCCGAGCGTCACATCTGCCGCGCGTCGGTGTTTAGAAGGGTAGCCGCTGGCATTCGCACCACCGACGGAGGTTTCAGATGGACCTGGCAGCTCCCACCGCACCGCTTTCTCCCCGTGAACGTGACGTGCTGTCGTTGGTGGCGGAGGGGTGTCGGGACCAGGAGATCGCGGCACGGCTGTGCGTGAGCCGCCATACGGTCGCGAACCACGTCCGCAACATCCTCGGCAAGCTTGATGTTTCGTCGCGCGCGGCGGCGGTGGCGGTCGCGGTCAGACTGGGTCTGCTCTGAGCGGCGTGCGAAAAAAGTGTCATGCCGAGCCGCAGCGAGGCATCTCGGCGTTCATGGCCGATCGCTAACGCGCCGAGGTCCCTCCTTCGTCGGGACGACACTCGAGTCCTCGTTCGACCGGCATACCTACTTCACCTCGCTATTACTTGCGCCAGTGCGTCAAAGACCCAGCAGGCAGCGTTCGTGACCTCACGCCACTCGCGTACCTTCATGATTCATCCCCGAAACCGCTGAGGCAAGCGTTCGCCAGGTGTATTGATTCGGCGTCAGCGCACCGAAGGAGTGCTGACCTCGATCAGCAACAGGTCGGCGGCCATTTTGCCATCGCTACCCAGGAGGAGATCGTCTCCGGGCTGGATCACAAATGCCTCGCCCGTCGCGTAGAGGCGTCGGTACGAGGTGGTTTCGTCCCGGTCAGTCCCATTACCAATTTTGGCTTCAGTGGGCTCGCTGACAGCAGGCGAAGGCGTGCTTCCAGAGGTCGCTTGGTCGATCCTGCCGGAAGCGCTGATTGACCCAGAGCGCACGATAGCGAGGCGAAACACACCAGGGGGGAGCCTCGTCTCGCGCTGACCGGGTAGAATCTGGAGCGGCACGCTGGCAATCTCCAAACGATTCGTCGGAGCCGCAGCAGCGGGCAGCATCGCCACCGCCAGGGTCTCCGTTAGCGCCCCATTTTCCCAGGTGAAGGGGACTCCGACGCGGGTAGCATCGTGCATTCCCATCACGGTGACGACATCGCGCGGGAGTGGACTGACCTGGTTGTCGATCCGGGTCTGTGGCCCGATCAGCAGACTGAGCCCAACCCCAACCGGGCCGGCCGCAGCCCGAATGGTGGGACCGTCGCCATCGGGCATGAAGAGAACATCGTCGGGGTGAAGCGCGAACTGCGCGGCGCCGGCCTTGGGTTCGAGGCGGGAGACGCGTTGCTCGCCAGCAAAGGCAACGTAAACCCCCTTGTTGCCGGTAGCGGTGAACGAGCCGCTTTCCACGAGAAAGAGGTGTGGCAGCGCCGCGTGGAGCGAAACGGCGGCCGCACCGGTTCCTAACTCGAGCCGGGTCAGCGACACACCCACGTCGCCGGGCGTTACCGGAACGGCAACCGCCGGAATGGACGCCGCCGGCGGTTCACCGGGAGATCCGGGCCAGTACCCGGTGATCATCCCCTGCTCGATATGAAACAGATCGACCGTGCGCCAGAGGAGAGACGACCTATCACTTTCGCCCATGTCGTCTGTCCGCGCTGGCGCGCGTCCTTCGATCATCGCGGCGACCTCGGCGCCATCGTCGATCAGTCGCGCCGGGTCGAGCATGATCTCCCCGTCCTGACTGACGTCGTTCAACTGCTCACGTAATGCGCCGAGGCCGCGCGCGATGCGACCCGATGGCAGGTGAACCTCGACGCCGGGCGAGACGACCGCGGCAAGAGTCCAGGATGTGGGGCCAGCCGAATCGGCGTTCGCCGCGTCGTAGAAGGATTGGACGATGCGGGCGCGATCGGCCCTGGTTGCAACGCCTGGTCCCGCGGCGATCAATGCCTCCCCGCCGGTTTGCAGCGCGAGGAAATCGAGGATCATGAGGACGCTCGTGGCGAGCATCGCGACGATGAGGACGGCGGCGAGGCTGTTCTTCATGCCACGCACCATATGTGGTGCGGTGCGTGCTGTCATGACCGATTTCTGTCATTTCGAGCCGGCAAGTCGGCAAGTCGGCAAGAACAGAAGTCGGCGAGAAGAAAGCTGGCAAGAGTTGAGTCGGCCAGACGGCGAGAATGGAAAGCCGATTGCTGACTGCCGATCACCAGCGAGCCAAGGCCGGCTTGCAGACGCGCGACCATCCCGTAACATTCTCATGTCGCTGGTGTTTACCTCATCGAACACGCTGCTTGTTGGCTCGAGGAGCCCGCATAGTGGGCCTATCGCATCCGGCAATCGCCTTGAACGAGTCGGCACCCGCGACTTCCGGAACCGAAGCGCTTCTCATCGCGCGTGCGCAGCGCGACCCCACCGCGTTCGCTCCGCTCTACGAATCCTATTTCGACGCCGTTTACCGCTATTGCCACGCACGACTCGGGGACGCGCACGCGGCGGAGGATGCGGCGAGCACGATATTCACCAGAGCGTTGATCGCGCTGCCGCGATTCCGGCCAAATGAGCGGGACGGCTCGTTCCGGTCCTGGCTCTTTACGATCGCGCACAATGTCGTCGTCAACCAGTATCGAGATCGGCATCGACACCCGACAGCGGCGTTGAGTGACGCCGAGGCGCTACTCGACGGTGCAGCGTCGCCGGAAGAGGCCGCCTTGTCGGCTGAAATGCGGCGGTCGCTTTACGACCTGCTGGCGCAGCTCACAGATGAGCAGCGCAGAGTCGTCGAGTTGCGGTTGGCCGGTCTTACCGACAAGGAAATAGCCAGCGTGCTGGGCAGAAATCACGGCGCGGTTCGCGCCGCGCAATACCGGGCCGTCGTCCGCTTGCGGGCGCTGTTTGGTAGCGCGAAGGAAGAGCCTTATGGCTGATGATCGCGCGGTGATGGAGGACGTGGGGCGCTACTGGGACGCACTGGTGCGCCAGGATGCCGGACCACTCCCGGACCTCAACCCGGATCTTGCGGCAACGATCGATCAGGTACAACGCATGGGCGAACGCCCATCGCAAGGGACGAGTGACCGCGTCTGGCGCGAGATCCTCACCAACCTCGACACGCGGCGTCAGGCAGAGTCCTCGATGTTGCGCACTGTTCCCACGAACGAAGACGCGACGCGAAACAGTTCAAAGGAACCGCGGTTCGTGCCCGCAACCAAGACCCGAGGTGCCTGGTTTCCGGCCAATCTGGCGAC